>CANMJD010000003.1 GCA_947498155.1 uncultured Pseudoruegeria sp.
GCAGGCAAAGCTCAACTTGCCGCCGAAGCCGGTGTCGACGCATCCGACTTTACCATCGCCCAGCTGGAACGCTTGATCCAAGCAGATCGCGACAATGACGACGAAGAAGTCCGCTTCATCCTGAGCCAGGCCGGTACCTATTCCGACAATGGCGTGGTCTCGACCTCTTCGGTGCCAAGTGCCGGTCACAAAATGCTGGCCGCAACGCTGGGTGTGGACGCAAACGACTACACTGTGAATGAACTGCAGCGCTTGGACAAAGCCGTTCAGGACAATGATCAGGTCGAAATCCGCTTTCGGACCAAATAAGCAGACCCCTTCCGCCCTTTGCGGACAGGCGTGGCGGCATCTCCTCCCGGCCGCCACGCCCCCTTTTATTCCTCCCGAAGACAGGAGACAGTCATGTTAAAAACAGCATCCCTCCTTGCACTGGCCCTAAGCTTTACCACACCCGCCTTTGCCGGTGACACAGTCTCACCGGGGCAACGCAAACTGGCCGAGATCGCCGGTGTGCAACCGGGCGTCTATTCTCAAGCGCAACTGCAACAGTTGATCGACGCGCAGCGCGATGGCAACCGCGCACGGGTCAATTTCATCCTGAACTCTGCCGTACCACTGCATGAAACAATCTCAAGCCGGCATGTGCCGACATCTGGACAGCAAACCCTCGCCCAAAGCGCCGGCGTCGAGGTGGGACGCTATTCTACCGCAGAGATGATGCAGCTGATCAAAGCCCGCAGTACCGGCAACCAATCAGCGGTTAATCTGATCCTTTCCCAATAGGCCGCGTGGGATTTGCGCTGCATTATCTGTGGGCATGCCGTCTTCTGCGGCTTGCCCCTGCACTGTGACAGCCCCATATTAACACCATGTTAAAACTTGCCCCCCTCCTGTTGGCCCTCTTTTACGGCCTTGCGATCTATCATTTTTCCGCTTGGCGTACCCGCAGGGAGCTGGATGCAAAATCCACGCGTCTGGCTGATCCGGCGCTTAAATCGCTAACCGATCGCTTTGCCGCCGCATTGGAAGTCCCCTCCGTACCCGTCCACATCTATGAGATTGACCCGATCAACGGGCTGGCCGCACCGGATGGGCGGATTTTCATTACCCGCGGGTTTTACAATAAATACCGCGCCGGAGAGGTCAGCCGAGATGAGATCGGCAGCGTCATCGCCCATGAATTGGGCCATGTTGCGCTTGGTCACTCCCGCCGACGGATGATTGATTTTTCCGGCCAGAATGCCCTGCGCACTGCCATGGCCATGGTGATCTCGCGCTTTATTCCCGGTGTCGGCCCCATGATCGCCAATGCGCTGACCTCGCTTCTGGCCGCCCGCCTGTCGCGCGCCGACGAATATGAAGCCGACGCCTATGCTGCTGCCCTGCTGACCAAAGCCGGTATCGGCGTTGAGCCGCAAAAGAGCCTGTTTCGCAAATTGGACGCGCTGACGGCCTCCAACGCCGGTGCGATGCCTGCGTGGTTCCTAAGTCATCCGAAAACCGTCGAACGGATCAAGGCGCTCGAAGTGCTGGAAGAAAAATGGCGCGTCGCACCGCGCTGATTACGGCAGTTTCATTTTGATAAAAATATCCCCGCCGGAGGCCAGAAAACTCTGCCTATTGCGCTGCCTGTGGGCCATAGAACAGCTTTGCCATCCGGGGTAAACGCGCCTTTTTATAGAGCGCACGGGGCGCTATCGCCTCTCCCAACAGCCGTTGCGCTTGGGCATGGACCGCGTCCGTGACGGGGCGCAATATCTCGGGGGAGCGTTGCCCGATCTGATAAAAATAGGCATCCGGTCCAATCGGTGAGACACCATATTCCGCCAGACTGCGGGTCGGGAAATCTTTCAGATTGAGGGTCAGAATACCTTCAGCTGCGGCCGTGATCGCCGTGGCAAACACATGGCGATCATTTGGATCCGGCAGATATAGTTGCGCTTCCAACACGGTATCCGCCGGCACCAATGCCTTTGGAAACTGCGCCGCTAAAACGGCAGCTTCTGATTTGGCCTGCATCGCCTGCACCGGCCCCAAACGCGCCACTGCATGGGTCCATTCACCCAAAATCCGCTCCGACCACAACGGGGTGAACAGACCGGCTTTGGCCGCGCCAAAAACCACCTCCCGCAGAACAGAAGGATAGAGCACGCAGGCGTCAATCACCAGTTTCATGGCATCAGACGGAAGAACAATGCTTTCAAGTAACCGCTTTCGGCCAGTTGCGGCATCAGCGGATGATCGGCACCGGCAAAACCAGTGTGGATTAACTGTGCACTCCGCCCTGCCCGACCGATGCCGCGCACCGAGGCACTGCGGAATTTTGCCAGATCGGCAGCATGGGAACAGGAGCAAAGCCCCAGATATCCGCCCGGAGCGACCAAAGGCGTGGCCAATCGCGCCACCCGTTCATAGGCCCGCAGCCCGCGATCCATGGCGGCCTTGTTGGGGGCAAAAGCGGGTGGATCACAGATCACCACGTCAAATTGCGCACCTTCTTCATCCAATGATTCCAGCATCGCGAACGCATCGCCCTTGCGGGTCGAGAAGCGATCCGAAACGCCTTGCGCCGCCGCCCCTTGGGTGGCGAGATCAAGGGCCGCCGCAGAGCTGTCGACCGCTACAGCACTCTGCGCACCGCCTGCTAGCGCTGCCAAAGAAAACCCGCCTACATGGGAAAACACATCCAGAACCCGCGCGTCTTTACTCAGGGATTGGGCAAAAGCCTGATTGGGCCGTTGATCAAAGAACAGGCCGGTTTTCTGCCCGCCCATGACATCGGCCATATAGGTTGCGCCATTCATCTGCACCGGTACAGGCCCGTCAACACCGCCGCGTTCGACCAAGGTTTCTTCGTCCAGCCCTTCAAGGCTGCGCGCCCGTCCGGTAGCGTTTTTGATTACCGTGGTTGCGCCGGTGACATCGGCAGCCACTGCCGCCAATGTGTCAAACAGCTGATCTGCCCAGGCCGCGTTGGGCTGGATCACCAGCACATCGCCAAAGCGGTCGATGATCACACCGGGCAAGCCGTCAGACTCGGCGTGGACCAAACGATAAAACGGCTCGGCATAAAGTCGGGCACGATGGGCCAAGGCCGCCGTCAGCTTGCCGCGCAGCCAATCCGCATCAATGAGCGCATCAGGGTTGCGATCCAGCATCCGGCAGAAAATTTTGCTATTGGGATTAACCGCCACCACCCCCATCGGGTGATGCTCCCCGTCTTCAAGACGGGCAATGGTTCCGGGGGCAATGGCCTTGGTGCGGCGGTCGGTGACCACCTCATTGGCATAGACCCAAGGGAAGCCGAACCGGATCGGTCGGGCATCAAGTTTCGGTTTAAGGCGAACAACGGGAAAGGAGGAAAGCGTCATGCCCTCCTCCTACTGTGTTCTGTCGGTCTCTGCAAAGAGAGAATGCTATACGGGTGTCGAAAGCTGCTGCACGATGACCCGCGAGAGGTGATCGGTGATGCGCACCTTCTGGGTCTGGCCGATCCGCTCGGCTTCGATCGCCTGTTTACCGCCGTAGCCGTCCAGATTGGCACTGACCATATGCGGTTCTTCGATCACCACACCGGTTTCCGCATCCCGCACCGTCATCAAGAATTTGATATTATGCACACCACCAAAGGAATAGCGGGTCTTTTCGGTGAGCGAGTGGAATTTGACCACTTCAATATCGACGATCACATCGCGGTTGCCATTCATCTGGGCCGCACCGCGCGTCATACCGGTTTCAAAAATCGCTTCGATTTGCTCATAGCGGTTGCCGTAGGGATCGCCGCGCCACACGATATCGGCCACGGGCAAGTACCGGTTGGCCTCTGAAACCTCGAGGGTTTCGGGCACATTAACGCGGATATCCACCACATTGTAATCGCGAGGAATGCTAACAGATTCCGTGGCTGTGACTTCGGTTGTCAGCGGCGCATATCGGGCCACTGTACCTGCGGACCCACAGGCCGACAGGGCTGCGATCAATGCAATGCTGCTTGTAATCTTTAAAATTTTCATCATCCACCTCACTCGGTTTTTCCCGAATATTTGAGATAAAACTGTCACGCAATTAAGGCAAAACTGTGCAGCTGCCGCAGCCTTTCCGTGTTTTTTCGCCCCTTTTCACCGGCTTTTCGGGGATAACTAGGCAAGTTCCACCCCAAATTCCGGCCCTTGCCATGAGCGCGACATTATGGCGGGCCTACAAAAGTAGTTTCGGTTTGTTAGCGCTAACAGCTTGTGGTATAGATACGCCAAACGCAAATCTCATGGATTTCAGATATGCCCCTCGATTCAACTATCGCCAAAGTCACAGACCGTATTCGCGCCCGCAGTGCCGACAGCCGCAGCGCCTATCTGGCGCGGATGCGCGCCGCTGCCGAAGATGGCCCGCGCCGCGCCCATTTGTCCTGTTCCGGACAGGCCCATGCCTATGCGGCTATGGGCGATGACAAAGGCGCATTGGTGGCCGAACGCGCGGCCAATCTGGGTATTGTCACGGCCTATAATGACATGCTCTCCGCTCACCAGCCCTTTGAAACCTACCCGGCCCTAATCCGCGATGCGGCGCGCGCCATCGGCGGGACAGCACAGGTCGCCGGTGGGGTGCCTGCTATGTGTGACGGCGTTACACAGGGCGAGGTCGGCATGGAACTTTCGCTGTTTTCACGCGATGTGATCGCTCTGGCCTCCGGCGTCGCACTATCGCACAACACCTATGACGCGGCGGTTTTTTTGGGTGTGTGTGATAAAATCGTCCCCGGCTTGATCATCGCGGCTGCGACTTTCGGCTTTATTCCGTCGGTGTTTCTGCCGGCGGGGCCAATGGTTTCGGGCCTGCCGAATGATGAAAAGCAGCAAATCCGCAAGAAATTTGCCACCGGCGAAGTTGGCCGCAAAGAACTGATGGCCGCCGAAATGGCTTCTTATCACGGCCCGGGCACCTGTACCTTTTACGGAACAGCCAACACCAACCAGATGCTGATGGAATTCATGGGCCTGCACTTACCGGGCGCGTCTTTTGTTAATCCGGGCACACCGCTGCGCGAGGCGTTGACGGTTGCGGGCGCGCAGCGCGCCATGGAGATCACCGGTCTTGGCAATGATTTCCGCCCGACCTGCGATATTCTGGATGAACGCACCTTTGTGAACGGTATCGTTGGCCTGATGGCCACCGGTGGCTCGACCAACCTCGTGCTCCACCTGCCTGCAATGGCGCGCGCCGCCGGTGTTTTGCTGGAACTGCAAGACTTTGACGAACTCTCTAACGTCGTGCCGCTGATGGCCAAAGTCTATCCCAATGGTCTGGCCGATGTGAACCATTTCCACGCCGCAGGCGGACTGGGCTATATGATCGGCGAATTGTTGAACGACGGTCTGCTGCACCCCGACACCGTCACCATCGCCGGCGACGGGCTGGAGCTTTATACCAAAGAGCCAAAACTGGTCGATGGCGAAGTGCGCTGGGAAGACGGTGCTGGCGAAACCCTGAACGACAAAATCCTGCGCCCCACGAAATCGGCCTTCCAACCCACAGGGGGGCTGAAACATCTTTCGGGCAATCTGGGCGAAGGCATCATGAAGGTCTCTGCTGTGGCCGAAGACAAACGCATCATTAAGGCCCCTGCCCGCGTGTTCACCGATCAACAGTCGGTCAAAGACGCCTTTGCCGCCGGTGAATTTACCGAAGACACCATTGTGGTTGTGCGTTTCCAAGGCCCGCAAGCCAACGGGATGCCGGAATTGCACGCACTGACCCCCTGCCTGATGGTGCTTCAGGATCGCGGGCTAAAGGTCGCGCTGGTGACAGACGGGCGCATGTCCGGTGCCTCTGGCAAGGTGCCAGCCGCCATCCATCTATCCCCCGAAGCTGCTGCCGGTGGGCCACTGGCCCGCGTGCAGGATGGCGACATTATGGAGGTGGATGCGGTCGCAGGAACCATCAATATTCTGGCTGAAGATTTTGATTCCCGCACCCCGGTGGTTGCGGATCTTAGCGCTAACAGGTACGGCATTGGCCGAGAAATGTTTGATGTTTTCCGCAATAATGTGAGCACCGCTTCTACCGGCGCTGCCGTAATCGTATAAAGGACCCTGCACATGACACCTCAAGAGGCCAGCCAACGCGCCGCCGACGTCTGCAAACTAGCCCCCGTCGTTCCGGTTCTCGTGGTCGACGATGTTGCCACTGCCATTCCCTTGGCCGAAGCGCTGATTGCCGGTGGCCTGCCCGCCCTTGAGGTCACTCTGCGCACCCCTGCGGCGCTGGATGTGATCAAAGCCATGTCCACCGTAAAGGGTGGTGTTGTCGGGGCTGGCACATTGCTGACCCCCGCCGATGTCAAAGCGGCCAAAGCCGCCGGGGCGACCTTCGGGGTTTCGCCCGGTGCGACCGATATCCTGTTGCAGGCCTGCGAAGACGAAGACCTGCCCTTGCTGCCCGGCGCTGCAACGTCTTCCGAGGCCATGCGCCTGCTGGAACGCGGCTATACCACGCAGAAATTCTTTCCCGCCGAGGCCAACGGCGGTGTTGCCGCGCTCAAGGGCATCGGTGCACCGATCCCGCAGGTGACCTTCTGCCCAACTGGTGGCATTTCGCTGAAAAACGCCATGGATTACCTGTCCTTGTCCAACACCTATTGCGTCGGTGGCAGCTGGGTTGCCCCAAAGCAGCTGGTGGATGCTCAAGATTGGGATGCCATTGTCGCGCTGGCCAAAGAAGCCGCCGCTCTGGGCAAATAAGACTCTTCACATCACATGAAACAGGGCTGAGGGCAGATGCCCTTGGCCCTTTTTTGTGGCTGTGCAAAGTTCAACTGATGGTAAACCCTATAGTGACTGGCCGGTTAAATGGCGAAGTGGCCTACGCAGCACCCCGTCCTGGGATATAAATTGCAGTTGCGGGAATGGGATGACAATAAAAGGGTGCCTGCATGACGATGATCTTCACCGGAAAATGCCTTTGCGGCGCGATCAAATACACCGCCACCGGGCCGCCTGTCGTCGTCGCTCAATGCCATTGCGAAGCATGCCGCCGATTAAGCGGCACGGGCCACACCGTCGGTGCAGTGTTCCCTTACAAAGCAGTTTCTCTGAGTGGAAAACCAAGCGAATTCAGCTATGTTTCCGACAAGGGCTCTAAGGTTACCAAAGTATTCTGCGCAGATTGCGGGAGCCCGATTTACGGCAGGAACACACGACTACCGGATCACCTGACCCTGTCCCTTGGCACCATGGATGATGCAAAGCAGCTCAAGATTGAGGTGGTCATTTTTGAACGTGATAAACCCCATTGAGATCAGCTTGGCGATGACGTTGCTTGCTTTGCAACACAGCCGGATTGGACGCCCGAAAGCTGATCCAAACCGTGTATGGCGGCCCTCGAAATATGCCATGCGCTGCGCGCGCCAGCCTTTGATCGGCGCGACGGCAGCGGTCTGCCCAGTATCATCAACCCGGTGATAGCCCGCCCTATTCAGGCACCCGCGCGCTGCGCCCGCCACGGCGGCCGGTTTTGCTGGGTTGGGCAAGGCCTTCGCGCAGAACGGCGGTCATCGGGTGATCGGGATTTTGCGCACCGTATTTATCCAGCATCTGACTGATGCCGTCCTGTGCCGTGCCCTCTGCGGGCAGGCTGATGGCCCAATCCAGAAAGATAGAGCGGCATTCCCCCCCGGTGATCCCGTCAATCCGGTAGCTTTCGCGGATCAACCCTTTTGCATCATAGTCCATCGTTATCCTGACCCTGTGTTTCTTATTTGGCCGCTGTTAATCCTGCAAAATAGCATCAATCACCTCGGCGGCCCGGCCTGAAAGCGTCTCAAGAGACTGTTGCAGCGCCCTCATGTCGTCAAATCCGGTCTCCCGCAAGAGAAACTCGCGCCCGCCTTCACCGATTTTATCCGCATCCACCCCACCATCGGTCAACAGTTTGGACGCCACCCGCAACCGCCACATCACATCATAGGCCGCACAAAGGTCATCGGCGTCTGATTGCGTTAACACCCCCTTGGCAACTCCGGCCTGCAATTGATCCGGCAAGGCCATGGCCGGTTCTCCTGCCAATAGCGCAACCGCCTGTGCGGTCAGTTCCAGATCCTGCATCCGGCCTGCGCCGTTTTTGGCATCAAACGGCCCCTCCATCGCTTTGGCAGCGGCCAGTCGAGCGCGCATCTCGCGCACCTGCGGCAGCACCCGTTCCGGCGCGCCCTTTTGGCGCAACAGCGCACAGCGGAAATCTTCGATGTCCTGTGCCAGGGCCGGATTGCCAATCAGAACCCGCGCCCGCGTCAAGGCCAGATGCTCCCAGACCCAAGCCTCGTCTTGTTGGTAGTTCTGAAACGACGCCCAGCCCGTGGCCACCGGCCCCTGCCGCCCCGAAGGCCGCAGGCGCATGTCGACTTCATAGAGCCTACCTTCGGACATTTGCACCGTCAAACCGGTGACAAAAGCCTGCGTCAGGCGAGCGAAATAAGGCCGGGTCGCCAACGGGCGCGGTCCCTCGGAATATTCGGTCCCCATCGGGTCATAGATGATGATCAGGTCCAGATCGCTGTGCGAATGCAACCGCCCTGCCCCCAAAGACCCCATCCCCAGCACCGCCGCCCCCCGTCCGGGCATCGGCCCATGTTTGCGGGCAAATTCATCCACGATATGCGGGGTTAGCGCCTGCAGGACCGCTTCGGCCAGATCGGCATATTCCTGACCGGCGGTGGTCGCATCGATCAACCCGCGTAGATGGTGCACACCAATGCGGAAATGCCATTCACGGTTCCAGCGCCGCGCCGTATCCAGTTTCTTTTCGTAATCCTCAAGCGCGCCCAACTTTTCTGACAGATCGGCCCGCAAAGTGGCGACCCCGGGCCAACCTTCAAAGAAGCGCCCCGCGATCACCGCATCGAGCACCTGTGAATTGCGCCCCAGATAGCGCGATAGTTCCGGCGCTGTGCTTGCGATATCGACAATAAGATCAATCAGATGCGGGTTGGCTTCAAACATCGAAAAAAGCTGCACCCCGGCGGGCAAACCGGCCAGAAACCCGTCAAACTGGTTCAAGGCCTCATCTGGGTTGGCGGATTTATTCAACCGCTTTATCAGCTCTGGCTTCAACCGTTTGAATACGGTTTTGGCCCGATCCGATCGCAGAGCCCCATAGCTGTACCAGCGCGCAATGGTTGCGGCGGCGGCCTCTGAATGTTCCGGCTCATCCGGCGCTTCGTCAGGGGCAAAAAAGCTTTCGGTAAGGTGGTGCACATCGGTCAGCCGGTCAAAAATCTCTTGACGCAACAGGTCCATATCATCGCGACCCATAAAGGCGGTCAGCCGCTGAAACCCCTCTTCGGTTTTAGGCAGATCATGGGTCTGGGCATCATTCACCATCTGCATACGATGCTCTACCGTGCGGTGAAAAATATAATGATCACTAAGCTTTGCACGTATTTCTTCACCCACCCAACCCTTGTCAGTCAGCGCGCGCAATGCGGGTAATGTCTCTCTGCTGCGCAGATCCACATCCCGCCCTCCGGCGATAATCTGTCGGGTCTGGGTGAAAAACTCGATCTCGCGAATGCCCCCGCGCCCGAGCTTCATATTGTGCCCTTCAAGGGTGATCGCTCCGTGAAACCCTTTATGATCACGGATACGCAACCGCATGTCATGGGCATCCTCGATCGCGGCGAAATCCAGATGTTTGCGCCAGACAAAGGGCGTTAGCTCTTTCAAATACCGCCACCCGGCGTCCAGATCACCAGCACAGGGGCGCGCCTTGATGTGGGCGGCACGCTCCCATGTGCGTCCGACACTTTCATAATAGCGCTCGGCGGCCTCCATCGACAGGCAGACCGGCGTTACCGAGGGATCGGGGCGCAGCCGCAAATCCATCCGGAACACATAGCCTTCGGCGGTGCGATCATTCAGCCTTTTGGACATATTGCGCGTGGCGCGGATAAAGGCGGATCGAGCCTCGTGATAGTCGTCCGGCTCAAACCGGGTTTCATCAAACAGGCAAATCAGGTCGACATCCGACGAATAATTCAACTCTCCGGCACCCATCTTGCCCATGGCAAGCGCGACCATGCCCCCGCCCGCCGCCACGTCATCCTGCGTCAGCCCCGGCAATTTACCGCGGGTGATTTCACGCGCGATCTCTGCCTTCAGGGCAAGATCCACCGACAGATCGGCAAAATCGGTCAACGCGCCAGTGACTTCAAACAGGCCAAAAACACCGGCCACGTCTGCCAGTCCGGTAATCAACGCCAATCGGCGTTTGCCCTGCCGCAACCCGTCGTTCAACTGCTCGACCGGTAGCGCGCGCACATCATTCATAACCTGCGCAATGGCCGCTTCCGGTGCCCCCGGCAAGACCTCTGCCAACCAGCTTTGCTCTCTTTGCATCAAGGACAGCAGAAACGGGCTGCATCCAGCCGCGCCCGCGACGACCTCAGAGACCTCTGGTGCAAAATCGGGGAAAAGCTCAACGGCCTCCGCCCCGCGATCAGGGTCAAAGGGGCGGGGTATTCGGGTGATACGACTGGCAAAATTCATAATCTTAGCGTGTTGTCTGATGCGCCCGAGGTCAACCGGATTTCGACAGCACCGACGGCAATTCCTCCCTGCAAAACCATAAATTTTCACACGACGCACACCTCTGCCAATCCGAAAATACAAAAATATTTCATCACTTAAATTACTGAAATAAAACGGTATAGTAGATTTATGTTAAAATCTTTTACATTGCCTCTTGATAACCGGGGCCAGACATCCGATCTGTTATGATGTGAAAGGCATTCACATTGAAACAGAAACCTGTAACCCCGGAGAGACCCTTATGAGCACCGTCGCCACTTGGCCCACCCAAGCCGAAACCTGGCTCGATGAGCGCGGTAAAGGCGCATGGATCGCAGCAATGGTCCTTGGCTTTATCTTTTTCTGGCCTGTCGGCCTCGCCCTTCTTGCCTATATGATATGGAGTAAACGAATGTTTTCAGGAAAATGCGCAAGCAAACGCCGCAATCACAGCGTAACACGCAGTAAGTTCCGCAGTTCCGGCAATATGGCGTTTGATTCCTATAAGGAAGAAACCCTGCGCCGTCTGGAAGAAGAGCAAGACAGCTTTGAAAGCTTTATGCAGCGTCTGCGCGAAGCCAAAGACAAGGCCGAATTTGACCAGTTCATGGACGAACGTTCCAGCACGGCCAAAACCGTGAATGAAGACGAAAACGACGAGAACACCGTCAACGCCTAAATCCGAAACGATACCGGCCCAAGGTTTGGGCCGGAAACCCCTCTTGCAGTTAACCCACGGAAAAACCATACCATGTCTATGACAGAGCCGCTTTGGGGTCTCCCCAATCCTGAAACACACGCCGAATTCTACGAGGACGTCGCCGCCAAACGGTTTTTCGCGTGGCTGGTGGATATGGTCTTTATTGGTCTGATAACCGCACTTGCGGTGGTTCTAACAGCCTTTACCGGCTTGTTTTTCCTTCCTTTCCTTGTGCTCTGTGTAAGCCTGATTTACCGGACCGTGTCGATTTCGCGCCATTCCGCCACCCCGGGCATGCGCCTGATGTCGATCGAGTTTCGCACCCACCGCGGTGAAAAATTCGACACCGCCATGGCACTGTTGCACACGGTTGCCTATACGATTTCGGTATCCATGGTTTTGCCTCAGGTGATTTCGATCATTTTGATGATGACCAGCAGCCGTCGTCAGGGTCTGACCGATATGTTCCTAGGCACTGCGGCGGTAAACAAAGCGGCGCGCTTTTAAGGCCCGGAAAGGTCATGTAACGCGAAGGGCTTGCCTTTCGCGTTTGCATTGCTAACCTTGGGGCAACGGATTATTTTTCGGACCCCATGCGCCATACATTACCCCTTGCTCCGCAGTTCTATGTCACCGCCCCCCAGCCCTGCCCCTATCTTGAAGGCCGGATGGAACGGAAACTGTTTACCTCGCTTCAGGGGGAGCATTGCGAAACCCTGAACGACTCCCTCTCTAAACAGGGGTTCAGACGTTCGCAGAATGTGCTTTACCGCCCCTCCTGTGCGGATTGCGCCGCCTGCCTGTCCGCCCGCATTCGGGTGGCTGATTTTATCCCCTCGCGCAGCCAGAAACGCACCCTGCGGCGCAATCGCGACCTGACCCGTGTCGCCAATTCCCCGTGGGCCACCGAGGATCAATACGATTTGTTCCGGCGCTATCTGGACGGTCGACACGCCGATGGGGGCATGGCCGACATGGATATTTTCGAATTTGCCGCAATGATCGAGGAAACCCCGATCCGGTCACGCGTGGTAGAATATCGCGATGCAGAGAATGATCTGACCGGCGTTTGCCTGACCGATGTGCTCGATGATGGCCTATCAATGGTCTATTCCTTTTATGACCCCGCGCAATCGCGGCGCAGTTTTGGCACCCATATTATTCTGGATCATATCGCTTTGGCGCGGGCCGCCGGCCTGCCCTATGTCTATTTGGGTTATTGGGTCGCGGGCAGCCCGAAGATGGGCTATAAGGCCGGATTTTCCGCCCTTGAGGTCTATCGTCAGGGGCGCTGGCAAAACATGACCCCCAGTGATGACTTTGCATCCGACACGCACCCGCTGTCGGTCTCACCGATTGCCGAGCAGGTCGCGCGGATTTCCTTGCCCGACACCCGCCCCACCAAGGGCTGATTATGGCCCGGCAACACATTGGCGCGCTTGCCCTTGTGGTACCGGACTATGACGTTGCCGTTGATTTTTATGTAAGGACGCTCGGCTTTGATCTGATCTGCGATGAGGATCAGGGCGCGGGCAAACGCTGGGTGATGGTTGCGCCCCCCGGCAGCACCGAAACCCGGCTTTTGCTGGCCCGAGCGGTCACGGCACCGCAATCCGCCGCGATTGGCAACCAGACCGGAGGTCGGGTTTTTCTACTGCTGAACACCGATGATTTTGATCGCGATTACCAGCGGATGACCGCCCGCGGGGTGGTCTTTGAAGAAGCACCTCGTACAGAACCCTATGGCAAGGTTGCGGTCTGGCGCGATCCTTTTGGCAACCGCTGGGACCTGTTGCAATTGTTCTGATCCGCAGCGCATTTCCGATGTGACGCGGGGTTTATAGCGCGGCCCTCTTGGTTCAGGCCGCGTGCCGTGGGCATACTGGCGCAACCCTATCGCAACAAGGAGCCGCCCATGACCAACGTCGTTATCGTCAGCGCCGCCCGTACCGCCATTGGCGGTTTTGGCGGATCATTGAAAACCATCGCACCCACCGAATTGGGGGCGATTACTGCCCGTGCCGCGATTGAACGCGCAGGCATCGAGGCCGGTGCCGTGCAACAGGCATTCTATGGCAATGTCATCCATACCGAAGCGCGGGACATGTATTTGTCGCGCACAATCGCGATTGCTGCAGGCCTGCCGGAAACCGCCCCCGCAATGACGGTAAACCGGCTCTGCGGTAGTGGTTTGCAGGCGGTTATATCCGGCATTCAGGCCCTCATGTTGGGCGATGCGGAAATCGCCTTGGCCGGTGGTGCTGAAAGCATGAGCCGCGCCGGATATCTGATGCCCGCCGCCCGATGGGGTCAACGCATGGGGGATGCGCAGATGGTCGATATGATGACTGCCGCGCTGCATGACCCCTTTGGCCATGGGCACATGGGAATTACCGCTGAAAACATCTCTGAAAAATACGGGATCAGCCGGGCCGATCAGGATGCTTTTGCCCTGCAAAGCCACCAGCGCGCGGCCCATGCCATCGCGCAGGGGTATTTCAAGGACCAGATCGTGCCGGTCACCATGACCGTCCGGCGCAAAGAAATAAACTTTGATACAGACGAACATGTGCGGATCGGGGCAACTTTGGCGGATATGGAAAAACTCCGCCCCGTATTCAAAAAAGATGGCACCGTGACGGCGGGCAATGCCTCTGGCCTGAATGACGGGGCCGCCTCGGTTATCCTGATGACAGAAGACGAAGCAAAGGCGCGCGGGCTTACCCCCTTGGCGCGGGTTGTGTCCTATGGGCATGCGGGTGTTGATCCGCGCTATATGGGCATGGGGCCTGTGCCTGCGATGCAAGACGCCCTGCAAAAGGCAGGCCTGTCAGCAGGCGATCTGGATGTGGTCGAAAGCAACGAAGCCTTTGCTGCACAAGCCTGTGCGGTGAGCCAGCAGCTGGGCCTTGATCCAGCCAAGGTCAACCCCAACGGCGGGGCGGTGGCTTTGGGTCATCCTGTTGGGGCCAGCGGGGCAATTATCGCCACCAAACTGCTTTATGAACTTCGGCGCAGCAAGGCCCGTTACGGCGCGGCCACCATGTGCATCGGTGGTGGTCAGGGGATTGCGCTGATTGTCGAGAACGCTGCCTAACGACACAATCGACCGATCCCACAACGAAAAAAGCCGCCTCTTACGAGGCGGCTTTTGTTTTTCAAAGGAGGTCCGTTTTAGTGACCCAACAGGTTCGGGATGATCGTAACCACCGAAGGGAAAGCCCAGAGCAAACCCAAACCGGCCACCTGGATCAACACAAAGGGAATAACACCGCGATAGATATGACCTGTCGTGACTTCTTTGGGGGCAACCCCGCGTAAGTAGAACAGAGCAAAGCCGAAGGGTGGCGTCAGGAAGGATGTTTGCAGGTTCACCGCAATCATGATCGTGACCCATTTCGGATCCATCGTGCCGCCATAGATCACCGGCCCGACAATCGGGATCACGATGTAGATGATCTCAAGGAAGTCGAGCACGAAGCCCAGCACAAAGAGCACCAGCATCACGATCAGGAAGACCTTCACTTCGGAGTCAAAGCTGCGCAGGAATTCCTGAATATAGTGCTCGCCGCCGAAAGAGATCACCACAAGGTTCAGCAATTGAGAGCCGATCAGGATGGTGAAGACCATGCTGGTCACCTTGGCTGTCTCGCGCACCACGGGGCTCAGGACCCCGCGACGGTAAAGGACATAGCAAGAATACAGCACCCCGAACATCGCATAGAGATAGGCCGCTTGTGCCACGATATAAGCGATCCAATCCTGAGCTGGCACATCACCACGGTGAATACGCAGGTCAAAATTGATGCCCGCAAGGATCATGATCACAATCGCAAAGGCCGCTTGAATAACGGTTGCGCCGCCTTTGCCCTCTTCTTGCAATTTGCGGAAAGCCGCCAGCATGATCGCGCCCCCTGCCCCGAGTGCCGCCGCCGGTGTCGGGTTGGTGATGCCGCCAAGGATCGACCCCAGCACAGCAACAATCAGCACCAGCGGTGGGAAGACCACACGCAACAGATCATTCTTACCCAGAATGCCGGCCGCGTATTTACAGGCCCAGAGGATGACCAGCAAAGGCAAAGCCAGAAGCACAAAGCTCAGACCGGAGCTGGTCAGCGGCCCGATCAGCACCACATCCACCAGCAAGGCCACCAGAATGGCACCCAGACCGATGATCAGCGGCTTTGGATCAGACAGGGGCGATACACCCCGCGCCGTGGTCAGTACCAGCGCCAGCAGCAACATGCTGACAGCGACACCAGTGCCAATAGGAGCCGCAGCAGCGACCTTATCTTCCAGCGCCTGTGCGACTTCTTCTTCGGTCAGCAAACGGCTGGCTTGTGCACCACCAGAAGCTTCGATTGCTTCTTGCTGTGCAATCGCCGTATCCCATTTTTCCTGACCGTGTAGCTCGATCATGGAAGCCTGACATTGCTCGCTGACGTTGGTCCGCAGACTTGCGGCCTCTGAGGCATCCGAATAGCTGTCCACGATCACCGACTGGCTGCCAATGACGTTAAAGCTGCTGGCAAAGATCGTTCCGCCAATCAACAACACCGGCACCATGACGAACCATGTCAGACCATCGCGTTTGGTGATGACCTCACCGGTCGAGTCCTCGAACTGGATGGGAGGCGCTTTGTGCGGTTGGAACATTGCATAGCCAAAAGCATAAAGCCCGTACAACATGGCCAGCAAAATCCCCGGCAGGATTGCTGCTTGGAACAGCGTGCCCACGGACACAACCGCAGCTTCGCCCAGATAGGTCAAAGCATCCGAACAACCGGCTTCTGCCGCCCGTTGTTCCTGAGCGGCAGAATACAGATCCCCCGCCAGCGTACCCAACAGAACAATCACGATCGAGGGTGGAATGATCTGCCCCAGCGTACCCGACGCCGCGATCACACCCGTCGCCAGTTCAGGCGAGTAGTTGTTGCGCAGCATAGTGGGCAGCGACAGCAGCCCCATCGTCACCACAGTCGCGCCAACAATACCGGTAGACGCAGCAAGGAATGCCCCCACAACAACAACCGACACCGCCAGACCACCGGGCAGAGGGCCAAAGACCCGCGCCATGGTTGTCAGCAGATCATTGGCGATCTTGGAGCGCTCCAGTGTGATGCCCATCAGCACGAACATCAGAACTGCCAGCAAGGTTTCAATGGATTGCCCGGCAAAGACGCGCTCGTTCATCCGGTTCACGATGAAAGAGATGTTGCGGTCAATCGCGGTTTCCCAACCAGACGGGAACACCGGCGATGCGTAAGTGGGCAATTCCGGGTATCGGAATATCGATATCTTATCCGGATGCACCCCTGTCGCCGTCAAGGCGCGATAGGCGTCCGATCCGCTGTCCACCGCGTGGTGGATCAAAACACCGGCGCTATCCAGTGCCGCGATGATGGAAAAGGACATCACCGCCGCCCCCGCGATGGCAAAAGCCACCGGGAAGCCCGTCAAAATGCCTCCAAAGAGACAGAGGAAGACGATGATCAGGCCGACTTCGACGCCATCAAGTCCAAAAAGCATGTGAAACTGTCCCTATTCTAGTGGATTTCTGCGACCAGCTTGGCATCAGGATCGCCAAGGTCGTCTTTATCCAGATATTTGCCTTCGCTCTCGGGTCCTTCTTTCCATTCCAGATAGGAACGGTAGAAAAACGCGATGGCCTGCAGGAACACGAGCCCCGCAAAAGCAACCAGCAATATTTTGAACATGAAGTAAGCGTTAAAGCCGTTGGGCGAAAAGCCGATGGTCTCCACGTTCCATTTCACGATGCGCGATTTCTTCAGCATCAACTCAAGCTTGTCGCTGGCAGATACTTTCGGCGTGATCAGGTGACGCCACATGAAATACCATCCGTACATCCAGGTCAGGATCGCAAAAGGCATCATAAAGAACAGCGACCCCAGCATGTCGATCATCCGTTTGGTCCGGAAGGAAACCGAGGAATACACCAGATCAACCCGCACATGTCCGCCTTGAACAAATGTATAGGTACAGCACAGGGCGACGATCATCGCATTGTAGAATTTCAACCCTTCGGCCCACCAGCTCAGATCAAAGGCAAACTGGATGCCGAACCCAAAAGCCATCTCTGACTGGGCAAAAATCCGTTGCACAAAGACGATGACGAACTGCTGCAGCACCATGATCAGACCGGCCCAAACCGCGATCCGTCCGATCCCGTTGGCCAAACCTTCGAGCACCCGCACGGTGCCCCACATGATATTGTTTTTCCAAAACCCGATGCCGGTCAGCACAAGGAAAGCCGTGATAACAACAAAGAAGAACTCTACCGAGCCGCCATAGTAGATAAAGCGGATGAGAGCTTCCGGATTGGACCAGTCAAGCCACAGGCCGGGATGCGTCACTGCATAGCCGAAATTGTAGAAAGCGGTCAAAATGTTCTGAAAGAACCAGAGAATGCCGTCCAGCATGTCTCCCCCCAATGTCCCAGAGTATTCGCCCCGACGTCCCATCGGTCGGAATACGGTTGTCGGCCCCCCGCCCGAAAACGGGGGGGCGCTATTTGCCTAAATACGCGTTTTAGCCCAGAACGCGGTCGCGCTGTGCGACATATTCTGTGGAGGATTTTGCAATCCAGCCCGAAGAAGCTTTCATCGAAGCTGTGTAGGCTTCGTAGGTGGATTTAAAGATGTCATCCCCCATGAACTCTTCGTAGACCTGAGCGGAAGCCGCACCGAATGCATCCCAGACGGAGTCAGGGAATTCGAGCACTTTAACACCGGAAGACGCCAGACGCTGCAGGGCAGCACCGTTGTTCATCTGATACTGGCTCAGGTTCCAGACGTTGGCATGGCCCGCACCGATTTCGATGGCTTTTTGCTGCTGAGGTGTCAGGTCGTTGAACACTTCAAGGTTTGTCGCAAGGGACAGACCGGCAGATGGCTCATGGAAGCCCGCAGTGTAGTAGAATTTGGTGATTTCCTGGAAACCGACTTTTTCATCGGACCAAGGACCAACCCATTCTGTCCCGTCAATCGCACCGGCTGCCAGCGCTTGATAGATCTCACCACCTGGCAAGTTCTGGATCGACGCACCCATGTTACCAAGGGCTTTACCACCCAGACCGGGCATCCGGAATTTCAGACCCTGGAAGTCTTCGGGGCCAGTGATTTCCTTACGGAACCAGCCACCCGCCTGAGAACCCGTGTTCCCGGCAAGGAAGGATTTCAGACCAAAGATTTCACCCAGCTCATGGTGCATTTCCATGCCGCCATCGTGGTAGTACCAGTTGTTCTGCTCAAGGGCTGTCATGCCGAAAGGCACACCCGTGTAGAACGCCCATGCAGGATGCTGGTTTACAAAATAGTAATCAGCGCCGTGATACATATCGGCTTGACCGGCGGTAACCGCGTCAAACACTTCAAACGCGCCAACCAGCTCGCCTGCGTGTTTTACTTCGATTTCCAGCGTGTCGCCCGAAATGGCGTTGATGTTTTCTGCAGATTTATCCGCCGCATCGGCCAGACCAGCAAAACCGCGGGGCCAAGTGGTGACCATCGTCAGTTTGCGTTTGCCTTGCGCATAGGCTGGTGCTGCCAGTGTGGTTGCTGCAGCAGCTGTGCCGCCAAGCGCGGATGTTCTCAGAAATGAGCGACGATCCATAGATGTACCTCCCAAAGATATATAGCCCCTCGTTAAAACGGGGCAGATCGTTTCCAGTGCAGGGAGCCTAGCGAGTGACGCTGCGTCGGAAAATACCTACTACTACGCAGAAGCAGGTTTTTTTATGCAAACCCTTAAAAAACATGCATGTTTTTTGTGCACCCTCAAAGAATTGACGCCAAGGGCCGGTTTGACCATGCTTGGGCCGATAGACAGAGATCACCAAAAAGAATCATCTATGACGGGGACAAAATCACGGCTTCGTGACCGGTTTCGGCTCACCTACGGCCAGAAGCTCGCGCTTCTGGCGACACTGCCGCTGATCCTTGCGGCGGCGGCAATTGCGGTGGTTGTGGTCAAACAATCACGGGATCTGGCCGACCGCGAAATTGCCGCGCTCGAAGAGCAAATGATCATCGCCAAAAAGGCCGAGCTGGAAAACTACATCTCGATTGCGCGCACCGCTTTTGTCAACGTCTATGGCCGCGCCCTGCCCGACGACGAACGCGCCAAACTGGAAGTCACCCAAATTCTGTCTTCGTTGATTTACGGACAAGACGGCTATTTCTTTGTTTTCGACTATCAAGGCAATAATCTCGTGGCTCCGCGACAAACCTATCTGATCGGCAAAAACTGGAGCGGTTTGAAAGACTTGAACGACGTTCCTATCACCGATCAGTTGATCCGTATCGCCCGATCGGGATCGGGCTATCACACCTTTGACTGGACCAAACCCTCGACCGGAGAGACCGCGCGCATGGTCACTTATGTGGTGGGATTACAGGATTGGAAATGGGCCGTCGGCACCGGTATTTTCATCGATGATGTGCTGGAAACCACCGCCCTTGCCCGCGCCGATGTCGAAGCCCGCATTCAGCGCACCTTTGTCTATATCGTGGTCATTACCCTGTCGGCTCTGATGATGGTTTTTGTCTCTGGTCTGATGATCAACATCCGCGAACGCCGCCTTGCCGATGCCAAGCTCAAGGAATTGACCCAGCGGATTTTTGACACCCAAGAAGAAGAGCGGGGGCGCGTGGCCCGCGAATTGCACGATTCGATCAGCCAGATTCTTGTCGGAGTCAAATACGCGCTGGAACTGGCGCGCCGCCGCCTGACCCAAGGGGATGACCGCGCCTCTGAAAACCTCGACAAAGGCATCGATCATCTGAACGGTGCCATTCAGGAAGTCCGGCGCATCAGCCGCGATTTGCGCCCGGGGGTGCTGGATGATCTGGGTCTGGGGCCAGCCCTGCAATCGCTGATCGAAGAATTCAGCAACCGCACAGAGATCTCTACCGATCTGGAAACCGTGGTGTTCCGCAACCGTCTGGATCAGGATGCCAAGATTGCCCTTTACCGCATTGCCCAAGAAGCCCTGACCAACATCGAACGCCACGCCGAAGCCAGCCATGTCTCATTTAAGCTTACCGGCCACACCAATGGCGCCACCATGCGGATCACTGATAATGGCAAAGGATTTGATACGCCGCGCGGGCGGGCGGATGCGGTCGATGGTCTTGGCCTGCGAAATATGCAAGAAAGAATCGAACAACTGGACGGCAAAATTCGTATCCTGTCGTCGCGCAGCGGCACCGTCATCGAGGCCCAAGTCCCCCTGACACATCTGCTGCCCCCCGAAAGTCAAAGTAAGGAACCCGCATGAGCAAAGTTCGCGTTGTCATCGTCGATGATCACCCGATGGTCACCGAAGGTATTCAGGCCATTCTGGAAACATTCGACGATATCGAAGTCGTCGGCACGCTTCAAAACGGGCAAGAAGCCATTGATCAGGTGCAGCTACTCAATCCGGACGTGATGTTGCTGGATTTGAACATGCCGGGGGTGAACGGGCTATCGGCGACCGAAATTATTCTGGAACGCCGCCCCGAAACCCGCATCCTGATCCTGTCGATGCATGACAGTGCTGAATATATCTCCACCGCCCTGTCTCATGGCGCCCTGGGCTATATCCTGAAAGATGTGCCAACCGATGAAATCAAAACCGCTATTGATGCAGTCATGGTTGGTCAGCAGTATCTTTGCACAGGGGCCAATGCCGCCCTCACCCCAAAAACCGCCGACGGACGCGAGCCGCTGACCAGCCGCGAGCAAACCATCCTGCTGGAGCTGGCACAGGGAAAATCCAACAAAGAGGTGGCGCAGGTGCTCGATATTTCGGTGCGCACCGTGGAAACCCACCGCAAAAACATCAAACGCAAGCTCGGGATCAGCTCCACCGCCGGCCTGACCCGCTATGCGCTGGAACATGGCATGCTGCAAGGCACCGGCGTCAGTCTCTAAGCCCGCTCTTTTTATCGCTCAGCCGCCACTGCGCCGGATCAATGGCGACAAACGCCTCGATTGCGGCACTGGCAATCACATGCACCCCGCCATCCGGCTGCGCCACATTCATCCCGCCAAAAACCGGCGTCACCGTTGCCACCCCCCGCGGTAGCTCAGCGGTGACACGGGCCACATCCACTTTTTCCGGCGCCTGAACCCCGATACGAACCTGCACCCGCATATCACGATGATCCAATCCAAGGGTTGAAAACAGCGTTAACGATGAATGATGGAGCGCATCCTGAACCGCGCGACAAGCGGCTTTGGTGTAATCTTCGCCATACAGATCATTGGCCATGCCCATTTCCAAAATGATCCGCTGCTCAGCCATCAACCCGCTCCATATCAAAAGACACCCGCACCGCCACATTGGCCATGGCCGCCCCTGTGTTGCCCCCGGTGCTGTCTCCCGTAGGACCTCCTGTGGCAGCATCTGGCTTTGCAATATCCAGCCCACCCTTCTGCAGATGGATTGCCACCTGACCATAGGGGAAAATCTGTTCAAGCTCGGACACCTGCACCTGATCGGGCCGCATCACCGCTACATCAACATCGATGATCATATCTGCCCTCTCAAACCCGAAAAGCGCCGCCGCATTGATCGAATTATGCCACAACGCATCGCGGATGGCCCGCGCCGCCGCAGAGGTGTAATCCCCGCGCCGCAGGGAACTGCCCATGCCGAACTCCACCAGAACCTGAGTCTTTGCCATACCCATCCTACTTTCTTTCAGTTTGACAAAAATATCCCCGCCGGAGGCAAGAAAGTAAACAGCGCAGCCTCGTCCCAGCACACCCCATACGAATCGCGCCGCAACATTTGCCCAAAACACCTGCCCGAATTGATCAAAATTTCCAGATTCACCCAAACACCGCAATAAATGGAAATAAAAACACCTCGAAACCTCACTTTATTCCGGTTTTTACCATTGACGCTCCCGCCTACCGCTTCTAATGTCGCCGCCATCGAATAAGGAGCCTTCGAAATGGACGACCTCGTCGTACTAATTAGGAAACAGCGCATGGGCCGTTAACGCGGACACCCAAAGGATCCCATGCGCCCTCGAAGAAATTCGGGGGCTTTTTTATGTGTAACGCAAGATTGAGTAATAGCACGGAGCACTCAAATGACACGTCAAATGACCGGAGCGAAAATGGTAGTTCAAGCCCTGAAGGATCAGGGTGTGGACACAGTGTTCGGATATCCCGGTGGCGCTGTGCTACCGATCTATGACGAGATTTTTCAGCAAAACGACATCCGCCACATCTTGGTGCGTCACGAACAGGGCGCGGTTCACGCCGCCGAAGGCTATGCCCGTTCGACCGGTAAACCAGGTGTTGTACTGGTAACATCAGGCCCCGGCGCGACCAATGCCGTCACCGGCCTGACCGACGCTTTGTTGGATTCGATCCCTTTGGTTGTTCTGACCGGACAGGTTCCGACCTTCATGATCGGCACCGACGGCTTTCAGGAAGCCGACACCGTTGGCATCACCCGCCCCTGCACCAAACATAACTGGTTGGTGCGCGAAACCGACAAGCTGGCTGAAACCTTGCATCAGGCCTTTCATGTGGCCACCTCGGGCCGTCCGGGTCCGACCCTAATCGACATCCCCAAGGATGTTCAATTCGCCAATGGCACCTATACGCCCCCGGCCAAGATCAACACCAGCCACTACCAGCCCAAGGTCAAAGGTGACATCGACGCAATCAAACAGCTTGCTTCCTTGATCGAAGCGGCAGAGCGCCCCGTGTTCTATACCGGCGGGGGCGTGATCAACTCTGGCACCGCGGCCAGCCAATTGCTGCGCGAATTGGTGGATGCCACCGGCATCCCGATCACCTCGACCCTGATGGGTCTGGGCGCCTATCCGGCTTCTGGTGACAACTGGATCGGTATGTTGGGCATGCATGGTCTGTACGAAGCGAATATGGCGATGCATGACTGTGATCTGATGATCAACATCGGCGCACGGTTTGATGACCGGATTACCGGCCTGCTGTCAAAATTCAGCCCCGGCTCGACCAAAGTTCATATCGATATCGATCCCTCTTCGATCAATAAGGTGATCCACGTTGATCTGCCGATTATCGGTGATGTTGGTCATGTACTTGAGGATCTGCTGCGTGTCTGGAAAGCAGGCGGACGCAAAACCAATAAGGGGGCGTTGAAGCAGTGGTGGACACAGATTGACGGCTGGAAAAAGATCAACTGCCTGAAATACACCGGCTCTGAAACCACCATCAAGCCGCAATACGCGCTGGAACGGCTCGAAGCCCTGACCAAGGACCACGACCGTTACATCACCACCGAGGTTGGGCAGCACCAGATGTGGGCCGCTCAGTTTCTGGGCTTTGAAGATCCCAACCGCTGGATGACTTCCGGCGGGCTGGGCACCATGGGCTATGGCATGCCAGCATCGGTTGGTGTGCAAATCGCCCACCCCGAAGCCTTGGTGATCAATGTTGCAGGCGAAGCCAGCTGGTTGATGAACATGCAGGAAATGGGCACGGCGGCGCAATACCGCTTGCCGGTCAAACAGTTCATCCTGAACAACGAACGGTTGGGCATGGTGCGCCAGTGGCAGGAATTGCTGCATGGCGAGCGCTATTCCCACAGCTGGTCTGAATCCCTGCCCGACTTTGTGAAACTGGCCGAAGCCTTTGGTGCGAAGGGCATTCTCTGCTCTGATCCAAAGGATCTGGACGACGCGATCATGGAAATGATCAACTACGACGGGCCAGTGATTTTCGACTGTTTGGTTGAAAAGCATGAAAACTGCTTCCCGATGATCCCATCGGGGGCACCGCATAATCAAATGCTGATGGGCGATGCAGAAACACAAGACGCGATCGGGTCCTCCGGCGCGGTTCTAGTATAAGGAGGGCTGACAAATGAACGCACTAAAAATCAAAAAAGGCGCTACCAGCCATTCTGCGTATAACTTGCGCGATCCAAATGCCGAAATCATCGAAAAACACACGCTTGCCTGCATCGTCGACAACGAAGCCGGTGTGCTGGCGCGGGTGATCGGGCTATTTTCCGGTCGCGGCTATAACATCGAAAGCCTGACAGTGGCCGAGATCGATCACGAAGGTCATCGGTCGCGCATTACCGTGGTCACCACTGGCACCCCTGCCGTGATCGATCAGATCAAGGCGCAACTGGGCCGGATCGTTCCGGTCCATCAGGTCAATGACCTCACTGTCGAAGGACCAAGTGTTGAACGCGAACTTGCGCTGTTGAAAGTGTCCGGCACCGGCGACAAACGTGTCGAAGCCATGCGTCTGGCCGATATTTTCCGCGCCAATGTGGTGGATACGACGCTGGAAAGCTTTGTCTTTGAAATCACCGGCCCTGGCGATAAAATCGATGCTTTTGCCGATTTGATGCGCCCCTTGGGCCTAATCGAAGTGGCACGCACCGGCGTTGCCGCCCTGTCGCGCGGCGCAAAATAAAAGAGAAATAAGCCTCCGGCGGGGATATTTCTGTCAAAATGAAGGGCGCCCTGCACGCGGTTCAGCATGCAGGGCGCTTTCACTTTGAACGGTCATCGGCGTCCCCGCCTGTACCGTCTTTTCATCTCATCCTGAAATGCTTTCATTTTGATTAAAATATCCCCGCCGGAGGCCTAAAAGTCAAAGCGGTTCGATATCGCCAGCCGCTCTACCTGCGTGGAACCGCGATTCAAAACCGGCAAAATCCCCCACAGCGATTGCGTCGCGCATTTCTTGCATAAGATCCTGATAATAATGCAGGTTGTGCCATGTCAAAAGCATGCCGGAGATCATCTCCTTGGCGCGGAACACATGGTGCAAATAGGCGCGAGAGTAGTTCCGGCAGGCCGGGCAGCTGCAATTTTCATCCAGCGGGCGCGGATCGTCCTGATGGCGGGCGTTTTTGATGTTTACGACGCCGTGGCGGGTAAAGGCCTGTCCGGTGCGCCCTGACCGGGAAGGCAGCACACAATCCATCATATCAATCCCGCGTTTCACCGCGCCGACGATGTCATCAGGTTTGCCCACCCCCATCAGATAGCGCGGCTTGTCCTTGGGCAGCATATCCGGCGCATAGTCCAGCACCCCGAACATCGCTTCTTGGCCTTCGCCCACGGCCAGACCGCCCACGGCATAGCCGTCAAAACCGATCTGTTGCAGGGCTTCGGCACTTTCGCCGCGCAGGTCCTGATTAACGCCGCCTTGCTGGATGCCAAACAACGCATGTCCCGGGCGATCACCAAAGGCGTCTTTAGAGCGCGCGGCCCATCGCATCGACAGCCGCATGCTTTCAGCCACCCGTTCATCTGTGGCAGGCAATGCCGGGCATTCGTCAAAACACATGACAATATCGCTGCCCAACAGACGCTGGATTTCCATGCTGCGTTCCGGTGTCAGCTCGTGTTTGGAGCCATCCACATGGCTTTTGAATGTCACTCCTTTTTCGGTGAGCTTGCGCAAACCGGCCAGACTCATCACCTGAAAACCACCGCTATCAGTCAGGATCGGCCGCTCCCAGTTCATGAACTTGTGCAAGCCCCCCAGCCGGTCGATCCGTTCGGCCGTCGGGCGCAGCATCAGGTGATAGGTATTACCCAACAGGATGTCCGCCCCCGTGGCGCGCACGCTTTCCGGCATCATCGCCTTGACCGTCGCCGCTGTGCCCACCGGCATAAAGGCAGGCGTGCGAATATCACCGCGCGGAGTGGAAAGAATACCGGTACGGGCGCTGCCGTCGGTGTGGTGCAGATTAAAAGAAACGTGTTGTGTCATAACCGCCCCATAGCGCACTGGCGCGGGCTTGAAAAGCCGCGGCTTTTGCGGATTTCCTGCGCCGATTACCGAAACCGGCCATTTTGCCCCACCCGCCCCTCTGGACCTTTGCTGTGTAATCCTTATATCTTTGCTCAACTACTAATAGGATCCCTCATGACCGCCGACTCTTCTGAACAGCTCGAAGGTACACCGCTGATCAAACCCTCCAGCACGAACCACCCTCTGCACGAAACCATCGTGGAGGCCTGTCGTTCTGTCTATGATCCGGAAATTCCGGTGAATATTTTTGATCTTGGCCTGATTTATACCATTGAGATCAATGACGAGAACGAGATTGACATCATCATGACCCTGACCGCCCCTGGCTGTCCGGTCGCCGGAGAGATGCCGGGCTGGGTTGCCGAGGCGGTGGAGCCTTTGCCCGGGGTAAAACACGTCAATGTGCAACTGACCTGGGAGCCGCCCTGGGGAATGGAAATGATGAGCGACGAAGCCCGTCTTGAACTGGGATTCATGTAGGGAAACCGTTACTCAAGTCCTACGAAAACTTTAACTTACTGCTATGTAAGTGTTACGTCCTTGGGCGATTTGGACCACATCTTTTCTTTGATTGGAGTGTTCCACATGTCGAGACTCGTTTTACTTACCGCCCTGGCATTTACCGCTATTCCTGCCGTTGCCGCCGAGGTCGAATTGGGCCCTCGCCCCTTTTATTTGATCGACCAAATGCAAGATGGCCCACTGAAGGATAAACTAGCGTCCTGTCAGGATATGGAAATGAAACCACATCCGTTTTCTATTGGTCACCGTGGCGCGGCGCTGATGTTCCCCGAACATACAGAAGAATCCTTTCGTGCTGCAGCCCGTATGGGGGCGGGTATTGTGGAATGTGACGTTACCTTTACAGCCGACAAACAATTGGTCTGCCGCCACGCGCAAAACGATCTGCACACCACCACAAATATACTGGCAACAGAGCTCGCCCAAAAATGCACCAAGGGCTTTTCCCCTGCGCATGGCGACACCGGGGCAACTGCGGAATGTCGCACCTCCGACCTTACCTTTGCAGAGTTCAAAAGCCTGAATGCGAAAATGGATGCAGGGAACACGGCGGCAACCACCGTCGAAGAATACCTGGACGCCACCGCTAACTTTCGCACAGATCTCTATGCGACCAAAGGCACCATCATGAGCCACGCGGAATCCATTGCGTTGCTCAAGGAGCTCGGAGTTCAGTTTACGCCGGAATTGAAGTCCCCATCGGTCGAGATGCCCTTTGACGGTTTTTCGCAAGCCGATTACGCGCAGGCTATGATCGACGAATATAAAGCCGCCGGTGTTGATGCCGCGCAGGTTTGGGCGCAGAGCTTTAATCTAGAGGATGTTTTGTATTGGATCGAAAACGAACCTGAATTTGGAAAACAGGCGGTTTTCCTTGATTCCAGCTACAACACCGAAGGGTTTAACATCAACGACCCTAAAACATTTGTGCATGATCTGGCTGATCTTCACGCCAAGGGTGTAAACTATATTGCGCCGCCCTTGTGGATGCTTGTGACTGTCGAAGACGGGAAAATTGTGCCGTCTGCCTATGCCAAAGCGATCAAAGAGGCCGATCTGGACATCATTTCCTGGTCCCTAGAGCGTTCCGGCCCATTGGCCGACGGTGGCGGTTGGTATTTCCAAAGCGTTAAAGACGTGACGAAGTCTGACGCTGGTTATTTCGAGGTATTGGACGTTCTGGCGCAGGAGGTCGGAATCATCGGTATGTTCTCTGATTGGCCCGCCACCACGACCTATTATGCAAATTGCATGATGCCATCACACTCCTGACCCCCGAAAATCAGAAATCCGGCTTTGGCGAATTATTCGCCAAAGCCACCTTGATGCTTCTGCCCTGCGCCCCTATTCTAATGCTATCGGCACAAGGAGCAAAAGAATGTTCGCTATTCCCGGCAAGCAAGCGGTGTCTTTGACCCCTGCTGCCATCAAACAAATCGCACGGCTCATGGATAAGGACGGCTCGCAAGGGCTTCGGATCGGTGTCAAAAAGGGCGGTTGCGCGGGCATGGAGTATACCATGGACTATGTGTCCGAGGTGGACCCGCTTGATGAGGTCGTCGAGCAAGACGGTGCGCGGGTGATGATTGCGCCGATGGCGCAGATGTTCCTGTTTGGCACGCAGATCGATTACGAAGTGTCTCTGCTGGAAGCCGGATTCAAGTTCAAAAACCCCAATGTCGAGGACGCCTGCGGCTGCGGTGAATCGATCAAATTCAAGGATGTTTCGGAATTAAACGCCGAACAAGGGTCAAACTTGGCTTGACCTTACGTCCGCGCCTGCCATTGTCCGCGTAACTTCATATTTGAAAGCACGGAGACGGACTATGCGGCGCAAAATGGCAGCAGGAAACTGGAAAATGAACGGCACGTCGGCGCAATTGGCCGAGGTGGATACGTTGATTGCACAAACCGGCGATACTGGCGTCGATATCCTGCTCTGCCCCCCTGCCACCCTATTGAGCCGCATGAGCATGGCCGCAGAAGGCCATGCGCTGCAGACCGGCGGACAGGATTGTCATCCGGCGGAAAAAGGCGCGCATACTGGCGATGTTTCTGCAGAAATGCTGCGGGATGCCGGTGCAACACATGTTATTCTGGGCCATTCCGAGCGGCGCACGGACCACGGGGAAACCGATGATCTGGTCGCAGCTAAAACCGTGGCGGCATGGTCTGAAAACCTGACCGCTGTGGTCTGCATCGGTGAATCCGAAGCCGAGCGCGACGCCGGTACCACGCTGGATGTCATCGGCACACAGCTGGCCGGATCATTGCCCAATGGCGCAACCGGCCCACGCCTTGTTGTGGCCTATGAGCCGGTCTGGGCGATTGGCACAGGCAAAGTACCGACCCTGGAACAGATCGCCGAAGTGCATGACTTTATCCGCTCCACACTGATCGCCCGCTTTGGGGAAACTGCTGGAAACAGCATTCGCATCCTCTATGGCGGCTCGGTCAAACCATCCAACGCTGCCGAGATTTTTGCGGTCTCCAACGTAGATGGTGCTTTGGTTGGCGGCGCTTCGCTGAAGGCTGCTGATTTTGGCGGGATTATCACCGCCCTGTCTGCCGCCTAAAAAGAACGCGCGCCGGGCTTGCCCGGCGCTGCCTCCGGCGGGGATATTTGACGAACAAAGTAAGGCGCTTAGCCAAATACCACGTTCATCATAAACAGCGAGACGATCAGAAACAGGACCGTCATCACCCCACCGCTTTTCACGAAATCCACAACTTTATAGCCGGCTGGCCCCATGATCAGTGCATTAACCTGATGGGTCGGGATCAGGAATGAATTTGACGTCGAAATCGCCACGGTCAGCGCAAAGATCGCCGGATCTGCACCAATAGATACCGCGATCGAGACCGCCAGCGGCACCAATAGCACCGTTGCCCCAACATTGGACATCACCAGCGTGAATACGGTCGCCAGCACCGCAATCCCTGCCTGTAGCGCCCAGATCGGCCAGCCATCCAGTAAGGTCAGGATTTGTTGGGCGATCCACTGCGCTGTGCCAGTATTCTGCACCGCCAGCCCCAGCGGAATGAGGCTGGCCAAAAGAAAGACGGTACTCCAGCTGACGGCCTCATAGGCTTCGTCAATGCGCACCACCTGGGTCAGGATCATGCCAGCGGCGCCAGTAAACAGGCACAGCGCCAGCGCCACATCGGAAAACAGGATCATCGAGATCGAAATCACAAAGAACAGCAGTGCCCAGAGCAGTTTTTGCGGGCGCAGCTCCTCCATCGGGAAATTCGAGGTCACCACCACAAAGTCCCGATCCTTGGTCACCCGCGCCAGAGCTTCCCAGCGCGAAAAGACCACCAGCGTATCGCCAGCGCGAAAGGGTTCGGCGCCGATGGCTGTGGCGGTATGATCCTCGGTTTCGACAAGGCTTAGCGTGTGATCACCGCGATGGATCGCCAAGAGGTTCAACCCATAGGTGCCCCGCAAGCGAACCTCGCGGGCGCATTGGCCGATCAGTTCGCTATCCGGCGGCACGACGATTTCCCCGACCCCGGCATTAGTGGGCGCGTAATCTTCGGCGAAGATATTCAGCCGCGGCAGCACGGTGACATCAAACCCACTTGCCCATTTCTCGATTACTTTGCGGCGTCCCAAAAGTGCCAGCCGACAGGGCGTTTCCACTTGGGTGGTCACCACCGGCGCGAACCATTTCTGCCCCTTGTGATACGAGCCGATCACATAGATATGCTCGCCCTCCATCAGGTCCTGAAACGCACAGCCCAGCAAAGCGCTACCATCGGGCACAATGACTTCGACAACATCGGTTTTCAGCCCGTAGAGCCGTTTCATATAGTCGCCGACAGATTGGCCCGTCGCCGCTTTACTCGTATTGGTGCGCGGCAGTACCCAGCGCCCGAAGATCATGAAATACAGAATGCCCGTTACCACGAGGCTAGCCCCCACGGGGGTGACCGAAAACAGGCCGAAGGGGCGCATCTGCTGATCCGCAGGCAATAGCTGATTGGAGGTCTGGATCAAATCATTCAACAATATCAGCGGCGAGGAACCTACCATTGTCAGGGTGCCGCCCAAAATGGCGCAGAACCCCATCGGCATCAGCAGCCGCGATAATGGGATTTCCGTGCGCACCGATATCCGGCTGACCACCGGCAGAAACAGTGCCGCCGCCCCCACATTTTGCATAAAGCTGGAAATCACGCCGACTGTGCTGGAAATAATCGGAACGATGCGTTTTTCTGTCGATCCGCCGTATTTCAGGATCGCGGCTGCGACTTTGCTCATCAGTCCGGTTTTATCCAACCCTGCCCCGATGATCATCACCGCAATGATCGAGATCACCGCATTGGAGGCAAAACCGTCAAACAGGTGGCGGGTATCGGCGAGGTTCTCAAGCCCCGGAAGCTGAGACAGCAACCCCAACAAAACCATGATAAAAACCGCGGAAAAATCGATCCTGAAAAATTCAGTGACAAAGAGGAAAACTGTCAGCGCAAGAATTCCCAGAACCACTGCCATTTCGACAGTGAGAGTTACGTTTTCCACAGGTTCCCCCTCTTTCCCATGGGGAAACTACAGCGGAAATATTAGGCATCTGCAACCCAAACTTTCAAAAGAGGCATCAAACGCGCAATATTAATAGCCAAAGGGCGCTCCTGTTCAGGAACGCCCTTAACTTGTGTTTTTTGGTTTCACCCTAATTGGTGATCAGCTCTGGCCCCATGATGGAGTTTGGCAGGTAGGTCGAAATCCACGGGATATAGGTGATCATGATCAGGAAGACGAAGAGGACTGCAAGGAACGGCAGGGCCGCCCGAACAACGCTCATCATTGGCATACCGGCCACCCCTGAGGTCACGAAGAGGTTCAAGCCTACCGGTGGCGTAATCATACCGATCTCCATGTTGACCACCATGATGATGCCCAGATGGATCGGATCGATACCCAGTTCGATGGCAATCGGGAAGACCAGCGGTGCAACGATGACCAACAGACCCGAGGGTTCCATGAACTGACCGCCGATCAGCAGGATCACGTTGACCACCACAAGGAACATCACCGGACCAAAGCCAGCCGACAGCATGGCGTTGGCCACTTGCTGCGGGATTTGCTCTTCGGTCAGAACGTGTTTCAGGATCAGCGCATTGGCAATCACGAACATCAGCGTGACTGTCAGCTTGCCGGCCTCAAACAGGGTGTGGCGCGTGTCTTTATGGATAAAGGCCGTAAAGATCGCCTGTGGTTTCTTCAACAGGCTGATGCGTTCCTCGCCCTCGCCTTTCAATGGCCCCATATCGCGATAGATAAAGCTGGCCACAAAGAAGGCGTAAACAGAGGCCACCGCCGCCGCTTCGGTCGGCGTAAAGAAGGCGCCAGTAACACCAGGGATGCCGTAAATCCCGACCATGATGATCACGATCAGCATCAAGCCCCAAGCTGCAGAGCGGAAGGATGCACCGATTTCACCCCAACCCTGCCAGTCGCCTTTGGGCATGCCTTTGATCGTCGCCATCACATAGATCGCCACCATCAGCATGAAGCCCGCCAGAAGGCCCGGAATAACACCGGCCAGGAACATCCGGCCGACCGAGACTTCGACCGCGGCGGCATAAACCACCATCACGATAGAGGGCGGGATCAGGATGCCCAAGGTACCGGCATTACAGATCACACCGGCAGCGAATTCCTTGGTGTAGCCCGCCTGCCGCATGGCCGCGATGACGATAGAGCCAATGGCCACAACCGTTGCCGGAGAAGAGCCGGACAGAGCTGCAAACATCATACAGGCAAACACACCCGAGATCGCCAGACCGCCGCGAAAATGCCCGACACAGGCGATCGAGAAGCGGATGATCCGCTGCGCCACACCGCCTGTCGACATAAAGGAAGACGCCAGAATAAAGAACGGGATCGCCAGCAGGGTAAAGTGCCCCTCAAAGGCGCTGAACAGGGTTTGGGCCACAGAGGCCATAGAGCTGTCAGAGAACCACAGCAGGAACAGGATTGACGACATACCCAAGGACACCGCGATGGGCACCCCGACCAGCATCAGGCCGACAACCATGACAAAGAGAAGAACGACTTCCATTATTTTGTCTCCCCTTGAAGCTCATGCAGGGCTTCGATTTCATCTTCGACCTCGTGGCTGGCCACGATACGATCCGATTTTCCGGTCCAGAGTTCCACTGCCGCCTGACAGAAGCGAAACAGCAGCAGTGCCATGGAAAACGGCAAAACAGCATAGGGGATCAGACGCGGGATTTTTTCATATTCGTCCCCGTCGTTGAACACGACCTCCATCCATCGCAGCACTTCTGGCAAGGGGATATCGTTCACCTCATACCAGCCCTTGCCGCGAAAGCTGTCTTCGAACCCCAAGGGGAACCAACGGCCATTGGTGCCGGGTAGATTGGCGAAATTGGCCCAATAATCCCAAGACCCTTTCAGCAGCAGTGCCGCATAAAGGATGCAGACCGTTACCGCAAAAAGGCTCAGCGTCCGGCGCACAGGGGCCGACACCATATTGATGATCGCATCCACGCCAAGATGGCTGCCTTTTTTAACCGCGTAAGACGCGCCAAGCAGCACCAACCAGCCGAACAAAAAGACCGTCAGCTCCAGCGCCCAAAGAATGTTTGAATTAAATGCTTTACGGGCAATCACATTGGCAAAGGTCACCAGTGTCATCGTCCCCAGCAGGACCGCGATCAAAGTTTCTTCGATCCGATCCACGAAGCTTTCGCTTTCATGTCGGTACATGTCCCTCGTCCCCGATTTTAATGTGGGAAACGGGCGGGCATATACTGCCCTGCCCGAGATGGCTTGCGCACAACGAAACCCGTCGTGCGCTGCCTGTTTTACATGCCAGTGTTGATCGCCTGAGCAGCGTCAATATTGTCCTGACCTACGTCTTCGGCGAATTGCTCCCAGACGGGTTTCATCGCAGCGACCCAAGCTTCGCGCTGTGCGGCGTCAAGCTCACGGACCACACCACCAGCGTCGATGACGGACTGACGGGCTTCCATGTTCACTTTGGTGGATTCTGCGTTCCGTGTCGCAGTGACTTCGGACATGATGGCCAGGAATTGATCGCGCACATCTGCATCAAGGCTGTCGAGCCAATCAACCGACGTTACGACCAGATAATCCAGTGCGCCATGGTTGGTTTCGGTGATACCGTCCTGAACTTCAAAGAACTTCTTGCCAAAGATGTTGGACCAGGTGTTTTCCTGTCCGTCGACAACACCCTGCTGCAGTGCGCCATACACTTCGGAGAAGGCCATTTTCTGGGGGCTACCGCCAATGGCTTCCATTTGCGCAACCAGAACGTCAGAAGATTGAACGCGGAATTTTAGACCTTCCGCATCAGATGGATCAATCAGCGGCTTGTTGGCTGACATCTGTTTCATGCCATTGTGCCAGAAGGCCAAGCCCTGCAGGCCACGCTTTTGCATGGAGTCTTTCATCGCCTGACCTGCGTCAGAGGCTTGGAAAGCATCTACAGCATCGATGTTCTTGAACATGAAGGGCAGATCGAAAATGCGGAATTGCTTGGTGAACTTTTCAAACTTGGACAGCGACGGGGCGGCCAGTTGAACATCGCCTTGCAACATGGCTTCGAGCACTTTGTTGTCGTCATACAGCGTGGAGTTCGGGAAAACCTCCATGCACATCTTGCCGTTCATCTCGTCATTGACGCGCTGTTCCAGCAAAGAGGCCGCGATGCCTTTGGGGTGTTTGTCTGTGTTTGTCACATGGGCAAACTTTACGACGACTTCGCCGTCTTCACAGGCGGCGGATGCAGCGCCTGCACTTAACGCGAGTGCCAAAGCCGCGGTGGCGGTGGTTACATATTTCATCTGTTTTCCTCCCAGATTTCCATAATTGATGACCACAGTTGGTGGTCCCCGACCCTAGAATGACGTTGCGGTGCTTTATCTCAAGGAAAAGTGATGCGCGGGCACATATTATTTATTAGTTCAATATAAACATATACCTATGCGTTTTTTATCTAGCGCGGTCAGGAAGGTTCGAACCGTTGGTGGCGGAAAATCACACACAGGCTTTCCCATAGCTGTGCGAAATTCCACACAGTCGACTCAATCGCGATAATCCTCTGGCCGGATACCGTGGCGGTTCAATTTATCGTAGAATGTCTTGCGGGGAAGTTGCAACGCTTTGGCCGCACCGGAGGCATTGCCTTGCACGCGCCGTAGCGCGTCAATCAGGAACGAGCGCTCAACCCTTGCCATCCGTTCGGCCAACCCCTGCTCGACCGTGTTGGCATCTTCCCCCAAACCAAGGGCAAACCGCATGGCGACATTCATCAAAGAGCGCGCATTGCCCGGCCAATCTTGTGCCATAAGGCGCGACAGCACCTCAGGGGTGATCTCCGGTTTGGGTAAAGCGGCCTGATCGCAGGCCTGTTCAACATAATGGCGAAACAGCACCGGAATATCGTCAGGACGTTCCCGCAGAGCCGGAATGCGCACGCGCATGATATCCAGCTTATAAAAGAGATCGGGGTTAAACCGCCCTTCGGCAACCTCCTGCTCCAGATTGCGATAGGTGCCCGCCAGCAGACGCGGCGCTACCCGATCCAGCGATTCCAAAAGGGCAAATTGGGTCTGCGCAGGTAAGGCGGCGATTTCATCAATAAAGACAGAACCTGCCTCTGCGGCATCGATTTCGGCGCGTAGAGCATCAGGGGTCATCGACGCGGCAGAGATTTTAAGAAAGGGATGCATCGCACGGCGGGAAATCAGATGGATCACCTCTGCGACTTTGGATGTGCCCGTGCCCGGCTCTCCGGTAATCAGCACCTCTGTATCGGTTGCCGCAACCGCGCGCACCCGTGCCCGCAGATCTTCAATCTGGGGCGATTGCCCGAAAATAATCCGCGCCGCCGCGTCGCCGGATTCCAGCTGCAAACTCAGCCGCCGGTTTTCAAGCACCAACCTGCGGGTTTTTAAGGCGCGTTCAACAACTTCTATCAAGTCCTTGGCAGCACATGGTTTTTCCAGAAACCCAAAGGCCCCTTGCGTGATCCCCCGTACTGCCATCGGAATATCGCCTTCTCCGGTTAACAGGATCACCGGCAAATCAGGATCAACCGATTGCGCATAGTCCAACAACGCGAACCCGTCTTTGCCGGGCATCCGGATATCGCTGACAATCACCCCGTCAAACTGTTTGGAAATATGATCCTTGGCCTCGATATAGCTGCCCGCCACCGTCGGGCGCAGATCGGCCAGTTCCAGCGTCTGGCCCAAGGCCTCACGGATCGCGGCATCATCATCCACCAGTAAAACGCGATCGCTCATGCGGTTTCCTCCTTTTTGCTGGCGGCCAGTTCCACCGTAAAGATCGCCCCCCCGCCTGCGTGGTTGCGCCCCCGAATTTGCCCGCCAAAACTTTGGACCAGACCATAGGAAATCGACAGTCCCAAGCCCATACCTTCGGCGCGACCAACGGCTTTGGTGGTATAGAAAGGATCAAAAATCTTTTCCGGATCATCCAACCCCGGCCCGCTGTCCTTGACCGCCAGAAAGACCTTATCGGCTTGCTGGCTAAGCGAGATAATGATTTGCTTATTCTCCTGACCTTCCATGGCATCGGCCGCATTGGTCACAAGGTTCAGCACCACTTGTTGCAGGCGCACTTCGCCGCCGCGTACGATGACCGGCCTGTCCGGGCGTTTCCAGTCAATCGTCACCTGCCCCTGTTGCAACCGGCTTTCGCCGACCACAAGGGCCGCCTCCACCACCGCACATAGATCAACATCCGAAATCGGCTCGCTTTCCTGTCGCGAAAAAGCCCGCAGGTTCTTGATGATGCGCCCCATCCGCCGCGCCAGATCAGAGATACGGTTCAGATTGCTGCCGGCCACATCCACCTTACCGCGCGCCAGAAACACCTCGGCGTTTTCAGCGAAATTCTGGATCGCCATCAAAGGCTGGTTCAATTCGTGGCTGATCCCTGCCGACATCTCTCCGAGCGCGGAAAGCTTGCCCGCTTGCACCAAATCAGCCTGAGCCTTTTTTAGCCGCAACTCTGCCTCTTCGCGTTCCTTAATTTCGTTGCGCAAAGATAGGTTTACCTCGGAAAGTTCATGTGTACGCTCAATCACACGCGCCTCAAGACGGGCATTGGTTTGGGCCTCAAGCGCCAACCGCTCGCTTAGAGTGTTGCGGCGCATGGTGGCCACATACCAGATCGCCCCGAACGTCAGGCAAAGCGCAGCTGCAACCGCCGCCTGCAACAACGCAATCCGTTCTGCTTGGGCGGTGCTGATCAACACTTCACCGGTCATACCGATCACCGGCAAGGGCTGTACAAGATGCAGCGCGCGCACGGGAATGTAGCGCCCCGCATCCACCACCCATAAATCATGCCCCGCCACCGAATAGGCGCTAAAGTCAAAAAACGGCTGCAACGTCGCGGATTCATAGCCTGCTGGGGTCAAATCCGCCCCCTCTTGCCGAACCCGTAACAGCAGTTCGGAGCGGTTTGAGACAAAAACCACCCCCGCCTCATCGACGAAGTAAATCGCCTGAGCCCCCCCGCGCCAATCGCTTTCCTCGACCGCTTCCAGATCGACCTTAACCACAACCGCGCCAAAGGCAGCGGCGCCCTCCAGCATTGGGGCGGAAAAATAGAAAACCCGCTGCCCCGTGCCTGAAAGCTGCGCATGATAACTGCCCAAGGCCCCCTGCATGGCCCGCTCAAAATAGGGGGCGGTGGCGACGTTTTCATTGTGCTCTGGCGTTGAAGAGGCCAGCACCTGCCCGGCCGCATCGGTTAGAAATATCTCTAGCGTGCCCAGTTTATCCGACGCCTCAAGCAGCACCGCCTCTGCAACCGCCGGATCACGCTGAGCGGCTGCCACGGCCAAAAGATCGGGGTGATCAGCCAGCAATACCGCCGCCTGCCGGAACTGTTGCAATCCGCTGGTCAGTCGCCCGGCGGCCAAGGATAAATCCGCCCGCCCGCGATCGGCAATGGGTTGCAGCGCCGTGGTAAAGCCCACCCAGCCAACGATAGCGGAAAAGCCGGTGACGACGACGATAAACAGCATGATGCCCAATGCGTTACGTGTCATTACTGCGCTGGCACCTTTTCATCTTCTAACCATTATCGCCAATTTGCCAAAGCTTAGGCCCGTGGGCTTGCCTTGACCAGTATCTTTCGGTTCAGTGCGGCCAGACAATGACAAGGACGTCGCCATGCAATCGCTTCAGCAATCCCCAAATGAACCGGATTTTGTGCAAGATCCCTATCCGTTTTATGAACGCGCCCGTGGCTGTGGCGATTTGTTTTATTGGGAAGATTACAAGATGATCTGCGCCAGTAGCTATGCGGCGGTGAACATGCTCTTGCGGGACCGCCGGTTGGGGCGCGAAGTGCCGAAAACGCAGGGCAACCCGGTGCCGCCCCATCTGCAGCCGTTTTACGACGTTGAGGCCCATTCTATGTTGGAGCTGGAAGGCCCGCGTCAAAAGCGCTTGCGTTCCTTGGTGCTGCGCGCCTTCACATCTCGCCGGATCAAGGCCTTAGCGCCCGAAATTGAAGTGCTTTGCCATCAGTTGATCGATCAGTTTCCGGCGGGCGAGGTTGATCTTCTTACCGCCTATGCACAAGAAATCCCTGTCATCATCATTGCCCGTCTGCTGGGGGTCCCCGAAGAGATGCGCGCTGATTTGTTGCGCTGGTCGAATGCAATGGTGACCATGTATCAGGCCGGTCGCACCCGCACAGACGAGGAGATCGCCGTAAAAGCCACCGAAGAATTTGTCGCCTTCCTGCGCGGCTATGTCGAAGAGCGTCGACATAACCCAGCCGATGATTTGATTTCACATCTCATTGCCGCTGAGGAAGAGGGCGAAAAGCTCTCGACCGATGAATTGATCACCACCTGCATCCTTTTGCTGAACGCCGGTCACGAGGCCACGGTTCACAGTTTAGGAAATGGCGTTAAGGCATTGCTAGAAAACGGTTTAACCGCTTCAGAACAGGGAAATGATCCGCTGGTCGAAGAGGTGCTTCGCTTTGATCCGCCCCTGCATATGTTCACCCGCTGGGCCTATGAGGATATCGAGCTTGGCCGCTTTACCATCCCTGCCGGAGCACAGGTGGGCTGCTTATTGGCGGCGGCCAATCGTGATCCTGAGATTTGGGACAATCCGGCTGAGTTCCGCATGGATCGCCCTGTGAAACCCAACAGCAGTTTTGGCGCGGGGGCGCATTTTTGCGTCGGCGCTCCGCTGGCGCGGCTGGAGCTGCGCCTCGCCCTGCCGATCCTGTTTGACCGCCTGCCAAATTTGCATTTGATCGGCACCCCCACCTATGGCGATGTCTATCATTTTCACGGGCTCAGCGCCCTACAGGTGGGGTATTAAGGCTCCACCGGCAACATGGTGGTGTATTTCAGTTCTTCCATCGACAGCAGGGCGGTCACATTGTAAATCCGCACTTCGCTGATCAGGGCCTGATAAAACGTATCATAGGCGCGGGCATTTTTAACGCGCACCTTCAGGATATAATCAATGTCCCCCGCCAGCCGGTGCGCTTCCTGAACTTCGGGGCGTTCTTGTAGGGTTTTCAGAAATCTCTGCTGCCAGTCCGCTTCATGTTCCGAGGTACGGATCAACACAAAGAAACAAGCTTCAAACCCCAGTGCCTCGGCGTCCAGCAAAACCGTCTGCTGCCCGATGACTCCGGCGGCGCGAAGTTTGCGGATGCGATTCCACACCGGCGTCTTGGAAGAGCCTGTTTTCTTGGCGATTTCATCCAAGGACTGCCCTGCATCGCGCTGCAGTTCACCAAGAATTTTCCGGTCTACTTCATCCAACTGAACAGACATCCCTGCTTTTCCTTCATTTTAGAACAATTAACCTTTCGCCACACTATATTGGAACAAATGTCCTTATTCGCAAGCGCCAATGGTAAAATAGGGGGAAAATATTCTATATAGAGGGTCAGAAACACAGAGTAGGTGCGTTAAGGTGCAACATTTTCCGATCTTTTTGGCCGTCGCAGGCCGCCGGATCGTCCTTTCGGGCGGTGGCGAAGCTGCGCTTGCCAAGCTGCGGTTGTTGCTCAAGACCGAAGCACGGATCACGGTGTTCGCCGCAGATGCGGCTCCGGAAATCCAGCAATGGGCAAAGGACGGTCGCCTGACCCATATCCCCCGGGCCCTAGAGGCTGGCGACAATTTTTGTGCTGCCCTGTTCTATGCCGCCAATGAAGACGCGACCGAGGACCGCCGCGTGGCCGCTCTCGCACAGGCAGATGGCGCTTTGGTCAATATCGTCGACAATCTGGCCGACAGCCAGTTCATCACCCCTGCGATCGTGGACCGCGACCCTGTGACCGTGGCCATCGGCACCGAGGGCGCGGCACCGGTGCTGGCCCGCGCAATCAAACAAGACCTAGAGGCCCGCCTGCCCGCCCAGCTTGGGCCCCTTGCCCGCATTGGTAAAACCTTCCGCACCATGGCAGAGGCTCTGCCCTTTGGCCGTGCGCGCCGCGATTTCTGGGCCGACTATTATTTTGCCAAAGGTCCTGCCGCGATTGAGCACGGGCAAGATGCCACCGAAGCCGCCCTTGATGACTTGCTAAAGGTGCATCTGGCCCAAACCGCCCGCGCCGGTCATGTCGATCTGGTTGGGGCCGGTCCCGGTGATCCGGAACTATTGACACTCAAGGCCCGTACAGCACTGGATAAAGCCGATGTTGTGCTGCACGACCGCCTTGTGCCTGCTGCCATTCTGGAACTGGCCCGCCGTGAGGCAATCCTGATTGAAACCGGCAAAACCGGCTTTGGCCCCGCCATGTCGCAAGAAGACATAAACGCGCTGATGGTGCGCCATGCCACAGGCGGCGCGCAGGTTGTGCGGCTGAAGTCGGGTGATCCTACGGTTTTTGGCCGGTTGGACGAAGAAATCGACGCCCTGAACGACGCCGGTATTCCTTGGCGTATCGTACCCGGCATTACCGCGGCTTCGGCGGCGGTTGCGACGATTGGCCAGAGCCTGACAAAACGCGACCGCAATGCCTCGGTACGCATTCTGACCGGCCATGACATGAAAGGCTTTGCCGAACATGACTGGAAAACACTGGCCCAAAGCGGCGAAGTTGCCGCCATCTATATGGCCAAGAAATCCGCCCGCTTTATTCAGGGTCGCCTTCTGATGCATGGCGCAGATGCCGACACGCCGATCACCCTTATTGAAAACGCCAGCCAGCCAAGCCAGCGCATTGTTGCGACAACCTTGGCCGAGCTGACAACCGCCCATTCCGAGACTGCCTTCAGCGGTCCGGTGCTCACCCTTTATGGTCTGGCCCCCCGCGCGGCGCTGGATCTTGCCGAGACCTTAAACGAGAAGGAATTCGCGTAATGCCACGCCAATTCACCCCCAAAGTCGTCACTGCCAACACCCTGATCGAGGGCGATGTTGTCTATCTGGATACCAGCGATAACTGGACCCGCTGCCACGCAGAGGCCGCCCTATTTGCCGATGAAGCGCAAGCCAATGACCGACTGGCCTTTGGTGCTGCCCAGACCGGCATTGTTGTCGGTGTCTATCTGGCCGATGCCACCGCCGGTGAGACCGGCCCAACACCAACACATTTTCGGGAAGAATTCCGCGCTGTCGGCCCTTCCAACTACAACCACGGCAAGCAAGCGGAGCAAGCATAATGTATAAGTACAACGATTTCGACGAAGCCTTCATCCGCGCCCGCACGGCCCAGTTCCGCAAACAGGTAGAGCGCCGCGTCGCGGGCAATCTGACCGAAGACGAATTCAAGCCCCTACGCCTGATGAACGGCCTGTATCTGCAATTGCACGCCTATATGCTGCGGGTTGCGATCCCTTATGGCACGCTGAACTCCGCTCAGATGCGCCAGTTGGCCTTTATTGCCGAAAAATGGGACAAGGGTTATGGCCATTTCACCACCCGCCAGAACATCCAGTATAACTGGCCCAAACTGACGGATGTGCCGGATATGCTGGACGCGCTGGCTGATGTGGAAATGCACGCCAACCAGACCTCGGGCAATACCATCCGCAACGTGACCAGCGATCATTTCGCCGGTGCGGCACAGGATGAAATCGAAGACCCGCGCGCGGTCGCCGAACTCTTGCGTCAATGGTCCACCGACCATCCCGAATTCCAGTTTCTGGGCCGTAAATTCAAAATCGCCGTTGGCGCGTCTGATCACGACCGCGCGGTGCTCAAAGCCCATGACCTTGCTGTGCGCATCGTGAAAAACGACGCGGGCGAAACGGGCTATGAAATCATCGTCGGGGGCGGTCTGGGCCGTACACCCATGATCGGCAAAGTGCTGCATGACTTCCTGCCGCGCGAAGGCCTGCTGCCCTATGTGGAATCCGTGCTGACCGTTTATAACACGCTGGGCCGCCGCGATAACAAATACAAGGCCCGCATCAAGATCACCGTGCATGAAAACGGCATTGATGAAATCCGTGCGCTGGTGGAGGAACAATTCGCTCTGATCCGCCCGACATTCAGCGGATATGATCAGGAATTCCTCGAAGAAATCCGCACGCATTTCCCTGCGCCTTCTTATCTTAACGCGCCGCTCGCAGGCTATGAAACCGCCTATGAGAATGATCCGGTGTTCCGCAGCTGGGTCGATACAAACCTGACCGCGCATAAGAACGAAAACTACGCCATCGTCACGATCTCGATCAAAAAACACGGCGAAACACCAGGGGATGCGACAAGCGAGCAAATGCGGGTGATGGCCGATCTGGCTGAAGAATTCGGCCATGACGAATTGCGCATCAGCCATGAGCAGAACGTCATCCTGCCCCATGTGCATAAAAGCCATCTGCCAATGATCCACGCCCGCCTGCATCAGGTTGGTCTAGCAACGGCAAATATCGGTCTGGTGTCTGACATCATCGCCTGCCCCGGTATGGATTACTGCGCCTTGGCGACGGCCCGTTCGATCCCTGTCGCCCAGCAAATCGCCACCCGCTTTGACGAGCTGAAGCTGGAGCATGACATCGGCGCGCTGAAGATCAAGATTTCTGGCTGTATTAATGCCTGTGGTCACCACCATGTCGGCCATATCGGCATTCTGGGTCTGGACCGCGCCGGTGTTGAAAACTACCAGATCACACTGGGCGGTGACGGTTCCGAAGACGCCACCATCGGCGAACGGGCCGGACCGGGCTTTGCCTATGACGAAATCGTCCCAGCGATTGAACGTCTGGTGCTGGGTTATCTGGACCTGCGCAGCAGTGCGGATGAAACCTTCCTCGCGGCCTATCGCCGTCTTGGCGCCGCGCCTTTCAAATCCATCCTTTATCCGGAGGCTAAGACACGAAATGCCGCTTGAAGCCCCTACAGAATCCGTCGCAGGCCGCGTCAAAACCCTGAACGCGCGCTATAAACACCATTCGGCCACCTCGGTGCTGGAACGCGCTTTGCAAGATGCCCAGGTCGGACGCACGGCCCTTGTGTCGTCCTTTGGCGCAGAATCTGTGGTGCTGTTGCATATGGTTTCGATCATGGACCGCACCACACCGGTGCTGTTTCTGGATACAGAAATGCTGTTTCCCGAAACCCTGACCTATCAAAAGGAAATCTCAGAACGGTTGGGGCTGAGCAACGTTCAGGTCATCAAGGCCGACCGCGAACAAGTCTTTCTGCGCGATAATGACGGACTTTTGCATCAGTCCGACACCGATTCCTGCTGTTCTCTGCGCAAGACCGAGCCGCTGCAACGCGCGCTAGAGCCCTTTGACGCTTGGATCACCGGACGCAAACGCTTTCAATCCGGACAGCGCGCCGAATTGGATTTCTTTGAGAATGAAAAGAACATCCGCATCAAGGTAAACCCGCTGGCCTATTGGGATCGCGATGCGGTGGCTGAATATATGGTCGAAAACCGCCTGCCCCGTCACCCGCTGGTCGCCAAAGGCTACCCGTCAATCGGCTGTGCACCTTGCACATCGCCGGTTGAAGCCGGAGAAGACGAGCGCGCAGGCCGTTGGCGCAACAATGATAAAACCGAATGCGGAATCCATTTTGTTGATGGGCGCATGGTGCGCGGCCCGCTGCCGCAAGGAGTAACACAATGAGCGTGATTGTAACCGATAACGGCTTTGCCGCCGATAGCTGGACCGATGGTTTTACCCCCCTGCAGGATCTGGCTGCCAATGATGCCGGCCCCGTTGTGGCTGTCGATCTGGCCTCAGACAGCGATCCGGCCCTACTGCAAAGCCGTCTGGCCGACATCGACCTGATCCGAGTGGATTTCCCCAGCTTTGCCGATGGCCGTGGCTTCACCATTGCCAAACGCCTGCGCCAGATGGGATTTGCCGGTCGCCTGCGCGCCAAAGGCCATGTAATCAGCGATCAATTTGCCATGGCCCGCCGCGTTGGGTTTGACGAGGTGGAGATCGACGATGATCTGGCCACCCGCCAGCCCGAAGGTGAATGGCAGTTCCGCGCCAACTGGAAAGCCAACGACTATCAAAGCCGCCTGCGGGCCTAGGCCGCATCGCAGGCATCTTTATTTCATCCTATGACACAGACAGAGGGCGGGGGATTTTCCCCCGCTAAGTGATATGAACGAACAAACCACCGTGACAGACGCCCCCGCCAAAGCCGTACCCGCCCTGCCCGACGCCCAGACCGTCACAGAGGTCAAACACTATACCGACCGCCTGTTTTCTTTCCGCTGCACCCGTCCCGCGTCGCTGCGGTTCCGCTCGGGTGAATTCGTGATGATCGGTCTGATGAATGACCCCGATCCCAAAACCGGCAAGCAAAAACCTTTGCTGCGGGCCTATTCCATTGCCTCCCCCAGCTGGGACGAAGAAATGGAGTTCTACTCGATCAAGGTACAGGACGGCCCGCTGACTTCGCGGCTGCAACACATCAAACCCGGCGATGAAATCATCCTGCGCCCCAAACCCGTCGGCACGTTGGTGCATGACGCGCTGATTCCGGGCAAACGCATCTGGTTTTTTGCAACCGGTACCGGTTTTGCCCCCTTTGCTTCGCTTCTGCGCGAGCCGCAAACCTATGAAGATTATGATGAAATCATCATCACCCACACCTGCCGCGAAGTCGGTGAGCTGGCCTATGGCGCGCAGCTGATCGAAGACATCAAAAACGACGAGTTGCTGGCCGAGCTGATGGGCGAGGGTTTTGCCGATAAAATCCGCTACTACCCGACCACCACCCGCGAAGAGAGCCCGAAAATGGGCCGCATCACCGATCTGATGCGCTCCGGCGAAGTCTTCAGCGATCTCGGCGTTGCGCCAATCAATCCCGCTGATGACCGCGCTATGGTCTGTGGCAATCTGGCCTTTAATCTTGATATCAAGGAACTGCTGGAAAGCTATGGTCTTGAAGAAGGCGCCAACTCCAAGCCGGCGCAATATGTGGTCGAAAAAGCCTTCCTCGACTAAATCTACCCGCCCCTACTTTGTTCCCCCAATATCCCGGGGGAGAGGGCCCACGGCCCTCGGGGGCAGCGCCCCATAAAAAACGCCGCCCCTTGGGGCGGCGTTTGTGTTTTTCTAATCACGCCGCAAAAGCAGCGCTATTTTTACAGGCCCAAAGCTGCCTTTACCTGATCCAAAGCCGCCTGCAGCAGCGCCGGATTATTTGCAGCTTGTTCTACTGTGTTTTTCAGCAGCGTCTTCTGACCTGCATCCAAAGAGGAACCGTCAATCATTTGATTGATTGAATCCTGATTGAACGTATCGGCCATAAAGGCGCTGGAATCCGTGCCCATGGCTTCCGTAGCGGTATCGCTCACCGCTTCGGCCGCATCTGTTGCCATCTCACCTGCCTCAGTCGCCATTTCTGTGGCCCCTTCGGTAACTTCATTTGCTGCTTCTGTTACAGCATTGGCCGCGTCGGTGACTGTCTCAGCCGCCGCTGTCGTCGCTTCTGCGGCGGCATCTTCTACGGCCTCAACAGCATCATTGGCGGTTTCAGTGGCAGATTCGACCGCCTCGGTGGCGGCCTTCGTGGCGTCATCCATCGCGCCCTCAACCGCTTCTTTGACCTCTTCAACTGCATCGGTTGCGGCTTCTTTTGCCTCATCAGTCATTTCTGCTGCCGCATCCGCAGCCGCATCAACGGCTTCTTTGACAGCTTCTTTTGCATCCTGCGCTGCTTCTTTTGCTTCCTCAACAGCCGACTCCGGGGTCTGTTGCTGCTGATAGAAGGCGTAACCGCCTGCGGCGACGGCAGCGAGTAAAATTACGACGAGAATGTTCTTATTCATGTTGAACCCTTTAGGTCTCAAATTACAGTATGTGGCATATGTATGTCTGCTGACAGCAACTCAAGGGGAAAACAATCCCATTGCGCCCCGTTCAGCGCTGAATTGCGGTTGTAAGACCGCAGAACAAAGTCTAGTTTCCCGCCCATAGTGACACAACTCAAGGAACACGACCATAGCCCGTAGACCCCACAATGCCCCGCCCCAAAGAGATACAGGCCCGCGCGTTAATGAACGCATCCGCGCCCCTGAAATCCGCTTGATTGGCGCAGAGGGCGAAAACGTTGGTGTTGTACACCCAGCCAAAGCCATGGAACTCGCCGCCGATGCCGGACTTGATCTTGTTGAGATCTCGCCAAACGCTACGCCGCCGGTTTGTAAGATTATGGACTTTGGTAAGTTCAAATACGAACAGCAAAAACGCGAGAGCGAAGCCCGTAAAAAGCAGAAAATCATTGAAGTCAAAGAGGTCAAGTTCCGCCCGAACACTGACACCCATGACTATGAAGTTAAAATGCGCAACGTGCTGAAATTCCTGCAAAACGGCGACAAGGTCAAAATTTCCCTGCGGTTCCGCGGGCGTGAAATGGCGCACCAGAATCTGGGCCGTGAACTGCTGGAGCGTGTGGCTGTTGACGTCAAAGAAATCGGCAAGGTCGAGAGCATGCCGAAAATGGAAGGCCGCCAGATGATCATGATGATCGGCCCGCTTCCCAAATAATCCGGATCACATCCGAATGCGTGAAACCCGTCTGATTTCCAGGCGGTTTTTTCGTGGCAGGGCCGTATCTAACGACACGCCAAACGGCCGTTTTCAGCACACTTCCGGATTGGATTCGCCCCCTAAACACCCGCTCGATCTGATCAGCAAAGTCTCGCCGAGGGCGGGCATTTGGGGAAAGGACCGTCAACCCATAGCGGATTTTCGCAAGGAGAATCGCCGGTATTGTTGCGCGTCTCGTCGCGGGGCAAAACGCATCTTAGGTGATGTCGGCCACCGCGCGCGCTGTCAGAACCCGCACCAGATGCGCCCGATAGGCGGCACTCCCGTGCACATCCTCGATCATTTCATCATCGTCCAGAGCCAACCCGTCCAAAGCTTGGATCGAAAAATCGCCGCTCAGCGCCGCCTCTGCGGCCTCCCAACGGAAAACGCCGTCACCAGATGCGCCGGTCACGGCAACCCGGACCCCATCGTCAAATCGAGCGACAAACACCCCCGCCAGCGCAAACCGGGATGCCGGTTGCTCGAATTTCTGATAAGCGGCGGCGGCAGGCACGGGAAAGCGGACTTCGGTGATGATCTCTTCTTCTTCCAGCACCGTGGCGAACATACCGTCAAAAAAGTCGTCAGCATGAATCTGGCGGCTGTTTGTCACGATCATCGCGCCCGAAGCCAGCACCGCCGCCGGATAACAGGCCGAAGGATCGTTATTGGCCAAAGAACCGCCCAAAGTACCGCGATTGCGCACTGCCGGATCACCGATCTGTCCGGCAAGAACGGCAAGAGCCGGATAGGCTGACGCGTTCTTGGCCACATCGCCATGGGTGGTTGCTGCACCAATACACACCGCACCTGCATCATTCAGGCAAATCCCCTGAAGCTCCGGAATGGCGGTCAGGCTGACCAGCGTTTCCGGTGCTGCCAGACGTTGTTTCAGGGTCGGGATCAGGGTTTGCCCCCCACCCAATGCTTGCGCCTCTTCCTCGGCCAACGCCTCTACGGCTTCGGCGATTGTCGTGGGGCGGGTTATTTCAAATGCATACATCCCGTTTCCTTTTTCGCATTGCGATCCGACCGAATGGTCCGGCTTTAAGCCTTGATTGTTTCAGGGACGTCCTGACCGGATGCGGCCAATACAGCTTTGATAATATTGTGGTATCCGGTGCAGCGGCAGATATTTCCCTCCAGATAATGGCGAATTTCTGCTTCATTGGGTTTTGGATTTTCCTTGAGCAATCCTGCCGCGCTCATGATCATGCCGGGGGTACAATAGCCACATTGCAAACCATGGTGGTCCTGAAAGGCTTGCTGCAGCGCCGACAGGCTGCCATCCGGTGTGGCCATGCCCTCAATGGTGGTGACCTCGGTATCGGCAACCTCGGCTACGAACATGGTGCAGGATTTCACATCCCGCCCGTCAACATGCACCACACAGGCCCCGCATTGCGAGGTATCACAGCCAATATGGGTGCCGGTCAGCCCCAAATCTTCGCGCAGATAAGTAGACAACAGGGTACGGCCCTCTACCTCTGCAGAAACGGGAGATCCGTTTACTTTGAATGAAACCTCAGACATGGCGTTCGACTTTCGTTTGGCAATTCAGCGGTACTAAATCACGGGAATTATCGGATGAGAAGACAGCGTTATCGATTTGTTGCAGAGCGCCCTGATTTTCCGTCCCGCGGTTGCGGTCGGGTCGGGATTTCCTTCAGCAAGCCCCCCACCCCCATGGCGGCAATATCAGCAGAGCGGACAGCCACCCCGCAGATCAGGCGCTCCATCACCCAATCCGCCCCGTTCAAGACCACAGAGCGCACACATCCCGGCAGGCCGATCACCGGTTTTGTGCCAATTTCCCCGAAAAACAGCAAATTCCCGGGATCGACGGGCATACCAAAACGAGTCACCCTACCGCCAGCGCGGCGCAGGCCTTCGGGGGCAACATCCATCGGATCAGAGGTGGCAGAGGCGGTCAGAATCAAGCACATCTGCCCCTTGGCCGCCCGCAGGGCGCTGGCGATGGCCTTGGCATCATGGGTGCAGGGGATGACCTCGCTTAAGGTGACATCCAAAGCATTCAGGCGGGACCGGATGGCGGCGATTCCCTTGCTTTCTTCATTAGCGGCATCCGGATCGGTCTGGGTGATGATCAGGCTGGCGGTGTCATAAACCGCCGTTCGCAGGCGCAGTGCGCCCGCCGCCAGCGCGGCGGCCTTTGCCAGATCATCTTCGGGCACGCCGTAACTGATGATTTTAACCGTGGCGAGCATGCCATCTGCACGCATCCGCGCAAAAGGCGCCACCGTCGCGACAGAAATCATCGGGTTCACCGCATTGGAGTGCGCAATCGCTTCGGCATCCAGCACCGCGATACCATTGGCGCGGGCATAAAGGTTCACCCGTCCGGTAAAGGCTTTGGACAGACGGATCAGATCAGAATCAGCCGGATGCCGCAGGGATTTGGCAAAGACGGCAGCGGCCTGATCCTCGTGCAAATCCCCAGCCTCAAGGCGCGCTATCGTAACCGTTTCAAATCCGGCCGCAGCCAGAGCACCCACATCTTCGGATGTCAGCACACAGCCTTTGCGCAGACGGCGATCCGCCACGCGCAGCGAATGGGCCAGAATACCGCCAGCGGCGGTTGCCACGGGTTCGGGGCCAAATTTCATTCCGCCTGCCGCAGGGTTTGTGTGACTTCTGCCATAATCGAAATCGCGATTTCCGCCGGAGACTGCCCGCCGATATTCAGCCCCACGGGGGCATGGATGCGGGCAATTTCTGTCGCGTTAAAACCGGCGTCGGTCAGGCGTTCCACCCGTTTGGCATGGGTGCGTTTGGAGCCTAGACAGCCCAGATAAAACACATCGCTGCGCAGGCTGGCCATGATCGCCGGATCATCGAGTTTGGGATCATGGGTCAAGGTGACGACCGCCGTCCGGCTGTCCAACCCAAATTGACCAAGGGCTTCGTCCGGCCACTCCGACAGGATCGTGGTCTCTGGAAAACGCTGTTCGGAGGCAAAAGCCGGACGCGGATCAATCAACCCGACGTCAAAGCCCGCCAGCCGCGCCATGACCAACAAAGGTTGGGCAATATGGACCGCCCCAACCACAGCCATTCGCAGGGGCGGATTGTGGATGCCGACAAAGACCTCCCCGTCAAATCCCGATTTATCGCGACGGAACTGATCGGCATAGCCACCCTCTGCCCCAATAAGATGCCGCGTACCGGTTTGCGGGTTCACACAATAGGCGACGGGTTTTCTTGCGGCTCGGGCAGCCACCAAATCCGCCAAAACGGCAATGGGCAGAACCGTCCCGACAGGTTCAAGCCAGACCCGAATGCGCCCGCCACAGGCCAGCCCGACGGCAAAGGCTTCATCATCGCTGACACCATATTCAAGCATCAAAGGCACGCCTTGTTCCAGCGCCTCCAGTGCTTCCAGAACCACAGCCCCTTCCACGCATCCACCCGAGACCGAACCGGCGATCTCTCCGGCACCGCTGATGGCAAGCTGGCTGCCGACAGGGCGCGGGGCCGAGCCCCATGTTTCCACTACCGTTGCCAGAATCGCCCCCTCGCCTGCCTGATGCCAGGCAAGGGCGGTTTCGGGGATGCTATCAAAGCTGTGCTGCATTTGTGGCTGTAGCATGATCGCTCTTCTCTTTTGCCCGCGCCGATTATTTGCGCCAATGCACACCATTGCGCTGCAACGGCACGGTGGCAAGCCTTAGTCGGGCAGATTGCACGATCAGACCCCGTGTCGTCACGCCGGAGATGGGTGCCTCTGCGGTCTGGGGCATTGAAACACAGGCAATCACCCGCTAGGCCTTAGTCAGGAAAACCCTGTCCAATCGCGAAAGCCTTGCTGTGACATCTGTATTGATCATTACAACCATCCGCGACGAAGGGCCGTTTTTGCTGGACTGGATCGCCCATCACCGCGCCATCGGCGTGACCGATTTTCTGATCTACAGTAATGATTGCACCGATGGCAGCCCGGCGCTGCTGGATCGGCTTCAGGACGCCGGGATCATCCACCACGTCCCCCAAGAGATTCAACGCAACAAAACCCCGCAGTGGCAGGCGCTGAAAGCCGCCTGGTCGCATCCCGCCTGTGAGAGCGCCGACTGGATTCTGGTGATCGACTGCGACGAATACATCAGCCTTGCCCCGAACCTTCCCGATCTTTCCGCACTTATTGGGGCCTGCCCGCCTGAGATGGATGCGCTGACGCTGGGTTGGCGGTTTTTTGGTAATGACGGAATCGCTGCCTTTGATGACCGGCCCGTGACCGAGCAATTCTTAAAGGCTGCGCCCGAGCCCTGCCCCTTTCCGCTGAATGCCACCTATTTCAAGACCCTGCTGCGCAACAGCAAGAAGGTTCAAAAACTGGGCGTGCATCGGCCCAAGTTCAAAAGCAATCCACGCCATGGCACACCGGTCTGGGTCGATGGGTCCGGCCGCACCCTGCCCGATGGCTTCAGCAAGAACGAGGGATTGATTTCGCTGCTTGGTCAATCGGATCACACCGATCTGGTGCGTCTGAACCACTATTCTCTGCGCGCAGCGGAAAGCTTTCTGGTCAAACGCGCTCGGGGCCTGCCCAATCACACGGAACGCGAGATTGATCTGGCCTATTGGGTAGAGCGGAATTTCAACACCGAAGAAGACACGCGCATTCAGGCCTGCACCACAGCCAGCCAACAAGAACGGTATAAACTGGCGGCGCTGGACGGGGTGAGCGCGGCCCATGAACGATGTGTCAAAGCTCATCGGGACCGGATTGATGAAATGTTACTGGATCGCGATATGATCTATTTCTTAAGCCGCCTGATGCTGGCCCCCAATACCCCCGTGCTATCGTCGGATCAGGCGAATGTAATCTACGCGCTGCACCGCCGCGCCATTGCGGCGGCCAATAAGGGCGAGAAAACGTCAGAAAAGTCTTAACTTTTTCCCATCCGTCGTTAGTTCACGACAACGGGTCTGGATTGTTCACGAAAAGGGTGGTGAATTCTTGGAACGGTCTCTTTGGTTTCCCATTTTCGACAAAATGCTCGCTATGCTAAAGAGTGTAATATGTTGGTCGTGTGTTAACGAGTAAAACGGGATGAGTATCCAATGAACAAGATGTCCAAACCACATGCAGAAGACGCTGAGTCGCAATCCCGTGCGGATTGGCTGCAGGCTCTTGATGACATTGGCGAAGAACGCGGTCATTTTCAGCCGCTTGGCCCAAATCACAGTGCGATATTCACCGATGAATCCCCAACCCTATTGGTCAGTTTTGAGATCATAGAGGGGCTAGAGGATCTGAGTTCGGACGGTTTACCGCTTGGGTTTGAACTGGTGGAGGGGACAGATTGGTCACAATTGTGCCTGCTGTCCCACGGCGATGGCTGGTTCCGCGACCATCATGTTTACGGCTATTTCGACCGCCTGATCGATGACGGATTCTTTGATGACTTCGACCGTGTGATTTTCTATGGCGCGGGCCCCTGCGGCTATGCGGCGGCGGCGTTTTCTGTGGCGGCTCCGGGCGCGACGGTTATTTGCATCCAACCACAGGCCACCCTTGATCCGGCGGTTGTGGATTGGGATCAACGTTTCCCCGAGGCGGCTTCCTTGGATTTCACCGGTCGCTACGCCTATGCGCCCGACATGCTGGGGGCCGCAGACCGTGCCTATATCTTGTTCGATCCGGACGTCACCCTAGACGCCCGCCATGCTGCCCTGTTTGATGGCGCTCATATCGAGCCGGTGTCCTGTCGCTTTATGGGGCCTGACATTCAAGGCGCCTGCCTTGAGATCGATATCCTAAAACCGATGCTGCTGGCCGCCGGTCAGGACGGTTTTGAAAAATCCAAGATCACCAAGATGCTACGCAAGCGGCGCGATTTCGCCCGCTACCGCGAACAATTGATTCAAGAGGCGCGCCGACAGGGAAAACCGCGCCTGACCCAGATCGCCGCACAACGTGCGCTGGCCGATTATGATCACAGCCGCATTGTGCGCAAAGCGCAGCGTTGGTCCGCCAACGAATTGAATCGACGGGCTCAGGAACACTAAACCGACGCTTCCCCGTCGCCTTACAGCCCGCCTTCGCGCTCCAGAAAGGCAACGACCTCATCGATACCCTGCCCTGACTTGATCGCCCCCATCACAAAAGGGCGCGCCCCACGGGCCTTGGCCGCATCCGAGGCCAGCAATGCCACATCAACCCCGACATGGGGGGCGAGATCGGTCTTATTGACGATCAACAGGTCCGAACGGGTCAGACCGGGGCCTTTTTTGCGCGGAATATCCTGACCGGCGGCGGTATCGATCACATAGATGGTCAAATCCGCCAGTTCAGGGCTGAAGGTCGCGGCCAGATTGTCGCCGCCACTTTCGATCAGCACAATGTCCAGATCATCAAATTTCTCTCTTAGGTCGGCTACCGCCGCCAGATTGATCGAGGCATCTTCGCGGATCGCCGTATGCGGGCAGCCGCCGGTTTCGACTCCACGAATGCGTTCCAGCGGCAAAGCCTGCGCACGCATCAGGAATTCAGCATCTTCGCGGGTGTAAATGTCATTGGTGATCACTGCGACCGAATAGCGGTCTCGCAGTGCCAGACAGAGCTTTTCTGTCAAAGTGGTTTTACCGGCCCCGACAGGCCCCCCAATACCAACCCGCAACGGCCCGTTTGCGCTTGCCATAGTCTTTTGTCCTTTCACGACTTGAACAGTCGTACTTCCATTGTTTCATGATGCATCGCCGCCATGTCGCTGCCGATGGCCGCTGTGCCCAGCTCATTGATCGGGGTTTGCACGGCTTGCTCTGCCACGCGCAGGATCACACCGTGCAAATTGGCCAGCACCACTTGCCCCTCGGTTTGCCCCAAGGGCACAAACCTGACCGCCGCAGTCACCAGATTGGCAGCAAAAGCATGGAGGTAAAATCCCGCCACAGTCTCGGGCGTCAGCGACAATTGCCGCGCCGCACAGCCCACCGCCACCGGCAAGGGTGCCGCACTGACCGGTTCGGGCAATATCGCCGAAACCGTGCGCGCAAAGGCGGCCCCCTGGGCACGGGTTTCTTCGAGCCGTTCTTTGCTGGGGGCCATGGCTTCGCAGAGATCGGCCAAATCTGCCCCCTCTTGGCTACGACACACAAACACCGCATCCGACAGCCCAGAGCCAAACTGCAAAACCTGCGAAAGCCAGTCCTGCAGCGTCGCGGCAGAGCAGACAACCCCGCCGTCAATCGCCTGCTCTAACCCGTGCGAATAGGCAAAGCCCCCCACCGGAAAACCCGGCGACAGCCATTGGCTGAGTTTCAAAAGATCACTATTCATTTAACTGTGGGAATGGCTATGGCTGTGGGTTTCATGATCGTGGTCATGTTCATCGCCATGGGCATGGCCATAGGTGCGCCCGTGCCCATAGGCACCGCCTTCGGGTTTGAACGGACGTTCGACCTTTTTCACCGTTGCGCCAAGCTGTTCCAGCATGGCTTGCAAGACGTGGTCTTCTTTGATCCACAAACGGTCTGTCCCGATTTCGCAGGGTGTATGGCGGTTGCCAATGTGCCATGCCAGCCGTGGCAAATGATGGCCCCAGACCTCCAGAAGATGCTCTTCTGCCGGCTCCACAACAACTGCCCGACCGTCCTCAAGGATAAACACCGCCCCCGCCACCAAATTCGTGGTATTGGCCAGATCGGCGACAAAACTTTGCCCCGCGGTCGTGGTCAGGCGACGCCGCCGCAGAATACGATCTTCATAGCTCAGAGAGACCGCACCTGCCTGCACACGCGTACCGAGTTCGGCATCGGTTTCATAGGCATGGCCAAGGTCATTTTCAGTGGTCATGTGGTTTTTCCGTCGCCCAAAAATCAATCAGGCCGCCCGGCGTTACACAACGCTCGGACGGCCCGGATATTCTAAGGGCTGGAACCAAAAGTGCCAGCGCTATCTGATCGCGTGTTAGATGTGCAGCATGTCACGGAAAACGAAGCGCGCGATGTCTTCGCGGCGCAGACCCAACTCTGCGAGTTCGGCATCGCTCTTTGCGTTCAATGCCTCGATTTGATCGGTCCGGCTGCGGGCTTCGCCCATGCGGATCAGTGCATTGTAAAAACTGCTCCCCATACCGGAAAACAGACCCGAAAACGAAAAGCCATTTGCTGTTGTTGTTGCCATTGGAAACCTCACTATATTTGCGCGTTTCCTCCCATGCCTTAATACTTAAGCTTTCAAGGCAGTCTCGCAATGCACAACTCTGCAGCCCCGCCTTGCACGAGGCGCAAGGCTTAGTGGCCCAAAACGTGGGCGCGGAGATCTTCGCGGCTCAATCCCATACGCGACAGGGTTTTATCGGATACTGAATTCAACAAATTCAGCTTTTTTTCCTGCTCGGCTTCCGCGGCAAAACGTTCGGCGCGCTCAATGCAGGTAGAGAAAAAGGCCGCCAGAGACGCAAAAGGCATCGCTGCATTGCGGGAATTTGCTTGGGTAAAGGCCATCGGGGCACCATTTCTGTCATCGGAAGTGTTGCCTGTTTATGCGCTTTGCCCAAAATCGCAGCAAGATATGAAACAGAAAGCCCGCCATGCATCGATTGCATAGCGGGCTTTGTGAAACCGAGTCGGCCGTCGGTCAGATCAGTACAGAAAATACCGCTGCGCCATTGGCAATTCAGAGGCCGGTTCGCAGGTCAGCAATTCCCCATCCGCGCGCACTTCATAGGTCTCGGGGTTTACTTCTATCTTAGGGGTGGCGCTGTTCATCACCATGTCGGATTTGCCAATATTGCGGGTATTCTTCACCGCAAGCGTGGTTTTTCCCAGCCCCAAGGCGGCCCCGATGCCATCGGCCTGCGCGGCCTCAGAGACAAAGGTCACCGCCGAATTCTGCGCCGAGCGCCCCATCGCGCCAAACATCGGACGCGAATAGACTGGCTGCGGGGTTGGGATCGACGCGTTGGGATCGCCCATTTGCGCCACGGCAATGGACCCGCCCAGTAGCACCATTTCCGGTTTCACCCCGAAAAACGCCGGAGACCAGATCGCCAGATCGGCGCGTTTACCAACGGCAATGCTGCCGATATGCTGGCTGATGCCATGGGCGATGGCCGGATTGATGGTGTATTTCGCGATATAACGTTTGACCCGCACATTATCATTTGCGCCGGTTTCCTCGGGCAGCCGACCGCGCTGAACCTTCATTTTATGCGCCGTCTGCCAGGTGCGGATGATGACCTCGCCAACGCGCCCCATGGCCTGACTGTCTGACGCGATAATCGAAAAAGCGCCCATGTCATGCAGGATATCTTCCGCAGCGATGGTTTCCTTGCGGATGCGGCTTTCGGCAAAGGCGACATCCTCGGGGATCGCCTTATCCAGATGGTGACAGACCATCAGCATGTCGAGATGCTCTTCGAGCGTGTTCACCGTGTAGGGGCGTGTCGGGTTGGTTGAGGACGGGATCACATGGTTTTCGCCGACGACCTTGATGATATCGGGCGCATGTCCACCCCCTGCCCCTTCGGTATGGAAGGCATGAATGGTGCGGCCCTTAATGGCGGCAACGGTATTTTCAACAAAGCCGCTTTCGTTCAGCGTATCAGTGTGGATCATCACCTGCACATCCATGTCATCGGCCACCGAAAGGCAGCAATCAATGGCGGCGGGGGTGGTGCCCCAATCCTCATGAAGCTTCATCGCACAGGCACCGGCTTTGACCATTTCGACCAGTGCCTCGGGCTGCGAGGCATTGCCTTTGCTCGACAGGCCAATGTTCATCGGCACAGCATCCACCGCCTGCAACATGCGGCCAATGTGCCATGCACCGGGGGTGCAAGTGGTGGCCAATGTCCCATGGGCTGGCCCGGTGCCTCCGCCCAACATGGTGGTCATCCCCGAATGCAGCGCATCCTCCATCTGCTGCGGGCAGATGAAATGGATATGGCTATCAAACCCGCCAGCGGTCAGAATGCGCCCCTCTCCGGCGATAATTTCGGTGCCAGGGCCGATGATAATATCGACACCGTTTTGCGTATCCGGATTACCGGCCTTGCCGATGGCGGCGATGATGCCGTCTTTCAGGCCCACGTCGGCCTTATAAATACCGGTGGAATCCAAAATCAAAGCATTGGTGATCACCGTATCCATCGCCCCACCGGCACGGGTGACCTGTGATTGCCCCATACCATCGCGGATGACTTTGCCACCGCCGAATTTGACCTCTTCCCCATAAGAGGTCAGGTCGCGTTCGACCTCGATGATCAGGTCGGTATCCGCCAGACGCACACGGTCACCCGTGGTGGGCCCATACATATCGGCATAGGTCGCGCGGGAAATCTTACTTGGCATTGCTGGTCTCCGTTGATTTGGAGGTTGAATCTGGGGCGGTTTTCACGGGCGCAGGGATCAGACCGGCCGGCACGCTGGCAAATCGAGAAGCAAAAAGCACATAGGGAATTTGAACCTGCATCACAGCGCCCCCATGACTTTTTGATTAAACCCAAACACTTTGCGTGCGCCCGTCAGCGGCACAAGCTGCACTTCGCGGCTTTGGCCGGGCTCAAAACGCACAGCGGTGCCAGCGGCAATATCAAGCCGCATGCCGCGGGCCTGATCACGGTCAAAGGACAGGGCAGCGTTGGTTTCGGCGAAATGGTAATGGCTGCCCACCTGAATGGGACGGTCACCGGTATTGGCCACCATCAAAACAATGGCCTCGGCCTCTGCATTCAGGGTGATATCGCCATCGGCGGAAAAATATTCTCCGGGGATCATAATCTGGCCCTTTGTCTAGCGGATGGGATGATGAACGGTGACAAGCTTGGTGCCATCGGGAAATGTCGCCTCGACCTGCACGTCGTGGATCATCTCGGCCACGCCTTCCATGCATTGCTCGGCCCGTATCACATGGGCACCGGCCTCCATCAGATCGGCGACAGAGCGCCCGTCGCGCGCACCCTCAACAACAAAATCGGTGATCAAGGCAATGGCCTCGGGGTGGTTCAGCTTTACGCCCCGCTCAAGCCGCCCGCGCGAAACCATCGCGGCAAGGCTGATCAACAGCTTGTCTTTTTCTCTTGGTGTCAGGTTCATTGCCCGTCCTTCACATTTGCCAGACACGGGGCATCGGCTGCCCCCGTAGGTGAGTCACTAGTTTTGCCACAGCCTTGCGCAGCGGCCAGCTGTCTTGTGCCAACAGCCGTAAAATGCATTTGCCATCCCAGCCCGATGCCGCCAGCGCCACTTCCGGGTCACTATGCAGATTGCGCAAGGCTTCAACCGCATCCTCTGCCCCCTGCGCCATAAAGGCGATGGTGGTCATCGCGGTGGCATTGCCAAACACCGCACTGCCCGCTGAGGCCCCAATGGTGCGGTCGTTGATCTGCAGCGGTTCGACAAATTCGGGCCGACCTGCGCGGCTGACATGGCGCACATCATGAAACGCCAGCGATTGCAGCTGCTCGCCCATGGCTTTGCGGCCCAAGACAACGGTTTCGGCCATCAAAAAGCGTGCCGTTGGGGCCAGCGTCACTGTACTGCGCCGCGCCACGCTACAGTGGTTGAACAGAATGGTTTCCTGCGGCAGCCAATCCAAGGAAGCGTTTTCCCCGACCCGTAAGTCCACGGTGATTTCGCCGGTGCCGCCACTGCTTGCATAAGCCCGCTCTGCGGTTTGTGTGGTGCCGGTCGCTTTGGCGTCATCCCCAACGTTCAGCTCATACCCCAGCCGATCACCACCGGTGACCCCGCCAGCCGTATTGAGAAACACAACCTCGGGAACAGGGGCGTGAATCTGGGGTAAAAACACCTTGGCGCAGCCGGATTGATGCAAATCCTGCAACCGGACACGCCCTGCGGTCTGGGACAAACGCACCATGGCACGGCCCTTGGCACGTTGCATGGTCTTATGGCTGTGATCGAGCATGAGGCGGATTTGATCCCTTTTTCAAAGGCACGCTATGCAATTGCCGCGCCGCGCTTCAAGAGTACGGGTTCAAAAAGGGGGGAATATCGGGCAGTTAAACGCCGAGCGCCCAAAAAATAATCAACCCAGAGGTGGCGCGCGAAACGAATCCGCTGCCACTGCAGGAAATTCCGCGCCGAAAAACCCCGATCTGCTCTGGAAAAATCCGGCACGATTGTGTAGCGCAGAGCCATGACACAAAGCATCACCATCCGCCGCCCCGATGACTGGCATTTGCACCTGCGCGACGGCGCAATGTTGCAGGCCGTCTTGCCTGAAACCGCCCGTCACTTTGCACGCGCCATCATCATGCCCAATCTGGTGCCGCCGGTGGTCACTGCCAAGGATGCCGCTGCCTACCAGAGCCGCATTCTGGCCGCCCTGCCCGAGGGCGCGGATTTCACGCCGCTAATGATGCTTTACTTGACCGAAGACACCGATCCAGCCGATGTCGCTGCCGCCCATGCCAGTGGTCTGGTCACCGGTGTGAAACTCTATCCCGCAGGGGCCACCACCAATTCGGCCTCCGGTGTGACGGATTTTGACAAAGTCCGTCCGGTGCTGGAAAAGATGGCTGAAATCGGCATGCCGCTGTGCATGCATGGTGAAGTCACTGACAGCGACATTGATATTTTTGACCGCGAAGCGGTGTTTATCGACCGTGTGCTGGACCCGATCCGCCGCGCAACGCCGGGCTTGCGGGTTGTGATGGAGCATATCACCACCAAAAACGGGGTCGATTACGCCAAATCACAAGGCGAAGATCTGGGTGCAACCATCACAACGCACCACTTGATCATCAACCGCAATCATATCCTCGTGGGAGGGATCAAACCGCATTATTATTGCCTGCCGGTGGCCAAACGTGAAAGCCACCGCCTTGCCCTGCTAGAGGCTGCAACCTCGGGCGATGCGACCTTTTTTCTTGGCACCGATAGCGCCCCGCACACCGATGAAAACAAAGAAAGCGCCTGCGGTTGCGCCGGTGTCTTCTCGGCCAGCAACACCATGTCCTGCCTGGCCGAAGTCTTTGAATCACAAGGCGCATTGGATAAGCTCGAAGGCTTTGCCTCGCTCCATGGGCCGGCTTTTTACCGGCTGCCCGCCAATGAAAAAACGATCACCCTACGCAAGGGCGATCCGGTCCCCTATCCCGCCAGCATCCCCACAGAAGACGGCCCTGTCACCCTGTTTGACCCCGGCTTCCCGCTGCATTGGCAGGTGGACTAACCCCCTTTGGCCTGATCGGACCAAAACTCCGGTCAGGCTACATCACAGATCGATACGCGCGCAAAAAGGACCCCAAGATGATCCCGACTTCCTTTCCCGACAAAGCCGAAATCGCCCGCCTGACCGCGCGCATGTTGCTGGACATCAAAGCAGTGCACTTCAACGCCAAAGAGCCGTTTACACTGGCCTCCGGCAAACCTTCGCCAACCTATATCGACTGCCGCACGCCGATCTCGCACCCGCGCGTGCGCGCCACGATGATGGATTTTATGGCCTGCACGGTGATGCGCGAAGCCGGTTTTGAAGCCTTTGATAATATCGCAGGCGGCGAAACCGCAGGCATTCCCTTTGCCGCCCTTGTCGCCGAACGTCTGGGCCTGCCGATGACCTATGTGCGCAAAAAACCCAAAGGCTATGGCCGCAACGCCCGCATCGAAGGGGTGATGACCGAAGGCCAGCGCGTGCTGCTGGTCGAGGATCTGACCACAGATGGCGGCTCCAAGCTGTCCTTTGTGGATGCGATCCGCGAAACCGGCGCCACTTGCGGCCATACGGCGGTGATCTTCTATTATGACATCTTCCCGGAGACCGAAAAAACCCTTGGCGATCACGGGGTGAAACTGCACCACCTCTGCACATGGTGGGATGTTCTGGCCGAAGCCAAAGCGGGCGGCGATTTTGACGCCGATACCCTGCGCGAGGTCGAATCCTTCCTCAAGGCACCGGAAGCCTGGCAGCAGGCCCGCATGTCCTGATCCAGTACAGGCCTTGCGCCCCATACGGCGCGAGGTTACCCACAGATTGACCAATGTACACGCAAGTATCCGCCCAGTGACGTCGGGTTCGATTGCTGCATGCAGTAGTCGGCAACAGGGTTTCCACAACATAAAGTAGGTGTCATGATGTCCACAGGCTATCCACAGGATATCCAGATTGATCGGTATTCATGAAACCGTCATACCTTTGCCAACGGGCAAGTAGGGGAGCAGAATGAACGAAATCGCACCGTTCCAACCGGGGCAGACAGGCACGAGTCCGGAAGAGACCCTGCCCCATAATATCGAGGCCGAGCAGCAACTTCTGGGCGCGATTCTGACCAATAATGACGTTTATGACCGGGTTGCCTCGGTGATTAACGCCACCCATTTCTATGAGCCGGTACACGCGCGAATCTATGAAGTCGCCGCTGCCCGCATTGCCAAAAATAACCTTGCCTCTCCGGTGACGCTCAAGGCGTTTCTGGAAGACGACGAAGGCCTGAAAGAACTGGGCGGTCCGTCTTATCTGGCCCGCATCGCAGGCGCAGCAATTTCCTCCTTTGCGGCGCGCGATTATGCGCAGATGATCTATGATCTGGCTATCCGCCGGAAACTGATGGATTTAGGAAAGGAAATCAAAGACAAAGCCGCCAAAGTTGATGTATCCAGCGAGCCCAAAGAACAAATCGTAGAAGCCGAACAGGCGCTCTATACACTGGCGGAATCCGGTCAGGGCGAAAGCGGGTTTCAATCCTTCCTGAGTGCGGTCACCGATGCGGTGAATATCGCCAACCAAGCATATCAGCGTGATGGCGGCCTTTCGGGCATTTCCACGGGATTGATCGACATGGATGGCAAGCTTGGCGGGCTACACCCGTCGGATTTGCTGATCCTTGCGGGGCGCCCATCGATGGGGAAAACCTCGCTGGTGACCAACATCGCCTATAATATCGCCAAGGCTTACAAAAAAGGCACCCTGTCTGACGGCAGTATCGGTGCCGTTGAAGGCGGCGTGGTTGGCTTTTATTCGCTGGAAATGTCGGCCGAACAGCTGGCGTCGCGTATTCTGGCCGATGCCGCTTCGGTGGATTCGCACCGGTTGCGCTCCGGCGATATGACCGAGGAAGAATTCCGCAATCTGGTCGAAGCCGCCAAAACGCTGGAAGCCTGTCCGCTTTATATCGACGACACCCCCGCCCTACCGATCAGCCAGTTGGCCGCCCGCGCACGCCGTTTGAAACGGACCCATGGGCTTGATGTGTTGATGGTGGACTATCTGCAACTTGTCAGACCGGCTTCTGCCAAAGATAGCCGTGTAAACGAAGTGTCCGAAATCACCCAGGGCCTGAAAGCCATCGCCAAGGAACTCAACGTTCCGGTGATTGCCCTCTCCCAGCTGTCGCGTGCGGTTGAAAGCCGCGAAGACAAACGCCCTCAGCTGTCAGACCTGCGTGAATCCGGCTCGATCGAGCAGGATGCCGACGTGGTGATGTTTGTCTACCGCGGCGAATACTACAAAGAGCGTGAAAAACCCGGCGAGGACAATCTCGAAGCAATGGCAAAATGGCAAGAAGAGATGGAACACCTGCACGGTAAGGCCGAGGTCATTATCGGCAAGCAACGGCATGGTCCGATTGGCAATGTCGAACTGTCCTTTGAAGGGCGTTATACCCGCTTTGGCAACCTCGCCAAACCGTGGCAGAACAACCAGCAAAGCGAAGAATTCTAACAAAAAGGCGCGCATCCAATCCGGAGCGCGCCTTTTACTTTGTTCCAAAAATATCCCCGCCGGAGGCAGGCCGACCGCCCACAGGGCCGGTCTCATCCAGCGACGCGCCAAAAGGCGCGTCTCATTCATCCAGCGGCTTTTTACCCAGATGTTTGCGCAGACGCGACGGGGTGGATTTTTTGCGGTTCTTATAGGGGTTCGCATCGGCCTGACTGCGCATATACAGCCGGATCGGGGTACCCGGCATGTCAAAATCCTCGCGCAATCCGTTGACCAGATAGCGGGTATAAGATTCGGACAATTTTTCCGGCATCGAGCACATCACTACAAATCCCGGTGGGCGGGTTTTGGCCTGGGTCATATAGCGCAATTTGATCCGGCGACCTGCGGGTGCGGGGGGCGGATGGGCTTCAACCATATCCGACAGCCAGCGGTTCAGTTTTGCCGTCGAAACCCGACGGTTCCAGACATCATTGGCTTTCAAAATGGCAGCATGCAGACGTTCCAGCCCCTTGCCGGTTTTGGCCGATACCGTAATCAATGGTGCGCCGCGCAATTGCGGCAACAGCCGGTTAAAAGCTTCTTTCAACTCTTTGAGTTTCTGTTGTTTTTCGGGTTCGGCATCCCATTTGTTCACCGCGACCACAACAGCCCGCCCTTCGCGCTCCGCCAAATCGGCAATGCGCAAATCCTGCTGTTCAAACGGAATTTCCGCGTCCAGCAACACCACCACGACTTCGGCAAATTTGACCGCTCGCAGACCATCGGACACAGACAGCTTTTCGAGCTTTTCCTGCACCTTGGCTTTTTTGCGCATACCGGCGGTATCAAAGATCCGCATCGGCGTGTCATTCCAGGTGGTGCGCAGCGAAATCGCGTCTCGCGTTATGCCCGCTTCGGGGCCGGTCAACAAGCGATCTTCCCCCATGATCCGGTTTATCAAGGTAGATTTACCGGCATTGGGCCGTCCGACCACCGCCACCTGCAAAGGCTTGGCCACGGTCAATTGACGCGGTCCGTCCTCATCCTCGCCGCCTTCGGCGATTGTGACGTCAGTATCGGGTGTATATTCGGCTTCGCGGGCGGCAAATTCATCCGCCAGCGGCATCAGGACCGCAGCCAGATCGCTCATGCCCTCGCCATGTTCGGCTGACAGGCGCATCGGTTCGCCAAGGCCCAGCGAATAAGCCTCGATCACACCGGCATCCGCGGCACGGCCTTCGCCTTTATTGGCGGCCAGCAGCACATGGGCGTTTTTCTTGCGCAGGATATCGGCAAAAATCTCATCCGCAGGCAGAACCCCTGCCCGCGCGTCGATCATGAACAGACAGACATCGGCCATTTCCACCGCGCGTTCGGTCAGGCGGCGCATGCGCCCCTGCAGGCTTTCATCGGTGGCCTCTTCCAGACCAGCGGTATCAATCACGGTAAAGCGCATATCGCCCAGACGGGCCTCGCCTTCGCGCAAATCGCGCGTGACGCCGGGTTGGTCATCCACCAACGCCAGACGTTTGCCCACCAGACGGTTGAACAGGGTCGATTTACCTACATTCGGGCGGCCTACAATGGCCATCGTAAAACTCATCAGAGCTCTCCAGATCGGATCAAGACGCCCCGATACAGCATCCTGTGCCTAACGGAAAGCGTGAAGTTTACCTTTGCGGGACACAACATACATCGTGCCGCCGACGATTGCCGGATTTGCCGTCGCTCCACCGTCGATTTCAAGCGTCGAAAGCAGTGCGCCGGATTCAGGGCTATAAAAACGGATCAACCCGTCCCCCGAGGCCACAACAACCCGTCCGCCTGCAACCACAGGTCCAAAATGCGCATAGACATCCAGCCGTTTCTTGGCGATCTCTTTTTTGTAATAGGGCAGTTCCACCCCCCAAATGCGCTCTCCGGTGCTGGCATTCAAGCGCAACAGCTCATTTTGATCCGACACGATGAAAACAGAGCCGCCAATCGGGAATGCAGGTGTATAAGCCCCTTCGCGGGCGGTCCAAAGACGTTCCCCGCCCCCAGCATCCAGCGCCACCAGCCGCCCTGAGGCGCTGCCGGTGTAGACTACATTACCGCTGATCACCGGATCGCTGGTCAAATCAACCGTAGTTGCATAGACCTCGCCTTTGCGCTGTCCCGAAGCCGAGGCCGACCAGAGTCGCAACCCGCTTTGTGGTAAAACGCCCAGCACTTCGGCCCCGCCAACCGGAAATACCGCGATATCGCCGTTCACTGCAGGCCCTGCACCGCCGGAAATACCGGCCCCACTTGGGGCGCCCTGCACCCGCCATTTCACACGACCGGTCGCCAAATCCAGCGCCCAGCCCTGCGAATCGCGACTGGAGATAAACACCATGCCGCTAGAGATGGTTGGTGGGCCGGATATCTGCGTTTGCAGGCGTTGCTCCCAGATTTGCCCGCCGGTTGCGGCATCTAGCGCGACCAGACGGCCAAACCCGGTCCCGACCACCAAAATATTATTGGCGATGGCCAGACCGCCGCCGGAAACTTCGTTCTTTTTGTCATTTGCGGTGGTCAGGGACGTCGCCCACAGCTCGGCCCCACCGGTGCCATGGGCCGACACGCGGGATTCAGAGTCCATCGTAAAGATGCGATTATTAAGGACCACCGGATCGGCAGTGATACGGTTTCTGCGGCTATCCCCGGCACCGATACCGGCCGACCAGATCTGAACGGGGGTGCTGCGCAGGGCAACATGGGGCATGCGATGGGAGGCAGAGCCGCCCCGATGGGTCCAGCTTGCGTTTGAGGTCGGCGCAGAAAGCGAAATTGCCACCGATTTGTTTTCGATCACCTCGGGTGCTTCACCGGTTGCAAGATCGGTCCGCAGATCAACCCGTTCACCGGGCAGAATGATTTCGGGCTCGCTACAGGCTGCCAGTAAAGCCAATACTCCCAGCGTGCCTGCCTGCTTTAATGCTTTCACGGCTCTGCCCCTTCACTCATTCAATCTGTTGTCCCGTTGCACCCGTGGGCGGTCCTCAGGTTGTTTGAATCTCGCCTCCCAAGGCGACAATCAACTGAGTTGCCCGACGACGCAAGCCTGCAGAGGCTTCATTATCGTTCAGAATGGCTTGCAGGCGCAAAATCGCATCGTCAGTGGCGCCGGTTTCGACCTCGATCAGGGCCAGCTGCTCTTCGGCAAGCAGGCGGAACCCCGAACCGGGAATGGCCAAAGCCTCAAATCCGCTGCGACGTTCTTCGTGGCTTGTGTCATCTCCGGCCAGTAGCAGGGTTTTGAAACGGGCCAGATCGCGGAAGCGTTTTGCAATAGTGTCATCGGCTGAAATCGCTGTCAGGGTGGATTTTGCCGCCGCCAGATCGCCCGCGGCCTGTTGTTCAGCGGCCAAATGCAACGCCGCAACAATACGGCCTTCACTCTCCGAGGTCACTCCGGTCAGCCCCTCAACCCGCGCCGCAGGTTCATTGGCCTCAAAAGCCCCGAGAATGCCATCACCAAGCGCTTCGGCCTTGGCGGCTTCCTGCGCTTTCAGAAATTCATTAGTGGCAGCGCCCCCGACGATCAAAATCGCCAGAAGAATCGCAATCCAGCCATAGCGGCGCATCATCAGAAGCAAACGGTCGCGGCGGACCTCTTCGGAAACTTCTTCGATAAAATGGTCGATGTTGCTCACGGTGATGACTCCGATTTGAAATGATTGGGTCTGTGCCCGCGCTGTGCCTCTCTTACCCGAATTTGACAACTCTTGCCAAGGCCTTGCGCTCTGGGATTTCTCTTGCGTCAAGCTGCCGCTTGCCTTTATCGCTGCAGAGTCTAAAATGAACCAAACAGTTCAGAAATTTTTAAAGTGCCGTTTACTTTAAGGTAAGCCGCACCTATCTGCCAAGGACACGTCGCGCCCCCTAATTTTAAGCGCTTAAGAGGACAACATGAGACCCGTATCTATTTTGACGGCCCTGATCGTTATGGCCGTTCTGTATCTTGCTATTCTTGAGCGCGATCGGCTGACGGCCTTTGCAACCAAAAAACCCGCCGCGGAAGAGTCGCAAACCGCAGCGGATGAATCCGCCGTGCCCGACGCTGACGCAACCGAAACAGCCGAGGCTGACCCTGCCACCGAAGAAACCTCGGAAACCCGCGTTTCGGTGATTGCAGTTAAATCAACCGCCCAAACCATTGACAGTGCGGTTCTGATGCGCGGTCAAACCGAGGCCGCCCGTCAGGTTGAAGTACGTGCCGAAACCACAGGACAGGTGATTTCTGACCCGCTGCGCAAGGGCACGTTCATTTCGCAAGGTCAATTGCTGTGCGAAATCGACATCGGCACCCGTGAGGCGCAGTTGGCAGAGGCCGAAGCGCGTTTGGTGGAGGCCGAGATCACCAGTACCGCAGCGTCCAAACTGGCCGAGGGCGGATTTGCATCCGAAACCCGTGCTGCCGGGGCGCGGGCCAGTTTACAATCAGCACAGGCGGCGATCAAAGCTGCAAACCGCGAGATCGAGCGTCTGAAAATCACCGCTCCCTTTGAGGGTCTGCTGGAAACCGATGCCGCAGAACTGGGCAGCCTCTTGCAAGCCGGATCGCTCTGCGCCACCATCATCCAGCTTGACCCGATCAAGCTTGTTGGGTTTGTGCCCGAAACCCAAGTGGACAACGTTGAAATCGGCGCAATTGCCGGCGGGCGTCTGGCGTCTGGCAATGAAATCACCGGCCGCGTGACTTTTATCTCGCGCTCTGCTGATCCCTTGACCCGCACCTTCCGCGTCGAAGTCACCGTGCCCAATCCTGACCTGAAAGTCCGCGATGGCCAGACCGCTGAAATCGCGGTTGCTTCTGCAGGGGCGGATGCGCATTTGTTGCCGCAATCCGCACTGACGCTGGACAACGAAGGCACGCTTGGCGTGCGTACCGTGGTCAACGGTGATGAAGCAGGCTTTGTCCCTGTGACAGTCATGCGCGATTCGCTAGAGGGCATCTGGTTGACCGGTCTGCCCAAAGAAGTCGAAGTCATCGTGCAGGGTCAGGAATACGTCATTGAGGGCGTACCGATTGCCGTAACCTACCAAGGGGCGATGTAACTATGACCGGTATCATCGATTGGGCCGCCGAACGGGCCCGTATGATCATGGCCTTCATCGCGCTGACGGTGATTGCCGGTGGCTTTGCCTATGTCAGCCTGCCCAAAGAAGGCGAGCCGGACATTGAAATTCCGGCGCTGTTTATCTCGGTGCCCTTCCCCGGCATTTCTGCCGAGGATGCCGAAAAGCTTTTGGTACAGCCGATGGAAACCGAGCTTTCGGATCTGGACGGGTTGGACAAGATGTCCGCCACTGCCGCCGAAGGCTATGCCGGCGTGGCGCTGGAGTTCGAATTCGGCTGGGACAAAACCAAGATCATCGCCGATGTGCGCGACCGGATGAACACGGTCGAGGCCGAATTCCCCGAGGGCGCAGATAAATATTCGATCAACGAGATCAACTTTTCGGCCTTTCCGATCATCATTGTGAACCTGTCCGGCGATGTGCCTGAACGTACTTTGCTGCGCGTTGCCAAAGACCTGCAGGAAGAAATCGAAGCGCTGGAACCGGTGCTTGAGGCCGGTATCGCGGGACAGCGGGACGAGATGCTCGAGGTGATCATCGATCCCCTGCGGCTTGAGGCCTATAATGTGACCGCCGCCGAGCTGATCAGTGTGGTGATCAACAATAACCAACTGATTGCGGCGGGCGAAATCGAAACGCCGACGGGGGCCTTTGCCGTCAAAATTCCTTCGTCCTTTGATGAACCGCTGGATGTGTACAACCTGCCGGTGAAAACCAATGGTGACCGCGTGGTGACATTGGGCGATCTGGCGCAGATCAACCTGACCTTTGAAGACCGCGAGGGCACAGCACGGTTTAATGGCGAAACCACCATTGCGCTTCAAGTCACCAAGCGCAAAGGTTTTCCGGTGATCGACACGGCCAAACTGGTGCAGCAAACCGTTGAAGATGCGCAGAAAAAATGGCCCGAAGAGCTGCGCAAGGCGATTACCATCGGCACGTCGAATGACCAATCGGTTCAAGTTGGCTCTATGGTCAGCCAGCTTGAAGGTTCAGTTCTGACGGCGGTGGCGCTGGTGATGATCGTGGTCTTGGGCTCTCTTGGTACACGCTCTGCCCTGCTTGTGGGTTTCGCGATTCCAACGTCGTTCCTGCTGTGTTTCGCCATTCTGGCGGTCACCGGCATTACCATCTCTAACATGGTGATGTTCGGCCTGATCCTTGCCGTGGGCATGCTCGTGGATGGGGCAATTGTGGTGGTGGAATATGCCGACAGGCGGATTTCCGAAGGCGTGGGCCCGATGCATGCCTTTACCGAGGCCGCAAAGCGCATGTTCTGGCCCATCGTATCCTCTACGGCGACCACGCTTTGTGCATTTTTGCCCATGTTGTTCTGGCCCGGTGTACCCGGCGAATTCATGGGCATGTTGCCCGTCACGTTGATCTATGTGCTGTCGGCGTCGCTGATTGTTGCACTGGTCTATCTGCCGGTGGTTGGCGGTGTTGCCGGGCGCAGCTCGCGCATGATCGAGAACGCCTCTAAGGCGCTGAAACGCCTACCGTGGGTGATCCGCGCGGCGATGGTGGTGCCCTCGCTCTACCTGATCTTTATCGCTGGCATGCAGCTTATCAATCCGGGCTATCTGTTTAACGGCCAATCCCCGATGCCTGCGATGCTTGTCTGGGTGCCGGGTGCGATTCTGATGGTCATTGGCGGTGTGCTCAGCAGCATCACGCTGGGGGCCGCCAAGATCGAACGCCGCCCCAAGTCCATCAAAGCCGGCTTCCGCCGCTCGCCCTTTGGCTGGTTCATCCGGTTTATTTCCGGCAATCCGATCATGCCGGTGCTGACCATCGTTGCAGTTGTTGCCTTTGTCGGAGCTGTGTTTACGACCTTCAGCCAGAACAGCAATGGCGTTGAATTCTTTGTTGAAACCGAACCCGAGCAGGCCATTGTTTATGTGCGCCAGCGCGGGAACCTGTCGCTCGAAGAAAAAGACGCCGCCCTTGCCGAGGTTGAAAAGGTCATTCTGGGTACCCCCGGTATCCAAAGCGCCTTTGCCTTTGCCGGCAACGGGGGTCTCGACAATAATACAGGTGGCGCACAGCCGCCGCGCGATACCGTCGGGCAGGTCCAGATCGAGATGATCCCTTGGGCCGACCGCCGTGGTCAACCCGAGCTGGACGGCGATGTGGTCATTGCCGCACTGGAAGAGAAATTCAAAGATATTCCAGCGGTCAAAACCGAAATCCTTGAGCTTTCCAACGGTCCGGCCTCGGCCAAACCGGTGCATCTGCGCCTGTCCGGCGACAATCTGGATGATCTGGAAGAAGCCGCAATTATTGCGCGGGCAAAATTCGAAGAAACCATTGCCCTGACCGATATTGAAGACACGCTGCCCCTGCCCGGCATTGACTGGCAGATCAACGTGGATGTGCGCAAGGCCGGTCGCTATGGCGCGGATGTCGCCACGGTTGGCGGTATGGTGCAGTTGGTCACGCGGGGTATTCTGCTGGACACGATGCGGGTGGATTCCTCGGATGAAGAGATCGAAATCCGCGTGCGCTTGCCGGAAGAAGACCGTGTGCTGTCAACGCTGGACAGCTTGCGCGTGCGCACTCAGGACGGTCTTGTGCCGCTGTCCAACTTTATCACCCGACAGCCTGTGGCCAAGCTTGCCCAGATCGACCGCGTCGATCAGGATCGCTATTACGACGTGAAGGCCGGTGTCGCCACAGATATGCAAACCGTCGAGGGTATCCCGATCACTCCCAACGAACGGATCACGACCCTGACCACCTGGCTCGAAGAGGAACCCCGCTTCCCTGAAGGCGTGGATTGGCAATGGACCGGCGACAATGAGGACCAAGCTGAGTCCGGCGCGTTTCTGGCCAAGGCCTTTGCCGGTGCGCTGGCGTTGATGTTCATCATTCTGCTGGCGCAATTCAACAGTGTCTATAATTCTCTGCTGGTACTTTTGGCGGTGATTCTATCGACCACGGGCGTGTTTATCGGCATGCTTGTGATGGATCAGACCTTCTCTATCATTATGACCGGGACCGGCATTGTGGCGTTGGCAGGGATCGTGGTGAACAACAACATTGTTCTGATCGATACCTATCAGGAATACGCCAAATACATGCCCAAGCTTGAGGCGATTGCCCGAACCGCCCAAGCGCGTATCCGGCCTGTATTGCTCACGACTGTGACCACAATGGCCGGTCTGGCACCGATGATGTTCGGCCTGTCGCTGGACTTTGTGAACGGCGGTTATACCATAGACAGCCCCACCGCCCTGTGGTGGAAACAGCTGGCCACGGCTGTGGTCTTTGGTCTGGGGATCGCCACTGTGCTGACCCTTGTTCTGACGCCGTCCTTGCTGGCGCTGCGGGTCTGGTTTGCCGCCGGTGCCTACGGTTCTGCCAAACGGCTCAAGGCGCTGTCCATGGGTCGCGATAGCCAAGCCGCCCGTGATCTGGCGCTGAACAAAGCCAGCCGCAAGATCAAGTCGCCCGAAATCATCTGGGAAGACGAAAGCGCGCAAGAGCCCGAGGCCCCCGCGCCAGAGCAACCTGCAGCCACGGAAAAAGCGCAAAGCGAGGCAGCCAATACTGACTCCGCCGCCGTCGCGAACGACGAAGAACAACCGTCGCCGCCCGAGCCGCCCCTGAGGGCAGCGGAATAAGTCAAAGTAAAGGGCGCGCGGATCACACCGTGCGCCCTTTTTCGTTTTCCTAAAGTCTTACGGGGGTCAGCCCTCGGTGCGGGCAATCCAGATTTGCCGCGCCGACAAATCATCCGAACAGGTTTCAAGGGTTAGACCCTTGATCTGATGGGCTGATGTGCCACCGCGGCCCATGCGCGTGTCCTCTGCAGCAGTAAAGCAAAGGGCGGTGTCAGAAGCGGGAGAGATGGTGCCCGCACCCGAAAAAATAAACGACTGCGCGTCAGAGCCGTCACAGGTCGCCAGCGACAGCTCACCGCCAACTGCAACCTCTGCAGCCGTGGCGCACACGTCATAGATCGGCATGAACAGCGTATTCTGGGTAAAATAATCGGCGTCAAAAACCTGATCGGTGCCAAGATCGCCCCGATAGCTATAACAGGTATGGGCTTGCAATCCGTTGGCCGGATCAACATTTTCATTGCCGCCTGCAATATCGATGCAGTATTCCGACAGATTGCCGTCCAGCTTATCCGCCAGAGAAATTTCAACCTGCTCTGCAGCGGCCCCGCCAGCGGCTAAAAAGACATAGCTGCAGGTCAGGCCAGCAGCGGCAAATACAGTACGGATCATTTGGTAATTCCTTTGTTCAATGTCACAGGGTCACCGCCCTGTTGCCCATTCTACGGCTGAAGGAATGACTTCCGTCGCATCTTTCCCAAAAAATCCCCTTTTTGAAATCTTAGGCGGCGCTGGCGTCCTCTTCCTCGGATTGCTGACGCTGCCACATACGGCTATAGCGCCCTGCGCTTTCCAGCAGCGTATCATGGCTCCCGCGCTCAACAATGACACCCTCCTCCAGAACGACGATCTCATCGGCATCGACAACCGTCGACAGGCGGTGCGCAATGGTGATGACACTGCGCCCCTCGCCCATGGCTTTCAGACTGTCCTGAATATCGCGTTCAGTATCAGTATCCAGGGCCGAGGTGGCCTCATCCAACAACAGGATCGGCGGGTTTTTCAACAGGGTGCGGGCAATGCCCACCCGCTGTTTTTCCCCGCCCGACAGTTTTAGCCCGCGCTCGCCTACGGTGGTTTCATACCCATCGGGCAGGCTAACGATGAAATCGTGGATTTTAGCGGCTTTGGCGGCGTCTTCGACCTCACTGCGGCTGGCCTCGGGGCGGCCATAGGCGATGTTGTAATAGATCGTGTCGTTAAACAGCACCGTGTCCTGTGGGACCACGCCGATCTGGCTATGCAGGCTGTTTTGGCTGACATCACGCACGTCTTGTCCGTCGATCCGCAAAGCCCCCTCGTTGACGTCATAAAAGCGGAACAACAGTCGCCCGATGGTGGATTTTCCCGAGCCGGACGGCCCGACAATAGCGATTGTTTTACCCGCGCCAACGGTCAGGCTGATGCCTTTAAGGATCGGGCGCGCGGCCTCATAGCCAAAGACCACATCATCAAACACAATTTCGCCACCGGAAACCGTTAAAGGCTTTGCATCGGGCTTGTCGCTGACCTCTGCAGGCTGTTCGAGCAGCTGGAACATCTCGCCCATATCGACCAGCGCCTGACGGATTTCGCGGTAAACCGTACCCAGAAAATTCAGCGGCATCGTGATCTGGATCATATAGGCGTTGACCATGACAAAATCGCCGACAGTCAGTGTGCCGTTTTGCACGCCCATCGCTGCCATCGCCATGACAATGACCAATCCGGTGGTGATCAGTAGCGACTGACCGAAATTGAGGAACGCCAGAGAATAGCTTGTTTTCAAAGCAGCTTTTTCATATCCCGCCATGGCCACATCATAGCGGGCCGCCTCGCGCTGCTCTGCGCCGAAATATTTGACGGTTTCGAAATTCAGCAGGCTATCGATGGCCTTCTGGTTGGCATCGGTGTCCTGATCATTCATTTCCTTGCGGATTTTCACCCGCCATTCGGTGACTTTAAAGGTGAACCAGACATAGCCCGCAATCGTCACAACCACGACCGCCAGATACCAGAAATCAAACACCGCCCAGAGGATGATCGAAATCATCGTCAGTTCCAAAATCAGCGGCCCGATAGAGAACAGCAAAAACCGCAGCAGGAACTCCACGCCTTTGACCCCGCGCTCGATGATCCGCGACAGTCCGCCGGTTTTACGGGTGATATGGTAGCGCATCGACAGGCGGTGAATATGGGTAAAGGTTTCCAACGCCAATTGGCGCAAGGCCCGCTGGCCGACCTTGGCGAAAATCGCATCCCGCAATTGTTGGAACCCGACGTTCAGCAGACGGGCCACCCCATAGGCCACGGTCAGCCCCACGGCCCCCGCCGCCAGCATCCACGCCGGAGAGCTTGCCGAACTATCCCCCGCCAGCGCATCCACCGCCGCCTTGTAAAAGAATGGCGTGCCAACAGCGATGATCTTGGCGATGAACAGCATCACCATGGAAATCACCACCCGCTGTTTCACCCATGGCTGATCCTCGGGCCACAGGTAAGGCGCGACCCGACGGATCGTGCGCCAGCCCTGAATTTTGTGATCGGGGTCCATATTGCTTGCAGTGGGAGTCAAACGGCGCATTGCGGCCCCTTTTATAGCGTTAGAAGCCGCAACCTAGGCCCTCTGGCCGGATTTCACCAGTACCAGAGGGCCGATGATTTTTGCGTTACTCCGGTACAGTAAACACCTGCCCCGGATAAATCAGATCCGGATCGCGGATTTGTTCGGCATTGGCATCAAAAACTTTCACATAAAGAAACCCGTCGCCATAGCGTTCGGCGGCAATACCCCAAAGGGTAAATCCGGGCTGTACCGTCACCACATTAAGCCGCGCCGTACCTACGGCAGCGGGATCAGGGCTTGTAGCAGGCTCTGTTGAGGCGGCGGTGGTTTGTGTGTCAGCGGATGGGCTTACCGCCACCGGTGTCGCAGGGTCAGCCGCGGGAACGACAGGCGGTTGCACCGCCGCCAGAACCTCTTGGCTCTCGCGTTTAAACGGCGTCTCCACCCGAGAGATTACAGTCCCTTTGGCGTCAAGCTGATCGGCCCGCAGCGTGTAAACGCCCGGGGTGACATCCAGCAATTCCGCACGCCATGTGCCGTTGTCGTTCACACCGGTTTCTGCTGTCACTTTGCTGTTCAGATAAATCCGCACCACGGCTTCAACCTGCCCTCGGCCGGCCACCACGGCGTTACCCGAAGCGGTGTAACTTATTGTATCAATTGAAATATCGCGCTGCGTGCTTGGATCGGATAAAACCCGCACCCCATCTGCATCCGCGATCAAAACCCGAGGAGCAACGGCAGGCACTTTTGGTGCATCCTCAGCCGGTTGCGCGGCGGTCTCCACCGGCGTTTCGGCGGCAACAGGCGCGGTATCTTGAGGTGTTTCGGGCACAACTTCGGCGGTGGGTTGCAGGTTGGAATCAGGAGCTGTTTGTGGGGCTGCTTCTGGCGCCACGGCGGTGGTGATTTCTTTCACAACCTCGTTTTCTGATGCAGCAGGGGCTGGTGTTTCGGTGCCGGTTTCCGGCTGGCTTTGCGCCGCCGGTGCAGGCGCTTCAGCGCTTGGGGCGGTTTCGGTCGTGGTGTTTTCGGCGACAACAACAGGCGCAGGTTCAGGCGCAGGCGTGATTACCGGTTCGATCACCACGGTTTCGGCAGAGGCCAGCTGAATGTTTCCAGCCGTCATCACCAGCGTAATGCTGCGGGGCACCGAACTGGACGGCACCGCAAAGAGAGAGACAAATTTGCCCGCCCGATCCGCTGCAGTCGTGGCGATTTCTGCACGGTCCAATAAGATCGCAATTTCTGACTCCGGTGTGGCATTGCCCGCAACCAAAGCATTGCCGTCAGCATCAACCCGCACAACATCAAAGCGCGGCGGCAAAAGTGGTGCGGTTTCGGCAACGTCTTCTGCGGCGGGTGCAGCGTCTTCAGCTGCTGCCTCTGTAGGGCTTTCTTGCTGCGCATCGGCGGTGGATTCAACTGGTACCACAGGCGGGGGTGGGCTTATCTCTACTGCTGGTGCGACCTCCTCGGTATCAGCGGCAACCTCCTCTGCTGGTGCGACCTCCTCGGTATCAGCGGCAACCTCCTCTGTGGGTGGGATATCCTCTGTAGCAACAGGTGGCTCACTTGGCGCAGCTTCCGGTGCGGCGGCTTCAATGTTGGGCGCATTGTCCCCTGCATCCTGCGCGGCATCGGCGGGCTCTGCCGCGGCCTCTGGGGCTGGTTCTACGATGTCTTTTGACGCGGCGGCGGGCTGATCCATTTGGTCGGCTTGCACCTCGGGCTTGGGTTGCAAAACCGCCTCTACTGTTTGATCTTCCGGCGGATTATTCGCCACCCGATCATAAATGATATACCCAGTAATCGCCACAGCGACTGCCACAGCGGCTCCGGCGACGACACCGCCACCCAATCCCGCAAAGGACGTATTTGCCATAATCTTAGTCTTCCCCAAGTGGCCCCCTTGGCAGGGGCGCGTTGCGCAACCCTAGCAACAGCGCTATCAGGGGCCAAGGGCTGACCCGGTGAAAGATGGTGTATCATGGCTGAATCAACACATTCTATCTGCGTTTTCTGCGGGTCGCGCAGCGGAAATGACCCGCAATATGCAAAGGATGCCGCCGCTCTGGGCCGCGAAATCGCCGCGCAGCACTGGCGTCTGGTCTATGGCGCGGGTGATGTGGGCCTGATGGGCACGGTCGCCAATGCAACGCAAGGTGCCGGCGGCGAAACCTTTGGCGTGATCCCCACCCATCTGTTGGACTGGGAAGTCGGCAAGCGCGATCTGACCCGTTTTGTCGTCACCGAAAACATGCATGAACGTAAAAAGGTCATGTATATGAATTCTGACGCGATCGTGGTGCTGCCCGGCGGGGCCGGATCACTGGACGAATTTTTTGAGGTCCTGACATGGCGACAGCTGGGTCTGCATGAAAAGCCGATTTTCTTTTTGAATGCAAACGGCTACTGGGACCCTCTTATCGGGTTGATGGATCATGTCGTGGCACAGGGGTTTGCCGATGACAGCCTGACAGGTTTCTATCAGCTCTTTGCGGATGTGGCGTCCCTGACGGCGGCTTTGCGCGCCGCCCTGTCCTGACGCAGACCTTCGATTGTATACAGCGCCAGCGCTGTCCAGATGATCGGAAACGCGATGGCATGCCATTTGGTGAGCGGCTCACCCAAAGCCAGAACCGCCACCAGAAACTGCAGGGTCGGGTTCAGATATTGGGTCAGTCCCAAAGTGGCGAGAGAAATCCGCCGCGAGGCATAGGAAAACAAAATCAGTGGCCCGGCCGTAATCGGGCCAGAGGCCATCAGAAGCACAGATTGAGACAGGTCAAGGCCATAGACAGCCCCTGCCCGCCCCGTCATGTCGCCCCACCCCAGTGCATGTACACCAAACAGCCATATCACGGCCAAAGGTGCGATCAACACGACTTCGGCGGTGACAGAAACAACCGGTCCGGCAGACATGAATTTCTTGATCACGCCGTAAAACCCAAAGGTAATCGCCAAAGTTAATGATATCCATGGCGCAACCCCCAATCCGATGGTCAGCACCAAAACCGCCAAGGCCGCCAGAGCCACGGCCAACGCTTTCAGACCGGTAAGCCGTTCACCAAAAAACACCATCCCCAAGAGCACCGCCACCAGCGGGAAAATGTAATAGCCCAAACTGGCCTCCAGCGCGCGACCAATCTGGACCGCATAGATGAAGAAGAACCAGTTCACCGAGATAAACAACGCCCCGAGCAACACATAGCCAACAAGCTTCCGGTCCCTCAGCAAGGTGGCGACCTCTGGCAGGCGTCGTTGAAACACCAGCACCATGGCAAAGAACACCAGTGACCAGATCGTGCGATGCGCCAGCACTTCGACCGGCGGCACCTCGTTCAGCATCCGGTAATAAAGAGCCGATACCCCCCAGATGCTACAGGCCAGAATCATGGCGCCCACGCCTTTTCCTGTCTCTGTCATGTTGAAGGTGCCTTTGTCGGAGTCCTAAAGCCGGAGCAGGCCATAGCTGGTGGCGGGGGTCAATCAAAGATCGCTGATACTGTGGATAACAAAATTGAATAGCTGCCCGATTTTCGTCCACAGCCATCCGGCAACAGTGATAGCTTGCCCTTATGATGTTAGATATTTCCAACCCCGATGTGCTCTATCAGGCCTTGCTGGATCGTGACCCGCGATTTGACGGACAGGCCTATGTCTGTGTGGCCTCTACCGGTATTTTCTGCCGTCTGACTTGCCCGGCACGCAAACCCTTGCGCAAGAACTGCATCTTTCACGACAGCATCGGCCAATGTATCGAAGCCGGTTTTCGCCCCTGCAAACGTTGCCACCCCTTGCGCCCCGCCGCCGAAGAAGACCCGATGATCGCACAGTTGTTGCAGGCGCTGGAGAACGCCCCTGACAAGCGTTTCTCAGAGCCGGATATCGCCGCCATAGGGTTTGATCTGTCCACCGTGCGGCGCAGTTTCAAACGTCATTTTGGTATGACTTTTCTTGAAATGGCCCGCCAGCGCCGTCTGCGAGAGGGGTTTGAAAGCCTTTCCCATGGGGCCAAGGTGATCACCGCCCAGCATCAGGCCAGCTTTGACTCGGCCAGCGCGTTTCGCACGGCTTTTGCCAAACTGCTTGGCTGTGCCCCTTCCAGCCTGCGCCAAGGCGGGCTGCTGCGGGCCGACTGGATTGCAACACCGCTGGGCGATATGATTGCGCTTAGTAGTGCGCAGCACTTGCATCTACTGGAATTTGTCGAACGCAAAGCCCTGCCCCGCGAATTGGAACGGTTGCAGAAAACGGTCAAAGGCGATTTGGGCTTGGGGCGGTTTGCCCCAACCGATCAGATCGAGGCTGAACTTGCCGCCTATTTCAGCGGGCAATCAGCCGATTTCAATACCCCGATTGCGCTACAGGGCAGTGATTTCCAGAAACAGGTCTGGCGCGCCTTGCAAGACATCCCTGCCGGTGAAATTCGCAGCTATGGAGCGCTGGCGGCCAGCTTGGGGCGGCCAAGCGCCAGCCGTGCGGTGGCGCAGGCCAACGGGGCCAACCAGCTCGCGATCATCATCCCCTGTCATCGGGTCATGGGCGCGGATGGATCGCTGACCGGCTATGGCGGTGGGCTGTGGCGCAAACAACGACTGGCAGAGATCGAAAAAGTCTATCAAAGCAAAAGGGCCGCTCCTGTATAGGAACGGCCCAAATGCAAACTCTCACCGAAAGGTTTAGCCCAGACGGGAGGCCACGTTTTCCCAGTTGACCAGCTTGTCGAGGAAGTTGGTCAGGTAGACAGGACGCTTGTTGCGGAAGTCGATGTAATAGGAATGCTCCCATACGTCACAACCCAGAAGCGCGGTCTGGCCAAAGCACAGCGGGTTCACGCCGTTTTCGGTTTTGGTTACTTTCAGACCGCCATCGGCGTCCTTGACCAACCAGCACCAGCCGGAACCGAACTGACCGGCACCCGCAGCAGCGAACTGCTTTTTGAATTCGTCAACAGAGCCAAAGCTCTCAACCAGTGCTTTTTCAAGCTCACCCGGCATGGCGGTTTGATTGGGGCCCATCATTTCCCAGAACTGATTGTGGTTCCACAGCTGAGAGATGTTGTTGAAGATGCCGTTCTGCGCAACCGCAGTGGCGTCATAGGTGCCGGTGATGATGTCTTCCAAGGACTTGCCGTCCCATTCGGTGCCCGCAATCGCGGCGTTACCGTTGGTGACATAGGCGTTGTGGTGCAGGTCGTGGTGGAATTCCAATGTCTCGGCGGACATGCCAAGACCGGCCAGCGCGTCGTGGGCATAGGGGAGATCGGGAAGTTCAAAAGCCATGAGATGCGTCCTTTGTTAATTTGAAAATACTCTGGCGTTAGATGGAGTGCCTCGGGGGCAAAGGTCAAGGGAAAGCTGGCAAAAAGACACCGATAAGCGGTGAATTTCCAGCTTAGAAAAACCCCGCCTCTGATCCTTCAGCCGCACTGACCGTTAAAACATCAAAGACGTATTGCGCGACGGAACGAAAAGCCACCAGGTGAAATGTATCTGGACCGGTCATCCAAAAGGCCGCAGGCACCTGTGCAATGCGGGTACGGCGCACGATACCTTGATCAAAAGCCGTAGGAGACAGGTCGACAGGAGCAAGTTTCGCCAAAGCCTCCCGTGCACCCGCGCCAGAGATTTCAAAAACCGCCCGTGCATCGGACACATTCACCACCATATGATGCAAATCCCCCAACGCCGCCGAGAGCTTGGCCACCATGTCATCGGCCTCGCTGTGGGGCAGCGCGATCAGGAGTTCATCGGGCGACATCCAGACAAGGCTTATCGCATCCTTGCTCATAACCTTACGCTGATCCGGCAGCGCCAAACCGGTCGCCGCATGGACCGCAGCGGCAAAATCCGCATCCGAAAAGTCCCCGCGCAGGGTGATCATCCCCTGCAGGCCCAGCTCAACGACCTGCGCCATTCCGCTATAAGAAACACCCTGCAAAGCACTCACAGCATTAGACATTCTGCTTCTCCCCTTCTTTGTCATAGAACACCGGATCAACGATCCGCGCCTCGACAAAAGTCTTGTCAGGTTTCCCGAAACGGATCACCTCACCCATGCGATCCGGTCCGTTATGCACCAGCCCCATGGCGATGCCTTTGCCCAATGTCGGCGAATAATAGGTCGAGGTCACACGCCCGAACATATTGGCTTGGCTGTTTTCATTCTCGCCTTCGTCAATGGCATAACAGCCATCGGGCAGCACCGATCCATCCACGGTTTCAAGGCCGACAAGCTGCCAACGATCCGGATTATCCATATAGCTGCGCGCCTGTGCGCGTTTGCCCAGATAATCCTCTTTCTTTTTGCTCAGCGCCCAATGCAGCCCCAAATCCTGCGGGATCACCGTGCCGTCGGTTTCATCGCCGATCATGATAAAGCCCTTTTCGGCGCGCATGATATGCAACGCTTCCGTGCCATAGGGTTGCATGCCATAGGCCGACCCGACCTCGCGCAGCGCGTCCCAGAACGCCTGCCCCTGCGAGGCGGGAACGGCGATTTCATAGGATAGCTCACCCGAGAAAGATATGCGGTAAACCCGCGTGTCAAACCCACCGATTTTACCATCCGCCCATGCCATAAACGGCAAGGCCTCCTTAGAGACATCCATGCCCCCCATCGCCTGCAACACCTTGCGCGCATCCGGCCCGACCACGGCGATCTGGGCATATTGTTCGGTCAGATTGGCAACATAGACTTTCCAGTCCCACCACTCGGTTTGCAGCCATTCCTCCATCCATTGATGGATGCGGTCAGCACCACCCGATGTGGTGTGGCAAAGCCATGTATCCTCATCGATGTGGGCGACAACGCCATCATCTGACAGAAAGCCGTTCTCGTTACACATCAGCCCGTAGCGGCAACGGCCAACCTTAAGCGTGCTCATCATATTGGTGTAGAGCATATCAAGGAACTTGCCCGCATCCGGCCCTTTGACCACCAGCTTGCCAAGGGTAGAGGCATCCAGCAGGCCAACGCGTTTGCGGGTGTTGAGCACTTCGCGATGCACGGCCTGCTCCACCGTTTCACCGGCCTGTTGATAGGCATAGGGACGCCGCCAATGGCCAACCGGTTCCCAGACCGCGCCATGGGTGTCATGCCACTCATGCATTGGGGTTTGGCGCAGGGGTTGAAAGATTTCATCCCGTGCTTCACCGGCAATCGCGCCCATGGAAATTGGTGTGTACGGCGGGCGGAAGGTCGTGGTGCCGACCTGCGGAATATCGGCCCCCAAACTATCAGCAAGGATGGCCAGCCCGTTGATGTTGCTCAGCTTTCCCTGATCGGTTGCCATGCCAAGCGTGGTGTAACGCTTGGTATGTTCAACACTTTCATAGCCTTCGCGGGCGGCCAGTTGCACATCGCTGACCTTGACGTCATTCTGGAAGTCCAGCCACATTTTCATCCGCAGATCATAGGACGCGCCCTGCGGCATCATCCAGACCGGGGCCATCGGATCGCAGGGTTCTTCGGCGGCTTTTGGCGCGGCAAAGCGCCGTGGGATATGGCCGCTGGCTTTGGCCGCAGCCTTACCGGCCGCATCGGCGTTTTCCAATACCGCGCCGGTTGTCATATCACCCGAAGCGATGCCTGCGGTCATGACGAAGGCCGCGCCAGTATCACCGGTTGGCGCACGCGTCGGGTCCGGCTTAAAGAAAGCGTGATCTTCATCCCACGTCAGTTTGCCCCCGCAATGGGACCACAGATGCACCACCGGCGACCAGCCGCCTGACATGGCAACCGCGTCACATTTAATCTCTTCGATAATCGAGCCTTCGCCCGCTTGCAGGCAAAGCTGAACCCCCTCGACCCGTTTGTGCCCTTTGACTTTGGCGATGCCTTTGCCGGTTTCCACCCGAATGCCCATCTGCAGGGCTTTGGTCGCCAAGGGCGAGGTCACAATCGGGCGGGCGTCGATAATCGCGGGCACATCTAGCCCGGATTGTTTCAGCGCAATAGCGGTGCGATAGGCATCATCATTATTGGTCACAACGACCGTTCGGTCACCGACAGAAACGCCGTAGTTAACCATATAATCGCGCACCGCAGAGGCCAGCATTACACCGGGCACATCATTACCCGCAAAAGAAAGCGGCCGTTCAATCGCGCCGGTGGCGGTGATGATTTGCTTGGCCCGAATACGCCAGAGCCGGTGTCGCGGCAGACCCGCATCGGGCTGATGATCGCCAAGCCGCTCATATCCCAATGCATAGCCATGATCATAGATCCCGGCCCCCATCATGCGGGTGCGGATCGTGACATTATCCATTTTATCAAGGATTTGCAGCGTGTCTCCTACCCAGATTTCAGCGGATTTTCCGTCAATCTCGGCCCCGTCAACCGGTGCGCGCCCGCCCCAATGGGGGGTCTGCTCCATCAACAGGACCTTGGCACCGGAATCGCCTGCAGATTTGGCGGCTTGCAATCCCGCGATACCGCCGCCGATGATCAGCACATCGACAAAGGCGTAAAAATGTTCGTAGCGATCGGCGTCTTTATCCTTGGGGGCTTTGCCCAGACCGGCAGAGTGGCGGATCACCGGTTCAAAGACATGTTTCCACGCAAAACGCGGCGCCATGAAGGTTTTATAGTAGAAACCGGCGGGCAGAATCCGCGCCATGGAATTGTTGATTTCACCGACGTCAAATTCAAGGCTGGGCCAGTGGTTTTGTGTGCTGGCGCTCAGCCCGTCGAATAATTCGGTGGTTGTCACCCGTTGGTTAGGCTCAAATCGCTTGCCCTGCCCCAAACCGACCAGCGCGTTGGGTTCTTCCGCACCCGAGGCCACAACCCCGCGCGGGCGGTGGTATTTGAAGGAGCGGCCCAGCAGCATCTGGTCATTGGCCAAAAGCGCCGAAGCCAGCGTGTCGCCTTGATAGCCCTGCAGGCGTTTGCCGTTAAAGGTAAATTCCATGCGGGTATCGCGGTTGACCAAACGGCCCTGTGTGGCGAGGCGTGTGCTCATTGGTGCGACTCCCTTTGTGGTGCGGCGGCGGCGCGGGGGGCTGTCTGCCCCCCAAACCCCCCGAGGATATTTTCAGAACAAAGCAGGCTCATGGCGCGGTCTCCGCAGTGAAGCCGGGGCGTTTTTTGGCGATTTTCTCGAGCAACTCTTGAGGCGGCTCTGTGGTTTGGGCGGGGTATGTGCCGAAAACTTCGAGCGTCATGGTGCAGCGGGCGGCGTGGAACCACTTTCCGCAGCCGTTTGCGTGGCGCCAACGTTCAAAGTTCACGCCTTTGGGGTTCTTGCGGGTGAAGAGATAGCTTTGAAAATCCGCATCCGTTGAGTCTGGCCCGAACCGCGTCAGGTGCGCTTCGCCACCAGCGGTGAGTTCAGATTCTTCGGCGGCAACACCGCAATAGGGGCAGGTCAGGATCAGCATGGCAGTACCTCGACAATAGCTTTCTTAGGATGGTCAAACATTAATGCGCCACCCCAGCTGCAACGCTTTCATCGATAAAGCGTCCTTCGGTAAAGCGGTTCAGGCCAAAGGCATCCGTCAGCGGAGACTGGCCTTTGGCCACTAGTTCGGCCATCCCCCAGCCAGAGCCGGGAATGGCTTTGAACCCACCGGTGCCCCAGCCGCAGTTCACAAAGACGCCCTCAACCGGAGTTTTGGACAGGATCGGCGAGCGGTCCCCGGTAACATCCACAATCCCGCCCCATTGGCGCAGCATCTTCAGCCGCGAGATCATCGGGAAGGTTTCCACAAGGGCGCGCACGGTTTCTTCAATATGATGAAAACTGCCGCGCTGGGTGTAGTTATTAAAGGCATCCGTGCCACCGCCGATGACCATTTCGCCCTTATCGGACTGGCTCATGTAGCCATGCACCGTATTGGCCATGACCACCACATCCATGCAGGGTTTGATCGGCTCTGACACCAGAGCCTGAAGCGCCACAGATTCCACTGGCAGCCGGAAACCCGCCTTATGGGCCAGATCAGAGCAATGCCCTGCCACGACCATTGCCAGCTTATCGCAGTCTATCGCGCCTTTGCTGGTATCGACCCCAACGACCTTGCCGCCTTCAGAGCGCACGCCGGTGACTTCGCATTGCTGGATGATATCCATCCCCATATCCGAACAGGCGCGCGCATAGCCCCAGGCCACCGCATCATGGCGTGCGGTGCCGCCACGGGCCTGCCAAAGCGCGCCCAAAACCGGATAGCGCGGGCCGTCGATATTCATGATCGGGCAAAGCTCTTTCACCCGTTGCGGGCCGATGAATTCGGTTTGCACCCCTTGAAACGCATTGGCCGCCGCGGTGCGTTTATAGCCGCGCACCTCATGTTCGGTCTGGGCCAGCATCATCACCCCGCGCGGGCTGAACATGACGTTGTAGTTCAGATCCTGCGACATGGTTTCATACAGGCTGCGGGCCTTTTCATAGATCGCAGCGGATGGATCTTGCAGATAATTAGAGCGGATTATCGTGGTGTTGCGTCCGGTATTGCCTCCGCCGAGCCAGCCTTTTTCCAGAATGGCCACATTCTTGATGCCGAAATTCTTGCCCAGATAAAAGGCGGTTGCCAAGCCATGACCGCCCGCGCCGACGATGATGACGTCATATTTCTTTTTCGGTTGCGCCGCCGCCCAGGCACGGGACCAGCCTTGATGGCCATTCAGCGCCTGTCGGGCAATCGCAAAGGCAGAATATCGTTTCATGGGCACTCCGAATCCGTTTGCGCGAGTAGTTCGCATATCAAATAGGTTTTGGTATATTGACGCGGCTTGCAAGCCCTCTGATGCGGCCAAATCCGCGCATTCTGCGACATCAGCGAAATCACCTTGCCGTCAGGGTGTGGCGCTTTGTACCTTTTGGCGCTTGCCAAACCTATATACATCACCAAGAAGGAATTTTGTCGGAGAATTTGCATGATCTTCTGGGCTGTTGTTATCGCATTGGGTGTCGGGGTTCTGGCCCTGCTGTTGCGGGCCTTGTTGCAAGGCACGGTAACGCCCTCACAGGAACACCCCGATTTGCTGGTTTACCGTCAACAGCTCGAGGCCATCGATGCCGAAGTAGCCCGCGGTGTTCTGGCCTCGGATGAGGCAGAGCGCGGACGTCTGGAGATCAAACGCCGGTTGCTGGATGCCGATCGCACGCTGCGCGGCGAAGATAATAATCAGCCCGCCCCTGCCATTGCCAATCGGGTGATGGGGGCGGGCATGGCAGCCCTTGTTCTGGGCGGCGGGTTCCTATTGTATAATGATCTGGGCGCGCCGGGCTATCCGGATATGCCGCTGCAATCCCGTATCGACATGGCGCAGGACATCCGCGACAGCCGCCCAAGTCAGGCCGAAGCCGAAGCCGCCACCACCCTGCCCGCAATTGCTGCAGACCCAGCCCATATCGCTTTGGTCGAAAAGCTGCGCAGCGCCATTGCCGAGCGGCCCGATGATATCCGCGGCCATCAGCTTTTGGCCGTGAATGAGGCCTCGCTGGGCAATTATGCCGCCGCCCACACCGCTCAGGCGCGGGTGATTGAGCTACGCGGTGATGCGGCGGCTGCCAGTGATTACAGTGCTTTGGCGGATATGCTTATTCTGGCGGCGGGGGGCTATGTGTCGCCCGAGGCAGAAGCCGCCCTGACCGAGGCCTTGCGGCGCAACCCCGCCGATGGCAGCGCGCTGTATTATTCCGCGCTGATGATGATGCAGACCGGTCGGCCCGATATGGGCTTTGGCATATGGCGTGATCTTCTGGCTGGAAGTCAGGAAACCGATCCTTGGGTGTCGCCAATTCTGGCGCAAATCGATGAGGCCGCCATGCGCGCCGGTGTCGAGTATACCGCACCAAGCTTCGGCGCTGACGTGGCCGGACCGGATGCAGATGACATTGCCAATGCGTCCCAAATGGAGGACGCAGATCGTCAGGCGATGATTGAGGGCATGGTCTCGGGTCTGTCTGACCGGCTTGCCACCCAGGGCGGTACACCGGCGGAATGGGCGCAATTGATCCGCGCGCAGGGCGTGTTAGGCCAAACCGCGCAGGCAGCGGCTGTCTGGGCCAATGCGCAAGAAGTATTCGCCGATGCGCCAGAGGCCATCGCCGCAATCCGTGTCGCAGCAGAGCAAGCCGGAGTGGCAGAATGATCTTTGAAGATATTGAAAGCTTTGCACAAAACCTGCCCGCTATGCAGGCGATTGCCGGTCTGGATTTTGGCGAAAAGACCATAGGCGTGGCGGTGTCGGACAGTTTTCTATCCGTCGCCAGCCCGCTGGAAACCATCCGCCGCAAGAAATTCACCCTTGATGCCGAGGCCCTGATGCAGATTGTGGCGCACCGCAATATCGCTGGTCTGGTGCTGGGCCTGCCACGCAATATGGATGGCTCCGAGGGGCCGCGCTGTCAGAAAACCCGCGCCTTTGCGCGAAATTTGGGACGGTTGACCGATATTCCCATAACCTACTGGGATGAACGTCTGTCCACGGTAGCGGCCGAACGCTCTTTGCTGGAATCCGATACATCACGCAAGCGGCGCGCCGAGGTGATTGACCACATCGCTGCGGGTTATATTCTGCAAGGGGCGCTGGATCGCCTGTCACATCTGAAACGGGGATAAACAGATATGGCCGATGACATCTGGAATCGCGACGAAATCCAAAGCCCCTGCATCAAAATCTGCGTCATCCACCCCGAAGAACGGCTGTGCACTGGCTGTTTACGCAGCATCGACGAGATTACCCAATGGTCAAAAATCAGCAATGAAGCCCGCGCCGAGATCATGGCAGAATTGCCCGCACGCGCGCCACGTTTGAAAAAACGGCGGGGGGGGCGTGCGGCCCGTTTGACGCGATAGTCGGTATTTCTGCCTGACAGGTGTATCGGCAGTCAGGGATGTATCGCGCCTCCGCTTTATGTACTGCTGCGGGCAGGTTTTCCTGTTTTTCGCGGGTATCCCTTTTGAAGCGTCACAGCAACCACGGCGGCAGGATATGCAGCGCAACACCTTCTCCATTCGTCAGCTTGATCTGCCAGATTCCGATGCGGTGGCGATGATCTCTCGCATATCTCGCCACCATTTTTTACCCTATCTGCCGGATCTCCATAGTTTACAGGAAGATCAGGCATTTTTCCGTCACCATGTTTTTCAGCAATATACCGTCTGGGGGGCAGAGCAGAACGGGGCGCTTGTCGGGTTTTGTGCGTATAAAGTAGGCTGGCTCGATCATCTATATCTGCTGCCTGATCATGTCGGGAAATCCATCGGCACGGCCCTATTGAACAAGGCCAAAGCGCATCAGGACAGGCTTCAGCTTTGGGTCTTTCAGCAAAACACACGGGCGATTGATTTTTACCAGCGACACGGGTTTTCTTTGCACAAGGAAACCGACGGGGCGGCAAACGAAGAGAAAACGCCCGATGCGCTTTATGTCTGGCGCGCGTGATCCCCGGCGGTGAATGCAGGGACATTTGGCAAAAATCTGTGACTTCCGATCTTCATTGATCAAAGATGGGTTCGATTGCCCCACCCGAAAAAGAGGACCGCAATGCAAAAGGATTACGTTTCAATCAACCGCGATCTTTGGGATGCCGATGCACCGCATTGGATTGCCGCCGGAGAGCGGCTCTGGCACGCCAAAACGCCTCAATGGGGTAACTGGGGCGAAGCCGAGAGCAAACTTGGCCTTCTGGCAGAGGATTTAGCCGATAAAGACGCCATCGAACTGGGCTGTGGCACCGGTTATATCTCTGGCTGGATGACGCGGCGCGGCGCACGGGTCACCGCGATTGATGTCTCGGCTGAACAGTTGAAAACTGCCCGCCGCCTGGCAAATGAACAAGGGGCCGATATCCGGTTTATCCAAGGGGATGCGGAAAAAACCGGCCTGCCCGACGCCTCTTTTGATTTTGCGATCTCTGAATATGGCGCTGCGATCTGGTGCGTACCGTCCCTTTGGCTGCGCGAGGCCTGGCGGTTATTGCGTCCCGGTGGGGCTTTGGTGTTTCTGGGAAATCATCCGCTCTCGCTAATCTGTGCGCCCCAAAACGGGGCCCCCTGCGACTATCAACTCCATCGCCCTTATAAGGACATGTGGGGCGCGGATTGGACCACGGTTGAGATCGAACCCAGTGGCATCTGCTTTAACCTCACCCTTGCGGATTGGATGGCGCTGTTTGCCGACATCGGCTTTACCGTCGAAAGATATCAGGAAGTCTATGCCCCCGAGCATGCCAACGATCAACGCGGTGAAGTTCCGGCGGCGTGGGCCAAAAAATATCCGGTAGAACAGGTCTGGCACTTGCGAAAAGCGGCAGGTTAACCCCGCTTTTCGCGCAGCCTTAGGGATGATCTATTCAGACAACCAGACTTTGGCGGCATCAAACTGTGCCGCTTCAAAGTATTCGACCTCGGCCCGCAGGAACTTAGACGCCAGTTTTTCCGCCATCTCCTGCCAGCGTTTATTGCCCACCATCGCCAGTTTTTCGGGCACCTTATAGTGATCGCGCACCAGAGCAAAATGGCTTGCCATCGCGCCGACCCCCAGCCAGCCGTCAAATTCACGCAGATCCAGCAACAGCTTCACGCTATCACGCTCAGCCATCAGGTTGTCCAGTTCGTCATCTACATCGGCATAGGCGGCCCGTTCCAAAGACCCGATCAGCTGTATCTGCAGCACATCATTGCCCAAATCACGCATATGGATGGTGCCAAGGGATTCCGACAACCACAGGCGCGCGTCCTGTTCGTCGCTCAGATCAAACGATTTAACCGGACAGGGAAACATAAAGCCGATGGCACGCGTCATGCCGTGCACCCAGCCCAGATCACTGACCAGCGCAATCCGCTCAAAACCGTTCCAATGTTTTAGGCCAAGCTTTGCATCATCAAAGAGAGCCTGTGCCGAATAGCCCTCAAAGCCCGGGCCGATCTGCATCAGCAAGCGCACGGTCTCATGGTTTATCAGTGTGGCTTCCAAGGCCGGAAGCAGCACGTTTTCATAATCGTCGCTGGAAATCTTACCGGTCAATTTCGCGTGGATCACCCCGTCCGAGGTATCGCCAAGAAGTTCAATCATTTGCCATCTCCGCTCTGTAATCACTGTATCAATGATCTAGAAGGTAAGAACGGCACACCGTTGTTTCAATTCAACCGCGACAGAAGGCCACTTTGGGCAGGTATTCCTGCCAATTCCCCACACCTCGCTTTGGCAGCTCTGAGTTACCAGCCCAACGCCTTGCGCAGCATATTCAGCGCGACCAAGGTCAGGAACACCGCAAACACCCGCTTCAACGGTTTCGGGTCCATCGCATGGGCTAGTTTCACCCCATAAGGGGTGGTGATCAGGGTCATGGCGATGATGATGGCAAAGGTCGGCAAGTTGACCGCGCCAATGGTAAAGGGCGGGGCATTTTCAGGGGCGATATCAACAAACAGAAAACCGATCACCGATGGCACAGCGATGATTACGCCAAAGCCCGCGGCAGTGGCCACCGCACGGTGGATTGCCATGTTGTAAAGTGTCATCACCGGCACCCCGAAAGAGCCGCCGCCAATGCCCATCAACACCGACATAAACCCCAGCAGCGGCGACAGCATCGCCCGTTTTAAGCCCGTCGGCATCGCCTGCCCCAAGCGCCAATCTGCCTTGCCAAACCCCATATAGAGGCCAACAGTGATGCCCAGAACGCCAAATATCCCTTGTAAAACAATGGACCGTAAGCTTGAGACCGCCAACATGCCAAGCACCGCCCCCAGCACAATGCCCGGTGCCCATGTTTTCAGAACCGTCCAGTCCACAGCCCCTTTTTTGTTGTGGCTATGCACAGACCGCAAAGAGGTGATCACAATGGTGGCCAAAGACGTCGCCAAGCAGATTTGCATCAACTGATCGCTGTCATATCCAAGGCTGCTAAACGCATAGAAAAACGCCGGTACAAGTACGATCCCGCCGCCGACCCCCAAAAGGCCGGATAGCACACCGGCAAATGCGCCAATCGCCAACAACAGGGCTACAAGCGGGATCAAGGCGGATATTTCAGGCATTCGAAGGCTTTCTAAAGGTGGGGGTATGCGTGGCTCAGTCAATAGATAGCGCTGGTGGACTGCAAGCCTTGATTATGCAGCCGTTAGGCGGCCTGCGCCTGCACCGCCTGCAAGGCCTGCACCACAAGTCCGCGTCCCGCGCCGGGTTTATGTGCCCCTTCCGACAGAATGCGCCGCCACTGCCGCGCCCCCGGACGTCCGGCAAAAAGACCCAGCATATGACGACTGATACTGTTCAACCGCCCGCCGCTGGCAATATGCGCATCAATATAGGGCAGCATTTCTTGCACGACCTGATCCGCCGTTTTCACTGATCCGGTGCCGAAAATACTCGCGTCGGCAGCCAATAGAATTTCGCTTGGCGTATGATAAGCGGCGCGTCCGATCATGACCCCGTCCAGACCATCCTGCAGAAAGGCTTCGGCCTGTTCCAACGAAGTTATTCCGCCATTCACAGAGATATGCAAATCGGGGAACCTGTCTTTCATCCGGCGCACCAGATCATAGTCCAAAGGCGGGATATCGCGGTTTTCCTTAGGGCTGAGCCCCTGAAGCCAGGCTTTGCGGGCGTGGATTTGCACGCGTTTTACCCCTGCGTCTGCCACCTTCTGTAGAAAATCAGGCAAGACGGTTTGAGGCTCCTGCTCATCCACACCGATCCGGCATTTCACCGTCACCTCCACGCGGGAGGCCGCGATCATCGCCGCCACACAGCGCGCCACCAAATCAGGTGATTCCATCAGAACCGCGCCGAAAAATCCCGATTGCACCCGATCCGACGGGCAGCCGACGTTCAGGTTCACCTCGTCATAGCCCCGATCACAGCAAATCTGTACCGCTTCGGCCAATTCCGCCGGATCAGAACCCCCAAGCTGCACGGCGACGGGGTGTTCAGCGGTGTTAAAGTCCAACAAATGATGTGCCCCGCCCCGCACCAATGCCGGTGCTGTGACCATTTCGGTATACAGCAGGGTATGATGGCTCATGAGCCGGTGCAGATAGCGGCAATGACGATCCGTCCAATCCATCATGGGCGCGACGGACAGGCGAGCGGCGCGTTTCACATCGGTTGTCATCTCGTTCATCATTCCCTGTCCCGCTTAGCCAGCACAGGCCGTTTCCCTGTGGATCGACCTACCTCTTTCAGCGCGCCCTCTATCATCCTTTATAGGCCGATTTCCATGACCAAAGAACATGGGCTGGGTGATCAGGCGACCCCGACGCCACTACTGCCCCAGATTTCAGTGCAAAAACGCCACAGAACGCACTGAAACTGCGCCAAAAAATCCGACCTTGGGTGTTTTCGGGATTCACAGAAAGAATCACCTATGCCATAAAGGCTGAAAGCCATCCGAAACAGAGGTGGCACCGAGGCAGATAGCGATGAACCAAACCCACAAACGCCCCCATCTTGGGAATGTCTTCTTTTTTGGCATTGCCTTCACGCTGGCCAGCTATTTTTTGATTGCTGCGATTCAGGGCGATTACGGGGTGTTTCAACGGGTGCAAATTCAGGCGGAAAAAGAGCTGCTGACCAAGGAACTGGCCCAGTTGACCGCAGATGTTGCCGCCATCGAAAACAAAACCCGTCGCCTGTCGGATGCCTATCTCGACATTGATCTTCTGGATCAACAGGCCCGAGAGATTTTGGGTCTTGTCCGGATCGACGAAATCGTCATTCGCTAATCCCTTTGTAATTCTACTCGATTCCCGCCGCATCATCGGCTACCATATTGTTTAACGTTAAACTATCCCGTTGACCACTGGGGAGGAGAGCAGATGGCTGCCCGTAAATCCACTAAAAAACCCAATGTTTCTAAAGAGGAACTGCTGGAATACTACCGCGAGATGTTGTTGATCCGCCGATTCGAGGAAAAGGCCGGACAGCTATATGGCATGGGGCTGATTGGTGGTTTTTGCCATCTGTATATCGGCCAGGAGGCGGTCATCGTCGGGGTTGAGGCCGCGACCGAAGAAGGCGACAAACGCGTTACCTCCTATCGCGATCACGGTCATATGCTGGCCTGTGGCATGGACCCAAAAGGCGTGATGGCAGAGCTGACCGGCCGCGAGGGTGGCTATTCCAAAGGCAAGGGCGGCTCTATGCATATGTTTAGCAAAGAGAAGCATTTCTACGGCGGCCATGGCATTGTTGGGGCGCAGGTACCGATTGGTGCAGGGTTGGCTTTTGCCGATAAATACCTTGGCAATGACCGCGTTTCCTTTGCTTACTTCGGCGATGGTGCTGCCAATCAGGGGCAGATTTACGAGACCTTTAACATGGCCTCACTCTGGGATTTGCCGGTGATTTTTGTCATTGAAAACAACCAATACGCTATGGGCACCTCGCTGCAGCGCGGCTCTTCCACGCCCGAGCTTTACACCCGTGGTGCCGCATTCGGCATTCCGGGCGAGGCAGTGGACGGCATGGATGTGCTGGCGGTGAAAGCAGCGGCAGAAAAAGCCATCGCCCACTGCCGCTCGGGCAATGGCCCGTATATTCTGGAAATGAAAACTTACCGCTATCGCGGCCACTCGATGTCAGATCCTGCCAAATACCGGACCCGCGACGAGGTGCAGAAAATCCGCGAGGAACGGGATGCCATCGAACATGTGCGCGAGCTGTTGCTGACCGGCAAACATGCGACCGAGGACGATCTGAAGACGATCGACAAAGAGATCAAAGCCATCGTTAATGAATCGGCTGAATATGCCAAAGAAAGCCCCGAACCGGCGCTTGAAGAGCTTTGGACAGACATTTACGCCGACGCGTAAGACACAGAAAAGACGGAGAAATCAAAGATGGCAACCGAAATTCTGATGCCCGCGCTATCCCCCACCATGGAAGAAGGCACTTTGGCCAAATGGTTGGTCAAAGAGGGCGACACTGTCACGTCAGGCGATATTCTGGCGGAAATTGAAACCGATAAGGCCACTATGGAATTTGAGGCCGTGGACGAAGGGATCATCGGCAAAATCCTGATTGCCGATGGCACCGAAGGCGTGGCGGTGAATACGGCCATCGCGGTCCTTCTGGAGGAAGGCGAGGATATCAACGCCCTGCCCGCCGCAACCGATGCTCCGGCTGCTGCGGCTGAACCGGAGCAGACCGCCGCCCCTCAGCCCGCCGCTGCCGCTGCACCTGCCGTGCCAATCGCCAATCTGGAGCCGGATTACCCCGAAGGCACGGAAATGAAAAAAACCACAGTGCGCGAGGCTCTGCGTGACGCCATGGCCGAGGAAATGCGGGCCGATGAAACCGTCTATCTGATGGGTGAGGAAGTCGCGGAATATCAAGGCGCTTATAAGGTATCGCAAGGCTTGCTCGATGAATTTGGCAGCCGTCGGGTGATTGATACCCCAATCACTGAACATGGCTTTGCCGGTATCGCGGTTGGCGCTGCCTTTGGCGGGTTAAAACCGATTGTCGAATTCATGACCTTCAACTTTGCCATGCAGGCGATGGACCAGATCATCAACTCTGCCGCCAAAACGCTGTATATGTCCGGCGGTCAGATGGGCGCGCCGATGGTGTTTCGCGGACCCAATGGAGCCGCCGCGCGTGTCGGTGCGCAGCATTCGCAGGATTACGCCGCCTGGTATGCCCATATTCCAGGTTTGAAAGTGGTGATGCCCTATTCGGCGGCCGATGCAAAAGGCTTGTTGAAATCGGCAATCCGCGACCCCAATCCGGTGATCTTCCTTGAGAATGAAATCCTTTATGGCAAATCCTTTGATGTGCCTGTGCTGGATGATTTCACCATTGAATTCGGCAAGGCGCGCGTCTGGCGCGAAGGCAGTGACGTGACGCTCGTGTCCTTTGGCATCGGCATGCAATATGCGCTGGAGGCCGCGGATAAGCTCGCCACCGAAGGCATTTCCGCCGAAGTGATCGATCTGCGCACCCTGCGCCCGATTGACTATGACACGGTGCTGGCTTCGGTGATGAAAACCAACCGCTGCGTCACCATTGAAGAAGGCTTCCCGGTGGCCTCTATCGGCAACCATCTGTCGGCCACGATCATGGAGCGCGCCTTTGACTATCTGGACGCACCGGTGATCAACTGCACTGGCAAGGATGTGCCAATGCCCTATGCTGCAAATCTTGAAAAACTGGCCCTGATCACCACTGATGAAGTGATTGCAGCGGTCAAAAAAGTGACCTACCGCTAAGGAGAGAGACCATGGCTACCGAAATCTTAATGCCCGCGCTTTCCCCGACGATGGAGGAAGGCACATTGGCAAAATGGCTTGTAAAAGAAGGCGATACGGTCGCTTCCGGTGATTTACTGGCCGAGATTGAAACCGATAAGGCGACGATGGAATTCGAGGCTGTCGACGAGGGTGTCATCGGCAAACTGCTGGTGGCCGAGGGCAGCGAAGGCGTAAAAGTCAACGTCGCGATTGCGATACTGCTGGAAGAAGGCGAAGACGCCAGCGCGATCGCTACGGCCTCTTCCCCCGCAAGTGCCGCCCCTGCGCCAAGCGAAACGGCACCTGCCGCCGCAGCCCCTGCCCCTGCCGCCGCTCCAGCCCCGACGGCCAATGATGGCAGCCGGATTTTCGCCACCCCGCTAGCGCGCCGGATCGCTGCTGACAAAGGGTTAGATCTAAGCCAGATCAAAGGCTCCGGCCCTCATGGCCGCATCATCAAGGCAGACGTTGAAGGCGCAACGGCGACAGCCCCTGCACCGGCAGCGAAAGCGCCACCGGCCAAATCCGAAACCGCCGCGCCTGCCCTTGCCAGTGGTCCGTCCACAGATGCGGTGGCGAAAATGTATGCCGACCGTGAGTACGAAGAAGTGCCGCTGGATGGCATGCGCAAAACCATTGCCGCCCGCCTGACCGAGGCCAAGCAAAGCATTCCGCATTTCTATCTGCGCCGCGACATACAGCTTGATGCGTTACTCGCCTTCCGCAGCGATCTGAACAAAAAGCTCGCCGCGCGGGATGTGAAGCTCTCGGTCAATGACTTCATCATCAAGGCCTGTGCGATTGCCCTGCAACAAGAACCGGACGCCAATGCAGTCTGGGCCGGTGATCGGGTGTTTAAGCTCAAACCCTCCGATGTCGCCGTCGCTGTGGCGATTGAAGGCGGGCTGTTTACCCCTGTGCTGCGCGATTCAGAAATGAAATCGCTTTCGGCCCTGTCTGCGGAAATGAAGGATCTGGCCAGCCGTGCACGCGACCGAAAACTCGCCCCCCATGAATATCAGGGCGGCAGCTTTGCAATCTCGAACCTCGGCATGTTCGGCATTGATAATTTTGACGCGGTGATCAACCCGCCCCATGCGGCCATTCTGGCGGTCGGCGCGGGTAAAAAGCAACCCGTCGTTGGTGAGGATGGCGCCCTTGCCGTGGCCACCGTCATGAGCGTGACCCTCTCTGTGGATCATCGGGTGATCGACGGAGCGCTGGCGGCGAAACTGCTACAAGCTATTGTAGATAATCTGGAAAATCCGCTTTTGATGCTGGCCTAAACAGCCCAAGTATCAAAACGACAGTTAAACGCCTGCCCTTTTCGGGTGGGCGTTTTGCTTAAGTTGGTTTGGATTTGTGACGCGGTTTTCGGACTTTGCGGTTCGGTGCAGGCTTATTGCGCGGCCTAAAATCAGCCCGTGGGTCGGGCATCTCTGGCACCTCTTCTTCACGCCAGTTGCCATTCTGCAAACCATCAATCGTCCACGTCCCGATGCGATAGCGGATCAAGCGCAGCGTCGGGCAGCCCACCGCTGCCGTCATCCGCCGAACCTGCCGGTTGCGCCCCTCTGAAATGGTGATCTGTAACCAGCTATCGGGCACCGATTTGCGAAACCGGACCGGCGGAGTACGCGGCCACAGCCCTTCGGGTTCCTTTATCCGCATAATTTTGGCTGAACGCGTCACCCCGTCTTTCAGCACCACACCGTTGCGCAATTGGTCCAGTTGCGCATCACTCGGGCGGCCTTCCACCTGCACCCAATAGCTCTTGGACATCTTGTTTTTCGGATGGCTGATTTTGGCCTGCAAGCGTCCATCATCGGTCAGTAGCAAAAGCCCCTCGCTGTCCCGATCCAATCGACCAGCCGCGTAAACATCCGGAATATTTATGTAATTTGACAGCGTTTCACGGTCAGAGGCCTCACTCCCCTTGTCGGTAAACTGCGATAGCACATTAAACGGTTTGTTAAACAGGATCAGACGGCTCATCGGGCTTTGTCTAACCTCCCTGCCCTTCAAGGCAACAAAAACCCCGCCAAGGCCTGCGAGGTTTTCTCATTCTATGAACCGGAACGTCAGCCGCCGTGGCAGTCTCGGATCAATTGATCCATCATTTGCGACGGCTGATCACAGCCCGCTTCGCCGACGATTTTCGCTGGCACACCGGCCACGGTGGAACAGGGCGGCACCTCTTGCAGCACCACAGAACCCGCCGCGATACGCGAGCAATGACCAACACGGATATTGCCAAGCACCTTGGCCCCCGCCCCGATCAGCACCCCGTCTTCGATCTTAGGATGGCGGTCATCGTCTTCTTTGCCAGTACCACCCAGCGTCACCGAATGCAGCATAGAGACGTTATCGCCGACCACTGCCGTTTCACCGATGACGATAGAATGGGCATGGTCGATCATGATGCCCCGGCCAATACGGGCCGCAGGGTGGATATCCACCCCAAAGCATTCCGACACCCGCATCTGGATAAAACTGGCGAAATCCTTGCGCCCCTGCTGCCAGAGCCAATGCCCGATACGATAGGCCTGAATGGCTTGGAAGCCTTTGAAAAATAACAAAGGTTGCAGCATGCGATGGCAAGCAGGATCACGTTCGACCACAGCCACAATATCTGCCCGTGCAGCGGCCCCGATGCTCGGATCGCTGTCATAGGCTTCATCGGCGATTTCACGTAGGATTTGCTCGCTCATTTCGGTCGAGGCCAGTTTGCTGGCAATGCGATAGGCCAGCGCACGCTCCAAAGTGTCGTGGTGCAGGACACAGGAATGCACAAGCCCGCCCAAAAGCGGTTCCTGACTAACCGTATCGCGAGCTTCGTCCCGAATACGACGCCAAACCGGATCGATCTTGGCAAGGTTTCTTTGTCTCTCAGCCATGGCAGCTTTCCTTGTTGCTGGGACCACCCTACACCAGATAGGCAATTGCCTCCAAGTTCAAAGGCGTGATGCCACATATTCGTGACATGAATGACTCGCAATCAGAAAACGCTCATGTGTTTTGGCCATAGGGAGGGGCTGAAACAAGTCGGGCGATGCGCCGGACCTAATTATCGGTAACTAATGACAAAACAATGATGAGTTACCTTACACCGCCCCGTCGCGTGTCGGGTGGTGTGTCCGTCCTGCGCGCACATCGGGGAATTGCATCTTCAAGAGTGCCGCAAGAAACACCGTAGTGGCATGACAGACCGCAGGGTCATCAAAACTCCAGTTGCGCCTGCGTTTACGACAGCCCTGCCGCGCCAATGCCGCCGCCATTAGGCTGCCGTTCCCCCATTCGGGATGCTGGCGTTTTCGCACCCGTACAACTTCCATTGCGGTATTGGCACAGGCTATTAAATCCTGCGCCGCAGCCGCGCGTTCTGCTGACGGCAACGGGACAAGCACATCCAAAACAGCCAGTAGATCATCGCTGCGCACCGGCCGCATCAGATCGAGGGATACTCGATTTCCAGCACATGCAGCGACAGGCGGACCGTACCAGCGGCAAAATCCCCGCTATCCGGGGTCAACAGCAGCGGGGTTGCACTGTAATAGGTCGTCGGGCTGCCCAGCATGCCCTTGATCCACGATCCCTGTGCGATCCCCAATCCGCTACCGAACTGTGTATTTGATCCGCTCACCCCCAGTGAAAAAGTGCTTAAGGTGCCGCTAATCGTATCCGTGACAATACCGCTGACGCCAAAAATCATGGCACCGGCCGGTATATTCACCACGGTTTGCGACGTGCTCCCTGCGGTGATGATGTGGTCAAACTCCAACACGCGCATACTGGTGCGCGCGCCATTGGCAGAACGCGCAACCGCATTCAGCACCCATCCACCCGCCCGATAGACCGCTTCAGAGGCCTGATCTATGACATAGGCCCGCCAGCCTTCGCCAGGGGTCGCAAACACCCAGCCTTCGTTGACAAATATCGCCACAGCCCCCTCTTGCAGCGCCCATTCATTCGTTGCACCGGAGGGGATGCCATAACAGTCCCCTTCATCAGGCAGCGCCGGCGGCGTGCCGATGGTCACCGATTGCAAGGCCAGATGCACCAAACCATCCAGACGCGCCAAGGAGTCATTGACGGTTACATGTTTCTGCGCCTGAGAGGCCGCCAGAAAGGGGAGTGACAGGCGGGGTGAGTTATCCATTGAGTTCAATCCTTTTGAAAGGCCCAGCGCCAAAGCGGGCCGAGATTTGTGCCACAGCGATGGCGGGGGCACTTAAGGCACCGTCCGCGCTCTGATCTGCGGCGGAATAGATCCAGCTTGCCGACGGGATGATTTCTTCGCGCCGGATGGTATCGCCATCCAGAATACGCAGAAGATAGGCCTCGTTTTCCTCGCCCAGCGGCACATCGATGTTGTCCCAGCTATCCCCGTCGATGCGGGTGCGCCGGATCCAGTCGATATGCCAACTGCCATCGGTTTGCGGCTCAACCCGTAAATGCGCCGGCGCATAAGGGCGCAGGCCCACGCCTTTAAAGGCGGCGTTGATATGGACAAAACTGCTATGATCATAGGACAGCAAAGACGGCCCAATCCGGTAGTTCTGCGCGACATTGCGCAAGGAAGGTGCCAGATCAATTTGCGTGACCCCGCCGTCCAGAACCACCACGTAGCTCCCGATTGGCCAGGCATCCGGCATCACCGCCTCTGTGCCCAATTGCCCGCGTAACCGCTGTGACAGCTCATATGTTTGGGGCGCCACCAATGTGGCCTCGGCAAATTGCAGGATTTCCCAATCGCCGCTAATGCCATCGCCAATCGCCACGGCATTGGCCCCCGCCAGAACCTGCGCCCATTCCGCCGATGCAACATCGCCACCGTAGAATTTCACCCGGAGTGCAGGCCCGTTGTCGATCCTCCCTGCAGCCCCCGCGCCCAGCGCGGTTTCCGTTACCCCGATGGTCGCCCCGATCTCAATCAAGGTATTCAGTGCATAGCCGTCTTCGATCGCAGCACTATAAACCGCAACAGATCCCGGCCAAGGCTTGGCCGTCGCCGCTGCATGGGGCGCATGGGGCAGCTCGTCCCCGCTGATCAGCGGCAAATCCAGAAACAGCGGAAACACCGGCGTTTGGGCGACATATCCGTTCAGCTCGGCAATCCTTTCGGTGGCCGGACCAGGAAGATAGACCTTCGGCTCCACCCGTATACCCTCAGCCAGCATTGCCCCGGCGGTGTCAAGCTGATCAATCCGAAAGCGCCCCTTGCCCGCAGGCAACTCGATCACGTCCCCTGCCCCCAACGTTATGGCGGACGGCGGCAAGGCAAAGCGTGAGATTTCACGCCCGATACGCGCCTCGCTCAGCCAGCGTTCGGCGATGGTTGTGCCCTCGACTTGTGTCAACACTAATGGCGCTTCGCTCTCAGTGACGATCTCTGCACTCTGATCGGGAAAACTAGCCTCAACCGAGCGGACTTCGTAATTACGATCCGCTTCAACAAATCCAAAGCGCAAGCGACCGGCAACCTCCCCGCCCGCGGAGCGCCCATAGGACAGCGCCGTATCCTGTTCTGGCGTCAGCGCAAAATCATCCGGATCAAGAACTGCATCTGCATGTCCCCTCCGATTGCGAAAGACCAACACCCCGTCCCGCTCGATGACATCGGCCCCATAGGCCAACAGCAATGGCTGTAGAGCGGCCCGCCCGGTGCCGATCTGGCTGACCGTATAGCCCCGCACATAGCCGTAGAGCCGACTGACATCTATCTCGCTTACACCGGAGCGCGCGCATATCTCAGTGACCACGCTGGCCAACGTGCGCCCCGCCGTGCGCCCGTTCAGCCAATGCCCCCGCGCATAGTTTTCCCCATCGCTCCAGACGTCCGGGCTATTGGGAAAAAATGGATAAGGCCGCGCATCCCATGCCCAGACATAGGCATGGTCCAGATCCAGCATTGGCCCTGCATAAATCTCTGAAATTGGGTTGTGGCTTTCTTCGGACCAATAGGCGCTCACGGCCCGCAAATACTGAAGCTGCATCAACTCGTCCCGCCGCCCGTTCGAATAACGCGGCAAGGCGGACTCCGATGATTTGGGATCAAGAAACTTGTTGGGTTGATTAGTCCCGCGATCAATGGCGGCGCATCCGTATTCGGTAAAGCGGATCGGCTTGCTGCCCGCCTGCCATGCCGTCGACACTTCTAGGCGCTCTCCGCCGATACGGTTGTGATGGGCATTGGACCACCAACCCTTGATGTCCTTATACCGAAAGACCCAGTCTTCGCCGTAGGCTCCGTCTTCTATCGGCGTGCGAATCTGGGCCGCGCGGGCTTCGGGCGAATGGTAAAACCACGCATAGCCCTCCCCATCCGCACAATTTTCCGAAAGATACGCAAGATTATGCACATCCCCCCACGCCGCATCCAGATGGGTTTGCCCGTCCCGCCAATCCGACAGTGGCATGTAATTGTCTATGCCGATAAAATCGATGTTGGTATCCGCCCAAAGAGCATCCAGATGGAAATACACATCCCCCGATCCGTCTTGCGGGTGATAACCAAAATACTCGGACCAATCGGCGGCATAACTGATTTTCGTCTCTGCCCCAAGAATACTGCGCACATCCGCTGCCAAAGCCTGCAAAGCCGCCACAGCGGGAAATCCGCTGTCATCCCGTATCTGGGTCAAGCCGCGCATCTCTGATCCGATACAAAAAGACTCCACCCCCCCCGCCAAGGCACATAGATGCGCGTAATGCAGGATAAACCGACGGTAGGACTGCTCCGCCGGACCGGTATAGCCTACCGAATGCTCGGTCACCTCAAAATCAGCGACCGTTGCCGTGCCAAAGAAGCTATCAACCTCCGCAGTGGCCAGAGCCGTCTGGTCGGGCGATCCGTCCAGACCCGGCGCAAGACTGCTGGTAATGCGCCCGCGCCACGGCAGGGCCGGCTGTTCGCTCATCGGGTCATAGGGGTTCGGCAACGCGTTGCCCGTCTGCTGTTCCATCAGAATAAACGGATAGAACATCACATCATGGCCTGACTCCCGCAAATGCTGGATCGCCTGCAGAACCGAGGTATCAGACGGCGTGCCCCCATAAAGCGGTCGCCCCTCGGTAGTCGGCACAGCCCCAGCCGTCGTGCGGTTTTCGCCGCTCGCCTGCCAGAATTGCGGTTTACCTTCATTTAACGTCTGCTCGGCGCGTGGCCTTAACTGGCAGGACCCCGCGCGCAGATCGTCGCCAAACCAGGACACCACAAGTGACACGGCGTTGCAGTTGGGTAATTCCTGCCGAAGTGCGTTGCTTGAGGTGACAAAATCCGCTTCCGCGTAGGGTGTGTTGGCGTTGGCCACGTTGCTTTCACCCAAGCCCTGCGGGTAATGTACCACCTCTGTGGCCAGGGCATATTCCCCCGTACCCGGGATCAGGGCGACCCCTTTCACCGCATGAACAGGATCAAACCCGTCGCCATCCTGATGAGCTTCCGAGGGGCGCAAGACCTCAAAGGAGAATTGTGGAAACCGATTGCCAAACTGGGTCAGATCCAAATCCTCAAACACCACATAGGCAATCCCCCGATAGCTCGGCGCATTTCCACTCCCCTCAATCGCTTCGATCTTCGGATCGGCAAGCTGGTTTTCGCTCCCTGTATAAATCCGCATGTTCAGATCGGCAGGCGCAACTTCATTGCCATCCGCCCACACCCGCCCCACATGGCTGATCTCCCCTTCGCAGAGGGCAATCGCCGCACTGACCGAATATGTATAGGTCTTGGTCGTGACCTTAGGCTTGGCCCCCTTGCCACCGGATTTTTTCTTGGTGATTGTTTCTTTAAAACTGGTCGCCCAAATGACCTGCCCCGAAATCCGCGCACGCCCGAAAACCCGAGGAATCGCCGTACCCTCGCTTGCCCCCGTCAGTCGAAACCGGTCCACACGGCCGGTCTCAACCGTCTGCGAGCCAACCCCCATCACCTGCTGATCAACAACCCGCCCCAACGTGGCACCGATCGCCTGCCCCAAAATCGCCGAGGACACCCCGAATACGGTCCCGCCGATCGCCCCGCCAATCGCCGCCCCCGCCGCCGCAAATACCAACGTCGCCATTACACATCCCCTTCCGGAAAACGAAACCGCGCGACGATCCTGCGTCGCCACGGTGAGGACAAAGCGTTTTCAATCACCCCGTGTCCCGTATACGCATGAATAAACCGCCTCTGGCCTCCGGCGACACTCTGGAGCCCCAGATGCTTTGCCACACTGCCTTCGCGCATTCGAAACAAAAGCACATCCCCGATTTGCTCATCCGCCAGAGGACATTTGATCAAATGGCGACAGGCCGCATTGAACAGGATCTCCTGCTGACCGACCTCCCCCCAATCGGCACCATAGGCTGGTGTCTTTTCCGGCTCTGCCCCCAAAACCTCGCGCCACACGCCGCGCAAAAGCCCAAGACAATCCGTCCCCGCCCCTTTGCAACTGGCCTGATGCACATAGGCCGTGCCAAGCCATGTGCGGGCGATGGCGACAATCCGTTCCTGCTGCGCACTCATCGTGCCAGCTTTCCACCGGTCCCACCGTCACCCTGCACCGGATAACTCAGCAACCAGTCCTCACCGGGAATATGTGGAAACCCGCGATAGTTTTCATAATTGAAAAACTTTAATCGACAGGTCTCTTCGCGCTTGTCGCATCCCGCATACAGGCGCAAAAGATCACCCGAGTGGACATCCGCACGCACACTCTCCCAAAGGATCAGCTCCCGATGCGCCGCATGGTTCTGATCGGATTTTATAACCGCAAGCAATCCTTCTGCCTTGCCCGACAACACCTGCAATCGGCCTCCAGAAAACCATCCCTCATCAAAGCCAAGGGGCTGCGCAAATCTGAAGCTTTGATTCTCCAGAACCGCCGCAGCCGGCACCTCAACAACATAGGCCGGATTGCTCATGTCTACGGTGCAACGGGCATCCCCCAAAAGCGCTGAACAGGTTTTCTGATAAAATCGACCCTGCGGCTGGTTCAACGCCTCTGCCAAGCCGCGCAACTCGACGGTAAAGGTGCCCTCACTGTGGCTGATCTCTCCCATCGTGCCTTGGAACTGCTTGTGGCGCTGATCCGGCGCCTGCCAGTTCACCAGCCATGCGGTGACAACGGCTTTATCGTATCGGCCCGCCGTGATGTCTTCGGCCCGCACCGCATCATCGCTCAGGATGCCCAGCGCCTCGCTGTTGTCCACTGACAGACCGGTGGTCTGATGCAAACTGCGTGGCGCAAGCCCGGTGCTGGCCCGATAGGTTAACCCGTCAAAACTCAGATCCGCGTCGTGATCGGTAAACCCAAGAATAGTTCCATCCTGACGGGCCACCGACCAACACCGGCACACCGATGTCGTCGCGGTTTTCAGATGGGCCTCGAATGCTGCATCAACCGCCATTATAAACGTACCTCCACCACGGGAACATTGGGCACATCACCCGCCTGAAAGCTGGCCACAGAGGTCTGCACCAGATCGCTGTCAAACCGCACCGGCACGTCAAATTCAAATCCGGCACTGACGGAAACATCAATATCCGGTGGTGTTTCAAACAGGATCGTGCCGCGAGTCTCATCAATCGTAAAATCGATATCCTCCTGCCGCGGCTCGCCCTGAATCGCCACCTGCACGCTTCCGGCAACCGGCTTTTCGATTGGACGCGTGTATGCCGCCTCGCCAGAGCGATAGGTCTTGCTCAGAGGAAACACAGTCTGCACCCCGTCACCAATGCCGATCACCTGATCCGTCGCGGATATGGTTTGCGAGGCCCGGCAGGACCTGTAGTCGGACCAGTCCTTCCAGCGAAACCCGTACAGCTGCCCGCGCCGCGCCTCAAAAAAGGCCAGCAAAACCTCAATGTCATCAAGAGACCGCAATCCCACTCCGGCGTCATAACGCCGACGCGAATGCGCCCAGGGCGTGTTGCGCTCTTCGAACCCATTGGCCAGCGTCACAATCTCGGTGCGCCGCTCTGGCCCGCCTACGGACCCGAAACTCAGATTTGCGGGAAAACGGATTTCGTGAAACCCCATGGCTCACCTCCTTAGCTGTTGCGCGCACCGCGTGAAATGATCCGCCCCATTTGGGCGGCGATCTGTCCACGGGATCGGGAAAAACTCTCTGCGTCAGGGGTGTTGACGTTCATCACCACCGTCACCGGCCGCCCACCCCCAGAGGCCGCAACCCCCAAACGCCCGTCCGCACCCCGGCGCAACGGCATGATTGCTTCCGGCCCGGCTTCTCCCATCAAACCGACACCAGATCGCATCGGAAAACTGACCGGCCCGCTGACCACCCCGCCTTTAGCAAAGGGCATCACCCGTCCTTGGGAAAACGGCGCGCCATTTTCAAACGGCAGCACCGCCGACACCATCCCGTTCACCGCTCCGGATACGAGCCCCCCTACCTGATTGGCGACAGGCGCAATCGCGGCGTTATACACCGCATTGCTCATCGATTTTGCCAAGCCCTCAAGCGAGTCCGACAGCTTCTCACCGTCAAAAATCACCCCGTTGAACGCGCTGCGCAAACCCGAAGTCATGCCACGGCTCAAGCCGCTGATTTCAGCACCGGTTTCCCCGATGGCCCCCTTGGCACGGGCAAGCTCGCTTTCAAAAGCCGCCGTCACCCCGGTGGTCTCTGCTACCGTCTGGCCAAGCGCATCAAGCTGCAGCTCAAGCCCGTCAATATCATTCCGATCCGTCATGCATTTCCCCTCTGTCGCTGTCCGGATGCAACGCCATCAACGCATCCAACCCGCGTCGATCCATTGCCTTGCCCCCTTGCTCAAGCCCCGCCATCAGCCAAAGTTCCACAGGGGTGAGCGCCCAAAAATCTGCAGGCTTTAACCCAAGCCCCACCAGCCCAAGCCGCTGTAACCCCGGCCAATCCATCACCCCGCGTCCTGCGGAACATGGAACGCACGCGCCAGCATCTGCGCTGCCTTACGCGCCGCCATCATCGGCCCCCCCGCAATATCGGCTTGCAGCAAATCGGACTTGCTCCCCTGCCAGCCGCCGCCCCGCAACCCCGCGACAACCAACGCCATCACATCCCGCGATGAAAATGCTTGGGTCTCAAAGCGCTGAACCAGCGCCATCAGACTGTCGCTTTCCAAAGCATCCTCAAGTTCTGCCAAAGCCCCCAAAGTCAATTTGCAGGGGTATTCAACCCCATCCACCACCAAGCTCACCTCTCCGGCCCAGGGGTTCACCATCAGAGCGCCGTGAATTGCAGCGCCGAGGCCGAGGCCAGCGACAATTCATAAGTGGCTTCGCCATTATGGCTGCCGGCATATTCGATAGAGGTCACCTGAAAGGCCCCCTGAACAATGCCAAAATCCGGGATCACCACCTGAAAATCCGGCGTTTCCCCATCAAAGAAAATCTGCCGCGCGCGCTCATCCGTGCTTTCATCGCGAAACACACCTGCACCAGACATAGAGGCCGACTTCACGCCGGCACCTGCCAAAAGTTCACGCCAGCCGCCTTGGCTCTCCAGGCTCGTGACGTCCACCGTTTCGGCGTTGAAACTGATCCGCGTCGCGCGTAATCCAGCGATGGTCTCGAATTGCCCACCCCCTGTTAAATCCAGCTTGATCAACAGATCCTTGCCATTCTGGGCACCCATAGCGACCCCTCCACGTTAGTGTTTTCTAAAAACTCTCAATTGACTGACAGACCAACGCCCTAAGGCGTGTCCTCTATCTGCGCTCTGAACCTTAAATCCACGCGACGGGCGTTCCCCGTCCCCACCCGTCGCGCCCGTGCCCGCAGGAACACCATCGACACCATCTGCCCGCGCTGTAGTGTCAATTCAGCGTTTAACAGCGCATCCGAAACCGCCCCGGCGGCCTGTTTCACTGCCCGAAATCCGGCGACATCGCCCACGACACTCAGGGTAAAATCATGCAGACTCCCCGCTGCCGTAGCATCTGAACGGTCGCGCACCTCTTCATCCCCCAACAGGATGAACAGCGCCGGTGGCGTGCCCGACGGCACGGCGTCAAACACAGCCGTTCCAACCTGCGCCGCAACTGCCGTGTCATTGATTAAGGCGTCATAAACAGCCGTCTGCAGCGCCGATGAAGCTCCATAGCTCATGCCTGCACCTCTTCTTTGGCGTGACAGAGCAAATATCGCCCGCGCGGCTCTGCTTCGGTCACCGCATCAATGGTGAAAATGCGGTTGCCTTCGCGAAAACGCTGGTTGGCGCGCGGCCGCGCCGGGCTTGCAGCCGCAGCGGCCCGCACCGTGATCCGCACCGCGTTCACCGATATTGCCCCGCCAATGCCGGTTTTCTCGCGCCCCGCACCGCTGCGCAACTCCGCCCAGAGCACCCCTTCGGCGACCCATGTCTCGGTCACCCCGCCCGCGCCATCCGCCAGTTGAACCGGCGTCTCCAGCGTCAGCTTTCGGTTCAGAACCGGCGCTCTCATTTTTGCACCCCTTCAAACAACCGGACCGTTAAATAAGGAGAGAGCAATCCCGCCACAGGCGCCGGCCAGGCGGTGTCTCCTGCCATTTCGGGCATCCGGTGCTCATAGGTAAATCCGGCCAGCATCAAGATTGCCTGCTGCAAATCCGGTTTCAACCCGTCCCAATCCGCGCTAAATCCAGCCGTCAGGGTCACCTCAACGCTCCCCTCTGACGGTACCACCGGCAAACACGCCCCCATCGCCACCAGCCGAGGCCGCTGCGGGTCTTTGATCAGGCGCACATCGCCAGCAATGTCAGCCACCACATCATCGTTGCGCGACTTGGTCACAACAGCGCTGACCGACGCAATTGGCGCAATCGGCAGGGTCTGGTAATCAACATGTTGCCATCCCTGAAAAACGCAGAGAAAATCCCTCTGGAACAAAGCCTTGCCCGTGCGCGCTTCAATCGAGGCCACGGCAGAGCGCAGCACCGACATCAGCAGATCATCCATCAGATCATCATCGGCAAATCCGGTGCCCAACCGTAAATGCTGCTTAAGGGCCGCCAGTGGCAAAACCACATCCGGGACAGCTGATAGTTCAGTAAAATACATCGCAGGGCTCCGCTTGTTGCTGATTTCATCAGGTGATGCGGGGCACGCAACCGCCCCCCGCATGCGTAGAATTAGGCAATGCCGAATTTCAGCAGCTTGATCGCCTTAAAGTCACTGACGTCGCCGCCAACCCGCTTGGTGGCATAGAACAGCACATGCGGTTTGGCGCTAAACGGATCACGCAACACCCGCAGATCGGGCCGCTCAGCGATGGTGTAACCGGCGCCAAAGTCTCCAAAGGCCACCGCTGTTGCGTCAGAGCCGATATCAGGCATGTCCTCTGCAATCAGCACCGGATAGCCCATCAGTCGGGCAGGCTCGCCAGCGGCCAAGCCGTCAGACCACAGAAAACGCCCGTCTGCGTCCTTCATCTTGCGGATCGCCCCGGCGGTTTTGGAGTTCATCACAAAGCTGGCGTTGGCGCGGTACTCCGCCCCCAGCGCATAGACCAGATCAACAATGGCATCCGCCGGTTTCGCAGCGTCGAAGTCCCCATCTTCTCCAGTGGCCACATACCCCAGATTACCCCAGCTCCAGACATCATTGTCGACCGTCGCATGGGTCAGAAAACCGGTCGGCTTGTCCACGCCATTGCCGTTGATAAAGGCCGCCGCTTCCGAGCGGGCAAACTTGTCGGCGATCCGCCCCGCAAGCCAGCCCTCAATATCAAAAGCACTGTCATCCAACAGCCGCTGGGATGCTTTTGGCAGCGCTGACAGCTCATGCAGCGGAATGGCAATCCGGTCGATTTGCGGTGTATCAGTTTCAGAGACCGAACCGGTTTCCGTCGCCCAACCGGCCCCGACATCGGTATGGTCAATCAGCACATCAAAGGACGTCGCCTCGACCTGCACGACATTGGCAATCGCCCGCACCGAAGCGGTGGCCGACAGCGTGCTTTTGATCGTGGCGGCGGTTTCCGGATCCACCAGATAGCCACCTTCGGCAGACACACCGGTCGACAGCGCCTTGCCCTCCAGAACCAGCCCGCGCAGCCCGTCATCGTCGCCGCTGCGCAGATAGGCGTTAAAAGCTTTCTTATGGGGCGCCTCAGCCGACCCTGTCGCCAAAGTAGGACGGTGTGCAGTCATTGATTTTCGATCCAGCATGGTCAATCGCTCTTCTTGTTGTTGCAGTCGTGTTGCAAGTTTTGAATTCATCTCTTTGATATCGCTGACAAATCCACTCAGTGCATTCTGTACGGCCCCGAAGTTCTCTGCCGTTCCCTCTGTTTGCTTGTTCATCAAATCACCCGTGATTACGCATCGTTTCGATGGGGGCTGTGCAGCTGTTTCCGCGCATCGGCAAAAGCCTTTGCCAGATCCAGCAAACCCATTCGCGGACCGGCATCCCCCTTCGCGCCGACGCGGGCTTCCGGAAGCATGGGAAAGGTCACCAAAGACACCTCCCATAGTTCCAATTCCGTCAGACGACGCTGGCCGCCTGTGTCTTTCGTTGCTTGCTTGGTGCGATAACCAATCGAGAGCCCGTCAATCGCGCCCGCCTCAATCAAGGCAGCGGCCTCGGCCCCCTTGGCGACATTGGTCAACAGCCGCCCCTTGACCCACAGCCCGCGTCCGTCCTCGCGCACCTCTTCCCAAAGGCCGATGGGCTGGGCCGGATCATGTTGCCACAACATCTTGACCGACCGCCCAGACGCGCTCAACGCGGCCAGGGATTTGGCATAGGCGCCCTTAACCACGACATCACCGCCTTGATCAGTGGCTTCAAACAAAGAGGCATAGCCCTCGATGATAGTGCCGTCGCGCACAGCCAAACGTGTCTCTGGCTGGCAGTATTTTCGTTCCAATTCAGTATATTCCAGCATCTTTCCCCCAAAACCTCACTGTCCAACCGGCAATCCCAGAAGCGACACCGTCGCCTGCGCCAAAATCACACCGGCAACGCCGTAAACCGTGACCCAAATCCGTTTTTCCAAACGCTCGATCATATCCTCGATCCGCCGCAACTGCGCCTCTAGCGCACCGAACTGCATTTCATAAATCCGTTCGTTCGCATCAATCCGCGCCGCCGCCGCATCAAAACTGTCGTATAAAAACCGACTTCCCTTGATCGGCGGCACCGTTGTCATTGGCCCTCCGTAAGCTCGGGCAGCCCCAACAGTCGGCGTTTTTCACCGTCCGTTAGAAAATCCGCCCCACTGACACGCTGCCATTGCGCGGCACGCTCATCGCTTAAGGCAGGCACCTGATCCAGATCCGGCTTCAACTCCGGCTGCACCCCCCAATGCCCCCCCAACCAGGCTCCGATGGCCGCCGCCACCCGCGTGGCCAGCGGCAGAACCGTCAGCCGGTAAAAGGCGCGGTTGGCCTCTTGGTAATTGGCATAGGTGGCATCACCCGTCAGACCGAGCAGCATCGGCGGCACCCCAAAGGCCACGGCAATCTCGCGCGCCGCGGCTTCCTTGGTTTTCTGGAACTCCATGTCCGAGGGCGAGAACCCCATCGGCTTCCAGTCCAGCCCGCCCTCAAGCAGCATCGGACGCCCCGCATTGGCCGCCCCCTGATGATAGGACAGCATTTCATCCTGAAGCCGCGCATATTGATCCGCCGACAATCCCGCAGCCCCATCCATCCCGGTGTAAACCAGCGCCCCACTGGGCCGTGCGGCATTGTCGAGCAGTGATTTCGACCAGCGCGACGCCGCATTATGGACATCAATCGCCGCCGCCGCCGATTGCATGGGCGACAACCCATAGTGATCATCTTGCGGATGAAAGCTGCGGATATGACAAATCGGAGAAACCTCACCACTGACGTCAAACCGGTGTTTGCGCCCCCCGACGGCATATTCAAACGCCACCGGCCAGCCGTCACTCCCGGGGATTAGAGACATCCGGTCAGAGCGCAACACATGCAGCTCAAGCGGCCTCCCGTCCGATCCGGCCACAGCCTCGACATAGGCATTTCCGGTCAGGATCAATTGCCCGTAGAGCGCCTCGAACAATTCAGCGCGGCCCTGCGCCAGATTGGGGCGTTTCAAGAGCCCCAGCACCGGATGCGCGTCAAAACGCTCTGCGTTATCTTGCAAAACAAGCGGTAAGGCCGCTGCCGCTTCTGCGATCAACTTCACCGCACGAAAACCGATCGGGTTGCCCGAAAAACCCGCTTTTGTCAGCGACACCATATCGCGCGGTGTCCACGCCACCCGCCCTGATCCGTGATAGGCAATCACAGGACCAGCAGCAGATGCCTTCTGCTCGGGTGCTGCATCACGACCTGTGTTGCGCTGAAAAATTCCGAATGCCATATGCCCCTGCTCCTAATCGGATAACCCGCTGAAACCTTGTTTCTTTTGCGGTAATGTCTGATGTAGGAGCACTCTGGGGCATATGGTTTAAAAGAGATTAAAGCGACCGTACGCGGGGGTTGCCCCAGCCCTTGGCCGGCACCAGCATGAGGTCATGCAGCGCCCAAACAAGCGCATCCACGCGGTCCGGACTGCCCTTGCCCGCAAAACCCTGTAAGGACATCTGGCTCATTTCCTCTTCCAGTTTTTCCAACCCTTTGGCGTGATGGATTTGCCCGCGCTCGTAAAGGGCAGACACAGGTTCCGCTCGGGCCACTTTCCCCCGCGAGGCCCGCACCCCCCGATATGGGATATTCTGCGATTGCTGGCGTAAAACCATCTCCACCATATCGCCCCCCTGATTGACCTCGGCGACCACACGATCCGCGTCATACCGCTCTGCCATGGCCGCCACGACATTGGCCCACTCCGCCGGAGAGGCCCCCTGTACGGTTGCGTCCTTGATCACCGTGGCCCGCCAGTTCTGCGGCGGCCCACTCATGTTCACACCGGCCACAATGATCCCGCACGCATCCGAATCCGCATGACCGGTCACCGGCGGATCAACCGCCACAATGATGCGATCCGCTGTAACCGCCGGGGACATCCGCGCTTTGGCAAGCATCGCCTCTGTCCACAAGGCACCGTCCAGATCCTCAAGCAAAATCCCGTCCAGTTCCTGTCGACCCAATTGCGTTCCCGCATATCGCGCGCGCACCTCTTCGAGAAAACTCTTGGCCAGAAACGCCTGATTGGCCTCCGTCGGCGCATGGGTCTTTACCGTAGACGGATTATCCAGCACCGCCTTCAGCACCGCGACATTCTTGGGCGTCGTCGTCACGCATTGCCGTGGGGAAGCCCCTAGTCGCAAAGCAAACTGCAACATATCCCAAGTTTCGCCAGCCTTTTTCCACTTGGCCAACTCATCCGACCACGCCGCATCAAACTGCGGACCGCGTAAGGACTCCGGCTCATGGGCCGAAAACACCTGTGCAATCGCCCCGTTGGGCCAAACCAGCCGCTTGCGCGTGGCCTCCCATGTCGGGCGGCGGTCCGGCGGGGAGCAGGCCAGAATTCCGCTTTCGCCAAAAATCATCACCTCACGCACCTGCTCAACGGTTTCCCCCACCAAAGCCACCCGCCGAGAGCGCCCCGGATCAAGCGGTTTTGCCCCCTCGACCTCCGAGCGCACCCATTCCGCACCGGCGCGGGTTTTCCCCGCCCCGCGCCCGCCCATGATCACCCATGTGCGCCAATCCCCTTCGGGGGGCAATTGATGGTCATAAGCCCAAAAATCAAACAAATAGGGCAAGGCCAACAAAGCGCCTTCACTCAGCTCGTCCAGAAACGCTGTCTGGGTCCGAAGCGGCTCTGAGGCAAGCCAGACGGCGCCCGATCTCATCGCGCGCCTGGTCGAAATCGACGGCGTAATCGTGGACGATTCCGGCATTTTTTCTGCGAAGTTTGTCAACGTTTTCCCTTTCTCTGAATGCGGATTGCAAAGCGGTTCCCGCTTCCCGCAAAATCTTGTTGGTTTCGGCAAGGTCTTTGAAATCCCCGCCCTCCAACTGATTGGTCATGGTCTTGATCGTCAGGATCAGACGCTCCAAATGGTCATATGCAGCCTGAAGAATGTCATCTTGTGACCCCTTACCGCCGATGGATGTGATTAAAGACATACTGCTTGATCCGGCCCCCTGTTTTGCCTCTTGGTGCCAAACGCAAAAACGGCACCCAGTTGCCTGAATGCCGTTTACACTTTTGCGAGTGTAGGTCTTTTATACTTTAGGGCGAACGGTTCGTCAAATTTTCGCTCTTAACAAAACCTTACTGATTGGTCCGTTGGGCCTCGATCTCCCGCCATTTCGCGACATTACGGTTATGCTCATCAAGCGTTTTGGCAAAGGCATGCCCGCCGGTGCCGTCAGCCACAAAGAATATGAACTCCGTACTGTCGGGATTAACCGCTGCCTCGATCGATGCGCGCCCTGGATTGGCGATTGGCGTCGGCGGCAAACCTTCTATAACATAAGTATTATAAGGCGTTGCGCGACGAAGCTCACTCTGCCGAAGCCCCCGCCCCAACACGCCTTGACCATTGGTAATACCGTAAATCACCGTCGGGTCCGTCTGCAGACGCATCCCTGTATCCAACCGGTTGGTAAAGACCGAAGCCACCTGCCCGCGCTCCTCGGCCACACCGGTTTCCTTTTCGATGATCGACGCCAGAATAAGCGCTTCCTCAGGCGTTTCAATCGGCAGCCCCGAGGCACGATTGGACCAGGCTTCGGCCAGAATAGCCGCTTGCCGTTCCTCCATCTGTGCAACCAACGCAGCGCGATCCGCACCAGCCCGCACCTCATAGCTGTCAGGGGCAAGCGCCCCCTCCGCCGGAAGCTCCTCAATCGTGCCGCTGAGAAAATCCACATTGTTCAGCGCGTCAACCACCTGCCAGCTTGTCACCCCTTCGGCCATAGCCAAACGGTAGCGCACATCGCTGTCCCCCAACGCCTCTTTATAGGCTGCAGGCACTTCTTCTTCCGATTTCGGATCGAAAGCCGTGGCCAGCACATAAGCGTTGGTGGTCGGGTCCAATTCGCGCAACTGGATTTGCGAGCTCACAACCCCGATCCGGTAGACAACTTCGGTGCCACAGGTCGATTGCCCACCGCGCGTTACGATGTCGACAATTTCCTGCATAGAGGCCCCTTCGGGCACCAGAAAGCTCCCCGCCTTCAGCGCTTGGGTCTTTTCCTCATAGTCGGCCCCGACGCGGAATAACATGCCATTGGAAATGGCCTCCTGCGCCAACAGGCTCTCGGATACTTTGGTGAAATTGCTGCCGCTATCCACACGCAGACAGATAGCGCCTGCCAAAGGCCCTGACGTGCGGTATTGCGACTGCGCCCAGCCGATGAACCCGGCAACCGCAATCAGGATCACGATAAACAGCGTCAGAGCGTTTGACGCAATACTACGCCACATCAGTCCGTGACCCGTCCAAGAACAACCGAAGCATTGGTCCCGCCAAAGCCAAAGGAATTAGACAGCGCAATGTCGATCTTACGCTTCACAGCCTTTTTCGGAGCCAGATCCAGCAGTGGTTCAACCGCTGGGTTCTCAAGGTTCAGGGTTGGCGGCGCTACTTGATCGCGGATTGCCAGAATACAGAAGATCGCTTCAACCGATCCCGCAGCCCCCAGCAAATGCCCGATGGCGGATTTGGTTGATGACATGGTCGCGGTTTTCGCAGCATCGCCCATCAAACGCTCTACCGCGCCCAATTCAATGGTGTCCGCCATCGTCGATGTGCCATGGGCATTGATGTAATCAATATCCGCAGGCGTCAAACCAGCGCGCTCAATCGCGGCTTTCATCGACCGATACCCGCCATCGCCATCTTCGGCAGGTGCGGTAATGTGATAGGCATCGCCCGACAATCCATAACCCAATACTTCTGCGTAGATTTTTGCACCGCGCGCTTTGGCATGTTCATATTCTTCCAGAACCACAACGCCAGCCCCTTCGCCCATGACAAAACCGTCACGATCCCGATCATAAGGGCGGCTTGCAGATTTAGGATCATCTTCCCGCGCGGTTGATAGCGCTTTACAAGCGTTGAAACCGGCAATGCCGATTTCGGAAATCGGGCTTTCTGCCCCACCGGCCACCATCACATCGGCATCGCCCAACATGATCAGTCGCGCCGCATCGCCAATGGCATGGGCACCGGTAGAACAGGCCGTCACAACCGCATGGTTGGGGCCTTTATAGCCGTGTTTGATCGACACCTGACCCGAGGCCAGATTGATCAACGCACTGGGAATAAAGAAGGGCGACACCCGGCGCGGGCCTTTTTCCGCCAGCAACACAGCCGTATCGGCAATCGCGCTGAGCCCCCCAATGCCAGACCCGATCATCACACCGGTGCGGAACTGATCCTCATCGCCATCACAAACCCAGCCTGAATCCGCAATCGCCTGATCCGCTGCTGTAATCGCATAAAGAATGAAATCATCGACCTTGCGCCGGTCCTTTGGGGCCATCCAGTCATCCGGATTAAACGTGCCATCTGTGCCATCCCCCACAGGGATTTCGCAGGCATATTTTGTCGTCACCCGCGAGGCGTCAAACCGCGTAATCGGCCCCGCCCCGGATTGCCCGTCAATCAGACGACTCCATGTTTCCTCGACCCCGCACGCCAGCGGGGTAACCATACCAAGCCCTGTAACAACCACTCGACGCATTGATCTGCCTCTTCTCAGTTCTGAATTTGTCGGTCAGTGATAGCTTGTTCTGACCGACCTGAGCAAGAGCAGGCTCCGCAAAATGCGGTAGTTTTCCGCCGATATCAGCCAGTGTTGACCCAGATCCCAAACCTTACCCCCACCCGAAAGGCCAAAAAAAAACGACGCCCGAAAGCGTCGTTTTTCAAATACCCGAAAAGGGGTAAAACTTAGGAAGCTTTGGTGATGAAGCCTACCGCGTCGCCGAAAGACTGGATTGTCTCTGCAGCGTCGTCAGGGATTTCGATACCGAACTCTTCTTCGAAAGCCATAACCAGCTCAACGGTGTCAAGGCTGTCTGCGCCCAGATCATCGATGAAGGATGCACCTTCAACAACTTTGTCTTCTTCAACACCAAGGTGCTCGACAACGATCTTTTTCACACGATCTGCGATGTCGCTCATATCTATATCCTCATTTTAACGTTTCGGGAGCGTTCCCGTGGTTTCGTACTATGCCCCAGCGGGGCGCTCCGGCCCTTGGATAAGGGCAAACCTAGGCCACAAACATGTGACGTTCGATCAAATCTGCGCCGCCTATATCATATGATCGCAGCAGCGCAAATGATTTCACAGGCATGAATCGCCACCGGTTTGCGTCTGGCACCGTGCTGTGCTGTGCAAATGGGGATCATCCTGCCAAATTCCAAGGCCTTTTGGGCCCTAAAGCATCGCCATGCCACCATTGACATGCAGGGTTGTGCCCGTGACATAGCCCGCTTCGGGGCTGGCCAGATATAGAACCGCCGCTGCGATTTCCTCGGCATCGCCCATCCGACCGGCGGGCACATTGCCCAAAATGCCGGATTTCTGATCATCGGTCAGCTTTTCGGTCATGGCGGTGGTGATAAAGCCCGGCGCGACAGCGTTCACGGTAATTCCGCGGTTTGCGACCTCATAGGCGATGGATTTGCTCATACCGACCATGCCGGCCTTAGAGGCGGCGTAATTGGCCTGCCCCGGATTGCCCGTCGCCCCGACCACAGAGCTGATGTTGATGATCCGGCCCCAACGGGCTTTCATCATGCCGCGCATGACGCCCCGACACAGGCGCATGGTCGAAGTCAAGTTGACTTCAAGAACGCGATCCCATTCGTCATCTTTCATCCGCATAAAGATATTATCCGCAGTGATACCGGCATTGTTGACCAGTATATCGACGCTGCCCATGACCTCTGCGGCCTGTTTCGGCAAAGCGGCAACCGCCTCTGCGTCCGACAGATTGCAGGGCAGCACATGGGCACGAGAACCCAGTTCAGCCGCCAATGCCTCTAGTGGTTCAACCCGTGTGCCCGACAGGGCGACAGTTGCGCCAGCGGCATGTAGCGCCTTGGCAATGGCGCCGCCAATACCGCCCGATGCGCCAGTGACAAGTGCATTTTTACCTGTAAGATCAAACATATAATTCTCTTTCTTTAAGCGTCTTTTGCGGCTTTTACATCATCCGGTGTACCGATGGCACGGCAGGTCAGGTTGCGATCGATCCGGCGGATCATTCCTGACAAGGCCTTGCCCGCGCCGACCTCCCAGATTTCGGTAACCCCTTGGGCCGCCATATAGCCGACACTCTCGCGCCACCGCACAGAGCCTGTGACCTGTTCGACCAGCAAGCTGCGGATCAGCGCCGGATCGGAAACCGCCGAAGCCCGCACATTCGCCACCAAAGGCACAACCGGCGCGTTGATGCTCACATCATTCAAGGCCTGCGCCATCGCGTCTGCTGCAGGCTGCATCAAGGCGCAATGGAAAGGCGCAGAGACCGGCAACAGAACAGCGCGCTTTGCGCCTTTGCCCTTGGCAATTTCAATCGCGCGCTCCACTGCCTCTTTATGGCCAGAGACCACGACCTGACCGGGATCATTATCATTTGCAGCCTGACAGACCTGCCCCTGAGCGGCCTCTTCGGCCACCGCTGTCGCCGTGTCAAAATCAAGCCCCAGCAAGGCCGCCATGGCGCCGACGCCAACCGGCACAGCCTTTTGCATCGCCGCGCCCCGAACGCGCAACAAACGGGCCGTATCGGCAACCGAAATCGCCCCTGCCGCCGCAAGAGCGGAATATTCCCCCAGCGAATGCCCCGCCACAAAACTGCCGCTCGAAATCATGATGCCTTCGGCTTCCAGCGCCCGCATGGCCGCTAGTGAGGTTGCCATCAAGGCGGGTTGGGCGTTCTGGGTCAGGGTCAATTCCTCGGCCTCCCCCTCCCAAATCAGGGATGAAAGCGATTCCCCGAGTGCGTCATCAACCTCTTGAAAGATTGCCCGTGATTCTGGATAGGCCTCGGCCAGTGCTTTGCCCATACCAATGGTCTGCGCACCCTGCCCCGGAAATACAAATGCTCGGCTCATGTCCCCTCCGATGTTTTATCTTTGACCCCAGATACCGCGCCCTTACCGCTAAGGCAATCTAATGTCGCCCCGATGCACAGAAGACCTGCGCCGGTTGCTATATTCACCGCCGGTTTGCACTGCTAATCTGAGGCCGAACAATACCGGAATCCCCTATGCCCTTCCTTAATACCAACACCCATTACGGCACGGTAAGCAAAAGCTTTCACTGGCTGACCGCCCTGTTGATCCTGACCCTATTTCCCCTCGGACTGATTGCTGAAAACCTTCCCTATGACACAGGCGCGCAGCTGGCCCGCAAGGCATGGCTGTTTTCACTGCATAAAACGCTGGGCATCACGCTGTTTTTTGTCGCCCTACTGCGCATCCTCTGGACCTTGACGCAAAAGAAACCCGCACTGCTGAATGCCGACCATAAAGCCGAGTCCTTTGCGGCAGAAACCGTGCACTGGCTGCTCTATCTATCGCTGGTGCTTGTGCCCCTATCGGGCTGGCTCCATCACGCGGCCACCGAAGGTTTTGCCCCGATCTGCTGGCCCTTCGGGCAATCCCTGCCGCTTGTACCCAAATCCGACTCCGTGGCGCATTTTTTCGGGACGTGGCATTTTGTGCTGACCAAAGTGTTGGCAATCACCCTGCTGCTGCATATCGCTGGCGCGCTGAAACATGCTTTTATCGACAAGGACAACACCCTGCGCCGCATGTGGTTTGGCCATAGTAACATCCCCGACTTGCCCAAGGCCCGCCATAGCACCCGCCCCCGCACAGCGGCCGGGATTGTCTATGGCGTGGCCGTTCTGGGGGCGAGCGTGCTTGCTTTTTCCGCCCCTTCCCCGTCCATTGATACAGCGGCTGAAACCCAAACAGATAGGGTTGTGACGGCGGATACTGCGGGCAACTGGCAGGTGAAAGAGGGCACATTGGCCCTTACTATTACGCAATTTGGCAATGCGCTGTCCGGCCAGTTTGACGGATGGAATGCGGTGATCGACTTTGATGAAACTGTAGAGGACGGGCTTTCCGGCACCGTGGAGGTTACTGTTGACATCGCCAGCCTGCGCCTTGGCAGCGTCACCGATCAGGCCATGGGGCCGGATTTTTTTGACGAAGAGAACCACCCCACGGCGGTGTTTTCGGCCGACATCCTGACGCTTGGTGATGGGCAGTATGATGCGGTGGGCACCCTGACGCTACGCGGGGTCGAGGTCCCCTTGATCCTGCCTTTTAGCCTGCGGATCGAAGACGACACAGCCGTGATGAGCAGTACCGTAAGTACTGACCGTCGGGACTTTGCAATCGGCGATAATATGCCCGACGAGGCTTCTGTCGGGTTTGCCGTGCGCATCGATGCAAACCTGACGGCGCAAAAAACCGCTCCCTGATCGGGCCAAACGGCCCCAACAAAAAAGCCGCCCTCTGAGTGGGGCGGCTTTTTCTTTTTAGGGAAGGTCCGATTTAGGACGCATCTGATTCCGTGATACCGGCTTCGATAGAGATGTTGATCTGCACCTCATCGCTGACCATCGGGGCAAATTGGCCCAAATCAAAATCGCTGCGCAGCACCGTGGTTGTCGCATCAAATCCAGCCCAATCTTTACCGGCCATCGGGTGCTGCCCCATGCCGTTCAGCTTGGTGTCAAGCATGACAGCTTTGGTCACACCATTCATCGTCAAATCGCCGGTGATATTGGCAGTGCCCTCTCCGGTCACTTCAATCGCAGTGGAGGTGAAAGTCACCATATCTTCGGCCGCCGCATCAAAGAAATCCGCCGACATAAAGTGCTGCAGGCGCCCCTCCCAGCCGGTCAGCATGGTTGTTACTGGAAAAGATACTGTGACAGCAGAGTTTTCGGGGTTTTCGACGTCAAACTGAATGTCGCCCTCAAAACCGCTAAACATGCCGTAGGTCGTAGAAAAGCCGAAATGGTCGTAGTTGAAAACGATCTGGCTATGGCTTGGGTCCAATGTGTAGGGCACCGGCTCAGCGACAGCGGCGGTGGTGCTCAGGGCGAAGGCAGAAGCAAGCAAGAGTTTGTTCATGGTTTTGTTCCATTTTGAATCGAAAAAGACACGACTGAACATCGTGTCTCTTCAAAAACTCTCAATTCGTCAGAACTCAACAGAGTCTGTGTGCCAGCGCACAGTACCCTTACATGACCCGAGACGGCGCCTGAATTTTGATCTTGCGCTGTGCCTTGTCATAGTTGGCTTTCGCCTTGCGCTGAACCACCGGCTTTGTCACGCCCAGAATGTCCTTGGCCAGACGATCCCGCAGATCAACAAGCTTGGAGTCATCAGCAACCGCAATCGTAATCACCTGCGATGTATTGCGGTAACGCAGTAACAGACGCGACGGGCCACCTTTATAAGTAGGACGTTCAATAAAGACGCTGCTGATGTCATCAAAAGAATAGCGGCGCAGCATAAAGGCATTGCCGCGCGAATTGCGTAGCGCTTCGCGAACCTCATGGCGGGCCCGGTCCACATGGACTTCGCGGCGGGTTTCCTGCGATGCAAACCACAGGAACAACAGACCCGAAATACACAGCGATGCAGAGCTTAAAAACTTCATCACGGCGACATCAGAGGTCAAAAGCGAGCCCGGTAAAATCCAGAATCCCAACGCCACAAAGACCAACGTCAGCCCGACAAAACCGCAGCCCCCGCGCAAAATGTTGTTAAAAGAGCGGGTCCCGGTATAGCTCCGGATGATGCAACCCCAATAGGTATCATCCACCCTAACCCATGGTTTTTTCATGAGTTCCGCTTCGTCTACAAACATGTTCTCAATGTTTTCATGTGTTTCAGCCATAATTCTGTCTCCGACAGATTGATCTATCCAAATTCATTGAACCGAATGTCTAATTAAAAATTGGTAAAAATGGGGCAAAGAACGTACGCTTTAAAGACAGTAGTTTGTTCACCTACGCCCTTGCAACGGGCATCAACAGGTGTATAAGGCACCGTCTTCCGTAAGGTATGAAACAGCGCAACCTCTCGTGGGCGGGACGCGGAAGACATTGACCCGGCCCTTTGAAGTGCGCCTCTTTTAGATTGGAGAATACATGTCTCTGTATGAACATGTTTTCATTTCGCGTCAGGACCTGTCCAACGCGCAAGCCGAAGGTCTGATCGAACATTTTGGCACTGTATTGGCTGACAACGGCGGCACGCTCGTCGACAGCGAATACTGGGGTGTCAAAACGATGGCCTATAAGATCAACAAAAACCGCAAAGGCCACTACGCCTACTTGCGCACCGATGCACCGGCACCGGCTGTTCAAGAGATGGAACGCCTGATGCGCCTGCATGACGACGTAATGCGCGTTCTGACCATCAAGGTTGACGAGCACGCCGAAGGTCCTTCCGTGCAGATGCAAAAACGTGACGAACGCGGCGAACGCCGTGAACGTCGTTGATCGCGATATAGGATAAGGATCCAAACCAATGGCAGCTAAACCATTTTTCCGCCGTCGCAAAGTATGTCCTTTCTCTGGTGATAACGCACCAAAGATCGACTACAAAGACACCCGCCTTTTGCAGCGCTACATCTCTGAGCGCGGCAAAATCGTTCCGTCCCGCATCACCGCGGTTTCGGCCAAGAAACAACGTGAACTGGCCCGCGCAATCAAACGCGCCCGCTTCCTCGCGCTGCTTCCCTACGCTGTGAAATAAGGGGACTGATAAATGCAAGTTATCCTTCTTGAACGCGTCGCAAAGCTTGGCCAAATGGGCGAAGTTGTTGACGTCAAAGCCGGTTACGCGCGTAACTTCCTGTTGCCTCAAGGCAAGGCCCTGTCTGCTTCCAAAGCAAACATTGCCAACTTTGAAACACAGAAAGCCCAGCTTGAAGCCCGCAATCTGGAAACCAAAAAAGAAGCCGAATCTCTTGGCGAAAAGCTGGCTGGCCAGCAGTTCATCATCATTCGCTCCGCTTCTGATTCCGGTTCGCTCTACGGTTCCGTCACCCCGCGTGACATCGCCGAAACAGCAACCGCTGAAGGTTTCTCTGTTGACCGCAAACAGGTTGTTCTGATCGCACCGATCAAAGAGCTTGGCGTGCACACGGTTTCCGTGGTTCTGCACCCTGAGGTCTCTGTCGAGATCGAAACCAACGTGGCACGCTCCAACGAAGAAGCCGAGCTGCAAGCCTCCGGTAAATCCATTCAGGAACTGGCCGCCGAAGCTGAAGCAGAAGCTGAATTCGAAATTGCTGAACTGTTCGACGATATCGGCTCTGCCGCTGCCGACGACTTTGGCGATGATGATGCAGCGCCTGCCGCCGCAGAAGCTTCCGAAGAAGACGACGCTTAAGCGTTTCTTTCTGTATCGACTTTGGAGACAGCCGCCCCTTTTCGGGCGGCTGTTTTCGTTTGAGGATCGATGAACAAGACAGTCAATGGAGGAGAAGTCTTTGCAATACCCCAAGCATGACGCTAACCTTATCCTTTTATGGGAAAACAACTGTGTCGATCGAGATTTCATTTGTTTCGCAGGTGACAGACCTCGCCGAATTTGAAGCACTGCTGCTCGAATATTATACCGATGTGCTGCAAATCGCCCGGACCGCGGGCCTGCCAGAGCTTGCGCCAGAGGATATGGCGCACTCTTCAATGGAGCATCTGGCGGACATGTTACCGCCCCACGGTCGACTGGCCCTTGCACGCAGCCAGGATGGCGAACTGGTGGGCTGTGGCACCCTACGCCGGATCAGACCGAATGCGGTTGAAATGAAGCGCATGTACGTGAGCCCAGCGGCCCGTGGCAACGGGTTGGGTCAGATACTGTTTCAAATGCGGATGGATGAAGCACGCAAAATGGGCTGCCGGTTTGTCTATGCCGATACCGCCAAAGGCAACCGCCCGATGCTGTCGATGTACGAGCGGGGTGGATTTCACTACATCGAAAGATACCCCGAGAATGCCAATCCGGTCGAGTTCGAACCCTATCTTGTCTATCTGCAATATGATCTTGAGCCGGAAAATCCGGACAATGTCGCGCCTTAAGAATGCGCCTTTTGCGATTGGCCTATCCTCATCTCTTTTACCTTCAAAAAGGAATTTATCATGGAAACCGCAACGGAACCTCTCAACCTTCTGGCTGTCATCATCGGGGCGATCGTCGCCTTTCTTGTTGGTTGGCTTTGGTATGGCCCGTTTCTTTTTGGCAAAAAATGGGCCGAGGGCTCCGGCGTGGAACTCGGCACCGCACAAGAAATGCCTGTCTTTGCCATGGCCATGCAGATGGTCGCCCTGCTTTTGCTATCACTGGTGATCGGTCTGACGGCCACGCAAAATGCCCTGTTCACCGCAATTTTGGCTATTCTGGCCGCGGCGTGTTTCGCCCTCTCCGGCGGGGCTTTTATCAAGAAAAGCACCTATGCGATGTTCACCGACTTTGGCTATATCGTCGTAGCGGGGGTTGTGATGATTGCCTGTCAGGGCATTCTTTAACCCCCAAATGATAAAAACAGCCACCTGTAAGGGTCGACTGCTTTTACCTTTGAAAACAGTTTGATACGCAGATCAGATGGGGTCGTTTACACCACCTGCAGAAACAGTACAGGCAGGCCGATCATAGCCACAGTTATAATTGTGAGCGATAGCCCTAGTCCTTTGAACATGTGAAGGTCTCTCCCGGTTTTTTCATTGTGGAACTCAGGTAGATCGCCCCTTTGCTCCTGACATGCGGCATCCGGACGCGCCCAGTCGCACGCTATGCCAAGACATAAAAAAGGCCGCCCTAAAGGCGGCCCTTTCGATCAAACTGACAGAAGTCAGATTATTCTTCGTCCAAAGCTTCGATGGCTTTTTCCAGAACGTCTTTGGCAACTTCTTTGTCAGACACTTTGGCCTGCTCAAAGATGTGATCCACAACTTTGTCTTCAAACAGAGGCGCACGCAGCTGTTGCTGCATCTGCTGGTTCTGCTGGATGAATTCAAAGAACTGACGCTCTTGACCGGGGTACTGACGCGCCTGGTTCATGATCGCTTGTGTCATCTCGGCGTCGGTCACTTCGACTTCGGCTTTCTGACCCAACTCGGCCAGCAACAGACCCAAACGAACGCGACGGCCCGCCAGTTTCAGATGCTCTTCGGTGGTTTCGATCTCAGGGTGATCGTGGCCTTCGACCTCTGGGTTGTCCTCGTGCCACAGCTGATGCGCGATCTGCTTGGCTTCGGCGTCCAGCAGGCTGGGCGGCAGTTCAAAGGAAACTTTTGCATCCAGCGCATCCAGAAGCGCACGCTTCATCACAGCACGAGCCGCACCAGCGTATTCGCCTTCAAGACGCTCTGCAATTTGACCCTTCAGCGCGGCCAGATCTTCGGCACCAAACTGTTTGGCCAGCTCATCGTCGATTTCAGCAGCGACAGGTTTCTTGACGGATTTGATTGTGCAATCAAACACCGCTTCTTTACCGGCCAGATGCGGCGCTTGGTAATCTTCGGGGAAGGACACGGTGACCGCGACTTCCTCATCTTTTTTCACGCCAACCAGCTGCTCTTCAAAGCCGGGGATGAAAGAGTTGGAGCCCAGCGTCAGCGGGTAATCTTCGGCAGAGCCGCCTTCGAACAATTCGCCGTCAACCTTACCCGCAAAGTCGATCACAACCTGATCGCCATCTTTGGATTTCACATTGGCTGCACGGTCTTTGAAGTTCTGGGCGGTTTCGGCCAGGTTTTTCAGCGCTTCGTCAACAGCTTCGTCATCGGCCTTTACGACCATTTTCTCAAGCTCGATGTCAGAGAAATCGACCTCTGGAATGGCAGGCAGCGCCTCATAGGACATTTCAACGTTAACGTCGTCGCCCTCTTTCCAGTCTTCGTTGGTCATTTTGACTTCTGGCTGCATCGCAGGGCGGTCGCCGGATTTTTCAAAATGCTCGTTCATCGCACCATCTACAGATTCCTGCATGGCTTCGCCCAGAACGCGGGGGCCGAATTGCTTTTTCAGCAGCGCCATTGGCACTTTGCCTTTGCGGAAGCCTTTCATTTCGACTTCTGGCTGAGCTTCTTTAAGCTTTTCATTCACTTTGCCGTCCAGCTCTGCTGCTGTGATGACGATGGAATAGCCGCGCTTCAGGCCTTCATTCAGGGTCTCGGTGACCTGCATCTGTTCGTCCTTATCTTGACCCGCCCGCAAGAGTGCGGCGGTGCTCCTTAAAAATCTGGCCTCTTCTATTGCCCCTGCGCCTTGCGTGCAAGGAGAAAGCAGCCTGCACCGGTTCAGAAAAACGATTACTCCAAGCGCTCTCTGCTCCCAAATGATTGTGCAATCCGAAAGGGACCGCTAAAACACCGATAACATCACCGAAAGCGGGGCAGACCGAATGGCCGATAATCTTTCTCAGGAACGCATTGTTCTTTGCATGAAATGGGGCGATCTCTATCCCGGCAGCTACGTGAATGTGCTGTATAATGCGGTCTGCAAGAACCTTGCAAAACCGTTCCGCTTTGTTTGCCTCACCAATGAGCCCGAAGGTCTGGCCGACGGCATAGAGCATTTCCCCCTGCCCGACCTTGATGTGCCACAAGAGCGTTATAACGTTGGGGCCTGGCCAAAGCTTGGGGTGTTTCAACAGGATCTTTATGGGCTAAAGGGACGGGGACTTTTTATTGATCTGGACTCACTGGTCCTTGGCTCGCTTGAGCCGTTTTTTGAGGCAGAAGGCGGTTTGATCTCTATCGCAGGCGGGCCCGGATGGCGTCGCGGCTCTGACAACCCCGAACCCAAACTTGCCTCGGGGGTGTTTGCCTTTGATATCGGTGCGCAATCGCAAATCCTTGAGGGGTTTCTTAAGGACAAACAGTGGCATTACGACAATTTCCAAAACGAGCAACAAGTCGTTCAGCACTACTGCAATGACTGGCAGACATGGCCCAAATCCTATGTCATCAGCTTCAAGAAACACCTGCGCCAGCCTTTGGTTCTGGATCGCCTTCTGGCCCCGCGCCTGCCCCCGGAAGAAACCCTGATCCTGGCTTTTCACGGCAACCCGCGCCCGATTGAAACCATCCGCACAGATATCAGGAATTGGGCGCATTTCCCGCATTACGGAAAGTCACCTATTCCATGGGTGCGCAAATACTGGCTCGACAACGGCTGGGAGGAAAGCTGACTCCTAGTCGGGCATCCCAGTGCCATAGCCAAGCTTTGCGAAATCATCCCGATAAATCTGGCGCACCATCTCTTGGGTTTCAGCCGTATAATAGGACTGGAACGGGCGTTTTTCAGATTTGCTCTTGGTCTTATTAACATGGCGCAGGGCAAAATCCGGCAACTTCAGCTCATCGGCCAAAGCATATAGTTCATCATTCAGCGCCTCAAAAGGCACCAACCGATCCACTGCGATCTCTCCGGTGGCGTCGGTCAGGTAGTAACACTGCCCCGGCATCCGTGCAAAAATCGTATCCTTACCGGCGGGCGGTTTGATCCGGTAACCCAGATATTGCTCAAAGCTCATCTGGCCGACTTTGTCAGCCGTGGATTTGATACGGAACTGCTTCATGTATTCGTAATGCGACACTGCATGATCATAGGGGTTACGGATCACCGAAAAGCTTTTGAACGCATCAAAAGCATCGCGGCCCAGTTTGTCGATCATCTTTGACACCGGTTCATGTACGCGAAAATGCGCCTTGGCCGGGCTTTCGCGAAATGGCAAGCGGCGGCTCATGCTGCGCAACAAGCTGCGGCTCTGTGGACGGCCATATTTGCCAAACGCATCGGTCACCGACATCCCTGCGGTTTTGGGAATATGGACAAAGATAAACTTATACTGCGTCGAGATAATCATGGCCGGTCCGTTCGGTGTTGCTGTGCATCGCTTGTACGCAGGACGGTTGTGCAGGTAAAGCCTTGGCCTTTGCCCTCGACAACCCACCGTCAGACAATAAGCGATCAAAGAGAGACGCATAAAGCCCAGTCACATCGCGTGGAATTCTTTGAATAGTGGTACGGGTGAGAGGACTTGAACCTCCACGCCTCGCGGCGCCAGAACCTAAATCTGGTGCGTCTACCAATTCCGCCACACCCGCACTCTGTTGCGCAAATTAGACGAGAATCTCTCTCGCTTCCGCGCAGCGCTTACCTAACAAAGCTTTTCACAAGGTGCGAGAGCAAAAATGTGCATTTCGCGCCACGGGGAAACAATCATTGAATTTCACCCTCATAAATTCGCTTTGCTGAACCATTTATTCATATATGCTGTCCTTAATAAAAGGCAGGCAAGAGCGAGATATAGCCCATGAAACCGAAAACGGTCGGGCGTTTTGACGGGAGGATTCCCGTCCAGCGTCCAGTAGAGCCGCCCATTGGGGTGATTCACGGTACAAAAATTCTGACGATGGACGGGGAAATCCCTGTCGAATTCCTGTCTGTTGGCGATCGCATGATCAGCCGAGACACAGGCATGGTTCGAATTACCGAGCTTAACGTCGGCAAAGCGCGCATTCGGCCCGTGTTAATTCAGCAAAGCAGTTTGGGGCACGGGCGTCCACAGGACGATCTACTGGTACACCCCCAGCAAAAACTCCTGATCCGCGACTGGCGCGCGCAGGCCCTGTATGGGGCGGCTCAGGCATTGATTGCTGCTGAAGATCTGATCGATGGTGAATTTGTACGCTTTGCCGAAGATTCCCGCAGCTACCGCTATACGGCGATCGGCTTTGATCGGGCCGAGGTGCTCTATGCTAACGGTGTGGAAATCGGCAGCCATCATCGGGTTAAGACTCCAGAATACCAAGCCGCCTAAAGACTATGCACGGTCCCCAAGGCTGCGCAAAACCTTGGGGAGCTGTTCAGGCAAATCTTCCGCGATCAGGCCGGGCCCAAAAACCTTGGCAGCCTCCACATGCAGCCAGACCGCCGCCGTGGCAGCCTCAAAAGGATCAATGCCGCGCGCCAAGAGTCCGGAAATCAATCCAGCCAAAACATCACCGGATCCCGCTGTTGCCAACCAGGGCGCGCTGCGCTCGCCAGTTGCGGTATGCACGCTGCATCTGCCATCCGGCGCAGCGACCACCGTATCCAGCCCCTTAAACACAACCACAGATCCGGCGCGGGTGGCCGCCGCGCGGGTGGCCGCCACTTTTGAAAGCGCCGGCCCGATCAGCGGCGGACGTGCCAGTTGATCAGCCAAATCCGGAAACAACCGCGCAAACTCTCCCCCGTGCGGCGTCATCACACAGGCCCTGTGCAGCAGCGCAAATAATTGCTCCGGCGTATCGCGATAGGCCGATAATGCATCGGCATCCAATACCGTAGGGCGCCCCGCCCCCAAACCGACAGGCACCACAGCACGCGCCCGCGCGATCCCCAAACCCGGCCCGATACAAAGCGCCGTTATGCGCGCATCCGCCAGAAAATACGCCAGAGCAGCCTCATCCTGCAGCGGCTTGAGCATAATCGATGTAACCTGCGCAGCGCATTCCGCCATCGCCTCGGGCGGGGCGATAAGGGTTACAAGCCCCGCACCAATCCGCAATGCACTCCGCGCCGCCAGTCGCGCCGCCCCCGTGGCCCCAAATCCGCCACTCATCACCACGGCATGCCCGTTTGAAAACTTATGCCCCGCGCCCCGCTTTAAAATCGGCCCATCGGCTTGATCAATCACCTGCACAAGGGCGTCATCCAGCCGGTGCTTCAGCCCGATATCAGCGACAACCACCCGTCCCGACGCCAAAGCCCCCTCGGCCAAAGCATGCCCCAGCTTGGCGGCATGAAAACTAACGGTCAAATGGGCCGCAGGACGGTGATCCAGTGGCCCCCCTCCCAGAAAACGCCCGCTGTCGGCGCAAAAACCCGAGACGATATCAACCGCCACAACCCAAGGGCCTGCCTCGCCTATCCCCCACTCGGCCAAGCGCTGTTGCACCGCTGCCAATCCCAGTACTGGCCGCGTCAATCCTGTGCCAAAGAGCGCATCAACCACCAGATCAATCCCCTCACCGGTCCCGATCTGCGCCTGAAATGCGGCCTCGCTCAGCGCAAGAACCTCTCCCACATCAAGCCAGCGCCGGTAATTCTGCTGGGCATCCTTGGGTAAGGTCTCCGCCTGTCCCAGCAGAAAAACCATCACCGCCCACCCGCGCGCGCGCAACAGCCGTGCGATGACAAATCCATCACCGCCATTATTACCCGGCCCACACAGCACAACCGCCCGCCGCGCTGCTTCATTTTGATCCAAATATCCCGGGGGGACGGGGGCTGGCCCCCGCTCATGCGCCAACTGTGGCCATGTTTCAAAAACTGCATCCACAACGCCCTGCCCCGCGCGCTCCATTAATTGCAGCCCCGTCACAGCGCCACTTTCCATGGCCGTTTGCTCAATGGCGCGCATTTGAGCAGATGTCAGAAGTTCGCGCATTTACCCACCTTAAATTCTTTTCAGTTTGCACAATTTTAAAGCATATCGCACAAATACCATGCGGAGCCGAGGGATTCCCTAATCCACCCCGACAGGGTTGACCCTAGCCAATTGTTCCTGCTGAGTGAAAGCATATGAAAAGACCGGACAGGATTTAGCGGTCAAGATTCCCAGGGAGAAATGGGCATGAAAAAAATTGAAGCGATTATTAAGCCCTTCAAGCTGGACGAAGTGAAAGAAGCCCTTCAGGACATTGGTGTTCAGGGTCTTTCCGTCGTCGAAGTCAAAGGGTTCGGCCGACAAAAAGGGCACACCGAGCTGTATCGCGGTGCTGAATATGTCGTCGACTTCCTACCAAAGGTTAAAATCGAGGTTGTCCTGTCGGACGATCAAGTTGATACGGCTGTCGAAGCCATCATCACCGCCGCGAAGACCGATAAAATCGGTGACGGCAAAATCTTCGTATCTTCTGTCGAGCAAGCCATCCGGATCCGGACCGGCGAGGCTGGCGAAGACGCGCTGTAATCACGGGTGTTCCTGAAACACGGGAACGACCATTCAACAATCCACTCAATCAACATAGGGAAGAGAAGGTCACATGAGCATCGCTGACGTTCTAAAAACCATCAAAGATGAAAACGTAGAATACGTGGACATCCGTTTCACCGACCCACGCGGCAAGCTGCAGCACGTGACAGTCATCAACGACGAAGTCGATGAAGACTTCCTCGAAGGCGGCTTCATGTTTGACGGCTCCTCCATCGCAGGTTGGAAATCCATCGACGAATCCGACATGAAACTGATGCCCGACACCACTTCGGCCTACATCGACCCTTTCTATGCGGAAAAGACACTGGCGATCCATTGTTCCGTGGTTGAGCCCGACACCGGCGAAGCCTATGCCCGTGATCCCCGCGGCACGGCCGAAAAAGCCGAAGCTTATCTGAAGTCTTCCGGCATCGGTGATACGTCTTTCTTCGGCCCAGAAGCTGAATTCTTCCTGTTTGACGATGTACGTTTCTCTGTTGAAATGAACAAAGTTTCTTATCAGGTTGATGCGGTTGACGCGTCCTGGAACACAGACACCGAATACGAAATGGGCAACATGGGCCACCGTCCGGGCATCAAGGGCGGCTATTTCCCTGTGAACCCGATCGATGACGCTCAGGACATCCGTTCCGAAATGCTGTCGACCATGAAGCGCATGGGCATGAAAGTGGACAAGCACCACCACGAGGTTGCCTCCTGTCAGCACGAGCTGGGTCTGGTTTTCGGTTCGCTTACCAAGCAAGCCGACGAAATCCAGAAATACAAATACGTTGTACACAACGTTGCCCACGCGTACGGCAAATCCGCAACCTTCATGCCAAAGCCGATCTCCGGCGACAACGGCACTGGTATGCACGTCAACATGTCGATCTGGAAAGACGGCAAGCCGCTGTTTGCGGGCGACAAATATGCCGACCTGTCTGACGAAGCCCTGTACTTCATCGGCGGCATCCTGAAGCACGCCAAAACGCTGAACGCCTTCACCAACCCGTCGACAAACTCCTACAAGCGTTTGATCCCCGGTTTTGAAGCCCCCGTTCTGCGCGCCTACTCTGCGTCCAACCGTTCCGGTTGTGTGCGTATTCCATTCGCAGAATCCCCCAAAGCCAAACGCGTAGAGGCCCGCTTCCCTGATCCGGCAGCAAACCCCTACCTGTGCTTTGCCGCTCTGCTGATGGCTGGCCTTGACGGCATCAAAAACAAAATCGATCCCGGTGAAGCTTCTGACAAAGATCTGTACGATCTGCCAAAAGAAGAGCTGGAAGGTATCCCAACAGTTTGCGCATCCCTGCGTGAAGCTCTGGAAAGCCTCGAAGCTGATCACGACTTCCTGCTGGCAGGCGACGTGTTCACCAAAGACCAGATCCAAGGTTACATGGACCTGAAATGGGACGAAGTGTATGCCTATGAGCACACACCGCACCCTGTTGAATTCAAAATGTACTACAGCTGCTAATCAGCTTTGGATATTTGAAAAGAAACGGGCACCTTCGGGTGCCCGTTTTGCGTTTCCGATCCTAAACGGATGATGCTGTTTCCACATTCCTGAAACGAGCGATTTTTCAGGCGACGCAGAATATTCTTTGGATCAGAGGCGATCTGGGCCAATCTAAGCGAAACCGACAAATTTGGTAAACGCACATAAGAGGGCCCGATGAAAAAATTCGCAAAAATCTTTTCAGTATTTGTTCTCGGACTATTCCCCGGGTTGGCACTCGCTGTTGAAGGCGGAATGGGCGCGTATCTGTTGGGCAGCCGAGATAGCTTTGCAGGTATAGTTCCCGGTCCGGGGAGTTACCTGTCGTTTGATCTCGTTTCAACGCGCGGGAATATAGACGGCCTATCACTCGCCGGGCTCCCCATTAGGGCGGATTCAGATTTGTCCGTCACCTTTGCCAAACTCAGTTATACTTACGTTCCCAACGCAGAGCTTTGGGGCGGGCAACCCGCGTTTAACCTGACGGTGCCCTATGTCTTCGACGCCACATTGGACTATACGGGCATCACACCCCCATTTGTTGGCGTGCCTATCTCTGACTCCACATCGGGCCTAAGCGACATCACACTGACATCTCTGGTCGGCTGGCACGATAAAAAGTGGCATTACAGTGCTGCCTTTTCTGTATTTGCCCCAACCGGAAGCTACGAAAAGGCGACGGTTGATATTCCAAACCGTACCATCAGCGCCCTAAACACCGGCAAAAACATCTGGTCCTTTCAACCTGTCTTTGCCGCGACCTATTTCGACCCCGCGTCAGGCTTCGAGTTTTCCGGCGCCGCAAGCCTGCTGTTTAGTACACGCAACTCGGCAACCGATTACCAAAACGCACCGGCGCTAAACCTTGAGGCCAGCCTGTTACAACACACGAAATCCGGCTGGGCTTTTGGTGCTACCGGATATGCTTACAGCCAGATCGGCGACGATAGCGGCGCCGGAGCAGAGGCAACGCGCGCCGCACTCGGGGCCGAAAGCCTGAGCGGCAGGGTTTTTGGGCTCGGGCCGATCCTGACCTATTCCGGTGCAACGTTTTTGGGTCAGGAAGCGAGTTTCAAGCTTAAATACTATAAAGAGTTCGGCGCAAAACGACGATTTGAGAGTGATGTACTGTGGATGAATATGGCTCTGACCTTTTAAGGATCTGATTGTTTATTCAATGCGTTCTAAGTGTTGCCCACCCCCAAAAGCGCCGCCATCTGCGCGGCTGTCAGTTTTTCGCGCGCCATCAGCCACGTGTGGATTGAAAACACCACTGCACCACTTTCAGGAAGCCGCACAAGGCACTGCTTTTCCGAACGGAAATACGGTTGATCCGGCCCGGTATCCCGCCGCGCATCCTGTTCAGAACGCGGATGAAACAGTTCAGGTGTGGCGTAAAACAGCGCGTTATGGCGCCACATCGGCTGCTCTATCCGGATCAGATCAAACAACCGCTGCACGCGTTTTGCCATAGCCGCATCATATTCGGCCACCGGTGTATGAATCCCGATCAATGGTTTGCCAATTTTTTCTGAAAGCATCCAACTGGCCGGAAAACACAGCACCCCTGCGGTCAAAACATGGGCCTCTCCCTGCTTTTGCAGAATAGCCAAATCTTCCTGTAGCAACCGCCCGATGGTCAGCAATGGCGCATCGGCGTCCAGATCAACCCACTGACCATCCGGACAGCGCATCCGGTCGCCCTCTCGCAGAAATCCGGGGTGATATGCCAGGTGCGCCAGCACCGTGGCCAGCAATTCCGCCGCTGCCCCTTGCGCGCAAGACTGTGTGGCCAGCACCTCTGCGCGCCGGGTTTCCAACAATCCCCGCCGGAGCGCCATTTGGCCGCCATAGGCCTCATCCACCAGTATAAAGCTGCCTTCCAGCAACGGTCGCATCCCGGGCAACCGGTGTCCCAGCCGGATTTCCTCGGGCGTTAGGGGATAATGATCCTGAAGCACAATCGTCATGCGATGCACTATAGGCGCAGAGAACCCGGACAAAAGATCAAAAACAGACGCGCCCACACCATGCGTCACACACAGCCGCTCACCATAGCGTGAGATACAGCTCTCCTGCCTTGCTGTTCTGTCCCTGCCCCCCCATCCTTTGTCAAAGGCAGTAATCAGGAGCACGGCCCATGAGCACCGAACGGGTTGAATTTATCGGACATTCCGGTGACCGGCTGGCCGCACGGCTGGACCTACCGGATGGGCCACATCTGGCCACAGCGATCTTTGCCCATTGCTTTACCTGCTCAAAAGATATCCCCGCCGCCCGCCGCATCGCCAGTCGCCTTTCAGCCATGGGCATTGCGGTCCTGCGCTTTGATTTCACCGGTCTGGGCCATTCCGAGGGCGAATTTGCCAATACCACTTTTACCTCCAACGCCGAAGATCTGGTCGCTGCGGCAGCCTATCTGGCCGGACGCAACATGCCACCCGCCCTGTTGATCGGCCATAGTCTGGGCGGGGCTGCCGTGATGCGCGCGCGCGCTGACATTGCGGGTATCAAAGCCGTTGTCACCCTTGGCGCGCCCTTTGATCCCGCCCACGTCACCCATAATTTCCATAGTGCCCTGCCAGAAATAGCACGGCATGGCAAAGCCCGTGTGCAGCTCGCCGGTCGCTCTTTTATCATCGGGCAGGATTTCATCGAAGACATCTCCCGCGCCGATCTGACAACGCGGATTGAAACGCTGGATGCCGCACTGCTGGTGCTCCATGCGCCGCAGGATGCCACCGTCGGGATTGAAAACGCCAGCGACATCTTCACCGCCGCCCGCCATCCCAAAAGCTTTGTGACACTGGATGATGCCGATCATCTGATCACCGACCCCGATGACGCCGAGTATGCCGCCGAGGTCATTGCCGCTTGGGCGGCCCGCTACCTTGATTTGCGCCCGCCAGCCCCGCCCATCGGTGCGCCCGAGGGTGTCATCCGCGTCACCGAGGCTGATGCGTCTGGCTTCCTGCAGGACGTCAACGCAGGTCCCTTCCACCACGCATTGGCGGATGAGCCGCTGGCCTATGGCGGCACCAACAAGGGCATGTCGCCTTACGGCTTTTTGGCCGCTGGTCTCGGAGCCTGTACCTCGATGACCCTGCGCATGTACGCCCGCCGTAAAGACTGGCCGCTCACCCATGTCTGGGTCGATGTCACCCATGACAAAGTCCATGCACAGGACGCCGGTGGCACCGCCAGCAGCCCCAAAATCGACAGCTTCAAACGGGAAATCCACCTCAGCGGCCCGCTTGATTCAGCGCAACGCCAACGGCTTCTGGAAATTGCCGATCGTTGTCCGGTGCATAAAACATTGGAAAGCGCCGCGCATATTACGACGCTTTTGGCAGATTAAGTCCTGCTTTCAGTTTGACCTAAATATCCCGGGGTCCGGGGCAGCGCCCCGCAATCCCTTAGGGCAATGACACAATGCGCCCGTTGAAAATCTTGCCCGTGGGCCCGGTAAACCGCAGACGCGTTTCATCCTCGATCTGCTGATCAACCGTATAACAGGTAATTTCGGCAGGCGGAAAACTGGAACAGTAGCGGTCCTTATTCACCGACCAACGCCCGGTTTTCTTTTCGCCCGTGTTATAAATCGTCACCCCGGAGGCCAGAAACTCCTGCCGCGCGGCGACATATTCAACATGAACGCCGGTCAAGACCTGCAGGATCTCGTTGTCATTCAGGGTTTTCCAATCCTCAGCCGCGGCCAAAGTCGGCACCAAAGCTAGGGCTGTCGCAATCAAAAAGCGCATTTTCTCTTCCAATCGATCAAACGAAGTCTGCCCGATCTTACTGTCGCTTCACCGCAGCGACAACGCCTGTCGCACTGAAGTCGCAAAGAAAAAGCCCGCAAACACTGCGTGTCGCGGGCTTTCTTTTAGAACTGTAAACCAGCTTAGCTGCGGGCTTTCCCCACCAGCTTCCAAACGGCAGGCACCAGAAGAGCAGCCAGCGCCAGCTTCATCAGATCGCCGATCAGGAAAGGTGTCAGACCCCATTCAAGGATCGGCTTCTCCCATGAGTAAAGATGCGCCAGCCACAGAATGCCTGGAATATAAATCAGCGCATTGCCAACCAGCAAAGCACCGGCCATGCCGAACACGTTGCGGTCCAGACCCTTGCGCGCGGCAAAGCCCAGAGCCAGTGTCGCCAGTACGTACCCCACCAGATAGCCGCCTGTGCCACCGATCATATAGGTCCAGCCGTTTGCTTCAGCGGAAGAATTGGCAAAAACATCAAAGCCCAATGCGCCAATGATCATATATCCAAGGATGGTTGTCAGACCCAGACGCGGGCCATAGGCCGCCCCGATGGTCAGCACCGCAAATGTGCCCATGGTAACAGGTACCGGCGACGGTGGAATCGCCACTTTGATATTTGCTGCTACGGCCAATGCCGCGATTCCCAACAGGACGAGAACGACCTGTTTGATCCGCAGGGCTGTGCCCTCGGCTGGCCAAAGTTTTTCTGCAAGTGTTTGATCGGTCCACGCGATTGCCATGCGCCGTATCCTTTTCTCTGTTACGTTTTCCTACGTGCTTTTCACGTTCAGCACGACGTTCCCCTTGACCGTAGACCTACTGAAACCAGCGCTAAGGTCAAATACTTTATTGCTTTTCATAGCGGCTTATCAGCCGGTAATCCTTGCGCGGTCCCCGCACGCGCCATGTCACCTGCCAGACTGGCCAGCCGCTAAAATCATAGGTTCCGGCATAGTCATCCGGATCGCAGGCGTGGTGACACTGCTGCAGCGCAGCATTCGGATCAAACGCGTGGAACGGGCGACCATCGTCAAAAAATACCACGATATCAGCGCCTTCTTCCTGCCACCTATACTGCCGCGTTGCGTGACTTACGCTGCCGCCCGGCAAAGTCAGCGACAGGCTCTCCTGATACTGCACACAAGCATCACCCAAAGTAAAAACCGCCAGCCCTTGCGCCTGCAAATGCTGGTCTGCAGCAAAATCCTGAATGTGACGTGAAATCTGCCACTTCCCCTCAAAATCACTCAATCCGCGGATTTGCGTCACCTGATGACCCTTCCCGATGTGTCACCCCCTATCACCAAAGCCAGCCTAGGCCGCGCCCTGAGACAGAATGTCTGGTGACATTGCTTGTTCAATTGCGCCCTCCGGTCTATGAGATGCCGAAAGCCGATACAACGCTGAAAGGTCTTTATAATGATCCCCCGCTATTCCCGCCCCGAAATGGTTGCAATCTGGTCGCCGGAAACAAGATTTAAAATCTGGTATGAAATCGAAGCCCATGCCTGCGAGGCCATGGCCGATCTGGGGGTGATCCCGCGCGAAAACGCCGATGCGGTCTGGAAAGCCAAAGACGTCGAATTCGACGTCGCCCGCATTGACGAAATCGAAGCGGAGACCAAACATGACGTCATCGCCTTTCTGACCCATCTGGCCGAGCATGTCGGCGCCGAAGAAGCCCGCTTTGTGCATCAGGGCATGACCAGTTCCGATGTGCTCGACACCTGCTTTAACGTACAACTCGTCCGCGCCGCCGATATCCTGATCGAAGACGCCAAAGGCCTGCTGGCGGCGTTGAAGAAACGCGCGATGGAGCATAAAAACACAATCCGCATCGGGCGTTCTCACGGCATTCACGCCGAACCCACGACTATGGGGCTGACCTTTGCACGTTTTTACGCCGAAATGGACCGCAACCTGCGCCGCCTGAAAACCGCCCGTGAAGAGATCGCCACAGGCGCGATTTCCGGCGCGGTTGGCACCTTTGCCAATATCGACCCTGCGGTCGAAGAACATGTCTGCAAAGCGCTGGGTCTGGACCCGGAGCCGATTTCAACCCAAGTCATCCCGCGCGACCGCCATGCAGCTTTCTTTGCCGCCCTTGGGGTTGTTTCGTCCACGGTTGAAAACATCGCCACCGAAATCCGCCACATGCAGCGCACCGAAGTGCTGGAAGCGGCTGAATTCTTCTCCATGGGCCAAAAAGGCTCTTCCGCCATGCCCCATAAGAAGAACCCGGTGCTGACCGAAAACCTGACCGGTCTGGCCCGTCTGGTGCGTATGACGGTGGTGCCTGCGCTGGAAAACGTCACCCTGTGGCACGAGCGTGATATTTCGCACTCTTCCGTTGAACGCAACATCGGCCCGGATGCGACCATCACGCTGGACTTTGCTCTGGCCCGCCTGACCGGTGTGATCGACAAGCTGTTGGTCTACCCTGATAACATGCTGGCCAACATGAACAAATTCCCCGGCCTGGTGATGTCCCAACGGGTATTGCTGGCCCTGACCCAAGCCGGCGTATCGCGCGAAGACTCCTATAAAATGGTGCAACGCAACGCGCTGAAAGTCTGGGAAACCGGTTGTGATTTCAAAGAAGAACTGCTGGCAGATGCCGATGTGGTCAAAGCTTTGGGGGTCGAGCAGATCGAAGAGAAATTCGACCTCGGCTATCACACCAAACATGTCGACACGATCTTTAATCGAGTGTTTGGCGAAAGCTGATCTACCACGCCAGAAAAAACGACCAAAAGCCCGCCTTCGTGCGGGCTTTTTGCTTGCTTCACGGCACTGTGACTTACCGCCCGCGCAAATCCCGCTACCTTCAACGTATCCTTTCAAAACAGGTGATTTATGCGCTCTTTTCTTCCCCTGCTCGCCCTCTGCCTGCCGGTTGCCGCCTTTGCGGCGGGCAGCGACAGTTCAACCCCGCCAGCAGAGCCAAAATGTGAAAACGGTCAGGTCTGGGATAAAACCCGCGACATCTGTACCGATGCCAAAGACAGTCGGCTGGATGATGAAACCCTTTATCAGGCCACCCGCGAATTTGCCTATGCAGGTCAGTATCAAAACGCCTTGCGGACGTTGGCAGCGATGTCCGATGCCAATGACAGCCGCGTGCTGACCTATAAAGGTTTCATCGCCCGCAAAACCGGCGATTTCCCGGCCGCCATGGGCTATTACACTGCTGCCCTGACGCAAGATGCCGACAACCTGCTGGCCCGCTCCTACCTTGGTCAGGGTTTGCTCGCCGAAGGTGATATTGACGGTGCGCAGCTGCAACTGGCCGAGATCCGGCAGCGCGGCGGGCGCGAAAGCTGGCCTGAATGGGCCTTGGAGACCGCGATCAAATCCGGCAAAACCTACGCGTATTAATCCGCGTCCGGCTACTTTGTTCCAAAAATATCCCCGCCGGAGGCATCCCGACCTTGCCACCGGCGACCCCTTCGTTTCTTTGCCTCTTGTGCGCCTTGCCGCCGCGCCCTATTTCTGGGCCAACGACAACCGGAGACTCCATGGGCAAGCGCAACCGTTTTATCGACAGGACCGTCGACCTTAGCGCGCGCGCCATTATCGCCATGGCCCTGGCGCTGCCCTATCGCAAAAGAGTCAATCTGGTGGGTGCGCTGACCGCCAATATCATCGCCCCTTTGGCTGGCTTTAACACCCGCATCCGGACCCAGCTCGCCTATGCCTGCCCGGAACTGGATGAACCCGAGATCAAACGCATCTGCAAAGAAGTGTCGCGCAACGTCGGGCGCAATCTGATCGAAACCTATTCTGGCAATGATTTCAAAACCCACGCCAAGTCTTTTAACGTCACCGGCCCTGGGCTTGCCGTGTTAGAGGCGGCCAAAGACGCAGGTAAACCGGTGATTTTTGTCAGCGGTCACATCGGCAGCTATGACGCCCCGCGCGCCGCCCTGATTGCGCAGGGATATCGCATTGGCGTGATCTATAAGCCCATGTCAAATCCGGCTTTTAACAGCCATTATGTGGCGGCGCTGTCTACCATTGGCGATCCGACCTTTGCGCGCGGACGCAAGGGCTTGGGCGACATGATGCGGTTTTTGAAAAGCGGGGGCATGGTCGGCATCCTCAATGACCAGCATCTTGGTCATGGTGCTGATCTGCTGTTTTTCGGCAAACCGGCCAAAACCCCGACCTCTGCGGCTGAAATGGCTTTGCGCTATGATGCGCCGATGATCCCGATTTTTGGCCTGCGGCGCGAGAACGGCATTGATTTTGACATGCATATCCAAGCGCCGATTGCGCCCTCAGATGCCCTGACCATGACGCAGGAATTCAATGACCGGCTTGAAGAACAGGTGCGCGCCCATATGGATCAATGGTTCTGGATTCATCGCCGCTGGGCCGCGCTAAAGCCCAAGTATAAGAAGCCCGCCCCCGACGCAGACTAGTGCAGTTTTGCCGCCGCCACGATCGGACCATTATCGGCATGTTGGATCAGCACAGCAACTGGCTGTGAAGCCTCTACCGCTTTATTTAACTGCAGCGGCTTGCGCCCGTCCCATTCGGCAATGGCCTGCCAGCCGGTAACGATATTGGCATAATCAAGAATTTTTCCGGCGTTTTCGCCGCGGGTGATATCCACCATGCGCATCGGATCAAATTCGACGAGTTGCACGACAAAACGCCCCGTGGTCGCGGTGTTCGCTGTCGCCTGAATATCAAGCGTTCCAGCGCTGCGGGTTATTTGCAGCGAAAAGGCACTGCCGCGGGCCGCGTGCCGATTGATCAGCTCTGCCACCTGCGCCGGTTTATTGCCGACGACATGATCTTCGCCATCAATAATCATTTGCGGGGTGTAGATCATGCGTTTACCGGCCGCCTTGGCATAGGCTTTCTGCCGCACCGTATGCTCAGGTTGCGCAAAGCTGTCTTTCCAGCCGATATAATCCCAGTAATCCACATGCAGCGCCAGAGCGATGACATTATCCTGCTGTGCCAGCTTTGCCAGAAGGGCATCCGCAGGCGGGCAAGACGAACAGCCTTGTGACGTAAACAGCTCCACGACCACAGGATGATCATCCGCTTGACCCAAACCGGCCGACCCGATCCAGGCAGCCGCCAAAAGCGCCGCAAATTTCCGCATGATTAAGTTATTCCCCAACTTCTTTACAGAATCGTTTTACGCAAAGGCGGCTGTAATATCCAATCAAGCAATTGCGAGCATCCCGTGACGAAACGCGAGAAATGCATCAAATCGCGAAAAATGGTGTACAATAGTATACAAATTGCCGCCTCCCCCCTTGCGTCACGCCCCACAATCAGGCAAGAGAGCGTCAGCAAAACCCTGACCACACCCTAGGGAGGCCAAACCCCATGACTGTTACTGTCGGCACCGATACTGCCAAAACCCGCAAAACGCTTAGCGTTGGCGGTGAATCCATTGATTATTATTCTATTCCCGCCGCCGAAGCCGCTGGCCTTGGAGATTTCTCCAAACTGCCCGCCGCGCTGAAGGTGGTGCTCGAGAACATGCTGCGCTTCGAGGATGACGGTTTCACCGTTTCCGTCGAGGACATCAAAGCGTTTTCCGATTGGGCCGAAAAGGGTGGGAAAAACCCGCGCGAGATCGCCTATCGCCCTGCCCGCGTCCTGATGCAGGATTTCACCGGCGTTCCGGCTGTTGTTGACCTTGCCGCCATGCGCGACGGCATTGTGGCTCTTGGCGGTGACGCTGAGCAAATCAACCCGCTGAACCCGGTCGATCTGGTCATTGACCACTCGGTGATGATCGACGAATTTGGCAACCCGCGTGCTTTCCAGATGAACGTGGACCGCGAATATGAACGCAACATGGAGCGTTACACCTTCCTGAAATGGGGTCAAAAGGCGTTTAACAACTTCCGCGTTGTGCCCCCCGGCACCGGTATCTGCCATCAGGTTAACCTTGAATACCTGTCGCAAACCGTTTGGACCGACAAAGACCAGAACGGCGTCGAAGTGGCCTATCCTGATACGCTGGTTGGCACCGACTCCCACACCACCATGGTCAACGGCGCCGCCGTTTTGGGCTGGGGTGTTGGCGGGATCGAAGCCGAGGCCGCGATGCTGGGTCAGCCGATTTCCATGCTGATCCCCGAAGTTGTCGGCTTTGAGCTGACAGGCGCGATGATGGAAGGCACCACAGGGACCGACCTTGTGCTGAAAGTCGTTGAAATGCTGCGCGAAAAAGGCGTTGTCGGCAAGTTCGTCGAATTCTACGGCGCCGGTCTGGACCGTCTGCCACTGGCCGACCGTGCAACCATTGCCAACATGGCACCGGAATATGGCGCGACCTGCGGCTTCTTCCCGATCGATGCCGAAACCATCCGTTACCTGACCACAACAGGCCGTGACGAAGCCCGCATTGCGCTGGTCGAAGCCTATGCCAAGGAAAACGGTTTCTGGCGCGACGAAAACTATGCACCGATCTATACAGATACGTTGCATCTGGACATGGGCTCCATCGTTCCTGCGATCTCCGGCCCGAAACGCCCGCAGGATTACGTTGCTCTGACCGAAGGCCAAAACGCTTTCCGCAAGGAAATGGAAGAAACCTTCAAGCGTCCCATGGGCAAAGAAGTCGCTGTCAAAGGCGAAGACTACACCATGGAAAGCGGCAAGGTTGTGATCGCTTCGATCACCTCCTGTACCAATACATCCAACCCCTATGTGATGATCGGCGCAGGCCTTGTGGCCCGTAAAGCGGCTGCCTTGGGTCTGGACCGTAAACCTTGGGTGAAAACATCCCTGGCCCCCGGTTCGCAGGTTGTATCCGCCTATCTTGAGGCCGCAGGCCTGCAGGAAGATCTGGATAAAATCGGCTTTAACCTTGTTGGTTATGGCTGCACGACCTGCATCGGGAACTCCGGTCCGATCCAGCAGGAAATCTCTGAAGCCATCGCCGAAGGTGATCTGGTCGCCACCTCTGTCTTGTCGGGCAACCGCAATTTCGAGGGCCGGATTTCTCCGGATGTCCGCGCCAACTATCTGGCGTCGCCCCCACTGGTTGTCGCCTATGCGCTGGCCGGTACGCTGGATATCAATCTGGCAAGCGATGTGATCGGTCAGGACAAAGACGGCAATGACGTCTACCTGAAAGACATCTGGCCCACGACACAAGAAGTCGCGGATCTGGTGCAGCAAACCGTAACCCGTGAAGCTTTCCTCGAGAAATACGCCGATGTCTTCAAAGGCGACGAGAAATGGCAAGCGGTCGAAACCACAGACGCCAAGACCTATGACTGGCCTGCGGCGTCGACCTATGTGCAGAACCCGCCCTATTTCCAAGGCATGTCCAAAGACCCGGGTGTGATCTCGGATGTCAAAGACGCCAAGGTTCTGGCACTGCTGGGGGATATGATCACCACCGACCACATTTCTCCGGCCGGTTCCTTCAAGGAAAGCACCCCTGCGGGTCAGTATCTGATCGAACGTCAGGTCGCTCCGCGTGAGTTCAACTCTTATGGCTCGCGTCGTGGTAACCACGAGATCATGATGCGCGGCACCTTTGCCAACATCCGCATCAAAAACGAGATGCTGGACGGTGTTGAAGGGGGCTACACCAAAGGCCCAGATGGCGCAGAGACCTCGATCTTTGATGCCTCCATGGCCTACCAAGAAGCCGGCACCCCGCTGGTGATCTTTGGCGGTGAGCAATACGGTGCAGGGTCCTCCCGTGACTGGGCGGCCAAAGGTACGGCCCTTCTGGGTGTTAAAGCCGTGGTTGCCGAAAGCTTTGAACGTATCCACCGCTCCAACCTCGTTGGTATGGGTGTGATCCCGTTCGAATTCACCGGCGGCGACAGCCGCAAGTCACTGGGTCTGACCGGCGAAGAAACCGTGTCGATCACAGGGCTTGAGGGCGATCTGAAGCCACTTTCCGAAGTGCCTTGCAGCATCACCTTTGCCGATGGCACCGTGAAAGAGATCATGCTGAAATGCCGGATCGATACCGCGGTAGAGATCGAATATATCGAGAATGGCGGCGTGCTGCATTATGTGCTGCGTAATCTGGCCAAAGCAGCCTAAGGGCTTGCATCTCTGACTTTAAAGGCGTCCGATTGGGGCGCCTTTTTTTCATGGGGGACGGCATATGTCAGAACGTAAAGTAGCCCTGATCACCGGCGCAAGTCGCGGAATCGGGCGCGCCATTGTCGCCGATTTTAAGGCCGATCACGATGTGGCCCTGACCTGGCGCAGCACCCCGCCCAAGACCCAAGAGGGCCTATGTGCCATTCAGTCCGACCTGACTGAATCTGGCGCCGCTGAGGCGGTGATAGAACAGGTTATGGCGCGCTTTGGTCGGCTCGATGTGATCATCAACAACGCCGGATTGGTGGCGATGACGCCGGTTGATGCCTATGCACTTTCGGACCATCAGGCCATCATGGATGTGAATTACCACGCTCCTGTGGCGCTACTGGCGGCGGCCCTGCCGCATCTGAAATCCGGGGCCGCGGTCGTCAATATCACATCGGGAAATGCCAGCCTGCCGCCGATGGGAGCGGTGACCTATGGCGCAAGCAAGGCCGCGCTTAATCTCTGGACCAAAGGCATGGCCAAGGAGTTGGGCGCGCGCGGTATTCGGGTTAATGCGGTTGCCCCGGGGGCGATTGAAATCCCCGAGGCACCGCGCCCTGCCGAATTGGTGCAGCTCTTTGTTGATCAAACCGCCCTTGGCCGGATCGGGCAACCCGACGACATCGCCCGTGCCGTGCGGTTTCTGGCCTCCGATGCGGCTGAGTTCATCACCGGCGTGGTTCTGGATGTGTCCGGCGGCTATCGCCTATAGATCAATATTGCCGCGTAGGTATTTGAAAAAATTAACTAAAACCAATCCACCCACGCAAGGAGGGCGCTTAGGGCGGATTTGGAAACAGTGTTTTGCCGGTTTGGTCCTCGTCAAGGCGTCCATCGCCCCCTAGAAATGAGAGGGTATCACCTGTCCGCTTATTTTTTACGAGTTCAATATGTTTTGCAAGTCACGTAAGCTTTTCAACCGCCTGCCAGTACCCGTCTTTGAGGCCGCCTTCTTGTTAGGTCTGGTGATCGTCACCCTGAATTAACGCTGCGCGGCTTTTTCCATGGCTGGCCGGATATATTCTCGCAATACCCGTTCGGTGATCGGCCCGGCAAACCGAAGCATGACCGTGCCCTCGCCATCGATCACATAGGTTTCAGGCACCCCGTAAAGCCCCCAGTTCAGCGCCATACGGCCCTGCAGATCCGCCCCCATTTGCCTATAGGGGTTGCCCAGTTCATCCAGAAACGCCAAAGCATCGTCGGGACGGTCTTTATAGTTGATCCCGTAGATCGCGATCCCCTCGCCCGCCAGTTTCTCCAGCGCCGGATGCTCGACCCGACAAGGACCACACCAGCTGGCCCAGTAATTCACCAATTTGACCGAGCCATCACGCAGGGTTTCATCGGTAAACGGCACCGCATCACCCAGCGGGCTTAGCGCCACAGCAGGCGCGGGTTTGCCCTCTTGGGCCGAAGGGAGGGCGTCGGGGTTTTCTCGCTGCATCCCGACAAAGAACATCGCCGCCAGACCGGCAAATAACACCGGCGGCAGCACCATAAGCGGAGAGACCTTAGCCATTCTTGGAGCGCCTTTCTTCAACTTTTCGCAATTCATCGCGGATGCGGCGCGCGCGGATCAGGCTTGCCCCCACCAGCAGAACAATCAGCGTAAGGCTGATGCCATAGGCCGAGAGCACCTCGGTGGCGTATTTTCCAAGATCGGGCATCAGGCTTCCATTCTTTCGCGGGCCATCAACGCCTTAAGCCGGCGCGCCCGGATTTCGGTCCGGGTCCGCAGCAGCACCAGCGCGACAAACATCAAAACAAACCCCGCGATACAGAGAAGCAGCGGGAAATAAAACACATCATGGACGTTTTCTTGTTTGTCCAAGGACAGCGACGCCCCCTGATGCAGACCCTGATTCCAGAACCACACCGCATAGCGCGACAGGAGCGCAAAGACCGATCCCACAAGGCACAGCACGCTGGTCAGGTCTGCGGCGGTGTCTGGATCATCAATCGCCGCCCAAAGCGCCAGATAGCCAAGGTAGAACAAAAACAGGATCAAAAAGGCGGTCAGGCGCGGATCCCACGCCCAATAGGTGCCCCACATCGGCTGCCCCCAGACCGCCCCTGTAAACAGCGCAATCAGTGTCATCACAAGGCCGATAGGTGCGGCTGCGCGCGCCGCCAGCGCCGATACATGGTGCCGCCGGATCAACCAGATCAGCGAGGTCACCAGCATCATAATCCAGATGTTAATCGCCATCAGCGCACTGGGCACATGCAGATAGATAATCTTAACCGTGCTGCCCTGCCGGAAATCATCCGGCGTAAAGAAAAAGCCCCAGATCAGACCGACCACGAGACAAACAGCCGCCAGCCCCGCCGCCCAAGGCAGCAGGATGGCAGAGGTCTGCATGAACTTTTTCGGGTTCGCGTATTCCCAGAAAGATGACATTTTGAGTGGCCCTACAGTCCTGCGTTTGAGGTTATGTATAGAATGATTTCGCTAACGAATATTGATGCGGATTGCCGCAGCCGCCGCAAAGGGCAAAAGCGAGATCGCCCCGGCTGTAATCCCTGCCAGCAGCAACAGCGGCGCGGTTGCCTCAAGGCCTTCGCTGCCCCGTCGCAGGGCTTCGGCCCCGAAAATCAGCGTTGGCACATACATGGGCAACACCAAAAGCGACAGCAGCAGCCCGCCGCGTTTGATCCCTACTGTCAGCGCCGCACCGAATGTGCCGATGAAAGACAGCGCCGGTGTGCCCAGCCCAAGGGTCAGCACCAGCCAGCCCATATTCTGCAGCGGCATATTCAACAGCACGCCCAAGAGCGGGGCGGCCAGCGTCAGCGGCAACCCCGTGGTCAACCAATGGGCCAAAGCCTTGATCGCCACCATGCCCTCGAGCGGCACAGGGGCGGTAGCCAATAGATCGAGCGAGCCGTCTTCATAGTCCAGCGCAAAGATGCGGTCCAAGGACAGCAGGCAGGCCAACAAAGCCCCGACCCACAGGATACCCGGAGCAATGCGTGACAGGATATCGCTTTGCGGGCCAACCCCAAAGGGCACCAAAACCACAAGAATCAGGAAGAACGCCAGCCCCAGCCCGAACCCGCCGCCCGAGCGGATCGCCAGCCTTAAATCTCGAAGTAGCAAGGCGATCATAAAAACGCCTCATCAAAACCGTCGCTATGGGCGGCGCTGCTATCGGCAGTGGCCTTAAACGGTGTTAAATCAAGCACATCAGCGGTAAAGCCAAGTTCGATATGGGTGGCAATCAAGGCAGCGCCGCCTGCGGCGCAATGGGTTTTGATCGCCTCGGCAAACAGCGCAACAGAGGCCGTATCTAATGACACTGTCGGCTCATCCAAGGCCCAGATTTTACGCCCCGTCACCAAGAGCCGCGCCAGCCCGAGGCGGCGTTTTTGTCCGGCGGACAGATTATGCGCCGCCCGATCGGCCAAGGCGCTCAGGTTGAACGCGGTTAGGGCTTGGTCAATCGAACCAGTGCCATAGACATCGGCCCAGAACTGCAGATTTTCGCGCACGGTTAATGTCGCCTTCAACCCGTCGGCATGGCCCGCATAGGCAAAGGCTTCGCGGTCCAGCGATACCGTTCCGGCCAAAGCAGGCTGTAATCCCGCCAGCGTGCGCAACAGGGTGGTTTTGCCGATCCCGTTGGGCCCGCGCAGCAAAAGGCATTGGCCGGCCGCAAGGTCAAAACGAACCCCCGTCAGCACCGGCACCCCGCCACGCATACACGCGAGATCTGAGACAATACATTCCATATGCATAGGCTTTAGCCGATCCGCCCTCCTGCGCCCAGAGCTTTAGACCGGCAGCAATGCCGCACCCACGCGGCGGCCTTCGGAGACCAGAATATTATAGGTGCGACAGGCCGAGGGGCTGTTCATCTGTTCAACCCCGACGCCCGCTTCCTCTAACTGTTGGCGCAGCGCTGCCGGAATATGGGCAACCTCAGCGCCTGTACCGATAAACAGCACATCCACATCCGCAGCGATGGCCAGCAGGCAACTGATATCCTCATAACCGCCCCACGCGGATACCCCCGTCGGCAGTACCAGAACCGCGCCCTGCACCAGATTGCCACCAACCCGAAAGAACCCTGGCCCGTAGCCATCAATGGGCTGCGCATCCGTAAAAGTGATTTCATTCAACTGCATAGAACACTCCGTTCAATCGGTGACAGGAAGGCCAAGCACAATGGCAGCAAAGATAATACCATAGGCCACATTGCGATAAAGCACTTGGCGCGTGGGATCAAACAAAGCCTGCCCGATCCGTGCCCCGACCCCGTAAGGCAGGATCAAAAACAGACCGATGGCAACGGCCTCTGCGCTCAGCATGCCCTGAAAATACATCAGAGGCGCTGTCAGAAATCCGGTGAAGGTCAGAAACACGATGGTATTGGCCCGAGAGCGCGCCACGCTATCCTGTCCTGACAATTGAAACAAGATCATCACCGGTCCGACAAGCCCCGTCGCGCCCCCCACAAGGCCCGTCGCCGCCGCCACTCCGCTGCGCATGGCAAGGGTCGGCTTTGCCGTATAGCGCCACCCCGACATCAGAGCGATCAGCGTCAGGCAAGCGACGGCCAAAACCGCCCACCGCATGATCGCCACGTCATTGCTGCGCAGAATGTATAGCCCAATGGGCAATGTCACAGCGGCAATGAGGATCATCAGTGACACCCCTTTGCGGTCCGCCTGTCCCCAGGCGCGCGGCACAACCGTCAGCAAGGACGCAATGGCAGAGACCGCAAAAGCCGCGACGGCCGTTTCAATAGGTAGGAAAATCGTCGCCACCGGCATAAAAATCAGCGCCGCGCCAAATCCGGCAAACCCGTAGACGATACCGGAAATCAGGGCGATCAGGAAAACCCAACCCAAACCGGTGACCTGTAACAGATCACCGGCCATGGATTGGACCATCTCAGGCATCAATATTGGCGTATTGATTACCTTGGTTATTGTCGGTTTTGCTCCAGTCCCGTTTTACGCCAAGACGCAGCAGGATGGCAGAGGCGACGAAGATCGAAGAATAGGTCCCGACCACGACACCCCAGATCATTGCAAAGACGAACCCGCGGATCACATCCCCCCCCAGAACGAACAGCGAAATCAGCGCGATCAATGTGGTGACAGAGGTCATCACCGTCCGGCTGAGAGTTTCGTTGATCGAGAGGTTCAACACATCCTTGAGGTCTTTTTTCTTGTATTTGCGCAGATTCTCACGGACGCGGTCAAACACCACCACGGTATCGTTTAGCGAATAGCCCACAATGGTGAGCAAGGCGGCGATAATCGCCAGATCGAACTTGATCTGCAGGACCGAGAATATCCCGATGGTCAGCACCACATCATGCACCAAGGCCGCGACTGCGCCGAGCGAGAACTGCCACTCAAAACGCAGCCAGATATAGAACAGCACCGCCGCAATCGCCGCGACAACCGCCAGAACAGCCGTTTTCACCAATTCGCCCGAGACTTTCGGCCCGACCGATTCGACCGAGGGAAACGTCAGGCTCGGATCAAGCGACAGCAATGCCCCCTGCACGGCGTTGATGGTTTCAACGGTGATGGCTTCGGCCCCCTCTTGAGCCTGAATACGCACCATGGTCACATGTTGATCAGCCTCGAAAGTCGGATCAAACACCTCGGTAATCGAAATGTCGCCCAGCTCCAGCGGATCAAGAGCAGCGCGGTAATCAGAGACCACCACTGGGGTTGTGCTCTCGGTGCGGATGGTCGTGCCGCCCCGAAAATCAATCCCGAAGTTCAGGCCAACCACAAAGAACAGCGCAATCGACGCCACCATCGCAAGGCCCGACAGCCCGAGCGTCAGCTTGGAGAATTTAAAGAAATCCCAATTGGTTTGGGCAGGAACAAGTTTCAAACGCATGGCTTATACCTCGATGGTTTTCGGGCGTTTCCGCTCGAACCACATGACGATGATCAATCGGGTGACATAAATGGCCGTAAAGACCGAGGTGATGATCCCCAGCGCCAGCGTAATTGCAAACCCACGGACCGGACCGGCCCCCATCACAAACAGGATAACTGCGGTAATGAAAGTAGTGATATTGGCATCCAGAATAGCTGAAAGCGCCTTTTCATAACCAAGCTCGATTGCCCGTGCAGGCCCCTTGGCCGACTTCAGCTCTTCCTTGATCCGTTCAAACACCAGCACATTGGCATCCACCGCCATCCCGATGGTCAAAACGATCCCGGCGATACCCGGCAAGGTCAGCGTCGCACCGATCACCGACAGCAGGCCAAAGATCAAACCGACGTTAATCAGCAGCGCAATATTGGCGATGATCCCAAACCAGCCATAAGACAGCGCCATAAAGGCCAACACCGCCCCAAAGGCGACGATACAGGCGATGCGACCCGCATCAATGCTGTCTTGGCCCAGTTCCGGCCCGATGGTGCGCTCTTCAAGGAACGTCATTTCCGCTGGCAAGGCACCGGCCCGCAGCAACACCGCAAGCTGGGTGGATTCCTCAACCGAGAACTGGCCGGTAATGATACCCGATCCACCGGGGATATGATCCTGAATAGTCGGGGCAGAGATGACTTCGCCGTCCAGCACAATCGCGAAGGGAGAGCCGATGTTTTCGGCGGTATAATCGCCAAACTTGCGCGCGCCCGACGGGTTGAACCGGAAAGACACCGCAGGCTGGCCGTTCTGGTTGAACGACGGCTGCGCGTCGACAAGCTCCTCACCGGTGACAACCGGCGATTTCTCGATCACGTAATAGACGCCCTCTTCATCGATAGAGGGCAGAACTTCATTGCGCAGACCGGCATCCTGTTCCGGATCACCGGTGCGCCCCACTACAGGGTTGAATGTCAGCTTCGCAGTGGTGCCGATCAGCGCTTTCAACTCATCCGCAGAACCAAGGCCCGGCACCTGAATCAAAATACGGTCAGAACCCTGCCGCTGAATGGTCGGTTCGCGTGTGCCGACCTCATCCACACGACGGCGAATGATTTCAAGCGATTGCTGAATGGTACGTTCATCTGTGGCCAGACGTTCGGCCTCGGACAGGGTAACAACGATCACGTCACCATCCGCGCTGATATCCAGATCGGATGCACCAGCAGCCGTGATTGAGGATACTGGCTGCGCCAGTTTACGCACTTCAGAAAGCGCTTCGCTCATCCCGTCTGGCTGGGAAATCCGCACGCGCAATTCGCCCGCTGCACTTTCCTGAAGACGAATAGTCCCAACTGTCGCCCGCAAAGGACGCAATGCATCGCGCACATCCGGCCATAACGCTTCGATCCGGGCCTCATAGACATCTGCAACCTGAACTTCGCCCAGAAGATGCGCGCCGCCGCGCAGATCCAGCCCCAGATTCACCAGCGCAGAAGGCAGAAAGCCCGGCCATTGGCTGGCCGCGGCTTGGTTTTCGGGCGTCACAGCACCTGCTTCGATAGCCTTATTGGCATCATTGTACCCTTCGACCCGTGGGTAAAAGAGATTTGGCACAGCAAAAAGGAGGCCCAGCACGCAGACCCCCCAAATTACCAGCCGCTTCCATGTGGAAAATTGCAGCATTTTTTTTATACGCCCGAGAAACGAGGGGTTACTTGGTGGGTTCAGTCTTGTTCAGAACCTGCGAAATGGTGGACTGGATCACTTTGACCTTCACACCTTCGGCAATTTCGACCTCTACCTGACCTGCGGTATCTGCACCGTCCAGCACTTTGGTGACTTTGCCGACAATGCCCCCTTGGGTCACAACCTGATCGCCACGGCGCAGGGCTTTCACCATCGCCTGATGCTCTTTCAGTTTTTTCTGCTGCGGACGGATCAACAGGAAGTACATGATCGCAAAGATCAGGATCAGGGGGACAAAGCTGGTGATGGCCGAGGCCCCACCCGCAGCTTGCGCATAGGCAGGCGTAACGAACATATGGTTTTTCCTTGTACGAATGGTCCGGTATGACCCGAACCGGTTTGGCTGGCGCGCACCCTATCGTCGCCTCGGAAGGTTGGCAAGCAGCCCTAAGGGGCAATTCGCTCTTTCAAAGACAGGCGCGCTAAGGCATATGGGGCGGGCATAAAGAACTGCCAAGCAAAAAGGAATGGACAGATGCACGACATTCGCATGATCCGCGAAAACCCCGCCGCTTTTGACGCCGCCATGGCGCGCCGTGGATTGTCGTCTTTGTCCTCTGACATTCTGGCCCTTGATGAAGCCCGCCGCGCCAAAATTCTGGCCGCCGAAGAAGCCCAAGCCGCCCGCAACAAAGCCAGCAAGGAAGTTGGCGCTGCCAAGGGCCGTGGCGATGAGGCCGAATTTGAACGGCTGCGCGCCCTTGTCGGCGAGAAAAAAGAAGAAATCGCCCGGCTAGAAGCCGAAGCTAAGGCCGAGGACGCCAAATTGGCGGACATCCTAATGGGTCTTCCCAACATCATGTATGATGATGTGCCAGCCGGTGCAGATGAGGCGGATAACGTCGAGATCAACCGCTGGGGCAATCCGCGCAACTACGCCTTTGACCCGAAAGAGCATTACGAATTGCCGGCCGTTCAGGACGGCATGGATTTCGAAACCGCCGCCAAACTCTCGGGGTCGCGCTTTGTGGTGCTTTCTGGCGCTGTGGCGCGTCTGCACCGCGCGTTGGCACAATTCATGATCGACACCCATGTCGAGGAACATGAGCTGTCCGAAACATGGACACCGGTGCTGGTGCGCGAAGAAATGATGCTGGGCACGGGGCAATTGCCGAAATTTGGCGAAGACAGCTATAAAACCACCGATGGCTGGTGGTTGGTACCCACCGCTGAGGTCTCGCTGACCAATATCGTCAACGGCACCACCATTGCCGAATCCTACCTGCCGCGCCGCTATGTTGCCCATACGCAGTGTTTCCGCTCCGAAGCGGGCAGCGCCGGACGCGATACCGCAGGCATGTTGCGCCAGCACCAGTTCGAGAAAGTCGAAATGGTCAGCGTCACCCATCCGGAAAAATCCGAAGAAGAACACGCCCGCATGACCCGCTGCGCCGAAGCTATTCTGGAAAAACTGGAACTGCCCTATCGCACGGTGAACCTGTGTTCCGGAGACATCGGCTTTGGCGCGCGCCGTACCCATGACATCGAGGTTTGGTTGCCCGGGCAAAACTGCTATCGCGAGATTTCCTCGATCTCCACCTGTGGCGATTTTCAGGCCCGCCGGATGAACGCCCGCTTCAAACCCGAAGCCGGTGGCAAACCGGAATTTGTCCACACGCTGAACGGCTCCGGTCTGGCGGTAGGCCGTGCTCTGATCGCAGTGTTGGAAAACGGCCAGAACGAAGATGGCTCTGTGACCCTGCCTGCGGTGCTGCACCCCTATTTGGGTGGGCGCACAACGATCAGCAAAAACGGCGTTCTGGGCTAAACTGTTCTTTGGGGCGCTGCCCCAAACGCTGGAATAGTGACAAAACAAAGTAGACCCACTTTGTTCTTTAAATATCCCCGCCGACAGGCGGAATAAACGGGCGCGCGCGGGCATCATCGATGCGCAAGCGCGCCCGTCCTTTCTTTCCCTCTTGACCTTAAGCGCGATGCGGTGAAAACCAGACCTATGGGAAATGGTACACTTACAATCAATCTTGCCGCATTGGCGGAAAACTGGTCCGCCTTGGACCGCCACTCTGCGGCATCGGTTGAAACCGGTGCGGTGGTAAAGGCAAATGGCTACGGGCTTGGATCTGCCCGGGCTGCCAAAACGCTGGCCCAAGCCGGGGCGCGGCGCTTTTTTGTCGCCACCGCAGAAGAAGGCGCAGCGGTTCGGGGCGCTTTGGGGTCTGGCCCCGAGATTTGCGTTTTCGGCGGGCATATGCGCGGCGACACCGAAATGATCCACGATCTTCAGCTTGTGCCGATGCTGAATTCCATCGCGCAGATCACCCGCCACGCGGAATCCCTGCCCGGTCATCCCTGCGGCATCCAGCTGGATAGCGGCATGAACCGGCTGGGGTTGGAGGCCGCAGAATGGAGCGCAATCGCCGAGATCGCGCTGCAGCTTTCACCGCAGCTGATCATGAGCCATCTGGCCTGCGCCGATGAACCCGATCACCCCGCCAATGCCGCACAGCTGGCGCAGTTCAAATCCATGACCGACGGGCTGTCCATTCCAAGATCGCTATCCGCGACCGGCGGCATATTGTTAGGACCGGAATTCCATTTTGACCTGACCCGCCCCGGTATCGGCCTCTATGGCGGCTTGCCCTTTGTCGATGCAAAGCGGGTCGTCGGCCTGTCTTTGCCGGTCATACAAATCCGCGACGTCGCCGCCGGAGAATCCGTCGGATATGGATATAGCTGGCCAGCCAAAGCCCCAAGCCGCATTGCGACCCTGTCGGGCGGCTATGCCGATGGCATTCTACGCGCGATTTCCGCCGGTGCGCAGCTTTATGATGGCGATATCCCCTGCCCGCTGGCCGGTCGGGTGTCGATGGATTTGCTGACGGTGGATGTCACCCATCTTCCAGAAGCCCCTGACAGTCTGGATTTGCTCTGCGACCACCAGACAATGGACGCACTGGCCGATTGCGCCGGTACAATCGGCTATGAAATCCTGACGAGCCTTGGGCCGCGCTATACCCGCCGCTTTGTCGAGACACCCTAATGCCGGCGCTGGCTCTTCCTTTTACCCTGATCGGGCGCACGACGCTGGCGATACTGGCGACGATCGGTCAGGTGACCCTCTTTGCCCTATCGACCCTGAGCCACCTGCTGCGTCCGCCGTTTTATTTTCGGGAGTTTCTGTCTGCCCTGATGAACATCGGCTGGTATTCCCTGCCCGTGGTCGGCCTGACCGCGTTTTTCACCGGCGGCGCATTGGCGCTGCAAATCTATTCCGGCGGGGCGCGGTTTAATGCCGAAGCCGTGGTGCCTTCCATCGTCGCCATTGGCATGGTGCGCGAGCTTGGCCCGGTTTTGGGGGGCTTGATGGTGGCCGCACGGGTGGCCTCCTCTATTGCTGCCGAGATCGGCACGATGAAAGTCACAGAACAAATCGACGCTCTTGTCACCCTGTCGACCCATCCGATGAAATATCTGACCGTGCCACGCGTGCTGGCCGCCACGTTGGCGGTACCTGTCCTTGTCGCCATTGGCGATATCATCGGGATTATGGGCGGCTTTGTCATTGGCACCGGGCGGCTTGGCTTTAACGAATCCGTTTATCTGCAGAACACCGTCGATTTTCTGGAACCGTGGGATATTGGTTCCGGTCTGGTGAAAGGCGCCGTCTTCGGGTTTATCGTGGCGACCATGGGCTGTTATTACGGCATGTCCTCTGGCCGCGGCGCACAGGGGGTGGGTCGGGCGACAAAATCAGCCGTGGTGGCGGCGTCGGTTCTTATTCTGGCGGCCAATTACATCCTGACAGAGGCATTCTTTTCGGCATGATCACCCTGCGCGATGTTCATAAATCCTTTGGCCCCAAAGCGGTGCTGCGCGGTGTTGATCTGACATTGCCCAAGGGGCAAAGCATGGTCATCATCGGCGGTTCCGGCACAGGGAAATCGGTTCTACTGAAATGCATTCTTGGCCTGATCAAGCCGGATTCAGGAATGATCGAGGTAAGTGGGGCCGCCGCGCAGGATCGGGACGCCTTTCTGGCGCAATTTGGCATGCTGTTCCAAGGTGGCGCTTTATTTGATTCCTTGCCAGTCTGGCAGAATGTCGCCTTTCGGCTGTTGCGCGGATCGTTAAAACGCCCCAAGGAAGAAGCCCGCGCCATCGCGCTTGAGAAACTGCGCCGGGTCGGGCTCTCGGCTGAGGTGGCCGACTTGTTTCCGGCGGAACTGTCCGGTGGGATGCAAAAACGGGTGGGTCTAGCGCGTGCCATTGCCGCGGAACCTGATATCATCTTTTTTGATGAGCCAACAACAGGGCTCGACCCGATCATGTCAGGCGTTATCAATGATTTGATCCGCGAAATTGTCGTTGAAATGGGGGCGACCGCCATGACCATTACCCATGATATGCGCAGTGTGCGCGCGATCGCGGATCAGGTGGCCATGCTTCACGACGGCAAGATCCGCTGGTGCGGACCGATTGCCGAAATGGACCACAGTGATGATGCTTATCTCAGCCAGTTTATCACCGGCTCTGCCATCGGGCCCATCGAATCGGTGAGATAAGTCCTTCGGCCTTACCGCTAGAGGCCGTCATGTCCCAAACCACAAGCTCTAGTAGCCACCATTACATCTAGTAAAGTGCGGCGATTTTGCTCTCTCGAATTGTTACAATTCCCACCGATCCGCTTAATATTTTGTGATCTAACAGGCAATTTCTTACCATTAACAAATCAACGTCGCAGGCTATCCTCTTTAAAAGAGTATATTATTTTATTCCGGAGCTGATTATGCAAGCGCATTCCGACACTGCCTTTTTCAAGTTTCAGAAAATCTTACAGATTTCATCCTTGTTCCTGATTGTCTCTCTCGCGGTGGCACTGGTCGGCATTTGCCTATTGTCGGCTCTTGGAGTGTTGCCGTGGTTGTCCTTGACCGCCCATTTTGGTGATCACAGTTTTCCACAAGCCGGTATTTGGCTGCAATGCGGGGTTGCGGGCCTGTTTACCGCGCTGTGTTTTTATATTCCGGCCAACCGGCGTATGACGGCGCTGGAACGCTCCCATCGGGATTTTTCGATGACCATGGATGACGTGGCCCGTGCCTATGCGATCAGCCATGATGCGGATCGGCGCGGCGCTTTCATGCTGCGTAGTGAATTTGATGCCGTGCGCGAACGGATTGTTTATTTACGCCAACATCCCGATCTGGAAACCCTTGAACCCGAGCTTTTGCAAATCGCGGCGCAGATGAGCCAAGAATCCCGTGATATCGCCGATGTTTATGCCGATGAAAAAGTCGAACGCGCCAAAACCTTTCTGCGACAACGTCAGCAGGAAGTGGAACGGTTTCAGGAACAGATCGACATTGCCGCGCGCAGTGTCAAGGAGTTGAAACGTTGGCTGCATGAGGTGCAACTGGATGAACATGTGATTCAAACGCAACTGGAGCGCCTGCACAAAGACCTTCAGGAAGTTCTGCCGGAAATCGGATTTTCCCTGCCGCTCTCTGACAGCAAGGTCGTGGCAATGGCAAAACAGAACAAACATTAACACCCGGTGAAAACCGGCCTTTGTCTTGTCCTCTTCGGATCACAGCGCTATCGCAGAGGGCATGAGCCATCTGATGCGAAACCTGCTGCGATATGGTAACCTTTCCTTGCTGGTGCTGTTTCCGATCGCCTGGGCTGCCCCTTTGTTGCGGGCGGGGCTTTTGCCCCTGTTTGGCCTCTCCGAGATCAGCGTCATCTCTGGCCTCGCCGCCCTGTGGGAGACCGATATCTTTTTGGCGGCACTGGTCTTTTTGTTCGCCTTTATTGCCCCTTATGCCAAGACGCTGATGTTAACGGCGGTGCAATTCGGGCGCTTATCTCCACGGTTTTTGCCGCTGCTGACTTGGCTTGGCAAACTGGCGATGGCGGATGTTTTTCTGATCGCGCTGTATATCGTCTTGATCAAGGGTATCGGTGTCGGGCGGGTTGAAACCGGTTGGGGGCTGTATCTCTTTACGTTTTGCATCCTGTTTTCGCTGCTCTTGTCCGCCCTGACGGCGCGCGAGATGAAAGCAACGGGCTGACGCGCTATTCGCTTGGCATTTGGCCCCCGCTCGGGCACAAAACGGCATGGCAAAATCCAAATCCTATTCCTGCAATGACTGCGGTGCGGTTACGACAAAATGGTCCGGTCGCTGCGATTCTTGCGGCGCGTGGAACTCTATCACCGAAGAGGTGCCGCTTTCCGCCGGTCCGGCCTCTAAATCGCTCGGCGCTAAACGTGGCCGTACCGTCGTGCTGACCGATCTGACGACAAAAGAAACCCCGCCCCCGCGCACGCAATCGGGCATGGCTGAACTTGACCGCGTTTTAGGCGGTGGGTTGGTGCCGGCCTCGGCTATTCTGGTTGGTGGCGATCCGGGTATTGGTAAATCCACCCTGCTTTTGCAGGCTGCTGCCAGTTTTGCCCGCGCCGGTCTAAAAGCCATCTATGTCTCGGGTGAAGAAGCCAGTGCGCAAGTGCGCATGCGCGCCCAGCGGTTGGATTTGACCGATGCGCCGGTGAAGCTGGCCGCCGAAACCAACCTGCGCGATATCATGACAACGCTAGAGGCCGAAAAGCCCGACATCGCCATTATCGATTCCATTCAGACCATGTGGGCCGATAACGTCGAGAGCGCACCGGGCTCTGTCAGTCAGGTCCGCGCCGCCGCCCATGAGCTGACGACCTTTGCCAAACGCAAAAACATGGCGGTGGTGCTGGTCGGCCATGTCACCAAAGAAGGCCAGATCGCCGGTCCTCGTGTGGTTGAGCATATGGTCGACACGGTGCTGTATTTCGAAGGCGAGCGCGGCCATCAGTTCCGCATTCTGCGCGCGGTGAAAAACCGTTTTGGTCCCGCTGATGAAATCGGCGTGTTTGAAATGACCGGCGGGGGCTTAAGCGAAGTACTGAATCCCTCGGCGCTGTTTTTGTCCGAACGCGAGGAACCCACCGCTGGGTCGGTGGTTTTTGCCGGGATCGAAGGCACGCGTCCGGTGCTCTGCGAATTTCAGGCCCTTGTGGCCCCTACCCCCCACAGCCAGCCACGGCGCACGGTTGTCGGCTGGGATGGCGGGCGTCTGGCGATGATCCTTGCAGTGCTCGAATCACGCTGCGGCATCCCGTTTACTGGGCTGGATGTTTATCTTAACGTCGCCGGTGGCATGAAAATCACCGAGCCCGCTGCCGATCTGGCTGTTGCGGCTGCGCTACTTTCGGCGCGCGAAGATGTGGCATTGCCCGCAGAAACTGTGGTTTTTGGCGAAATCAGTCTATCAGGGTCGTTACGCGCGGTCGGACAGACAGAAAACAGGTTGAAAGAAGCCGGAAAACTTGGTTTCACCAAGGCCATTGCGCCAGCGCGCAGCAAAAAAGGCGAAGGCACTGGGGTCGAGGTCACACAGATGGCCGATTTGACTGCCTTTGTCGGAGATATATTCGGAGCCGGCTAACCGCCCGGGAGAGAGAGACGCATGGAAGGCTTTACCATTATCGACGGTGTTGTTGCCGTTATTATCGTGGTGTCGGCAATTTTGGCCTATTCGCGCGGTTTCGTGCGCGAGGGCATGGCCATTCTGGGCTGGATTGCTGCCGCTGTTCTGGCGTTTTTATTTGCGCCCAAGGCCGAACCGCTGATCAAAGAGGTTCCGCTGCTCAAAGATTTCATTGCTGACAGTTGTGAATTATCGATGATCGCCGCCTTTGCCGGTGTTTTTGCCTTGGCCTTGGTGGTTGTCTCGATCTTTACCCCGCTGTTTTCCAGCGCCATCCAGCGCTCTGCCCTATCGGGGCTGGATCAGGGGCTTGGTTTTTTGTTTGGCGTGTTGCGCGGGCTGTTGCTCGTGGCGGTGGGCCTTGTGGTTTATGATCGCGTGGTTGTGGATCAGGCTGTGCCGATGGTGGATGACAGCCGTACCGCCAGCGTTTTTGCACAGGTTCAGGATAATATCGACGAAAACATCCCCGAGGATGCGCCGGGCTGGATCGTTGGCCGCTACGAACAACTGGTGAGCAACTGTTCTGCCAATTGATCCAACCATCGGTAAATCACGTCTAAAAGATAGAAACCCGTGCCAATGGTGCGGGTTTTTTGCCATTTGGGGCGCTGTAAATTGGGGTATACCCAATTGCGTGGCGGCCAAAATTGGCAAAACCTGCGCCAAAACCCGTCAGGAAGGGTTAAATGGCAACATAACGCCCAGTGCAATTGCGAAGCTTTGGTGACAGTTGCCTTCAGAGCGCCTATGACAAGGCCAAACCACCGCCAAGGGATTCGGAGCTGCTGCCACTATGCAAGAAATGCCCCCAAGCCATCCGTTCGACGATGATAAACTAAAAGAAGAATGCGGCGTCTTTGGCGTTGTCGGCGTAAAGGATGCGGCGAATTTCGTTGCTCTGGGCCTGCATGCCTTGCAACACCGCGGTCAGGAAGCGGGCGGCATTGTCTCCCATGATCCTGAACAGGGTTTCAATTCAGCCCGTCGTTTCGGCTATGTCCGCGATAACTTTACCAAAGCCAGCCTGATGGAAACCCTGCCCGGCCCCGTATCTATCGGCCATGTGCGCTATTCCACTGCTGGCTCAAAAGGCCAGACCGCGATCCGCGATGTGCAGCCGTTTTTCGGTGAATTCTCTATGGGCGGCGCGGCAATTGCCCATAACGGCAATATCACCAATGCCAATGCCCTGCGCAAAGAGCTGATCGAGCGCGGCTCGATCTTCCAAAGCTCGTCTGATTCCGAATGTATCATCCACCTGATGGCACGCTCGCTTCAGCGCAACATTCCCGAACGCATGAAAGACGCCCTGCGCCGTGTAGAAGGCGCGTTTTCGATTGTCGCCATGACCCGCACCAAACTGATCGGTGTGCGTGACCCGCTGGGCGTGCGTCCGCTGGTGCTGGGTAAAATCGCCGATGGCTATGCGCTGTCGTCAGAAACCTGTGCGTTGGACATCATCGGGGCCGAATTCGTCCGCGAAATCGAACCGGGCGAGATGGTGGTCATCACCGAGCATGGGGTTGAAAGCTTTCATCCGTTCGAGAAGAAGAAATCTCGTTTCTGCATCTTTGAGCACGTCTATTTCAGCCGCCCTGACAGCATTCTGGGCGGGCGTTCGGTCTATGAAACCCGCCGCCAGATCGGTGTGGAACTGGCCCGCGAAACGCCGGTTGATGCTGATCTTGTTTGTCCCGTGCCTGACAGTGGCACACCCGCTGCGATCGGGTTCAGTCAGGAAAGCGGTATTCCCTATGCGATGGGGATCATCCGCAACCAGTATATGGGCCGCACCTTTATTGAGCCGACCGAGCAGATCCGGAATATGGGTGTGCGTCTGAAGCTCAACGTCAATCGGGCGCTGATCAAGGGAAAACGGGTCATTCTTGTCGATGACTCTGTGGTACGTGGCACCACCAGCCGTAAGATCAAAGAGATGATTTTGGACGCCGGAGCCGCCGAAGTACACTTCCGCATCGCCTCTCCGCCCACAATGTGGCCCTGTTTTTACGGGGTAGACACGCCAGAACGGGATAAACTGCTGGCCGCCCAGATGAGCGAAGACGAAATGTGCGCCTATCTTGGCGTGGATTCGTTGAAGTTCATCTCTCTGGATGGTCTGTACCGCGCCGCTGGCGAGGCCAAAGGTCGGGATCCAAAATCGCCCGCCTATTGTGACGCCTGTTTTTCCGGCGAATATCCGGTGGCCCCCAGCGATAAGATTGAAGCCGGTTTTCAACTGAAAGCCGCTGAATAAAGCTGGTATTGTAGCTGCTAAAACAATCTGCGCCCCTGTGTTTGTCTTGACGCTGGGGCGTTTTGCTTTTTAAACCTGCGGCATGTCACCTACTCCCAAACCCCTGCGCTACAGACCGCATCATTTCCTGTGCTCGCTGGGCTATCAGGGCAAGGGCTATTCTGACGGCTTTACCGAAAATATGACGGCCATCGTCATGGGGCGTCTGCGGGCCAGTGGCGGGGACGGTGTAATCATCGAAGTTATAGAGGATCGCACCGATGACATCTGTGCCCCCTGCCCGATGCGCAACGCCGATCACTGTACAGATGAAGCAAAGATCGCCGCGCTGGATGCCCGACACGCCGAGGCCCTCGGACTTACGGCTGGCATGCGGCTGACCTGGGGCGACGCAAAACGGCGGATGCGCGAACATCTGCGCCCTACCGATCTGGACCACCTTTGTCAGGGCTGCCAATGGCTGAAACTCGGGGTCTGCCAAAACGCCTTGGCACAGCTGCGCAAACCCGAGCCGCGCCAATACATCCGGCATACTGCGCGCCTGCGGCTCGAACCCTTTTCACCGCGCTACCTGAACCAGCTGAACACGATGAACAACACTCCAGAGGTCATGCGCTATCTGGGCGGTGAAATCCCCGAACCGCTGGAAAAAACCCGAGAGGGGATCACGCGGGTGCAAAAGCGCTGGATGAAACACGGGTTCGGCTGGTGGGTGGTCATCGAAAAGGCAAGCGACACACTTATCGGGGCGGCGTGCCTGCAACATCTGGCCCATCAGGAAGACGCCGATCTTGAAATCGGTTGGCGCTTGTTGCCGCAGCACCAAGGAAAAGGCTATGCGACAGAAGCCGGACAAGCGGCCATCGATTACGGGTTTCATACCATCGGCGTTGATCTGCTTAAGGCGGTGACCCTGCCGGAAAACATCAAATCCCAAAAGGTCATGCAGCGGCTGGGGATGCGTTATATTGGCGAAGAAACCCATTATGATCAAAACTGCACAACCTATGAAATCCGCAAGCCCGCGTAAAATCGGCGCGGCCCAACGCTTGGGGCTTGTGCCAACGGCAAAGGAATGACAAAGCAGCGCTATGGCAGAGAACACAGAAAAAACCGCATTAGTGACAGGCGCTTCGCGCGGTCTGGGCGCAGCTTTGGCCTTTGAACTGGCGACGAAAGGCTATCACGTCATCGCCGTTGGTCGCACCACCGGTGCGCTGGAGGAGCTGGATGACCGCATTCAGGCGGCAGGGGGCTCGGCCACGCTTGCACCGATGGATGTCACAACCGATGCGGCGATGATGCATCTGTGCCGTTCGATCCATGATCGCTGGGGCGGGCTGGATTTCTGGGTTCATACGGCTGTGCATGCCGCACCTTTATCGCCTGCGGGCCATCTGGCGGCCAAGGATTGGGACAAAAGTGTTCTGGTCAATGTTACCGCACCGGGGCGTTTGATCGGCTATATCGAACCGCTGCTTCTGGCGCGTTCCGGTCAGGCGATATTCATGCGTGATGATCGTGCCGGACAGAAATTCTTTGGCGCCTACGGGGCCAGCAAAGCCGCCCAGAACGCTCTTGTCGAAAGCTGGCAGGCCGAGACCGTCAAAACCGGTCCCAAAGTGCATCTGCTTGCACCTGCCCCGATGGCCACCGCCACCCGCGCGCGTTTCTTTCCCGGCGAAGACCGCAGCCCGCTGGCGACGCCCGCCGCAGAAGCAAAGCGCCTGCTGTCGAGTATTTTATAATCCGCAGACCCCCATGCGCCGAGTAAAGAACTTCGGCGCATAAGACATTGATTTACAGGCCAAAGCTTTCTGGATCGATCTCAACAAGAGCACCGGGTTTGCCGATAACCTGCGCCGATAGACGGCAGCCGATGGCGACGGCTTCGCTTGGCGACAAACCCGCATCCATACCGGCAATGAAACCGGCGTTAAACGCATCTCCGGCGGCGGTGGTATCCACGACAGTGTCAACCTTTTGCGGCGAAACCATCGCCTGAGTATCCGCTGTCATCACCCGTACCGGATCAGGCCCATCCTTGACGATGACCAAAGAACAGCCCTGCGTCAGATAGCGGTTGCCCGTAGCTTCTTGGTCTGCGTCCTTAAAGAAGGCTTCTTCATCCTCAAATGAGGGCAAAGCAATATCGGAAACCGCAGCGCCTTTCATAATCCAGTCGCACATCTCATCTGAGGATTGCCACAGGCGGGGCCGCAGGTTCGGATCAAAGGCAACCCGTACCCCTTTGGCCCGCGCATCCTGCAAAACAGACAACAGACGCGCGCGACCTTCGGGCGGTAGAACCGCAAGGGTAATACCAGAGAAAAAAGCGATATCCCCATGACTTACGTCAGGTAATTCAAGAAGGTCATCCGCCAGCGTGCGGGCCGCCGCCGTGTCGCGCCAATAGGAGAAACTGCGTTCCCCCTTGTTCAGCGAAATCATGTAAAGGCCGACATGCCCCCCTGCCCGTACGGTCAACTCGGGCTGGATGCCCGCATCCTGCATCATGGCGGTCATGCGATGGGACGGCTCGTCATCGCCAACAGCCGACAGATAGGCCACCTGCAATTCGGGACGGGCCAGCTTGCGCAGATACCATGAGGTGTTGAAGGTATCCCCAGCAAACCCCATCGCAAATTTGTTATCCCCGATCGACGAAAGCTCGACCATACATTCGCCAATGGCGATGAATTTCTGTGTCACGTTTCTTCCTCAAAAAACTGTTCGTTACAGGCCCGAAGGCCCGGCAAATCTGTGTTGATCCGCAGCAAATGTGTCTGCAGGAGCCGTTCAAGCCCCCGTTGGTCTTTGATCAGCAGTGTTGCCAAAAGCGCTTTGTGTTCGGCAAGCGCCTGCGGTCCCACATCCGACATCGACAAAAAGCGCGCCCGATCAATATGGGCTTTCTGATCCTGAATCAGTGCCCAGACGGTCTCATGTCCGGACAAGGCACAGATCGCTTGATGAAACCGGTCATCCGCCCGTTGAAACGCTGCGTTGTCCTTGGCGGTGATGGCGGCCTGTTGTTCCTCAAGAATGCCCGCGAAGCGCACTTCGGCCTCTGCATCGATGCGCCCGAAGGCATCTTTGAAGCAGGCCGTTTCCAGCGCCAGCCGAATAAAACTGGCTTCTTTCACCCGATGGTCAGAGATTTTGGTTACAAGGGTCGCCCGTTGGGGCCGCACCTTAAGAAAATCAAGCTGGGATAGCCGGTAAAATGCTTCTCGCACCGGTTGGCGCGATACATCCAGACGTTTGGCCAATTCGACCTCTGACACTTTGCTGCCCGGCGGCAATTCAAGTGATATAATGGCATGATACAACGACTCATAAACCCGATCCGCCGTCGAGGGGCTGGCCTTATAGATGAGGGTCGAGAGTTTGGGCATGGCAAGCTGGATGTATTTTCAGTTGGATTTAACTACCATACTAGAATTCTTGAGCCAAGCCTTCCTTTGGGAGCGCGGATGCGAAGTCACCTTTTTGGCGGTATGGGCACGCCTGAACCCAAAGTGTACCGTTTTTCCCAAACCATCAACTTTCAAACTCAAAAAGGGCAGCTCTAAGTGCCGCCCTTTTTTAGGTACTTTGTTGCTGTCCGGCTTATCCCTTGACCGCCCCGTCGCTTAGTCCCGAAACAAGGAAGCGTTGCGCAACCAGAAAAAGCGCTGTGATCGGCAGGCCCGAGAGCACTGCAGCCGCGGCAAAATCCCCCCAGAGGTATTTCTGCTCATAAAGGTACTGCCGCGCGCCGACGGCCAAAGTCATCTTATCGGTTTCCCGCAGCAAAACTGAGGCAACCGGATACTCGTTGATGAAAAAGATGAACGACAGCACAAAAACCACCGCCAAGATCGGCACCGACAAAGGCAGGAAGATATAGCGGAACGCCTGCCACGGGGTGGCCCCGTCAATTTGCGCCGCCTTATCCAGTGCCGGATCGATCGAGTCGAAATAGCCCTTGATGGTCCAGATATGCAGGGTGATCGCCGACAGATAGCTTAAAATCAGCGCCGGATGGCTATCGACGCCAAGCCATGGCACCACGCGCCCCAAAGCATCAAAAATCGCATAGATCGCAACCACTGCGAGGGCGGCGGGGAACATCTGGATGATCAGCAATGTATCCAGCACCCCTTGGCGCCCTCTGAACGGCAGCCGTGCAAAGGCATAGGCCGAGGTAGTCGAAAGCGCCAGCACGCCGATAGAGGCAATCAGACCAACTTTGATCGAATTCCACAGCCAGAGCAGCACCGGATAGGGCGGTTTAATCACTGTGCCATCGGCGCGGGTGTATTCAAACCCAAGCGCCAGTGCCCAATGTTCAAGTGTCGGGTTTTCAGGAAAGAGCGATCCGGTCGAAAAGTTACCCTCGCGAAAGGAAATCGACAGAACCATGAGAAAGGGAAACATGATCAGCGCGATAAAAACCAACAGGATGCCGTGGGCGATCAGCTTGCGGCGGAACAGCTCGGATTTGCTTTCAACGATCATCAGCGGGCACTCCGTTTGGCGGCAAGACGTTGCATGACGCGGAAATTGGCATAGGCAATAATGCCGGTGATGGCAAAAATCAGCGTCGAGATTGCACCGGCCATGCCAAAGTTCTGACCTGAATCGCCAAAGGCGATCTGGAAGGTGAAAGAGCCGAGCAAATCGGTGGACCCCGCAGGCAGCAAGGTGCCCGGAATATCCGGCCCGCCCCGCGTCAGCAGCAGGATCAACACGATATTATTGAAGTTAAAGGCGAAATTGGCGATCAACAGCGGCACTGAAGGCGGCAGGATTTGCGGCAAGGTAATCGAGAAGAAACACCGCACCGGCCCTGCGCCTTCGAGAGCGGCGGCTTTGTAGTGGTCGCGCGGCACCGCTTGCAGGAACCCTGCAATCAGCAGCATCCAATAGGGATAGCCGAGCCATGTATTGACCATCAACAGCATCGTGCGCGCCAGCGCGGGGTCAGTAAACCAATCGGGCTTTAACCCGAAAAGCTGGCTCAGGATCAGGTTGATTTCACCGAAATTCTGGTTGAACAGCCCGCGAAACACGAGGATCGAAATAAACGATGGCACCGCATAGGGCAGGATCAACAGCACACGGTACAGCCCCGCGAACCGCAGGTAGGGCCATTCAAGGATCACCGCCAGCGTGGTGCCAACGCCAAAGGTCAACAGCATCGACACAAAGGCAAAGGTAAAGGTCCAGATAAAGATCTGGAATATCGGCTGACGGATGCCTTCGTTGGTAGCGATATCGGCAAAGTTCTCCCAGCCGATGTTCACGCGCCAGCCCGGGGTGACTTTGCTGCCGTCTTGGGCCTCATAAAAACCGGTTTCGGCATTCGGGGTCAAACGGCTGCCATCCGAGCCAACAAGCACATCATTGTCCTGCAACGTATAAAGCGGGCTGCTGGCGGAAAAGGCCCGTAAGCCATCCATCGTCAGCGCACCGCCTTCCGGCGTGGCCACGACCAGCGTTTGCAACAGATCGCGCTGCGCCAGCACTTCTTTCAGGACAACGGTTTCGGGGGCGGTCAAGGCAGTTTCCGCCGTCAGATCAGGCCCTTGCGTAATCGGAGGCGTAATCAGCGCCGTGCGATCACCATCGGCGGGGAAATACAATTCACCCGCAGTGGTCAATGCAAAGGGACGTTTGCTGCCCTCTTCTTTGACAAGGGTCTGCAGGTGATAGGCTTGCACCCGTTCAAGCGTCAAAAGATTGGTGGCCGAGTAATTGGTAAAGCCGATGGCCGAGGTATAAATTACCGGCAAAACGATAAAGACCGCGACGGCGGCGACACCGGGAAAGACAAAACGCCATGTGTAAAACCGCGACCAGCCATAAAGGATGACGATGGCGGTCCCAAGGGCAAAGGTTAGAACGGCGAAAACCGCTTCTCCGGCCATGTAAAGCCCCCAGATGACATAGAGAAAGGCCAGCGCAACACCGGTCAGCCCCGCCCATTTCATCAGGCGTGCCCCCTGCCCCGTCTGGGCAACGGTTGCTGGAATATCTTCGGCTGTGGCCATTGTCTGCTCCCCCGATCTAAGGTGATTGCGAGCGGCATGAAGACGCCGCCCGCGATTGGATTAATCCGCCAGAATACGGGTTTCAGCCGCTTTCAATGCTTCTTCAACGGAGGATTGACCGCCGGTGATGGCTTTCAACGCGGGCTCCATCGAGGACCAGAATTTACCCATGGCCGGGATCGACGGCATTGGCACACCGGTGCGGGCGTTTTCCAAAGTTGCGGCGATTAGCTCATCGCTGCCGACTTTTTCGGCAAAGGAAACAGAGGCCACAGCCCCCAGAGGCACGTCGTTGTTCACCGTTTCCAGACCAGCGTCTGTCAGCATGTAGTTTTCGATGAACTCAACCGCGATGTCCTTGTTCGGGCTGGCGGCGTTTACGGTTGCTGCCAATACGCCAACAAAGGCTTTGGAGGGCTTGCCATCCACAGAGGGGATCGGCGCGACACCAAAATTCACACCCGATTGCTGCAAGTTGGACCAAGCCCATGGGCCGTTGATCACCATGGCAGTATCACCCTTGTTGATCGCTGCATCCATCACGCCGTAGTCCACACCAGTGGGCATAACGCCACCATCAATCAGGGATTTCACCACAGATGCACCCGCAATGGCACCGGCATTGGCAACGCCGGTTGCGGTTGCATCATAATTGCCATCGACTTTTTCAAAGGCAAAACCGCCGCCCGCCATCAGCAGCGGGAAGGTGAAATAGGTGTTGTTATAGTCCCACATGATCGGAGAGCTGACGCCCTCGATTTTCAGATCGACGATCTCTTCCATGGTGGCCGGAGGTGTATCGATCAGGTCCTTGTTGTAGATCAGACCAACGGCTTCGACCGCCATGGGATAGCCCCAGACCTTGCCGTCAAAAGTGACAGCGTCCCAGGTGAAATCAAAGGTATTGGCTTTGATCGCATCAGAAGGTTCAACCGGCGAAATCAATCCCCCCGCAGCCCATTCGCCAAAACGGTCATGGGCCCAGATAAAGATGTCCGGCCCCTGCCCGTTTGCGGCAGCTTGCTGGAATTTGTCGGTGACGGATTCAGGGTGCTCTACCACCACCTCAACGCCCAATTCTTCGGCGAATTTATCGCCGACTTCCTGCAGGCCGTTAAAGCCTTTATCGCCGTTGATCCAGATGGTTAGCTTGCCTTCTTCAAGCGCAACAGCCGGTGTTGCGGCCAGCAAAGCCAGCACGGATAACGTGCTCTTAAGTTTCATCGTCATTGTATCTTTCTCCCGTTTTTCTCTGTCGTCATTCTTTGTTTGCAAAGTAGCTGCTGAACCCGTCGAGGGTGACGACACCCTCGTCGGCAGCCCCGATCAAATCACTGAACTGGCCATCTGGCAGCGTAAACTGAACGGGTGTTTCGGTGAGGTTGAACAGGCATAGCGTCGTTTCGCCCTGATGGCTGCGCAGATAAGCCAGCCCCTCCTCCCAATCGATGAAGGTGATGTCCCCATGGATGAGCGACGGACGGGTTTTGCGGAAAGCCAGAAATTCGCGATAGAATTCAAGGATAGACCCCTTGACCCCTTCTTGCGTGTCCACGGCGGCCTTCAGATGCGGTTCTGTAACCGGCAGCCATGTTTTGTTGGCCGACGAGAACCCGCCGTTGGACGCTTTGGAATTCCAGACCATCGGTGTGCGGCAACCGTCACGGCCCTTGAATTCGGGCCAGAAAGTAATGCCATAGGGATCCGTCAGATCCTCGAATTGCAATTCCGCTTCGGTCAGCCCCAGCTCTTCACCCTGATACAGACATACCGAGCCTTTCAGCGATAACAGCAGGCTGACGGCCTGTTTGGCCACGCGGCTTGGGTCATCACAGAGATGTGCCCAACGGCCCATGTGGCGCACCACGTCATGATTGGAAAACGCCCAACACGCCCATGAATTGCCTTGCGAAAACTTTACACTGGCCTCTTCGAACCGTTCCACACAGCCGCGGAAATGCGCCACCGAATACTCAGGGCTGAGCATGTCAAAAGAATAGCACATCTGCAGCCGGTCGCCATTGGCGGTATATTCCGCCATAGTTTGCAAGGAGCGTTCACCATCACCGACCTCGCCCACCGCAGCCGCGCCGGGGTATTGATTCAGCAATGCGCGGAAATCTTTCAGAAAATCAACATTTTCCGGCTGTGTTTTATCATAGATATGTTCTTGATACCCATAGGGGTTGATGTCCGGAATATCGTTATTCGCGCCGGAATACGGCGGGTTACTGCGCAGTTCCTTGTCGTGCACATAGAAGTTCACCGTATCCAGACGGAACCCGTCCACACCGCGATCCAGCCAAAATTTGACAGTCTCAAGCAGCGTTTTTTGAACATCCGGATTGTGAAAGTTCAAATCTGGTTGGCTGGAGAGGAAATTATGCATGAAATATTGTTTGCGCCGCGGGTCCCACGTCCAGGCCGGTCCGCCAAAAATCGACTGCCAGTTGTTGGGCGCCGACCCATCGGGGCTTGCGTCGGCCCAAACGTACCAGTCGGATTTAGCGTTATCCTTAGAGGCGCGGCTTTCGGTGAACCAGTCATGTTGATCCGACGTATGGCTTAGCACCTGATCGATCATCACCCGCAAGCCAAGCGCATGGGCTTTGGCCACGAGCGCGTCAAAATCGGCAAGGGTGCCAAAGATCGGGTCGACGTCGCAGTAGTCCGACACGTCATACCCCATGTCTTTCATCGGCGACTTAAAGAAAGGCGAAAGCCAGATCGCATCCACCCCAAGGCCCGCGATGTGATCAAGGCGGCGGGTGATCCCCTTGAGGTCGCCGATCCCGTTGCCCGTATCATCCTGATAGGAGCGCGGGTAGATTTGATAGATCACCGCACCGCGCCACCAATCCACGTCACCAGCCATTAGGGTATTGTTATGTGATGTCGTCATTCGTCCCCCTTCAGACAGAATCGTCCGCTCGTCCATTTTGAAAGCGCTTTCAATATTTTCATTTCACCCCCTCCTGTCAACATCTTTCAACACCCTACCAAAATAACCCTATTTATATAGGTTAACCCACCGACACTCTAAAGAAATGGCTCGACAGCGGGGAAGAGGCTTGAAATATTAGTTCGCCTGTGTCAAAAATAATGAAAGCGCTTTCAAAGGCGGAAGCCACTTCGACAGGGAGGGAACAAGATGAATCTAAAAGACCTATCAGAACATCTGGGCCTGTCGCAGGCCACTGTCAGCCGCGCGTTGAACGGCTACTCCACGGTCAGCCCGAAAACCCGTGACAAAGTACTGGCTGCAGCCCAGCAGCTCAATTATCGCCCCAACACCTCTGCTCGGCGCTTGGCCACAGGCAAGGCCGGGGCGTTTGGCATGGTGCTCAACCAGACCGATGATCTGCTGAATGATCCGCATTTTGTTGATTTCCTTGCCGGATTCACCAAAGAGCTGGCGGCGATGGATCTGGATGTTGTACTGACGGCCGCAGACGGGCTGGGCACATACCGCCGTTTTGCCACCACCGGAAAAGTCGACGGATTTGTCATTTCCGCGCCCAAGGTACGTGATGACCGCATTCAGGCCCTGTCGGAAATGAACTTCCCTTTTGTGGTGCACGGGCAGACCGAAATCCAAACGCCCTATGCGTTTTTTGACATCGCCAATGAGGATGCGTTTTTTGACGCGACCCGGCTGTTGATCAACTTGGGACACCAGCGAATCGCGCTGATCAACGGTCAGGCCGATACGATGTTTGCCCGCCAACGGCTGACCGGTTTCCAGAGGGCGCTAGCGCAGGCGGGTTTAAACTGTGACCCCGGCCTGATCCTGCATGGCGGTATGAGCGAAGACGAAGGCTATCGCCAGACCCAACATCTGTTCACCCTGCCCCAGCCTCCGACCGCTGTTCTATGCTCCTCAACGCTTTTGGTGCTGGGCCTCACCCGCCGCCTGCGCGACGAAGGGCTGGAAATGGGCCGCGACGTATCAGTGATTTCCCATGATGACGGGCTGTCCTCGATGAAAACCGAAAATTTCTCGGTACCGCTGACCGTGACCCGCGCCCCGATCCGCACCGCAGGGCGTGAGATTGCCAAAATGCTGGTGGCCCTTTCCGAAGGGGCCGATGTTTCAACCCTACAACGTATTGTGCCCGCCGATCTGATCGTGCGTGCCTCTACTTCTGCCGTTCTTAGATGAGATCCGATATGACCGACACACAAGTTCTTTCCACCGTGAACCTCAAGAAATCCTATGGTGAGGTCGAGGTCTTGCACGATATCTCTGTCGCCATGGAGAGCGGCGATTTTCTGGTGCTTCTGGGGCCGTCGGGCTGCGGAAAATCCACCCTGCTGAACTGCATCGCAGGTCTGGAAGCGATCACCGCCGGCCAGCTGCAAATTGGCGGCAAGGATATGACACAGGTGCCGCCTCGGGATCGTGATATCGCAATGGTGTTTCAATCCTACGCACTTTATCCGACGATGACCGTGGGCGAAAACATCACCTTCGGCATGAAAGTGCGCGGCATCGACAAAGCCACCCAGCAGGCGGCATTGGCGCGGGTTGCCAGTGTTTTGCAGATCGAGCCGCTGTTGCAGCGCAAACCTTCCGAATTGTCGGGCGGGCAGCGCCAGCGGATCGCCATGGGACGGGCTTTGGTGCGCGACCCCAAGCTGTTTTTGTTTGACGAACCGCTCTCCAATCTGGATGCAAAGCTGCGGGTGGAAATGCGGGCCGAAATCCGTCGCCTGCATGAAACAGTCAATGCCTCCATCGTCTATGTGACCCACGATCAGATCGAAGCCATGACCCTTGCCACCAAAATTTGCGTGATGAATCAGGGGTATGTGCAGCAATTCGGCTCACCGGACGAGATTTACTTCCGTCCGGCCAATACTTTTGTGGCGCGCTTTATGGGCAATCCGCCGATGAACCTGATCGCCGCAACGGCATCCCCCACCGCAACCGGCAGCACGCTTTCTTTGGCCAGCCATAGTGCAAAAGTGCCCGTTTCCCTGCCCGAGGGGCCCGTGCAATTCGGGTTCCGTCCGGAGGATGCCGAAATCGTCACCGCACCGGCAACCTTTACCACCCCTTTCACCATCCAGCGGATCGAGCGGACAGGTGGCGACAGCTATGCCGAAGTCATGCTCGGGGAAACCATGATCAATATCCGCCTGCCCGCCCGCACCTCTTTACAGGCCGGAGATGAACTGAACGTTAAATTGCCCGATCACGCGCTGCATTTCTTTGATGACCAGACCGGTACACGCTGTGCCGACTAAGCCTGCCCTTGAAGCGGCGCAGTTTATCATCTAAGGCTGATGGAACGGGGCAAGGTGCCCCGTTTTTCTTTGGAAGCGGCCTTCATGCACAATATTCGCGGCATCGTTTTGATGGTCCTCGCTATGGCCGGTTTCGCACTGGCTGACGGGTTCATCAAACTGGCGACCCAAACCCTGCCCAACGGACAGGTTCTGATGGTCATGGGCCTTGGCGGCACCGTGACTTTCGGTCTGATGTCTCTGGCAAAGCGGGAACGAATCGTGTCGCGCCAGTTTTTTGCGCCGATGATCCTGACCCGCAACATTACCGAATCCATCGGCGCTTTTGCCTTTGTCACCGCCTTTGCGCTGACCGATATGTCCAGCACAGCGGCGATCATGCAGGCTTCGCCGCTGATCATCACCCTTGGCGCGGTGCTGTTTCTGGGGGAAAAAGTCGGCCCCCGCCGCTGGGCCGCGATTGTGATCGGTTTTCTCGGGGTGCTGCTGATCATCCGGCCCGGCAGTGAGGCCTTTGAACCGGCCTCGCTTTTTGCCGTGCTCGGGGTTACTGCCCTGTCGATCCGCGACCTGGCCACCCGCGCCGCCCCCGCGACGATCTCTACGCCACTGATGTCGTTTTATGCCTTTCTGCTGATCATCCCGACGGGCGCTGTTATGCTGCTGTTTGAAGGCGCGCCCCGCCTTCCCGATCTGCAAACCTCGGCCTATCTGGCGGGCACGTTGGTCTTTATGCCGCTGGCCTATTTTGCGGTGACGACATCGGTGCGGATTGCCGAAATCTCTGTGGTGGCCCCGTTTCGCTATTCCCGCATTGTTTTCGCCATGATCGTGAGCCTAATTATCTTTCGCGAACGCCCCGATCTTCTCACCTACGTCGGGATATTCCTGATCGTGGGCAGCGGCATCTATGCCTATCTGCGCGAACAAAGGGTGGCCACGGGCGACGATCGCTGAAAAACTTGCCCTTAGGGACACTTGTTAGCGGTAAAGCAGCCGTTAGCGATAACAGAGCGCATTTACAAATGCGCCGACCCTGCTATGAAACCCGCAAACCCAAGCCATTTGAGGATTGCCCCATGAGCATGATCATCGACATTTTCGCCCGTGAAATTCTGGACAGCCGCGGCAACCCGACCGTAGAGGTCGACGTTGTTCTCGAAGACGGTACAATGGGCCGCGCTGCGGTGCCATCTGGGGCCTCTACCGGCGCCTATGAAGCGGTTGAAAAGCGCGATGGCGACAAATCCCGTTACGGCGGCAAAGGCGTTCTGGAAGCTGTGGCTGCCGTGAACGGTGAAATTGCCGAAGCACTGGTGGGCATGGACGTCACCGAGCAAGAAGCGCTGGACGGGGCGATGATCGAACTGGACGGCACCGAGAACAAGGGCCGTCTGGGGGCAAACGCCATTCTGGGTGTTTCGCTTGCCGCTGCCAAAGCTGCGGCTGACTATACCGCCCAGCCTTTGTATCGCTACATCGGCGGCACCTCGGCGCGGATTTTGCCCGTGCCGATGATGAATATCATCAACGGCGGCGAACATGCCGACAACCCGATCGATATTCAGGAATTCATGATCATGCCGGTCTCGGCCAGCAACATCAAAGAAGCCATCCGCATGGGGGCCGAAGTTTTCCACACCCTGAAAAAAGAGCTTTCCGCTGCCGGCCACAACACCGGTATCGGTGACGAAGGCGGCTTTGCCCCGAACCTTGCCAGCACCCGTGATGCGCTTGATTTTGTCATGGCTGCGATTGAAAAGGCGGGCTACAAACCCGGCGAAGATATTTATCTGGCGCTTGATTGTGCGGCCACCGAATATTTCAAAGACGGCAAATACGAGATGAAAGGCGAAGGCATTTCGCTTTCCTCCGAAGAAAACGTCGACTATCTGGCAAAACTGGTTGCCGATTATCCGATCATCTCCATCGAAGATGGCTGTGATGAGGATGACTGGGACGGTTGGAAACTGCTGACAGAAACCATCGGTGACAAGGTCCAGCTGGTCGGTGACGATCTGTTCGTGACCAACCCCACCCGTCTGGCAACCGGCATCGAAAAAGGCTCTGCCAATGCCATGCTGGTAAAAGTGAACCAGATCGGCTCTCTCTCTGAGACGCTGAAGGCCGTTGAAATGGCCCATCGCGCCGGCTTTAAAAACGTCATGTCGCACCGCTCCGGCGAAACCGAAGACGCAACCATTGCCGACCTTGCCGTTGCCACCAACTGCGGCCAGATTAAAACCGGCTCCCTTTCACGTTCCGACCGTTTGGCAAAATACAACCAGCTGATCCGCATTGAGGAAATGCTGGGCGAAACGGCCGAATATGCCGGTCGTTCGATCCTGAAGTAATCACTTCAATCTGAATAAATGATGAAGGGCGTACAGAAATGTACGCCCTTTTTATGTGTAAAAAGGACCGCTGCACCGACTGGCATAAACCAAATATGAGTTGCAGTATGGCCAATATGTTCTCATAATGTTCTCAAGTGATGCGGCGTGAGTCGAAAAGGACAATTGCCATGAAAACCCATTATATCTGCCAACTTTATAGCGCCACCTCAAGCCGCGCCGGGATCAAGCTTGAGGTCAGCAAAATGATCGAAGGCACTTCAGAGACAGAGGTCATCAGCCGCGCCGAACGCAGTGTCGAACGCGGATTATGTGCGGGGGCGGATGCCTATGTCGTAACGGTAGATCCGGCCATTGGCGAACCGGGGGAGCCGCAATTTCTGGCCCGATTGGGTCAGGTGCCAGAGCTTCAGTATTAGATCTAAGCGACCAGCAGTTTGCCTTCATATATCCGCAGGGCCGTGCGGGCTGTTTCACTATAGCCCTGCATGCCTTGCGCCAGTTCGGGAAATATGGCGAAGATTTCGCGCTGGGTCTCTGCCGACATTGCGCCCATGATGAAATCACCCGGGTGAAAGCTTTCTGTGGCAATCCCTTCGGCGTATATCACCTCATGCTGATCAAACAGCAGGTGGAAATATTCAACAGTTTCACAGGGTTCTTGATAGATATTCACGTTATCAATCAGGCTTTTGGCGGATGCTAACACTTCATCCTGCCCAAACAGAAGCTGGCATTTCCAGCCCTGCAATAAAAACCGGTGCTGCGGAGAAACAGCCAGGCGGTGCCGGTTTTCAAGCGCGCCCTTTTCAAGGATAATCGGGGCCAAATCACTCTGTCCCGACACGGTATTGCTGCCGATCCAGCGAATGGGTTGATAACCGCGATCCATGGTTTCCACCAAATCCCCGACGGCCAGCGCCTGCACCGGCACATCCCCAATCGGCGTGCGCAGACAGGTTCCGCGGGTAAAACAGGGGAAATTGCTCGTACCGACTGTCGGGGTATTCAACACCCAGTTGCCCGAACCATCTGGTACGACAGAGCCGGTGGAAGAATTGGATAGCGGCGTGCCGATGCTTGGCTCCGAAGCGCCGCTTAGGCTACCGCCCTGTACGGCAACCGGGCTGGTGGGCCCCCAAAACACGGAGTCAATTGCAACACCGTTATCGGATAAGGCGATACCGGCGCGCGGCCCCTTTTCCAACGGAACGGCCAGCACATAATAATCATAGGTGCCGTCGCTGCTAAAAGAACCGCTAGACACCGCATAGGTCGCCGCAAGCCGCGCCCTTGGGCCGGCTTTATTATAAACTTCCAGATCCAGATCAGACACATCCGTGCCAGCGGTGACACGGACTTCTACAAAATCTCCTGCTGCTCCGTTATAGGAGAGCTCATTCAAATTGGCGGCCAAACGGCACCTCCAGTATCTTTCTCGGCCATCTTTCCCCCGAAAGACGGACCAAATGCGACTAAAGGCACCAAGTCAGTTTCAAGGGGGAGAATACCATTCGCTGATTCAAAGGACTACCCCGTTTGTTTGAAGCAGGGATTTGGTTAATAGATGGTTCTAAAGGAACACATTATGACCCCTGATGACATTATATCGCAGCTGCGCCTCTCGCCGCATCCGGAAGGCGGCTATTACCGGCAGACATGGGTGGCAGAGGGCCCGGACCGCCCCGTCGGCACCTGCATTTATTTCTTGCTAAAGGCCGACGAAAGCTCTCATTGGCATCGCGTCGATGCGACCGAGATCTGGCATTATTATGCCGGTGCGCCACTAATCCTCTCCCGCGCAGCGACAGAAAAAGGCCCCGCCACCGAAACCGTTCTAGGGCCGGATTTGGCACAAGGCGCAGTGCCACAACTCATTGTTCCCAAAAGCCATTGGCAGGCCGCACGCACAACCGGCGACTGGACGCTGGTTGGCTGCACGGTTTCGCCCGGCTTTCAGTTTGAAGGATTTGAACTGGCTGATCGGGATTTTGACATCCCCAAAGCCTAAGGGCGGCTGATTTGCCCACCACCAATAGGCATCGAAACCCCTGTTGTCGCCGGACAAGAGGTCGGCAGGCCCCGCATGACGCGCACCGCCAGAAAGGCAAAGGCCTGCGCTTCTAACATATCGCCGTCAAATCCGGCGTCCTCTACCGGGGCCACTGGCACATCCAATAACACCGCCAGCATTGCCATCAACGTCGGGTTTTTACGCCCGCCGCCGGTGACCAACACGCCCGTTGGCGTACCGGGTAAATGCTCCATCGCGCGGGCCACAGAGGCGGCGCAAATCGCCGTCAGGGTCGCGGCCGCATCGGCATCGTCCAGATAGCCTACCCGTTCTAAAACGTCCGGAAAATCGTTTCGGTCCAGCGACTTCGGCGGCATGCGATAAAAATATTCTGCCTCCAGAAAATCACCGACCAAGTCTTCATCGACATCCCCATCCGCCGCCAATTCGCCATTTTGATCAAAGGTTTCACCCCGGCGCTGGAACATCAGATCATTAAGTGGCGCGTTGGCAGGTCCGGAATCAAAGGCCAATAGCGCCCCTTCTTCCTCTGGGGTGTCATATTGCGGATCAACCCATGTCAGATTGCCCACCCCACCAAGGTTTAAAAACACCACCGGCCCCTCGGCCTCCATGAACTTGGCGCAGGCAAAATGGTAAAATGGTGCAAGCGGCGCCCCCTCGCCCCCCATTTCCACATCCGTGGTGCGAAAATCCCAAACCACAGGCCGCTGCAAAACCTCGGCCAAGACATCCCCGCTGCCCGCCTGATGCGTGCCCTGCCCGCGTGGATCATGGGCCAAAGTCTGACCGTGAAACCCGATTACATCCGCATCTTCAAACTCGGACAATAACGTCGCATGGGCGGTTTCCACCACCTCGGCGGCCTCATTCACCTCTTCATAACCGGGCCAGAGCCCCAAAGCATGGGCAATCACCGCGCGCTCTTGTTCTGTATAAGCGCGATACCGGCTTTCACCAAAATCGATGATCTGGTGGCCATCCGTCTGAAGCAACGCAGCGTCAACCCCATCCAATGATGTGCCCGACATACAACCCAACGCCCAGACAGGTCCTGCTTTCAACATGGTCTTCCCCTTTTCACTCAGGGCCGATATACCGCGCTTGGACGACGTTGAACATGGATAAAAACCGATGACCTACCACCCCAAATCAGAGTTTATGCGCGTGATGATGGAGCGCGGCTTTTTGGCCGACTGCACCGACTATCAGGCGTTGGACGAGGCCCTGATCCAAGGCGTGGTCCCCGCCTATATCGGCTTTGATGCCACGGCAAAATCTTTGCATGTCGGCTCGCTGATCCAGATCATGATGCTGCGCTGGTTGCAGAAAACAGGGCATAAACCGATCACCCTGATGGGCGGCGGCACCACCAAAGTGGGTGATCCGTCTTTCCGCGCCGACGAACGCCCGCTGCTCGACGATGCTGCGATCAACGCCAATATCGACGGCATCAAGCAGGTGTTTGCGAAATATATTGACTATTCGGACGCTGAAAACGGCGCTTTGATGCTGAATAATGCCGAATGGCTCGACGGATTGAACTACCTTGAATTCCTACGCGATATCGGGCGGCATTTTTCGGTGAACCGGATGCTGGCCTTTGAAAGCGTGAAATCCCGCATCGACCGCGAACAGTCCCTGTCGTTTCTCGAATTCAACTACATGATCTTGCAAGCTTATGACTTCCTTGAACTAAACCGCCGTTATGGCTGTGTTTTGCAGATGGGTGGCTCGGACCAATGGGGCAATATCGTCAACGGGATCGATCTGACCCGCCGCGTGTTGGATCACCAAATTTTCGGCCTGACCTCGCCCTTGCTGACTACATCGGATGGCAAGAAGATGGGCAAAACCGCCGATGGGGCGATCTGGCTGAACGCCGATATGCGCAGCCCCTATGAATTCTGGCAGTTCTGGCGCAACTCGACCGATGCCGATGTTGGCCGCTTCCTGAAGCTTTATACAGAGCTTCCCGTGGAAGAATGTGACCGTCTGGGGGCGCTGGAAGGGGCGGCGATTAATGATGCCAAGATCATTCTCGCCAATGAGATCACCACCCTGTGCCATGGTGCCGAGGCCGCCAAAGCCGCCGAGGCCACGGCCCGTGAAGTCTTTGAAAAAGGCGGAGTCGGGGATGATTTGCCGACCCTGTCGCTGTCGGCGGATGAGATTGGCGATGGCATTTCTATCGTGCAGCTTTTTGTGAAATCGGGCCTTGCTGGTTCCGGTAAAGAGGCCAAACGCCTGTTTGCCGAAAACGGTGCCAAGCTCAATGACACCGCCCTAAGCAACCCCGGTCAGATGATCACGCAAGATGATCTAGCCAGCCCGATGAAACTCTCGGCAGGTAAAAAACGCCACGCGCTGGTCACACTGGACTAAGTTCAAAGGGTCGTGCGCGTAACGGGCGCGACCCACAAACAGGAGCCGCCGATGACAGAGCTTGAAAAAGCCGCCGCAGGTCTGCTCTATGACGCCAAACGCTACAGCTGAGCCCCCTGCCGCCATATCTTATTTCAACATCCATTGCCCCTCTGGCCAGAACGCATGATAGGCAAAGGCGAACATCACATCATGGGCGACATCGCGCCCTTTGGCATCCTTCACCCGAATAGAGCCGACATCACGCCCCTTTGCGATGCTGCTGCTGTCCAATGCCGAGGCCTGCCCCGCACGCCAGCTGATCGTCACCCCGGCTTCTGTGACAGTGCCCGCCTGCGCCAGCCTTTCTAACGGCCAAGCCCGATCCCCGACCCGCACCACACGCGCCAAAGGCGATATGCCATGGGGCGGATTCTCTCCGCTGTATAGAAACGGGCGCGTCGAACTGTCGTAACCGCGATAGGGGTTAGAGCCATAAGCGCGGTTCCAATCCGGCTCTGCCATCACCAGCCCTTGCGGATTGCGGGTTTTAAACTCGGCATAGCTTTCCATCCATGCCGGTATCTGTTTCAGCTCTACACCGGTGAATTCCCCGACAACGCCGGTGCCAATGGCCTGCTGCCACCAGCTTTCGGTTTCGCGGTCATACATCACCATATCGGAATTGCGCAGCTTACCCGACACCCCGAAACTCAGGACCTGCCCCTGAACACGCCGGTCAAATACGATCCCTGAATTGCACAGCGGGCAGAAGGTCACCGCCACGGGCACGCCGCCGATGCGGTCATTAACGATCTCATGCCAGGTCAGATAACGGATCGGATAGCTCCGTGGTCTTTGACCGTCAAATTCGACGGTGATCACCGGCTCCCGATCGCCAATGCGGGTCTCATCGGTCGCCACCACAAAGCTTGGGTCAGAAAGCGCCGGAATCCCGTCCTTGGGTGGCCCACCGGAGAGGATCTCTCCCCAGTTTTGGATTGTTGTTTTGCTAAAATCGGTCGCCGGCCATTCGTGTTTCCAAAATGCCGGATCAGCCATAGCCAGACCTGCCGATAAAACGGCTGTCCCCACTCCGGCACAGATTGCTTGAACTATAGAACGCATAAGGGTCCCCCTTCAGATCACGCAGCAGCCTGACAGAAGGAGGACCCTTTACCTAGCCCTGTTCACGCGGGTTTGACACCGCGCGAGCGTATCTTAACGGACGGTCACGGATGTGATCCGGTCCGGTTGGCCAATCACAGCCCCATTCGGGCCGGTTCCGCGTTTGATCTGATCCACCACATCCATACCGGATGTGACCTTGCCAACAACGGTATATTGACCGTTCAGGAAGGGGCCATCCTTGAACATGATAAAAAACTGGCTGTTGGCAGAGTGCGGGTTCTGGGAACGCGCCATGCCGACAATACCGCGTTCAAACGGCGTGTCCGAAAACTCGGCCTTCAAATCAGGCTTGTCCGAACCACCGGTACCAGCACGGCGCATATTGCCGCCCAGCTTACCGTGTTCGACATCACCGGTCTGCGCCATGAAACCATCAATCACGCGGTGAAACACCACATCATCATAGGCCCCAGCAGCAGATAGTTCCGCAATCCGCGCCGCATGATCCGGCGCCAGCTCTTCCAACAGATCAATCACCACGGTGCCATTGGCCTCGCCTGCGATGGTCAGTTCGATTTCGGTGGCCGAGGCCATAACAGGCGCAGCCACCAGCCCGAGGGCCAGCAGGAGTTTACGCATCAGCTGCTACCTTTACGCTGATCATCCGGTCCGGTGTCGCAGGCGGCTCACCGCGCACGATCGCATCAACATGCTCCATGCCAGAGGTCACACGCCCATACACGGTGTACTGGCCGTTCAAGAAGTGGTTATCGCCAAAGTTGATGAAAAACTGGCTGTTGGCAGAGTTCGGATTGGCCGAACGCGCCGCGCCCAAAGTGCCACGGTCATGGGGCAGTTTTGAGAATTCAGCCGGGAGATCAGGCAGGTCAGATCCGCCAGTACCCGCCATACGGATGTTGAAATCCTTTTCCATATTGCCGTTGGCCACATCACCGGTCTGCGCCATGAAGCCGTCAATCACGCGGTGAAAGGCAATATTGTCGTAGTGACCGGCACGGGCCAGCTCTTTCATGCGCTCGGAATGCTTGGGGGCAACATCGGGCAAAAGCTCGATGACAACGGTGCCACCCTTCAACTCTACGAGGATCGTGTTCTCTGGATCTTTATAGTCGGCCATTTGGCGCTCCTGTCATACTCTGTTGATGCCTAATTAGGGTCTTACGGGCAAAAGGAAAAGGGGAAAGCAACTGAACTGTTGACCTTGGGGCGGGCTTCGGGTGTTAAAAGCCTAACGTTACGCCGTTTAATTGCAAAGGATGCGCCCCATGGCTTGGAAAACCCTTGATGATATGGATTTATCTGGAAAAACCGTTCTGACCCGGGTGGATATCAACGTCCCGATGCAGGACGGTAAGGTCTCGGATGACACCCGCATCCAGCGGATTGTGCCCACGGTCACCGACATCCGCGCCAAAGGCGGCAAACCGGTATTGCTGGCGCATTTTGGCCGCCCAAAGGGGCAACCGGTGCCGGAATTGTCGCTCTCTCAACTGGTTCCGGCCCTCTCTGCCGCTTTCGGCACCGAAGTCACCTTTATCGAACGCCCCAGCCGAGAGGCCTTGGATGCCCTGCCCAGTGACGCAGTGGTGCTGATCGAAAACACCCGTTTTTCCGCCATGGAAGAAGCAAATGATCCCCGCATGGCGGGCTTTCTGGCCACGCTGGGCGATGTCTATTGCAATGATGCCTTCTCTGCCGCCCATCGGGCCCATGCCTCTACCGAGGGGGTCGCGCATTTGTTGCCCTCTTGTGCGGGCCGGTTGATGCAGGCGGAACTGACTGCGCTAGAATCCGCACTTTCCAAACCCGAACGCCCCGTGGTGGCCGTGGTAGGCGGGGCCAAAGTCTCAACCAAGCTCGACCTTCTGGGCAATCTGGTCAGCAAGGTCGATCATCTGGTGATCGGCGGCGGCATGGCCAATACATTCCTTGCCGCGCAGGGCATCGATGTCGGCAAATCGCTGGCCGAACATGACATGACCGACACGGCTATAGAAATCCTCGCCAAGGCAAAAGAGGCGGGCTGCGAGATCATCCTGCCCGTTGATGTGGTGGTGGCGCGTGAATTTGCCGCCCATGCCGCCAATGAAACCGTCGCCGCAGATGCCTGCCCGTCGGAAGCGATGATTTTGGATGCCGGACCGGCCACCGTGGAAAAAATCGCCAAAACGTTGGCAAATGCCAAAACCCTGATCTGGAACGGCCCCCTTGGTGCCTTTGAGATCGAGCCCTTTGATGCCGCCACCAATGCCGCCGCCACACAGGCCGCAGAGATGTCACGGGCAGGCTCGCTGATCTCGGTTGCGGGCGGGGGCGATACGGTTGCCGCCCTGAACAAGGCTGGCGCCGCAGAGGCGTTCACCTATATCTCGACCGCTGGTGGCGCTTTCCTTGAATGGATGGAAGGCAAGACCTTGCCCGGTGTCGCAGCGCTGCAAAAATCAGCCGAAAACACCTGATTTCTTTACAAAAACTTCATGTTGGCGCTATCATTTCCTTTGTTAGCGCCAACAGTGTTGCATGACGCAAAGCAGCATTTTATGGCGGTCCCATCGATTAGGTCCAAAACCCTTTGAAAGGAAACCGCCATGAAAGCGACACGCGTTGTCAGCAAAATTCTCTCCAATTACGAAGGGGAAACGCCCGGCGTCAAAGGCAAGCTTTGCTCGATCCTGATGAACGGCAAACTCGGCGGTACCGGCAAGATGATCATCCTGCCTGTCGATCAGGGGTTTGAGCATGGCCCCGCGCGCAGCTTCGCGCCCAATCCCGAAGGTTATGACCCGCACTACCATTATCAACTGGCGATTGACGCCGGTATGAGCGCCTATGCCGCCCCGCTTGGCCCACTGGAAGCCGGTGCTGATACGTTCGCCGGTCAGATCCCGACGATCCTGAAAGTTAACTCCTCCAACTCCCTGATGAGCGGCACCGCTGGCAAAGACCAAGCCATCACCGCCAGCGTCGATGACGCCCTGCGTCTGGGCTGCGCGGCCATCGGTTTCACTGTTTATCCAGGTTCTGATTGCGCATTGGGTATGTTCGAAGAAATCGTCGAAATGCGCAAAGAAGCCGCCGCCAAAGGCATTGCCTCGGTGATCTGGTCCTATCCGCGCGGCGAAGGCATCACCAAAGAAGGTGAAACCGCTGTCGATGTTGCCGCCTACGCGGCCCATATCGCCGCCCTGCTTGGCGCGCATATCATCAAGGTCAAACTCTCGACCGATCACCTGATGCTGCCCGAAGCCAAAAAGGTCTATGAGGACGAGAATATCGACATCGCCAGCCAAGCGGCCCGCGTTGCTGATTGTGTAAAATCCTCGTTTAACGGCCGTCGTTTGATTGTCTTCTCGGGCGGTGCCAAGAAAGGCGCTGACAGCGTTTATGACGATGCCCGCGCAATCCGCGACGGGGGCGGCAACGGTTCCATCATTGGCCGAAACAGCTTCCAGCGCCCGCGCGAAGATGCGCTGGAAATGCTAGGCAAGCTGGTGGATATCTACAAAGGCAAAGCCTGACCCCAAGGGGACTACCCCCTTGATCTGCTTAAGAAACTGAACCGCCGCCCGGACAACGGGTGGCGGTTTTTCAGCTCCCCCCTGTTTTCATTTTGATAAAAATATCCAGCCGACAGGCAAAGGCCCCCTCGGGGCCTTTTAGGGTGCCTCGCCCGACACAGAGCGCACCGCCCGATAGCGCCACTTGGGCAGCAACCGCAGAATAATCGCCAGAATACCTAGGGCGATCCAGAATATTTGAATCATCGCCGCAGCAAGATTGAAATCTTCGCTTAAACTGAACAAAACACATGCCGCCGCCAGAATATTTATCCCGAAAAATCGAATGCTGCGGCTATCAAGCCATTGAAATGTAATTAGGATATAATTGCCTAGATACAGAAAAAACCCAAGGATGCCTATCAAATCACCGTATCCCACAATACGCTCCATCCCCCCTGTGCACATAAGTTAAAGGCCGCGCCCAAAATCCGGCGGCTCAAATCAAACCTGTGGGATCGAATTAGCAATCCACCGCACAACAAAGCGTTACGGCTCCGTTAACGATTAACGGTCAGGCGTTAGCTGACATTATGGATCAATAGCCTGCCCCAGCAAAAAGCCCCGCAGATTGGCGGGGCTTTGTGGGTCTATTGGGCAGATGAAGGGGTTGCCACTGGCCGCCCCGTTTCGGTTGGATGATCAGGCTGGCAGGCCCGTGGTGCCCAGTGTTTTGGAGATAATATCATGGCCCATCCAATAGGCCGCACTATCGGCAACCCAGCTGTTGTGCAGCATGATATGACCACAGGCGGTGAACACCAGTGTGCTCAGGTAGGATGTCATCAGATCATCGCTATCGATATGCAGCCCGCGCAATTCAGCCGAGCTGTTGAGCATCAGATCCATCTGCTCGGGCTGGTTATGCTGGGGCCATGCCGCAAATTCACGGACATATTGGGCACAGGCCGCGCCGTGATAGGCATTAAGGATGTCCTGCATCCGAACCAACGCATCCGCCCCATCGGTCAGTTTCGCCGCACAGATGGCTTTGACCGCATCGGCAAAACCCGCACTTTCGGTTTCTTTTTCAAGCGCCGCAATAAGGCGATACAGCGGCAGCTCCACGCCCACAAACAAACCCGAAGAATTGGTCAGGATTTCAGGCGCGTTATAAACGCTGGCGTTTACATCCTTGGCCCGCGCATCCGCCGCAGCGTCTTCAAGCTTGATTTTGGCAAAGCCCTGCAGATAGGGCACATAGGTCTGCCAGGTATAGGCGCCATCGATCAGACATTCAGTGCCATGATACCCATAGGCAACGTAGTTGACCTTGCCGCCAGCGGCTTGCAGTTCGGCGGCCAATCCGGCGGTGCCATCCACAAGATGGGTCAAGGTTCGCGCAGTGACCTCTTCAAAAGAAATCGCACAGGCGCGGCCCATGGGGCTTTCCCAAAACGCCTGACTGGATTGTGCCCGTGCACCCTGCCCTTTGAAGATGCGGTTGGACACAGCCAACACACGTTTGGACCCGGGAATACCGCCCGCCATCGTATGGGCAAACAGGACGTTTTTACCGGCGGGGATATGCGGGCGCAGCGCTTCAAGATAGGCGGCAACCTGCCCCTTAAAGCGCGCTTCGCCTTTTTGACGACCCACTTCGATGGCGTCAAAATCCAGTTCGGCACTTTCCCAATCCTTGCCGGTTGCATTCAGCATCTCGATCAAGGTCTGGCCGTTGCCCATGTCTTCTTTGTCAAAACCGGCTTCCAGAGGCACGTTCACAATCGGGCTGTGGCCCTTTTCGGCAAGTTCTTCGTCGGTCAGCGGGCGCAGATTACCCTCGGCATCGCGCCGTCCCACTGTACCATAGACCACTTTCATGCCGATTTTTTCAGCCGCATCGATCAGGCCATTCACATAGCCCCGACCAAAAACTTCGCCAAAAATCACCAGCACATCGCCAGCGCCATAGCCGGACGGCGCCGGAACGGTGCGGATTGGATTAAATGGTGTCATGGGATGCACCCTCTTTTTCGCTAAATCTGTGTCAAACGGCACGCGACGCAACGTCACAAGCCGTTGGTATGACCTGCATCGCCTGCGCGCGAAGGTCAAGTTTCAAGTGACCGCGACGCCGATCCTTAGCCCAGTTTTTCCTTGAGCATACCACCCGCGCGTCCAAAATCCATCTGTCCGGTGAACTTTGCTTTGAGCGCGCCCATCACCTTACCCATGTCGCGAATGCTCTCCGCACCCGTGTCGGCAATCACTGCATCGATCGCGGCGGCTATTTCATCTTCGCCAAGCTGTTTGGGCAAAAACTCTTCGATGATAACAATCTCTTCGCGCTCTTTCTCGGCCAGTTCCAGCCGCCCGCCTTCTTCATAGACGCGCGCGCTTTCTTGACGTTGTTTGACCATTTTGCCCAGAATCCCAAGGATATCTGCGTCCGACACCTCGCCTTCGCCGGTTTCCCCGCGCAGGGCGATGTCCTTGTCCTTGATCGCGGCATTAATCAGCCGCAATGTGGACAAACGCGCCATGTCCTTGTTTTTCATGGCTTGTTTCAGCTTTGCGCTGATGTCTTCTCTCATACTCATCGGTTAGCCGATCCCCATGCTGTTCCGAGTGTTATTCAGAAACTTGCACATTAGCGAAAAGCCACAGGTTAGACAACCAAGGGATCAATTGGCTAACCGGTTGATTTTTAACATTTTTCAAAATCACCTTTGATCTTGACCTTCCTCGGGCTTCCCCCTAGTTTCCCGACAATTTTGTGCCGAGGAGTCGCCCATGTCCGCCGCAGCAAGCCCCCTGTCTGTCCCCGCGAAACCCACCGCCTGTCTGGCCCTTGCCGATGGCACGCTCTTTTATGGTGTCGGATTTGGTGCCGAAGGAAGCTGCGAGGCAGAGCTGTGCTTTAACACCGCGATGACCGGTTATCAGGAAATCATGACTGACCCGTCCTATGCGGGGCAGATCGTGACCTTTACCTTCCCGCATATCGGCAACACCGGTGTGAATGTCGAAGACGATGAAACCGCCGATCCGGTTGCCGCTGGCATGGTGGTGAAATGGGATCCGACCGACTCTTCGAGCTGGCGCGCCACAGAAGAACTCGGTCCATGGTTGGCCAAACGGGGGCGGATTGGCGTTGGTGGCATCGATACCCGCCGCCTCACCCGGGCGATCCGGCAACAGGGTGCGCCCCATGCCGCGCTGGCCCATAATGCCGATGGCGAATTTGATATCGAGGCACTGGTCGCCAAGGCCCGCGGGTTTGCGGGGCTGGAAGGGCTTGATCTGGCTAAAGAAGTCACCTGTGCACAATCCTATACATGGAACGAAATGCGGTGGGCTTGGCCCGAGGGCTACAGCCCGCGCAGCGAAGTGGGCCATAAGGTCGTCGCTTTGGATTTCGGAGCCAAGCGTAACATCCTGCGCTGTCTGGCTTCTGCGGGCTGCGATGTGATTGTGCTTCCCGCCACCGCCACCGCCCAAGAGGTGCTGGCCCATAATCCCGACGGGGTGTTCCTATCCAACGGTCCGGGTGATCCGGCCGCAACAGGCACCTATGCGGTGCCAATGATCAAAGAAGTGTTGCAGACCTCTGATGTGCCGGTTTTTGGCATTTGTCTGGGCCATCAGATGCTGGCTTTGGCACTTGGTGCTGAGACCATCAAGATGAACCACGGCCACCATGGGGCCAATCATCCGGTCAAGGATCTTGAAACTGGAAAAGTCGAAATTACATCGATGAATCATGGGTTTACCGTCGATAGTCAAAGCCTGCCAGACGGGGTTATAGAAACACATGTGTCGCTGTTTGACGGATCGAACTGCGGCATCCGCATGTCGGATCGTCCGGTGTTTTCAGTGCAATACCACCCCGAAGCCAGCCCCGGCCCGCAAGACAGCTACTACCTGTTTGAACGCTTCGCAGAGGCGATTTCGGCCCATAAAGCTCAATAAGCTTTCAGTAGGGTTAACCACTGGTTAACCTTACAACCGCTAGGCTCCCCCTGTGCAATAAGGGGTAGTTGGGATGCCCGATCTCAATGTGGTAGAGTTTAGAACAGCACGCGCGCCGCGGCTCAGACGCCCTGATCCGTCCCGCCATGTGATTGAGTTGCTGATCCACAGCGGCGATCTGTCCAGCGATGACCATACCATGGCGCTGGCCCTGCAACAGCGCGAGGACATCTCGCTGATCGATCTGCTGCTCAGCCATGAATGGATTACCGAAGCCGCCCTTGCCCAAGCGCAAAGTCAGGTCTGGCGTACCAGCACCATCGACCTGACCGAGCACCCCCCGGATGCGACAATCTCTGGCCTGATCGATCCACGGCTTTGCCTGCAACATGGCATGCTGCCTTGGCGTCATGTCGGTGGGGCGACCGTCTTTTTAACGGCTGACCCCGCCGGTTTTGAGAACTTTCAACAAAAACTGCCCCCCGATATTGGCCCCATACGGTTGGCCGTAGCGCAGAAATCCGATATCCGTCGTGCCATCCTGCGCCTGCACGGCCCGCAGATGGTGTCTTTGGCGGAACATCGGGTGTTTCCGCAGGCGTCCTGCCGTTTCTGGACCCTGCCCCGCTCTGCCGCCTATGGCGGTGCGGCGCTGGCTCTTACCGGTCTGTTTTTGCTGCCGGAACTTCTGCTTTCGATCCTGTTTCTCTGGGCGCTCTTCACGCTATTTCTGCTGACAGGGTTAAAGCTTACCGCAACTTTGATGCAATTCAGATCGGCACTGCGCCCCCTGTCCCGTGATCCTCCGCCAACCATCGCCCGCCTGCCCATGGTCTCGATCATGGTGCCCCTGTTCAAAGAGCGTAAAATCGCCGGACAGCTGCTGAAAAACCTGGAGAAAATTGACTACCCAACGGAATTGACCGACATCTTGCTGATTGTCGAGGCTGTTGATGACACCACAAAACAAACCTTGGCCCGCACAACACTCCCGGCTTGGATCAATGTCGTTGAAGTTCCCCCAGGGCAGATACAGACAAAACCCCGCGCCCTGAACTATGCGCTGGATTTTTGTCGGGGCTCGATTATCGGGGTTTATGACGCCGAGGATATTCCGGACCCCAGCCAGTTGCACGCCGTCGTGCGCCGGTTCCACGAACGCGGGCCCGAGGTGGCCTGCCTGCAAGGGGTTCTGGATTTCTACAACAGCCGCACGAACTGGCTTTCGCGTTGTTTTACAATAGAATACGCCGCGTGGTTCAGGTTACTCTTACCGGGATTGGTGCGTTTGGGCATGGTCATCCCTTTGGGCGGCACCACGCTGTTTTTCCGTCGCGCAGCACTCGAGAATCTCGGCGGGTGGGACGCACATAATGTCACTGAAGATGCCGATCTGGGGGTACGGCTGGCGCGACAAGGCTATCGCGCCGAAACCATCAACACCACCACCCGCGAGGAAGCCAACTGCCGCACCTTGCCGTGGATCAAACAGCGCTCTCGCTGGATCAAAGGCTATATGATCACCTATTGTGTCCATATGCGGAACCCGATCAAACTCTGGCGCGATCTGGGGGCCCGCAAGTTTTGGGGGATGCACATCCTCTTTGCCGGCTCGCTGTCTCAGGTCTTGCTGGCCCCACTTCTGTGGAGCTGTTGGCTGATGTTTTTTGGGCTGCCCCATCCACTCACCGATGTCATGCCGGCTTTGGTTTTATGGGTGGGCATCCTGCTGTTTCTGATCTCCGAAGTCATCTCTATCGCCATCGGGGTTACAGCGGTGCACCGCAAAGGCGACAAGGGGTTGGCCAAATGGGTGCCGACCCTGCATTTTTATCACCCACTGGCGGCATTTGCCGCCTACAAAGGCCTGTTTGAATTGTTCGGCAACCCGTTTTATTGGGACAAAACCGAACACGGTGCCCATCCGGCTACTGCCACTCCCCCCCCGCATCAATCTTAAGGCGGGTCTCAAAGGCCTGTGAAATATGGTTGCGTAAGGCTTCATAGGCGGCATCGCCATCGGCGTTTTCTATCGCGCTTACAATGGCATCATGTTCCTGCAGGGCCTTTTCCCCCCGCCCTTCGACGGCCAAGGACGTGGTCGCCAACAGCGCCATTGTCCGGTGCACAAGATCCAGCTGCTGCACAAGATAGCGGTTATGACTGGCCAAATGGATTTGCTTGTGAAACCGCCGGTTCGCCCGCGAAAGCGCTTCGGGGTTTCCGATCAGGCTCATATCCTCATCGACCATGGTCCGCAGCACCCGCATTTCCTCAGGCGTGGCATGGCGCGCCGCCAAACGCGCAGCAAGCCCTTCAAGCTCGGAGCGCACCACATACAGCTCTGCCAATTGGTTATGGTCCAGCGACGCAACGATCAAACTGCGCCCGTCCCGCGCCAAAAGCCGTTGTGTTTCAAGCCGTTGCAGTGCCTCTCTGATGGGAGTGCGTGACACCCCGAACTGCTCTGCCAGATCGCTTTCGACCAGACGGTCCCCGGGTTTATACATCCCGACATCAATCGCCTCGAGGATCAGCGCATAGGCATCTTTTTGCGGGGATTTGGCTTCGCCCATGGGTACGGCTCCGAATTACAGTTTTCCTACCCTAGGACGGCGGCCCATCGACGCGCAAGCTATTGTGGTGATTGAACCTTAGCCAAAGTCGCTCTACACCGGAACCATGGTTGCTGATGCTTTTTCCCACGTGCGTCACTGGGTCTTTGATCTGGATAATACGCTCTACCCGCCAGAGGCGCGGCTGTTTGATCAGATCGAAGTCCGCATGACTGCCTATGTAATGGATGCGTTGGGGATAGATCGCGCCCGCGCTGACCATTTGCGCCGGCACTACTGGCGCCACTATGGCACGACTTTGGCCGGGCTGATGCGCGAACATGATGTGGACCCAACACCCTATCTGACCGACGTCCATGACATTGACCTGCAGCACCTGCAAAAGGCCCCCAACCTCGCGGCCCGGATTTCAAATCTTTCGGGGCGAAAAATCGTCTACACCAACGGCTCGGCCCCCTATGCGCAAAAAGTGTTGGAAGCCCGTGGTTTAGACGGCATATTTGATGCGATATACGGGGTGGAGCACGCCAATTTTCTGCCCAAACCCGAAAAAGATGCCTTTGACATCATCTTTGCAAAAGACGGGGTGCAGGCGACCAGAGGGGCGATGTTCGAAGATGACACCCGCAATCTAAAGGCCCCCCACGCGCTGGGAATGAAAACCGTCCATGTCGCCCCGACGCCCGAAGTTGCCGATCACATCCATCATCATACCGATGATCTGGAGGCGTTTCTGTCGCAGCTCGAGGGGGGCGCAAAATGAGGCTCGTGCCCTATATCAATCCTGTAGATCGTAACACAGGAAAGCCCCATGACTCCCCTCTCCGCCCGCCTGCCGCTCTGGCAACGCCTCCTCTTTGCCATCCCTGTGCTCGGGTGGATTCTGAAGGATGTCAAAGACGGTCAGGACGCCAATATCTGGTATCACATCATCACCGTGATCAGCTTGTGGCTGATTTCGGGTCTGACATTCGGCATCGTCGGCATCGCCCTTCCGGCAGTTTTGATGGTACCGGTCGTCTTTACGCTGTTGATCCTGATCAGCCGCGGCTAATCACCCAAAGGATCACCCCATGACGCGTCAAACCTGCGATGTTCTGATTTCCGGCGGTGGCATTGCCGGTTTGACCGCCGCTGCGGCCTTTGGAAACGCCGGTTTTTCGGTGATTTGTGTTGACCCGCAGCCCCCCATCACGGTGTCAGATGATGCAAATACCGACCTGCGCACCACCGCCTTTCTGCAACCTGCCAAGGCTCTGCTGCAGTCAGCGGGCCTGTGGGAGGCGCTTGCCCCTAAAGCGGCCCCTTTGCAAATCATGCGCATCGTTGACGCAGGCGGCCCGCACCCGGAACCGCGCATCGTCAAGGATTTCGACGCCACGGATATTTCGCAAGAGCCCTTTGGCTGGAACCTGCCCAACTGGCTGTTGCGGCGGGAAATGCTGAACCGCCTGCAGACATTACCAAATGTCAGTTTTATGGCCGGTGTTTCGACCGTTTCGGTGATGACACGCACCCAAGAAGCGCGGGTGGGGCTGTCGAATGGACAAAAAGTCGCCACCCGTTTGCTGATTGCGGCGGACGGGCGGCATTCCTTTGTGCGCAATGCCCTGAATATCGGTGTTACAACAAAACGTTACGGCCAGAAGGCGCTTGCGTTTTCGGTCACCCATCCCCTTCCCCACAGCAATGTTTCAACCGAAATCCACCGCTCCGGTGGCCCCTTCACCCTGGTGCCTTTGCCAGATCGCGACGGCATGCCTTGCTCTTCGGTGGTGTGGATGGAAACAGGCCCCAATGCGCTGCGGCTGAAAAACCTGTCAGTGGCGGCATTCGAGGCCGAAATGAATACCCGCTCCTGCGGTCTGTTCGGCCCGCTGAAACTCGTCACCGGACGATCGATCTGGCCAATGATAAGCCAGATTGCAGACCGGTTCGAAGGCGAACGCACGGCGTTGATTGCTGAAGCAGCCCATGCGGTGCCGCCAATCGGTGCACAAGGCTTGAACATGAGCCTGGCGGACACCCAAACCCTACTGGATCTGGCCTTGGCGGCGCCAGAGTCCCTTGGCAGTGCGGATATGCTGCACCGTTACAACCGCCGCCGCCACCCAGAGGTCAAGCTACGAGTCGCGGGCATTGATGCGCTCAATCGCGCCTCGATGATGGGCAGCCCGCAGTTGCGCGATCTGCGCGCCGGATTGCTCAACAGCCTTTATGCCGTGGCCCCGTTGCGTAAATCTCTGATGAAAGCGGGACTGGGGACACGGTAAGGGGGCGCTGCCCCCGGCCCTTTGGGCCTCCCCCGGGATATTTTTGTCAAACTGAAAATGCTTTCACTTGATCCAAATATCCCGGAGCGCGAGGCAGCGCCTCGCCTAAGCCGTTCAAGCGTTAAAAACAGTATCCAAGGCCGCTTTTAACCGCGCAACGCTGGCATCGACATCATACAACTTATCCAGTCCAAAAAGCCCCAGACGGAAGCTTTTATAGGCCTCGCCTTCATCGCATTGCAGCGGCACACCGGCTGCGATCTGCATGCCTAGAGTGGCGAAAGCTTTGCCGGTTTGCACATCGGTATCATCGGTATAGCACACCACCACGCCCGGCGCGCCAAAGCCGTCGGCGGCGACGCTTTTGATCCCGTAAGAGGCCAGAAGCGCGCGGACTTTTTCCCCCTGTTCCCACTGCGCCTCACAGAGTTTGTCAAAACCGTAATTGCGGGTTTCCAGCATGGTATCGCGAAAGGCTAGCAGCGCATCGGTGGGCATCGTCGCGTGATAGGCATGTCCACCGCCTTCATAGGCCTCCATGATCGACAGCCATTTACCCAGATCCACTGCAAAGGACGTTGATTGCGTATCCCTGGCGCGTGCGGCGGCCAGATCGTTCATCATCACAAGACCGGCAGAGGGAGAGGCAGACCAGCCCTTTTGTGGGGCGGAAATCAGCACATCAACGCCGGTGGCTTTCATATCCACCCAAGCACAGCCCGAGGCGATGCAATCCAGCACAAAGATCGCACCTATGCTATGGGCGGCCTCTGATAGCGCTTTTAGATAGGCATCGGGCAGGATCATGCCCGACGACGTTTCGACATGGGGCGCAAAGACCACGTCGGGGCGTTCGTCCTTGATGGATTGCACGACCTCTTCGATCGGCGCAGGGGCAAAAGGTGAATCCGTCGCATTACCTTGCCGCCGCGCCTTAAGCACGATCTCTGAGCTGGGAATGCCGCCCGCCTCAAATATCTGGGTCCAACGATAGGAGAACCAGCCGTTGCGGATCACCATCGCCTTCTTGCCACTGGCAAACTGGCGCGCCACCGCTTCCATCGCATAGGTGCCGCCGCCGGGAACCAGCGCCACATGATCGGCGGCATAGACCTCTTTGAGCATCGCGGAGATGTCCCGCATCACCGATTGAAACGAGGCTGACATATGATTGAGAGAGCGGTCGGTGAAGACCACGGAAAATTCGAGCAAGCCATCGGGATCTACGGAATCAAGAAGAGCAGACATGGGCGTTCCTTTGCAATTTCCCCTCCAGAGTGGCAAAGCCCTGTGCCGGTTGCAAGTTAGCCCAAAGGCCCCGGGCGTCTTTCTTCGCTGAGAAGCACATTGGCTTCGACATTGCCAACACCGGGCATGGTCATGATCCGGCGGCGCAGGACCCTTTCAAAGTCGGACAAATCGCGCGCGACCACCCGCAGGCGGTAGTCATATAGCCCCAGCACATGCTCGACACTCTGAACCTCGGGAATGGCAGAGATTGCGCGCTCAAAATCTTCTAGGCTGACCCGTCCCTTGGTCGCTAGCTTAACCCCCAGAAACACCGTCACCCCGAACCCCAACGCTTCGTGATCCAGCAACAGACGGCGACCGGTAATAATGCCTGCCTCTTGCAACCGGCGAATTCGCCGCCATGTCGCGGGCTGTGACAGGCCAAACCGCCGCCCCAAGGCACCGGCACTTTGGCTGGCATCCTGACTAAGGGCACGCAGCAATTTGCGATCGATGTCATCCAGATCAATCATAGGGGCAGTGCCTCGCCGGATTTGATCGTCGCCACCTGCATCAGGGCTTCGATGTCGGCAATATGCGGGAGGGTCAGGATCTGGCGGCGATAGATTTCCTGATAATGTTTCATATCGCGCGCCAGAACCGTTAACCGCACATCCACCCGCCCCAGAAAGGTCTGTATTTCATAGACTTCAGGGATGGTGCGGGCCGCGTCGATAAAGTCGTCAAAGGCGCGGTTCTGGGTCTTATCCAAAGTCACCCGCAGCGACACATCCACGCCATATCCCAGCGCTTTCCAGTCGATCACTGCCTGCTGGGCTTTGATCACGCCCGCCTCTGTCATCTTTTCGATCCGCCGCCAACAGGTCGCCGCGGTGATCCCTGCCCGCTCGGCCAGATCAGCCGTGGACAGGTCCGGTGCGGCCTGCCAGTGCCGCAGGATGCGCCGGTCTATATCGTCAAGCATGAAAAATTCACCATTAGCAAATATGAAGAATGATCTTTTACATATTCGGCGAAATACTTCAAGCAACCCCCGTGCAACTCTGCCACTTCCCGCTATGTTGGCCTCAGATTTACACCCGTAAGGAAGGACCGCTGACATGCGCGTTTACTACGATCGCGATTGCGACATTAACCTGATCAAAGACAAAAAAGTCGCCATCCTCGGCTATGGTTCCCAAGGCCACGCCCACGCGCTGAACCTGCGCGATTCCGGTGCGAAAAACCTTGTGGTTGCTCTGCGCGAAGGCTCTGCCTCTGCCAAGAAAGCCGAAGCCGAAGGCCTGACCGTTATGGGCATCGCCGAAGCCGCAGCTTGGTGTGACGTAATCATGTTCACCATGCCCGATGAGCTTCAGGCTGAGACTTACAAAAAATACGTGCATGACAACATCAAACCCGGCTCTGCAATTGCCTTTGCCCACGGTTTGAACGTTCACTTTGGCCTGATTGAGCCCAAAGAAGGCGTTGACGTGATCATGATGGCGCCAAAAGGCCCCGGTCACACAGTGCGCGGCGAATATGTCAAAGGCGGCGGCGTACCTTGTCTGGTTGCTGTGGACCGCGACGCATCCGGCAAAGCGCTGGAAATCGGCCTGTCCTATTGCTCCGCCATCGGTGGTGGTCGTTCCGGCGTGATCGAAACCAACTTCCGTGAAGAATGCGAAACCGACCTGTTCGGCGAACAAGCTGTTCTCTGTGGTGGTCTGGTCGAACTGATCCGTTGTGGCTTTGAAACACTGGTAGAAGCCGGTTATGCCCCTGAAATGGCTTACTTTGAGTGCTTGCACGAAGTAAAACTGATCGTTGATCTGATCTATGAAGGCGGTATCGCCAACATGGATTACTCGATCTCTAACACGGCAGAATACGGCCAGTATGTCACCGGTCCCCGCATCCTGAACTACGACGAAACCAAAGCCCGTATGAAGGACGTTCTGTCCGACATCCAGCAAGGTAAATTCGTTCGTGACTTCATGCTGGAAAATGCCGTGGGTCAGCCGACCATCAAAGCATCGCGTCGGGCCAACGACGAGCATATGATCGAAGAAACAGGCGCAAAACTGCGCGCCATGATGCCTTGGATCTCTGCTGGCAAAATGGTCGACAAAGAAAAGAACTAAGACTTCTTACGCTTTACCGATTAGACTATTTGAGGGGCAGCCATTGGCGCCCCTCTTTTCATTCTGGAACATCGCATGACGACACAACCCACCGCCAAAGACTGGTTCAATATTCTGCTGCTCGGCGTGGTCTGGGGTGGGACATTCATGGTCATCGCGCTGGCGCTTGAGGGCTATGACCCGATTACCGTGGCCTGCGCCCGCACCACGTTGGGCGCGCTGAGCCTGTGGCTGCTGATGGCCGCAACGGGGCGTAGATTGCCCCAGCTCAGCCGCGCCCATCTGGGGCCGGTGATCTGGATCGGTTTGCTGTCCACCGCTGTGCCCTTTGTCCTGTTGAGTTGGGGGCAAACCTATGTGCCTTCGGCCTTTGCCGGTATTTCCATGGCTGCGGTGCCGCTGTTTGTGCTTCCTTTGGCGCATTTCTTCTCCGATGAACGGCTTGAGGCGCGCAAGGCCATCGGGGTCATGCTGGGCTTTGTCGGTGCTTTGATCCTGATCGGACCGGGACTGGCGCAATTGGGGAAAAACGCCCTGCCACTGGCACAGCTGGCCTGCATTGCGGCGGCGCTTTGTTATGCGGTGTCTTCGATCCTGACCCGCCGCTGCCCACCGATTGATCCGATTACCCTGTCGGCCCTTACCCTGACAGTGGGGGCAGTGGTGTTGATACCGGCAATGTTGCTGGTGGAAGGTCTGCCAAGCTGGCAAGGCCTGCGTCCCAGTCTGGCGATTATCTTTCTCGGGCTGGCACCGACAGCTGCGGCGACTTTGTTGCGGATCGGTATTATCCAGAGTGCGGGCTCGGTGTTTATGACACTGGTGAACTATCAGGTGCCGGTCTGGTCGATGATCTTTGGCGTTGTTTTATTGGGCGAAGTGCTGCCTTTACGCTTCTTTGCGGCGCTGCTAATGATCCTATTGGGGCTGTGCATCAGCCAATGGACCAGCCTGCGCCGGATCTTCGCCCGCTAAATCCGCACAGCCGCTGTGCAATCCGGCCCATTGTTATACTATCACGCAAACCTCATCTGCATGACATGACACAGAGCATTCATGCAAGACAGGGTTTGCCAGACGAGATGCAAATCCTGCTTCGGGACTATCCGCGCGAGGTTTGGCCGGATCACCCGAATTTCGCCCGCTCTATCCAAAACTGGATGGGCGCCCATGCCATGTTTCGCCAATTGGGCGACATCACCACGGCGGACACCGAAGCCTTTCTTCAAAAGGCGATGGATCCGGAACGCTATGCCAGCCGGCTCGGGCATTATGGTAATCTGCTGGTGCGTAATCTGCACGGGCATCATACTTGGGAAGATCGCGATTACTTCCCCGAGCTGATGGCCGCGGATGATCGTTTCGAAGCCGGTCTGGCAATGCTGGAAACCGATCACGAGGTGTTGGACCAAACGCTGGATGATTTTACCCGCACCGCCAATCGGTTTCTGAAACTGTCCGAGCTGGACCCCAAACAGGCTTATGAGGAAGCCTCTCACCTGAGGGATCAAACTGAGGCCATTGGCCGGTTTCTGGCGCGGCATCTGACCGATGAAGAGGAATTGGTTGTGCCCATTCTGCTGCATCATAAAATGCGCGGTTAAAGACCCGCGCCGGGTTGGGGGCGCTGCCCCCGGCCCTTTGGGCCTCCCCCGGGATATTTTTAGAACAAAGTTGCGATTAAGCCGTGGCTTCGACCGCGCCAACGATATCGTCGATGACATTTTCCAGCAGGACCGGATCTTCGCTTTCGCCCATGACACGGATCAGGGGCTCGGTGCCGGATTTCCGGATCAGCAGACGCCCCGAGGCTTGCAGGCGCGCCTCCCCATCGGCGATAGCCTCTTTGACGGATGCCACGGACAGCGGTTCCTGATCCGCCGCGTAACGCACGTTTTTCAGCAATTGCGGCACGGTTTCAAAGCTGGTGGTCAATTCGGAAGCTTTTTTACCTGTGGCGGCCATTTCGGCCAGAAATTGCAGCCCCGCAATGAGCCCGTCGCCGGTGGTGGCGTAATCGGTCATGACGATATGGCCGGATTGCTCCCCCCCCAGATTATAGCCGCCTGCCCGCATAGCCTCTACCACGTAGCGGTCCCCGACGCCGGTACGTTTAAGCGCGATGTTCTGGCCGGCGAGATAGCGTTCAAGCCCGAGGTTTGACATCACTGTCGATACCAATGTGCGCCCGTTCAGGCGGCCCTCATGGGCCCAGCGGCTGGCCAGCAGTGCCATGATCTGATCGCCGTCGGCCACTTTGCCGGTTTCATCAAGGATCATCACCCGGTCCGCATCCCCATCCAGACAGATCGCCATATCCGCCCCATGCTGCACTACGGTTTCGGCCGCCGTTTGCGTATAGGTAGAGCCGCATTTGTGGTTGATGTTTTTCCCATCGGGCGCGACGCCGATGCTGATGACTTCGGCGCCCAGTTCCCAGAGCACTTCGGGGGCGGCTTTATAGGCCGCGCCATTAGCGCAATCGACCACAACCTTAAGCCCATTCAGGCGGGTGCGGGTCGGAAAGGTGGTTTTGGCATATTCAACATAGCGCCCGCGCCCGTCGTCAATCCGCTTGGCGCGCCCAATGTTTTCGGGTTTGGCGGGGCGGATATCGGCACTGGCGACAATGGCTTCGATTTCGGCTTCTGCCTCATCAGAGAGTTTGAACCCGTCAGGGCCGAAGAATTTGATCCCGTTGTCATGGTGCGGATTGTGGCTGGCGGAAATCATGATACCCAGATCGGCGCGCATGCTACGGGTCAAAAAGCCTACTGCTGGCGTTGGCACCGGCCCCAGCAGCAGCACATTCATCCCCGTTGACGTCAGGCCTGCGGTTAGCGCGTTTTCGATCATATAGCCCGATAGGCGGGTGTCTTTACCGATCACCACACGATGGCGGTTCATCCCGTCTTTGCGAAAATACCGCCCGGCGGCCGCGCCCAGTTTCAGGGCCATTTCCGCCGTCATCGGATAGCTATTGGCCTGCCCGCGCACACCATCGGTTCCAAATAATTTCCGGCTCATATCGCGCCCCTTATATTCTTTATGGCGTCCCGGTCTGGATCGCCTGCATCAGGTCTAAGGCCTGTTTAGTCTCTTTGGTATCATGAACGCGCAGCAGCTGAACACCCTGTGCCACCGCCGAAAGCGCCACCGAAACCGAGCCAAATGCGCGGTCTTCTGCCGATGGGGCGTTCCCGATGACACCAATGAAACGTTTGCGTGAAGCCCCCAGCAGGATCACACAGCCAAGGGCATGAAACAGACTGAGGCGCCGGAGCAGCGCAAGGTTATGGGCGATGGTTTTGCCAAAGCCGATACCGGGGTCAATCATGATCCGGCTGCGCTCAATGCCTGCGGCCTCGGCGGTCAAGATACGCTCCTCAAGGAAATCATACACATCGAGCACAACATCCGCGTATTGCGGATCGGTCTGCATGGTTTCAGGATCGCCCTGTGCATGCATCAGACAGACCGGTACCTGCGCTTTGGCGGAGACTGCAAGCAAGCGTGGATCATGGGTGAAGGCGTAAACATCATTAATCAGTGCCGCGCCCGCCGACAGGGCTGCTTCGGCCACATCGGCTTTGCGCGTATCAATAGAGATTGGCCCCACAGCTGCGCTCTGTAAGGCCGCAATCACCGGCGCGGTGCGGCGGATTTCTTCGACGGCGGGCACATAGGCCGCGCCCGGACGAGTCGATTCACCGCCGATATCCAGAATATCCGCCCCCTCGGCCTGCATGTTTTTGGCATGGGCAATGGCAGCCTCTGGGTCCAGGAATTTGCCGCCATCCGAAAAGCTGTCGGGTGTGACATTCAATATACCCATCAGCTTGGCGCGCTCAAAGGTCAGGCCTGCCACCGACGCGCGCGGCGCACACAAACGTGTCAGAACCTCGGTGGGCAAGCGGTCGGCAGGGATGACTTCGGGGGCGGTGTCGCGCGACAGCACTTCGACCCGATCAAACCAGCACCAGCCACCGGCCAGAACATGTGCCCCTTTGGGGCGGGCCGGATCAATTTGGGCAAGCGGGCGATAATAGCGTTTCATGGCCCCTGTCTGGGTGAAATCAGCCTATTGATCAAGGATCAAACGGCAGTTGCGCCCTCAAGCGGAAGATGACGCACGGCAATCCTTGCGCTGACATCGGCGCGTGTATCCACCAACAGCAGCTCGCAAGCGCCCATTTCCGCCGCGAACCACGCGGCAAGGGCGGCGGAGTCCTGCGGGGCGGCATTGGGCCCATCCACCGCATCCAATACCATTTTGGACGGCGCCCAAACGCTGATCTGGTCGTGTTTGATTGCCCAATCCATTTCCGTGCGCGTACCAACCACCACGCAGCGGTTGTCGCGGGCGGCCAACAGCCAGGCATTCTGCTCGATTGCCAACAGATCAATCCGCCGCTGCACCATCATATGATCCACCTCAGGGGCGGCGGTTGACCCCATGGGTACAACAAGGATCACCGGCGCGGGGGCGGCTTCGAGGGCATCCAGCCAGCCTGCAAGGTCGGTGCCAGTGATCAGCGCATTGGACAAAAGCACCACTCGCGGTGCGATCTGGGTTTCTTCAACGCTCCCATCAACCGGCGCAAGCGGCACCTGCCCGCGGGAACGCACGATTTCAACGCCCAAGGCCCCCGGCCCCCGATCCAGTTTCTCGATCCGCACAAAAACCCGCATCGCCTGCGGAGCCAGCAGAATACGATCCGCCACCCGCTGGGCAAGGGTTTCAAGCAGGTTCAGCCGTTCGGCGGCCAGCTCATAGGCCACGGCTTCGGTGAGCGTGTCATAGGAAAGGATTTTATCAACATCGTCTTCGACAGGGGTATTCTGCGGTAGAACTTCTACGACAATATTAAAGCACACCCGTTGGGTGGTGCCGCGCTCGGCTTGAAAGGCGCCGATCTCGACCTCAACAGTATGATCGCGCAAAGAGATGCGATCTCGCGGGTCGGTTCCCGCCGTGGCCGCACTGCGTTCGGAAGGATGGGCAAAGGCGAGGTGAATGTCATTGGTCATCGGGCGTACTCTTTGGTCCTGTCGCAGCTACGACTGCCGCAGTCACGGCGCTTGTAGCGCATGACACGCAAGAACCAAGCCCCTAAGGGCGACATTTCTTTAGCGTTTAGAGACGCGCACCGGCTGGCGGTAGAAATGATGGACACCAATCGTTGCCGTACGCGGGAATTTCCGCGCCCAAGACGGGCTGACCGCTTTGGTGTGATAATGGGTTGCGCCGTCGGTCAGATTCAGTTCGCTGGCGTCCAGAACGGCGCGGGCGACCTTACCTACGTTTACATAGGCGCGTTTCTCGTGGATGACTTCGGCGTTGCCATCACAGGTAAAGGTAAACTGGCATTGGTATTTTTTGCCTGTCCCCTGACTGATAACAGCACAGACAGAATCTGGATAGGCAGAAGACTCAACACGATTCATGATCACTTCGGCAACAGCGAACTGACCCTTGACGCTCTCGCCACGGGCTTCGAAATAAAGAGCGTCCGAGAGGCACTCCCAATCACTCCCACCGGAAGCCTTGGGTTGTGCGGCCACCCACTTGCGTGTGTAAGAGATTTCTTTACCCAGATTTTCCGGACGCGGGGATGGTTTTAGAGACGATGTGATGTGATTCAGATAGCCATCAGAAATACCGGACAGGGCTTCGCGCTCGTTCATCATCAGACGGTTCAACTGTGAACCCACCAAAGCAGACGGGTCAGTGCTTGTGCTCACTGTCTCACTTGCGCCAGCATGTGCTGCGCTCAAACCAACAAGCAGCCCCGCAAGCGGCAGGACTTTGCGTAGTTTCATCAACATACGTCACCTAATTAGAAAAACCCGACGCTTCGGGCCGCAGCTCCCAGGCCACATTCAGGGCGTTGATTAATATACTGATTTTGTTGAGTCTATGGCTGCAGGCATTTTGAGACAAAATCGGCACATTTCTGCACATCGCCGAAATATGACCAGCCTACCGCCTAAAGAATGCAGCGGGTGTTTTTTGAAGGCAGAGCTATAAACCCCTGTTTAATAAGGGCTTCCAAAGAACATTCCCTGATCCATCAAGACAAACTGGGCGGCGGAAAGGCGCGCAACAGGTACGCGGAAAGGAGAGCATGAAACATAGTGAAAACCGGCCCTGCGACAAAATGCGATAGACTCGGGATTGCCGCCATGTTCGCCACAGATGGATAATGTGATGTCGGGATTCGCCAGTTTACCGCGTTCAGAGCCGATCATCAGCAATTCTCCCACGCCTTCGGTGTCCAGAATATGGAAGGGATCTTCGGCAAAGACCTTTTGCTGGACGTATTGGTTCATGAACCGCCCCGCATCATCGCGCGACAGCCCATAGGTCATCTGCGTCAAGTCATTGGTACCGAAGCTGAGGAAAGCCGCGTGATCGGCAATGTCTCCAGCCCGCAAAGCCGCGCGCGGGGTTTCCACCATAACACCAAGCTTATAGTCAAAATCCGCCCCCAGCTTAGAACGCACCGCCGCCGCAATGGCATCGATACGGGTTTTCACCAATTCGACCTCTCGCTTGGCACTAACCAGCGGGATCATAATTTCCGGCACCACCGGATCACCGTTCTTGCTGGCCTCGATCGTGGCTTTGAAAATTGCGCGGGCCTGCATGTCATAGATTTCCGGCAGGGCCACCCCAAGGCGCACGCCGCGCATGCCCAACATCGGGTTCACTTCCGACAGCGATTTCACCCGACGCTCCACATCCGACAGCGGCAAATCCAGCGCTTCGGCCAATTCGCGCATGCCGGCGCGGTCATTGGGCAGGAATTCATGCAGCGGCGGATCAAACAGCCGGATACAGACCGGCGTGCCCGCCATGATTTCGAACAGCGCGGTAAAATCCGCAATCTGCATCGGCAACAGCCGGTCCAGCGCTTCCTGACGGTCCACCGGCGCATCGGCAAAAATCATTTCGCGCATCACTGTCAGACGGTCGCCCTCAAAAAACATATGCTCGGTACGGCACAAACCGATGCCGTCGGCCAGAAACCGGTGGGCGCTGCGCGCATCCGCAGGTGTATCGGCATTGGCGCGCACCTTGATATCGCGCAGCTCATCCGCCCAGCCAAGGAGGGTTTGAAAAGCATCATCCAGACCGGCTTCGATCATCGGTGGCTCTCCGGCCAGCAATTGACCGGTTGTGCCGTCCAGTGTGACCACATCGCCCTCGCGCAGCTTGCGCCCGTCCGACAGCTGGATGGTCTTTTTCTTGGTCGAAAACACCATATCAGAGGCCCCGACCACACAGGGCACCCCAAGACCGCGGGCGATCACCGCCGCGTGGCTGGTCATACCGCCCCGTTCGGTCAGCACCGCACTGGCCGCATGCATGCCGCGAATATCTTCGGGCGTGGTTTCGCGCCGCACCAGAATGCAGGCCTCGCCCTGAGCGGCTGAAGTCTGCGCTGCCAGAGAGCTAAAGACCACCCGCCCCCGCGCCGCACCCGGGCTGGCCGCAATGCCGCGCACCAGACAGTCGCGCGGGGCATCAGGGTCGACCTGCGGGTGCAATAATTCACTAAGCGAGCGCGGTTCGACCCGCATCAAGGCTTCGGATTTGCTGATCACAGAATCCTGCGCCAAATCCACGGCAATCCGCACACCGGCTCGGGCCGAGCGCGGCAGCCGCACCGCATCCAGAATGCTCAGCACACCGGCTTCAATGGTGAATTCGATCTGCATTTCTTCGCGCAAGAAGCTGCGGCAGCGTTTGCCGAATTCCTGCAACATCTGGAACTGGCTCGGGCATTGCTCTTGCAAAGAGGGCCCGCGCGGGTCCCGTGTCAGATACATCGCATCGCCATTGGCCAGCAGCGCATCCCGCCCCTGACTCTGACGTTTGTAGCGTCCGGTGATCTGCGGCGCGCCGGTGGTTTTATTGACAAATTGGATCACACCGGCACCGCTTTCGATGCCACCGACCCCCAGAACCATTTCCTGAACGATCAGCCCCAAACCCGCATCCGCAGGTGCACCACGGGCTTGGCGCAGCAAACGTGCCGTAGTCCCGCCCCATGCCCGCGCCATAGAGCGCAGCACCTCGCCCAGTTGCTGGGCCGGATCTTGGGGGAACTCTTCGTCCGTTTCATCTTCATAGGCCCGCAGTACATCGCGCAAGGCTTCGGCGCTGCTCAGGTTGTCCTCGGCAAACATTTCCGGATCAAGCCGCGCCACATGGACCGAATAGGCCTGAATAAAGCGCATATAAATGGCGTTCGCGGCGTCTTGGCCAATGGTATCCACCATATAGGCGTGGCGGGCGTCATTCATACCGATGTTCAGGATCGCACCGGGGCCACCCCAATCAGGGTCCTGCGAACTCGGCCGCACAGAGACCAGCGGCACATCGCCAAAGCTGGCCATCATGCCTTCGGTATCGGGCAAATGCCCCTCGGCAATGGCCTGAACCGTAGGAAAGGACAACGCGAGGGTTTTGGGCACCGGCAAATCAAGCCGGATCAGGCGCTGAATGCACTTTGCCCGCCCGCCATGGGTGGTAATGTCAATTCGTTCTGACGGCGTGATTTCTTTGAAATCCGCAAAGGCATCGTATTTCTGCACCGCAGCAATCCTTCTATTGCCCAGCAGGATAGCCCGTCGGCGGCGGTAAACAAGCCCGCCGCCCACTGCGCGGCAATTTAGCCTTCGATCAGGGTCAAATCTGCAACCTGTGTGCAGATGCTACGGATGCGGTGCAGCAGGTTCAACCGGTTGCGACGGATGATTTCGGACTCCGCATTGACCTGAACGGCTTCAAAAAACGCATCAATCGGCGCGCGTAGGGCAGCCATCGCCGCCATTGCCGCCGCGAAGTCCTCAGACGCAATCGCCGGAGTGATCGCCCTGTCGGCCACATCCAAAGCCGCGAACAGCGCTTTTTCCGCATCGCTTTCGGCGAATTTCACATCCGCCCCGAATGAATATTCCACCCCGTCCTTTTTCTCTTCTGCAGACAAGATGTTGTTGGCGCGTTTGAACCCCTGCAACAGGTTTTCACCATCGTCGGTGCCAAGGAAATCCTGCAAGGCACGGGCACGGTTGACCAGCAAAGCCAGATCGTCATTGCCCTCCATCGCCAGACAAGCGTCGATCACGTCATGGCGAATACCCTGATCGCGCAGATAGACTTTCAGGCGGTCGTGGAAGAAAGAAAGCAGATCCTCTGCATTCGCCCCTGCATACCCTTTGGCGAAAACCTCAAGAAGTGCGGTGCGGGCATTATTCTCCAACACCAACCGGATCACCCCAAGGGCGGCACGGCGCAGGGCAAACGGGTCTTTGGAGCCTGTGGGCTTTTCATCAATCGCCCAGAAACCAGTGAGCGTATCAAGCTTATCGGCCAGCGCCACAGCGACCGACAGCGGCGCGGTGGGCACGTCATCAGATGGCCCCAGTGGCGAATAATGCTCTTCTGCCACGGCGGCGACATCTGCAGAAAGCCCTGCAGCCTCTGCATAGTAGCGCCCCATCAGGCCCTGAAGCTCGGGAAATTCATAGACCATTTCGCTGGACAGATCGGCTTTGGCGATCTCGGCGGCTTGCGTGGCCTGATCGGGATCGGCCCCGACCAAGGGCGCAATTTCGCGGGCCAGTGCGGCGATGCGGGTGATCCGTTCCGCCTGCGTGCCGAGCTTGTTATGGAAGGTCACATTGGACAGGGCTTCCGTCCATTGGCCGATATCGGATTTGGCCACCCGCAGGTCGTTTTCCCAGAAGAATTTCGCATCCGAGAGCCGCGCAAACAGTACCTTTTGGTTGCCCGCCAGAATGGTCGCGCCATTGTCGGCGGTTTCGCGGTTGGCCACGGTGACGAATTTTTCGATCCGGCCGGTTTTCGGGTTCTTCACCGAAAAGAACTTCTGATGCTCTTTCATCGAGGTTTGCAGCACTTCCGGCGGCAGACCGAGGAAATCCTCAGCAATATCGCCCATCAGGACCACGGGCCATTCGACCAATCCGGCAACCTCGGCCAAGAGGCCCTTATCCTCAACCAGTTCCAGCCCGCCCGCAAAAGCCTGATTGCTGGCGTCGGCCCAGATGTGATCGGCCCGCTCGCGCGGGTCCAGCACCACATGGGCGCGCTTGAGCTTGCTGTCGTAATCTTCAAAGGACGTGACAGCAAACCGCCCTGCCCCCATGAAACGGTGGCCTTCGGTGGTGTCACCGGCAGCAATACCGTCGACATCCATCGGCACGATGCTGGTGCCGGTTTCATCGGTCAGGATACAGAGGATCGAATGCAACGGACGCACCCATTTCAACGCCCCGCTGCCCCAGCGCATCGACTTGGGCCAAGGGAAGCTGCGGATCGTGGTTTCCAGAACCTCGGCGATGATCACTGCGGCCGGGCGGCCGGGTTTTTCAAAGGCGGCAAAATAGACCTGCCCTTTTTTGTCATCGCGGATTTGCAGATCATCCATGCTCAGGCCGGTGGAGCGCAGAAAGCCCTCGATGGCTTTTTCCTGTGCGCCAACTTTGGGGCCTTTGCGCTCTTCTTTTAAGGTCGGGCTTTCAGCCAGCAAACCTTCCAGGGTCAGGCACAGACGGCGTGGCGTCGAAAAGGCACCCGCAGAGGCATAGGTCAAACCGGCATCAACCAAACCGTTCGTCACAAGGCGCTGCAAGTCTGCTGCGGCTTTCGCCTGCATCCGCGCTGGGATTTCTTCGGAAAAAAGTTCGATCAGAAGGTCGGGCATGAGACGGAGTCCTAAAACGACAGAAAGATTTGGATGACCACTGCATTCGCAATATCAACAAAGAAAGCGGATACCAGCGGAAGGATGACAAAGGCAACAGGGGAAGGGCCATAGTTTTTGGTCACGGCCGACATATTGGCAATCGCCGTCGGGGTCGCCCCGAGAGCAAAGCCGCCAAAGCCAGCCCCCAGTACCGCAGCGCGATAATTGCGCCCCATGACAGGAAACAGCACAAACAGGATAAACAGCATCGCAACAACAGCCTGAGCAACCAAAACAAAGGCCAATGTTGCGCCCATGCCCGCGAGCTCCCAGAGTTTTAGCGACATCAGGGACATCGCCAAAAACAAACCCAGCGCAAAATCCGAAACCATCGCCAGCGTAGGCGTCCGGCTTACGGGCGCAGAATTGGGTAATAGCAGAGGTTTCACATTACCCACAACGATCCCCATCAACAGACAAGGCACAAATACTGGTAGCAAAATGCCGGCAGCCGCGATGATAGAATAAAGCCCATAGCCCAGCAAAATTGCGACATTGATAAACAACAGGACCTGCATCAATGTCACATGAGTGATGTTTTCTACCTCAGTGTCTTTATAGGACAGGCCAACTGTTTGTTCCTCATCGGCGCGATCCGGAGACAGGTTTTTGCCTTCGATCAGGATTTTGGCGATTGGCCCACCGATCAATGCGGCAACGACCAATCCCAAGGTAGCTGTCGCCACCCCGAGTTCCTCTAGGCCGCTGTTGCCCGTCAAACGTTCTACTTCCGGCGCCCAAGCAATGGCCGTTCCGTGCCCGCCAATCAGGGCCGCAGACCCAAAGAGGATCGACATCTCTTTAGGCAGATCAAAGAGTATGGTCGCGATCAGACCAACTCCGTTTTGCAGGAACAAAAACACAACGGTCAAAATCAACAGCAACAACAGCGGCAAGCCACCACGCACCAAATCCGACAGACGCGCGTTCAGGCCAATGCCGGTGAAAAAGATAACCAACAAGAAATCACGGCTGTTCAGTTCAAAGGTTATTTCCAGATCGAAAAAATAGAACAGAGCGAATGTGATGAACGCAGCGGCTAATCCACCTGTTACAGGTTCGGGAATGTTGAATTCTCGCAAGACAGATACCCGATGGGTCAGTTTGGCCCCAATGAGATAAACGACAATCGCAAGCGACACTGCGATGAATTCCGGGACAACAATAACCTCTGTCATTGGTTCAATCCTGATATTTTTCGTTCAACTGATGCCAGACAAAGGCGCGGCCATCGTCATAGACGGCGACCACACGGTCCACACCATCGCCAATTTCCTTCTCTGACAAGAAGGCAAAGGCTTTGCCGGATTCCAGATCGGCCCCGATTTGCTTGGCATTAAAACAATCGAACCAATTGGGGGCGGTGGTGGGCTCTGCTGCGTCGTAGATCACAAAGGTCTCGGTCAGCATCGGCACCGACATCGGCGTGCTGAAACATCCCCGAAACCGTAAGGGAGAGCTGTCTGCGTCAATGCCGTTGAAATCCTCGACAAGCATCGGTTCCGGTGCATTCGTTGCGACATTGGTCAGCTGCACAACCGGGCCGCCCTCTGCTGAGACTGTCACCTCTTCGTAGTAGGCGTAAACCTGCAGATAATACAGCGCTGCCCCTGCAATCAATGCGGTTACCACGATAGCAACTCCTGCGATTTTTCCGGTCATAGCGGGCCTCTTGTCGATTTGGTGCAAGCAGAGAATCTTTGGGGCTTGCCCCTTGCTGCAGCGCATATCACTGTGCGGCGCATAGGTAAAACACTGGCTTTCAGGGATAGATATGGAACACAGCTTTGCGATCACAATGTTTGGCGCGCTTTTTGCGGTGATGAACCCCTTTGTGAACCTGCCGATTTTTCTGGGGCTGACCGATGGGCAACCGGTCGCAGCCCAGCGCAAGGCGGCGGTTCAGATCGTGTTCTATACCGCCATCATGTGTGCTGTGGTTGCACTGAGCGGGTCGTTTATTCTGACGTTCTTTGGCATTTCGATCGATGCTTTCCGGCTGGCCGGTGGGGTGGTGCTCGGCCATATCGGCTGGGATATGTTAAACGGTAAGGACAGCAATTCCCACCACGGCTCGACCTCTGAAAAAGCCAATATTTCAACTGGTCAGGACATTGCGTTTTTCCCGATGACCTTTCCGATGCTTGTCGGTCCGGGCACGATCACGACGTTAATTCTGTATACGGAAAAGGCCGATAGCCTGCAGAACTTCGTCGCCTATGGTGCCGTTGCAGCGCTGGTGATCGGGATCATGGGGGTGGTTCTGTGGTTTTCCGGTGAAATCAGCCATCATCTGAGCGCCACCATGCGGGTGATCATGACCCGCATCATGGGGATGATCCTGATGGCGATTGCTGCAGGTATGATCACCGACGGCTTGAAGGTACTCTTGCCGGGGTTGGCTGGCGCGGCGGGGTCTTAGGGGGCGCTGCCCCCCGTTCCTGCGGAACACCCCCCGGGATATTTGCGTCAAAATGAAAGTATCTTGGCGAAACAACGGCCCGGCGGTATCAAATTGCTGACGTTACAGAGGAGGACCCGATGCAGGATCTTGACCCGAACTATGTGATAAACAGTGAGGCAGCGCTGCGGGCGCGTTTCCCGCCGACCCATGAAAAAGCAAAGCTTAAATGCATCGATCATCTGGACAGATACGCGCAGGATTTTATCCGACGCTCGCCGTTTTTATGCATCGGCACGCAAGCGCCCGATGGTATGGCGGACGTTAGCCCTCGCGGCGATCCTGCCGGATTTGTCAAAGTGCTTTCTGAGTCGGTTTTGTTGGTCCCCGACCGCCCGGGCAACAACCGGTTGGATACGCAGCGCAATATCATTGCCAACCCTTCTGTGGGCCTGTTGTTTATGGTACCCGGATTTGATGACACCCTGCGCGTCAATGGTACGGCACAAATTACCACCGACCCGAAGTTGCTTGATCTGATGATCGTAAAAGACCGCGCGCCCATTGTGGCGATTGCCGTAGAGGTGCAGGAGGTATTTCTACACTGCGCCAAGGCCTTTCGCCGCTCGGCTCTTTGGGATCCGAGCCAGCGTCAGGATCGCTCTGAAATGCCGTCTTTGATGCAGATGATCCACGCGCAAACAGATAACACCCCGATGGACGCCACAGAACAGGCCAAGATGGATGACGATCTGGAAGCCGCCTATCGCGATTCAATGTATTAATCGGCGCTAGGCGATGTGCTGTCTTGCCGAACGGCCCACAGCAGTGCTGTTTGGGTGGTGCATTGAATGAAAGCGGCTTTGCCGTTGATATAGCGGGCGCGTGAGAAATCGGGGGCAAGCACCAGAGATTGTTTGAGCGCCCCATAGGCGGCGGCCACATCAGGATGTGCGATCAGATAATCGCGAAAGGCCAGATGGGCGGTGATTTGCGGGGCGTCCTGCGCAAAGATGTGCAGATGATGTGTGCGCTGGTTGTTTGTATTGCGTTTTTCAAAGAAGCGCCGCCCTGTGATGCCATTTTCGCCCTTTGCACTATAGCCAAGGCCCAAGACGTTAACGCTGCTGGCATCAAGCTCTGCCAGATCGGGCACCACCCCCAACAGATCAATCACCGGCTTGGCGGCCAGACCGGCAATGGCTGTGCTGCCGATATGGTGCAATGCAATGGAAAGGGGTGACAGGGCGGCGCGCAGGGCCGCGGCTTCTTGACTGAAGGCCTGCTGCCAGGCCGGATCATGGGGCAGGATGAAACCGGTTCTGGCGTCATCCTGCCCCATAAATGGGGGCGCCACTCAGGCCGCCGCCCCGCCTGCTTCGGTTTGAACAAAGGCATCGGCACATTGCGTGGCCAAGGCGCGCACCCGCCCGATATAGGCCTGACGCTCGGTGACGGAAATCACCCCGCGCGCGTCCAACAGGTTGAACACATGGCTGGCCTTGATGCATTGGTCATAGGCCGGGTGAGCCATGATAATGGTCTTGCCGGTTTTCGGGTCCAAAGCCTCTTGCGACAGGATGGTTTTGCATTCGGCTTCGGCCTCTTCAAAGTGCTTGAGCAGCACGTCGGTATTGGCGACATCAAAGTTCCAGCGCGAATATTCTTGTTCGGTCTGGCGGAACACATCGCCATAGGTCAACGGGATCGCACCATCGGGATCATTGAACGGCATATCCATCACGTGGTCGACGCCAAGAATATACATGGCCAACCGTTCCAGACCATAAGTCAGCTCGCCGGAAACAGGTTTGCAGTCATGACCACCCACCTGCTGGAAATAGGTGAACTGGCTGACTTCCATGCCGTCGCACCAGACCTCCCAGCCCAATCCCCAAGCGCCCAGCGTCGGCGATTCCCAGTCATCCTCGACAAAGCGGATGTCATGCATCTCCATATCGACGCCGATGGCCTCAAGGCTGCCCAGATAGAGCGCCTGAAGTTCCGGTGGGCTGGGTTTGATCAGCACCTGATACTGGTAGTAATGCTGCAAGCGGTTGGGGTTTTCGCCATAACGCCCGTCGGTCGGGCGGCGCGAGGGCTGCACATAGGCCGCGGCCCAGCGGTTGCTTCCCAGCGCGCGCAGGGTCGTGGCGGGGTGGAATGTACCGGCACCGACTTCCATGTCATAGGGTTGCAGGATGGCGCAGCCTTGGGCTGCCCAGTAATTCTGAAGCCGCAGGATAATTTCCTGAAAGCTTTTTGGCGTGGATTTCTCGTTCGACATGCCGACCCTCTTTGACGAAAACGAGTTTCTCTTAGGCGCTTGACGCCAGAGGGTCAATCATCCGCTGCAGCGATTGGGGGGCTGAAGAGGATAATCCGGCAAAGGATGGATCAGGCGCCGTCTTATGTTCTGCGTCTGTGCAGCGGAATTTTATCAGAATGGGGCCGATCGCGGCACCCTTTGGCGGTTTGCGCAATCTCCAACTGACTTGCTTGGACCTCGTGACATTTACCAATGCCTAATGATACACCCTTGCCCCGACACGACCGATTAAAAGGGCTCAGCGGTGGACGACGGGGCCCTGCCGGCTCCAGCCTTCGTAGGGTCGCCGGTTTTCCGAGCCAGCGGCAAGTAGATGATTGCTGACGCTTGCTTCATAGCCGTCAACCGATGCTTGGCTCATCGCATCAATGATGGCCAAGTGCTGGTCGACAATGGTGCCAATCTGGTCTGCGTCGTATTTTTTCTCAAGACGGATCAGCTGCGACATACGGGCATGGCGTGCGATTAGATCCATCAATCGAGGATTATTGCAGCACCGATACTGCATTTCATGAAACCTTTGGTTTAACACATAGGCCTGACGAAAATCTTCCTGCCGCAGCGCCTCTTCATGCCGGGCCGCAATTTCACGGAGTTTTTCGATAAGCCTCGGATCTACGGGTAAAGATGTGTATCGCGCCGCTGCGGTTTCGAGCACAATACGTAGATCACAGAGCCCCTCTACTTCATCCGGTGTATAGGAGACCACTTCCATACCGCGTCGGGGGCGATGAATCAGCAACCCATAGCTTTCAAGCTCTGCAAAAGCGTGGCGCACAGCGTGACGCTTTGCGTCATACTTCTCCATGACAGCGTCTTCGGTAATCCGGGAACCAGGCGCATAAACCCCGAAAATAATACTGTTTTCAAGCTCCTGTAAAAGTGAAGCCGGCTTCACTTCCTCGCTTTCTGTTCCCTGACGCACTCTCCTAAAATGCACCCTACTCCTCCATCGATATTATTATCAATACCTCCGCAGCCAAGAATTATGCGCCCGTTTCAGCTCTCAAAGTTTCGAGATCGGGAGGGGTAGAAAAAACATCTTGCCATCACGGTCGTCAGCGGCGCTGCCTTAGTCACGCCTACGACGCAGGTCTGGGTGGGCGCTGAAAGCAAACCCGTTGACCGGCGGGACCGTGTTTGTTTCCGCAGTCTAATCCGCTCAGCGCAGGGCCTTTGACACGCGGCTTTCCGCTTTTAGCGCCTAAATCTGATCACACCGAAACGCTACGGCACGTAGATCTCTTTTCAAGCAGCATGATAGTCAAGGCTGACAAGAGATGAAAACCATTGGGCCACCACACGGCGTGCGCGTGATCGCCCAATTCTTTTTCATACGGCGGCGTTACTTGACCGGCTTCAGGCCAGAATAACGGAAGGCCTCTGCTTCGAGGGCGCCGATTTCTTCGGCGGACATGCCCTTATGCGCGATGACCATGCGACCAAGGAAAACCAACGGCAATTCACCGGTCCGCCCTTCAAGCACGGCTTTGACAGATTCAGCCGCTGCTGCGCCGATATCATCTGACATCCGCATAGGTGTTGCATCCAATGTGCCATCGCGGATCGCATCCAGTTCGAGCGAGGTTCCACCCCATGCTGTTGTATAGAAATTCTCGGTCTTTTCGGACGCGATTTGCGCTTCGACCGCGCCAATTCCCATGGCCGTATTTGCGGTGTGGACCACTTCCACTTCTGGGAAAGCAGTCATGATCTGCTCCATCGCGGTGTAACCTTTTTCGCGATTGAAGTCCGCATATTGCTCTGCGACACGTGTCCAGTTTCCGGTCTCTTCCACGCATTCCGCAAAAGTCTGCGAGCGAAGATTGTCAATCGAGCCGGGGATACCGCGGATGAGCGCGTAGGACTTATCAGATCCGAGGCCATCCACCATGAAATCACAAATGGCTTTTGCGCCCGACGGGGAATCGAAGTTGAACCAGGTCACAGGCTGGGTTGTCAAATCTTTCAGAGGCGTGTGATTGCCCCAGATCATTGTGGTGAACCCTTCCGTATCCACAAGACGCTGGATGTTATCCCCCTGCGCCATCAGCTCTGAGGGCGCATACATAACAAAGTCCCAGATGTCATCGTCATTGACGACCTGTGCAACGAATTGGTTCTGCAGCTCGCCTTCATTCATGCGCGTGGCAAACTCGGTGGTCTCATAAGGGATGCCGAGTTCATCAAGCCGCTTTGTGAAGGCAATGTAGTTGCGGTTGAAGAAATCCGAGGTATCGGCTGACGGGTAGATCAGCGCAATCTGGATAGGGTCCGAAATATCTGCCGCAACCTTTACTGGTGCTGCGGCAACCGTTGCCTGCAAAGCCGCCAAAGCAGCAGGGTCGGTTACTTGCTCTGGCCGCCAGACTTCCCGTTCGTCATCATCCGGCAGCGTGAAAAGCGGTAGCTCTTGGGCCATGACCGGAGCAGTCAGCCCCAGGCACAGCGCCGATGTCAGTGTAAATGCATAAAAACGTTTCATATTTTCCTCCCTAGAAAGTTAACGTCGGTCGTTATTTAGGTGGTGACGGGCCCTGGCAGGACCGCCCCTAGAATGAACAGCGCGACAAGTGCTGCGATCAAACCACCTAGAAATTTGAGAATTGACAGGTTCTGACGTGAGCAGATCTTTGCCCACAGGTTACCCGACACGTCTTTGTCTTTTGACAGCAGCCACGAATAGGCCGCCACAGAAACAACAATCACAATGCCTGCGGCAACGGATTGCCAAAAGAATTCGATGCGCAAAATGATGGTGGCATTGGTAATCATTGCCAGCAAAATCACACCGCAGAACGCCCCCAGCATCGAGGCCCGGCCACCGAACAAGGATGTCCCGCCAACCACAACCGCCGCGATGACGTGAAGGTTTAGAAAGCTCGCCGATGTCGCCTGAATGGAATTCAGCTTGCCAGCCAACATCACACCGCCCAAGCCAGCCAGTGCCCCCATCAAAGAATACGCATAGACCCGTTGGCGATGGACGGCGATACCCGCCATCTCTGCGGCTTCGGGGTCAGACCCGATCCCGAGCGCATATCGGCCGAAGAATGTGCGCGTCAAAACAAAGTAGCCAGCCACAATTGTGGCAATGCCGATCAGGACCGGCACCGGCAAAAATCCTTCGATCCGGCCACGTCCGATGACCTTAATGATATCGGGGAACTTCGCCAGAACCAGACCCTTGGCCAGCACCAAAGCGATGCCGCGATAAATCAGGTCCATGGCCATGGTGCCGATCAAATCGGGCACATTCAATTTGGTTACGACAATCCCGTTGATCGCCCCAAGCGTTGCGCCAACGGTGATGGCGATCATGATCCCTACATAGGGCGAAAAGCCATATTGCTTGATCATAAAGGCCATGATGAGCGCGCTCAGCGCCGCAATCGAACCGATAGACAAATCGATGCCGCGTTGGGCAATGACAAAAGTCATCCCGACCGCCATCGGCATGAACATTGCCGCTTCCATCAGAACAATCTCAAAGTTTGACAGGCGGAAGAACCGCGCAGGTTCCACGAACAGCATGAACGTCATCAGCATGGCGATCATCAAAAGCGGGCCGAAAATTGAGACGTAAGGGCTAATCCGTTCCATAAACGATTGTCGTGCAGGAACTTCTATGTTGGTGGTCGAATCCATTATGCCACTTCCTTCTTCTCGTGCGATCCAACGATCATTCCGAGCACTTCTTCATGGGTGGTTTCCGAAACCTTGATCGTGCCGACCTTGCGGCCTCGGCGCATGACCTGAATGCGGTCCGCGACTTCGAATACATCGTCAAGAGAGTGGGAAATCAGTAGAACAGCGAGGCCCTGATCCCGCAGGTTGCAGATCAGTTTCAGCGTGCGTGCAGTTTCCTGCGGCCCGAGGGCTGCGGTGGGCTCGTCCATCACAAGCACGCGCAAATCACCATGATAGATGGCGCGTGCAATCGCGACCGCCTGCTTTTGACCGCCCGACAGGCTTTCCGTCGGCGCATCCATGTCCGGCAATCGAGTGCCGAAACGTTCGAATAAGACCCGCGTGGCTTCCGATTTCATCCGCGCGTTATCAAGAAAGGGAATGCCCAAAAAGGATTTCGTCAGCTCATTGCCAAAGAAGATATTCGCGGCGGGCGTCAGATCACCTGCAATCGCCAAGGTTTGATAAACCGCGTCAATCCCCAGCTGGAGCGCATCGTCGCGTCCATTGATGGCGACCTCTTGACCGGCGATTTTAATCTGTCCGGCAGAGGGACGCAAAACCCCTGTAAGGATCTTGATCAAAGTGGATTTTCCGGCCCCGTTGTCCCCTACAATCGCTAGGACCTCACCGGCGCGTGCCTCAAGACTCACATCGTTCAAGGCAACCGCACCGCCAAATCGTTTGGTGATTCCGCGCATCTCGACGAGCGGGACAGAATCGGGGGGCGAATTATCTTTCAGTGACACGTTCATGGGCTCCTCCAGTATTTTAGCCGCGCATGGCTTTTTTCAATTTTAGTATGGTGAATTGTCGAGCAGATTGTCAACAATTTTAGTGATAATTAACCCAATAACAATTTTATCCTTTGTTTTCAGCTATAAAGGCCTACGCCTTCGTACCATTTTTGGATGGTGTCAGCTGTCAATTGCGCTTGTTCAAGCACGACAAAGTGCCCCGCGTCGGGAATGATCTCATGGGTGCCAAGATCGGCGGCCGATACAATTTCTACCCCCATGTCCGTCGGGGTCAGTACATCCTGCGCCCCGTTGATCATCAGGATCGGACCGCGAAAACCGGCGATATCCCCAAGCGATGCGGGCCGCGCAATTGCCAGTTCAATCTGATGCGCAAAATCGATCGGTTGCGTATCACTGGCCATGTCAAAAACACAGCGCCTGATTTCTTCGCGCGCGGTCTTGGGCGCGGCGACATATTTGGGCCACAGCTGCGTTTCAACAAAGGCGCGCGGGCCCATCTGATCAAACTGCTGGACCATCGCACGACGCACTGGCGCCATGTCAGGCGCATCCGCCCGCGCAGTCGAGCTAATCAAAACAAAGCCGAGACAGCGCTCGGGATATTGACGCATTATTTCAAATGCCACCTGACACCCGAGCGAAAATCCTATGATATAAAACCTGTCCGCCATGCCTGAAATGGCCTGATCCACGAGTTCATCTAGGGAAGCGCTATTGATCCGGGGCAGCAGACGCGCCGCGTCGGAAATAGACGTCCCCAGTGCCGCCATCACAGGGTCAAAAACGCGCGCATCACACAATGTGCCCGGCAGAAGCAGCCAGCGTGGGGCCTGCGTATCTTGGCTACTGATCATGCGCCAACCGCCCGACTTTGCACAACGGCATCGGACATGCCTTTTGTCACCAAGGCAAAATCATTGCCCGGTGTAACCAGTGCGAATCCCTCGGCGATCCGCTGCTTGGCCATTTGCGCACTGCTGCAAAAAATACCGACGGGCACCCCTGCCTGATTTGCACGTTCCAGTATATGCGCGATAGCGGTCGTGGTTTTGCTTTCACCGCTTTCTGCACCCGGCTCTTCGCCAAGCGCCAGGGCCAGATCATTCGGACCGACATAAATCATATCGACCCCCGGAACGGACAGGATTGCATCAATGTTTGCGAGCCCTTCTGCCGTTTCAATCATCGGAATAACGAGAATTTCCTCATTGGCCTGTTTGAAATAATCCGCCCCGCCATAAAGCTTTCCGCGCGCGGGTCCGAAGGACCGGGTGCCTATCGGCGCATAGTTGCAGGCAGAAACCAGCGATATGGCATCCTCTTTGGTGGAAACCATCGGGCAAATCACCCCATAAGCGCCTGCATCCAAGAGGTGCATAATGCCTTCGGCTTCACTGGACGGAGACCGCACAATCGGCACCGCAGGCGTCGATGAAATCGCCTGAAGCATATGGACGGCGCATTCAAATCCCAGCATCCCGTGCTGAAGGTCGACGGCAACACAGTCATAGCCCTGATGCCCTGCCCCTTCGGCAAGATAGGCGGATGGAATGGACAGCCAGCCACAGACGATTGCTTCACGGCGTGATATCATCTCTCTTAGCTTGTTCTTGCGCATGGCAGTGTATCCTAAAGTCTGATCGGAAGAATGTGGGCGAATGAAACAACACCCGCTTTCGCGGAAGTGTCAGGCCGCTGATAGGGCTGGCGGCAATGCATATCCATGCTTTTCAACCATGCTGCGGATTTCATCCATCAACGACGCAGGCACAGGCAATCCATCACGCTGGCGTGCGATCATTGTTTCGTGCTCGAGCTCTCCGGGCAGCAACATACGCCCGCCCTTTGCCGTCATCGGCGATGCCTTGATCGTCTGGTGCATATCGGCCATTCGCGCTTCAAGCGCGTCCTTGCCAAGGAATGCATCAGGATCAATGACGATAAACATGTGACAAGTATCGCTGGGCTCCTCCGGCGCTGCATACATGCTTTTGATGGCGAATTGATAGGCGCCGCCGGTCAATACACCGCATAGAATATCAACCATCAAAGACAGGCCGAACCCTTTATGCCCGCCCAAGGGCAGCAAGAAGCCTTTGAACCCCACCAATGGATCATCCGTGGGTTCCCCATTTCGATCTGTTGCCCATCCGAACGGGATTTTCTCGCCCTTCTCTTGTGCGAGCAATAGTTTCCCCCCCGCGACAGCCGACATCGAAATATCAAGGATCATCGGGAAATCCCCCCCCGTCGGCGCGCCAAACGCCAGCGGATTGTTCCCAGTGATCGGCTTGGCCCCACCGGGCACAACAAGGTTCGGGATCACGTTGGTCATCGCAAGGGCGATCATCCCCGCATCTGTCGCCTGCTTAATATAAAGACCCGCAGCGCCGAAGTGGTTAGAATTGCGCACCGCAACAGCACCAATACCATTTTCCTGCGCCAGCTCTATGGCACGATCCGTCGCCCGATGCCCAACAACATAGCCAAGGCCGGCATCTCCGTCCCAGACTTCAAAACCACCACGCCCGCCCAATCGTTTGACATCGGGATGTATGTTGACCGAACCGTCTGAAATCCGCTGCGCATAAATCGGAAGTCGGAGCAGGCCATGGCTGTCGACCCCCCAAAGGTTGGTTTGAACCAAATCGCGCGCGCAGGTTTCGGCGTCCGATGGTGAAAGCCCCAAATGCGCTAAGAAACCGGTAAGAAAATCTATCGTTTCCGCAGCTGGAATACTTATATTGTCTGACATTTCTTAGGTCCTTCTATTTGGAAAACTGGGGAAGCGGTGCGGCGCTCACCATGACGGACGCAAAAACACAGGGCGCGTTTGAACGGTTGTGCCAAGTGTGGGCCGTCCCGCGCTGGATCAGCACATCCCCTGCCCTTAAAAGCGTTTCGCCATCTTCTGTGACGGCAACGACTTCGCCAGAAAGGATGATATTATAGTCAACGGTCTCATTGCGGTGCATTGTCGGGTCTTCGGCCCCGTCAACCTGAATGTCGGGTGCTGCGATGGCGGTGAAATCCTCATCCACTGCACCGGCCTTTTGCTGAACATCCGGAAGCAGCTCTACGATCCTGAAGCGCGTACCGCCTTCTGGCGGGTGGTGCCGGATCGGACCTGCAACGGCGTCCTCAGTGCCCGCATTAGAGGCCAATGGCCCCTCTGTTTCCCAAAGCTCATAAAAGGTCAGCGCCCGTCCGGGCTGTACAGAAATCTGACTAGGGGGGCCGTCATGAAGAATATAGGAGCGACCGCTTTCGGCGTTGGCCGTGACAACCCGCTTAAACTGTAGTGGCATGACGTCACCTTTCTTGTCTGGATTATTATTATCATTATTGTTGACAATTAATTCGACAATTGTAAAGCTTCTTTATGCAAAGAATTATTTCGGCGCATCCACAGTGCATATAAGGAGGATAATATGCTCAGAGGGATATTAAAGCGGACTGTTGTTGGCGGCTTGTCAGCAGGGCTTTTGCTCAATGTTGTGGCCGTTAGCGAAGGGTCGGCAGAGGACAAACCTCGGTATGCCATGCTTGTTCGCGTCTTGGGGAATACGGCGTTTGAGCTTGCGGGCATCGGCGCACAAGAGGCCGCCGATGAGCTTGGTGTCGAGCTTATTTATACCGGTCCCACCGAAAACACAGCCGAAGGCCAGGTGGCCTTGATCAACTCGCTGATTGCCCAAAAAGTCGATGCAATCATGTTGTCCGCAAATGATGCCACGGCGCTTACGCCGTCGCTAAAGCGCGCGATGAAACGCGGCATTGATGTGGTGACATGGGACCAAGACGCCGAGACCGCAGCCCGCGCGCTGCATATTGCGTCAGCCACCAATGAACTTATTGCACTGGGACCTGTCAAAATCGCCTTGGAACTGACCGATGGCGGCGGCGATGTCGGGATTGTGTCCGGTCCGGCCAATTCGACGACCCAGAATGATTGGGTCAACGAAATGATCCGCCTGACAACAGACGAACCCGCCTATGCCGGGCTGAATGTGGTCGAGGTTGTCTACGGCGATGAACGCTCGGATAAAGCCTATAATGAGGCCCTTGGCCTTGTGAATAAATATCCCGACCTTGAAGCCATCGTCGCCTATACATCCGTCGGGATCGCCGCGGCGTCGCAAATGGTACAAGATCAGGGCCTGACCGGCAAAGTGAAAGTCACCGGACTGGGATTCCCCAATGAGATGGTTGAACACGTTCTGTCCGGGGCAACACCAGCCTTTGCGATCTGGAACATGAGCGACGTGGGCTACACAACAGTCTACGCCACCCATGCGCTTGTGAATGAAGACATTACCGGCGCTGCAGGAGAGACGATTTCGGCGGGCCGCATGGGCGATGTCGCAATCGGTGAGGGCAATGTAGCTGTGATGGGTGAGCTGTTCGTCTATGATGAAGCGAACGTCGAAGCCGCAGCCGCGCTTATCGGCGCTGTCGGCAATTAATCCCGCATAAGCCGATCAACCAAACGTGCGCCTGCCCCTGTGCGGGCGCACATGCACTACCCCAGACCTACAGGTAAATCGTCTCATGCTCGAAGTATGCGATCTTCACAAGAACTTCGGAGGCGTTAAAGCGCTGTCCGGTGTTTCGCTGACGGCACAGGCAGGACGCGTTCTAGGCCTGATTGGTGAAAACGGCGCTGGCAAATCGACCATCATTAAATGTTTAACCGGCATTCACCGTCCCACTGCGGGCGATATCCGCCTTGATGGGCAAGACCACATGCTAAAATCCCCTTTGGACGCCGTCACGGCGGGCATTTCGGCAATCCATCAAGAGCCGTCTATGTTTGATGACCTGACCGTAGCAGAGAACATCTGCGCGGGGGCCATTCCGCTTGGCTTTGGCGGATTTGTGAACTGGGCAACGATGAAACGTCGCGCCAGCGCGGTGCTTGACCGGATCGGATCGACGATATCGCCGAGCGCAAACCTCAAATCACTTAGTGTCGCAGAACGGCACATGGTGTCATTGGCAAAGGCGCTGGCAACGGATGCGCGTGTTTTGCTATTCGACGAGCCAACCGCAGCCCTGTCCCAATCCGAAATACAACACCTCTATACGATCATTGATGCCCTAAGGGACGAAGGCAAGATCATCATCTTTATCAGCCACAAATTCGACGAGATTTTCAGGATTTGCGATGACTATGTGGTACTACGGGATGGGGCGCTGGCCGGTTATGGTCAGATGCGGGACACATCCGAAGACGATCTGATCAAAATGATGGTCGGGCGCTCTGTCAGCGACGTATACCCCAAGGCCGAGGCCGACATCGGTGATGTCGTTCTAGAGGCCTCTAACCTATGCCACCCGACTGAATTTGACGACGTGAGCTTTCAGGTGCGGCGCGGCGAGATCCTTGGGTTTTACGGGCTGGTCGGCGCCGGCAGAACCGAGGTGATGGAGGCCGTTTTCGGTTTAAAACAGCTGTCTCACGGGACCATTCGTGTGGACAACAAAGAGGGCACGATCGACGCCCCCCATCAGGCGATGGAGGTTGGGCTTGCCTATGTTCCAGAAGACCGCCAACACCACGGCGCGATCCTGCCCTTTTCGATCAGCGCGAACATGTCTCTGCCGCAGCTTGAAAATGTAGCGCGCGGGATGTTCTTGAACGCGGCTGCAGAAACCACCCTCGTTGAAAACTTCGCCACCAAAGTTTCAATTCGCGCACGCGATTGGGACCAGAGCGTTTCAGAGCTGTCGGGGGGAAATCAACAAAAGGTGGTGATCGGAAAATGGCTGGCCACACAGCCCCGCGTCATTGTCCTGGACGAGCCGACAAAAGGTATCGACGTGGGGTCAAAATCCGCCGTTCACGAAACCATCGGCAGGCTTGTGCAAGCGGGCCTTGCCGTTGTCATCGTCTCCTCCGAGCTCGAAGAGGTCATGGGCATTTCGGACCGCATTACGGTCATGGCGCGCGGACGGGTGGTCGCCGAATATGAGAGGTCCTCGTTTTCGGGCGAAAAAATTGTCGCGGCAGCATCTGGAAATATGTCATGAAAACCCTTCTCCGTCATCGAGAAACAAGCCTGCTTTTGGTGATCGCCGTCATTCTGGCGATCATCAGCGTGCGCGCGCCCGCATATCTTGCCTTGAACAATGTCACCAACCTGCTGTCGAATTGGGGCTTCCTGATCATTCTGGTTGTCGGGCAACTTGGCGTGCTGCTGACGCGTGGCATTGATCTTTCGCAAGCCTCTATCCTTGCATTTACAGGTATGTTTCTTGCGCTGCTCTCCCAAATCGCGCCGGATCTTCCGTCCGTGGCTTACGTCGTGGCGTCAATTTTGATGGGCCTTTTGCTGGGTTGTGTGAATGTGCTGTTGATCAGCTTTGCCGGCCTGCCTCCGATCATCGCAACCCTTGGTACAATGACCATTATTCGGGGGATGATTTTCGTGTTGAGCGATGGCGCATGGATTTCGTCCCATGAGATGGCGGCCAACTTCAAAAGCCTGCCTGCGGGCTCTTTTCTGGGGATACCGAATGTATTTCTGATCGCTGCGATCACCGCCGTCTTTGCTTGGGTACTTTTGACGTTCCGACGCGCAGGACGCGACGTCTATGCTTTTGGGGGCAACCCGACGGCCGCGCGCAATTCCGGCATCTCGCGCCTGAAAGTAGAGTTTCTTGTCTATGCGCTGTCCGGAGCTGTTGCTGGCCTCTGTGGATACCTCTGGGCTGGCCGCTATGCGATTGCCTATTCGCAATCTGCCGAAGGGCGAGAGTTTGCCATCATTGCCGCCTGCGTGATCGGTGGTGCCTCAATCACTGGTGGACGAGGCACCGTTCTTGGCGTTGTTCTTGGCGCATTTTTCATCGCCATGCTGGACACCGCCCTCCCCTTCCTCAGGATTGACCCCTTCTACCAACTCGCGGTGACAGGCGCGGTCATTCTGATTGCTGTGGGGGTGAATGCCCGAGCAGAACGCGCACCCGGACGACAACTACTCGCACCGGAGGAGTCTAAATGAAAACCTTAAAATTTGGCCTTTGGGATACAGCCCTAGTGGTGATTCTGATCGGTGTGATGGCCTTGATGACCTATTTCACGCCGTATTTTCTGGACATCTATAACCTGATCGACAGCACAGTGAACTTTTCCGAAAAAGCGTTGATCGCGCTGCCGATGGCCCTGTTGATCATTGCCCGCGAAATTGACGTATCGGTGGCGTCAATCGTCGCACTTGCTGCGGTCATGATCGGAATAGCGGCGGACGCCGGCGCATCCTTGCCGGTGCTGGTGGTGATTGGTCTGCTCACAGGAACCTTGGCGGGCGGCTTTAATGGGCTGATGGTGAATTTCCTTGGCGTGCACTCAATCGTGGTTACAATTGGCACACTCTCTCTGTATCGCGGCATTGCGGTCAGCATTGTTGGCGATGGCGCATTCACCCAATTCCCCCCGTCTTATGCGTGGTTTGGGCAGCACTATCTCTGGGACTACATGCCCGTCGGGTTCGTCATCTTCCTGATCTTCGTTACGATTTACGCGGTGATGCTGCACGGAACAGTGCACGGGCGCCGTATCTTCGCCATAGGCACAAACCCGGAGGCGACTCGATACTCTGGCATCAATGTCCCCCGCTACCGTGTCGCGATCTTTGCGGCGACTGGCTTCATGTGCGGTTTGGCAGCGATCCTTTTGTCGAGCAGACTGGGCAGTGTCCGGTTGAACATCGCCACAGGCTGGGAGCTACAGGTCATTACCATGGTCGTCCTCGGCGGTGTAGGCATCGCGGGCGGAACCGGAACAATCACAGGCGTAACGCTGGCCGTATTCATCATCGGTTTTTTGACCTTCGGATTGTCTCTGATGAACATCCCCGGAATCGTCATGAATATCTATATCGGTCTGATGTTGATCACGGCGATCGCCCTCCCAAAGGCCCTCTCGGCCCTACAGAAAAAACACACCTAACCCAAAAAGGAACAGTAACCCATGCTTACATATTACATCACAGAAGAAGTCACCCGCGAAGGTATGATGACCATCGACGAAGCGCCTGAACGCGCCAAAGGGGTTGTCGCATTTGCAGATACCATGGGCGTGACGGTCGAGGAATTTTTCTTCTGCACATCCCATTTTGACTTCATTATGAAGGTCACCGCCGAAAGCGAAGAAGCCGTCGCGGCATTTTGCATGGCGGTGCGCAAATCCGGAAATGTAACCGCTAAAATGACACGCGCCTATACGCCCGAAGCCTGGGGCGGAATCGTTCGCCGCCTGCCTTAACCCTTACAGCACAAGACGACGGCGCGGGCGTATCTGCGCGCCGCCGCTATCGGCCCCGTGGCGCAAGTCAAATTGTTCACGATACCGATCGATCCGCGCCAAATCAAAATGGGCGCGGATCTGCTCTGTCAGCGCATCACGATCTGTGCCCGCCATCGCTTCGATGATTTTTTCATGCTGATAGATGACGTTTTCCATCAAATCAGGATTGCCGAATTTCATCGCCGTAATCGGATGGGTCCGCATCGCGTAATCTTCGATCGCCGCCGCAAGGACCGCATTGTTGCAATGGGCATATTGAACGCGGTGGAATTCGGTGTTGAGATGGAGAACCTCACGGTACTGCGCGCTACGGGTCGCAGCACTATGGCGTTTTTGGATTTCCGTCATTTTTTCCAAAACCACAACTGGCGCAGGCAAAACCATGAGCTTGATCGCGTGTGTTTCCAGCAGTTGACGAACTTCAAATAAATCAGCCACTTCAGCGGGATGCGGCTCGCGGACAAACACGCCCCGATTGGGGATACGTTCGATAAAGCTAAGCTCTTCCAGATGACTAAACGCCTGACGCAACGTGTGCCGTTTGGTTCCATAGCGTTCAACCAATTGCTCTTCACCCAGCTTGGCTCCGAAAGAAAAGGTTCCAACAACAATGTCCTCATAGAGTTGCGCAAGGACTGTCTGAGAGTTCGAGGTCATTAAGTATCTGCCTGGTTCATTTCCTTAGTCCAACACCACCGTTGGCCCATTCGTTTAACCATGAGTGTATTTGTTGTGAGCTTTGTCGACAAGATCGTTTAACGGCTGACGATAGATAGGCTGCCTTAAGCGCAATGAAGGCTGGACTGGTGATCAGGCCATGCGCCTTGAGTGTGCAAGTCTTCGCGTACTTCAGGTAATTTGTTGATCCTAAATGGTCAATTGATGCCTTTGTGCCGAGACGGCCTCAACACCATTTTTAATTGCGAACACCTGTGTTTTGCGCCTGCAACTTGTATGTCAAAGCAATTAATAGCTTCATAAAGCGGCACTGGCAGATTGAATGGTGTACACAATACAACCATCACCAAGTAGCTACATGAATATAAAAGTTTTCACGGAAAATATGGTGCCCCCACACGGACTCGAACCGCGGACCTACTGATTACAAATCAGTTGCTCTACCAGCTGAGCTATAGGGGCACGAGAGGCGATGTACTTTGAGCCGCAGAGAGTCGCAAGACCTTTTTTGCACTTTTTTTAGTGCTGACTGTTTTTCGCCAGAAGAAGCACCGCTGTCAGTCCCACAAGGATCACCAGCACCGCCGCCGGAGAGGCATCGCCAAGGTTTTCCAGCGATGCTTGGTCATAGACCCGCGTGGCCAAAGTGCTGAAGTTGAACGGACGCAATAGCAAGGTGGCAGGCAGCTCTTTGACGCTGTCCACGAAAACCAACAACAAGGCCGCACCGACAGAACCGCGCATCAGCGGGGCGTAGATTTCGCTCAGGGCCCCGCCAGCCGTACGGCCCAATGAACGGGCCGCCAGAGGCAGGTTGGGCGGTACACGCCCCATCGCCGCATCCACTGCCCCCTGCCCAATGGCAAAGAAACGCACAAAATAGGCGGCGATCACGGCAAAGGCCGTTCCCGTTAGCATAAGCCCCGGATCCCAGCCGCTGACCGCCAGCACAAAATCGGCCAGTTTATGATCAAAGGCCGCCAGAGGAATCAAAATCCCTACGCCCAGCACAGCACCGGGGGCGGCATAGCCGATGGTGGTCACAGGCAACAGAAGACGGGGCAGCCGTGCGCCGCTCAGCCGGACCCCGTAGACCAGGAAAATCGCCGCCAGCACCGTCAGAACCGCCGCCGTACCACCCACAAAGACGGTATTGAACAGCGCTTTTATCAAGCCCGGATCCACCCAGCGCTCTGCGTTGGCAATGGCATGATCCAAAATGACACTCGCCGGAAACAGAAAACCGAAAGCGAAGGGGATAAAACACAGGGAAAAGGCAACGCCTGCGGCGACCCCTTTCAGTTCTGCAGCTTGAACAGGGCGCTGCCCACGTGCGCTCAGGTAATAGCGGCTACGGCGGCGGCTGATCTTCTCCAGCGTTACCAATACCAGCACAAGCACCAACACAACTCCGGCGATCTGCGCCGCCCCGCCAGCGTTGTTGGATTCAAGCCAAACGCTGAAAATGCCGGTGGTCAGGGTTTGCACGGCAAAATAATCGACCGTGCCAAAATCGCTCACAGTTTCCATCATTGCGATGGCCGCACCGGCGGCAATCGCCGGACGCGCGAGCGGCAACCCAAGGCGGAAAAACCGCGAAAACGGCCCTGCCCCCAAGGCGCGCGCTACTTCATAGGCGCTGCCGGATTGTTCGCGGAAAGCCGCCCGCGCCAACAAATAGACATAAGGAAACAAGGCCCCACTCAGCACAAGGATCGCACTTCCGCGCGAACGGACCTCGGGAAACCAGTAGTCCCGCGCGGTTTCCCAGCCGAAAATACTGCGCAAAGCGGTTTGAACCGGTCCGGCATATTCCAGAAAATCGACCAGTGCATAGGCGCCGATATAGGCCGGTATCGACAGCGGCAACAGCAACAGCCATTGCAGGGTCTTTGACCCCCGAAACCGGTACATCGTCACAAGCCAAGCACAGACCGCCCCGACCACCGCTGTCAGAATACCAACAGACATAGAAATTATTAACGTATTGCTGAAATACCTTGGCAATGTGGTAGAGAGCAGATGCGGCCAGATGTTCTCGGCCGGATGCAAGGCAATCCAGACAACTGCCACAATCGGCGCCAGCACGATAAGCGCGATCAGCAGGCTGCCAAGGGACCAAAGGCTCCAGTTGCCCTTGTGCTTTGCCTGCAGGGGGATATTCATCTTTGCGTCTGTCATTCTGCGCCGCCTAGCCTAAACTGGCTTAACTGTCCAGTTTTCCACGTCTATACTCAACCCGAAGCAACAAAAATCAGGTTCTGCCCAAGATGCAAATTGCCCTTCATATCGGTGCACATTCAACAGATAACGACCGTCTGATCAAATGCATGCTGAAGAACAAGAAAATGTTGGCGGAAACAGGCGTATCCGTTCCGGGTCCAAGCCGCTATCGCACCTTGATCCGCGAAACCATACAGGCGCTGAACGGTGGTCGCCCCTCACAAGAGGCGCAGGATGCGCTGCTTGAAGATATCATTGAGGATGAAGGGGCAGAACGCGTGCTGCTGGCGAATGAGCATTTCATCTGCGTGCAGCAAAAAATACTGGAACACGGGGTTCTTTATGCGCGGGCGGCGGATCGCATCTCTGAGCTGAGCAATCTGTTTTATGGCCATGAAGTCGAAATCTTTCTGGCCGTGGCCAATCCGGCGACTTTTTTGCCGACTGTTGCGGGCCGCCTTAAAAACAAAAGCTTTGCCGAATGGTACGGGCTGACCGATGCCATGGGACTGCGCTGGTCGGACGTGGTTCAACGCATTCGCGCGGCCAATCCGAATGCCACCATGACGGTCTGGTGCAATGAGGATACGCCACTGATCTGGGCGCAGCTGATGCGCGAATTCGGTGGCTTGGATCACATGGTCGAAATGACCGGCCAGTTCGACATCATGGCGCAGATCATGCGCGCAGAGGGGCGCAAACGCCTGAAAACCTATCTTACCGAAAATCCGCCGACCAATGAAATCCATCTGCGGCGCATCATTGCGGCCTTTCTGGATAAATACGCCGTCGAGGATGAAGTTGAGGTCGAATTGGACTTGCCGGGCTGGACCGAGGATTATGTCTATGCTCTGACAGACCTGTATGAAGAGGACTGCTATGCGATAGAGCGGATTCCGGGTGTGACTTTCATCACACCCTAAGCAATCCGCCCAAGGCAGGCGCGCCGCAAAAGTACACAATCCCTTTGCGACGCTGTGGCTTACATGCCAAGCGCTTCTTTATACATGTCCAGAACCGCCTCTTCTTCGGCGATATCATTGGGTTCGCGCTTGCGCAGGGCAATGACCTTGCGCATGACTTTGGTGTCATAGCCGCGCCCCTTGGCCTCTGCCATGACTTCTTTTTGTTGCTCGGCGATATCTTTCTTTTCGGCGTCTAAACGCTCGATGCGCTCGATGAACTGGCGTAGCTCGTCTGCGGTGACGCGATAGGTGGCGTCGCTGGTCATTTCGTCCTGCATAATCCTGCCTCTGCTGGGTTGATCGCCCTTAGCTAGCTTTCCCTTATCGCCCTTGCAAGGGGTTGCCTGTGTTGATTTCATCCGCTACCCGCTGCGCAACACGATAAAAAGGAAAACCCCATGGAATGGTTGATCTGGATCGGCGCTGCCCTGTCCGTTTTGGGACTGGCTGGATTATTCTATTGTATTTTTGTCGCCATCAAAGCCAAGCGGGCGGGACTGGAAGGCGAAGCCATGCAGGAACGCCTTAAAGGGCTTGTTGCGCTGAATATGGGGGCGTTGTTTCTGTCGGTGATCGGGTTAATGACGGTTGCGTTGGGTGTCTTCTTCGGCGGCTGACCCCCGCAGCGCCCATGGCTTTGCTGCGCACACGGCTTCGGTGTTGATGCTATATTCGGGGGTGCATCCCGCGTTGAGAGCACTATATTGCTAGTGACGTTACGATAACGATGATCACGGGGAACATAGTGTGAGCACTTCAGAGATTGGCCTAATCGGCCTTGGCACGATGGGGGCGATGCTGTCGCTGAACATCGCGGATAACGGCTTTGATATTGCGGTCTATAACCGTACCGCCAGCAAAACCGACGACTTCATGGCCCAAGCTGGCCCCTTGGCGTCGCGGCTGACCCCGACCAAAACACTAGAAGAACTGGTGGCGGCCATCGCAAAACCGCGGGCGATTATCCTGATGGTGCCCGCTGGCGAAGCAGTAGATCAGCAAATCGCCGCCCTGCGCCCGCTGCTGGATGAGGATGATCTGATCATTGACGCTGGCAACGCCAATTTCCACGATACCAACCGCCGCGCCGCCGAGGCCCGCGCCGCCGGTGTGCCCTATCTGGGCATCGGGGTATCCGGTGGCGAAGAAGGCGCACGGTTCGGCCCCTCGATCATGGGCGGCGGCGACAAAGCCCAATGGGATCGGGTTGCCCATATCCTTGAAGCAATCAGTGCCAAATATGAAACCACCCCTTGCGCCACATGGATGGGCGAAAGCGGCGCGGGGCATTTTGTAAAAACCGTTCACAATGGCATCGAATACGCCGACATGCAGCTGATCGCCGAAGCTTATGGCGTGCTGCGCGATGGCATGGGGCTGGACGCCAACGCGTGCGGTGATGTCTTCGCACAATGGAACCAAGGGCCGTTGCAATCCTATCTGACCGAGATTTCGGCCAAGGTTTCGCAAGCCACCGACAGCAAAACCGGAAAGCCCGTTCTGGATATCATTCTGGACCGCGCTGGCCAGAAAGGCACTGGTCGCTGGACTGTGATTGAAAGCCAGCAGGTCGGCGCTCCTGTGCCAGTCATTGAGGCCGCCGTTGCAGCGCGTAACATGTCTGCGGCGCTGGACACCCGCAAAGCCGGAGAGGATCTGTTCGGGGCCGCCCCGCAGCCACTGGCCGAGGGCGAACTGACCATCGCCGATCTGGAGGCCGCGCTGATCGCTGGCAAAATCATGTGCTACGCGCAGGGGTTTGATCTGCTGAATGCAGCCGGGGGGATTTACGGCTGGACCCTGCCCATGCCCGAGATTGCCAAAGTCTGGCGCGAAGGCTGCATTATTCGCTCGTCCATGCTTAACGACATGTCCGATGCCATGAGCGAAGACCCGACCCGCAACCTTATGTTTGCCCCCTATTTCACGGAATTGATGCGCCAAAGCCAAACCGCTTTGCGTAAAACTGTTGGGGTGGCGGTGGCCCATGGTCTGCCGGTGCCCGCCATGAGCGCCGCACTTGGCTATTTTGACACGATGCGCACAGCGCGCTCTACGGCAAATATGATTCAAGCCCAGCGCGATTTCTTTGGTGCGCACAGCTTTGAACGCTTTGATGCCGAGGGGGCCCATCACGGTCCGTGGGGATCGCATGCCGAATAAAATCTAGGGCGTTTTCGACAGTATATGGCGGCGGACCTTCGGGTGCGCCGCTTTTCGTTTGGAACCGGTTTATTTAAGGATCAAGATGGTGGTAATCGGCAAAGCTTTCGCCGTTCTTGATCAAATCCTCCAAAAGCGGATCGGGACGCCAGAATTCATCGTCGGTTGCTTCAGAACGCGCCAATAGGACCCGTCGCACCGCCAAATGCCCCATTTCTTCGGCGGCAAACATCGGCCCACCCAAACGGCGCGGCACGTTTAGCCCGTGCACCATGATGGCATCAATATCCGACGCCCGCGAAACCGCCCCTTCTGACAGCAACCGGCATCCGACATTGGCCAAACCGGCCTGTACAATCGCGGCGATTTCCCCGTCCGTTGGTCGATCTGGTGCCGCCGTGTCGATCTGCGGGATCATCTGCGCCAGAAGGCTCAGCACGTCGGCATCCTCTGCCCCCTGCCCGTTCGCCCCGCCATAGCGGTAAAACCCGGCCCCGACCGACACCCCATCCCGACTGGCCGCATGGAGCAGTTCGATTGTGGCAGGGCGGGTATCGGGCTGGCGGCGCAGGGTATGAAAATCTAGCCCCTGCTGGTCTAGCACCGCAAAGATCCCTTGCTTGAAACCAACGGAATTCAGCGCCTTATCAATATCATAGGGGGTGACACCTTGTGCAAACAATCCCTCGGCAATCTGCATAAACCCATCGGTCATTGCCCCAAGAACAGATCCATTGCGCACCTGCCCCAAGACCGGCAACCGCGCCATGCGCGCGCCCAGCGTGAAGAGGCTGGTCAACACAGGGGCTTCACATGCAGCGTCGGCTTGAACCTCGATCAAGGTGCCGGTTGCCAAGGGGGCAGAGAGCATAACCACCGGATCATTCCGTTTGGCGATGGGCCGTCCGAAACCGGCGACCATAACAGCAGGGTCCAACCGGATGTTTACATTCGGGCGGGCCGGATCGGCCCCGACAAGCAACAATTCTGCTCCGCGCAAATCCTGTACTTCCAGCGAAAATTCCAACTTTTTGACCGCATTCGCATAGGTCTCGGCGTCAATCGCTCCCCGCGCATGCATCTCTTCCAACAGCTGCCCTGTAGCACCCAGAGACCGCTCCAGCGCGGCGCCGTTGGTATCCACCAAAGTCACACCGATGTCGGCAATCAGAAAAGCAAAGGCAAGCGCGGCTGTTTCGGCCCCGATTCCGGCAAGGGCCACCGTTGTGATCGGGGTGAATTCCTCTGTCAGACAGGATTGAAATTCTGCAATCGCACGGTGCTCTGCCTGCAGCGCATGACGCAAGCCGCGCGCCGTCGGGCTCGTGAGCGCCTCTTCCAGCGCCGCTTGCTCCATCGACAGGCCAGCCTGTAACGGCAATAGCGCCGAGGCTTCGATGCAGTCCACGATCTGGCCCAGCACCGGATGGCTGTTCATTTTGCGCGACGCCAGTTTTTTCTGCGCCGCGATTTCTGCCTGAAAGCGCATCCCGTCGGCCAGACCGTCTCGACGCTGCCCCGTCGGACGCGGGGCAAGGTCAGGTTGTTGGGCAAACAAGACCGCCGCCGCAATAACGTCAGAGTCCACCAACTGATCCACCACATCAATTTCGACCAAAGCCTGCGCATCACGGCTGCTTGCAGTGCACAGCATCTGTGCCGCCGCTTCAGCTCCGCACAGGCGCGGCAGGCGTTGGGTGGTGCCACCGGACGGCAAAAGCCCCACACGGACCTCTGGAAAATCCATCACCAGTGTCGCCGCGGCGATGCGGTAATGACAGGCCAGCGCCAGCGCCGCAGTGCCCCCGCGCACCCGCCCCTGAAGGGCAGCGATGACCGGTTTTGGCGCGGCTTCGATCTGGCTGCACAGCGCCAGCAGGCGATCCGCAACCATCGGGTCAAATTCAAGGATATCCGCCAGACCGCCAACAGCCCCCTGCCCAAGCTCCAGCACCACGGCGCTGATGCTGTCATCGTCCAGCGCTGCCTGCACCTGTATGCCAAGATCTTCGATCGCGGGGGTGCTATAGCGGCTTTGCAACCGGATGTTCGGGCCAATAACCCCCGTTTCCCCGACGCATGAAAGCGTTAACGCTTTTGACATCACAGATCTCCTGCTTTCAGCAGGCACCACGGGCCCGCAGATCATAGCGCCATACGCCGAACTGCCTGCCCGCGCGGGTGACCCCCAAGGGGGCGGTGCGCCTGCTCTTTTTGCCGATGCCCCTTATGATGAGGCACATTCGATGAACGCAACTATGTGCCGAGCCGCGTCACAAATCAACAAAAGCGTCAGATGGGCAGATTTTGTCAGACGGGCATATTGTCGAACATATCGTCATCTGGCGTGTCTTGCGCCAAATCCTTTTGCAACGCCGCTTGCAAGGCTGTCAGATCATCCGGCAAAGGCATCCCCATATCCGCCATCTCTGACAGCTTTTCGCGCAGTTCCTCTTGCAAAACATGCGCATCATCCGGCGCCTTTTCGATTTCGTCCAATAGCATCAACAAGGCCGTTTTCAGGTTTTCAAAAGCCATGATTTTCCTCCGGTTAAGATACAGTCAAAGACTACGTCATTGTGACACCGCGACCTTGATACAAGTCAACAGAATACGGGGTTGCAAACATATTACGAAAATGTAATATAAAGATCTGTATCCAAGGAAGGATTGGAAAATGCAGACAGATTGGATTTATGGCCTGATTGGCGGGGGCGTGATTGGATTGGCGGGGGCCATGTTCCTGCTTCTGAACGGGCGCATCATGGGCGCAAGCGGTATTTTGGGGGGGCTGGCAGACGGTAGTGCTGGTGCCCGAACCGGTGAAAACGCGATGTTTATCGCCGGATTGGTGCTGGTGCCGGGCGTGTTAAGCCTGTTGTTTGGCCCCGTGGACACCCATATCACCGGCAATCTGGCGGTGCTGGTTATCGCGGGCCTGCTGGTTGGCATTGGCACACGGATCGCCAACGGATGCACCTCAGGGCATGGGGTGTGTGGAATATCGCGGTTATCGCTGCGCGGGATTGTAGCGACCGTCTTTTACATCGGGGCGGGCGGTCTGACTGTTGCCGTCTTCAAAACCTTGCTGGGAGTCATCTGATGCGTAAAGTCATCTCTTTTCTGACAGGGGCCGTGTTTGGCACTGGCCTGCTGATTTCGGGCATGGTTGATACCGCAAAGGTACAGGGCTGGTTGGATGTGTTCGGCAATTGGGACCCCACGCTGGCCTTTGTCATGGGGGGCGCAATCATCCCGATGGCGATTGCCTGGCGCTTTACCGAAAGCCGCACGCCGAGATATGCCACGGCTTTTCCAGCAAAGCCCGATCCGCGTCTGGGGCGCAATTTGGTTATCGGCTCGGTGCTTTTTGGTATGGGCTGGGGGCTCTCGGGCCTCTGTCCCGGACCGGCGATGGCGTCACTCAGCTTTAACGGACTGTCAGGGTTGACCTTTTTTGCCGCTATGCTCGCAGGTATGTGGGCGGCCCCACCGCTGAAATCCAGACTAGAAGCAAGCAATCCAGCGTGATAGAGGGCAGTATGGATATTCGAGACATCACCCCGACCTACTCTGTCAGCCCGCAAATCGAACCGGCGGACCTGCCGGATATTGCGGCGGCAGGCTTTACCACCGTAATCTGTAACCGCCCTGATGAAGAGGTGCCCACAGAGCTGCACGCAGAATATCTGCGCATCGCAACCGAGGCCGCTGGGCTGCGCTTTGTGCTCAACCCCCTCAGCCATGGCAACCTGACAACCGACATCATCGATCTTCAGGCGCAAACCATGGACGATGCTCAAGGCCGCGTGCTGGGCTATTGTGCATCGGGCAACCGCTGTACGGTACTTTGGTCTTTTGCCAATGCGGGCAAGCTGCCCACCGATGAGATCATCGCCGCCGGAGAGCGCGCGGGCTATCAGACCGCCGGTCTGCGCCCACAGATCGAACAACTGGCGCAGGCGCGCGCCTGAACCGACCTGACCCTCGCCCCCTTTTGTGGGGCGACGGCCCACTCCCCCTTTTATTGCATGCCCTGACGCATCCGCCGCTTTCCCGGCAGAGCGCCGCTTTATTCGCCGATGCTCACATTTACGGTAGCTGCCGTACCGAACACTGGATTTGATCCAGCAAGCGTGCATATTGGACCCCCATTTAGATTTCTTTTTCTGAACACAACGCCCATTCGACCTTTCACATTTCAGGGAGCAAAAATGCGACTTATTCCTCTGACGACCTGCCTTGCTTTGGCCCTGCCCGGCCTGTCGCTGGCGCAAGAATTGGCCGATACGATTTATACTGGCGGGCCAATTCTGACGATCAACGATGAACAGCCCAATGCCGAGGCCGTTGCGGTGAAGGATGGGAAAATTCTTGCTGTTGGTGATCTTTCAACCCTCTCCGCGCTGCAAGGCCAAGAGACGCGGATTTTTGATCTGGACGGGCGCACAATGCTGCCCGGCTTTGTCGACAGCCACGGACATGCGGTAATGGGGGGCATTCAGGCGCTTTCGGCCAACCTGCTGGCACCTCCGGATGGCGAAGGGTCAGACATCGCATCAATCCAACGCATTCTGACCGAATGGTTCAATGAAAACAAAGGTGTGGTCGAGAAAGTTAATCTGATCATCGGGTTTGGCTATGATGAAAGCCAACTGGCAGAACAGCGCCCCCCAACCCGCTATGAACTTGACGAGGTCTCCTCGGACTATCCGATCATTCTGGTGCATCAATCTGGGCATTTTGGTGTCGCAAATTCCAAAGCCCTAGAGATGTCGGGCATCAAAGCTGGCTCCACCCCGCCACCCGGTGGCGTGATCCGCTTTGATGAAAAAGGCGAACCCACCGGCGTACTCGAAGAAAACGCGTTCTTTACAACCCTGATCCCGCTGCTCAGCGGGGTTGGCACCGATGGGCTTCGCGCCTTTGCCGAGGCTGGCACCGCGCTTTGGTCCAGCTATGGCTATACCACCGCTCAAGAAGGGCGCTCTTCTTCGTCGGTGGTCAATGCGCTGCACGAAATCGCCGCCGCCGGTGAACTGCCCATTGATGTCGTGGCCTACCCCGACGTTCTGGTGGAGCGTGACTTTATCGGGGAACATGCCTCCAAGGACTACGTCGACGGCGTGCGGGTTGGGGGGGCGAAGCTGACGATTGATGGTTCGCCGCAAGGGTTTACCGCCCTGCGCGACCGTCCCTATTACGATCCGGTGGGCGATTACCCCCCCGGATATGCCGGCTATGCTGCGGTCACGATGGACCAAACCACCGAGGCCGTCCGCTGGGCTTATGAAAACGGTATTCAGATCCTGACCCACGCCAATGGAGAAGGGGCATCTGATATGTTGCTGGCGGCCATCGAGTCTGCTCAGGCCGAATTCGGTGCCATCGACACGCGCCCTGTACTGATCCATGGCCAGTTCCTGCGCGAAGATCAGGTGGACAGCATTCAGCAGATGGGGGTCTTTCCCTCTCTGTTTCCAATGCACACCTTTTATTGGGGGGATTGGCACCGCGAGCATACCGTCGGGCCAGTTAACGCAGAGAACATCTCTCCGACGGGCTGGGTTGTCCAGCGGGGCATGATGTTCGGCTCGCACCATGACGCACCCGTTGCCCTCCCCGATAGCATGCGGATTTTGTCGGCAACCGTCACCCGCCGCACCCGTTCCGGCGATATTCTGGGGCCACATCAACGGGTTGACGTTATGACCGCCCTCAAGGCCCTGACCATTTGGCCCGCCTGGCAGCATTTCGAAGAGGATAGCAAAGGGTCCATTGAAACCGGTAAACTGGCCGATTTTGTCCTCCTGTCGCACGATCCAACCGCCATAGACACCGCCCTTCTGGCCGACATCGATGTGCTGTTGACGATCAAAGAAGACAGCATCATCTTTGAAGCGGACAACAGCGTCAAAAAGGGCAATCTGAGCCTAAACCCGCTGTTCAGTCATCCCCATACGAGCCATCACATCCTGAATTCAATGTATTCTGCCTTTGTGGACTCTTAGGGGGACGGTAACATGCCGATGCCTAGGGCCGTTGCGCTGCCGCCAAGGCCCCTTAGGTGAGAGGTAGCCGCACCCGAAAAGCAGCCCCGCCTTGTCCGGGCAGATAATCGATCGAGCCTTCGAGGTTCGCCATGATTTCGCGACAGATCGCCAGCCCAAGTCCGGCCCCCCCGGCTGCGGTCTGATCGGTCAACCGCGAGAATTTCTCGAAAATCAGGTTCTGGCTTTTTTCCGGAATGCCGGTGCCATTATCCGCAAAGACAATGTCAACCGTATTGCCCTGTCGCTGTACGTCGATGTGCAACACTGGCTGCGCGGCATCACAGTATTTCTGCGCATTGGTAATCAGGTTGATGAAAACCTGACTTAACCGGTCGGTGTCGGTATAAAGCGCGATACTTTCCTGATCTCGATGGCGTTTGATGCGGATCGCATCCGCCCTGCCGGTCGATTGCGTGGCGGCAAGGGCCTGATCCAATACCTGCCGCAGATCACCCTTTTGCTTGTGTAAAACCACCCGTCCGGCTTCCAGAACACTTAGGTCGAGCAAATCATCCAGCAGGCGCGTCAACCGCATGGCCTCATCGTGGATGATGCCGGAGTATCGCTGTTGATCGACGAGTGCCACCCCGTCCCCGTCGCGCAGGATTTCGGAAAACGCCCGAATAGAGGTCATCGGCGTGCGCAATTCATGGCTGATCTGGCTCAGAAAGGCATCCTTCTGGATCGACAGTTCGGTCAATTTCGCATTGGCCACCTGGAGCTGCCGCGCGGTGACGCCAAGCTCGGCGGACTTGGCCTCCAACTGGCTGGAATACTCCATGATCTGGGCGGTTTCATCGGCCACCGCCATCAAATCCTCGACCGAGACCGAGGCCCCACCAACGATCTGGCCAATCATCGCATGGGCCGTCGCCCCGCCGACCGAGCCGGACAGTTCGCGTTCCAGCCGTTCCAGAAAATCCGGCGACGGGTCGGGCAGATAGCCCTGCTTGCCCTGCGCTTCTGCGGCCCGCTGAAACAACGCCTGCGCTTGGGTGCCGCCTAGAATACGCTGGGCCATGATCAGCAGGTCTTCGGTTTCCGCCAAGCCGCCGCGCCAGCCCTTGGCCCCTTTGGAATATTCATAGACATGCACAAATTGCGCGCCCTGCAGCCGCTCCAGCGGGGCGGGAAAGCTCAACAGCGAGCCGAGGCAGAAAACCACCGCGTTCAGAAACATGCTCCACATCACTGCGTGGACCAGCGGATCAACGCCTTCGATCCCAAACAGCGCTTCTGGGCGCAGCCAGCCGATGCCCCAAGGCCCGTGCATCAGCACGTTTTGCGACAAGAGGAAACTGCCCTCAAACGAGGGTAGAAACAGGCAATAGCCCCAGACCAGAAACCCCGTAATCAACCCAGCCGCCGCGCCGGTTTTGGTGGCCCCACGCCAGAATATGCCGCCCAGCATCGCGGGCAAGACCTGCGCCACCCCACTAAAGGAGATCAGACCGATGGCTGCCAAAGCCTCTCCGCCGCCCGAAATCCGGTAATAGGCATAGCCCAGCGCCAAAACCCCCGCGATAGAGATACGGCGTGAAAACAGCACGATCTGGCGCACATCTCCCGAGACAGCCGCCCCGCCGCGCCCCGAAAAGGACAGCCAGAGCGGCATCACGATATGGTTGGACACCATGGTCGACAGGGCAATTGCCGCCACGATGACCATCGAGGTGGCCGACGAAAACCCGCCCAAAAAGGACAACATCGCAAGGCCGTTCTTTTCGAGGGTCAGCGGAATGGTCAGCACAAACAAATCCGGGTTGGAGCCTTCGGGCAATAGATCCAGTCCGACCACGGCGATGGGCATCACAAACAAAGACATCAGAAACAGGTAAAGCGGAAAGGCCCAGCTGGCGACGGCCACATGGCGTTCATCAGCGTTTTCCACCACCATCACCTGAAACATCCGCGGCAAGCACAGGAAGGCCGCAGCGGACACAAAGGTAATGCCGATCCAGCGCCCGCTATTGGGTGACCACGCCGGCAGTGCCGCTGCGTCAATCTTGGTCAGAATATCCACCGGCCCGTCGGCCAGCGACCAGACGACAAAAATTCCGACCGCCAGCAGGGCCACCAACTTGACGATTGCCTCAACCGCAATGGCCGAGACGACACCGTGGTGGCGCTCGTTGGCGTCCAGATTGCGGGTGCCGAACAACACGGTGAACAGCGCAAGCCCGACTGCGATCCACAGCGCAGCGGCGTTCAAATCCCCGACCAGCCAGCCCTCGGATTGCTGCTCTCCGGCGAAGACCGCAAAGGACAGGGTGACCGACTGCAATTGCAGCGCAATATAAGGCGTGCTGGCCAGAACCGCGAGCAGCGTCACCAGCACCCCCAATGTATTGGACTTGCCGTAGCGCGAGGAAATCAAATCCGCGATTGAAGTAATGCGCTGGGTTTTACCGATCCGCACCAGTTTGCGCACAATCCACCACCAGCCAACCATCACAAGCGTCGGCCCAAGATAGATTGTGAGGAACTCCAACCCCGAACGGGCGGCATAGCCAACAGCGCCGTAAAAGGTCCAGGCCGTGCAATAGATGGAGAGTGACAGCGTATATACCAGCGGCGAGCGCAGCCATCCAATATGACCCGCATGGGCGCGGCGCTCTGCGACGAAGGCGATCAGGAAAAGAAAGGCCACATAGGCCACACAAACCGCAACCAAGAGATTGAACGACACGCCCTAGTCCTTTTCTTCTGTCGCTTCTTCTTGCGGCAACACCCGTCCCAATCGGCGGCTTAACAGGGCCGCCAGAATGATCAGCAGCATCCAGGCAGAGAACAGATAAATCGTCCCGCGCGACACACTTTGGGCCTGCTCTCCGGCACCGGTCCAAAACAGAGGCAAAAACAGAACCATCAAACCAAAGACCGGCAACAGCCGCGCCGCATCCATGGTGCGGCGCTCGCGATAGGTGTCGCGGGCCAGAAAGACGGTTTTGCTGGTTTCTTTCACGCCTGAACCAGGCTGTGTAGGCTTTGAAGCACCTCTGCATTGGAAAACGGTTTGGTCATAAACAGGCTGGCCCCAAAGCGCTCAGCCATTTCCCTGTCTTTATTCTGACCCCGTGCAGTCAGCATCAGGATCGGCAAATGGGCAGAGCGCTCATCAGCCCGCAATTCCTGCAGAATGTCATAGCCCGATTTATTGGGCAGCATGACATCCAGCATCAAAACATCCGGCGCGATCCGTTGCACGACCTCGACGGCATCCTCTCCGTTGGAGTGGATGTCGACCTTCCAGCCATCCCGGCTGAGTATAAAGCGAATGGCCTCGATGATGTTCGGCTCGTCCTCGATAACAAGAATATGCTTGCCCATCTGTCACTCCCCCTGACAAACTGGCGCCTCTTTTTCGGGTGGCGGTCTCCCTAATACGCACTATTGCGGCTAGCGGCCCTAGTGTCAAAACCTTCTGCGGTTAATTCTGATCCGACAGGATCGAGGGCTCGCGGCGGGCCGCACAATTGCGCTTGGCACAGATTCGGCAACTTGTTCCCAAGGACAGGGTCGGCGATTGCGGCAACGTCAGCCGGCTTTCCGGTATCAACAGCATTGTGGCCTCAAAAACTTCGGGACCGTCAAAACCGGACTGATAGGCCGGCTGCGAAATCGCATAGGCCAGATATTGGCGCGGATTACGCCCTGATGTGCGGATCACCCGGCGGATCGGGGCCATTGGTCGGGTCAGCGCCTGATACAAAGGCCAGAGCGGACAGCCCGCACCAAAGCGCGGCAGGGCAAACCCCTCGGGTGGTTTGCGAAACAGCAGGGTGCCGGAGCTGTCACAGACAACAAGGCCGATACGCTCTTCTGTCTCTTGATCCGGCAGGACCGAAATTCGCCGCATGACCGAGGACAGATCGGTTTCAAATTCCTGCGCCAGCGCAGCGGGCTCAAAATCCAGTCGCTGGGCTGCAGGGGCAAATAAGTCCAGCGGCATGCGTTCGGCGTCACGCGCATAGCGCTTCAGATAGTTTTCAGCCACTGCGCGCGAATGGCTCGAGGTCAATTCCGGCGCGCTGCGGATCAACACCTCGGGACGCTCTGTTTCCTCCTCCAGTTCCGGTAAGTGATAGCCGCGCAACTCCATCCAGCTTTCAAGCTCTTCCTCGGGCGAAGATAGCGTGGTTTCGGCATCCCCCGAGCTGTCCAGATAGTTGACCAGCGCCTGCGCGCTTTCGGTCAGACGCAAGGAGTCATCCGCCACGTTGCGGTGAAAGCGTTCCCGCCACTCGGGTTCGATGTCTTTGGTCTCGTTCAGGATCGTCGCGGTTGAACGGATCGCGGTCACAACCGACAGAACCTCGTGCAAAGAGGCCGATAGAAACGGATCATGGGTCAGACGGTCGGTCAATGTTTCAACCGTGCGCTCCAGACTGGCGATATGGCGGTGCTGCCAGTCGATCAACGACGCCCAACCCGGAAACCGGCCAGCAAATTCCTCAATCTTGTCCAGCTCCGGCGTTGCACTTCCCTGCCCCGAGGCCGCATCCCGCAGCGCCGCCAGCAGGCTCGCTTCGGCGCCTTCGCTTAGGGCGGAGGGATCAACTTCAAGCACAGCCGCCAAATCAACCAGTAATTTGCCGCCGATTCTGCGTTTATTATGTTCGATCAGGTTCAGATAAGACGGGGAAACCCCGACCCGACGGGCCAAATCGGCCTGTTTGATCCCGAGAGAGGCCCGCCGGTCTCGAATCCGGTTGCCGATGAGTGTTGAGCGCGGCATGAAATCCCCCGTCCTTTCAATAGCTTTCTGCACCTGCACGATAATATTTTTACAAATGCTGCAGGCACATTGTCAGCTAGTTTACAAAATTTTCCTTTCTTTAAAAGCAGTTGTTGCGAAATTTTCGAAATACACACGATAATGAATGTGTCTTGTAAAAGACCCGCGACCCCATACGGAGGAGGTATGGCGCGTCGACGGCTTACATCAAAGGGAGGAACTTGATGTCTAAATCTAACCTCACGCGTCGTGGCGTTCTTAAAACCGGTGCCGTTGCTGGCGCTGGCGTTGCGCTTCCGACAATTTTCACCAGCTCTGCACATGCTTTTACCAACGAGCCCACTGGCTCTAGCGTGAAAATCGGCTTTAACGTGCCACAGACCGGCCCCTATGCCGAAGAAGGTCTGGACGAATTGCGCGCCCAAGAGCTCGCCGTTGAACACCTGAACGGTATGGGTGACGGCGGCATGCTGAACACCTTTAGCTCCAAAGCGCTGGACGGCACCGGCATCCTTGGCAAGAAAGTCGAGTTTGTAACCGGTGATACGGCAACAAAATCCGACGTTGCCCGCGCATCGGCCCGTTCGATGATCGAAAAAGACGGCGTGACCATGATCAACGGTGGCTCGTCCTCCGGTGTGGCCATCGCGGTTCAGGGCCTGTGTCAGGAAGCTGGCATTATCTTTATGGCCGGTCTGACCCACTCCAACGACACAACCGGTAAAGACCGCAAAGCCAACGGCTTCCGCCACTTCTTTAACGGCTATATGTCCGGTGCTGCGCTGGCACCCGTTCTTGAAAAAGAATATGGTTCCGACCGTCGCGCTTATCACCTGACAGCCGACTATACATGGGGCTGGACACAGCAGGAATCCATTCAGGCTTCTACCGAAGCTCTGGGCTGGCAGACAGCTGAAACCGTGCTGACACCTGTTGGCGCTGGTGACTTCCAATCCTATATCACGCCTGTTCTGAACTCCGGTGCGGATGTGCTGGTTCTGAACCACTACGGCGGGGACATGGTCAACTCTTTGACACAGTCCATCGCGGCGGGTCTGCGCGACAAGCAAGTCAACGGCAAGAACTTTGAAATCATCGTACCGCTGTATTCCGAGCTGATGGCTGCGGGTGCAGGTGAAAACATCAAAGGCGTGTTTGGCTCCATGAACTGGAACTGGCAGCTGACAGATGAAGGCACCAAAGCATTCGTTAAATCCTTCGGTGAAAAATACGGTCGTCCGCCTTCAAACTCCGCTCATACCTGCTACGTGCAGACATTGCTCTATGCGGATGCGGTAACACGGGCTGGCTCTTTTGCACCATGTGCGGTTGCCGAAGCACTCGAAGACTTTGAGTTTGACGGTCTGGGCAATGGTCCAACGCTCTATCGTGGCGAGGATCACCAGTGCTTCAAAGACGTGTTGGTCATGAAGGGTGCCGACAACCCAACCACCCAATACGATACACTTGAAATCGTAGAGGTCACACCGGTTGAGCAAGTCACCTATGCGCCAGATCACCCCATGTTCGGTGGTACTGAGGCGTCTCTGGGTGCCTGCAACAACGGCGCTTGATCTAAGCTTTGTTGGCCGCCTGAACGGGCGGCCAACCCCTATGGGTACCCGGCAACGGAGTCCCTTCCTCCATTCAAACGGTTGGACCAATGGACGCAATCTTTCTGCAATTTCTGAACGGGCTGGACAAGGGATCCGCATATGCGTTGATCGCCCTTGGGCTCACTCTTATCTTTGGCACATTGGGCGTGGTAAACTTCGCCCATGGCGCGCTTTTCATGATTGGCGCTTTCTGTGCTGTCACTGTACAAAAACTACTTAACGTAGGGTTTGAAAAGGCTGACCCTGAAAAGCTCGACTTTCTGGGCAAACCGCTGATGGTGAAAACCCCCTATGTCGAAGCATGGTTCGGGCCGGAAACCGGTCAGGCAATCATCGACTGGTCTGTGCCGCTTGCGATTATTGTGACCATACCGGTCATGATCTTTGTCGGTGTCGCCATGGAGCGCGGGTTGATCCGGCATTTTTACAAGCGTCCTCATGCCGATCAGATCCTTGTGACCTTTGGCCTTGCCATCGTCTTGCAGGAAATCGTCAAATACTATTTCGGGGCCAACCCGATCCAGACCCCGCCGCCCGAAGCCTTCCTTGGCTCTTTTGATTTTGGCGTGCTGCTGGGTTTTGATCCCAATGTAATCATCTACCCCTACTGGCGTCTGGTCTATTTCATCTTTGCGCTGATCATCATCGCCGCGGTGTTCTCTTTCCTACAGTTCACTACCTTCGGCATGGTTGTGCGCGCCGGGATGGCCGATCGCGAAACCGTTGGTTTGCTGGGCATCGACATCGACAAACGCTTTACACTGATGTTCGGACTAGCGGCCGCGGTGGCGGGGCTTGCCGGGGTGATGTACGGCCCCATTCTGGCGCCCAATTACCATATGGGCATGGACTTTCTGGTGCTCAGTTTTGTGGTTGTGGTTGTTGGCGGCATGGGCAGCTTGCCCGGTGCGGTGCTGGCAGGTTTCCTTCTGGGAATTTTGCAAAGCTTCGCCTCGATGAATGAAGTAAAATCCATTCTGCCAGGCATCGACCAGATCATCATTTATCTCATTGCAATTGTGATCCTTCTGACCCGTCCACGTGGTCTGATGGGGCGCAAAGGCGTGATGGAGGAATAAGGCCATGTTTGGGCTCAATAAAAAAGATACCAAATTCCTGTACATCGTCGTCGCACTTACCCTGCTGACGCCAATCCTGCTGCAACCTTTCCCAGAGGCATCGCCCTTGGCGCAGTTCAACGCAGGCTATCCTGACCTGATGCAACGCTTTGCAATCTTTGGCATCTTTGCCATCGGGTTTAACCTGCTGTTTGGTCTGACGGGTTATCTGTCCTTTGGCCACGCGGCCTTTCTGGGCATCGGCTCTTACGCCACGGTCTGGATGTATAAACTGCTCAGCTTCAATGTGCTGCCCGGTCTCATTCTGGCGGTGATCTGCTCGGGCCTCTTTGCCCTGCTGATCGGCTATATCTCTCTGCGGCGCTCAGGTATCTACTTCTCGATCCTGACGCTGGCCTTTGCCGAAATGGCCTATCGTCTGGCCTATTCGGTGCTGACACCGATCACCAACGGTGAAACTGGCCTGCAGGTCTATTCAAATGATCCGCAAATCCTGATGGGTGAAAACAGCTCTACCGTGACCAACTTCTTCGGTCTGGAAATGAGCGCCAATTACATCCTGAATGTCGGCGGCTGGCAGTTTACCTTTAACTTTGGCTACTACTTCTGCGCCATTATCGCGATCCTTGCCTTCTACCTGAGCGTTCGGATTTTCCGCTCTCCCTTTGGTATGATGCTGCGGGCGGTGAAATCCAACCAACAGCGGATGAACTACACCGGCCTGAATTCCCGTCCCTATACACTGGCTGTCTTTGTCATCTCTGGCATGTATGCCGGTCTTGCCGGTGGCCTTCTGGCCTCTATGGACCCGCTGGCCGGTGCGGAACGGATGTTCTGGACGGAAAGCGGCGCAGTTGTGCTGATGACGATCCTTGGCGGCGCGGGCACCCTGATGGGACCAATCCTTGGTGCGGGCTTTATCAAGTACTTCGAGAACATCTTCTCCAAGATCAACGACAACGTGCTGCACAGCTGGTTCAGCTTCTTGCCGGACGGTCTTGAGGATTTCGTGGTCTTCATCATCCACCCCTTTGTCGGCAAAGGCTGGCACCTGACGCTGGGCCTGTTGTTCATGCTGGTGGTGATCTTCCTACCCGGTGGTCTGGTTGAAGGCGGACAGCGTATCGCCAAACTGTTCAAGCGCAAGAAAACCACGCCGGATGACAAAGATCCGGAGCATCACCCGAAACCTGCGCCCCACGTGGCCGAATAAGGAGGATACGAAAATGGGTATTCTTGAGGTCAAGAACGTCAACAAACGCTTTGGTGGTTTGCAGGCGCTGGGAGATGTAAACCTCTCTATCGCTGAGAACTCTGTGCATGCGATTATCGGCCCGAACGGGGCCGGTAAATCCACCCTGCTGAACTGTCTGGTGGGCAAACTGATCCCTGATACCGGGTCAGTTATGTTTGACGGGCAATCGGTACTGGGACGCAAACCGCACGAAATCAACCAGATGGGCATTTCACGCGTCTTCCAGACACCGGAAATCTTCGGAGATCTCTCGGTACTGGAAAACGTGCTGATCCCCTGCTTTGCCAAACGCGACGGATCGTTCCGCATGCATGCGTTGGAAAGCGTCAGCCGAGAGGTCGACATGATCGATCAGGCAGAGCAAATGTTGTTGGATGTGAACATGGCCGAGAAAAAAGACATGCACGCCGCTTCGCTATCACGCGGGGACAAACGCCGTCTTGAAATGGCCATGTGCCTGGCGCAACAACCGCGTCTTCTGCTGCTGGATGAACCCACAGCAGGCATGGCGCGCGCCGATACCAACAACACCATCGATCTTCTGAAAGAGATCAAGGAAAAGCGCGACATCACCATGGCCATCATCGAGCATGACATGCATGTGGTCTTCTCTTTGGCAGAGCGCATCACCGTTTTGGCCCAAGGTACGCCCTTGGTCGAAGACACGCCTGACAACATCAAAGGCCACCCGAAGGTACGCGAAGCCTACCTCGGCGAAGCGCATTAAGGGGCACTCAGATGAACGAAAAACCCGATTTCAGCAAAAATGCCAATCACGCGGCAACCGCTCCGGCCTATTTCTCGGTCTGGGACATGCACGCCTACTACGGCGAAAGCTATATCGTGCAGGGCGTATCCTTTAACGTTCACGAAGGCGAAATCCTTGCGCTTCTGGGCCGCAACGGGGCGGGCAAGACCTCTACTTTGCGTGCCATCGCCCGTCTGGATGATCCGATGATCACCCACGGCGAGGTCTGGCTGGACCATCAGCGCTTGCATGAAATGAAAAGCCATCAGGCTGCCATCGCCGGTATCGGCCTTGTGCCCGAAGACCGCCGGATTATTCCGGGTCTGACGGTTGAGGAAAACCTGCAACTGGCCCAGATCGTTGAACCCATCGGCTGGTCGCTGGACCGCATTTACGAGCTGTTCCCCCGTCTGGGCGAACGCCGCAAACAAGAAGGCGTCACCCTCTCTGGTGGTGAACAGCAGATGCTTGCCATCGCCCGTGCGCTGGCCCGTGACATCAAGGTGCTTTTGCTAGACGAACCCTATGAAGGTTTGGCCCCGGTGATCGTGGATGAGATCGAAAAGACGCTCAACATCATCAAGGCGCAGGGCATGACCACAATCATCGTTGAGCAAAACGCTGTGCGTGCGCTCGAACTTGCGGATCGCGCAGTTATTCTGGACACCGGCACCGTTGTATTTGACGGCATCGCAAAAGAAGTCCTTGATAACGCGGAACTACGGGCCGAATATCTGGCCATCTAAGACACAGACGCCGCGCCCTCAGGGAAGGGAGGCGCGGCATTTTCAGGGAGGGATTTCACCCCATGACCGAGGCCACCAACGCCCCGAGCGCCGATTTTATTGCCAACGCCCATGCCGACAAAGCCACCTATGATGCGATGTATGCAGAATCAATCAATGATCCCGAAGGATTCTGGGGTAAACACGGCAAACGCATTGACTGGATCACGCCCTTTACCAAAGTAAAGAACACCAGTTTTGAGTTCGGCAATGTTGATATCAAATGGTTCGAAGATGGTGTGCTGAACGTCGCGGCCAATTGCACCGACCGTCATCTTGCAACCCGCGCCGATCAGACGGCGATCATCTGGGAAGCCGATGATCCGAACACACCTGCCCAGCACATAACCTATGCCGAGCTCCACGAAAAAACGTGCCGTATGGCCAATGTGCTGCTCAGCCAGGGTGTCATGCGCGGCGATCGTGTGGTGCTATATCTCCCGATGATCCCCGAAGCCGCCTATGCCATGCTGGCCTGTGCGCGTATTGGCGCGATCCACTCCATCGTTTTTGCCGGTTTCAGCCCCGACGCGCTGGCCAACCGGATCAATGACTCAGAAGCCAAGGTTGTTATTACCGCCGATGAAGCGCCGCGCGGCGGACGCGTGACAGCACTGAAATCCAATACAGACGCCGCCCTGCTGCATTGCTCCGATAAGGTGCGCTGTCTTGTGGTCAAACATACCGGTGGACAGACCACTTGGATCGAAGATCGCGACGTCGACGTCAAAGCATTGATGGCAACCGCCGCGCCGGACTGCCCTGCCCGTCCGATGAACGCCGAAGACCCGCTGTTTGTCCTCTATACTTCCGGCTCTACAGGTAAACCCAAAGGCGTGGTGCATTCCTCCGGCGGCTATCTGGTCTATGCCGCGATGACCCATCAATACACCTTTGATTACCATGACGGCGATGTCTTCTGGTGCACCGCCGATGTCGGCTGGGTAACTGGCCATAGCTATATCATCTACGGGCCACTGGCCAATGGCGCCACCACGGTGATGTTTGAAGGGGTGCCCACCTATCCCGATGCCGGACGCTTCTGGGAAGTGTGTGAGAAGCATAAGGTCAATCAATTCTACACCGCTCCCACCGCAATCCGCGCCTTGATGGCGCACGGGAATGATCCGGTTGAAAAATACGACCTCTCCAGCCTGCGTCTGTTGGGCACTGTCGGGGAGCCAATCAACCCCGAAGCCTGGAACTGGTACAATGAGGTAGTCGGCAAAGGCCAATGCCCGATCGTTGACACATGGTGGCAGACCGAAACCGGCGGCCATATGCTCACCCCCTTGCCCGGCGCGACCGCCACAAAACCCGGCTCTGCCACCCTGCCCTTTTTCGGCGTGCAACCGGTGGTCCTGGACCCGCAAACCGGCGCAGAAATCGACATCACTGCCACCGAAGGGGTGTTGGCGATCAAGGACAGCTGGCCCGGTCAGATGCGCACGGTTTATGGCGACCATGAGAGGTTCCAGAAAACCTATTTCTCCGATTACAAAGGCTATTACTTCGCCGGTGACGGCTGTCGCCGCGATGCCGATGGCTATTACTGGATCACTGGCCGCGTGGATGATGTTATCAACGTCTCAGGCCACCGCATGGGCACCGCCGAAGTCGAAAGTGCTTTGGTCGCCCATCCCAAAGTCGCCGAGGCCGCCGTGGTGGGCTATCCCCATGACATCAAGGGACAAGGCATCTATGCCTATGTCACGCTAATGAACGGGATCGATCCCAGCGATGAGCTGCGCAAGGAATTGGAAAAATGGGTACGCACCGAAATCGGCCCAATCGCCAAACCGGACTTGATCCAATGGGCCCCCGGCCTGCCAAAAACCCGTTCCGGCAAAATCATGCGCCGCATCCTGCGCAAAATCGCCGAGGATGATTTCGGCGCATTAGGAGACACATCAACATTGGCAGAACCCGCCGTTGTTGATGATCTGATCGAAAACCGGATGAATAAGGGCTAAGCCCCTTCATTTTGATAAAAATATCCCGGGGGAGCTGACACCGTCAGCGGGGGCAGCGCCCCAAAAAAGAAAAAGGCGCGGAAAACTTCCGCGCCTTTCCTGCGTTCTGGACGACTTTACTTCAGTGCGGCGTCGGTAATTGCGGTTGTGTAGGCGCCCTTGGGTTCCATCGAAATCACCGGATCAGAACCGCCCGCCAAAAGGGTCGCCACGGTGCGTTCATAATCGGCAACATCCAGCGCCCCGTTGGAGCCGGCGGTCAGCTTCGCTACTTCGCCCATCATCCGTCGCTGATGCTTTTCGGTCTGCGCACCGGTTTCATCGTACTCCAGCACAATATCCGCGGCTTCATCCGGATTTTCCTCGGCGTATTTCCACCCCTTCATCGACGCGGCAACAAAACGCTCCAGTTTCGCAACCTCTGCCGCATCCGCCAGTTTGTCCTCGAGGACATACAGCCCGTCTTCCAGCGTCGCGACACCCTGATCTTCGTATTTGAAGGTAATCAGATCATCCGCCGTCAGACCGGCATCAATGATCTGCCAGTATTCATTATAGGTCATGGTCGACACACAATCGGCCTGCCCCTGCAGGATCGGATCAACGTTAAAGCCCTGCTTTAGAACCGTCACGCCATCATCACCGCCCTCGGTGGCATAGCCAAGCTGGCTCATCCAGCTCAGGAACGGATATTCATTGCCAAAGAACCAAACGCCCAATGTGCGCCCGGCGAAATCCTCGGGCGATGTGATCCCGCTGTCTTTGCGACAGGTCAGCATCATACCGGAGGATTTGAACGGCTGGGCGATGTTGACCAGCGGCAAACCCTTTTCACGCGCGGCCAAGGCAGAAGGCAACCAGTCGATCACCACATCCGCACCGCCACCGGCCAAAACCTGTGTCGGGGCCACATCCGGACCACCCGGTTTGATCGTGACGTTCAAATCGGCCTCGTCATAGAAGCCCTTTTCCAGCGCCACGTAATACCCAGCAAATTGGGCCTGCGTGACCCATTTCAATTGCAACGTCAGATCATCGGCGGCCTGCGCGCCAGCGGCGGCAAAGGCAAGTGTACCGGCCAGTGCGGTTGTCAGAAGTGTTCTCATGATTAATCTCCTTGTTGAAACGCGGGGCATTTTCACCCTCGTTGTGACGGGTGCCAGAAGGTCACCCCTTTTTCGATCACGGCAACAATACCGTAAAACGCCGATCCGGCCAAAGCTGCGACAGCAATCTCTGCCCAGACCATATCGAGATTGAGCGCGCCAACCTCGGTCGAAATCCGAAATCCCATCCCCCGAATGGGCGAGCCGAAAAATTCAGCAACAATCGCGCCAATCAGCGCCAGCGTTGTCGAGATTTTCAACCCGTTGAAAACAAACGGCATCGCCGCGGGCAGACGCAGTTTGATAAGGGTCTGCATGTAGCTGGCTGAATAGGTCTTCATCAAATCGCGCTGCATTGCCGTCGTTTCCGCCAGCCCCTGAACGGTGTTCACCAGCATTGGGAAAAACACCATTAAAACCACAACAGCAGCTTTTGACTGCCAGTCAAAACCGAACCACATGACCAGAATGGGGGCAGTGCCAATGATCGGCATCGCCGCCAGAAAATTGCCCACGGGCATTAAGCCTTCTCGCAGAAATGGCGAGCGGTCAATCAGGATCGCAATCACAAAAGCCGCCCCGCAGCCGATGATATACCCACTGAGCGCTCCCTTGACGAAGGTCTGCACAAAATCGCCCCAGAGGATCGGAATAGACTGCGCGAACTGGCTAGCAATCGCACTGGGTGGTGGCAGAATAACCGGAGAGACCCCGAACCCGCGCACGATACCTTCCCAAAGCACAAGGATCGACACCCCCAACAATGCAGGTACGGCCAGTTTGGCCCAAAGGGCAGTGTAAAAGGGACTGTTGGCAATCCGGATGGCAACAACTGTTGCCCCGCCCCAGATTAGCAAAGCAAAAAGCAAATCCATCATGATGCCATCCCCATTTTACGCAGGGTGAGCCGCTGTAACATGCCAACGATACCGACAAGACAGGCCGCCAAAAGCGCCGCCATGAACAAGGCCGACCATATCTGGATGGTCTGCCCGTAATAGCTCCCCGTCAGCATCCGCGCACCAAGGCCGCGAATGGCCCCTGCTGGCAGTTCTGCCACAATCGCGCCAACCAATGCGGCGGCAATGGCGATTTTCATCGAGGCAAAGAAATAGGGCATGGAGGACGGCAAGCGCAGTTTCCAAAAAATAGCACCTTTGCTTGCCGAATAGGTTTTCATCAGATCAAGCTGCATGGCATCCGGGGCGCGCAATCCCTTTACCATGCCGACAACCACAGGGAAAAAGCTCAGATAGGCGCTGATAAAGGCCTTTGGCAACAAGCCCTGCACCCCGATTGAATTCAGAACAACGATGATCATCGGCGCAATCGCCAGAATAGGAATGGTCTGACTGGCAATCGCCCAAGGCATAACGCTCATATCCATGGCCCGGTTATGCACGATACCCACCGCCAACAGAATGCCTGCCACCGTGCCGATGATAAAACCGGCCAGTGTCGCACTTAGGGTGATCCAGGCATGAAACACCAGCGAACGCTTTGAGGTAATTTTTTTCTGAACCGTGGTTTTCCAAAGCTCCTGCACGACCTGATGCGGCGCGGGTAGCACGGGGCGTTCTTGCTGCATGGTATCGGCCACCAAGGCGTTAAAGCTCACCTCTACTCCGGCGCGCGTGGCCTGATCGCGCACCCATTTGGCATTCAGGGCAACAGCTGCGCCATACCAACCAACGATAATCACCGCGAGAACCGTCAAAACCGCAAGGAGTTTACGCATGAACCGCCCCCCACTTTGTTCCACAAATATCCTCGCCGAAGGCAGGCGCACGGCGTGCGCCAAAACTTTCTTGCCTCCGGCGGGGATATTTTAAGAACAAAGTAATACAATTGATCACAAACTGAGCATGCGGCACAGGCTGGGAAGCCGATGGCCGTGAACGAAGTCGGTACCCTGTCTTTTGAGAAAGGCAGGGTACTGCCATCTGTCGCAAAAGATCAATCATAGGCGTGCCCTGCCCGCAGGCCTTCGCGCACACGATGGGCGATTTCCAAAAACTCCGGCGTATCGCGGATATCCAGCGGGCGCTCTTTGGGCAATGTGCTTTCGATCACATCGGTAATCCGCCCCGGACGCGGGGACATCACCACAATTTTGGTCGACAGATAAACCGCTTCGGGGATTGAGTGGGTCACAAAGCCGATGGTTTTTTCGGTGCGTGCCCAGAGCGCCAGCAACTGCTCGTTCAGGTGGTCGCGCACGATTTCATCAAGGGCGCCAAAGGGTTCATCCATCAGCAGTATGTCTGCATCAAACGCAAGCGCCCGCGCAATCGAGGCCCGCTGCTGCATCCCGCCGGATAACTGCCATGGGAATTTCTTGTCAAAACCAACAAGATCAACCAGTTCCAGCACTTTAGCGACGCGCTTTTGCTGTTCGGCCTTATCAAAGCCCATGATCTCTAACGGTAGTTTGATATTGCCGCCAATGGTGCGCCATGGATAGAGCCCTGCGGCTTGAAACACATAGCCATAGGCGCGGTTCTGACGGGCCTCATCTGGCGTCATGCCATTGACCGAAATCGTGCCACCGGTGGGGTTTTCAAGCCCCGCCATAACCCGCAGAAACGTTGTTTTACCGCAGCCGGATGGTCCGATGAACGAAACAAAGTCGCCCTTGTCGATCTCTAGGCTCACGTCTTTAAGGGCATGAACCGGCCCGTCATTGGTTTGAAAAGTCAGATCCAGCTGATCCGCTTTGATGATGGTTTCCTGACGCACGTATTGTCCCCATTCCCCGCGTTGACGGGCCTTCTTTTTGTTGGTGCCGACGGGTTTAAATGCCCGCCGGAATATTCATCGGATCGCGTTCAACCACCCGCGGGCTGTTGAGCGCTTTCCATTTCGACAGCGCTTCGGAGGCCGAGGAAAAGGCCGGACGCGGCACAAAACGCCCTCGTCCCGGTTGCGGCTGGCTGTTTTGTCCCCAAGCCCAGATCACATCACCACGGCTGAGCGTATACCGCGCCTGCGCTTTGACATCGAAGCCTTCAAAGACGTTATAGTCCAGCACCGAATGGTGATTTGCAACACTGATCTGTTTGCTGATCTTGGGGTCCCACACCACGATATCGGCATCTGCCCCTTCAACAATCGCGCCTTTTTTCGGATATATATTCAATATCTTGGCGACGTTTGTTGATGTGGCCGCGACAAATTCATTCGGCGTCAATCGACCGGTTTCTACCCCTTCGGTCCACAGGACCGCCAGACGTTCCTCTAGGCCATTGGAGCCATTGGGGATCAGGCAGAAGTTATCCTTACCCATCAGTTTTTGTTCGCTGGTAAAGGCCGCATGATCGGTCGCAACCACTTGCAAGGAGCCCGATTGCAAACCGGCCCAAAGGCTGGCCTGATGTTCTTTGTTTCGGAATGGCGGGCTCATGACGCGGCGGGCGGAATGCATCCAGTCGCCTTTGAAATACTCGCTTTCATCCAATGTCAGGAATTGGATCAGCGGCTCTCCGTAGATCCGCATGCCTTTTTGGCGCGCACGGCGGATAGCTTCATGGGCCTGCTCGCAGGATACATGCACAATATAGAGCGGCGTTCCGGCAGCATCGGCAATGGTGATCGCACGATTGGCGGCCTCGCCTTCCAGTTCCGGCGGGCGCGAATAAGCGTGGCCTTCGGGACCGGTGATGCCTTCGGCCAGATATTTCTTTTGCAACAGATCAACGATGTCGCCATTTTCAGCGTGCACCATCGGCAGTGCGCCAAGTTCTTTGCAGCGTTGGAATGAGGCAAACATTTCGTCGTCCTCTACCATCAAGGCGCCCTTATAGGCCATAAAGTGTTTGAACGAATTGACACCCATTTTCACCGCGTCGGCCATCTCATCAAAGATGTTTTCATTCCAGCCGGTAATCGCCATGTGATAGCCGATGTCCGAACAGATTTGCGGCGCGGATTTGCGGTGCCATTCGTTGATGGCATTTTTGATCGAGCCGTCTTCGCCGGGCAGGCAGAAATCAATCAGCATGGTGGTGCCACCGGCCGCCGCCGCCCAAGTGCCGGATTCAAAGGTTTCCGCCGCTGTCGTGCCCATGAAGGGCATTTCCAGGTGGGTATGGGGATCAATCCCGCCGGGGATCACATAGGCCCCTTCGGCATCGATATATTCATCGCCCTTCAGATTTTCGCCGATCTGTTTGATCACTTCGCCTTCGATCAGTACGTCGGCTTTCCATGTCCGGTCTGCCGTGCAAACGGTGCCGCCTTTGATCACTTTGCTCATGGTACTCTCCCGTTTTTTACCTGACTGTCCTAACCAAAGTCCCTATTGCGTTGTGACCGCATCGCAGACGCGCTGGCCTTCGTGGTAGGGGTTTTGCACCGGAGACAAATAGCCGGATGTGCTGCCCTCCATCACCTCAAAGTAGCAGCCATCCGTCGCGCGCACGATCTGGTTCAGGTCTTGTTTATAAGGCAATAGGGCGCGGGTTTTATCCGATATTATACCGCGTTCCACCACCGGCCCGGTGCTACACCCCGCCAAGGCCAAGGCCCCTGTCATCGCCATCGCTGTCATTCGAATGTTCATTCTACAATCTCCGCTGTTTCCAGAACGGCATGCAGCAGAACATCCGCTCCCGCCGTTGCCCATTCCTGTGAAATTTCCTCTGCTTCATTGTGGCTAAGCCCATCGACACAGGGGCACATGATCATCGCTGTCGGGGCCACATCATTGATCCAGCAGGCATCATGGCCCGCGCCGGAAATGATATCCATATGCGAATAACCCAACCGTTCGGCTGCATCGCGTACGGCATTGACGCAGGTCTCATTAAAGGCGGGCGGATCGAACTGCCCGACAATTTCAGCCGCAAATTCAACACCGATATCGGCGCAAAGCTTGGGTGCTTTCTCCATCAATTCATCAACCATACCGTTGAGTTTATCCAGAAGATGGGTGCGCATATCGATGGTAAAGACCACTTTGCCCGGAATGATGTTGCGCGAATTGGGATAGACGTCGATATGGCCGATGGCCCCCACCGCATTGGGCTGGTTTTGCATCGCAATGTCATGAACAAGCTCGGTGATCAGTGCCAAACCCCGCCCGGCGTTTTTGCGCATCGACATCGGGGTGGAGCCGGTATGGCTTTCCTTGCCCGTCACCGTTACCTCTATCCAGCGCAAGCCCTGCCCGTGGGTGACAACGCCAATATCCTTGTTTTCTGCTTCCAGAATCGGGCCCTGCTCGATGTGCAATTCAAACATCGCATGCATTTTGCGGTCACCGACTTTTTCATCACCTTTCCAGCCAATGCGCTCCAGCTCATCACCAAAGCGCTTGCCCTCGGAGTCCACGCGATCATAGGCCCAGTCCAGCGTGTGCCGACCGGTGAACACGCCAGAGGCCAGCATCGCCGGCGCATAACGGGTGCCCTCTTCGTTGGTCCAGTTTGTGACCACGATGGGATGTTTGGTTTTGATCCCCAGATCATTCATCGTGCGGATCGCTTCAAGCCCACCGAGCACCCCCAACACCCCGTCGTATTTGCCACCCGTTGGCTGGGTATCCAGATGCGAGCCGACATAGACCGGCAGCGCCTCGGGATCGGTGCCTTCGCGGCGGGCAAACATATTGCCAATCTCATCCACACCCATGGTCATACCGGCGGCTTCGCACCAGGACTGAAACAGTTTGCGTCCTTCGGAATCCTCATCCGTCAGAGTTTGACGATTGTTGCCGCCTGCAATGCCGGGGCCGATTTCTGCCATCTCCATCAGGCTGTCCCATAGACGCTGGCCGTTAATTTTCAGGTTTTCTCCGGGTGCTGCCATTGGGGTTCCTTACTTTCGTTCTTTACTTCTGTTCTTTGGCTTCTGGCCCTATTGCGTCCGCTCAGGCCAATTTCTTACATCCTGCACTACGATCTGGCGCATTTGCGGCATCTCAGAGCTTCGCTCACCCATCATCGCCGAGTTTGGCACCGCTTTTGTTGACTGACATCAATCCAGCCCCTTCAGGACAGTGGCAAGGGTGCCAAAGAGTTGATCAATATGGGATTTTTCTATGATCAAGGGCGGCGACATGGCGATGATATCGCCGGTTGTGCGGATCAACACTCCCTTGTCGTAACAATCCAGAAAGGCTTGAAAGGCACGTTTTGTCGGCTCTCCGGCAATCGGTTCAAGCTCCACCGCGCCGATCAGGCCCATATTGCGAATGTCGATCACATGGGGCAAGCCGCGCAGGGAATGCAGCCCTTCCTCCCAATAGGGGGCCAATTCGGCGGCCCGCTCAAACAAGGCCTGTTCGCGGTAGGTATCCAAAGTGGCCAAGCCCGCAGCCGAGGCAATCGGATTGCCTGAATATGTATAGCCGTGGAACAATTCGATCATATGTTCCGGCCCCTGCATAAAGGCGTCGTGAATGTCAGATGTCGCCAGAACCGCGCCCATCGGGATCACCCCGTTGGTCAGCCCTTTGGCGCAGGTGATCAGATCGGGCATCACGCCGAAATGCTCGGCGGCAAAGGAAGACCCCAAACGGCCAAAACCGGTGATAACCTCATCAAAAATCAGCAAAATTCCGTGTTTTGTGCAAATCTCGCGCAGACGTTCCAGATAGCCTTTGGGCGGCATCAAAACACCGGTAGAGCCCGCCATAGGTTCTACGATCACCGCCGCAATGGTTTCCGGCCCATGCAGGGCGGCGATACGCTCCAGTTCTTCGGCCAGATAAGCGCCGTGTTCGGGCTGACCTTTCACAAAGGCATTCTGATCCGGCAGATGGGTATGGGGCAAATGATCCACCCCATTCAACAATGTGCCGAAATACTTGCGATTGTTGACGATACCACCAACAGAGATGCCCCCGAAGTTCACCCCATGATAGCCGCGTTCTCGTCCGATCAGCCGTGTTCGGGTGCCCTCCCCCCTTGCGCGATGATAGGCCAGCGCAATTTTGAGGGCGGTTTCCACACTTTCAGAGCCGGAATTGGTGAAAAACGCGTGTTCAAACGGCGCGGGCGCCATATCACACAGGCGGGTGGCAAGCTCAAACGCTTTGGGATGGCCCATCTGAAACGCCGGGGCATAGTCCAATTCGCCCGCCTGTTTCTGAATCGCCTCTACGATCTTGGGCTGGTTGTGACCGGCATTGCAGCACCACAGCCCCGCCGTGCCATCCAGCACGTCTCGCCCATCGGCGGTTTTGTAAAACATGCCATCCGCCGAAACAAACATACGCGGATTTTTCTTGAACTGGCGATTGGATGTAAACGGCATCCAGAAGGCCGACAGATCATTCGGCGCTGTGTGGTCCAGAGACATGGCAGTATTCCTGACGCTTTCCGGGCGGTGGCTGGGTTGCATGAAAAATGTTTGACCAAATGGTCAAGAGCAGGCTAGCAGAGAAAGGAGGTCAGTCAAGGATTTCGGCAGTACCTTTGCCGGAAATCTGGCCTGTTTTTAAGGCAATTCCACTGGGGGTTCAGATCGCTTGGTTTTGACACTGTAACGAACAAAGAATAGGCATTAATTTAAAAACACCGTTTAGGTTCAAAGCCCTAGATATACCGATGCGCGATTGAAATGAAAGCAGCGAGATGAACAACAGACGCCCTCAAACCAGAATTCAGCGCAAGAACACCAAGGCGATTCTGGATGCCGCCCTTGAGGTGTTCTCTCAATTCGGTTTTCGCGGATCGACCTTGGATCAGATCGCCAGCGCCGCAGGATTGAGCAAACCCAATCTGCTGTATTATTTCCCTTCAAAAGAAGCGATTCACGTGGCTTTGCTGTCTGAACTTATGGACACTTGGCTTGACCCTTTACGCGAAATGACCGCTGAGGGAGACCCGATTGTTGAAATTCTGGCCTATGTGCAGCGCAAACTGGACATGAGCCGTGATTATCCGAGGCAGAGCCGGTTGTTTGCCAATGAGATCATCCAAGGCGCGCCGCGCATGGAGGATGCGATCAAGGGCGATCTGAAAATTCTTGTGGATGAAAAAGCGGCGCTGATCAGCCGTTGGATCGAAGAGGGAAAACTGGCCAAGGTTGATCCCTATCACCTGATCTTTTCGATCTGGTCCCTCACCCAGCATTATGCCGATTTCGAAGTGCAGGTTGACTGGGTTCTGGATGAAAAAAGCGCGACGGCCCATGCGGATGCGAGCACCTATCTGAAGACTTTATTTACCCGACTTTTGACCCCCTGAACTATCGAGCAGCCCCACACGTTTTTATGCCTCCGGCGGGGATATTTGAGGAACAAAGTGCCGTAAAAAAAGGCCCGCAAGGGGGAGGATCCTTGAGGGCCTTTTCATTGACGATGATGTTGACGCAGGGCTTATTCTGCAGCATGCACCGCTGGATTATTGGGATGAGTGGTCCAGTTGGCATAGTCTTTTTCGACCGTTTTGCCAGTGCGCGGATCAACTGATCCGGCGGCCATCGGCTCCATGGTGATACAGCCTTCAACCGGGCAAACATTCACGCAGAGATTACAGGCCACACATTCGTCATCTTTGACCGAGAAGGTGCGATCTTCGCTCATGCCGATGGCCTGGTGGCTGGTGTCTTCGCAGGCGGCATAGCAGCGGCCACATTTGATGCAATCGTCCTGATTGATCACCGCTTTGGCGACGTAGTTCAGGTTCAGGTCCTGCCAGTCTTTGACCTTTGGCACCGCGCGACCGACGACGTCATCAATGGAAGAATACCCTTTTTCATCCATCCACTGGGACAGTCCGGATTTCATTTCCTCAACGATTTTAAAGCCGTAGGTCATGGCCGCGGTACAGACCTGCACATTGCCCGCACCAAGCGAAAGGTACTCCGCCGCATCGCGCCATGTGGTGACGCCACCGATGCCAGAGATCGGCAGGCCAGCGGTTTCGGGGTCGCGGGCAATTTCGGCCACCATGTTCAGCGCGATCGGTTTCACCGCCGGACCACAATAGCCACCATGGGAGCCGTATCCGTCAATTTTGGGTTCGGGGCACATATCATCCAGATCGACCGAAGTGATCGAGTTGATCGTGTTGATCAGGCTCACCGCATCGGCGCCACCGGCATGGGCGGCGCGTGCCGGTTTGCGTACATCGGTGATATTCGGGGTCAGCTTTACAATGCAGGGCATGCGGGTGTTTTGCTTGACCCAGCGGGTGACCATTTCGATATATTCCGGCACCTGACCGACCGCAGAGCCCATACCGCGTTCGGCCATACCGTGCGGGCAGCCAAAATTCAGCTCTACCCCGTCTGCACCGGTGTCTTCGACAAGGGGCAGAATGGCTTTCCATGCGGCTTCTTCGCAGGGTACCATCAGTGAGACGACCAAGGCGCGATCGGGATAGTCGCGTTTTACCGCTTTGATTTCCCGCAGGTTTACTTCAAGCGGGCGGTCGGTGATCAACTCGATGTTGTTCAGGCCAAGCAAACGTCTGTCCGCGCCGTAGATCGCGCCATAGCGCGGGCCGTTGACGTTGACGACAGGCGGGCCTTCGGAGCCGAGGGTCTTCCACACGACCCCACCCCAGCCGGCCTCAAAGGCGCGGCGAACGTTGTATTCTTTATCCGTGGGCGGGGCCGAGGCCAGCCAGAACGGGTTGGGGGATTTGATTCCGACGAAATTGCTGGAAAGGTCTGCCATTTGGGTATCCTTCCTTTCTGATTAGCGTGCGCTGAGCGCGGCATGAATGGACTCGGCGGCATCGCGCCCCTCGGCAACCGCCGTCACGGTGAGATCATCGCCACCCGTGGCGCAATCACCACCAGCCCAAATCTTCTCAACCGAGGTTTTACCGGTCTCATCTACTTTGATTTTCCCACCGGAAAGCGCCAGCCCATCGGGTGCGCCTTCCAGCGTTTGACCGATGGCTTTGAACACTTGATCCGCCTTAAGTCGGATGGTTTCGCCGGTGCCTTTCAGCCCTGCGTCAGTCTGAGTTGTATATTCCAGTTCGATCTCAACGGCTGCGCCGTTGCCTATCACTTTTACCGGTTGCACATTCTCAAGGATGCGTACGCCGTTAGACGCTGCCAGATCCTGCTCGTAGGGCGAAGCGCCCATGCGATCGCGTCCACGACGATAGGCGATGGTGACATTCTCGGCCCCGAGTTTGCGCGATTGAACAGCCGCATCCACTGCCGTCATGCCGCCGCCGATGACCACAACATTGCGCCCGATCGGCAGGCTGGACAGATCGTCAGACTGGCGCAGGGTGGCGATAAAATCTACCGCGTCCTGAACGCCCGCTTTATCTTCACCTTCGGCCCGCAGGCTGTTTACACCGGCCAGACCGATGCCAAGGAACACCGCATCGTAATCCGCCTGCAGACTGTCCAGAGACAGACCCTGCCCCAGCGCCTTGCCAGTTTCGATTTTGATACCGCCGATTTTCAACAGCCATTCCACCTCAGCCTCGGCAAAGCCATCAACAGATTTATAGCTGGCGATGCCAAATTCGTTCAGCCCGCCCGCCTTGGCGCGCGCATCAAACACGGTGACCTCATGGCCATGCATCGCCACGCGATGTGCACAGGACAGACCCGCAGGTCCTGCCCCGACCACCGCCACGCGCTTACCGGTTTCAGGCGCGCGCGTGAACGGATGTTCACCTGACGCCATCAGTGTGTCCGTGGCGTAGCGTTGCAGCTGGCCGATCAACACCGGTTTGCCTTCGGCGGCTTCGCGCACGCAGGCTTGCTCACATAGGGTTTCTGTCGGGCACACACGGGCGCACATGCCGCCCATGATGTTCTGTGTCAGGATCGTTTTGGCCGCTGCTTCGGGCGTATCCGTCGCGATCTGGCGAATAAATAGGGGAATGTCGATGTCTGTCGGACAGGCGGTGATACAGGGTGCATCATAGCAGAAATAGCAGCGATCCGCCGCAACCTGCGCTTCGTGTTTGTCCAAAGGCGCATGCAGATCCGAAAAGTTATCTGCGTAATCCTCTGGCGTCAGTCTCCCTGCGACTACACCGGGTGTCATCTGGCTATTGGGCATTTTTGCCTCTCTGCTGGATTTATCTAATTGGTAAATCGTGCCACAGGTCAATTTTTTTATCAAATGGTAAATTTTTAGAAACTGCGGGGATTTACCCGATGCTGCCCAGCACGGCAGCAAAATCAACGGGCTGCACAATTTTCAGACGACCCGCAGATTTCAAGGATTTCCGAAGGCACCCATATAAAACTGTCACGGGGCGCTTTTCACCGCTAGTGACGTAGCGTATAACCCACTCCATTAGGGCAAGCCTGCTTTAGACAGGACGCTAGACCGATCGAGGATAGCATGACAAAAGAAAATCACGAAAACGACGTCGCCTTTATCAAGGCACTTGCGGAATTGCTGAATGACAATGACCTGACCGAACTAGAGGTCATGCGGGAATACAGCAATAACAACAGCTTGAACGTACGCGTCAGCAAAGAAACCAATGTTGTCACCAACACTGTCGCAGCCCCCGCGCCCGTAGCTATGGCTGCGGCACCTGTTGCGGCGGCCCCTGCGCCAGCCGCTGCGGCGGCCTCAGATGATCCGGCGTCACATCCGGGTGCTGTCAGCTCACCGATGGTTGGTACCGCCTATATGGCCGCAGAACCGGGCGCAGCCGCGTTTGTATCCGTTGGGGCAACGGTCAAAGAAGGCGACACTTTAATGATTGTGGAGGCCATGAAAACCATGAACCACATTCCGGCACCGGCCTCTGGCACGGTGAAACGTATTCTGGTTGGTGATGGCGATGCTGTCGAATTTGGCCAGCCCCTGATGATCCTCGAATAAGGCGCTTTGGCCATGTTCGATAAAATTCTGATCGCGAACCGGGGCGAAATTGCCCTGCGCGTCATTCGCGCCTGTCGAGAGATGGGCATTCAATCCGTGGCGGTACATTCCACGGCTGATTCCGATGCCATGCATGTGCGCATGGCGGATGAGGCCGTCTGCATCGGGCCGCCCTCTTCGACTGATAGTTACCTGAATATTCCGGCCATCATCGCCGCTTGTGAAATCACCGGCGCGCAGGCGATCCATCCGGGATACGGGTTCCTGTCTGAAAACGCTGCCTTTGTGCAGGCGCTCGAAGATCACGACATCACCTTTATCGGCCCCACCGCCGAGCACATCCGCGTCATGGGCGATAAAATCACCGCCAAGGACACGATGAAAAAACTCGGCGTGCCCTGTGTGCCCGGGTCCGAAGGGGGGGTACCGGATTACGAAACCGCCAAAAAAGTCGCCGAGGATATGGGTTTCCCCGTGATCATCAAAGCGACAGCGGGCGGTGGCGGCAAAGGTATGAAGCTTGCCAAATCGGCGGATGATCTGGAAACAGCGTTCCGCACCGCGCGGTCCGAAGGCAAAGCCAACTTTGGCAATGACGAAGTCTATATCGAGAAATATCTCGGCAAGCCTCGTCATATCGAAGTGCAGGTTTTTGGCGATGGCAAGGGCACAGCCGTGCATCTTGGCGAACGCGACTGCTCGCTTCAGCGCCGTCACCAGAAAGTCTTTGAAGAGGCCCCTGGCCCCTGCATCACGCCTGAAATGCGTGCAGCAATTGGTAAAACTTGTGCTGATGCGGTGGCGGATATCAACTATATCGGCGCGGGGACAATCGAGTTTCTCTATGAGGACGGCGAGTTCTTCTTTATCGAGATGAACACCCGTTTGCAGGTGGAACATCCAGTCACAGAAGCGATCTTTGGCGTCGATCTGGTCCGCGAGCAAATCCGCGTTGCTGCCGGAATGCCGATGTCTTTTGGACAGGATGATCTGACCATCAACGGCCATGCGATTGAAGTACGGATTAACGCCGAAAAACTGCCGAACTTCTCTCCGTGTCCTGGTAAAATCTCGGCCTATCACAGCCCGGGCGGTTTGGGCGTGCGCATGGATTCGGCCCTTTATAACGGCTACTCCATCCCGCCTTATTACGACAGCCTGATCGGCAAGCTGATCGTGCACGGGCGCGACCGACCAGAGGCCTTGTCGCGTCTGGGCCGTGCGCTTGGCGAGTTGATCATTGATGGCATCGACACCACCACGCCGCTGTTTCACGCGCTGCTGGCCGAAGACGCCGTACAAACCGGTGACTATGACATCCACTGGCTCGAAAAATGGCTAGAGTCCAATCTGGGCTAAGCTTTGACGCCTCCACCTACTGGTGGGGGCGTTTTTTATTGGCGCGGGACGGTATGGATCACACGCTCACCCCTGAAATCTTATTACGTGCCTATGCCAGCGGGATATTTCCGATGGCAGAATCCCGCGAAGACCCTGAGATTTTTTGGGTTGATCCGGAGCAACGGGGCGTCATCCCGCTGAACGGGTTTCATATCTCGCGCTCGCTTGCCAAACGGTTGCGCGCAGGTGTGTTCCAGATCGGGGCAGACACGGATTTTGCAGGAGTGGTAAAGGGCTGCGCTGATCGCCCCGAGACGTGGATAAACGACGAGATCTTCAGCCTCTATTCCGAGCTTCACCAGATGGGATTTGCCCACAGCATCGAGGTCTATCAGGACGGCAGGCTTGTCGGCGGCGTCTACGGCGTTGCACTGGGCGGGGCGTTTTTTGGCGAGAGCATGTTTTCGCGCCGTACCGATGCCTCCAAAGTGGCGTTGGCCTATCTGGTGGATCGTTTGGCTGTCGGGGGGTTTACCCTGCTGGATACACAGTTTCTAACCGACCATCTTGCCTCGCTCGGGGCGCAAGAAATCCCGCGAAGCGCCTATCGCAAAAGGCTGACAAAGGCGTTGACGACAAAAGCGGATTTTTACCGCCAAGAGGCTATTCCGTCGGCGCAGGCGCTTCTATCGCGCAACGCAGCGGCCAGACGTCGTAACGCGGATGGTCCAGCGCGCTAAGTGCGGGGGCCGAAGCAATCATCCAGCCGTCAAATACATCCTTGTCCAGCGTCTGATCAAAGACAGTCACATGGGCATAAGCATCGCCGGAGGGGTTGTCGGTCGGATAGCGGCATTCTTTCATCGTCACGCGAATGCGCCCGAATTCGGCGCTTTCGCCATTGAGCAGCTCAAAATCCGCCCGCCCCCCATCGACACGGTCCAGACCGCGCAGCAGACCGCCCTTGGCAGCGGTTACTTTTTCGCGTTCGTCGATTTCGATCAGTCGAATGGTTTGATCAATGATCAAGCCGAATGCGTCCCCATCGATCTCACCATCAACAATCTGGCCATTCGGATTGGCGCCGGACTGTTCTTCGGGCAAAAGACCAAAGGTCTGGGCCTGCGCCATCGGGGCATGGGCCAAAAGCAGGCAATATACGAGCCGTTTCATTCCGCCCCACCTGACACAAATTTCAACAGCAGCGAGATCAGGCTCACCGCGCCTTGGGTGTCTTCGACCTCGTCGCCGGGTTCAAAGTAAAAGGGCGATCCACCCGGAACAACTTCGACAAAATTGCCCCCCAGCAAGCCTTCGGAAGCGATGATAATCGCGCTGTCATCCGGCACCAAAACACCGGAGTCCATGGCTATGGTGGTATCGGCACGATAGGTATCGGCATTCAGATCCACGGCTGTCACCGTGCCGACTTTGACACCGGCCAAACGCACATCGGTGCCAGAGCCGACCCCTTCGGCAGAGCGGAAACTAGCAGTTAGATGATAGCTGGACGGTGCAGCGCCGGACAAGCCGGTGGTTTGCGCCGCATAAAGCAGAAAACCGGCTGCAATGGCGACAACGCCCGCCCCGACCAGAGTTTCTGTCACCGAGCCGGTCACAGGGTTACTCGGGCTGCCAGGCTTCGTAATCGCGACGATCCGCAGGGGCGGCCTGACGCAAGGACCCCGCTGGCGCATAGGCGAGCGGCGTGCCTGTCATGTTTTCCTGATGCGGCTTTTCCCATGACTTGTGGGCAAGCGGCGCTTCGGTGGGCGGTTGATCATAGGTGAAATGCAGCCAGCCATGCCAATCTGGCGATACGCGCGAGGCCTCTGGTTCGCCATCATACATCACCCAGCGTTTTTTACCGTCGCGGGTTTCATAATAGATGTTACCGTCGCTATCTTCGCCGACTTTCACGCCTTTTCGCGAAGTGAAAATCTGGGTGCCGAGCGTTGCGCCCCGCCACCACGTCAAAAGTCGAAGAATGAAGTTCATATTGGCCTCCGGTAATCGTCCTTATCCATATGAACCAACTCGCGCCCAAGGTCTAGGGGCGGATGATCACAGACCCAAAAAAGCGGGCTTTCGCTTTTAAATTTGCGTTTGCCGGCAAGACAGGCATAGTTCTGCCTAAGCGACGTAGATCAAAGGCAAAACATGGCCCCTTATTTAACTGCATTTTTGATTATGGGACTTCCAGCTGGTGTCGGCATCTATGCGATTGTCGTCTCAAAGAACCCGAATGATCGCCAATTCGGGGCCTTTTTGCTGGTCTATTCGGTTGGTATTGCGCTTGTCTCCCACCAAATTTCCCCCCGCTATCGCCCGGCCTCGGTTGAGGGGATGCTACATATTCCCATCGTCTTCCTGATCTGCCTTTCGGCCGGACTGGCCTTGGCGCTTTGGCGGCGGCTCCGAAAATAAGGTGTAAAACGAAAAAAGGCAGGGAATACCCTGCCTTTCTCATTAAACTTTATTATCCGTGCACCTTATCCAGCACTGGCTTCTTCAGCCTCAGCTTCGGCAAACGCTATCAGCGGTGCAGCGCCGGCTGTCACGGCCTCTTCGTTGACTACAACCTTTTCGACATTCTCAAGACCGGGCAATTCGAACATCGTATCCAGCAGAATGTCCTCCATGATAGAGCGCAAACCACGGGCACCTGTCTTACGTTCGATCGCACGTTTTGAAATCGCGCGTAGGGCTTCGTCGGTAAAGGTCAGTTCCGCATCTTCCAGATCAAAGAGACGCTGATACTGTTTGATCAGCGCATTCTTTGGTTCGGTCAGAATGGTGACAAGGGCGTCCTCATCCAGATCTTCCAAAGTCGCAATCACCGGCAGTCGGCCAACAAATTCAGGGATCAGACCGAATTTCAGCAGATCTTCTGGCTCAAGGTCTTTGAAGTACTCGCCAACGGTTTTCTGCGTTTCATCCCGCACATCCGCGCCAAAGCCCATGGCAGAGCCCTTGCCGCGCTGCGCGATGATTTTATCCAGACCGGCAAAGGCGCCACCACAGATAAACAGGATATTGGTTGTGTCCACCTGCAGGAATTCCTGCTGCGGATGCTTGCGCCCGCCTTGGGGCGGCACGGAAGCAACGGTGCCTTCCATGATTTTCAGCAAAGCCTGTTGCACGCCCTCGCCCGAGACATCGCGAGTGATCGACGGGTTGTCGGATTTGCGGGTAATCTTGTCGACCTCATCGATATAGACGATGCCGCGTTGCGCACGCTCGACGTTATATTCGGACGCCTGCAACAATTTCAGAATGATGTTTTCGACATCTTCGCCCACATAACCGGCTTCGGTCAGAGTGGTGGCATCGGCCATGGTGAACGGCACATCCAGAATCCGCGCCAGCGTCTGGGCCAGCAGCGTTTTACCGCAGCCTGTTGGCCCGATCAGCATGATGTTGGATTTCGCCAGTTCAATGTCGGATTTTTCGGCGTGGTTCAGGCGTTTATAATGGTTATGCACCGCCACAGACAGCACGCGTTTGGCATGGGCCTGCCCGATAACGTAATCGTCCAGAACCGTACAGATTTCCTGAGGAGTGGGCACACCATCGGAAGACTTCAACGCCGAAGATTTGGTTTCTTCGCGAATAATATCCATGCAGAGTTCAACGCATTCATCACAGATAAACACCGTTGGACCCGCAATCAGCTTGCGTACCTCATGCTGGCTCTTTCCGCAGAAAGAACAGTAGAGGGTGTTTTTGCCGTCGCCGCTTGCGTTATTCGCCATATTCGTACCTCTGCCCGATCGGGGCCATTATCTCTTCCGACTTTCGCCGGACTTAGCGCTGGCCATAAGTTTATGGCAGCGGCTAGGCATCTACAACGGCAAAAACGCAGTTTTCAGAGGCTGCGTTTTTGCCAGATATTTTTTTTATGCGTCAGCATCCTTGCTGCGGTTTTCAACGATCTCATCGATGAGACCCCAGTCTTTGGCATCCTCTGCCGACATAAAGTTATCGCGCTCCAGCGCTTCGACAACTGCTTTCATCTTCTGATTGGTATGTTTGACATAGATACCGTTCAGGCGATCTTTCAGCTTTTGGGTTTCCTGCGCATGGATCATGATATCCGTCGCCTGCCCCTGATAGCCACCAGAAGGCTGGTGCACCATGATGCGCGAATTCGGCAAGGAGAAACGCATGCCCGGCGCACCGGCTGCCAAAAGCAACGACCCCATAGAAGCCGCCTGCCCCACACAGAGGGTGGATACTTTGGGTTTGATGTATTGCATCGTGTCGTAGATCGACAGACCAGAGGTCACAACACCACCGGGGCTGTTGATATACATGGAAATTTCTTTGCTCGGATTTTCCGCCTCAAGGTGCAATAGCTGCGCCACGATCAGCGACGACATACCGTCATGCACCGGACCGGACAAAAAGATGATCCGTTCCTTCAGCAGGCGTGAGAAAATGTCATAGGCCCGTTCACCACGGCTTGTTTGCTCAACAACCATGGGCACGAGGGTGTTCATGTAGAAGTCCTGTGGGTCTCTCATATTCGCCTGCCTGTTTATCTGCTTTCAAAGAATGCGCGGAAGTTCACTACCAGAGTCTTAGTATCGCGTTCTAGGGGCTGCAAGGGCAGAACGACTTTGGAAGATCAATCCCCTGAAACGTCAGGGGCGCGCCAAAGCGCGCCCCGTTACCGAAAAAACAGTGGCTTTTAGGTTTATTTGGAAACTGCCTGACCCTCTGCGTCAAAAAAGTGCAGCACGCTCTCATCAAAGTGAAGTCCGATTTCCGCCCCGGGCTTTAAATCCGAATCTCCGGTCACCCGCACCGTAATCTGACCAAGGCTGCCCCCGTCGACAATAACAAAAGTATCCGCCCCCAGATATTCAAGCACATCCACCACCCCGTCACATTGGCCCGATCCTTTGGCCCCGATGGTAATATGCTCCGGACGCACGCCGATTTGCACCGCTTGCCCGCTGCGCAGATAAGCCCCGCCGCGATTACCCGGCAAAGCATACTGCCCCCCCTCTGTGGTGCAGGGCAGGACATTCATCTTGGGCGAGCCGATGAACTGCGCCACGAACAGGTTGGCGGGATTTTGATACAATTCGCGCGGGCTGCCCTGTTGGGCGATATAGCCGCCATCCAGCACCACGATCTTATCCGCCAGCGTCATCGCTTCGACCTGATCATGGGTCACATAAATCATCGTTGCCGTCAGCGTCTGATGCAGTTTGGCAATTTCATAACGCATATCGACCCGCAGGGCGGCGTCTAGGTTGGACAGCGGTTCATCAAATAAAAACGCCGTGGGGTCGCGCACGATAGAGCGGCCAATAGCGACCCGCTGGCGCTGCCCTCCCGACAGTGCTTTGGGGCGTCGGTCCAGAAACGCTTCAAGCTTCAGAACACGCGCGGCCTCATTCACCTTTGCCTCAATCTCGGCCTTGGGCGCCCCTGCCGTTTTAAGCGAGAACCCCATGTTTTCGCCCACGGTCATATGCGGATAAAGCGCATAGGACTGGAACACCATCGCAAGGCCCCGTTTACTAGGGGGATGGGCGGTAACGTCTGCCTCATCAATCAGAATCTGCCCGCGACTGGTCTCTTCCAAACCACCAATCATCCGCAGCAAAGTTGATTTCCCACAGCCTGACGGCCCGACAAAAATAACAAACTCGCCATCGTCTATTGTCAGATCAACGCCTTTGATCACCTGCACATCGCCGAACCATTTTTCGACACCCCGAAGTTCAATAGATCCCATCAGACCCTCCCGTTCGCTGACGACGACGCCCACGTAAGCCAGATCGCCGCCGTCCAGGTGAACACACCGCCGCCCGCAGGGGCGCCGTCCACCGGATTAAAATATTCAAAAAAGCCGTTTTCGGCGATGACTTCGCGCGTGCGCAGCCGCAGCGCCTCCGCCATCTCTGTGTGACCGGCTTCAGCCAAACCGATACCGGTCAAGGCATTTAACATGCCCCACACCGGCCCACGCCAGTAGCGCGGCGCATCAAATCGCGGGTCCGCCGGATCAAGGCTGGGGACCGGATATTTCACCGTGTCCATGATGCGCTGCAATGTGGCCAACATGCGATCGTCCTGCACACCGGCATACCACGATAAAAACGCCCCCGAGGTGATGACCCCGGCAAAACTTTCGCTACGGATGTCGTAGGAATCAAACGCCTGATTATCCGGGTTCCAATGTGCCTGAACACCCTCCTCCAACCTCTTGATCCAACCGGCAATTTCACTTGTACCCTGCCCCAGAACTTCACCCAAATGCTGCAGGTCCCGACAGGCACGCAGCAGAATGAATGTCATCGCCGGATCAGCCACGCGAAACGGCGAATGGGCACGAATTTCAGCCTCATCCCAATTACAGTTGCGTCCGAAGTTAACCATCGCCAGATAGCGGTCGTAATCAGCCTTGGTCGGGCGCATATCCGCATTCACATGGCTGGTGTCGCGCCGGGTATATTCGCCAACGCCAGAGCCATCGACATTGGCCATCGCCCCGTCCCAATCCGCCGCATTGTCACGACCGGATTCCCAAGGATGGGTCACCACAATCATTCCCTGTTCACAGCGATCCCGCATGAACCAGCGATGCCAATCCACTAGCTTTGGATAGGCGGCCTCCAACGCCGCCTGCCCTGCCGCCTTATCGGACTCATATATCCAGCGCACCATGGTCGCCGCCACCGGCGGCTGACTGATGCCCGACGTCGCAGGAGAGCGTTCGCGTCCCCAGACTTCTGGTCCGGGGAAATACTCCGGCACCTCACGGTGAAAAATAATATGCGGCACCATGCCGTTTTCCCATTGGCTGGCCAGCAGGGTCTCCACCTCTTGCCAGGCGCGTGGCAAGTCAAACTGTGCAAACCCCCAGGCCGCGAACATACTGTCCCAGTTCCATTGATAGGGGTACAACCCGCTTGTCGGTACGGTATAGCCCCCCCGATCATTGCCGGTCATGATGTCACGAGCCTGCTGATCCAGATCTTTTGTGCTCATCGCGTTCATCCTTTTACCGATCCGGCAGTAAGCCCCTTGGTCATGAAACGCTCCAACCCTAAAAACAGCACCATGATGGGCACGGTCGCAATCACGGCCCCTGCCATCAAATGTTGCCGTGGTATTTCAGAAGAATTCAGCATCGCCACCCCGCGCGTCAGGGTGAATTTCGACGGATCATCCAGCAGCATGAACGCCAACAGGAATTCGTTCCAGGCAATCATGAATACATAGAGCGACACCGACGCGATGGCCGGCAGCGACAGCGGTAGGGTGATTTTCCAGATCACCGCCAAACGCGACAGCCCATCCATCAATCCGGCCTCTTCCACCTCGCCCGGTAGGCCGCGGAAATAGCCCTGCAGCATATAAAGCGCCACAGGGATCGTGGTTACCGGATAGATCATCACGATGCCGAAAATCGAATTGCGCAGCCCGATCATCGAAAAGACGATATAAATGGGCAGCGCCAGAACGATCATCGGCACCATATAAATCAACAGAATAGAGCGCGACAGCATCGCTTGGCCCTTAAACCGCAGCCGTGCAATCGCATAGGCTCCGGGGATCGAGAATGCCAAGGTAATCGCTACTGTGACGACCGAGACCACAAAACTGATCCAAAGATAAGTGCCGAAATTAAAGTCCAAAAACAGCTCGGAATAACTGCGGAACAAATCAAAGCCCTTTGAAATATCCAAAGAAAAATCCAAGGGATTTTGCAACAGCGCCTGCTGGCTTTTCAGACTTGTCATCACCATCACATAAAACGGGATCAACACGATGGCGGTGAAAAAGATATACCCCGCTCCCGTTAGAAACCGGATCACCGATTCCTCAAATTCATGGCGCGTCAACGCCCCCCACTGCAATTCATCGGTGATCACATGCATCGGCAGACCGACAAAAAATCCGGTCGCCATCCCCGCCAATAGTACTTTGAAAAGCCCGACCCCGTCGCCCACAATCGTGGGGCCAAACCCGATCAGACAGCCCGCCGTAATCAGCACCGTAACCGCCATCGTGGCGGGCCAGCGCGCTGGCACCTTCAAAACCAGTGCCCCTGCGATGGCGCCATAGAGCAACGATAACCAGAAGGACGGCTTGAACGGCTCTCCAGTTGCAAAAGAAAAACTGACCGTCACCGTGACCGCTACGATAAAGCACCACAGCGCGCCCAATACCGGAGCGGTAATATATCCCTGCCTATACATGGCGCCCCTCTTTCATTTTGACAAAAATATCCCAGGGGGTCCGGGGGAGGCTTCCCCCGGCTATTGGAACAGCGGAGCGGCTCATAGCCCTTCCTCCCGACTGATGAATTTGAAGAAAAAGATGCTGAACAGCAGCAGACATGTGAAAACCACCACAGCCACCGCTGCCCCCGCCCCGATATTGGATAGCGCAAAGGCCTGCTCATAGACATTCACCGTCAGGGTACGCGTGCCCGCATTCCCGCCGGTCAGCAGGAAAATGTCATCGAATTTGTTAAAGGTCCAGATAAAGCGCAGCAGGAACAGAACCGATAGAATGCCCAAAAGCTGCGGCAGGCTCAGATACCAGAATTGCTGGAACGGGCTGGCTCCGTCCATATCGGCGGCCTCATACATATCGGTGTCAATCGACTGCATCCGGGTCAGAATGAAAAGAAACGACAGCGGAAAATACCGCCAGATTTCAAAAACCGTCACCGTGATCAGCGCCAAAGGCCGCTCGCCAAAGAAATTGATCGGCTCATTGGCCACGCCCATTTGCTGCAACAACGCATTGGCAGAGCCAGAAAACGGATCAAACAGAGTCACCCAGGTAAATGCCACCGCAATCACCGGCGCGACATAGGGAAACAGATAGAGGCCGCGCAGGATGCCCTGTCCGCGAAAGGATTTGTTCAGCAAAAGCGCGGCAAACAGCCCAAAGACCAACGCCCCGATGGTGCCAAAGACCGTGTAAAACAGCGTCGTCCACAACACCGCCCAGAATTCTCCGCCATCAAACACTTTGCGGAAGTTTTCCAGTGTAAAGCCACCGGACGTCAGCGCGTTATCCGAGCTGTATTTCAAGGTCGGTTCGGTATCGCCCAGATCGGGATCAGCATCCAGATAGGCCTGTGTCACCTGCACCGGCATGCGCATCCTTTCCCGAAAACCGGGCTCCAGATCGCCGAAATCACAGCGAAATGCCCGATCCGCCACGGTACAGCGCGGGTCGATCTGCAGGATCGTCAGCCCTTCGGGCAGCTGATCGCTCAGAACCACGGCGCGCACCGGTTTGTCCTGACTGGAATTGCGAATACGATATTCCAGCTCTGCCGGATCGTCGGGCGTGGCCGGACGCCCGCGCAGGGATTCGCGCACAATCGGTGCAGGGGCGCGCAAATCGGCAAGGCCGACGGGTTTAAAACTAATCCAGAAAATGGACAGCAGCGGCAGGATGACGACAAGGGCAACGCTGATAATTGTCGGGGACAGCAATCCCCACGCCAGCCGCGCTTCGCGCTTGCCGAGGGGCCCAGTGCCTTTGGGCGGAGACAGGGATGTCATGGTTTTTTCCAATGCTTGGACTGGCTGGCAGGCCGATAAACGGCCCGCCACTGTTGTTTTAACACCTCCGGTAAGAGGTTGAAAAACTTACTCTACTTTGGAAAGCTCTTCATTCATGGCCGCAACCGCCGCCGGACCATCGACCTCACCGTCGATGTATTGACGTACCACTCGGTTGATCGCCTGACCGTTGATCATTTTAGAGGCCAGTGCCAGCTGACCTTCGGCAACGCCCCAACGCTGGGCCACATCCAGACCCCCGACGATCTCGTCGATCATCTCTTGCGCATAAAGATCACCCAACGGGGCTTTGCGGTCTACACCCACAGGCAGTTCAGCCCAGGCTTCGACATAGGCGGTTGGGTTATCAGCCGTGCCGCGACGGACCGGGAATTTGCCCTCTGGTGCGATCGACAGCGTCTGGGTGTAGCCTTCATCCATAGAGAAGCGGACAAAATCCATTGCATTGTCCGTATCAGCATCCGAGGTGATCCCGAAATAGCGGATATCGCCCCACGCCGCACCATCCGGATTGGAGGGCCCCGAGAAGTTGGTTACGATACCGGTTGCCGCGGCCAGCGCATCTGTCGTCGGATCATCGTTGATCGTGGGCGGAGCGGAATCCCGCAGACCGGCCAGCTCGTCCAGAATGAAAGGCGACCAGATGATCATTGCAGCCTGACCGGCGAAATACAGCTCGCGCGATTGCTTCCAATACAACTCTCCCGGAGGCGACGCTTTGGAAATCGCCTTATAGAAATCAAGCACTTCGATGGTCGGGCCTTCTTCCAGTGGCTTAAACCCGTCCGGCCCTACAGGAGAGACACCATTGGCAAGGAACACATGCTCCAGAACCTGGCTCATAAAGTTCTCATCGACTTTGGTCGCGGAAACAAAACCGTACATTTCTGGTGGGTTGTGCAGGGCTTCCAGCGCGGCTTCTACCGCCGCATAAGAGGTCGGCGCCGCCAGACCTTTTTCATCAAACAGGTCCTTGCGATAAACCACCATCTGCGTCCAGCCATCCACAGGGACTGCTGCCGTGCCGCCTTCGGCTGCCGCCATAGCCAATGCCCCCGGCGCAAAGGTATCAACCCCAAGATCCGCAATCACATCGGTGGCCGCATCCGTATCCAGAATGCCCGCTTCCACCCATGGCAGCGCATATTGCAGGGGATGGTAGATCACATCCGGCAGATCGCCCGCCGCGAAAGCCGCCGTGGCCCGTGTGCCCAGATCGGACTCCGACACCGGTATAACTTCGACTTCAACCCCTGAAGATTCTTTAAAGGCCGCCGCCATTTCTTCTTGTTTGGCAAGGCGTTCGGGCTGTTCCTCGGTGGTCCAGAAACGGATTGTATCGGCCTGTACAGCCACCGCACTTAGGGCCAGCCCCAGTGCCGCGCCGGCCATCAGGCGTGCAGTTTGTGTTTTAACATGAAGTGTCATTTCATTCCTCCCAGAATGTTTTTGTTTTTTTTAGTGTTGGATAAGGCGCCACGAGGGCGGCCCATCCGATGCCCGCGCGACAAGCCGCGCTGAATCGAATTCGATAAGATCTTCTGAATAACCGTCGCGAATGCGCGCAATCAGCAATTCTGCCAACCGCTCTCCGGCACGGCGATTATCAACGGAAAACGTTGTCAACGGCGGCTGTGCATAAGCCCCTTCGGGAATGCCGTCATAGCCGATGACCGACACATCCCGCCCCGGTTCAAGCCCAAAGGCGCGGATCGCCTGATAAAGCCCAAGCGCCACCATATCCACGGCACAGATGATCGCCGTGGGCGGGTTTTGCTGGGCCAGCAAACGCTCGCCGGCCGCCTGCCCTTGTACGGTCGTCACCGCATCTTCCTGCACCAGCATCGGATCATACTCCAAACCGGCTTTGGCAAGCCCGCTGCGGTAGCCACTGGCCCGCACATAGCTGTAGTTATATTCCAGCCCACCGTTGATATAACCGATGCGTTTATGCCCAAAGCTGACCAGTCGCAGCACGGCCTCTTGGATGGCGTTCTCACCCAGGATGTCATAGCTCGGACATTCCGACATATCCTTGGTCCGCCCATAAAGCACAAAAGGCACTTCCATCCGCTTGAGCAGCGCCGCGCGGTCATCATGGCGAAAGGTGCGCGGCAGGATAAACCCGTCTGCTTTGCGTTCCTCGACCAGACGGCGCAGGGTTTCCTGCGTATCAGAGGCCGAGGTCGAGGTCGCAACCGTCAACGTCCAGGCCTTGTCACTGGCGCCTTTGGTGACACCTGCCAGAAAATCCGCCAGAAACGGCCGCTGCGCATCATGGGCGTTGATCTGCAAAACCAGCCCGATCGACCGCACCCGTCCGGTCCGTATGGCCTGCGCGTGGCTTAAGGGGCGATAGCCCAATTCCTTGGCCTTTTTCTCGACCCGCAACCGCGTTCCATCGGCAATATCGCTATAGCCGTTCAACGCCCGCGACACGGTTCCCTTGGTAACACCAAGAGCCTCTGCAACATCTGCAATGGTGATGCGGCGCTGTTTCATAGTTGCCTGAGCCTGAGCCATTTATTTTGCGGTTCCAAAATCATTAAGCTCTATATTTATTTTTTCCGAAACCGGTTTCGGCAACTGAAAAAGTTGGATTTTCCGAAAACCAGCGGGGGCAATTGCCCGTCGACACCCTGCTGCACCGCACAAATAACAGGCAAATTTTAGCCATTCCTTTAAGGAAAGCGGCAGAAATAGAACTTTGACCCAAGTTTTATTCCTGCATAATTTGTCATCGGGTTTTTCTGCTCTATGATACGAAGATGGACCGTAAAGGAGCGTCAAATGTTCTCAAATTCCCTCGGCTTTGCCGCAATTAGCAGTCTGGTGATTCTGGCAAATTGCGCCACAGGACCCGACCCTGTGGATGTTGTTGACGCAAGCAATCCGGCAGCGGTTTTCTGTGTTTCAAGCAATGGTGTCTATGAGGTGCGCAACGATCCCGAAGGCAATGCCTATTCCGTCTGCGTTCTAGAAGAAGGTGAAATCGACGCCTGGGCGTTGTACCGGCAGGAAAATCCGACCGCGACAGACATCTAAACGCGGGAAATAGGAAATACAGAACAGAATGCCCCCCAATTCGGACAACCTGCACGACCTGATTAACGCCCCAATCCCAGCCGCGATTATCCGGCCCTTTGGCGCGGGGGCCTTTGTCTTCGTGTGCCCCTATGCCACGGCTGAGATGCCTGAGGAATTTGACAATCTGGGCTTAACAGATGCCCAAAGCCAGAGCACCATCGCATGGCACGCCGGAACGTTGGCTTGCGCAACACATCTGTCGGATGCGTTGGATTCCCCTGTTGTGCATAGCACGGTCTCGCGGTTGATCTATGACTGTGCGTTGCCTGAAAATGTGCCAGAAGCAATTATCGCCAAACAAGACGCCATTTCGATACCGGGCAATGCAGCTGTGACCAAAGCCCAACGCTCTGCGCGCAGCCAACAGTTCTATCGCCCCTTTAGGGATTTGCTGAATGAAACAATCGCAAGCCGCAGACTGCCGCCGATCCTTGTCAGCATTTTCAGCTTTGAACCAGATACCTACACACTTCTGACGCAACCGGATCTGCGGATTTGCTTTGGCGCTGACGATCATTTGGCCGTAGCGGTTTTGCAGGCAACCAGACAGGAGACGGTCCTGAATATCACCGTGGACTCCTCAGAAAAAGGCGCGCAGAACGGCACCCATATTCTAGAACAGTTCGGAGACCTGAACGGCATTCGCAGCTTACAGATCGAAATCCGCAGCGACCATATTGCCAATAGCGCATTACAACAAACCACCGCCGATTTGATTGCCCGACTTTTGTCGACGGCGCTGGAAAACGTAGAACACGGCGATCAGGGATTGCTGCGCTAATCCCCTGTCTGGGTTCGACTTTCAGCTTTAGAACGGCACATCATCGGCCCGATCCGCCGCCGAGACAAAACGTGCCACGACTTTCTTGGCACCGGCTTTTTCGAACTCGATGTCAAGCTTATCCCCCTCAATTCCCATGACATAGCCATAGCCGAATTTCTGGTGAAACACGCGATCGCCTTGGGTAAAACTGGACACAGCCTGCAGATCGATCACCGAGTTCCGGCTTTCGCGCGGTTGCGAGACCGGGCGCTGGCTGCTGCGGGCCTGCATGCGTTGCCAACCCGGTGAATTATACACATCCGCCTTAGTCGCACGCTGCTCCATCGGCGATGCACCCATATTGCCGGTATTCATCCCGACCGCACCATATCCCCCCCCATACAGTCCCGGCGGGGTGAGCACCTCGACATGTTCTTCGGGTAATTCATCAATGAAACGCGAGGGCAAAGCAGACTGCCACTGCCCGTATAGACGCCGGTTTGCGGCAAAGGAAATCGTGCAGACTTCTTCGGCGCGGGTAATGCCGACATAGGCCAGCCTACGCTCTTCCTCAAGCCCACTGACGCCGCTTTCATCCATCGACCGCTGCGAGGGAAACAGCCCATCCTCCCAGCCCGGCAAGAAAACAACAGGGTATTCCAATCCCTTGGCCGCATGCAGGGTCATGATCGTGACTTTTTCTTCGGCCTCATCCTGTTCACGGTCCATGATCAGGGAAACATGTTCCAGAAAACCCTGTAGGTTTTCAAATTGTTCCAGGGCCTTAACAAGCTCTTTTAAGTTCTCGAGCCGCCCGGGGGCCTCGGGTGTTTTGTCGTTTTGCCAATGGGTGGTGTAGCCACTTTCATCCAGAATGATTTCGGCCAATTCCATATGGGACAGCGCGGGTGGTCCGTATTGCGGGGCCAGCGGGGCCTGTTCATCATCCAGCACATCGGTGTCATCCAATGTCACCGTAATTTTGGGACCACGGGACAATTCACGCCAGCGCCCAAACCCGTCCAGCAGTTTGCGCAACTCATTGCCCGCCTTCCCGCCAAGCCCTTTAGCCTCTAGCAGCAAATGCGCGCCTTCAAGCAAAGATACGCCGTTTTCACGCGCCATGGTCTGAATTTTTTGCTGCGCTACATTGCCGATACCGCGTTTCGGCGTGTTAACAATACGCTCAAAGGCCAGATCATCCTCGGGCGAAACCACAACTCGGAAATAGGCCATGGCATCGCGGATTTCCATGCGCTCATAGAACCGTGGTCCCCCGATCACACGATACGGCAGGCCGATGGTCAGAAAACGATCCTCAAAGGCGCGCATTTGATGGGACGCGCGCACCAAAATCGCCATGTCATCCAGTGAGCGCCCCGCCGCACCCCGGGTGCCGCGCTGTTGGGCCTCAACCTCTTCGCCAACCCAACGCGCCTCTTCCTCGCCATCCCAATGGCCGATCAGCCGGACCTTTTCACCGTCTGTCCGATCTGTCCAAAGCTCTTTGCCCAAGCGGCCCGTATTGGCAGCAATCACGCCCGATGCCGCTCCCAGAATATGCGGCGTGGAGCGATAATTCTGCTCCAGCCGGATCACTTTCGCACCGGGGAAATCCTTTTCAAACCGCAGGATATTACCCACCTCTGCCCCGCGCCAGCCATAGATCGATTGATCATCATCGCCCACACAGCAGATGTTTTTGTGCTGCGCCGCCAATAGCCGCAACCACAGGTACTGCGCGACATTGGTATCCTGGTATTCGTCCACCAAAATATAGCGGAACCAACGTTGATACTGCGCCAGAACATCCTGATTTTGCTGAAAGATCGTGACCACATGCAACAGCAGATCGCCGAAATCCACCGCGTTAAGCTCTACCAGACGTTTTTGATAGGCCGCATACAGTTCCCCGCCCTTGTGATTGAACGCCGACGCATCCGCCGCAGGTACCTGCGCAGGGGTCCAGGCGCGATTCTTCCAGCCGTCGATCAGGCCCGATAGCTGCCGTGCCGGCCAGCGTTTCTCATCCATATTATCGGCCACGATCAGTTGTTTCATCAGCCGGATCTGATCATCGGTATCCAGAATGGTGAAATTGGACTTCAACCCAACCAGTTCAGCATGACGGCGCAGTAGTTTCACACAGATCGCATGAAAAGTGCCCATCCACGGCATGCCCTCAATCGTCTGCCCCAAATGCACCGCGACCCGCTCTTTCATTTCGCGGGCGGCTTTATTGGTAAAGGTCACCGCCAGAATTTCGTTCGGGCGGGCTTTGCCGGTGTTCAGCAAATGCGCAATGCGGGTGGTCAGAGCCTTGGTTTTCCCCGTCCCTGCCCCTGCCAGCATCAGCACCGGCCCCTCAAGCGCCTCAACGGCGGCGCGTTGCTCGGTGTTCAACCCCTCAAGATAGGGGGTCGGACGGGCGGCCATAGCACGGGCGGCCAGTGACTGGCGCTCACTCGCTTCAAAGGCGTCATATTCATCAAAACTGCTCATGAGGCCAATGTAGCGGCAGTATCGCCGAAGGGAAAGCAGTGTTCGCACTATGTTCTGCAAGAAAATCCCGTTTAAAAACAGCCCCCGCAGGATTTTGGTATGTAGTATCCCGCTAACACCCGCTTAGCCCAGGGGATTGTTAGGGTTTTGCCAGCCAATCAAACGTAGGAGGAGAGAATGGCAAAAATTCTGATGATTACCGGTGACTACACCGAAGACTATGAAACCATGGTTCCCTTTCAAACCCTGCTGGCCTGCGATCACAGCGTCGATGCGGTCTGCCCCGGAAAATCCGCTGGTGATACGGTGAAAACCGCCATCCATGATTTTGAAGGTGATCAGACCTATAGCGAAAAGCCGGGTCATAATTTTGCGCTGAATGCCGATTACGCAGGTCTGAACGTCGCTGACTATGATGCGCTGGTCATTCCGGGTGGTCGCGCGCCCGAATATCTGCGCCTTGATAAAAGTGTTCTGGACGCGGTGCGCCATTTCTTTGAGGCGGGCAAACCTGTGGCCGCCATTTGCCACGGAGCACAGCTTTTGGCCGCTGCCGGTGTGCTTGAAGGCAAAAACTGTTCGGCCTATCCGGCCTGTGCACCCGAGGTAGCCGCCGCCGGTGGCACCTTTGCCGATATTGAGGTGACAGACGCCGTTACCGATGGCAATCTGGTGACCGCCCCTGCATGGCCTGCCCATCCGGCCTGGATGAAGCAATTCATGGCCCTTCTGTAACGAAAAGAGAGATTGCCCATGTGTCAGCTTTTTATTGGTGCCGATAGCGATCTGTGGCGCAGCCGGACAAAATCCTTGCGTATTGATGGCGTAGCCACGTCGATACGGATCGAGGATTTCTTTTGGCAAACGCTGGATGAGATCGCCAATCGCGATGATATGACGGTGAACCAGCTGATCACGCGCCTGTATTTCGAGGCCATCGATGAGGGCCACGACATGGGCAATTTCACTTCTTTTCTGCGGGTCTGCTGCGCGCGATTCCTGTCGCTCGCCGCGGATCAGGAGATCGACCGCAGCGCGCAAACGCCGCTCTCGGGTCTGAATGCACCCGACCTGCTCAGCAGAGAAGCCGCCCGCGCTGATGCCCGCCATGCCGCCCGCCAAAACCCGCGCCGCAGCGGTTTAAACTAGCATTGATTTTTCGCCCCCAAGCGCCAATAAAGCGCCCATGGATCTTGATTCACGTTATCCCGCCCTATCCGACCTGAAATCTCGTGCCAAACGGCGCATACCCCATTTTGTCTGGGAATATATGGACAGTGGTACGGGTGATGAAATCGGGATGAAACGCAACCGGCAAGCGCTGGATGATATACTTTTCATGCCTGCGATCCTGAAAGGCGAAGTAGAGTGCGATCTCTCTACTACCTTGATGGGCAAGGATTATGCCCTGCCCTTTGGTATTGCGCCAGTGGGCAGTTCCGGCGCCATGTGGCCCGATGCCGAAGTCATTCTGGCCAAACTGGCCGCAGCCGAAAATATTCCCTATTGCCTCTCGACCGTCGCCACGCGGCTGCCCGAAGAAACCGGCCCTTTGGCCGGTGGCAATGGCTGGTTTCAACTTTATCCGCCCCATGATGAAGCAATTCGGCTGGATATCCTCAAACGTATCAAATCCGCCGGATTTCACACGCTGGTTCTGACCGCGGATGTGCCCACCCAAAGCCGACGCGAGCGTCAGGTGCGCGGTGGGCTGTCCCAGCCGTTGCGGATCACCCCGCGCATCGCGCTGCAAATCGCGCGCTGTCCGGCTTGGGCGCTTGGCACGCTGAAAATCGGCAGCCCGCGCTTTAAACTGATTGAGGATTATGCCCCCGACACCTCTGAAGTTGCCTCTGTGACCCAGATTGGCAAGCTGCTGCGCACCTCGCCAGATTGGGACTATGTGACCTGGCTGCGCCAAAACTGGGACGGCAAACTGGTGGTCAAAGGCGTGATGCGGGTAGAGGACGCCAAACCACTGATAGAGGCTGGGGTTGATGCGCTCTGGGTGTCAAACCACGCCGCCCGTCAGCTTGATGCAACACCGGCTGCCCTCCATATCCTGCCGGATATCCGCGCCGCCGTCGGGCCGGATGTGCCGCTGATCTATGACAGTGGCGTGCAATCCGGCCTTGATGTCATGCGTGCGCTGGCCTTGGGGGCGGATTTTGTCATGCTGGGCAAGGCCTTTCACTATGGGCTCGGGGCTTTTGGCGCCAAGGGGGCCGCCCATGTGGTGCATATTCTGCGCGAAGACATGAAAGCAAATATGGGCCAGATCGGCGCATCAACACTGGCGCAACTTCGGGGATCGGCTTGTTAGCCAAACCGGCATGGGTTAAATACCAAAATCAACGACTATACTGCAGTGCAGAAAATGTTTACAAAACCGTTGCAAACAACACGCTTCTCGGGGGACTAAAATGGCAGACTTCAAAAAGATCCTAATAGCCAATCGTGGTGAGATCGCAATCCGTGTAATGCGGGCCGCCAATGAAATGGGCAAAAAGACAGTTGCCATTTATGCCGAAGAAGACAAGCTGAGTCTCCATCGTTTTAAGGCGGATGAGGCCTATCGCATCGGCGAAGGCATGGGGCCGGTTGCTGCTTATCTGAGCATTGATGAAATTATCCGCGTCGCCAAAATGGCCGGTGCAGATGCGATCCACCCCGGATATGGCCTGCTCTCCGAGAACCCCGACTTCGTGGATGCATGTGCAGCAAACGACATCACTTTCATCGGCCCCAAAGCTGAAACCATGCGCGCCCTTGGCGACAAGGCCAGCGCCCGTCGCGTCGCAGTCGAGGCCGGTGTGCCGGTCATTCCTGCAACCGAAGTGCTTGGCACTGACATGGATGCGATCAAGAAAGAAGCCGGCGAAGTTGGCTATCCTCTGATGCTCAAGGCGTCTTGGGGTGGTGGGGGACGCGGTATGCGCCCGATCTTCTCGGAAGATGAAGTCGAAGAGAAGGTGCTGGAAGGCCGCCGCGAAGCCGAAGCCGCCTTTGGCAACGGCGAGGGCTACCTTGAAAAAATGATCATCCGTGCGCGCCACGTCGAGGTCCAGATTCTCGGCGACAAACACGGTGGCATGTATCACCTGTTTGAGCGCGACTGTTCGGTTCAGCGCCGCAACCAGAAAGTCGTCGAACGTGCGCCCGCTCCATATTTGACCGAAGAACAGCGCACCGAAATCTGCGACCTCGGCTATAAAATCTGTAAGCACGTCAACTACGAATGTGCGGGCACCGTCGAATTCCTGATGGATATGGATGACGGCAAGTTCTACTTCATCGAAGTCAACCCGCGTGTTCAGGTGGAACACACGGTCACCGAAGAAGTCACCGGCATCGACATCGTGCAGTCCCAGATCCTGATCGCCGAAGGCAAAACCATTGCCGAAGCCACGGGCAAGGACTCTCAGGAAGATGTGAAACTCACCGGCCACGCCCTGCAAACACGGATTACTACCGAAGATCCGCAAAACAACTTCATCCCCGACTATGGCCGTATCACGGCCTATCGCTCGGCCACAGGGATGGGCATTCGTCTGGACGGCGGCACCGCCTATGCAGGCGGCGTAATTACACGCTATTATGACTCGCTGCTGACCAAGATCACCGCCAAAGCGCCAACCCCTGAAAAGGCCATCGCACGGATGGACCGCGCCCTGCGGGAATTCCGTATTCGCGGCGTGTCGACCAATATCGCCTTTGTCGAAAACCTGTTGAAGCACCCGACGTTCCTCGACAATACCTACACCACCAAATTCATCGACGAAACGCCCGAGCTGTTCCAGTTCAAAAAGCGCCGTGACCGCGGCACCAAAGTGCTGACCTATATCGCTGATATTACGGTAAACGGGCATCCCGAAACCGCAGACCGTCCCCTACCCCATGCTGATGTGCGCGCCCCAAAGCCGCCAGCGGCGCGGGCAGAACCGGCCTATGGCACGCGCAACCTGCTTGAGGACAAAGGCCCGCAAGCGGTTGCCGATTGGATGGCCGAACAGCCGCAGCTGTTGCTGACCGATACCACCATGCGCGACGGGCATCAGTCCCTGCTCGCCACCCGTATGCGCTCGATCGATATGATCCGGGTTGCGCCGACCTATGCGGCCAACCTGCCAGAACTGTTCTCGATTGAATGCTGGGGGGGTGCAACCTTTGACGTGGCCTACCGTTTCTTGCAGGAATGCCCCTGGCAGCGCCTGCGCGATCTGCGCGCCGCCATGCCCAATGTGATGTCGCAAATGCTGCTGCGCGCCTCAAATGGCGTCGGCTATACAAACTACCCCGACAATGTCGTGCAAAGCTTTGTAAAACAGGCCGCTGATACCGGCGTTGATGTGTTCCGCGTCTTTGACTCTTTGAACTGGGTCGAAAACATGCGCGTCGCTATGGATGCCGTGGTCGAGTCAAACAAAGTCTGCGAAGGCACCATCTGTTATACCGGCGACATCCTGAACCCGGATCGGGCGAAATATAACCTGAAATACTACGTCGACATGGGCAAAGAGCTCAAGGCGGGCGGTGCCCATGTTCTGGGTCTGAAAGATATGGCGGGCCTGTTAAAACCAGCCGGTGCGCGCATTCTGATCAAAGCCCTGAAAGAAGAGGTCGGCCTGCCGATCCACTTCCACACCCATGACACATCCGGCATTGGTGGCGCGACCATCCTTGCCGCCGCCGAAGCCGGTGTCGATGCGGCCGATGTTGCGATGGACGCGCTGTCGGGCAATACCAGTCAGCCAACAATGGGCTCGATTGTCGAAGCCATGGCCAACACGGACCGCGATACGGGTCTGGATATTGGCGCGATCCGCGAGATTTCCAACTATTGGGAAGGCGCCCGCGCGCAATACGCGGCCTTTGAAAGCGGCCTTCAGGCCCCCGCTTCCGAAGTCTATCTGCATGAAATGCCAGGTGGTCAGTTCACTAACCTCAAGGCACAAGCCCGCAGCCTTGGCCTCGAAGAGCGCTGGCACGAGGTCGCCCAGACCTATGCCGATGTGAACCAAATGTTTGGCGACATCGTCAAAGTGACCCCCTCCTCCAAAGTGGTCGGTGATATGGCGCTGATGATGGTGGCCCAAAACCTGACTCGAACGCAGGTCGAGGATCCCGCCACCGAAGTGGCCTTCCCAGATTCAGTTGTCGATATGATGCGCGGCAATCTGGGTCAGCCCCCCAATGGCTTTCCGGACGGCATCCTGAAAAAGGTGTTGAAAGACGAAGCCCCCAATCTGGAACGTCCCGGCAAGCATTTGCCACCGGTTGATCTGGAGGCTACCCGCGCCGATCTGTCCGCCCAACTCGAGGGTCTGGCCATCGATGACGAGGACCTCAACGGCTATCTGATGTATCCAAAAGTCTTTCTGGATTACATGGGCCGCCATCGCCAATACGGCCCTGTGCGCGCCCTGCCCACACGGACATTCTTTTACGGCATGGAGCCGGGCGAAGAGATCACCGCCGAGATCGATCCGGGTAAAACACTGGAAATCCGCCTGCAAGCCGTTGGTGAAACCAATGAAGACGGCGAAGTCAAAGTTTTCTTTGAACTCAATGGTCAACCGCGCGTTATTCGTGTGCCAAACCGGATGGTCAAAGCCACAACGGTGCAGCGTCCGAAAGCCGAAACCGGCAATCTCAACCACATTGGCGCGCCAATGCCCGGCGTGGTGGCCAGCATCGGCGTCAGCGCCGGTCAGGCCGTCAAAGAAGGCGATTTGCTGCTGACCATCGAAGCGATGAAAATGGAAACCGGTATTCACGCCGAACGCGACGCCACCATCAAGGCGGTGCATGTGCAGCCCGGCGGCCAGATCGATGCCAAGGACCTTTTGGTCGAGCTTGAATAAGCACCCCTGAAGCTTTCGCCTTCACCGCCCTTTCTGGTGGTGAAGGCATCTTTGCTGACTTTGGCATCCCAGTACCGCGCTAATCGGATAAGACTGGCCAAACTTCGATTTTCCCCTAAGCTCCTACAGACCCTTTTTCTGCTGTTTAGGAAAATCCAGTGCCCTCTATTACGTCTTTTTATGCGGGTCTGCTGGCCCTGTTGTTTCTCGTGTTAAGCGCGCGGGTGATCTTTTATCGCCGCCGCCATCGGCTTTCACTGGGCGATACAGGCGACAAAGCCCTGCTGAAACGCATGCGTGTTCAGGCCAATTGCGCCGAATATGTGCCAATTGCGGTGATCCTGCTACTGGTGCTTGAATTGGGCGCGGCAACTCCTTTGCTGCTTCACCTTCTGGGTGCGAGCTTGCTGTTTGGGCGCATTCTTCATGCCTATGGCCTTGGCTCAACGCCGCAAAACCTTGTCGCACGCCAGATCGGCATGGTGCTGACCTTGCTGGTCATTGCCATCAGCGCTCTGATGGCAGTGGGCTTTGCACTGTTCTAAATCCCGCTGCTAAATCCCGCTGAAGTCAACGGACAGCTCGGTTTTACCCCCTGGCGCGTGCAGCAATATCAGGCTGGCCTGACCCGGTATGCGCCCGTTAAACTGCAAAACAACCTCCGCCGTCACCTCTGCCTGCGCAGGTATCGTTGCGGGAAAGCTCTGCCGCCGGATGGCGCTGCCAAAGACATAAGCCTCTTGCACAACCAGTGCTGCCTTACTGCGGTTATGCAGCGTCAAATCGATCACGACATCCGCCCCCGCGCGTCGCAAGTGCTGCACGCGCGCCTCTAACGCGCTGTGGCCATGTCCTGAATGCGCCCAGCCAAAAGTAGGCCACACCACCACAGCCCCGCAAAAATCCCGCCGTTTCATTGCTCTACTTCGCTCCTCGTCCCGCGCGCTTTGACCTCTAGCAGAAAAAAATCCCCAAAGGCGAATTTATCCCTTGCAGCCCCTCACGCTTCGGACTAAATCACGCCCCACCACAACGGTGCGGGCGTAGCTCAGGGGTAGAGCATAACCTTGCCAAGGTTAGGGTCGGGCGTTCGAATCGCCTCGCCCGCTCCAATGTGGTATATATGTTTTTTGGCATGCGGGCGTAGCTCAGGGGTAGAGCATAACCTTGCCAAGGTTAGGGTCGGGCGTTCGAATCGCCTCGCCCGCTCCAAAAAACAACCATTCCACCGAAATTCAGCCATACCCCAACGCTTCTTGCGTCTGGCTAATTTCAGTTTGATGGAAATATCCCCGCCGGAGGCATTCGACCCATCCCAAAACACTGCGCTCCGCATTCCTTGGGATACCTGTGCAGAAAATCCGCACCCCAAAAACAATCCCCCTGCCCCCACTTGGCCTAAGTCGCGCTGCACCCTATAGAGACGCTAACAATCGAAGGCAGATCCTATGCGAAGTGCAACCATCACACGGAAAACCGCCGAAACCGACATCAAGGTTGAAATCAATCTCGATGGCAGCGGCCTGTATGACAACCAGACCGGCGTCGGGTTCTTTGATCACATGCTGGATCAATTGTCGCGCCATGCGCTGATCGATATGACCATCCGCGCCACGGGTGATCTGCATATCGATGATCACCACACCGTCGAGGACGTGGGCATCGCCTTGGGACAAGCCCTGACCGAAGCCATGGGCGATAAAAAAGGCATCAAACGCTATGGCGCCTGCCATCTGGCGATGGATGATGCGCAGGTGCGCTGTGCGCTAGACCTCTCTGCGCGCCCTTTTCTGATTTTCAATCTGGATATGCCCACCCAAAAAATCGGCAGTTTTGATACCGAACTGGTGCGGGAATTTTTTCAGGCACTTTCCACCCATGGCGGCATCACCCTGCATATCGACCAGTTGCACGGGTTCAATAGCCACCATATCGCCGAGGCGACCTTCAAAGCCGTGGCCCGCGCCCTGCGCGACGCGCTGGAAACCGATCCGCGCAAGGCCGATGCGATCCCGTCCACCAAAGGCGCGCTCTAACGCCCCCTTTGGTCTTTGAACAGAAAGATCACCGATGCTGACCGCTATCATCGACTATGATTCCGGCAATCTGCACTCTGCGGAAAAAGCCTTTCAACGTATGGCTCTTGAAACCGGTGCCGGTACTGTTGTCGTAACCTCTGATCCCGACATGGTCCGGCGCGCCGATCGCGTTGTGCTGCCCGGTGACGGGGCTTTTCCGGCGTGCAAGCAGGAATTATTCGACCACACGGGTCTGTTTGAAGCCACCGAAGAGGCCGTCCTGAAAGAGGGTAAGCCTTTTCTGGGCATCTGCATCGGCATGCAAATGCTGGCCTCTGTGGGTCACGAATATCAGGACACCAAAGGTTTTGACTGGATCGGCGGCGATGTCGTGGCCATCACCCCGAATGATCCGCGTCTGAAAGTCCCGCATATGGGCTGGAACAACCTGCAGATTGACCGGCCACATCCGGTGCTGAACGGGGTAAACTCCGGTGATCACGCCTATTTTGTGCATTCTTACCATTTTCAGGTCGCCGATCCGGCGCATCTTCTGGCCCATGTCGATTATGGCGGGCCGATCACTGCTGTGGTCGGGCGGGACAATATGGTCGGGATGCAGTTTCATCCTGAAAAAAGTCAGGCCAACGGCTTGCGTCTGATTGCCAACTTTCTGAATTGGACACCGTAACGCCGGCTTTGACCAGCAGGATTTAGGCGGCGCGGGATCGCAAAGCAGATGGCGCTTGACCATAGGTTTTGCGAAACGCCCGCGAAAACCCCTCGGGCGAGCCATAGCCATAGCGCCGCGCCACCTGCTCTATACGGTCCCCCCGCGCCAGATCCCGCCGCGCAATCGCCAACCGCCAGCGCCGCAGATAGGCCATGGGCGACTCTCCCACCACAGTTTGAAACAACTCCGAAAACCGACTGAGCGACAGGCCCGCCTCGACTGCGAGGTCTTCGCTCGTCCACTGGCGTCCGGGTTTGTCGTGCATCGCGACGATGGCGCGACTCAGCCTTGGGTCCGCCAAGCCCGCAATTAATCCTGCCTTGGTCGCGCCTTGTTCGATCTGAAACCGCAGCAACCGCACCAAAAGAACTTCGCACAACCGGTTCAACACCGAGCCCGCCCCACAGCGTTTTGCCTGATCTTCTGACAGGATCAACGACACCAACGCCAAGGCTTCGGGGTCTTCTGCCACATTCATTTCCACCGCACAGGGCAAGGCCTGCAACAATGGATTAGCGCCAGCAGACCAATCCACTTTGGCGGCAAACAGGCAGGTGCCGCTTTGTGATTTGGTCAAAGGATCCGCGCAGAAGACCACCCGATCCACCAAGTGATTCTCGCCTCTAAAAATCATCAGCGAGGCATCGCAAAGTTCGGCCGGAGCGATGCTCAGCTCAAAGCGGTTCAACAACGCACTTAATCGGTCAATATTGGCCATGATCGGAAAACCTATCAGATAAATCGGAATTACCCGACCATACCATCCTGTATCAAGATTTCAATGACCTCAAAACAGGATAGAAACATGCTCCTTCCACGCCAGAAAACACCTGCCCTAACGCTACCGACCCTGGATCACGGGGACTTTGATCTGTCCACAGACAGCAATGAACGCGGGACGGTGATTTGCTTTTATCGCGGGCTTCACTGCCCGATCTGCGCCACCTATCTAACCGAGCTTGAAAAGCGTACCGCCGATTTTGCCGAGCGCGGCGTAAAGACCATTGCGGTCTCTTCAGATGGGGGCGAGCGCGCCCGCGAGATGGCAGATAAGATAAACGCCAAAAACTTGCGCATCGCATATGATTTACCCTTGGAGGTTGCCAAGAAATGGGGGCTGTATATTTCAACCTCGCGCGGCAAAACCTCTATCGGTATCGAAGAGCCTGCACTTTTCTCTGAACCCGGCCTGTTCATGGTGACACCGGAACAGACGCTGTATTACGGCTCGGTTCAAACCATGCCCTTCGTGCGCCCGCATTTCTCTGAATTGGTTGGCGCGCTGGATTTCGCCATCGCCAACGACTACCCCGCGCGGGGCGAGTACACTGGCGCGGTCTAAGCCAAAAACAAAAATGGCCCGCCTTTTAAAAGGAAAAGCGGGCCTGATCACATTAGCTTTAAAAGATGTGGTTATTGAACGCGCGACCACGTCTGCTTTTTGCAGATCGGGCCGACACAACCGGACACTTTCAAGCTGTTCCCGCTCAGCGCCATTTTGGATTTGAAAATCTTATCTGTGGAAGGCTGCCAGATTTTACCCTTAGAGTATTTTCCGCCACCATTGGGCACCATATCCCAGACCAGTTTTTTACCGATGGAGTCCGCTTTGGTTTCCCCGCTGCCATCAAAGGTGCGGCTGATCACCCCACAAATTTTCGTACCGCATTGCGCCATGCTGATATGGGCATAGGCACCATCATCCACTTCTGTTTTCCAGACCCCCAGAACATCATCCGCAAAGGCGCCCGATGCCGTCACCATGCTTATCACGCCGGCAAGTAAAAACTGTTTCATGTTGCTAATCCTCCCTCGGAATTTGCCCTATAATTGCGCAACCGCCGATCCAATCAAGTTTTACGTTGGGTCTCTTTGCAATTCCCGCCGCGTCATGGCAAAGACGGGGCAACGCCGCAACCAACGGAAAAAAACATGATCCTTTATCCTGCTATCGACCTTAAAGACGGGAATGCCGTGCGCCTATTCAAAGGGGATATGGAACAAACAACAATATTTAATGAAGATCCGGCCGCGCAGGCGATGGAATTTGTCCAAGCAGGCTGCGAATGGCTGCATCTGGTTGATCTGAACGGGGCCTTTGCGGGGGAACCCGTCAACGCCGCCCCTGTCGAGGAAATCCTCAAACGTACCAAAGTTCCCGCCCAGCTCGGCGGCGGCATTCGCGATATGGCAACTATTGAACGTTGGCTCGACAAAGGCTTGGCCCGCGTCATCCTTGGCACCGTGGCGGTGGAAAATCCGACGCTTGTGCGCGAAGCGGCCAAAGCCTTTCCGGGAAAGGTTGCGGTTGGCATTGATGCCCGCAACGGATTTGTCGCTACCAAAGGCTGGGCCGAAGAAACCGATGTGCAGGTGACCGATCTGGCCCGCTCCTTTGAGGATGCCGGCGTTGCCGCGATCATCTACACCGATATCAACCGCGACGGGGCAATGCAGGGGCCGAATGTGCAAGCCACTGCCGATCTGGCCCGCGCTGTCAGCATTCCGGTGATCGCTTCGGGCGGGGTCTCTTCGATGGCGGACCTCTATGAGCTGAAATCCTGTGGGGCACCGCTGAATGGCGCAATCTCGGGGCGCGCGCTCTACGATGGTGCGATTGATCTGAAGGCCGCACTGGAACTGTTGCACAGTTAACCCACGCGCGCGCTTTTGCTCTCGGGCTGGCGCAATGCCGCCCCCCATTGGCCTAAGCGCGTTTTGGCGCTATGAGACCCTCAAAGAGGTGCAATCATGCTGAAAACCCGTATCATCCCCTGCCTTGATGTCGCCGATGGGCGCGTCGTCAAAGGCGTGAACTTTGTTGATCTGATCGACGCGGGCGACCCCGTCGAAAGCGCCAAGGCCTATGATGCCGCCGGGGCCGATGAATTGTGCTTTCTGGACATCCATGCCACCCATGAAAACCGCGGCACCATGTATGATCTGGCGCAGCGCACTGCCGAGCATTGCTTTATGCCGCTGACCATCGGTGGCGGGGTGCGCACCAGCGAGGATGTGCGCAAACTGCTTTTGTCAGGGGCGGATAAAGTGAGCTTTAATTCCGCTGCTGTGGCCAATCCGGATGTGATTGCCGATGCCGCCAACCGCTTTGGCAGCCAGTGCATTGTCTGTGCCATTGACGCCAAAACCGTCAGCCCGGGAAAGTGGGAGATTTTCACCCATGGCGGGCGCAAGGGCACCGGCATTGATGCGGTGGAATTTGCCAAGCTGGTCACCGCCAAAGGGGCCGGTGAAATCCTGCTCACCAGCATGGATCGCGACGGCACCCGTGCGGGGTTCAACCTGCCCCTGACCCGCGCCATATCCGATGCCGTATCGGTGCCAGTGATTGCCTCGGGCGGGGTTGGCACACTGGATCATCTGGTCGAAGGTGTCACCGAAGGCGGGGCGAGCGCCGTTCTGGCCGCGTCCATTTTCCACTTTGGCGATTACACCATCCGCGAAGCCAAAGATCATATGATCGCGGCAGGCATTCCGATGAGGCTGACATGAATACGCTGCAGAAACTGGATCAAACCATCGCGGCCCGCAAATCCGCCGATCCCGAGTCGTCCTGGACTGCAAAGCTTTTTGCCAAAGGGCCGGAAAAATGCGCCGAAAAATTCGGGGAAGAGGCGATAGAGGCCATCATAGAGGCCGTCAAAAATGACAAGGCCGCCCTGACGAGCGAGGCCGCAGACGTGCTGTTTCACCTTCTGGTCATGCTCCATGCCCGCGACATTACGCTGGATGACGTGCTGGCCGAACTGGAGCGCCGCGCCGGCACCTCTGGCCTTACCGAGAAAGCCGCCCGCAAAGATTAACCGATCAAGCGGGGCCATTCGATTTTGGGGCAGCGATTCTGAATGACTGTCACCCCTTGGGCCTGCGCCAATGCCGCGGCCTCTGCGTTTTGTACACCCAGCTGCATCCAGATCGTACGCAGATTCGGCAAATGGACCAAAGCCTCTTCTACGACCGGTAAAACCGCATCGGAACGCCGAAATATATCAATAAAATCAATCTCTTTTGGCGCGTCTTTCAGGCTCGCAAAAACCGGTTCGTCAAATAACACCTGCCCCGCCAGACCGGGATTGATACCGATGACCCGTTTACCTTTGGCTTTTAGGAACAGCGACACATAATGGCTTGGCCGTTCGGGCTTGGCAGACGCGCCGACACACGCGATGACATGCGCGGATTGCAGCGCGTTTCTGATCTTGGAAGCGGTTTCCATTGGCCCACCCTTTTTTTGAAACTTTGGCAAAAAAAAGCGCCCGAAGCAAAGGCTGCGGGCGCAGTGACGGAACGAGGGACAGTGAAGGAGGCACCGGGTGTTCCAATCCCGGGCTCTGGTATTGATGTAAGCTTAGGCGCAGAAGTTTAAAGACTTGGTAAAGGCTTTGTGATCACCCCCTGTGGCCGCCTTTGGCTCAGGCCGATAGAACAGCAGGCCAATTTGCATCCGCCTTGACGATATTGCCGGGAATGTCCTCGGACCAGATGCCGCGCACGGTGGTGTTAAAATTCAGATACAGGCGGTCCTCATAGACCGTCCACGCATCCGGTGACGTTGTAGCCGTGCCGCCTTTGGACACTGCATAAGCACAATAGCCACCGTATTTCGGCGCGTATTTTTCGGGATCACCTTCAAACAGAGATTTGTTTTCGGCCGTCGCAAATTGCCAATCGGCCCCCATGTAGCTAACCACATGGGTCGACTCGCCTTTGACCGGCTTGGCCATGGTGAAATAGGCCACCGGATCATAACCGTTGATGGCAACGCCATCCGTCGCATAAATATCAGGTTTGGCGGCAAAGGCAGGGCGAGAGGCCAGCCCGACGAGCGGAAGAGCAGCAAAGAGCGTAAGCGCGGATCGACGTGTCAGCATAGTGGGTTTCCTTTGTGGCGGTTTTTATCCTGCTCCTAACATGGCAAGCAAAACCCGCTGCGCAAACCTTCGCCACGGCTCTGTGATCAGCTGTGAGAAATATCAGTCAAATATGTCATCCAGCAGATCAAAAGCCTCTTTCATGAAATACCCGCCAAGGGAGCGCTTCTTTTTGGCTTTTTTCTTTTCTTTCTTTGGCTTGTGGTACTGAGGCTTTACCTTACTGGGCTTTGATTTATGAACCGGATGGGTAGGGTCAGGCGTTTTCAGCCATTTCATGTCATGCAGTGGCGCCCCACAAGTGTTACAGGCCAGTTCATGGCGCTGCTGTCCCTGCAACACAAGCGCGGCCCGTGCCCCGCAATAACAACAGGTCGCAATTTTGGCGTTCTGGCCCATATGTCCTCCGGTTTTTTAGCCTCTTACAGCATATAGGGCGACGGCGGTGGCATTGGAGACATTCAAAGAGCCAAAATCTCGGGAAAACGGAATTTTCACCAATTGGTCACAGGTTTCTTTGGTTTTATCGCGCAATCCCGGCCCCTCTGAGCCCATGACAATGGCAATCGCCCTATCGGCGCGCCCCTGAACGGCCTCGTCGATGCTGACGTCGGCTTCGCCATCCAGCCCGAGCATCAGATAGCCCATGGCTTTCAAGGTCTCCATCGCGTCCGACAGATTGCGCACGCGCAGGTAGGGTTGGCGCTCAAGTGCACCAGAGGCGGTTTTGGCCAAAGCGCCGGTTTCAGGGCAAGAATGGCGGGCTGTGGCGATTACTGCATTAGCGCCAAAAACTTCGGCAGAACGCAGAATCGCCCCGACATTATGCGGATCGGACACGCGATCCAGCAACACCACCCGCGGCACCTGTCCGTCGGCAGCAAGACAGATATCTTCAAGACTGCCCCAGCTTAGCGGTTTGACCTCAAGGGCCGCCCCTTGGTGCACAGACTGAGAATCAATCGGCGCAGAAAACTTGCGCGGATCAACGATTTCGGGCTCCATGCCGCTGGCGGCGATGTCCTCGGCCAGACGATCATAGGCGTTTTTGGTGACCATCAGGCGCAGTTTAGTGCGATCTGTATTCTGCAAGGCGTCGCGCACGGCGTGAATCCCGAATAACCACACGGTTTCAGCCGCGGCTGCGCGCTTGGCTTGTTCTTTTTCTACGACCCACTTTGGCTTTTTCATCGAACCCGCGTCCTTGTTTTTATGCGTGGCGGACAATGCGCAGAGCAAGATGCGAACTGCAAGCGATTTTGCTGTTGACGCCCCTTAACTTGGATTGTAATCAGCGCCACACGTTGCGAAGCGCAGCGTGAAAGTGGGCGACAGGCCGCAAGGTGTGGCAGGGGACTGTAACTCCCTCGCGGAGACGCACGCCTGGTTCGATTCCAGGGTCGCCCACCATTCACTCTACAGCGTTGATTTTTATAGCTATTCAGCTAATGATCAACGCTGAGATGGCATATTTTCAACACATATCACTCGGTTTTCGATACAAATGACTACTGAGAAGAAGGTTAAATACCTGAAAATTGATCGTGGACGGCATTACTACCCGCGCCGCGTACCCGATCAGTTTCGGGAATTATTGGGGATGTCCAAGTGGCAAATGCCATGTGGAGATGTCAGCTGTGCCAAGGCCGTTCAGCTTGTCGTGAACTGGGCTGAAGAACACGATGATCTGTTGGCTGAACTGAAGACGCCTGAAGGTTACGACGCCGTTGAAGTGGATAACTTTCGCTTAGAGGACATGACTGCGGAGAAATTCACCGAACGCTTCGGTGGAACGCCGTTTAATTCTAATGGCGATGTCCTGGTTCCGTTCGAAGACCTGTCTAAGCCGTTGATGACTGCTTTAGAGGAAGTCGCAAAGCTTGATGAATACCATTCAAAGGAGAAGGCTCCAGAACACGAGGTTCTTCAACTTCAGGCCACGATACTTAGAGCAAAACGTGAGGGTTCGAAGTTAGGAAAAATCAAACTAACGCCTTAGCCTGAGTTCATAAAATTGGCACAATCTTACTCCTCCGATACAGATTTGGTCGAATTTGAGTTCACGCAACATCCACCTAGGCCAATGTCGGATGAGCTGTATCTCTACCACCTAAACAGCGTCTACCAGCATTACTTTGGCGCTGCCCCCACCCCACCATCCGACCCTGATAATCGAGATGAGTATGTTTTGGCCAAGCACCGTATTGAAAGAAAGATATCGAGCGTCACACCAGATAAAGACAGCATCACTGCGGTTCTAGAAAAATATTGCAAGTTCAACTCGATCAGGTCTGAAATCCGATCAAAGTACCGCCGCGAAGTAGCCAGGCTCGTTGCAATCACTGGTGATGTCCCGATGGCACATGTCCGTTCTGAAGACTTGAAGCAGCTTAGAGAGAGGTGGTCCTGCTTTTTCGACCAGTTTGCAGCCTTGTTAAGATGGATCAGGGTTTGATTTCAGGCTGCTAATCTCATTGGTTCTGTTTTGCTTGCATAGGCCTCATCTGGGGTCAATATGCCGTGGGTCGAATGGGGGCGCTCAGAGCTGTAGTAGGCCAGCCCTTTGCTGATCCCGGCTCGCATTTCTGATCCCGTCTCAAAGGCGTTTAGGTACACACATTCATGTTTCAGCGACCACCACAGTCGCTCGATCATGCGGTTGTCGCGCCAAGCACCTTTCCCATCCATGCTGATCTTGACCTTTGCGTCGATCAGTACGTCGATCCAAGCACCGCTGGTGAACTGACTACCTTGATCGCTGTTGAAGATTTCTGGCGTGCCGTGCTTGGCCAAGGACTCTTTTAGGGTCTCAACGCAGCACTCCGCGTCCATGCTATTTGACAGCCGCCACGCCAATACTTTGCGACTGTACCAGTCCATGATCGCCACGAGATATAAAAACCCACGGCGCATCGGGATGTAGGTAATATCTGCGCACCAGACCTGGTTCGGGCGGTCAATCACCGCGTTGCGCAGCAGATATGGCCAAATCTTGTGCTGAGGATGTTTCTTACTGGTGTTTGGTTCCTGATAGATTGGGACCAAACGCATGAGGTGCATCAAACGATGGCCCCGATGGCGGCCACATTGGTGGTTGTTGCGCTTCATGTAACGCGCCATCTGCCGCGATCCGTACCACGGCGTTTCCAGAAACTGCTTGTCGATGATTTCCATGAACCGCAAGTTCTCAGCACTTTCGCCCTTCGGCTCATAGTACAAATTGGACCGCGACAACGTCAGTAACGCACACCGCCGACGCATGCTCAGCTTGTGATTTTTGCTCACCGTTTTTTGCCTCGCGTTCCGAGCAACTGCTGCGAGGCATCGACCAAAAAATCTCGTTCCACGACCAACTGACCGATCTTTGAATGCAGCTTGTCCACTTCGGCGGCACTTACTTGCTCAGGGCTGAACCCTGGCGCGTAAATGCTGTCGTCATATTTTCTATCGCTGCGCGTTTCCAAGTCCCGATCTGGGTCGGATGCACGCCGTATTTCTTGGACAGTTCCGCCAGTGTCATCTCCTCGCGGATCGCTTCAAGCGCAACCTTGGCTTTGAATTCAGGCGAATGGTTCTTGCGTTGCTTCATTTTGGATCACTTCTTTCATCATGCGATCCACCTTAGCCACTGGTCCGAAATCCCCCGACCACCTCTAAGGAACCGGCTCACTCCAGAAGATCAAGTTCCTCAACAATTGCGTCAAGTGTATCGGCCCGTTGTTTTACGGCGACAGCGTTCTTTCCTACATATGCTATGGCAAGCAGCCGCAACATTGACACGACAGTCGCATGAGTATTCAGCATACCGTAACTCGCAACGTGGCATGGCAGGACAGTTTCAGAAAAGCGCTCTGCTTGCGCCTGATAGCGATGGTCCGTGATTGTTATGATCCGAAGCCGTGATGTTCGCGCATAGGCTAAAAGCGAGCGCAACAGCTTTGGACGTGTCTCCAACGTAACAAGGACAAGTGCATCACGCGGGCCCATCATGGCCAAATCGCTTGCCCAGTCTTGCCCTGCACCATCAAGATAATGAACATCATGGCGCAATCGCGAGAACAGCGTTTTCCCAATGCGTGCGACACCATCTTCAGCACCAAATCCCAAAAACCAGACGCGTGGCGCGGTTGAGAGGATTTCAGCAACCTCCGGCAGACGATCCGAGCGCAGCTCTTCGAAGGTTCGGGTCAAATTACGCAGTTCCAAATCAAGATGGTCGACGATTGATCGACCAAGAATGACTTGGTCTGATGCTTGTTTTTTTTGGGAATAAGGCTGAGTTCGGTCGCGTTCTTCCCGCGCTTGCAGACGGACTTCTTCGAAATCGACATATCCCAAGCTGCGGAAAAAACGGGCAGTTGTTGCTTTGGACACTCCCGCCATTTTTGCGAGTTCTGTAGCGGTGTGAGTTTCTATAAGACCCTGATTTTCCACCAATACATTGGCAATTTTCTGCTCACTGCTTGTCAGGCGGGCGTGCTTTTCGTGTATGCGAAGGATGAGTCGTGAAGCCATAAAAAAGGGAATATCCTGTGCCGCGTTCAGATTCAACTTGACCTATGAAACAAAAGTTTCACCACTATGAAACAGTGAAACTCAAAGGAATCGCAATGTCTACTTCAAAGATCGTCCGAGAGCGGATCTGGACAAAACTGCATGATGTTGCAAAGCCGGATACGCGGTTTCATTTGAATTTTGCCGAAGTGATCCCGGATTTCGAAGGATCCGAAAAAGCGATCGACCTTTTGGTTGCCGAAAAAGCTTACGCTAAATCAAACTTTGCCTTTATCACACCGGATAATTGCCTTGCTGACTTGCGTCGACGGATGATCGAAGACGGCAAACCCTTCGTCATGTCCACGTATGGCATCTACCGCGGTTTTGTTTTGCTCGAGCCAGAAAATGTTCCGCAGGGGGCAGCCCTTTACGCGTCCTGGCTGGACGGGATGGAGCACTTCGGCACACCGATTACACTGGAAGAAATCGCGAAACGCGGCCGCTTTGATCTGATGGTGACCGGCGCGTCTGCTGTTTCAAAGAATGGCGTTCGGTTCGGCAAGGGTCATGGGTTCTTTGATCTGGAGTGGGGCATGTTTACGGACCTTGGTTTGGTCGATGAGACGACACCAGTGATGGCGGTAGTTCATGACGTGCAGCTCGTCGAAGAACAGCTTCAGCCATCCGAAACTGATATTCTGGTCGACAAGATTGCGACCCCTTCAGAGCTGTATAAAGTTGAACGCCGCGCCAAACGCCCCAACGGGGTGAAATGGCCACTTCTAGACCCCAAACAAATTGCTGAAACACCACCGCTGCAAGAATTGCAACGCATCCAAGGCCTAGCCTGAACCCATACAACAGGAGACGAATGACATGACTTTGAGATTAAACCGCCGCCACTTTTTGGGCACAGCGGGTGCAGCTGCCGCCGCATCTTCCATACCAATGCGGGCAATGGCTGCAACGCCAATGACGATGCAAGCAGCATGGATCAACGACGCCGAATTTGCGGGATACTTTCTGGCGATGGATAAGGGCTATTACACGGATGAAGGGCTGGATCTCACGTATCTGTCCGGCGGACCCGACGTGATCCCCGAGAGCACAATCATTGCTGGCCGAGCTGATCTGGCGCTCACTACGCCGGACACAACAATTAAGGCGATTGTTGATCAAGGTGCGCCGTTTAAGATCATCGGCGCACAGTACCAAAAGAACCCCATCGGGATTGTGTCACTGGTTGGCAGCGGCATCAACTCACCTGCTGATCTGGTTGGCAAAACCCTTGCCGTGCCGCCTGTGAACGTGATCTCTGTTGAGGCCATGCTGAAGCTGAACGACATTGATCCTGGGGACGTCAACATCGTGCCTTACGCGTATGATCCGACGCCGCTGATCAAGGGCGAGATCGACGCTAGCCTCGATTTCACCACGAACGTGCCCTACACGATCAGCCTGCAAGGGGTCGAGGCGACGTCATTCTTGCTCTATGATTTCGGCTTTACCACCTACAACGATACCGTCGTAGTGACCGAAGAGGTTCTGAATTCGAAACGTGCTGAACTGGTTGCATGGCTGCGCGCAAGCCGTAAGGGATGGATCGAGAACAATGTTGATACAGCCCTTTGGCCGGCAAAGTGGGCAGACACTCATTTCGCGGGTACGGGCCGGACAATCGACAATGAAGTCTTCTTCAACGAAGCTCAGAAGCCACTGATGGAAAATCCGGCAGGTATTTTTGCAATGACCGAAGAAGGCATTGACGCAAACCTCAGCGCATTGGCGGAAGTCGGCATCAATGGATCTCGCGATATGTTCGACACAACGTTGTTAGAAGAAATCTGATGCCGACCCCGGACGGGATTTCCCTTTCCGGAGTCCACAAGACCTTTGAAGGACGTGGAAAGACAGTTGAGGCGCTACATGATCTAGAGCTCAAATGTCCACCCGCGTCCTTTACTGCTGTGATTGGTCCCTCAGGTTGCGGTAAATCCACGGCTCTGCGCATCGCCTTGGGACTTGAGACGGCTGATACGGGCGAGGTTTTGATCAACGGCGAAGCCCCGGTCGTTGCGGCAAAGTCTGGTAAGACAGGCGTGGCATTTCAAGATTCCGCATTGTTGCCGTGGCGCAGCGTGCGTCGCAATGTTGAGGTCCCGCTTGAGGTAATTGGCCTGAACCGGAAATCGCATACCGCACAGGTGGAAGCGATGATCGACCTTGTTGGGCTAAAGGGATTTGAGAACTCCCTCCCCGGTGAACTATCGGGAGGGATGCGCCAGCGTGTGGCAATTGCCCGTGCGCTTGTCACTAAACCCAGCGTCCTCTTTATGGACGAACCGTTTGGCGCGTTGGACCAAATATTGCGCCGTCAGATGAACGTTGAATTGCAGCGTGTCTGGCAGGAAACAGGCTCGACGGCGTTGCTTGTCACACACGGGATTGATGAGGCCATTTTTCTGGCCGACCGCGTTGCGGTGATGCACGCGAACCCCGGTCGGATTGTCGAAATTATCGATGTGCCTTTTGCACGCCCCCGCCAGCCAGAATTATTCTCGGACCCTACGTTCCATGCTTTGACAGATCGTATCGCTTCGGTGCTGCATGGCTAGGGTGCCAACAGGCCTGCGCAATGTCGCACTCTTGCTTCTGATCTGGGAAATCGCGGGTCGCATGGATCTGGTCGCCAGTGGTGCGCTGCCAGGGTTTTCAGAAATCTTGATCCGGCTATGGGAAGATCGCGCAGATTATCCGCGCCATATCTGGGCGACGCTCTATGCGTCCAGTGTCGGATTTCTGATTGGCAATACGATTGCGCTAATTGCGGGGGTGGCTTTTGCGATGTCGCCAACACTTCTGCGCCTCTTTCGTGGTGTGAATATCGCCGTCTTTGCACTACCGCCCATAGCGATTGCCCCAATCCTTGTGCTGACCTTATCTGGCATGGCACCCCGTATCGTCCTTGCAGCGTTGGCGGTCTACTTCGTGACCATGACAGCCACGGTCATCGGGATAAGCCAGTCAGACAGCAGGGCAAGTGACCTCGTAAAGGCCTATGGTGGTGGCCGGTGGCGTATCCTTTGGCTGGTTCAATTGCGCAGCGCCCTGCCCACCATCATTACAGGCTTCCAGATCGCAGCACCCAACGCCGTATTGGGGGCAATTCTGGCCGAATTTGGCGGTGGTGGCCGTTGGGGACTTGGAACCTATCTGCTTGGATCGCTTGGTCGAGGAGAACCAGACAGGCTTTGGGGCATTGGCCTGATCGCAACCGCTATTGCGGGATTGGGCTATCTATTCTTTGCGTTAATTTCTCGGCGCTTACTGGGGGCGACGCGCGCTGTGACGCTAAACACCGCAACTCCCATTGGCGCGGCAATCCCTGCATCACCGTTTAAGCGTGCGCTAATGCTCATCGGCATAGTCTCACTGCCATTCCTTTTGTGGTGGGCTTTCATTTTGCTGACCGGCGTACCTGCGATGATCGTGAAAACACCTTTTGGGGTAATAGATTATCTGTTTTTCGCAAAGACTGCTCCTGTTGCACAAGAAAAGCTCTTGCAGGCATTGTCAGAAACACTTCCGATCACTTTCGCGGGCATGGCAGCTGGCATTGGCTTTGCGTTTCTGTTGGCAATCTCGACGCGGCTGTTCCCAAACGCAATTCGCGCATTCATGCCTGTGGCGCTAGTGACACAAACAATGCCGCTGGTGGCTCTAACCCCGCTATTGGTGCTGATATTCGGGCGCGGCACCTCGTTGACGCTCTGGGTGACGATCTCGGTGACGTTCTTTCCTGCCTTCGTCACATTGGCGCAAGGGATCGCATTGGTGCCGCGCGGCGCACAAGATTTGCCGCGCGCTTACGGCGCTTCCGTTTGGCAGGAAATGCGTCTGGTAACGATCCCGGCCTCCATGCCCTATCTGTTCGCAGCGACGCGCCTGACTGTCCCGCGCGCATTGCTTGGGGTCATGATCGCTGAATGGCTGGCCACCGGGCGCGGGCTAGGCAACTTGCTGAACCAATCGCGCGGCTATCTCGACTTTGGCATGATCTGGACTGTGGCCTCTGTTTCGGTACTCTTGTCGGTCATTCTGTATCAATTCGTTGTCATGATCGAACGCAAAACCCTGCGCCGCTTGGGCATGCAAACCGCAGAATGACCCGAGAGGGAATGACCAACATTCAGGACCAAGACGGCCGCGAAGTGGCTGCATTTGGATCATGAACCGCCCAAAACACGACCGGACCGATAGCAATCCGCACAAATATTCACCGAGCCCTCTTAACATTCCACGGTGTGATCAACCGATGCTTGGTGGAACCTGCATTTTTAAGGCAGCCTGAAGTCAGCGCAAAGCGGTGGGGCACATCTCCTCCCCCAATATCCGCCTGACTGCTTTAACGGTTGGCGTGCCGAAACTGTCACAAGCGAAGTGGCTGGGTCGTGCACCATATTTATTGACCCGACATCATTCGCTTGTGTCCTGACAAAGAGGACATAAAATGTGTGAAAGATGCGGAAATACCTACCATAAAATTCAGGAAGCGAGCCGTCGTGGCTTTTTGAAAGGCGGTGCGGCTGCGGCTGCAAGCCTTGCATTGCCAGCCGGGCTGATGGCCCCGCAACACGCCGCGGCCCAAGGGATGACAACCATCAAGGCGACCCACGGTGGCGGCCTGTGCAACCTTGGTATTTTTCTTGCCAAGGAACGCAAACTGGCCGAAGCGGATGGGGTCGAGCTTGATTTCGTCGTGACGCCGACAACCACGGACGTGGTAACCCTGTTCGGGGCTGGCATGGTCGATGTTTCGGTCATTCCCTATTCCAACTTCATCACTCTGGTTGATGCGGGCGCGCCCGTGCAGATCGTCGCCGGTGCGGGTGTCGAAGGGTGTATTCTGATCGGTTCCGAGGGCATTTCATCGCCGGCCGATCTGAAAGGCAAGACCATCGGAACGTTCCAGGCGGATACACTGGAGGTGCTCCCTTATGACTACATGACCTCTGCTGGCATGGCTTTTGCTGATGCGGAAATCAAATATTTCAACACCTCACCCGAACTGGCCGCGGCTTTCATCAACGGCGCAATTGATGCGGTCAGCCATATCGAACCATATGCAACGCAGTGTCTGCAAGAACGCGCCGGAGCAAGCATCCTGACCGACGGTCTGGACCTTTACGGTGCAGGCTATTCCGATTGTGTGCTTGCAGCACGCACGCCGCTTTTGGAAGAAAACCCAGATGCTGTCAAAGCTGTGATCAAGGCAATGATGACAGCGCAGTTGCAGTCAGAACAAGATACTGCCGCCGCATTGGCTGAGACACAGGGCACCTACTACAAGACATCGCTGGAAGCCTTGACCCTTGCTCAGTCCCGTCAGCCGGTGATGATCGATCAGCGGAACAACTCTGACTTCTTTGTCGAACGGTCCGTTTCGATGCAAAAAATGGGTTACGTCAAAGACACCCTGCCCGAGACAGCAGTCAATTGGACGTTGCTCGAAGAGGTCATTGCCGAAAACGCAGACCTTTACGACAGCCTGCAGTTGAAAACCGCATAGGGCGATGCCAATGACCGACGAAACTTTGGAAACACCAACCGCCCATACCAAGAAGGACGGTTTTGGTAAGCGTCTGATTCGGCGCCTCGAACCTACCCTTTGGGTCTTGGCGTCTCTTTCGATTTTCGTCGGATTTTGGGAGTTTGCATGGTGGCGGGGGTGGGCCAATCCGCTTCTACTTCCGCCGCCGCACATTTTCTTGGCAAATCTGCCAGACCAGTTTCGATTCTTTGATCCGGGTGGCACACGGGCCGGGGCATTGGCGACGGGCGGCTCGATCTTTTCTGTTCTTGGGGTGATCGCATGGTCATCCCTTAGGGTGACGGTGGGGCTGGCGCTGGGTTTCGTGCTGTCGCTCGCCATTGGGATCGGCATTCGCTATTTTCGGATTTTTGGCAAACTGGTGCTGCCGCTGGTCACGATGCTGGCCCCGATTTCACCTGTCGCGTGGTTGCCAGTGGCCGTCTTCATTTTTGGCATCGGCAATCCACCCGCCATTTTTCTTGTCTTCATCGCCATCTTCTTCATCATGACGTTGGCAACATTGTCACAGATCGACAATGTTCCTGTGCACTACATTCAGCTTGCGCGGATCATGGGCTGCAACAAACGCCAGATTTACCGCCATGTGATCCTGCCCGCCATTCTGCCTGAATTATTCGTGACCCTGCGCATGAACCTGTTTGCCGCGTGGATGGTTGTGCTGATCGCCGAAGCAGTGGGTGTTGGTTCGGGCCTTGGACAGGTCACCATGATGGCGCGCAATACATTCAACGCGAGCCTTGTGTTCTTTACCATGACACTGATTGGTCTAACCGGTTTCGCCTTTGATCAGACGCTGCGCTATATCCAACGCAAGGTGCTGTGGTGGGTCGGGCCGTCAAATGTGGGAGGGCTGTGAGATGACCTTGGGCCTTAAAATCACCAATGTATCAAAAACATGGAATCCAGATGGGCCAGATCCGGTACCGGCCGTGAGCAACCTTTCGCTGGACGTTGCTTTGGGCGAATTCGTTGTCCTTCTCGGCCCGTCGGGCTGCGGAAAAAGCTCGCTTCTCTACATCGTAGCTGGACTGGAAGACGCAACTGAGGGCAGCGTCACATTCGACGGGCTTGAGGTGACTGAGCCCTCGCCTGAGCGCAGTCTTATCTTTCAGGAAGCCTCGCTCTATCCATGGCTGACTGTGCAGGACAACATCACATTCGGACTAAAAATCGCGGGGCAAAGCCCTAAAAACCAAAAAGAGGCGGCAGAGCACCTGCTGCGCCTCGTTGGTCTTGTGGGTGCTGGCGACCGTCGACCCCATGAACTGTCTGGCGGGATGCGCCAGCGCGCCGCTTTGGCGCGGGCGCTGGCCATGAAGCCGAAAGTCCTGTTGATGGATGAGCCGTTCGCCGCCCTCGACATTCAGACGCGTGCCCGCATGCAAGGTCATCTGCTCAATATCTGGGAGAGTTCGAAAGCCTCGGTTCTGCTCGTGACGCACTCTATCGACGAGGCGTTAGCACTTGCTGACCGGGTTGTCGTCTTCACGGCCCGCCCCGGCCAGATCAAGGCCGAGATCCCAATCACCGCACCGCGCCCGCGCGATATGCGTAGCCCTGAAATGATCGAACTCGCCCGCCAATGCGAGGCACTGTTGGGCGAAGAAGTCGAAAAATCCTTTAAAGAACAGGAACTCACATGAGTGTCGAAATAATCACCGCGCGCTGGGTTGTCACGGGCGTATCCAAGGATGATACCCCCGATTTGATCGAAGGTGCAGGTCTTGCCCATGAGGATGGCGCGGTGCTTGCCGTGGGGCCATCCGCCCAGGTCAAGGCCGCCTATCCCGATGCACCTGTGACCGACCACCCACATCATCTGATCATGCCCGGATTGGTCAATAGCCATCACCATATCGGGTTGACCCCGCTTCAGATGGGCGCGCCGGACGAGCCGCTGGAAATCTGGTTCGCTGCCCGTCTCGCGATGCGCAAGATCGATCCCTATCTCGACACGCTGTTCTCGGCCTTCGAGATGATCGCCTCAGGCGTCACCACCGTGCAGCATATTCAAGGCTGGGCCATGGGCAACCTTGAACAGGTCACCGCCTCGGCGAGTGGTGTGCTCAAGGCCTATGACGATATCGGCATGCGGGTGTCCTACTGTTATGCCGTGCGCGAGCAAAATCGGTTTGTCTATGAGGCGGACGAGGAGTTTTGCAAGCGCCTGCCACAGGAGGTTGCTAAGGTCATGGAGGAGCATTTCAAAAAACTCACCATGCCATTTGACGAGTATTTACAGCTTTTTGATCTGCTGACCGCGCAGAAGACAACCCAAAGGGCGCGCATTCAGCTGGCACCTGCCAATTTACACTGGATGACCGACGATGGTTTGCTTGCCATGCAGGAAAAATCCAAATCGGCTGGCGTACCGATGCACATGCATTTGCTCGAAACGGCTTATCAAAAGGAATATGCTTTCCAACGCACTGGAACAACAGCCGTTAAACATCTGGAAAAGCTCGGTCTTTTGGGGCCACATATGACACTGGGGCATGGTGTCTGGATGACCGAAGAAGATATTGAAATCTGTTCGGGCACAGGCACGTGTATCTGCCACAATTGTTCATCCAACTTCCGCCTCCGCTCTGGCGTCCTGCCTTTGATGGAGCTGCAAAAGCGCGGAATCACAGTCGGCATGGGCATGGACGAGGCGGGCATCAACGACGACCGCGATATGTTGCAAGAAATGCGCATGGCGCTGACCGTGCACCGCGTGCCGGGCATGGACCGCGCCGATGTTCCCTCACCTGCGCAAGTGTTGCGCATGGCCAGTGAGCATGGCGCCATGACCACCGCCTTTGGCGCCACGATTGGGCGATTGGATCCGGGTCGCAAGATGGACGCGGTCATTCTGGATTACGACAGCGCCACCTACCCGTTCCAAGACCCCGACATCGCCCCTCTGGATACTTTGATCCACCGCGCTAAGACCAAGGACGTAAAGGCGGTCATGATCGAAGGGCGCGTTGTCTATGAGGATGGCCAGTTCACCCTGATCGACCGGGACGCCGTAATGGCACAGATTGCCGAGGCCCTCTCTACGCCCCGTGACGCTGACGAACAGGAACGCCATTGGCTGCGCACGCAGGTCATGCCGGTGGTCGAGGATTTCTACGACGGGTATCTAAAGAACACCGCCGCGCGCACTCCGTTCTACAAGGGGTCTTCCTCCGTATGACGAACGTTTTGTTCAGGAACGTTCGGCTTTTAGATCTGGATCATCCCGAAAGCATGACGGCAGTCTGCGACCTGCGCGTCACTGCGGGTCGGATTGCACAGATCGGCCCCACCCTCACGCCAGAAGCGGGCGAGGAGGTCATCGAAGGCAACAGCAATCTGTTGATGCCTGGCCTGATCAACGGGCATTTTCATTCGGCGGTGAATCATATGAAAGGGCGCTTGCCGTCGCTGCCGCTGGAAGTGTTCATGCTTTATGAATGCCCAGAATTAGAAGTGCTGCGCGCGACCCCGCGCGAAGCTTACTTGCGCACAATGCTGGGGTGTATCGAGATGCTCCGCTCGGGCACCACCAGCGTGCAGGACGATTGCTTTTTTGTCCCCTCCCCAGAACCCGAGATCATCGACGCTGTTGCCCAAGCCTACACCGATAGCGGCATGCGCGCGCGGCTCGCCTTGGATCAGCCTGAGCTGAGCGAATTGGACAAGCTCCCTTTTCTGCGCGACATTCTGCCTGCTGATTTGCGGCAAGAGTTGTCTGCCCCGACCGGCGCGTCCGCCAGCGCTCTTCTGGAAAGCTACGCGCATCTGCTCGACACATGGCATGACACCGCAGACGGGCGTATTAAGGTCGCCGTCTCATGCTCAGCGCCGCAGCGCGTTTCGCCTGACTATTTCGCCGAGTTGGACGATCTGAGTCTCCGCTATGACCTGCCGTTCTATGCGCATATGCTTGAAACGCGCCTTCAGCGGGTATTCGGCGATGTCTGCCTGAACGGTCGCTCGCTGGTGCGCTACACCCATGATCTTGGCCTTTTGAGTGACCGGATGAATGTCATACATGCGATTTGGGTGGATGATCAGGACCTTGATCTGCTGGCCGCATCCGGTGCCTCAGTCGCGCATAACCCAAATTCCAATCTACGCCTTGGCAGTGGCGTCATGCGCTGGCGCGCCATGCGAGATCGCAACATTCCTGTCTGCCTTGGTGTCGACGAAGTCATTGCCGATGACGCAATCAACATGTGGTCCGTGATGAAGACAGCTGCATCGCTTCACACACTTAACGATTGGGATTACGAGCACTGGCCCCAAGCAACCGAAGTTTTGAACGCCGCAACCCAAGGCGGTGGATCAGCTATGCGTGAACCAGGACTTGGCACCATGGCGATTGGCGCGCCAGCGGATCTGATCCTGATCGACCTGAAAGCGCTCCCTTTCGTGCCGCTCAATAACCTGCCAAGGCAACTGGTGCATTGTGAGTTGGGCCAATCGGTCAGGCTCACGATGGTGGCCGGACGTGTGGTCGCCCGGAACGGACGATTGCAAACCGTGGACGAAAACGCGATCCTAGCCGAAGCCTCGGCCGTCTTTGCGGGCAAGCAAAAGTCCATGGATTTGGCCGACAAACGGGTCGAGAAATTCCTGCCATATTACCGCGAGATGTACCTGCGTGCCGGACAATATGATCTGCCCATGGAACGCAGGCTAAATCAACTTGCCGAATGAAGGGGATTGACGCGGACTTGGCTTGCCTGCATGTGACGGGTTTTCTTCGGTTGGTGCGAGCTGATGTCCAAAGAACCCAACACAAAATCCAGGCATGCGACAACGGGTGCCGAACACGTTGCAGCGATCTTGCGCGACCGAATCGTCAAGGGCGAATTGGCGCCCTTAGATCGCATTGTTGAACGGCGTCTGTCTGCGGAACTCAGTGTATCGCGCACCCCTATCCGCGAAGCACTCAAGCTGCTTGAGGCCGACGGCCTGATCGAGATCAATCTGCACCGAGGTGCAATCGTCTCTGAATACAGGCCCCAAGAAGCTTTCTTACTGTTTGATGTCATCGCCAGTCTGGAGGCCCTCGCAGCCCGGCGGGTGACCGAGACCATGACGGCTGGCGTCCTGCACCAACTGGAAGATTTCCACAGAACGATGCTGGACCACCACAGGGCCGGACGAAAGAACGACTATTTCGATATCAACACCGTCATTCACGACTTCATCATTCTGAGCTGTGCCAATCCTGTTCTGATCGCAACCCACCAAAAACTCATGATCCGAGCACGACGTGGTCGGTTCTTGGCGATCATGAAACCAGAACGGCTTGAACAGGCGGTTGCTGAGCATGAAAACCTGATGCAGGCGTTTCGGGATGGCAATGCCCAAAGAGCTTCCGACGTTTGGGAAACGCATCTGCGCCATACCGGAGAAACGATTGCTGAGGTTTTGGCGTCGGAAGAAGATTCCAGAGAGTCCTGACACCAGCATCTGTTCGCAATTCAGCCTAAATTTCCATCAACACCATAAAAAGAAGCCCCGGCGATCGTCTGACCTGAGACACCGAATAAATGGCATGCCATTTTGAGTATGACATAAAAAGCCACAGGGGGGCTGAAAATGCTGAGAACAAAACAAACAGGAATGACACGTCGATCCATGTTGAAAGGATCGGCATATACGGCACTTGGAACACTCGCCGCGCCAAGTATTCTACGTGCTCAAACTATGGAACTGGTAATTGGCTGCGCAGGATCGCACACCGCATGGATGGAGCAGATCGTTGTGCCCCACATGAAAGAGGCCATCGGCGCAGATATCCTGTTTGAGGGGACCAAGTCTTCGGTCAACCTCGAGAAAATGTCCTCGAACAAGGACGCGCCCTATCTGTCGGTCGTCCAGATGGACGATCCAGTTATGATCCAGGCGGTCGAGGCCGATCTGTTGACGCCAATCACCGCAGGCCCTGTTCCCAACTTGACCGATCTGCGCCCGGATGCCGTGCATATGGATGGCATGTGGTGCAACTACGTCCAGCCTTGGGCCGGCGTTGCGTATAACACAGACTTCAAGTCAGGAGGCGTCTCATCTTGGGAAGAGCTTTGGGCACCAGAGGCTAAGGGACAGTTGATCATCCCGTCCCTGCAAAACACCGAAGGTATGTGGACCTTATTCATGTCGGCGATGCTCGGCTCGGGAAAGCCATTCTCGGAAGCGCAATACGAAATCGACGCAGCCTTCGAGAAACTGGCGGAACTCAAGCCCAACCTGCTGTCCGTTTACACAACGATGAGTCAGGCGTTCAACCTGCTTGAACAAGGCGAAATCACCATGCTCGCGGGCAATTTCTCGTCCTACACATTGCCGCGCAAGGCAACGGGAGTCCCGGTGGATCTAGCCGCACCGTCGGAGGGCATCTTTGCCATGCCGTCCGGCATCTGCCTTGTCAAAGGCGGACCAAACCCAGAACTGGCCGAAGCCTATGTCAACGAAATGCTTGGGCCAGACATGCAAGCCGCCATTGCCGACTTCGCGACCTCCGTGCCTGCCAACACCACCGTGAGCGCGGGGGCTATCATTCCAGATGGCGTGCCCATTTACGCCCCTGACTGGGCGTTCGTCGCCGCCAACCGGCGTGCATGGATCGAACGTTTCGACAAGTTGATGGCGATCTGACCAATGGCATCCCCCGCACCGCGGGACATGGGCGACAGCAAATACTTGGACGTCACTGCCGTTGGCAAGGCGTTCAAGGGGACGCCTGTCATGTCCGGTATGGATTTTCGTGTCGGACGAGGAGAACTGGTGTCTCTCCTCGGACCGTCCGGTTGTGGCAAGACAACTCTGCTGCGCATCATTGCGGGGCTGACCACTGCGGACAGCGGTGAGGTTCTGCTCGACGGGCGCGCGATCACATCCAGACCGGCCCATAAACGCAATATTTCAGTCGTCTTTCAAAGCTATGCACTGTTCCCGCATCTGACGGTCGCAGAAAACGTCGCCTTTGGTCTGCGCGCACGGGGGCATGCAAAGAGCGATTGCGGCCCCAAGGTGGTCGAAGCCCTTGCCTTGGTCCGAATGAGCGACTTTGCCGAACGCAAAGTTGCAGCCTTGTCGGGGGGGCAACAACAACGCGTGGCGGTGGCCCGGGCTCTGATCGTCGATCCTGTTCTTTTGCTGCTGGACGAACCCTTTTCCGCGCTGGACCGCAAACTGCGTGAGACCATGCAGGTCGAATTGAAAACCTTGCTGCGCGACCGCAACATGACAGCGATTTTTGTCACCCATGATCAAGATGAGGCCATGGGCGTCTCTGACCGTATTGCGGTCATGAACGCAGGCCAGATCGAACAATTCGCGACGCCGTCGGAACTCTACGCGCGCCCGGCGAGTGCGTTTGTCATGGACTTCGTTGGCCTGTCGACGCGCCTGAGCGGAGAGGTGATCGAAAGCACCGGAAACCGCTCAACCATTCGCAGCGCATACGGGACCATCCACGCCCCCGGCACATTCGCCCCCGGCGCACGGGTCACCATCGGGGTGCGGCCAGAGCTGGTTCAAACACAACCCGCTGAAAACACACTCAATGTCACTTTGGCGGACGCGATGGTGCTGGGCTCCAAAACGCAACTGCATGGACGCACCGAAACCGGCGACCGCCTGCTTTGCGAGCTGCCCGGAATGAACTCGGATTATGCGCCTGGCGATACGGTGACATTTGGCTGGGACGTTGCAGATACGCTGGTCTACGAGGCAGGCACATGACCGGACGCGCAGAACGTATCGGCCTTTTGGCCCTGCCCGGTCTAAGCTTTCTGGCCGTCATCTACGCGCTACCGCTGTTCATGCTGTTGCTGAAATCAGTCCAGATCGACGGCCAATTCTCGTTCGCGGAATACGTTGCTTTCTTTAGCGACAGCTATAATGTGTCGGTCCTGTGGCGGACGTTGCGCGTGGCGCTGCTGACCACGGGGCTAGCACTGATCATCGCCTACCCCACCGCCATCATCATGGCCCGCGCAAAGGGCTTTTGGCTGTCCGTGTTTCTAGTTGCTATGGTTCTGCCGATGTCCGTGGGTGTGGTCGTGAAGGCCTTTGCCTGGACGATCCTGTTTCGCACGCGCGGTGTGCTCAACGACACGCTGATGTCGCTGGGCATTACCGACGCGCCCATCCGGATGCTGTTCACGGAAACCGCGCTGATCATTGGTGCGGCAAATGTCTTTTTGCCCTTTATGGTGCTGCCGATCTACGCCGTGCTGCGCCAAATGGACAGCCGTCTCCCCGAGGCCGCAGCCTCGCTTGGGGCAACACCTGTATTCCGGTTTATGAACGTCACCCTTCCGCTTAGCCTGCCGGGAGTGGTCGCTGGCTGCGCCTTTACCTTCAGCCTCGCTATTTCGATGTATGTGATCCCGTCGCTTATCGTAGGCGAACGCCAGCAAACATTGTCGATGCTCACGGCGCGTTCGTTCCTCTATCTCCGCAACGAAGCATTGGGGGCCACGATTTCCTCGATCCTGCTGTTGATCGCGATTTCTGTGGTTCTGGCATCAAGCTGGGCCGCGAACCGATTGGGGGGGCGGCAATGACCGGAACGGACCGCCTTGGACTGGCCCTCAGCTGGGTGATCGCGCTTGGCTGCGTGATCTTTCTGATGCTGCCTATCGTCATCACATTGGCGGCGTCCTTTACGTCCTCGGCTGTCTATACCCTGCCCCCACCAGAATGGTCGCTGCGCTGGTATCAATCACTTGAACGCCGATCCGGCCTGTGGGAGGCCGTCACCCTATCGCTGAACCTTGCGGTGGTCTCGACGGTCATTTCACTGATCCTTGGGACCCTCGCGGCCATCGCTGTCACTCGAGGCACTTTCCGCGGACGCGAGGCCATTGCGACCTTCACCGTATCACCGTTGATGATGCCGGGGCTGGTGGTCGGCGTCGCCTTGCTTCAGTTCTTTCGTGAAATCGGGCTGCGCGACGCTTATATCTCGCTGCTGTTGGGTCATATCGTGATCACCCTGCCCTTCGTAATGCGCACGCTACTGGCCTCGATGGCCGCGTTTGATTTCAGCCTTGTCGATGCAGCACGGACCCTTGGGCTAAGCTACCCGCGCGCCATTCTTCAAGTGCTCGTGCCCAATCTTGCCCCGGCCTATCTGACCGGGGGTCTTTTCGCCTTTCTGGCGTCAATGGACAATTACCCGATTTCGATTTTTCTGACAGATGCGCGCAACAAAACACTGCCAATCAAGATGTTGCAGTACCTTGAGGAACAGCCCGACCCCTCGCTGGCGGCCATCTCCTCGGGGCTGATCCTGCTCGCCTGCGTCGTTCTGGTGATCGGATCACGCACTGTCGGGCTAAACAGGATGATCCAGGGATGAGCCGTGACCTGCGCGGATACTGGGGCGCTGAGCCCGCCCCTTCCTGGCCAAACGGAGCACGGCTGGCCGTCTCCCTCGTCGTGAATATCGAGGAAGGCGCAGAGCTGTCGATAGCTGCAGGAGATGAGCGCAACGAAAGCCGTTATGAGGCCGTCGAAGAGGTCAAAGGCGCGCCGGACCCCTGTATGGAAAGCCACTTTGGCTATGGCCCTCGGCAAGGGTATCAGCGGATCGTGGACGCCCTGGCCGCCCATAACGCAAAGGCGTCCTTTTCCACCTGTGGACGCGCCGCCGAGGCAACCCCTTGGTTAATCCAGGACGCCGTTGCGCGTGGCCACGAAGTGTCTTGCCATGGTTGGCGTTGGGAGACCCATGCAGGTATGACTGAGGAACGAGAGCGCGAGATTATTGCCCGTACCCATGCGTCTATCGCGCGGATTGCTGGGGTCGCGCCCGTTGGCTGGCACACTCGGTCGGCCACCTCGCCACAAACCCGCGACATGCTGAAGGAACATGGCGGGTTCACCTATGACAGTAACGCCTATGACGATGACATTCCTTACATGGATGGCACCCACGTCGTGCTGCCCTATGCCTTCGACACCAATGACATGCGGTTCTCACCAGGTGGTGGCTTTGTGCAGGCACAAGACTTTGCCGACTATGTGATCGCAGGGTTCGACCGGCTTTATGCCGAAGGCGCAAAGGCCGCACGCATGATGTCCATCGGATTGCACACCCGTATCATCGGACGACCCGCGCGTATTGGCGCGCTAGAGACTGTTCTGTCCCACATCACCGCCCATAAGGACGTCTGGATCGCCCCCCGGCGGGACATTGCGACCTGTTGGGCGCAAAACCACGGAGACGCGGAATGAGCCTGTTGGATGGTCCAATCTCTGCTCTTGTCAGAGCAGTTCAAGGTGGAAAAGTGACCCCGTCCGCGCTGACGGAAGAAGCACTGGCCCGAGCCAAGGCACGAAACCCGGCGATCAACGCCATTTGTCAGATCAACCCCCAAGCTCAAGCGGAAGCCTCGCGCATCGCCGCGCGGTTGGAGACTGGAGAGACTCTGCCGCTGGCAGGGGTACCGATTCTGATTAAGGACAACATCTGGGTAAAGGGAATGCGTATCACGCAAGGGTCAAACCTGTACGCGGATCATATCGCCCAAGAGGATGCCGAGGCGGTGAAACGTCTGCGTCTGGCCGGGGCTGTGATCATTGGCATTGCGACCTGCTCCGAATTCGCCTGCAAAGGGGCAACCGTATCGCCGCTTTATGGAATTACGCGCAACCCCATAAACCCCAGCCTAACGGCGGGTGGGTCTTCAGGCGGTTCCGTCGCTGCTGTGGCTGCCGGGATCGTCCCCTTGGCCTTGGGCACCGACGCGGGCGGATCATCGCGCCGCCCCCCCGCCCATACGGGCCTGTGCGGATTGAAGCCCACGCAAGATCTGATCCCCTATGGTCCCAGCTTTGACGAGCCGGTCTGGGGCATCTCGGTCATCTGCCCGATCGCCCGCCGGATGGAGGACATATCGCTCGCGATGCGCGTGCTTGGCAGGCTAGAGCCTGTGTCGCCCACGCCGCTTGAAATCGCCGTCTCGGAGGATTTTGGCACAGGCCAGCCCTTGGACCCCGATGTCAAAGCGAACTTCGAAGCTGTGATCAAGGCGATGAAATCTGCGGGTGTTCAGGTTGCGCACGCTCAGATGAACTGGCCCAATGAAGTCAAAGGACATGACATCCAGCCGCTGCAATACGCAGGTCTGGCGCAGATGTATGGTGACGTATGGCGCAAAACGCCCAACCTGTTTGATCCCGCAATTGCCGGGCAAATCGAAACAGGTCTTTCGCTGAGTGGCGTTGAGGTCGCGGCCGCGCATCACGTCTCGCACCAGATGCGCCAGACCCTGCGCGCTGCGCTGGATCGCTATGGGGTGATTGCGACCCCGACCACGCCTTGTGCGGCATGGTCTGCAGAATTGAACGCCCCGACCGAGATTGGCGGTAGACCCGCCCAACCCCGCGACCACGCTGCCTTTACGCCGCAAATCAACCACGCTGGCGTGCCTGCTTTATCCATCCCTTGCGGGTCGGACACTCAAGGCAGGCCGCTGGGTCTGCAACTGATCGCACAAGCGGGCCGCGACGGGGCGCTGATTGCCTTGGCGCAGCAGTTGGAACCAATCCTAAAGGAGATCACGTGACATGCGCCTTTTGCTGATTAATCCAAACATGACCGAAAGCATGACGCAGATCATGACGGATGTGGCACGCCAAACTGCCGGGCCAGAGGTCGAGATCGTGCCCCTGACGGCCACGTCCGGCTTTCCCTACATCGCGTCCCTTGCCGAGGCGCAGATTGCAGGTGCCAATGTGCTCGAGACGATTGCCGCACACCGCCACGATGTGGACGCCGTGATCATCGCCGCTTTTGGCGATCCTGGTCTTTCCGCCGCGCGCGAGTTGTTTGATCTACCGATTGTCGGCATGGCCGAGGCTGCGGTGATGTCCGCGGCCATGTTGGGGGAGCGATTTTCAGTCGTAACCTTCTCGCCACATATGGCGGGTTGGTATGACGTCTGCATTCGGCAAACGGGGTTGGGCGCACGGTTCACCGGAGTGCGATGCCCCAAGGCACCGCCAGAAACGTTGGACAATGTGGCCGAGGTGTTGCGGAGCGACCTGATTGGCCTCGCCCGAGAAGCGGCGGAAAAGGACGGCGCTGCTGTGGTGATCCTTGGGGGCGCACCTTTGGCGGGGCTTGTTCCACAGATCGCAGATGAAACACCCGGAATTTTGGTTGATCCGATTGCCGCAGCGACAGTTCAGGCAATGGCTTTGTCGCGACTGTCACCCAGTTATCGAAATCGCACAGCCCGCCCCGCGGCTAAGACTTCTATCGGGCTTGGGGCTGATTTGAGTGCCGTTATCGCAGGAGAAATCGCATGAGCCATGACACTGTTATCACTGGCGCACGCGTCGTCAGTGCAAGCGGCACGACACACTGCGACATCGGGATCACCGATGGCAAGATCGCAACACTTGGCAGTGACTTGAATGGTGCAGAAACCATCGACGCCAGTGGCCTAATCGCACTGCCCGGCGGGATTGATAGCCATGTGCACATCTCACAGCCTTCAGGCCCCGGAATCGAAATGGCCGATGATTTCACATCCGGCACGCAAAGCGCTGCCTGCGGTGGCAACACGACCATCCTGCCTTTCTGTCTGCCCGAAGAGGGCCAAACTCTGCGCGAGGCTGTCGCCGCCTATCGCGCCAAGGCGGATGGCAACTGCATGACGGACGTGTCCTTTCACCTGATCGTCAAGGAAACCGATCCCGTGACACTAGGGCAGGACCTGCCAGCGCTCATTCAAGCGGGATACACCAGTTTCAAGGTGTTCATGACCTATGCAGGCCTTGCATTGTCCGACCGGCAAATCCTCGAAGTCATGGCCGTGGCCAAAGAACAGGGCGCGATGGTCATGGTTCACGCCGAAAACGAAGACGCCATCGAATTCCTGCGTGACAGGGCCGAGCGCGCAGGAGAGACCAGCCCTTATCACCACGCCACAACGCGTCCTGTTCCGGTTGAGCGCGAAGCGACCCATCGCGCGATCTCGCTGGCCGAGATTGCGGGCGTACCCCTGACCATCGTTCACGTCTCCAACGGCGAGGCAACAGAAGAGATCGTGCGCGCCCGTCAACGTGGCCTGACCGTATTTGCCGAGACCTGCCCGCAGTATATCACCCTGACGGCCTCCGATCTGGATCGCGACGGGTTTGATGGCGCAAAATACGTCTGCTCCCCACCGCCCCGCACCGCCGAGGAATGGCCCAAGATCTGGGCCGGGATTGAACAGGGCACGTTTGACCTGTTTTCATCCGATCACTGTCCTTTCCGCTTTAATGACCCCGCCGGCAAAGACGCGCCGGGCGCACGCAAGACATTCCGCAACATTCCAAATGGCATTCCCGGCGTTGAGACGCGCTTGCCGATCCTGTTTTCAGAAGGAGTCGTCAAAGGCCGCATATCGCTGGAACGGTTCGCCGCAATCACAGCCACGAACCACGCGCGTCTCTACGGGCTTTATCCTCGCAAAGGCGCGATCATGGTCGGTGCGGATGCCGATATCGCCCTTTGGGATCCAGCATTGCGCAAACCGATCCAGCAGGTCGACCTCCATCATGGCTCAGACTACACCCCCTGGGAAGGGTTCGAAGTAACGGGCTGGCCCGTGCGCACGCTCCTGCGTGGCAAAACCGTCATGTTGGACGGTGCACCCGTCGGCAGTCCAAGCGGCACACATCTGAAACGGGAGGCCCCTGATGTTTTGCTGTGAATCAAGCGGGGCCAAGCAAGGCGGCGACCTCTTTGCTGGCGGCTACCAGCGGCTGGACAAGCGGCACATCAATCTGCGACTCCAACCGGATAGCCGCCTCTGCCAGCGGTCCGCCCCCGATGATGATCCGCTCTGCCCCTGCATCACGGGCATTCAAGCAAGCCTGCAACAAAGCGGCGTCCAAAGCTGCCGGATCAGCCAGCAGCGCCTCTGGCGTACCACCGGTCATAAAACTCCCCAGATATTTGCCCGCCACCCCATGGACCTGCATCAGCGCGTCAATAGACGTGCCAAGTTCCGCGGTTGTTGTGGCCACGGCAAATTGCATGCCGTCCTTGGCGGCAGAACGCGCGGCAGCAGCTCCGATTCCTATGACGGGACATGGCAGGTGCGCCGCAAGACGTTGCGCGCCCGGATCGCCGAAGGCCGCGACAATAACCGCACGCGTTTCCGGCAAGACCGCGCAGCAAACCTGATCGGCGGCACTGGTCAGCGCCGCGGGGGTAGTGATCATCTCTGGCGCATCCGCGTTGGTCCATCCCTGCACAAAAGGCAAATGCCGCCGCGTGATGGCAACCATCGCATCAGTCGTTTTCTCCGAACCGTTTGGATTGATCACAAGAACAGGTTTCATAAGCAAAGGTATGACCCATGACCACCGAATTAGCCAGCACCCGATTGGGCATGCTGACGCCCTCCTCTAACACTGTCCTTGAACCGCTGACCGCGGCGATGCTGTCAGACCTGCCTGACGCATCAGCCCATTTTGCGCGGTTTCAGGTGCTGAAGATTTCGATGGAGGATGACGCGCTTGGGCAATTCAAGAACGAGCCGATGCTGGCTGCCGCAGAACTTCTGGCGGATGCCAAGGTGCAATCAATCTGCTGGAACGGGACCTCTTCAGGCTGGCTGGGGTTTGATACCGATCGGAAGCTGATCGCAGAGATCGAAACGCGCACTGGCGTCAAAGCCTGCTCATCAATCCTTGCGATGAACGAATTGCTCGCGAAATTAGCCGCAAAGCGGATCGCCTTTGTTACGCCCTACTTACCCGAAATTCAGGACCGCATTCTGGCCAATTACCGCGCCGAAGGGTTTGAAGTCGCCGCTGAACGACACCTTGGCGATCCGGGAAACTTCTCGTTCGCGACCTATTCGGAGGCCGAGATCCTTGATCTGTGCCGTGCTGTGGCCGCAGAAAAGCCCGATGCCATAACCATCTATTGTACGAATTTCCGAGGGGCGCGGCTTGCTCCTATCATCGAGGCAGAAACGGGCATTCCGGTGCTGGACAGCGTCTCGACCGCGCTTTGGAAGTCGATGCAAATCGCAGGCGACGATCCCAAGCGCATCCAAGGATGGGGGCGCTTGTTCGATGTCTGACCGCGATCTCATCGGCTATGCGGGGTCCCCGCCTCGGATCATCTGGCCCAACGGCGCGCGTGTCGCGGTGTCGGTCGTCGTGAACTTCGAAGAGGGGGCAGAACATCAGGTTGGAGATGGCGATGGCACATCTGAACGTGTCGGAGAGGTTATCAGCGTCGTGCCTGACGGACGCCGTGATCAGGGTCAGGAACAAATCTTTTCCTATGGAAGCCGGGTCGGGCTTTGGCGATTTCTTGGCGCGCTGGAGAACACGCAAACACCAACCACGTTCTACATGTGCGGCCGCGCGGTGGTACGTAGCCCGCTGCTTGCACGCGCGATAGCAGACGCCGGGCACGAGGCCGCCTGTCATGGTTGGATCTGGCGGCCAAATGCCGACTACTCAGACATTGACGCCGAACGTGCCGATCTCAGGCGTGCAACCGACGCAATTGAAGCAGCAACAGGACAACGTCCAACCGGCTTCTTCTGCCGGGGCTCGGAAAGCGCATGGACGCGGCAACTCTTGATCGAACAAGGCTACACCTACACCTCCAATGCCTTCGACGATGATCTTCCCTATCATGATAAGTCGGGCCTAATTGTCTTGCCCTACAACCTTGATACTAATGACATGAAATTCTTTCATCCCAACGGCTTCACGCGCGCTGTTGAGATGGTTGAGTACGTCCAAGACGCGGTCGAGCAATTGCTGCAAGAAGCGCAGCATGGCAAATCCTCGACCCTTTCCATCGGCTTTCACCTGCGCATCAGCGGACGGCCGGCGCGGTTCCACGCAGTTACCCAAATCCTGGAATATCTGGCCTCGCTTGAAGGGCAGATTTGGCGGGCGCGACGCATTGATATCGCCAGCCACTTTGCTGCGGTTCATCCCCGCGGCCAACACGCAACACAACATGGAGAAGAGATATGAATTTGAAGACCACACTGATGGCCGCCGCACTCACGTTGGCGGCAACCCCAACGATTGCCGAAACCTCGATCCGGGCGACCGGACTGGTCTCAACCCACAAATTCCACACGGCGCTGGAACAGGAATTTTATGCCGGCCTCGCCGAGAAGACAGGCATTGATCTTGCCATCAACTTCAACCCACTCGACGTCGTGGGTGTGGATATGCAGGATACGTTGCGCATGGTGCGTTCAGGTGCGTTTGACATCGTGCAAAGCACCGTGGGTGCTGCTGCGCGTGATGACGCGTTTCTGGAAGGCATTGACCTGATTGGCGTCTCCACCTCAATGGAACAGCTTGAAGACGCCATCGATGCTTTCATGCCCGAGCTTGAAAAGCGTGTGGCCGAGAGGTTCAATGCCAAGCCGCTCGCCGTTTGGCCTTACGGGCCGCAGGTCTTCTATTGCAACGCCGAAATTGCCAGCCTTGACGACTTCGAAGGGCTCAAAGTGCGCTCTTATACTTCGTCCATGTCTACGTTGATCGAAGCCTTGGGCGCGACCCCTGTGACCATGAGTTTCAAAGAGGTCTATCCGGCCCTGCAACGCGGCGTTGTCGATTGCGCAATCACGTCACCGACGTCCGGTAACACCGGAAACTGGCCCGAGGTCACGACCCACTTCCTGCCCTTGGGAATCTCTTGGTCGGTAAACGCGCATTTCATCAATCTCGACAAATGGAACAGCTTTTCGGACGAAGAGAAAACCGCCCTTGAAGCCGAGTTCGCCGGATTTCAAGATGCGTTCTGGGCACTTGCCAAAGAGAACAACGGCTGGGCAATCGCCTGCAACACCGGTGGCGAAGGCTGTGATAACTACACTGCTTTCGACATGACTCTGGTTGAACCCTCAGCTGAAGATCAAGCCAAGGTCACAGCCGCGACAATGGAACAGGTCCTGCCGGGATGGGCAGAAAGCTGCAACGCAGGCTTTGCTGATTGTTCAACAATCTGGAACGCGACTGTGGGTGCCGCGCGCGGTATCGAACTGGAATAAAGGAACCGGGCGCGCCTTAACCGGCGCGCCCAGCACAAAGGACCTGACATGCGTTTAATCGGTATTTTGGGAGGATATGCCTGTTTGGGATTGTCCTTTCTGATCGTCTTCGAAATTCTTGCGCGCAAGCTTTTCAATCATTCGCTTCAAGGCGTGGATGAAATTGGCGGCTATGTGGTTGCAATCACTGGGACGTTCGGCATGGCTTTGGCCGCAGTCGAGCGCGCACATACGCGGATCGACGTGTTGTTGCTGCGCTTGCCGCGGCGTACTCAAGCGGGGCTGAACCTGCTGTCTTTCCTGGCCTTGGGGCTTGGTGCTGCTTTCATGGGGTACATGGGGTGGCGCACGCTGAGTGACAGCCTGACCTTCGGGTCCGTCTCGTCCAGCCCGCTGCAGGTTCCGTTGTGGATACCCCAGTCTCTTTGGATGGCTGGCCTTTGTCTTTTTGGCCTTTCTGCTCTCGGGACGGCTGCGCGCGGCCTCTTGGCCCTGCGCCATGGACTTGAGGCAGCTGACCGGCTTCTGGCGCCACCTACCGTCGCAGAAGAAATCGAAGAGGCAAGACGTTGATTGACCTGACAGGAGCCGCCATCGGATTTGTAATCATGTTAGGTCTGATGTTCATCGGCCTGCATGTGGGTATCGCTATGTTGGCCACCGGCGTCTTGGGCGCATTGGTCTATTTCGGCCCACCCGTCTTGCTATCCTTCGGCACCAACCTGTGGGCGGTCATGAATGACTTTTTGCTCACCACGATTCCGTTATTTATTTTGCTCGGTGAATTGCTGCTGCGCGCTGGCATCACCCGGAACATGTATGCCAGCCTGACCGATTGGTTGAGCCGGCTGCCCGGCGGTCTGCTACACACAAATATCGGTGCCTGCGCGATGTTTTCGGCTGTTTCAGGGTCTTCGGTCGCGACAGCCGCCACCATCGGCACCGTCGCACTGGATGAGTTCAAACGCCGCGACTACCATGAACCGCTGGTGCTGGGGACCATCGCAGCCGGGGCGACCCTTGGCATTCTAATCCCGCCCTCAGTGAACCTGATCATCTACGGGGCGTTGACCAATACCTCCATCGGGCAATTGTTTGCCGCCGGTATCTTGCCCGGCATTCTGCTGACGTTGCTGTTCATGGTCATCATTGCCGCCGCGGTCCTGTGGAACCCGTCGCTTGCGGAACGGGTGAGCGAAACCCCGCCTCTTGGCGAACGCCTCAGCCGCTTGCGTTTTCTGCTGCCACCCCTTGGCATCTTCATCGTCGTCATGGGGGCAATCTATGGGGGCTGGGCGACCCCCACTGAGGCCGCGGCGCTCGGGGTGGTGCTGGCGTTCTTCCTCGCTGCTGCCAATCGCGCGCTTAGCTTTTCCATGCTGCACGCAGCCTTTATTGCCACGATCAAAACCTCGGCCATGTTACTTTTCATCATCACGGCCGCCTTTTTTCTGAATTTTATCGTGGGTCTTTTGGGGGTCCCTCAAGCGATGAGCCGCGCGGTCACAGCCCTTGGCTTGAATGCAACCGAGATGATCTTGATCCTCGTTCTGTTCTATCTGGTCATGGGCTGCTTTCTTGAAACCCTGTCGATGATGGTAGGGACTATCCCAATCGTCATGCCGGTGATCTTGCATCTGGGCATCGATCCGGTCTGGTTCGGCATTTTTCTGGTCATCATGATGGAACTGGCGCTGATCACACCGCCCGTGGGCATGAACCTTTATGTGGTTCAGGGCGTTCGCGGACGTGGAGAACTTGCCGATGTTTATCGCGGCATCCTCCCTTTCGTCGCGGCCATGTTGATGATGATCGGATTGATCATCCTCTGGCCGCAAATCGTTCTAGTGATACCGGAGGCACTGTTTTGAACGCTCTGGACCGCGCCGAATGGCTGTTTGCAGAACTGGCCGAGATCAGCGCGGAGCCACCCGGCGTGACCCGCGCCAGCTTTGGCCCTATCGAGACCGCAGCACACGCGATGATCCGGCGCGAGGCCGAGGCAATCGGGCTGCCCCACCACACTGATGCGGTCGGCAATCTCTATGTCACGCTGCCGGGCAAAGATCGCGAAGCGCCGGCTGTGATGACCGGCTCGCATCTTGATAGTGTGCCGCATGGGGGCAATTTTGACGGTGCAGCAGGCGTGTTGGCAGGGCTTGTCATGCTGGAACGGCTTGCCGAGGGTCCGCAGTTGCGATGCGATGTAACGCTCATGGTGATTCGCGCAGAAGAGATGATCTGGTTCCCCACCCACTATCTGGGCAGCCGTGCGGCTTTTGGCGTGTTGCCGCCGGAGACGCCTGATCAATTGCGCCGTTCGGATACGGGGCGCACACTTGCAGACCACATGCAGGAGGCTGGCTTTGATCCTAAAGTGATCCGAAACGGCAAGGCGCAACTCGACCCGACGCAAATCAAGGCATTTGTCGAAGTTCATATTGAACAAGGACCAGTCTTGGTTGAAGCAAATCTACCGGTCGGTATCGTAACGGGTATTCGTGGCAACATCCGCCATCGCTTTGCCCGGATTACCGGCGAAACCACCCATGCAGGCGGCGTGCCCCGTCGCAGTCGCCGCGATACCGTGCTTGCTGGTGTTGAACTGATTGCGTCACTCGAAGACTGGTGGCAGGCGGTTGAAGTTGCCGGAGAGGACATGGTTCTGACCATCGGCGAATTCTCAACCGACCCTCACCAACATGGCATTACAAAAGTCCCTGGGCTGCTGACGTTTACACTTGATGTGCGCAGCCAAGACGACGCCCTCCTTAGCCGCTTTGCAGAGTTCCTGCAAAGCCAAGCGTCGGATATCGCTGCGCGGCGCCGGGTCGACATCGATCTGGGTACCAGCACGCAAGCTGCGGCGTCCCCAATGTCGCCCAACATAAAAAAAGGGCTGATCGCCGCTGCGCATGCATGTGGCATTGCGCATATGAAAATACCTTCAGGCGGAGGCCACGACTGCGCAACCTTCGCAAGTCTGGGGGTCCCGTCCGGCATGATTTTCATCCGTAACAGAAATGGTAGCCACAATCCCAACGAGGCCATGGATTTTGATGACTTTGCGTGCGCCACAGATGTGCTGACGCAATGGGTTTTGATGGTCAGCAATTGATAAATCGCGGAATGCCTGTAGTGCGGCAGGCTCGCCGTTCACTCTCCCCATGGCTACAAGCTGATTGATCTCCTTATATCTCGAAGCCGTTAAAGCTCTGAGATCGCTTTAGGTCTGCCAAAGCTTGCAATGAATAAAATCAAACTGCCGCCAACCACCAGTAGAGGCGGTTAACCATAAAGTATGCGCTGTCAGTCATAATAGCCGTCCGGTTTTCAAATGCAGCTCACTCTAATACGGAGATCTACAAATGCACGGCATAAGTGTGCCCACTATCGACACTACCACCCATCACAAAAGGGCTATACTGATCTGTTATGCAAAGAAATTTGGTGCGGGCGGTGGGACTCGAACCCACACGGGGCTAGGCCCCAACAGATTTTAAGTCTGGTATGTCTACCATTCCATCACGCCCGCACAGGCACCGCCTGGTGCTTTTTCGCACAATAGCCAAGGCGGCGTCGGTGTAAACCGGCTTTGTCGCCGATCCGAGAAATTCGCCTTGGCCGGTGATTAGCTGTTGCGGATAACTTTGGCGAAACCGTCAAAAATCAGGTCATTGGCGCAAATGATGTCACCATCTTCCAGAATATTGCCTTCAGGATTAATCGGTTGAACCAGGGCGCCCGCTTCCTTGGCAATTAGCAGACCGGCGGCGACGTCCCAGGATTTCAAACCGCGTTCCCAGAAACCATCATACCGCCCTGCCGCCACATAGGCGAGGTCCAGCGCGGCAGCGCCCCAACGGCGTACGCCCGCACAGGCTGGTAAAAGGCGCGCAAGGTCTTGCAGCGTCTCAGGCAGGTCAGGGCGACCGGCAAACGGCAGGCCGGTGGCAAAAATACATTCGATCATGGAACGACGCCCCGAAACCCGCATGCGGCTTTCGTTCATCCATGCTCCCGCACCTTTTTCGGCGAAATACATTTCGTCTTTTGCGGCATCAAAAACCACAGCAGCGACGATTTCACCCTTATGTTCCAATGCGATAGACACCGCCCAATGGGGCAGGCCGTGCAAGAAATTTGTGGTGCCATCCAACGGATCAACAATCCAGCGGCGGGTCGGGTCAGCGCCCTCGACCGCTTTGCTTTCTTCTCCGACCCAGCCATAGTTGGGTCGCGCGCCCATCAATTCGTCACGGATGATTTTCTCGGCGGCCACATCGGCGCGGCTGACAAAATCACCCGCCCCTTTTGTCGAGACCTGAAGGTTTTCGACCTCGCGAAAGTCTTTCACGAGGGATCGGCCTGCCAGTCTGGCGGCTTTGATCATAATATTGAGATTGGCACTGCCTTGCATCGGGGCGCTCCTTTGTCAGGGCGCGCGTATATCCTGTGATTACAGCTTTGCCAAGGGGCAAGCGGCCCGCGCGCGCGCATGGCTCCTGCGTGTTTTATGCAAGCCCGTTACATGCGCTGGAGTTTGACCGGTTCGGTGCGCGCCAGCCGCAGGAAATGCGACATATAAGGCAGCTGCGCCTCATCCGAGCGGATGGCGGCATAGAGGCGCTTGTTCAGGCCATTTTTGGTGATCGGACGGGTCACGTAATCGGAGCTGTATTTCACTTCCCGCACCACCCAGTCCGGCAGCACTGCCACCCCGCGCTGAGAGGCGACAAGCAAAAGGATAACCGCCGTCAGCTCTGCCTGCCGGATCGCTTTGGGTGCCACTTTTGCCGGTGTCAGCAATTCGGTGAACACATCCAACCGCGATCGGTCAACAGGATAGGTGATTAAGGTTTCATCGCGGAAATCTTCGGCCTCGACATAGGGTTTCTGCGCCAACGGATGTTTGGAAGCCGCCACAAAAACCGGCTCATAGTCAAACAGCGGAGAAAACTCGATACCCTCAAGGTCCTCCGGATCAGAAGAGACCACCAGATCAACGGTTTCTTTTTGCAGAGCGGGCATGGCATCAAAGGCCAGACCGGGACGGATGTCGACATCGACATCGGGCCAGGCCTTGCGGAATTCCTCCAGCACCGGAAACAGCCATTCAAAACAGGCATGACATTCAATCGCGATATGCAAACGCCCCGAACGTCCCGACTGCACCCCCTCGAAATCCAGCTCCAGCGCCTCAACCTCGGGCAGGATTTTCTCGGCCAGCCGCAACAGTTTCATCCCCGCCGCCGACAGCTTCAGCGGTTTGGAACGGCGCACAAAAAGTTCCACGCCAGCCTGATCCTCAAGGCCCTTGATCTGGTGCGAGAGCGCAGACTGCGTGATGTGTAGTTGATCCGCCGCGCGGGCCAGCCCACCGGCATCATGAATGGCTTTGATCGTGCGAAGGTGCCGGAACTCCAAATGCATTATCAAACAATCCTCATATTGATCTTGAATATTATGAATTTGCCTCAGGTTTAGCGAAATGACAAAAGCAGTGCAACGCTAACGAGGACAGATTCCATGACAACGCCCCGCATCTCTTTTGAGTTCTTCCCGCCGCAGACGCTGGATGCGTCTTTCCGCCTGTGGGAAACGGTGCAGATGCTGGCGCCGTTGAATCCGGATTTTGTCTCTGTGACCTATGGGGCGGGCGGAACGACCCGTGATCTGACCCATGATGCGGTGCAAACGATCCACAAGAACTATGGCCTGAATGTCGCCGCGCATCTGACCTGTGTTAACGCCACCCGTCAGGAAACGCTGGATATTGCGGAATCTTATGCCAAAGCGGGCGTCACTGAAATTGTCGCCTTGCGTGGGGACGCGCCCAAAGGGGCAACCGCCTTTGAAGCGCATCCAGAAGGTTTTGCGGATTCCTGTGAATTGATCACGGCACTGGCGGACACCGGTAAGTTTAAACTGCGTGTCGGGGCCTATCCGGAATCCCATCCCGAAGCGGCTGACCAACAGGCCAATGTTGACTGGCTGAAGCGCAAGATCGATGCCGGTGCCCATTCCGCTATTACCCAGTTTTTCTTTGAGGCCGACACGTTTTTCCGGTTTCGCGATGCCTGCGAGAAAGCCGGAATTGACGCACCGATCATTCCGGGCATTCTGCCAATCCACAATTGGAAAGGGGTGCAAAAATTTGCAAACCGCTGTGGGACCTCTGTGCCGCAATGGCTTGAGGATGCTTTTGAAAAGGCCGAACGCGATGACCGCCACGACCTCCTGGCAACCGCCTTGTGCACAGAGCTGTGTTCGGATCTGATGGACGGCGGCGTGGATCACTTCCAGTTCTACACATTGAACCGGCCGCATCTGACCCGTGACGTTTGTCACGCTTTGGGCGTCACACCGGCCGTTGATCTGCAAAACGTCGCCTGATCCTGAATTGCGGATGCAGCAAGATAGCGATAGGTTCCAGCCAAGCCAGACAGGAGCCTTTCATGATCGCGCCCAAATACGCCTCCACTCCAAGCGAAATCATGCCGCGGGAAACGGTCCTGACAATGTCAGGGCTAGACTATCTGCAGGGCATTATCGCGGGACGCATCGCGCTGCCCCCCATTGCCCAAACGTTTAACTATCGTTTTACACATGCCGAAGCAGGGAAAGTGATTTGCCGTGGCACACCGGAATTTGCCGCCTTTAACTTACACGGCACACCACACGGCGGTTGGTATGCCACGGTTCTGGACAGCTGTCTGGCCTGCGCGTTTCAATCCACCCTACCCGCCGGATCGAGCTACACAACGCTGGAACTAAAAATCAACATCACCCGCAGCATTCCCAAAGATACCGAAATCGAAGCCGTGGGGATATGCCAGCACAGCGGGCGTATGACTGGTGTCGCCTCGGCGGAAATGCGCGGTGTAGAAGATGGCAAGCTATATGCCACCGCCTCTACGACCTGTATTGTTTTAAAGGCATGACCACACGCCCCTTCGGGGTATGGCTTTCGGCGGAAGGGTGCAGGAATTCCGATTTATCCTGCCCGATGATGCGCTTTCGGCGGGCCAGAAACATCTTTCCCCAACCGCTGTTCATCCCTACCGACGAGGCATTTGCATCCTGCGGGAAACGGCGTGCCCAATCAGACGGGAGAGGCAGCCCGCATTCGTGCAAACGTTCCAACATCCAGACCAAGGGGATATTCGCCAAAGGACGGGCCGCATCATAGCCCCCCAACTGGCCGCCGACATCCCCGTGGCTGCCTTTGAACCAGACTTGCTGCACATCGCCTTCCCAGTCCTCGGGACAGAACCACAACACCGGCGTATAGGCGGCGCGGGTTTCATCCAGCGCCAGCGCCTGATAGCCGTGGCGAATGCTATCGCCCAACTGATGGCTGTGAAAAGCATGCCGCTTTTCGGTGAACCGCCACAACAGCGGCGCGCGCAGCCCCAGTGCCTTGACCGTATCCCAAACCCCGACCACCTCGATCTCGATATTCTTATGGCAATAAAGTTCGGCAAAGCGCTGTGCCGTGGCGGCGTCCGGGTTGCGCTCATAGTGGCGATAAGCCTGACGGATATTGCTGACCGTCGTGTGGTTGGGCTCCAGCAGCCCGATGCGGTCAATGATCCCCGCCAGTGATCTGGCCGCATAACCGCCGCGCGAATAGCCCATCAGGAAAATCCGGTCTCCGGCGCGATACCGCGAGGCCAGAAACCCGTAGGCCCGCCGGATCAACCTGTTGGTTCCCTTGCCCTGAATAACATCATTGGCGCTGCGCCAACTATGCCATTGCACGCCGGGTTCGTAATACAGCGACAGGCCCGCCTGCTCTTCGCACAGCAATTTATACAAAAGACCAGCGTTGGTTTCACAGCCCGGCTCCAAGGACGACATGGTGCCATCCAGAATGATCACATGATCAACCGCTTCGCGCGTGCGACGCAGGGGGGCGGTTTCGGCCCGGGACCCGAGCCGGAACCAACGGCGCAGGCGTTCATTCAGCCGCAACGGCATCCCCGCGGGATTGCAGCATCGACCAGACACGCTGTGGTGTGAATGGCATATCGCCTTCTGTCACACCGGCACAGCGCAACGCATCCATCACCGCATTGGCGGTTGCCGCCATAGACCCCACGGTCCCTGCTTCGCCGCACCCCTTCATCCCCATAACATTAGCAGTAGAGGGCACGCCTTCGGTCGAAAAGCCCACCATCGGCATGTCAGCCGCACGCGGCATACCGTAATCCATGAAGGTCGCGGTCAAAAGCTGACCGTTTTCATCATAGACAACATGTTCACAAAGCGCCTGCCCCAGCCCTTGGGCAACACCGCCGTGCACTTGACCTTCAACCACCATCGGATTGAGAAGATTGCCAAAATCATCGGTGACCGTATAGGCGACAACCGCTACTTTGCCGGTGTCAGGGTCAACTTCGACTTCGGCCACATGGGCACCATTGGGAAAAGAGCGCCCGGGGAGTTCGGTGGTCGCCGTATGGCTCAGCAGATCGCTGCGTCCGTTGCTGCGTGCCATCTCGGCGGCCTCTAGCATAGTGCAGGTCTGGTTGGAGCCTTCCGCCCTGAACTTTTCATCGTCAAAGCGGATCGTCTCCTCGGCCACGTCGAATTGTTCGGCCAGAAACGGAGTGAATGCCGCGATCATGGTTTGCACCGTTGCCAAAGTCGCCGTGGCCTGCGTGGTCCCGGAGCGCGAGCCCCCCGTGCCGCCGCCTTTGGGGATTTGATCGCTGTCACCCTGCACAAAACTGATCTTGTCCAAGGGAATTCCCGAATGATCCGACAGGAATTGGGCAAAGACCGTTTCATGGCCCTGCCCGTTGGACTGTGTCCCGACAAAGATCGTGGCGGTACCATCGTCGTTAAAATCGACGCGGGCGGTTTCTTTGGGGTCACCCAGAATGGATTCAATGTAATAACACAGCCCCAGCCCGCGCAATTTGCCCTTGGCTTCTGAGGCCGCCCGGCGGGCGGCAAATCCGGCGCGGTCACATTCGGCCTCTACCCGATCCAGAACCCGCTCAAAATCGCCAACGTCATAAATCTCTCCGGTCGAGGAACGATAAGGAAAGGCCTTGTCAGCAATGAAATTCTTGCGGCGCAGCGCCCAGGCATCTACGCCCAGATCCTGCGCGGCGTAATCCATCGCCCGCTCGAGCGCGTAAATCGCTTCGGGGCGGCCTGCACCGCGATAGGCATCCACCTGGGTGGTGTTGGTATAAATCCCCTGCACCTGCAAATAGGTGTCCTGCACATCATAGGTGCCCATCAGCACCTTGGAAAACAGCTCCGTCTGGATGGCTTGGGCATAGCCGGAGTTATAAGCCCCGAGATTACAGATGGTGCTGACACGATACGCAGTCATCTTGTGGTTTTCATCAAAGGCCAATTCGCATTTTGTCACCAGATCACGACCGCTGTTGTCTGTGAGCATGGACTCTGTGCGCTCTCCGATCCAGCGTACAGGACGCCCCAGAGCACGGGCAGCATGGCCGATATTAAAATACTCGGGGTAATTAAATCCCTTCATCCCGAACCCACCGCCGACATCAGGGTTGGTGACCCGAATTTGATCCTTTGGCAGGCCAAGATGCACGGCCATTTGATCCTTGGTGCCCCAAACCCCCTGCCCGTTCACACAGACATGCAAGCGCGAACCGTCCCATTCGGCAAAGCAGCCGCGTGGCTCCATCGAATTGGCGATCACGCGATTGTCGCCAATCTCATAGGTCAGATGATGCGCCGCACTGGCAAAACGCGCCTCGGTTTTAGCCGCATCCCCCATGCCCCAATCAAACGCCACATTCTCAGGCGCTTCGGGATGGATCGTCGTGCCGCCGGGCATCGGGGTGACATGGACGTCAAGTTCTTCAAAATCAAAGACAATCTGCTCTGCAGCATCCTTGGCCTGAGTGATGGTTTCGGCAATAACACAAGCAATCGGTTCACCAACAAACCGCACGCGCCCATGGGCCAAAATCGGGCGTTCCGGGTTCGCTCCCTTGCTGCCGTCCTTGTTTCTGACCAGACTTGCTTCCATCCCAAGCGAAACGCCCGCGGCAATCAAATCATCCGCCGTCAGCACCAGATGCACCCCGTCGGCGTCACGCGCGTCGCTGACATCCAGTTCGGTGATTTCAGCATGGGCTACAGGTGAGCGCAGGAAAAAGGCATGCAGCGCATTTTCCGGTGCAATATCATCCACATACCGCCCTGTTCCGGTCAGGAACCGAATGTCTTCCACCCGTTTAACCGGTTGCCGTTTGCCAAATTTATCCATGTCACCGCTCCGTCGCCTGTGAGACTCTTTTTCCGACCTTAGCCGTTGCATCCGGCGTGTCCAGCGACAGCAGCGACAATTCCGCGTGAAAGGCGTAAAAGTTACCACCCGCGCGGGGCCGCCCCCTGTACGCGGCCTCTTCCCCTTTGGTGCTGCATTCGTTAGAGCATCTGCAATGACGTAAAACGGATGTGGGAACGCCTAAAATGGCTATGGAAAAGACTTTTGACGCGGGAGCCGCCGAGGCTCGGATTTACGCAAAATGGGAAGAGGCCAAAGCCTTTGCCGCCGGTGCGAATGCCAAAGACGGTGCTGAAAGCTTTAGCGTGATGATCCCGCCGCCCAATGTCACTGGTGTGCTGCACATCGGCCATGCCTTCAATAATACACTGCAAGACATCCTGACCCGCTGGAAACGCATGCAGGGATTTGACACCCTGTGGCAGCCCGGAATGGACCACGCCGGTATCGCCACCCAGATGGTGGTAGAGCGTCAACTGGCCGAAACCCAGCAACCGGGTCGTGTTGAATTGGGCCGAGAGGCCTTTCTGGAAAAAATCTGGGATTGGAAAGCCCAATCGGGCGGCACCATCATCAACCAGCTTAAACGTCTTGGTGCGTCTTGTGACTGGGACCGCACGGCCTTTACCATGTCCGGTGCCCCCGGTGCGCCTGCTGATGAGGCAGGCGGCAATTTCCACGATGCGGTGATCAAAGTCTTTGTCGAGATGTACAATCAGGGCCTGATCTATCGCGGCAAGCGTCTGGTCAATTGGGACCCACATTTTGAAACTGCGATTTCCGATCTCGAAGTCGAAAACATCGAAGTTGCGGGCCACATGTGGCACTTCAAATACCCTCTGGCGGGAGGCGAAACCTATACCTACGTCGAGAAAGACGAAGACGGCAACGTCACCCTCTCCGAGGAACGCGACTATATCTCTATCGCCACCACGCGCCCTGAAACCATGCTCGGCGATGGCGCAGTTGCGGTACATCCCACGGATGAACGTTACGCGCCAATCGTCGGGAAACTCTGCGAAATTCCGGTTGGCCCCAAGGCGCAGCGCCGCCTGATCCCGATTATCACTGATGAATACCCTGATAAGGACTTCGGGTCTGGCGCGGTGAAAATCACCGGTGCCCATGACTTTAATGACTATCAGGTCGCCAAGCGCGGCGGCATTCCGATGTATTCGCTGATGGACAGCAAAGGCGCAATGCGCGCCGATGGCCGCCCCTACGCCGAGGAAGCCGCCACCGCGCAGGCAATTGCCAATGGCGACGAAAGCTTTGATGAGGTCAAGATCGCGGCAATGAACCTTGTGCCCGAAGCCTATCGCGGCTTGGATCGCTTTGAGGCCCGCAAAGCGGTGATCGCCGATATCACCACCGAAGGTCTGGCAGTGATGACACGCAAAACCGTCACCGATGAAGACGGCAATGAGGTCACCACCGAAATTGCATACGTCGAAAACAAACCGGTGATGCAGCCTTTTGGCGATCGATCCAAAGTCGTGATCGAGCCAATGTTGACCGATCAATGGTTTGTCGACACCGATAAAATCGTTGGCCCAGCGCTGGATGCGGTCAAGGACGGCACAGTTAAGATCATTCCGGAAAGCGGCGAGAAGACTTATTATCACTGGCTTGAAAATATCGAACCTTGGTGCATTTCCCGCCAGCTTTGGTGGGGTCACCAGATTCCGGTGTGGTTCGACGAAAACGGCGGGCAATATTGCGCCGCGACAGAAGCCGAAGCGCAAGCACAGGCGGGTGAAGGTGTGAGCCTGACCCGCGACCCCGATGTGCTGGATACGTGGTTCTCTTCCGGCCTTTGGCCCATCGGCACATTGGGCTGGCCGGAGCAGACAGAAGCGCTGGAGAAATATTTCCCGACCTCGACCCTGATCACCGGTCAGGACATCCTATTCTTCTGGGTGGCGCGGATGATGATGATGCAATTGGCCGTGGTCAAAGAAATCCCGTTCGACACTGTTTATCTGCATGGTCTGGTGCGCGATGCCAAGGGCAAGAAGATGTCCAAATCCACCGGCAACGTGATCGATCCACTGGATGTCATTGATGAATTCGGCGCCGATGCCCTGCGGTTTACCAATGCGGCCATGGCCAGCCTTGGCGGCGCGCTCAAACTCGACACCCAGCGCATCGCGGGCTATCGCAACTTTGGCACCAAGCTCTGGAATGCCGCGCGCTTTGCTGAGATGAACGAATGTGTGCCAAGTGCGGATTTTGACCCCACAAACGTCACCCAGACAGTAAACAAGTGGATCATCGGTGAAACCGCCAAAGCGCGGATGGCAACAGATGAATCCCTGACCGCCTTCCGGTTTAACGACGCCGCCACCGGCCTTTATGCCTATGTCTGGAATAAGGTCTGCGACTGGTACGTTGAATTCGCCAAACCGTTGCTGAACGCCGAAGATCCTGCCGTGGTTGCAGAAACCCGTGCCACGATGGCTTGGGTGATTGATCAGTGCCTGATAATGCTGCACCCGATCATGCCCTTCATCACCGAAGAGCTTTGGGGCGAGATTGCCAGCCGCGACACGCTGCTGGTCCACAAAGACTGGCCCACCTATGGTGCGGAACTGGTGGACAGTGCTGCCGATAAGGAAATGAACTGGGTTGTCTCCTTGATCGAGGCGATCCGTTCTACCCGTGCCGAAATGCACGTACCGGCGGGGGCCAAAATCCAGATGGTTCAGGTTCAGCTGGAGGATGCCGGTCAGGCCGCATGGGATCGCAACGCGCCCTTGATCCAGAAACTGGGCCGCATTGAGGCGCTTACAAAGGCGGATGAGGCGCCCAAGGGTTCTGCCATCATCGCGGTCGAGGGCGGCACCTTCTGCCTGCCGCTGGCCGACATCATCGATGTGGACGCCGAAAAGGCGCGGCTCGAAAAGACCTTGGGCAAATTGGCCAAGGAAATGGGCGGTCTGCGCGGCCGGTTGAACAACCCGAAATTCGTCGCCTCCGCCCCGCCCGAAGTGGTTGAGGAAAGCCAGACGCTTCTGGATCAGAAACTGGAAGAAGAAAGCAAGCTCAAGGCCGCCTTGGCCCGACTGGCTGAAATCGGATAACATCAAAAGGGCACCCAAGGCGGTGCCCTTTTACTTTGGAGCCCCCATTGCAAAGCAAACCCTTCTTTGAACGTCCCGATGCCGTTTTATACATGGGCGGCATCACCGCCCTGACGGCGATTTCTATTGATCTGGTTCTGCCGGCCACTGGCGTCATTGCCCGCGAGTTTGGCGAGGCCGAAGAAAAAGGCGCGCTGTTGGTGGGCGTGTATTTTCTGGCCTATGCGGTTGGGCAGTTCTTTTGGGGGTTGTTTTCGGATGCTTACGGGCGGCGATTGGCACTGATCCTTGCGCTGGTCGGTTTTACGCTGGCCAGTTTTGCTTGTGCCCTTGCGCCTGATTTTCAAACCCTTCTGATCCTGCGCGCCTTGCAGGGGCTAACCGGCGGCACGCCGGTCATTGCCCGCGCTATGGTGCGTGATATCTCCCACGGACAAAAGGCGGCGCGGCTGATGTCGGTCCTTGCCGCGGTGCTGACGGTGGCCACGATGGTGGCACCGGTCATTGGCTCCACGCTGTTGATCTTTTTTGACTGGCGCGCTTTATTCGTTAGCCTTGGCATCGCCGGACTGCTGTTTCTGGCCTATACCGTCATGGCCCTACCCGAAGTCGGCCAGCGCCGCCCCGAGCGGCTGCGCCTTTCGTTCATCAAGCAGACCGCTGCCAGCCTGTATCGTCAACGCGCCTTTGTCATCCCCATGCTGATCGGGGCGTTCAGCTTTGCCGGATATAGCGCCATTCTATCGACATCAGCGATTGTAACCGAAGTTGTTTATGGCGTCAGCCCGCAGGCGTTTGGCCTGCTGTTTGCCGTCGCTGCGGGGTTTAACACGTTGGGGGCTTTGCTGATCAATCGCTATCTCAAACGCCACTCTGTCGCGCAATCCATGCGGCTGGCGATCATGGTCTTGGCAGCTGTCGGGGTGCTGCAATTGGGGATCGCGCTGATCTCTCCGTCGCTGCCGATCTTCTGGTTTTCGATCTGCCTTTATGTGCTGGGCTTTGGCCTTTGTCTGCCGACCTCTATGGCAGCCGCTCTGGAGCCTGCAGGCGAAACACCGGGGTTTGCGGCTTCGTTGATTGGCGGCACGCAAATGCTGATCGGAGCCAGCGGGGCCTTTATTGCCAGCGCGCTGTTTGACGGCAGCCATCGCGCCATTCCGCTTACCATGGCGCTGTCGGTTCTGCTGCTGGTTGGCCTGTATTTGCTGTTCCCAACTCCGAAATCTGCCGCGTCCGAGGCTTGAATTCAAAGCGCATTTGCCGTTCAGTCGCAGTATGACTGATCCACGCTTTACCCCGCTGACCCAACGCCTGCCTGCCGCCGTGCCTTTTGTGGGCCCCGAAACCCAAGAACGTGCCAAGGGCACAGGGTTTGCGGCACGTTTAGGGGCGAATGAAAACGTCTTTGGCCCGTCTCCATTGGCCATTGCTGCAATGCAGGCCGCCGTGCCCGACGTCTGGATGTATGGCGATCCTGAAAACCACGATCTGAAACAGGCCCTTGCCGCCCACCATGGGATCAGCCCTTCGCATATCATTGTCGGCGAGGGGATCGACGGTCTATTGGGCTATCTGGTGCGGATGATCATAGGCGACGGTGATGTGGTGGTGACATCGCACGGGGCCTATCCGACCTTTAATTTCCACGTTGCCGGTTTTGGCGGAGAGATTGTCACCGTGCCCTATGCCGGGGATCACGAAGACCCCGCAGCGCTGATTGCGAAGGCCGCGCAAGTGGGGGCAAAGCTGGTCTATCTGGCCAATCCTGACAATCCGATGGGCACGTGGCATGCGGCGGCGGTGATTACCGATATGATCAATGCCCTGCCCGAGGGGTGCCTGTTGATCCTGGATGAGGCCTATATAGAGTTCGCCCCTGACGGCACCGCCCCGCCACTGATGCCCGATGATCCACGGCTCATCCGGTTTCGCACTTTTTCCAAAGCCTATGGCATGGCCGGAGCGCGCGTCGGATATGGCATTGGCCACCCTGACTTGATCACGGCGTTCAACAAGATCCGCAACCACTTTGGCGTGAGCCGCATCTCTCAGGCCGGTGCTTTGGCGGCGCTAAAGGATCAAGAATACCTCAAGACAACCGTCGATACTATCACCGCTTCCCGTCTGCGAATTGACAGGATTGCCCGCGCCAACGGGCTGAGCACGCTGCCCAGTGCGACCAATTTTGTAGCCATAGATTGCGGGCAAGACGGGGCCTTTGCCAAACGGGTGCTAGAGGCGCTGATTGATCTGAACATCTTTGTCCGCATGCCTTTTGTGGCACCGCAAAACCGCTGTATCCGGATTTCTGCCGGGCGTGCGCAGGACCTTGATCTTTTTGAGCAAGCCCTTCCCAAGGCCTTGCGTCTTGCCGCCGAATGACCGGAACGTGAATTGCCCCGCACCTGTTTTGGGCTATCCTGACAGCGTACCACATCTCGTATTTGCCACAGGTCTTTCCATGTCCCAACGCCCCATAGGACGGGTCGAGAATTACACGACACCCTGTCTCATCAGCTTTGCCCTGCTGCTGTTTATCGGTTTGACGGCCTGCCGTGTGGCCTACGGTTGGCCAAGCGTGTTGATCCTGAGTTTGGCGCTGAATATGTGGCTTAATCGCTATCAGCGCTAAACCGGCGGACAGGCGCCAAACCCGCCATCCGCCCCACCTCGCATCTCTTGTCAGCGCGACGGTGACAGGTTAGGTCAGAGATCAAACGACCTTGCAGGGGTGACCTCTTTTGGCTGATCCGAATTCCGACAATCCCTATGCCTCTAAAATCCTGCTAAGCCGCCTGTGGCACGGCTATCTGAAGCAACACACAGGCTGGATGGCGCTGGCGCTGATCTTCATGCTGATCGAAGGCAGTACGCTAGGCATCCTGAGCTATTTGCTGCAACCGATGTTTGATCTGGTCTTTGTCGGCGGACAAAGCGATGCGCTGCTGTGGGTGGGCACCGCGATCCTTGGGCTGTTTTTGCTGCGCGGCGCAACGAATATCCTGCAAAAGATCATCCTGACGACCGTGGCGCAGAAAACCTCTACGGCGATGCAGAGCGATCTGGTGAAACACCTCATGGCGCTGGATTCGGCCTTTTATCAAAAGAACCCCCCCGGCTCTTTGATGGAGCGCGTACAGGGTGACACGGTTTCGGTGCAGAACGTCTGGTCGGTGATCATTTCCGGTGTCGGCCGCGATATGGTGTCATTGGTATCGCTGTTTGCCGTGGCCATCACCATCGACTGGTACTGGACCTTGCTGGCCCTGATTGCGGTGCCGGTGCTGATCCTGCCGATGGGGTATTTGCAACGCTATATCCGCAAAAAGGCGCGCCAAACCCGCGAACAGGCCAGCCTGCGGTCTACCCGTCTGGATGAAGTCTTTCACGGCATTAACCCGATCAAGCTGAACCGGATGGAAGCCTATCAGGCCAACCGCTTTGACGCCATTGTCCGCCGGATCGTACGGGTGGAAATCCGCACGGCGGCGATGAAATCGATGATCCCGGCAATGATTGATATTGTCACCGGTGTCGGCTTCTTTGGCGTATTGGTACTGGGCGGACAGGAAATCATTTCCGGCGAGAAGACCGTTGGCGAATTCATGAGCTTTTTCACCGCCATGGCGCTGGCTTTTCAACCGCTGCGCCGTCTTGGTAGCATTGCGGGCACTTGGCAGGTCGCGGCCGCAAGTTTGGAACGGCTGTATCGGCTGTTTGACGAAGTGCCCAGCATCACCTCCCCCGCGCAGGCCGCAGCGCCGGTGGCCGCCGAGCAGACGGAAATCGTACTGCGAGACGTGCAGCTTTCCTATGGATCGCAGCCGGTGTTGCGCGGCACAAGCTTTACCGCAGAGGCCGGTAAAACCACCGCCCTTGTCGGCGCATCCGGTGCCGGTAAATCAACGGTATTCAACGTTTTGACCCGTATCGTCGACCCGCAAAGCGGTGCGGTGCAGCTAGGCGGGATTGATGTGCAGGATTTCGATCTTGGCGATCTGCGCAGCCAGTTTTCGGTGGTCACGCAGGATGCGCTGTTGTTTGACGAATCCATCCGCGAAAACATCACCTTGGGGCGCGCAGATATTTCCGACGAGGCCCTGAAAGCCGCCCTTGATGCGGCCAGCGTTTCAGAATTCCTCGACAAGCTGCCGGACGGGGTGGAATCCCACGCCGGTCCGCGCGGCTCTGCCCTATCCGGGGGGCAGCGGCAACGCGTAGCAATCGCACGCGCGCTGGTGCGCAATGCGCCGGTTCTGCTACTGGACGAAGCCACCTCGGCACTGGATGCTAAATCAGAAAAGACCGTGCAGAAGGCGCTGGAAACCCTCTCCATCGGGCGCACAACGCTGGTCATTGCCCATCGGCTTTCGACCATTCAGGAAGCCGATAAAATCGTGGTAATGGAGCATGGGCAGGTGGTCGACGAAGGCCGCCACGAAGAGCTTTTGGCCCGGGGCGGCGTCTATGCCAATCTGTATAACCTGCAGTTTCGCACCGAACAGACCTAGCGCCTGTAGGCCTGCGCCAGATCCTCGGGGTCTGCCCCCGCCAGATAGCGCAGAAGCGTCACCAGATTGCGCGTCCCGCGCCGTAGCCAGCCTTGCTGTTGGTATTTTGCCGCCGAAGTGACAATCCGCGCGTCCAGCGGCCGCAGCTGCCCCGTAAGGGCTTTGGCGATGGCGACATCTTCCATCAAGGGGATGTCGGGATAGCCCCCGATCTGATCATATAGGACACGCGACAGCAACAAGCCCTGATCACCATAGGGTAGCCCCAAGAGCCGTGCCCGCAGATTGGCCCAGCCCGCCACCAACCGCGGCATTGGGCCTTTGGCATCAAAAGAAAGCGCAAAATAACCCGCCTTTTGATCCGCGCTTTGATCTGGCCCGTGATCAGGTCCGTGTGCCATCCCGATATGTCGGGACACCGCCTCCAGCCAGCCTTCGGGCAAATGGCTGTCGGCATGCAGGATCAACAGCCAATCCCCCTTGGCCTGCGCCACGCCGCGCTGCAACTGCCCGCCGCGCCCTGCCGGTCCCGTTACCCATTCCGCACCAACCGCCTCGGCGATACGCTGGCTTTGGTCGGTAGAGCCGCCATCGCTCAGGATCAATTCCCGCAACAGCCCCGCCTCATTGGCCGCCATGAGATCCGCCAGCAACAGCGGCAGTGCGGCCTCTGCATTCAGGGTTGGCACAATAACAGAAAGCGGCGCGCGCATGGAAAAACCTCACTATAGGCCTGTTGCCTAGCCTGATCCCTCCTATATTAGCGAAGCAAAGACAAGAGGAGCCGAATATGTCGGACCAGCGCAAACTATATGCCATCAGCGGCGCAGATCGCATTGCCTTTCTGCAGGGGCTGGTGAGCAATGACGTCAGTCAATTGTCAGACCGCCTTGTCTATGCGGCCATGCTGTCGCCACAAGGGAAATACCTTGCCGATTTTTTCGTGACCGAACACGAAGATACCATCCTGCTCGATGTCTCTGAGGTCATTGCCGAGGCCTTTATCCGCCGCCTGTCGATGTATCGCCTGCGCGCTGATGTGCAGATTGCGCCATCGCCGCTGATCCTGTCGCGCGGGACCGGCACGCCTGTGGCGGGGGCGCTAGCTGACCCGCGCCATCCGGCTCTTGGCTGGCGGCTTTATGCACAAAGCCCCGTTGAAACACCCAAGGTTGACTGGGACGCGATCCGCGTAGCCCATTGCATCCCGCAAACCGGCATCGAGCTGCAACCGGATGAAACCTATATCCTTGAAGCCGGATTTGAGCGGCTGCACGGGGTCGATTTCAAAAAAGGGTGCTACGTCGGGCAAGAAGTCACCGCGCGGATGAAGCATAAAACCAAACTGCGCAAGGGCTTTGCCACGGTCAGAATCACCGGCGCAGCCCCTGTGGGAACGGCGATTGAATCCGGCGGTAAACCGGTCGGCACCCTATTTACCCAGGCCAATGGGCAGGCAATTGCCTATCTGCGGTTTGACCGGGCGCAAGGAGAGATGCAGGCAGAGGCCGCCACGCTTAATTATGACGCAACGTAACAAGACAGCAAAAAGGGGCCATACGGCCCCTTGATCCATCGGAATTGAGCCTGCAATCAGGCGCGTTCGGAATATTCCATGGATTCTGTATTGACGATGATGTCCTCGTCCTGACCGACGAAAGGCGGCACCATTACCTTAACACCATTGTCCAGAATAGCCGGTTTGAAAGAGTTCGCTGCCGTCTGGCCTTTGACCACCGGTTCGGTCTCTACGATGCGGCATTTGACCTTTTGGGGTACCGTCGCATTCAGGGCTTCTTCTTCGTAATATTCAACAACAACCATCATTCCATCTTGCAGGAACGGACGGCGTTCACCCAGAATATCTGCTGGAATTTCATACTGATCGTAGGTTTCCATGTCCATAAACACCAGCATACCGTCGTTCTCATAGAGGAACTGCTGATCCTTTTGCTCAAGGCGCACGCGCTCCACTTTATCGGCACTGCGGAAACGCTCGTTCAGTTTGGAACCGTTGCGCAGATTCTTCATCTCCACCTGTGCAAAAGCACCCCCCTTACCGGGTTTTACGTGGTCGACTTTTACAGCGGCCCACAGACCACCATTATGCTCCAGCACGTTACCGGGGCGGATTTCGTTTCCGTTAATTCTGGGCATGTAACAAAACCATGTCAAAAAGGTTGATCGGGATAGCGCTAACCCTATATACAGAGCGTCAGGCGCTGACAAGCCACCCCGACACACATACGATCAAGATAACCAGTTATGCACTTGGCGCATAGCACCCATGATAAAATTGGGATACCGAATCGCGAGAAAATCGGGATAGTCGGCGAACGCCAAAAATGCAAGAGCAAGAATAAAAAGGACGACGAGATGGCTGATTTCGTTGATGGCACTGCTTTCAACCATGAACAAGGCAACCGTGCGAAAAAACTCTTCGCTGCTGTTGTGCTTGCTGCACTGGATGATGCAATTGCCGACGACAAAAAATACGGCAACGGGCCGGAACAGATCGCGCGTTGGGCTCGTTCCCGCGACGGTCGTGAAGTTCTGTCTTGCGCCGGGATCGACCCCAACGAACGTGTTGTGGGTGGGTTAATGGAATTCGTTTCCAAAGGGGTTCGGACTTCTGTTGCGCTGTCGCGCGAAGAAAGTGAACGCCGTCAACAGCAGGCCGAAGCGGCATAAGCCGACCACGTCTGATCTGTCTGACACTTTAAAAAAGGATGTGCCGCTGCTGGCGCATCCTTTTTTCGTGCGGTCTCCCTAATCCGCGAACATCAGAAAAAACGCAACATGGGGGACGATCTGCAGTACACCAGCCACGACCAGTATCCCGCGCACCCAAAAGCTATGAAACCGGCGCCAGAGGATCACGATGAGCCCCAGACAAAGCAGCGCCTCTAGGGGGCCGACATAATTACCGAAATGATCGCGATCCCAATAGCTGACGGGGGAATAAAACACCCAATCACTCAGCGGCCAGAAATGACGACGCGCATCATCATTGTGTAGCAGAAAATCAGTCGCCACATGGATCAGCCCCGATCCGGATAACGCGATTAACCAATCGCGCTTGATCCAGAGTGCTACAGCGAACAGCCCACCCCAGAGGATAAAGCTGTTATCAATGGCAAAAATGCGCTGCCAACTGTCTGAAAAGTAGTAACTGCCAAAGACCTCTTCGGGCGAGATGCCCAATACGTAGATATTCCACGCCACCAGCAGATAGAGCGACAGGTCCGGCAATAGGGCCCCGATCAAGGCGGCCAAATTGGTTTTGGGCTGTTCCGGCTTGCTAAAGATCGCCGCCCCCAAAAGAAGATGTGCAGGTGTGTTCATAAGGGCTTTACAAAGGCTCCATCAGCGATATGTCGAATTGGACCTTAGGACAGAGAGTTGCAATGACCAAATCACTGATGGTTCAGGGCGCCGGGAGCAATGTCGGGAAATCCATCCTTGTTGCCGGACTGGCCCGTGCCTTTGTAAAGCGCGGCCTTAAGGTGCGCCCGTTCAAGCCGCAGAACATGTCCAACAATGCCGCAGTGACGGCAGATGGTGGCGAAATCGGTCGGGCGCAGGCCTTGCAGGCGCGGGCCTGCGGGGTGGCACCGGTTGTTGATATGAATCCTGTGCTGCTAAAACCCGAAAGCGATGTTGGCGCACAGGTGGTGGTACGCGGTCAGCGCCGCGCTACGCTGAAAGCACGGGATTACGGCGCGATGAAGGCCAGCCTGATGCCAGAGGTGTTGCAGAGCTTTCAGCGCCTTGCGCAGGACTGCGATCTGATCCTTGTCGAAGGTGCGGGCAGCCCCGCCGAAATCAACCTGCGCGACGGCGATATTGCCAATATGGGATTTGCCGAAGCGGCGGGGGTACCGGTCACCCTGATCGGCGATATCGATCGCGGCGGTGTCATTGCACAGCTTGTTGGCACCCATGCAGTGTTACCCGACGCGGACCGCAACCGGATCAGCAGTTTTGCCATCAATAAATTTCGTGGTGATCCCAGCCTGTTTGATGCCGGTCTGACCGAAATCATCCAGCGCACCGGCTGGGCCAGCCTTGGGGTTTTGCCGTGGTTTGATCAGGCCTGGAAACTACCTGCCGAAGACGTCATGGACATCGCCTCCTCTAAGGGTTCCGGCCTGAAAATCGCCGTGCCGCATCTGTCGCGCATTGCCAATTTTGACGATCTTGATCCGCTTTCGGCGGAACCGGATGTCTCGGTTGAGATCATCCGCGCCGGTGCCCCCCTGCCCCTTGATGCCGATCTGATCCTGATCCCCGGCTCAAAATCCACCATCGCCGATCTGGCCTATTTCCGCCAACAAGGCTGGGACATCGATCTGGCGGCCCATGTGCGTCGCGGGGGGCATGTGCTGGGCATTTGTGGCGGCTACCAGATGCTGGGCACCCGCATAGAGGACCCCGAAGGCATCGAAGGCGCACCCGCCTCAGTGGCGGGGCTCGGGCTGCTGGAGATCACCACGGTGATGAAGCCCTCAAAGACGCTGGCGCTGACGTCTGCGACTGATCTGGACAGCGGCACGGCGCTTGAAGGCTATGAAATCCATATCGGAGAGACAACTGGGCCAGATTGCGCGGCGGGCTGGCTTTCGGTGCGGGGGCAACCCCATGGGGCGCAGTCCGGCAATGGCAAAATTCGCGGGTGTTATCTGCATGGTCTGTTTACGGCTGACAAATTTCGCGCCGCCTATTTGCAGCGTTTGGGCACCCATATTGGGGGGACCGCCTATGAGGTTGAGGTCGACAGCACCTTGGATGCGCTTGCCGCGCATCTGGAAACCCATCTGGATCTAGATCTATTGTGGCAGTTGGCGGCAGAGATTTAGGCCCTAAAAGGACCTATTCAAAATCCTGCGTCGCAAGTACACGGTTGATTTCAGTGCGCACCAACTTGCGGACATTGCGGGTGATCCGTTCACCCAATACACCCTGAAGCTCTTCGCGCACCAAATCCCGCACCAGATCGCGCAAAGCGTCTTCATCAAGGATAAAGGCGTCCTCATCTGCGCGTTGGTCTTGCGGGTCTGCCGGTGCGGGTTCGAAAGCCTCAACAGCTGGTTCGGCCGTGTTTTCCAAACTGTCCTCAAAGGCCAAAGCCTCTGCAGCTTCGGCGTCTTGAGCCAGCGTTTCAGCCGCTTCAAACTGCAAGTCTTGTTTCTCTGATCGTGACACCTCGGAAAGCTCAAGCGCAGGCTCTTGTCCGCCCTCTTCTTCAACGTCAGTCCGCATTTCCGTTTTGGGCAGATCCGCCTCTGGCTCGGCGGCTTTTTTCTGACCGACTGACACAAAATGCGGCACCCAGTCCAGCGTTTCGACTTCGGGGCTGGAGCCAACTTCTTCGGAGCCATCAGGCTCAAATTCGATGTTCTGATCGCTAACGACGGATTCAAGCTCTGCGATTGTGTCTTCCAGACTCACCAAACGGGCGTTGGCCTTGGCCACGTCCGCATCGGGAAGCACGGTTTCAACGGCAAATTCATCGGTAGACAAAACGTCGGCAGCTTCGCGTAGCTCTGCAGGTGTCGCCGCCGGAAGATCATGCAGGTCGCGCATTTCCATTTCCGAGAGCTGCAACACATCTTCTGATTCGGGCGATGCTTCGGGTGCAACATCCGGTAAAACGCGCAGAGCCGGAGACAGCACCAATCGATCAGATGCGTCAGCGCTGGCGGAAAGTCCCCCTTTGGGTTCTTTGCTTGGCGCCAAGGGCTCTTGCGTGCGGACCTCTTCCGAGACCAAACGCCGGATCGAACTCAGCACGTCCTCCATTTCCGCTTTGCGTTCCATATCTGCCTCAATCGTGCCTACTGCTTGCCGCTAAGTGTAGCGACAAGCGGCAAACCACACAACACATTGTGTGCAAACCAAAAAGATCAGTCTTTTCCGATGGCACGCAAGACACGGTCAAGATCTTGCCCCTGCTTGCTCAGGCCAGCTGGCGCATCTTTAACCGCATTATAATAGGCAACCGGATCATAGGTCGGAATGCCCAGATTAAGGTGATCCACCGTCATCAGCCCCATAGCAGACAGGAGTTGATAGGTGGCGACATAGACATCAATCTGCGCAGAAACCAATTCAGCCTGTGCATCCAGCAGGTCCTGTTCTGCGTCCAAAACATCCAGCGTGGTCCGCGCGCCAAGTTGTGCCTCTTCGCGGGTGCCGTCAAAGGCTTCCTGTGCGGCGCGTACCTGTTGGGTACCAGCCCGCACACTGGCCTCGGCCACCAAAATTGAGGACCATGCATTACCAACCTCTAGCCCCAGTGAATGGCGCACAAAATGCAGTGAGCCACGGGCCGCATCGCGATTGGCTATTGCCTGCCGTGTGGCAGAGGCCAATGCCCCACCGCGATAAATCGGGCCGGATAGTTGCAATCCGACGCTTGCATCCTGCCGGGTATCGCCAACGGTTAAGTCGCCAAAACTATGGGAAAGTTCGCCAAAGGCGCTTACCGTGGGCAGCTTGGCCGTATCGGCGCGGGCAATGTTAATTTCGGCAACGGTCACGCTGCGCTTGGCTTGGGACATATCCGGGTGGGTCCGCACGGCGATGTCGCGCGCCGTTTCAAGCGAGGCCGCCGTACTTGGCAAGGCACCTGGGGCTCCGGGGCTGTTCGGATAGACCCCAACAGCCGCACGGTATTCTTCACGGGATTGCGCAAGGCTGCCCTGTGCAGCCGCCAATGTAGAGCGCGCGGACGCAAGCCGCGCCTCCGCAAGGGAGACATCCGTACGGGTGACTTCCCCGACTTCGAAACGGTCGCGAGCAGCACGGAGTTCCTCAGAGATCAGGCGGACAGAGTTTTCCGCCAAGGAGACGAACTCTTGGCTCCGGCGCACGTTCATATGGGCCACAAGACCGCGCAGCAGCACGTCTTGCTCAATGCCCACCAAAGCATCTCGTGTCGCCAGAACGGTTTCTTTCGCCGCATCAATCGCCAAACGGGTGCGACCGAAATCATAAACCATCAGGCTAGCTGTCAGACCAACGCTCCCGCCATCAGAATTGGAGGAGCCGGAAAAGTTGTTATGGGCGTAAGAATAGGAATAGCGTGCAGTATAATCCAGCGTCGGGCGCAACAGCGCCACGGCTTGCGCCACGTCTTCGTCAGCGGCCCGCAGCACCGCGCGGTTCTGCTCTAGCAAGCCGCTGTGATTATAGGCCCCGATCAGCGTATCCGCCAAAGACTGCGCAAAGGCAGAAGGGGCACTTAAAAAAGTTGCCATAGCCAGCATGGCCAGTTTTGTTTTCGTTCTTCTGCTCGACATTACAATGTCCTCTGATTTACACAGATGTGTCTTTATTTATTTTCTTATATCACAAACTGAATTGAGCTGTCTTTTTAAATCCGGGCAGCACCGGCGCACCGGCGTTGCACACCCGACGCCATGTGACAACACCGTTCCGTTTGTGGCCAATTTTCACCAGACCCAATTCACCCTCGGCAAAAAGCGCGGCGATCCGCCCGCCTTCTTTGAGCTGGGACAAAATGGTGTCCGGGATCTCTTCGACCGCGCCTTGAATTGTGATCACATCGTAGGGGCCGTGTTTTTCAGCGCCTTGGGCCAAAGGGCGTTCCAGCAAGGCGACATTGTCAGCACCCAGATCGGCCAAAAGCACCTCACCTTCGCTGACCATCCCAGCGTCTTCTTCGATGCCGACGACCGCCTCTGCAATCCGCGCCATCAAGGCGCTGGAATAGCCCTGCCCGCATCCGATATCGAGCACCAATTCATCGGGCTGAATGTCCAACGCGTCCAGCATCTTGGCAAAGCTGCGCGGTTCCAGCAGCACCCGTCCGGGCGCAAATTCGAGATTTTCGCCTATATAGGCCGCCTCAGCCAGCGTCGCTGGCACAAAAATCTCGCGCGGCACGGACAGCATTGCCTCAATAATCGGAAACTTTGTGACATCAGAGGGTCTGACCTGCGTATCCACCATGGTGGTGCGGCGGCTCTCAAAATCGGGCATTATGGCATCTCTTGCATAGGGTGCGGATGGATTGTTTTTTGGCACAGAAGCCAAAGCGGGGCAACTCTGCACTTCATGATTAATTGTCGCTTGCACCCTCAATTTTCATCGTATAGGAAGCCCTCACCCTTCGGCGAGTTGGCGGAGTGGTGACGCAGCGGATTGCAAATCCGTGTACACCGGTTCGATTCCGGTACTCGCCTCCAATAAAATCAATGACTTGCTTCATCCTTTCTCTCCTTCACTGCCATTTTTGAAACAACCGTTGAAACTTTCACGTTTCGGTCTTGCTTCGTTCCATTTGATTTCTTGCCTCTTGAGCGCGCTTCGCGAGCTCTCTTTGCCGGATCGGCCCACCGTACTTTTTGAGCATCTCAACGCCTGAATGGCCGGTGACGGCTTTGACCATCTCGTCATCACACCCAGCCAGATACAGCTCAATCGTCGCATTTTTCCTGAGCCCGTGCGTTTTGTAGTAGCTCGCCTTCTCGTGCTTCATCTTCTTTTTGATGGAGCGCATTTCCTCGGCGATGATGCGATAGCTGACCGACCTGCCCTTAGCGTCAGTCACGACCGTGCCGTCCGTTCGCTCGAGCCCGTCCAGGTGAGCCTTGAGACGATCAGTGAGCGGGATCCACAGCGGCTTGTCGGTTTTACCCTGAGTGAAATCGAATCCTTCGTCGGAAAAGTGTGCCCACTTCATCTTTACGACGTCGCCAATTCGCTGGCCTGTGCCAACGCAAAGCTCGTAGACCAGTCGCGCACGCTCAGAAGCCAGCGCTTCGAACTCTGCGCGGACATCGTCCGGCCAAGGCTCCCAGCCATCGCTCTGCTGCTTTAAGAGCGGAATGCCTTTCGCCGGATTGCCGTGCTCCTTCTTAATAAAGCCAATCAATCGTGCGTGGTTCATCAAGACGACCATGACCTGGACGAGATAATTGGCTTGCCGCCAGTGATCCGCATTGGCGCGGTGCAATTCGTAGATATGATGGGTCTCGATCCTGGCCGGGTCTTTCTCGGCCCAGATCTCACGAATGTGGCTGATATACCGCCGATAGTCGGATCTCGTCCGGGGCTTCAGCTTTTTGTAGGCGTCGCTCTCGTAATAGCTCAGGATTAAGGCCTCAAAGTTACGCTTCACCGGCGCAGGCGCTGGCTTTCCTTTAAGCAGGCGATTGTAATGATCCCAAAATTCCGGAGTGCCCGCTTCCTCATGCATCATGACAGAGATGCCGCGCGAACGCCGGATGAACCGAAGGTATCCTCTGTCATTGTAGACGTATTTTGGAAGGCTCTTGCGGGTCATTCGCCCATTCTCAGGTCACTGTTGAGAAAGTCGTCAGCTGCCTCTGGCGCGACCATGTTGGCATCGACGATGACACTGCCATCTGGCTTGATCTCGAACTTCGCGCGTTGCCAACCTGCCTCCCGCGCCTCGCGGATAAAAGCCGAGGCCGCTTGTTTCGCTTTCGTCTGTGCACTTACTTTCGTCATCTTATCGACACCTCTCTCACCTCGTTAACAACGCGCATTATCACCCTGATCTATATTGATATTTCCGATTGAAGCGGGAGTGGAGCGCCTGTCCTTTGCCGCGCGAATTGCGCGGATCACCTCAGAATTCTGGGAGTTGCCATTGCGATCGGACTCCGCCTTGATCCACTCCTTGAGCTCTTGCGGAAGCCGAAGTTGCATTGGTTTACGACTGTTCATGAAACGCCTCCAGGTTGAAACAATATCCCGTTAGTGGCACTTAGCCACTATTGCGTCAATCGATTTTTATGGCACAGTGCCATCATGGCAGAACAAAGCTCTCAGAATCAGGATAAATTTATCGTGCGGCTGCCGGACGGCCTGCGCGATAGGATACGCCTCGCGGCTGAGGCCAACCACCGCAGTATGAATGCTGAGGTCGTTGCCCTACTCGAAGAAAATTATCCGGCCCCTGTGCCGGAAAAACTGGAAGACCCCGCCGCGCGGCTGCTCTTCTGGCTCGCGAAGCGCATCCGCCGAAGAAGTCCGAAGCCCGGCTCTCCCAGAGACAAGCAAGCAGCCTTGTATGAGCGCATTGCGGTCGATATCTCGGAACGCATGAAGGATATCGGGGAATAGCCCTAATAGGCCACCCACTCATATCCGTGGCTGCCTTCGTGATCCTCCCATTCAACGCCGACTCCGCGACGCCAATTTGATGACGAACAGCGCCGCGATGGAAGCACCCACTGCGGGGCGGCCGCTGGCGTCGTGCGTTGCCAGCCGAAATCGCCCTGCGTGCCGTAGGTGCCGAGGAGCATATTGTAATTCTCGGAGCAATCATCGTCGCGACCACGTTCGCGATGACTGTAATGCCGAACATCCCAGACACGGATCGAGCGCACGAAATCGAATTCCAAGCCACTGATGTCGATATCGGCACCATCTTCGACCACTTGCGCCAGAATGACTTGGCCGAGCGTTTGACCTGTTTGGTTGCTGGCTTCCCAGATTTTCGGGGCCTTGCTTTGCAATGGCGCGCGCTCAGAAACCCCCATAGGACAACGCCAGATTTGTAATGGTGGCTCGATCGGCCAAGGAGTAATCCGACGGATGAACACAGCACGGGCATGAGCGCATTCTGCTGACGCGGGCCACCCACCAGCCAGGCAAAGCAGAATGGCGCAGTCAACCTGATAGGCTTTTACCGCCTGCGGAGCCACACTGGAAAGCAGAGACATTGCGACCCCAAAGAACCAATTCCTGATAGATCTGCACCACATATCAATATATGTCCTTTGCTGCATTACTGTATTATTGTAAATGTAGCTCCAACAGCCCCCATCACACCATATACGAGAACATCATTTGTGATGCTCGCGCGCGTTTTGTGGAATATATTCCGTAGAGCAGTTCTTGTGATCTGGCCGAATACAGGCCATGAAATTGCGGGAACGAGTAGGGCTAAATGTACGGAATCTAAGAAATTCCAGAGGATTGAGCCAAGAACAATTAGCCTTAGCTGCGGAAGTCGATCGCAGCTATATCAGCGAGATCGAACTCGCCAAAAATTCGGCATCAATCGATGTTCTGGAGCGGATCGCGGATGCTCTCGGCGTCGATCCAAAGGAATTGTTTAACGAGAGGGGCTAGTTTTGCCCGAATTTGAGAGTGCTCGCACAACGGCCGAAGCCATCGGCCGCATTACATGTATCAATACAGGCGAAGAAATCGGCTTGCTGTACCATTGGGACAATGGTGAAACACAGGCGGCGCTTTACGATGATGGTCATCCTGAAACATCAAACTGCTCAGATCATCCCGCTGAAACGGACATTGGCGCAAACCGCAGCTAACGGCCGGAAAAAGCTCATTTTATCAAATGCGGCGTGTTGCCTGGAGGTCTGCAATCGGGTGAGTGGCTTTTTTCTTAGGGCGGTTGGAGTTCATACCACCTGACAGAGGGCTCGCGTTGTAATGGATCGGAAACTGAGATAGCTTCGCTGTGTGAAGTGCCTTCGAAACATAACCTCAATACTGCTTGTTGTTCTTCTGGTCTTTATGACGGGGCTAAGCAGCGCTGCGCATGCTTTATCCATGGGTTGCGTTGGTGGGCATTGTGACGAGCACAAGGTCATGCCTGTGGTCGAAAACCACACTGGCCACGCTTTGGGGGAATTGACGAGCAGCACACTGCTTGGATCAGATGGGATAGAGCATGACGAATGCAATCCATTCCTGTGCAATTCTCTCGCGCTAATACTGCTAACTTCCGACGCAGTTTTTGACCAATCCGAGGCCGTATTGGGTTGGCAGGTTGGCCACCTCTCAACTCTGGAAGAGCCGGACAACCCGGACAGACCACCCAACCTTTGAATCAGGATTTCAGCGCTGCTTGCGTGAGTGATCAGCGTTTTAGAAAGGTCGCAGGAACACTGCGGCCCGCCCCTGTTTCACAAGGTAAGGACCAATCCATGAACAAAAAATACATCGTGATCGGCGCGTGCGCCGTGGCAGCCGTCGCTGCATACCTCGTTCTTCGACCCGGCCCCGCAGAGGAAGTCGCGCAAGCGGCACCTGTTGAAGGTAACGCAATTGTTGCGATCCAGATGCCGCAAATCGACGGCAACGCAGCGATAGGCCAACGCATATTCGAGAATACCTGTACCGCCTGTCACGGCACCAACGCTGTTGGTGTTGAGGGCGCGGGACCACCATTGATCCATGTGATCTATGAGCCCAGCCATCACGCTGACGAATCCTTTCAGCGCGCTGTCGCGAACGGAGTCAGAAGCCATCACTGGCGTTTTGGTGACATGCCACCGGTCGAAGGCTTGACCCGTGGTGACGTTGCCATGGTCACCGCCTACATCCGCGAAATCCAGCGTGCCAATGGAATAAACTAAGGAATACTCAAATGAACAAACTTACCACATTTGCGTTGATGACCGTTCTGGCGACCAGTGCGTTTGCGCATTCACCCGTAGATCACACAACGCCTGAGAATGGCGCGACAATCACGGAAGTCCCGCCCGAGATCAGCTTCAACTTTGCCAATGATATCCGTCTTACACGGGTTGATATGCACCATCAGGATCATCCGTCTGTCCGGCTTGATCTCGGGGATCAGACGAGCTTTGACCGTGTGTTCACGCTGCCCCTCGAAGGCATGGGGAAAGGCACCTACCGCATCGAATGGCGGGGATTAGGTTCAGACGGGCACGCCATGCAGGGCGAATTCTCGTTCACGGTGGAATGACCATGCCGGATATCTGGGGAATAGCCGCGATATTCGCCAAACTGACGCTGTATTTTGGCGTCGTTGGGTCGACCGGGCTTGTGATCATTCTAGCGGCCTTTCCAAATCTGGTGCTACCACTATGCCGCCGGATCAAGGCGAAGGCTGTGGTGTTGGCGGGACTTGCCATTTTCGCAGCGGTGTTCGGCTTCATGCTGCGCGGGGCCGCTCTGACGGGTAGAGCCGATGGCATGACGGATCCCGAAATGCTCGGGCTGTTGTGGCAAACACCGGTTGGCGACGTTTTGGTTTATCGGGTTGTTGGTGTGGCAATCCTAATCGCGGGAATGTTCATTCCCCGTTTTGGGACGTGGGTTTCACTTGCTGGCGGGACCATTGCCTTATGGTCCTTTGCAAAAATCGGGCACGTACCTGATTTGCAGCAAACTGGCATCCGTCTGCTCCTTCTATTGCACCTTCTTGGTATCGCGTTCTGGATCGGTATCCTTGGCCCCTTACGGAACCTGTCACGACTGCCAGAACACTTGGACGACGCGGCCCTGCTGGGGCATCGTTTTGGGCAAGCGGCGGCAGTGATTGTCCCGGTGCTGATCCTGGCAGGCCTGTTGATGGCCTGGCTGTTGCTGGGCGATCTGAGGGCACTCTTGTCAACCGGGTATGGGCAAACCCTTCTGATCAAGCTGGTGCTTGTCGGCGCGATCCTGATTCTGGCAGCCGCAAACAAGCTTCGCTTTGTTCCCGCCATGCAGGCCGGAGACAGCAAAGCCGCGCAGCATCTGGCGCGCTCCATCGAAATTGAAACAGCGGTCATCCTGGTCGTGCTTGCGGCAACCGCAACACTCACCAGCGTTCAGACCCTTCCGAACTGAGGCCTTCCATGAACAGACGAGAATTCTTGATCACGACAAGCGTGGCGGCATTGGTTCCGCGTATCACACTTGCTTCGACCCCAACGGAACTGGTTGCGCAGCCGGTCAGCGCGCAAATCCTGCCCGTTGGGGAACCGGCAACGCCTATGCTGGGATTCAACGGCAGCACGCCCGGACCAGTGCTGCGGACCCGTCAGGGAGAAATCTTTGACATCCGGTTCCGGAACCAGATCGGCGAGGGATCGGCGGTGCATTGGCATGGGCTGCGTATCGACAATGCAATGGATGGCGTTCCGGGCCTGACGCAAGACGTCGTCGAAGTGGATGCCGAGTTCGCCTATCGTTTCCGTGCGCCGGATGCAGGCACCTTCTGGTACCATTCGCACAACCGATCTTGGGAACAGGTTGCAAAGGGACTCTATGGCCCGTTGATCGTGGAAGAGTTGACGCCACCGGACGTGGATCACGATTTGATCGTGTTGATAGATGATTGGCGCATGACCGAAGCGGGCACGCTGGCCGATGGTTTCGAAAATATGCACGATCAGGCGCATCAGGGGCGGCTCGGCAACTATGCCCGTGCTCTTGTCGAACCGAGCACGCCCGTCCGTCGTGGTGATCGTGTGCGCCTTCGTCTGATCAATGTTGCGACCGACAGGATTTTCCCGATTGAGATTGAAGGTGTCGACGGCAAGATCGTTGCAAATGACGGAATGCCCCTTGTCAGTCCACAGGAGTTATCCAGTCTCATTCTTGCCCCGGCCCAACGCGCGGATATCATCGCGGACATCACTTCCCCGGACCAAATCGCCTTCATGTTTCCCACGCAGGACGGCCCCTACTTGCTGGGTGAAATCCCCGTTGAGGACGCGAACACGGAGCGGCAACCATCGGAGATTTCTGCGTTGCTACCAAACGAGGTTACGCAGCCCGACTTAGACAATGCGGTTTCCCTGACGCTTACCATGGAAGGTGGGGCCATGAGCCGTCGCATGATGCAAGGTATGATGGGTGGCGATATCTGGGCGTTCAACGGGCAGTCCGGTCTGACGGATACCCCGTTTCATCTGTTCGAACGTGGGCAGACAGCGCGTATTCGTCTGGTGAACGACACCCGTTTCCCGCATGGCATCCATCTGCACGGGCATCATTTCTTTGAGGTCCGGGCTGACAACAATCTGGGCGCTTTTCGAGACACCACACTTGTGGATGCAGGTGAGGCCCGCGACATCGTCTGCGTGTTCGACAACCCCGGGAAATGGCTGTTGCACTGCCACATGCTAGGCCATCAAGCGGCGGGCATGAAGACATGGGTGGAAGTCGCATGAAACGCGTTTTGATCATTGCCGCATGCTGTATCGCGACCGGTGCAATCGCCGGTCACGAATTGGATGACCGAGATTTGACCAATGGTCAAACCCTCTACAGCGAACAATGCGCGTCCTGCCATGGGGCCAGTCTTGAAGGGAAACCCGACTGGCGCACGCCTGATGAAAACGGCGTCTTGCCCGCACCGCCCCATGATGAGACCGGGCACACATGGCACCACGATAACCAGCTTTTGTTCGAATACACTCGGCTTGGTGGAGAGGAAGCATTGGCTGCGCGCGGTATCACCGGCTTCGCAAGCGGTATGCCGGGTTTTGGCGATGCTCTCACCGATGACGATATTTGGGACATCCTGGCCTATATCAGATCAACCTGGCCGGACCGCGTTCAGCAAATTCAAGCCGGTCGCAACCCACCGCACAACTAAGGAAGGCGGTCTTCGCTACGTGGCGTGGGAGCATAGCGCCCGCGCCCGGTTTTTGTCAGCAATCCCCGATCAGACAGATCTCTGAGGGCCCGATAGCAGGCTTCTTTGGTCAACCCGATCTGGTTGGCGAATTGTGTGACCGAACCGGTCAGCTTGCCCAATTCTACCGCCAGCAATACGCGGTCGTTCGCTGATTTCATAGCGTGCAGCGTCAATAGCTGGCGGTAATCCTGCACCTGCACCGCCAATCGCTTGGTGATCCCTTCCGAAAAAGCCGTGTCTTCACGTAGTTGCTTCTGGATGGCTTGCTTCGAAATCCGAACAACTTCGGATGGAGCAGTACAAATCGCGTCGCAGTGGTAGTGATCCGAATAAATGGATGCTTCGGCAAACATGTCGCCAGTCTGAGCGTTGTAGATCGTTACGGAGTTTCCAGATTCCGTCACGCGAGTTAGGCAGATGCCACCTGACGCCACAAAGAATATGCCCTTTGTGGTGTCGCCCTGCCGGAACACGTGGTCTCCAATGGAATAACGCATTTGAGACAGAGATTTTTCATCCAATGCGCCGAACGGGGTGGGTAACATGTGATTTCAATCATATTCGGATCTGCGTCTGGGGTGTAGCAAGCCACCAACCCCAAATGCAAGAACGGACATACCATGATCAGAACGACACTTTGCGCCATCGTGGCGCTCATAGCCCTTCCAGCCGCCGCCCAACATGCCCATCAGGGCTCGGACGGCCCTTTGGAAACAGGGCAGTCCGCCTTCGCCGCAATTTCGGAAATCGTACAAATCCTGTCAGACGACCCCGGTACCGACTGGACCAAGGTCAATATTCAGGCGCTGCGCGATCACCTCGTGGATATGGAGTTGGTCACGACCCAAGCGACCGTGAACACTCAGACCGAAGGCAGGAAAGTCGAGTTTCGCGTTACCGGCGAGGGGATTGTGGCCGATGCCGTCGCGCGCATGGCGACGGCACATTCACCGATGTTGGAATTGGCAACTGGATGGACGGTGACTGCTGAACCGTCCACGGACGGAGCGACCATGCGCATCGAGGTCCAGACCGAACAGGAGCTTGCCCGCGTCCTTGGCCTCGGGTTCTTCGGCGTTATGACAATCGGTGCGCACCATCAGGCGCACCACATACAGATGGCTTCCGGTGAAGATCCGCATCACTGATGCGATCCAGCCAAGAAGCAGTGATTGGAGCTTGCACAGCCAACGGGTATTTTGCCCGAGACTGTCACCATAAGATTGAGCAACTTTGGACGGCAGGTTGACGTAAAATAGCGAAGGTCGGTTTTGTCGCTCATTCAACTTTCAGAAAAACCGTCTGACCCGTTTAGCATAATCCTCAAACGCAGTGCCGTACTGATCCTTTAGCCAACGCTCTTCAGCAAATGGGGTGACCACCAATATCGCAATTACCGGAGCGCCAACCGCGAACACCCAGGGCGCAGCTGACAAGATCATCCACCCGCCGACGATAGCAATATCGGCCACATATTGCGGATTTCGAGAATACCGATACATGCCTTCGGTGCGCAGCGTGCCCTTGGCACCACCCGTCTGGGGCACTCCGAAGTGCGAGACCTCCAGCCAGACAATGACATTGCCGATCACTATTAGTGGAAGTCCGACCCCGAAGCGCAGCCAACCTTGAATGGCGGCGTTGCCCCAACCCAGTATCCCCAAGACGATGAGGATGCCGAACAGCGTGAAAGTCGGCACCCAGACGAACACTGGCGTAAGGGCGGTATACTGTTTCGGCGGCCATATGCGGCGCTTGGGAAAAACAATCGACCATAGGATTGCTGTGAGCGTCGCTGCTGCAACCCCGAAGCCGAGATAGATGATAGCTGTCTGCATCATGTTTCTACATGCCCGTGCTCGATCATCTGGCGGCGCTCCGCGAGAGCCTGGCGCACGATCTGATAGGCCGAGGACAGAAACAGTCCCGCCATGACGGTTGCGACGATCAAGTCCGGCCAGCCACTTGCCGTGCCCCAGACGCCTAACGCAGCAAACATGACCGCGACATTTCCAATAGCGTCGTTGCGCGAGCACAGCCAAACTGACCGAACGTTGGCGTCGCCGTCTTTGTATCTGACAAGCAAGAGAACACTCGCCAGATTGGTGAGCAGGGCAAGAAAGCCCACTGCACCCATGATCTCGGCGGTTGGGACACCAACGTAGAAGACGCGGTAGACGGTAGAGCCGAAGACCCACAACCCCATCAACAGAAGGCTGCCCCCCTTGAACAAGGCGGCGTTCGTGCGCGCTCTGATTGAAGCCCCGATGACCGCCAGCGAAATGCCGTAGGTCAGGGCGTCGCCTGCGAAGTCGAGGGCATCCGCTTGCAGGGCTTGCGAGTTGGCCAGATGGCCCGCAGCCATCTCGACCACGAACATCGTTGCGTTCAGGGCAATGACGATCCAAAGCCGCCGTTTATAGTCGTCCGAGACGCCTTCGAATTTGGCATCGTGTCCACAGCATCCAGGCATTAGGTTGCCTCCTGCGTTTCAGGGATTGATTGATCTGGAACAAGGGCTGCTTCGCCGCCGGGAATATCCGGCACGTGGCCTTTGCGCATCCTCCTGACGCGGTGGTTCATCCAATGGCGAATGATGACACGATAGAGAAGCCCCTTCACGCCGGTCAGCTGACGGTGGGTTGCATAAAAGGCATCGGGGTCATCGAAGGTGCCGAAGTCGTTGTTGATTCCGGTTTTTTGAATATAGGTACTGACCCCGTGCCATTCGACGTTTGGGTTCTGAAGACAATCCGTGCCAGCACCATAGGCGCAGAGCGATTGACGTTCTGGAAAAGCATTTTGCAGCGCCGCCAGGATGGGTGCATCCAGGATGAAGCCCTCCAGGTTCAACCACTGCTCTCTATGATGGATTTCGACCCAAGAGTGGATGATGTTGGCAGGGGCAAGCGGATAGACCAGCTCTGGCACGACTCCGCGCTGCAACCGCTTGTCGATGGTGAAACCGTGAAAGCGGCACGGCACACCAAGGGCGCGCAGAAGCGCCATCAGCAAGGTGCCCTTCGTGTTGCACTGCCCATAGCCATCGGACAGCACCCTGGACGCCGGCAGCGCATCATCGGAGTTGTAACCGAACAGGATTTCGTTGCGGACAAAGTCATAGGCGGCACCGATACGGTCGGCGTTTGAAAGGTTCATCCAGCCACGATCAGCAACAAGGCGCTGAATAGGGCCAGCCTCGAAATCCAGAAGGGATGTTGGGGACAGGAATTGATCGGTCATCGTAGCCTCTTGAGTCTGTGTCCCACCCTATTTACAATCTCTAGTGACTAGAGGTTCAAGAGGTTTCTTCATGTTTTCTATCGGCGAGCTTTCAAGACGCACCAAGGTCAAGGTTCCAACCATCCGCTACTATGAGGAGATGGGCCTGTTGGTGGAGGCCGAGCGCACAAGCGGCAACCAAAGACGCTATGACAAAGCGGGATTGGAACGGCTCAGTTTCATCCGCCATGCACGCGATCTGGGCTTTTCGATTGAGGCAATCTTGTCCCTGATCGAGCTACAGGAACACCCGGATCGGTCATGCCAAGCCGCTACGAAAATTGCGGTGGCACAACTCGCGGATGTTCGCGCGAAGGTCAAAAAGCTGAAGGCGCTCGAAAGGGAGTTGGTTCGCATGGCCAAGGGATGCGACGGACATGGTGTGTCCGAGGACTGCTACGTTCTGGCTTCACTTGCTGACCATGAGCATTGCGAAAACGAGCACTGATCACCCGCAGCACGAGCCTCCCTCTTGGATTGGCGGACATTTGACCGTGCCGTAGGAGCAGTACACGCAGCAGTCCCCTTCGAGCGGTTTTAGAACAGTGTGGCAGGACTTACATTCATAGAACCACTGACATGCATCCGTCGGCATCGTCTCTTCGGTAGCGTGTCCACATTCGGGGCAGGTAATCGTAGATTGAAAGTTCACTTCGCTCGTTTGCGTCGCCATAGCGCGTATCCTGTAAGTAGTAGAAATCCAGCAAGGATTGGCAGCAGCACGTCGTCTCTATAGACGTAACCGAGTGCTCCGCTGATCCCAAGAAGCGAAAACAGCCATGGTAGAAAAGGCGTCAGGCAGCAGACCGCGGCCAATCCCAAACCGCCCAGGCTCAGTGGAAGCAACCAGCCCCTCATCGATACTGCCTAAACAAGGCAAACATCGTCCTCGCCGCGTCTTCTTCCCAGAGAGGTGAACTGGCAGCGAGAGCGAAAGCCAGCGTCGTGAAGCCAAGCATAACGACAGTTGAGCGCCTGCGTTTTGCGCATGCCCAACGCCGCCAAAGGCGGAACCATCCCCAAGCAAGTACAAGTCCCACGACAACCAATATCTCGGTGCGATACTCGACAAATGGCCCAAGCAAAACCAGCCACGTGCCACCCAGCCCTATGATTGAAAGGCCAATCGGCAATACGCAGCAGGATGCGCTTAGCAAAGCCAACAGACCAGCGCCGCCGATCAGCAGTCGGTTTGGCCCATTGGTTTCATCTTGAAGAGTTTCAGTATTCGACATCATGGCTGATCTTATGCATCCTGTAGTCACTACAGAAGCAAGCGGAGTTCGATCACATGATTGCGATTGGTGAGGCATCCCGCCTTAGTGGCGTTTCAATAGAGACGATCCGCTACTATGAGCGTGAGGGGATAATATCAAAGGCAGTCCGCACTGCTTCTGGGCGACGAGCTTATTCGGACACTGAGATTTCAGAGCTTCGCTTCATCAAACGATGCCGTGATCTTGGGTTCTCCATCCAAGACGCAGTTGCGCTTCGCAATCTCGCCGATGCACCGTCCGATGCATGTGAGACGGTCGAGCGACTTGGAAGCAAGCATCTCTCGGACGTTCAGGCGAAACTGGCGGAGCTTCGGAAACTTGAGAAGGCTCTGGTCGAGCTGGTCGCGAACTGCGCAAAGGGACAAAGCGACTGTCCGATGTTGGATGCTTTAAAAGCCCGCTAGTTGGAAAGTCGACGTTGGTTCAGTCGCAGCGCAATTTCACTTCGTCAGCGCGTTGGCGACCTTCGCCGCCGCTTTGTTGAAAGGCATCTTTCTCTACGTGAGGACAGGTGTCATTTCCTCACGTCGTCCAGAAGCTCCAAAACGCGCGCGTAGTCTTCGCTGGCGACGCGCGCTTGCTCGAAGATCTCACGACGCTCCAGGTCCTGGCAACGGAAGTACCGCTCAACTTCGGTAAAATACGTCTCCGCATCACGCCTCAACAGGTCCGCATAGGCCCATACGTCATCGGCATTGGTCGGCATCCAGGGCGGAGCAGGCGGCAGACAACTGCCCGCGATCGCCGCAGAACTCCAGCTCAGAACGATCATAATCGCCCATGTTTGTTTCAAAAGCGCCATATTATCTTGGCTCAGCCACTCCGTTGCAGTAAATTCGTTTCAACGCATGAAAGGCGCAATAACTCAAATTGCACCTATTGATTGCAAGATTATAATATTGTATCGGTTGGGTAGTCCATGAGGGACTGCCGGGCCAATGCACAATTCTGCAAGGCTCGATCCTATGAATTTGATGCAAGACGCCCCCAATGTTGTCAGTGAAGACGGGCTGCGCACGCTGCTTGCCGAGGGTCATTCGGCGGATGTTGTGTGTCGGGTTACGCCCAAACGTACAGGTGCTCAGTGGTCCGGGATTTGGACCGTGCATTGCGTCTCGCCAGATGGTGAGACGCGTCGCCTGCTCGTTACCGCGCGCAACAATATGGCCGCCCGAGAATTCAAGACTATCAATGGCTTATCCAGCTTCCTTGCAGGACTTGGAGTTTCGGTCGTCTCGATCCCGATGCTCGAAGGCAAGATCGCCTCTCACAATTTGGACGACGCGGGCTAAGCCACTTGCTGTCCTTGCGGCATTCCTTGCAGCACCCGCCCATTCTGAAGGCTTCGTGCTTTCCATGCGGGCCGATGGCCAGCTCGAGACCAAAGCACCGCAATCAGGTTTCGCGCAGAGCTACGTCGACGGGATTGGAGCAAACCCACCAGAGCTGATCGTGTTCGCAGCGCCTCAGCCTGAAGATCCGCCTCCTGCACCCACCCGCGCGGTTCCCCGCCCCGAGATCCTCACAGCCCTTGAAAGCACCGCGCATCGCTATGGCGGACACCCCGCACTACGCCGCGCTGGCCTGTCCGTGACGGAGTGGCAGGTGCTCTTCCAAGCCAATATTGAGATTGAAAGCGCCTATCGCCCAAATGCGCGCAGCTCCGCAGGTGCTATCGGCCTCGGACAGCTGATGCCAGCTACGGCCGCGCAGCTTGGTGTGGATCCGCATGACTGGCAGGCCAATCTGGATGGCTCCGCCCGTTACCTTCTGATGATGCTTGCACAATTCGGCACGCCCGAACTCGCGCTTGCCGCCTACAACGCGGGGCCTGACGCGGTCGCGCGCTATGGCGGCATCCCTCCCTACCGAGAAACCCAAAATCACGTGCGCCGCGTCATGGCCGTGCGTGATCGACTTACTGGAGCCTCCTGATGCACATTCAATTCCGCACGATCCTGTCACTGGCTCTGGCCAGTTTGATGATTGCCAACCCGGCCTTTGCGCAGAGCATTGACCTCTCCCCGGTGCAGAACCTTCTGCAAGGCATTGTCGACACGATCACCGGCCCCTTGGGCATTGTGATCGGCACCCTGGCCCTGATCGGCGTGTTCCTCTCCTGGCTCTTTGGCATTCTGGATTTCCGCCAAGCCCTTTGGGTGCTTGTTGCCATTGCAGGCATCGCGGCTGCGCCGACCATCGTGACCGCCATCTGGGGCGCGTAAATTCGGCATGGCAACGCAAACCCGCCTCTTCCTCGGCCTGAACCGGCCGCCAAAGCTCATCGGCTTGCCGATCATGTATGCCATGGTTTGGCTGTTCGGGTTTGTGTTGCTGTTTCTCTGGGTTCAGAGCTGGCCGGTGATCATCATCGCAGCTGTGGCCTATCCTGCGCTGTGGAAAGCGGCTGACTGGGATCCGGCCTTTCTTGAGGTGATGGTCACCGCACTGCAGGAAACGCCCCCTACGCCGAACCGCAAAATCAATTCAGGGGACAGCTATGCTCCATGACCCCTCGGATGATCTTGCCATGCTGCCGGACTGGGCGCGCAAAGAGCGCCCGATGGCCAGCATGCTGCCCTATGTCAGCCTCGTGAATGACGTGACGATCCGCACGCGCGGCAATGCCCTTTTCCAGTGCATCCGCCTTGATGGCGTCAACAGCATGACCAGCGATGACGCGCATTTGGAGAAGATCCGCGCGCTCTTCGCGGCGATCATCGCGCAGATCGGGCCGGACTACAGTTTCTACGTCCACAAGGTCTCCAAGGCGATTGAGACCGCTTTGCCACCGGTGCCCGAGAAAGGGTTTGCACAAGCGCTGGATACCCGTTGGCAAACGGCCATGACGCGGTCGGGCCTGCGGGACAAGACGCTCACGCTCACGGTGCTGAAACGTCCTTCCCTCGGCGCGCGGATGCGACTGAAGCGCTCGGACTCAATCGCACAGCTGAAAGACCAGACGGCCAAACAGCTGCGCAAGCTCGAGGAAGTCGTCGGGTTTTTGCAATCGTCCTTTGCCGAGATGAACCCGCGCCTTCTTGGGGCCAAAAGCGGCGAGCTACTCGGATTCCTCGGGGCGCTCAATATTGGCCAGGAACGACCGCTTTTCGCTAAATCGCGCTTTGGCACTATTGCCGAGGATGTGGCCAACACCCGCGTTACGTTTCAGGGGCGAGGCTTTACGCTGGACGATGGGACGGCGGGCAAGCGATTTGGCACCAGCTTTGCGATCAAGACTTACCCGGCCAAAACCAACTGCACCATGTTCGATGAGCTGAACCTGCCCGTCGACATGGTCGTCACCCATTCCTTCACGCCGATCAACAGCAACATCATGGCCAGTCGGATCAAGCGGCAACAGCGTCTGATGAAGGCCAGCGATGACGGCGCGATTTCCCTCGCAGAAGAACTGGTCGACGCGCTGGACGATCTGGAGTCGAAGCGCCTCAGCTTCGGCGATCATCACATGACGGTCACGGTCTTCGCCGAGACCGAGGACAAGCTGGAAGCAATTGCCGCCGAGGTTCGAAACATCGCCGCCAGTGAAGGCGTAAACCTGGTGAACGAGAGCTTTGCGGCGCGCACCCATTATTTCGCGCAGCATCCGGGCAATGGGCAGATGCGCAGCCGCAAGGCCGCCATCACCAACACGAACTTTACCGATCTCGCAGCGCTTCATCGCGGTCAACTGGGCAAACCTGGCCATCAAGTGCCTTGGGGCAAGCCGATTACCCTCTTCCCGACGCCTGAACGCTCGGGCTTCCTGTTCAACTACCATGAGACGGGTCAGCCAGACAAAGAACCAACCGGCGGGCACACCTTGATCCTTGGCCGCCCTGGCTCCGGCAAATCGGTGTTGTCAGCCTTCCTCATGACCCAAGCGCGGCGCTGCGACGCACGGGTATTTGTCTTCGACTACCGTGCAGGCATGGAAATGGCGGTGCGGGCCAATGGCGGGCGTTACAGCGCCATCAAGGCTGGAGAAGCGACAGGTCTAAACCCGCTGCGGACAGAAATCGATGGGCGCGGCCAAGCCTGGCTCTCCGATTGGCTGGCCACGCTGTTGCATCGCGCTGACAAGCCCCTGAGCCCAGTTCAGATTAACCGCATCCAAGAAGTGGTGCGCCAGAACGCCGGGGCGAGCGATGCCGCCCTTCGCAATTGGCAAGATCTGGCCTCGCTCTTTGTGGCCGGGGCGGATGAGGGGGATCTGTTCGAACGGATACAGGAATGGACCGCTGAGGGCCGCTACGGCTGGATCTTCGGGCAAAGTTCTGCGGATACTTTCTCGCTCGATGGCGATGTCGTGGGGTTCGACCTGACCGGCATTCTCGACAGCGAAAGCGAGAAGGAACGCATGGCGGTCCTGTCCTACCTGTTCCGCCGCGTGGAGCGCGTCATCGAGGACCGCAAGCCGACGTTGATCATCATCGACGAAGCCTGGAAAGCACTCGACAATCCGTATTTCGCAGACCGGCTGAGCAACTGGCTGGTCACGGCGCGCAAACAGAACGCCGTCGTTGTGATGATGACCCAATACGCAAGCCAGCTTGAGAAGACCCGCACCGGCAAAACGATTGTCGAAGCAGTGCCGACGCAGCTTCTGCTTCCCAACATCCGTGCCTCGGCCAGTGATTACGCGATGCTGGGCCTCACTGAAAAAGAGCTGAGCGTGCTACTCGGCACGGGTAGCAACTCTCGCCTGGCGCTGGTGCGCGATGATCAGGGCTCGGTGGTGATTGACGCCGATCTAAGCTCCCTTGGGGCTTACCTCACGATCCTTGGCGGCATGGAAAAAGGCGAAGCGCTGGTTGGCGCGGATTATCGCCAGAACCCCGATTTTTGGAGACAGATTGATGCGTAGACTTTGCGTGCTGACCCTCACCCTTTTGACCCTGACAGCCTGTGCGGAATATCGGCCGTCAGAAGCGGAATGCTTCAATTCTTTCGCCGAAGTCAGTCGCAGCAACTGCAATTTCGAACTGCTCGGGCCGATTGGTGGACTGGGTGAATAAGCTTCACCCGCATATCCTTGCAGGCTTGGCGTCACTGGCCGCGCCAATGGCCTTTGCCCAAGGCGTTCCCACATTTGATGCAGGCATGTTCTTGCAGCGCGAGCGTGTGCTGCAGCAAGCCGAACAGGATCTGGCGCTGCAGCGGGACCGGATAACCAAAGAGGAAGAGCTTGAAGAACTCGAGCAAGAACAACTCCAGGCGCTGGAAGACATCCTAGATGCCTCGACGCTTGCCAGCGGGAACTCCGGCGCGCTGGTCGCGAGTTTGGAAGCTGGTTCATCACCTGAAAGCGCCGCAGAGACGCTTTATGGTCCGGTTGATCCAAACCCCGGCGCAGCCCAGATGTTCGGCGACGCCTCTGGCTCCATCGAACAACTGATCATTCGCGCCGCCCAAGAAACGCACCACATGTCCGGCGTGCGCGCAGCGGGTCTATCGCCCAAGCAGTGGCGCTGTCTGTTGCAGGCGCTGATCTGGCAAGAAAGCCGCTTCACCATCGGCGCGCGTTCCCCTGTCGGCGCATTCGGCCTGACCCAGATCATGCCCGGCACGGCGCAGGATCTCGGGATTTACCCCGCCTACTATGAAAACCCCTACATCCAGGTCAACGGCGGCGCGCGCTATCTGGCGCAGATGCTGGCCATGTTTGACGGCAACATCATTCACGGGCTGGCGGCCTACAATGCCGGTCCGGGCAATGTGCAACGCTACGGCGGCGTGCCCCCTTTCGCTGAGACCCAGCACTACGTTCAGGTGATCCCCGAGCGCTACAATCTCTACCTTGCCCGCGTGGGCGGCGTTGACGCGCTCGGCACCATTGATCCTGTTCTGCTCGCCAACTCCACCATGAGCCTGACCTCCTTCGGCGCAGGCGTCTATGGCGACTACTCACTGCTCTCGGTGCAAGCGGCCGCCCTGCGCGTGCAGGACATCATCACCCGCATTGGCGAAACCGACGACATTCACGCGGCCATGTCGCTCAACACCTACGCGCGGGCCGAACTCGCTCGCCTGTTCGCGATCCGCACGCGCCTCAAGGCCGCCCATACTCGCCCGCTCAGCGCCGCAGAACTGGCCATGGCGGCCGCACAGGCACGCGAACAAGACTTCATGCAATTCGATCTGGAGGTACTCCGATGATCCGTTTTCTTTCAACCGCAGCCACCTGCGCATTGTTGGTTGCGTCTCCCGCATCTGCCCAAGGTGTTCCGACTATCGACACACGCAACATCGCCCAGGAAATTCGCCAGCTGCAGCAAATGTTGGAGGATTTCGGGATCCAGACCGACCAGCTCGACACGCTTCTAGAACAGCTCGACCTAGTGCAGCAGCAACTCGACACGCTTAACGAGACCTACGCAGCCCTGACCGGTGCGACAGACATCATCGAGATGGCCATGGGTGGTGATCTCGACGGGCTTCTTGATCAGGAATTCGGCGATCTTCTTGGCACCATACGGCAAATCCAAAGCGGCGATTTCAGCGGCCTGATCGGCAACGCGGCCCCTCAAATGGAAGGCCGCATGACGCAAGCCCTCGAGGACGCAGGATTTGACCAAGACAGCCTGTCCGACATGGCCAGCAGCGGCAATCCGGGCGCGGAACGCATTGCCAGTCAGGCGGGCACCGGGGCGGTGATGTCGGCGGCCGCTGAGAACAGTTATGACGAGGCCGCGCAATCCCTCGAGCGGGTCGAACAACTGGTTTCACTGATCCCGGACATGGAAACGCTCAAGGAAGCCGTCGATCACAACACTCGCGTCACAGCCGAGCTGGCCATTGCCATGACGCGCATGTGGGAGCTTGAAGCCATCCAGACCGTCGGCGCGGGCCAATCCGGTGTGGTCGATGCAGCCACCCTGGCCGAAGAGCGCCGATATATGGACTTCACCCTGCCAGACTTGCGCGCGGACTGATCCCATGAACAGCGAGGCAGAAATCATCGAAGAGGAGCTCGTCTATGGCGCACGACGACGCGAGCTCATGTGGCAGAAACTGGGGCTGACAGGCATGGCGTTTGGCATGGCAGGTTGCCTCGCCGCCGCCCTCGTTGCCCTGTTCGACGTGGACCCGTCGCCTATGATCGTGCCCTTTGATAGCGAAACCGGCATGGCCCTCCCCAATGCCATGGTTGAAGCGGTCTCACTCACGGAACGCCCCGCTATCATCGAGGCTCAGGTCTACCGCTATGTCATCGATCGAGAGACGTACAATCAGCTCGACAATGACGTGCGTGTGCGGCGGGTCCTGGACCAGTCGGACGGCGCGGCAGCCGCAGGGTTGCGCGCACTTTGGACCAGCGGCCATGAGGCCTATCCGCCCGATAGCTATGGCACAGATGCCCGGCTTGAGGTCGAGATTCTGTCGATCACCCATATCAGCACCAATCGTGCCCAAGTGCGCCTTCGCAAGCGGCTCAACTCACCGCGCGGCAGTCAAAACGGGCTCTTCACCGCAACCCTGATGTTTGAATTTCGGCCCGAGAATAGCCGGTCAATCGACGATGTCTGGCAGAACCCATTTGGCTTCACCGTCACAGAATACGCGATCCGCTCGGATCGTCTGGAGTAAACCATGCGTCGCCTGTTCTTGATCCTCGCCCTCATTGTTCCCATTACTGGCACCGCCTATGCGGAGACTCAGCCGCGACAAGGCCCCTATGATGCACGTGTCAGGCAGGCCACCTATCAGGATGGGCAGGTCTATCGCATCCGCACAAGCCTGACCCACGTGACCAGCATCGAGTTTGGTCAGGGCGAGACCATCCGCTCGATCATTGCGGGCGATACCGAGGGCTTCCTTTTGGACGGCGTGCCCGGAGGCCAGGCCTTTGCGATCAAGCCAGTCTCGCGCGGCGCGCATACCAACATCACCGTCTATACCAACCGGCGCAGTTACTATTTCAATGTGACCGAGGCGAGCTCGCCGACCTTTTACGTTATTCGTTTCACCTATCCCGAGGCAGCCCCTAGGCAATCCCGTGTGGCAACGAACCAACCAGCAAACCATGCCTATGGCGTCAGCGCGCGATCCGAGATCACCCCGCGCGAAATCTGGGACGACGGGACCTTCACCTATTTCCGCTTTGCCGCGAACGCGCCGCTACCTGCGATCTTTCGCTGGTCCGGTGGCAATGAGCGCAGCGTGAATGCGCTCGCGCGGCCAGACGGTGTGATCCGCGTTTCAGGCGTCAGCGATAGATGGGTTCTCAGGCTTGGTGATGACGAGATCTGCGTCCAAGAGATGAGCGAGGCACATCAGGATGAGTGAAACAGCCGAGCTTAAGAAGCGCCTCGAAGCACTTGAAGGAAAACCAAAGAATCTAAAAGCGCGGCCATCTTTTGTCACCATCGCCCTGGGCATTGGGGCAATCGCAGCCCTTGGTGGTCTCTTGCTGCTGTTCTCTGGCAGCTCTGAACCCGAAAGCCTGGAAACCGCATCACCGGATGAATTCCAAGCGGCGGGACCGGGCTTTGGTGCGCTCGAGCCCACGCCTGCACCGATAGACACAACCCCGCCGCCGGAGCCGCAAGCAGACAGAGAAACAGAAGAGCTGCGCGCGCAAATGGACGCTATGCGGGCCGAACTTGAAGCACTGCGCAACGCGCCAGCACCTGAGGCTCCGACCGTCGATACAGAAGCGCTGGATACCTTGGGCTCAGAAATCGATGCCCTGCGCAGCGAGGCAGCAGCAACGCAAGCCGCCTTGCGCGAGGAGCTGGAAGAACGCACACGGCAAATCCAGCGCCTGCAAAATGATCTGGAGCTTGCACGCCTAGAAGCCCCGCGCTCGCCTGCACCAACCGGACCCACGGCCGAAGAACTGCGCCTTCAGGAGCTCGAGCGGCGGCGGCAAGCCGAACTTGAGGAACTGCAAGCCCGTATCGCCAGCCCGATCATCGCCTTTGGCGGCACCGGAAACGGCAACAATGAAACCGCCGCCGAGCAGCGTCGACTTGATGGCGACACAGACTTTGTCCGTAATGGCGCTGAACCCGCCGAGGTGACGCAGGCCCAGGTGATTGTGAACCCGTCAAACACGGTCGTTCAGGGCACGATGATCCAGGCGGTGTTGGAGACAGCGATCGACAGCTCGCTCGCCGGTCAGGTCCGCGCGATGGTGTCTGAAGATGTTCATGCCTATGACGGCTCGCAGATCCTGATCCCGCGCGGCGCGCGTCTGATCGGGCGATATCAATCTGGCCTCGACATCGCGCAACAACGCGTGACCATCGCCTGGGACCGGATCATTCTGCCCAGCAACCAGACCGTCGAAATCAGCGCCTTTGGCGGTGATGAGTTGGGGCGCTCCGGCACAACCGGTTTCGTCGACAGCCGCTTTGGCACGCGGTTCGGGTCAGCCGCACTGATATCGCTGATCGGAGCCTTGCCCGCCGTGGCAGCCCAGAACACCGAAGATGAGATCACCTCTGATGTTCTGGAAGGCATTGGCGAAGACCTGCAAGACAGCGCGCAAAGCGTGATCGGCGAATACCTCTCCGTCTCGCCCGTGATCTATGTCGATCAAGGTGCCCGTGTCACCGTGATGGTTGATCGTGATCTGGAGATTTTTTGACCATGGCGGCCAGCTATTTGCAAAGCTCGATGGACAAGATCCCCGAGGCACGTGACCCAAAGTTGATTGAGCTCTGCATCAATCCCGACGGTACGCTTTGGGCGGAGTTTCAGGGTGATCACTTCATGCGGTCCGTAAATCGACGGCTTTCGCAGAACGAGATCAAGGATCTGGGCAACCAGATTGCTTCGGCCGCGAACACTACGCTCAGCCGAACGAAACCGATCGTGTCGGTCAGCATCACCTACCGTGACCGCCCGATCCGCGCGCAAGTCATCCAACCACCGGCCGTCGATGGCGGTTACGCAGTTTCTCTGCGGTTCTTCGCTGACCTTCCGTTAGAACAGATCAAGCTGTCTTACCTGTTCGGAAAAGAGCGCAGCAACGAGGGTGCAAGACGCGAGCGCAATGCCGAGCTGCGCGATGTCGTGGCCACCGGCGACATCGACGCCGCGATCAAGTTTTGCGTCACCCACAAGCTCAACATGATCGTCTCCGGTGGCACCTCGACCGGCAAGACCGTCACGGCACGTAAAATCCTCTCCTTCGTGCCCGCCGACGAGCGTATCGTCACGATCGAAGAGGCCGCTGAACTGCGTCCGACGCAGCCCAATGTCGTCACGCTGATGTCTGATCGCGACGAAGCCACACGCAGCGCTGATGTCCTGCTGACCTCCACCCTGCGCGTGCGGCCGGACCGCATCGTCTTGGGCGAAGTACGCGGCAAAGAGGCCATGACCTTCCTCGAGGCCATAAACACCGGCCATGGTGGCTCACTCACCACGCTCCATGCTGAAACGCCGCAGCTGGCGGTTCAGCGCCTGGCCATAGCCGCCCTGAAGACCGATGTGCCCATGACATACCAGGACATGAACGACTACATCTCCCGCTCGATCGATGTGATTATCCAGGCCGGTCGCCATGAAGGTGCGCGCGGCATCACCGAATTTTACCTGCCGGTTGATCCGGCCCATTCAAAGGAAACAGCCCATGTTTGAATACAAGATTGAACAGATCAACACCGCCAAAACCAAGCCACCGAAGATCGAAGCGCAGCTGACCGCCCTTGGCCAAGCTGGCTGGGAGCTGGTGTCGGTGGTGCCGGATTTCGACGGTGAGCACATTCTGAAAGCCTTCCTGAAACGTCGCACCGGCGCGACCGCCTAAACCTAACTGAGGGGGATCCTATGGGCGTCGTCACCTGGATGGTTGAGACAACCGACAACTTTCTGGAAGACGCGGCCCAAACCACTTTTGGCAACGTCGCCAGTCAGCTTGGCGGCGTCATTGCCGTTGCCTCGACGCTAGCTGTCATTGGCGTCTTCCTCAACATGGTGTTTCAGTACAAATCCATGGATGGGCGGACCGCCTTCTGGTTCGCCCTCAAGCTCATGCTGATCTCTCTGTTTGCGATGAACTGGGTCCAATTCAACGCTGTGGCCGGTGCCCTGATCGATGGGCTAGACCAACTTGCGGGCGGCATGGTGGCGGGGCTGGGCGGCGGCGGTGCAGGTGCATCCTACTTTGCCGAGGCCTTCGACGATCTCATCGAAGAATTCGGCAACTACCTGAACGCGGCCGGTGACAACATGCATTGGATGGCCGGAGCCCTGATCGGCGCGATCGGCGCATTCCTCTTGGGCGTCATCGGCGCGCTTTGCGGTCTTGTGCTGATCTTCGCCAAGATCATGCTGGCGTTCATGATCGGCATTGCCCCAATCATGATCGCGCTCTCGCTGTTTGATGTCAGCAAGGACTATTTCCATCGCTGGCTGTCCAGCACGGTATCCTACGCGCTCTACCCCCTCGTGATCGCAGGGGTGTTTTCCACCGTCGTCGGCATGTCGCGCTCGCTGATGACCGAACTCGGAGATCCCTCCGGCGCAAGCAACATTGGCGCGCTGGTGCCCTTCTTCATGATGATGTTCCTCGCGGGAGGCATGATCATCGCCACCCCGCTGATCGTACGCTCTATCTCAGGCAACTTCATGATGGCCGGACCGCCGAGCATTACCGGCCCAGGCGGTTTCGCCAAAGGCTTAATCGGCACTAAAGGCTCACGGGCAAGGGCGCGGTTTGGGACGAGGTCGAATGCTGAGATTGCAGGGGCTGGGATACGGCAGGCCGGCGGTGCGACTGCTTCAATGGTTAAGCGGGTGGCAGAGCGGGCGAAGCGGTTGGGCTGAAGTCAGCTCTCAACTGCGGTCCATTCTTGCACCACCGCGACATGGTGGCATTCGCGAAACTGGCCGTTTACCGGCGCGAGCAGGTCATCGCCCACCGCTATAAAAGGCAGGAAACCGACATCAAAGCAGGCGCGAACGTTTAACTTCGGAGAAGATCAGTGCAGCAACCTCATCGGCTGGGCGCTTAGCGTCAACTACCCGGCACCTTTCGGGTTCCTGCTTGGCCACTGTTAGCAAACCCTCTCGAATCCGGGAAAAGTTCCGTGTGGCTTCTGAAGGATCTCGACTGCCAGGCTCTTCGCGTATAGCGCGTCTTTCGAGAGCAATCACTGGGTCGATGTCCAAGATGAAAGTTAGATCTGGCATGGTTGGCCCAACAACCTCTGACGCGATATGCCTGTAGAAGTCTTCGGAAATGTTCGTATCATGCACCTGAAACGCATAAGTTGAGTCTAGGAAGCGATCACTGACGACCCACTGGGAAGCTTTGAGAGCTGGCCTGATCACTTTTTCGACATGGCTCGCTCGTGCCGCTGAAATCAGCAGAAGTTCCTCAAGAGGTGTCAGATTAACGGCGCGATCAGCGACCAATATCGAACGGATTTCGGCACCGATCACACCCCCGTCTGGCTCCTTCGTTTTGAGCACGTCAAGGCCTTTATTTTCAAGTGCCACAGCTAAAAGGTGGGTCTGCAACGACTTTCCACTACCGTCTATGCCTTCGATACTTATAAACGGCATTACATTCCCCTATGTATGTATCCTGTAAGTTGTGCGGCGGGTGTAATGGATAAATCAAGTTCTGTAACGTTTGTTTCTGCGGGCATGCTTTCGCCTAAAAAACGCGATCATATTTTGGCCCGAAGGCAGCTTTATCTGAATTATGGGGCGCTGTCTTTGGCCACCAAACTCGAATTGGCCGGTTATGATGTTGCTCTACTACATGGCGAGCACCGATCTCCCGAGGAAGTATTTCTGTATTTGAAGCAAACCAATCGATTCCCGTCGATCTACCCACTGATGATCTCTATTCCAAGCTTTTATGCACTTCCCTGGGCCCAAGCGTTTTGCAAGCTCGCAAAAATTTCTGACCCGCATTGCCGCATTGTCGTCGGTGGCCGCTGGGTTGTTGGCCCCGACCCAATGTGGCTGCGGGCCATGTTGCCAGAAGCCGATGTGCTTGCCCCAGGTCTCAGCGAAAGCGTAATTGAACGACTTCTAACAGAAAGCCCAGTCCTCTCTCGTAGCTCAGAGCCGACTCCCAATTTTACCCTAAACCATCGACTGGTGGAGGGCTTTCGCCGTTACCAGCCTAGCATTGAGGCGTCGCGCGGCTGCGGGATGGGCTGCGCATTCTGCGAAGAACGTGACATCAAGATCGAAAAACTCGGGGAAGGCGACGCGCTAGCGGCCTCAATGGCCTTTGTTCACAAGCAATACAGCGGCGAGGAAATCCATCCTTACGTCCAAGCATCAATGTTCTTGCCGAATGCCCGCTGGGCAGAGGGTTTCGCAAATGCGATGGACCGCCAATCGCTCGATATCTCATGGCGCACCGAAACTCGGTGCGACGTGATGACGCCCAAAACCATTGAGCACCTTGCTCGGGCAGGCCTACGTGTAATTGATCTCGGACTTGAGACAGCGTCTCCACGCCAAATCCAAGCAATGAAGAAAGCTCCTGATCCAAATCGCTACCTCGCTGCCGCTTCCGATCTTCTGGCCGCTTGCCATGACAATGGCGTAAAAGCTAAAATCAACGTGCTGCTATACGCTGGTGAGACGCGAGACACTCTTGATGAGACCACGGCTTGGCTCGACGCAAGGCGAGATGCAGTAGCAGGCGTTTCAGTCGGCCCTGTGCTCGCGTACGGACCACCGAAAACGGCCAACCTTCTGATCGATGAGTGGCGTAGACTTGGAGCACGCCCAATTGATGAATGCTCTGCAGCGGCGACCGGCATAACCGCTATGCACCTGAGCGCTGACTTCCCCGCAGAAGAAGCCGAAGCAGCCAGTCTCGCCACTAGCCGCCATTTTATGGATCAGGACGCATATTTTGCGCTTAAGAGCTTCTCCTATTACCCGCGCGACTACGGTAGAGAGGACTTCGATCGTGACGTGGCGGCTTCCGATCCTGAATTGCTGCCTTTCAAGGTGCAAGAAACTGCAAGCCCATGAGCTGAGCGGATAATGATTCCAATAAAGTGTTTTTTCTGAGGAGGATCAATGACAACGAAGATGATAAAGGACCCTATTCACGGGTCAATCGAGTTTGAAGGACAGGCTGAGCTTGAGCTCAAGAGCATGCTATCGAACCCGTTTTTTCAGCGGTTGCGTCGCGTCAAGCAACTGGGTTTCTCCGACCATGTATTTCCTTCCGCCACCCATTCTCGGTTTGCTCACTCGTTGGGAGTTTATGCGGTGGCCAAACGTTTGCTGGCGATTGTGGAGCCCGATGTAAAACGAGGTGAATGGTCACAACAAGGTCAGGCTTGCTTAGCCGCAGCGCTACTACACGACATCGGCCACGGAATGTTCAGCCATGCATTCGAAAAGGCGATGTACCTCTATTCGAAACGCAATCCGGAGGTGCAAGGCAGTCCACTTATGGACGCAGTAGACCACGAGATAATAAGTCCCCAGATTATCAAAGATTCGTCTATTGGGTGTGCGCTCGAGAAAATGGGAGGCGTGGGGTTCCCAGAAATGGTGGCGAATATGATCTCAAAGAAAGACAAAACGTGCATATACACGTCCCTGGTGTCGGGCCAGCTCGACGCTGATCGCTTGGACTATGCAAAGCGAGACCCTTATTTTGCAGGTGTTTCATCGGGCGGAATTGACTTGGATTGGCTCATGCGAAATTTCCGCGTCGGTGATAGCACTAACGGCCGCTTCCTGTATGTAAATAGCAAGGCATACGTCTCGCTTGAGCAATTCACCGTCACGTTGTTTCAATTGTATCCGACCATTTATCTCCATAAGCGTACGCGAGGAATTGAGTATATGTTTTCGCTGTTGATGAGCCGAGTTTTTGAGCGCATCTCAAAGGATGACGAAAAACTGGCTGGGCTTAGTGCGTCCCACGCATTAGTTCGCTTCATCCGAGATCCGGCTAATCTCGAAAACGCTCTCTTGCTCGATGACAGCTTGTTCTGGGGATCTCTGCACCTCTTTCAGGAAGCCCCTGACCGCGAGATCAAGACGATTGCCGATCGAATCGCTTCTCGAAAATTCTACTCCATGCATGACATCTGGAAGCATGCCGATGAGGCCGCAGCTAACAGTCCGAAGATGAATAGCATTGGTGCTAACCGACGCGTGAAAATTCTGAACGCAGTATGCGAACAGGTCTCGCAAGATCTACCGCATCAAACGGAAAATTGGTCAGAGTACTGCTACTATGATAACTATCCCCGGAAGCTCTATACGCCCCTCAATAGAGAAGGCGGAGATCCTCAGCAAATCAACGTTGAAGTTGGCGGCAAAGTCGTGGACATAGCTTCGATCTCCCCGATAGTCGACAGCGCAGCGCGGTTCAGTATCCACCGCGTTTATTTTGACGAAACTGAGGAAGGACTTGGCGACCAGTTGAAATCTTCCATTGTGGCCGGAGTGAAGGCCAGAATGGAAGAGCAGCTAAGTGAATCCGCCTAAAGTGGTCCCCTGCCAGGACCCGTGTGAAAGTGCGTAGGAGATGATGCGACGACTTGGCGGCACTGCTACAAACCAGATGCCTTTCCGACTTAGGTCAAGTTAATTGGCTCTAGCAGACTGTGGTGAAGATATCCGTCTTCGCGTTGAGGCCCTGCGCTAACACTAACTCAAAAATTGTTTGCTACCGTCCGGTTCATCCCTGTGTCGCGTCTTTCATAAATCTCTCCACTCGATCTGTCCCTGTCTGATAGTCATCCAAACTTGCCTTTTTGCCAGCCGCAGTACCCCGTTCTTCGTTGGTCAAAACGTCGATCTCTTCGCGCCGCTTCCCGCCGCCGTCAGAGCCCTCATTTGAAACTGCTCTCGGCACCTCAAGCGCCCCAATCTTCGCTTCCAGCGCCTTGATCTGCCCTTGCAGCCCGCGCATCTGGTCTCCCGCCGAGGGATATGGCAGATCGCCGGTTTGCTTGTCGAAGATCGGCTTAAAGAACCGGTCGTCATAGTATTTGATCCTCTTGGCGCGCACGGGCATTTGCGCGTCGACGACCAAGACGATGTCATCAAGGTCCATGCGCCGCGCCTCGTCCTCAGGTAACAACGCGGTTTCTTCGGTCCGCTCAGACATGCTGCGCCCGGCAAATGGGTTGCGGCCGACTGAGCGTGAGCGGGTCACAACGCGCTTGGTGGTTTTGCCGACGGCTTTGCTGAGCTCTTCGATGGTCTTTTCATCTGAGGGGGTCAGATAAAGCTTGATACCTGCGTTGCCCTGGAGCGCGCGGCGGGCATTTTCACCATAGATCTCATCCAAAGCTGGGATCGTCTGTGTGACGATCGCAAGATTGGCGCGGTAGGATCGCAGGGTTTCGATGCTGTCGAGCACGATCGGCATTTTGCCAAGGCGATTGAACTCATCGAGCATGATCATCACCGGCCAGGGTTCTTCCTTGCCGGGTTCATGGTCCTGCAACGATGCCAGCAAATCCGAGAAGAACAGACGGATCAGCGGAGCGAGGGGTTTCACCATGAGTGGTTCAACCACGAGATAGACCGAAAACGGCGTCTTTCGGATGTCGCGAAAATCGAAGTCTGAACTTGCTGTTGCGCGATCGATGGCAGGGTTCGACCACTGCTTGAGGCCAGATGTCATCAAGAGCGACAGATAAGACGTCAGCGTATCGTTGTTGGTCGAGGCCATGCGCATGAAAATCAGCTTGGCGGCTGGATTGACCACTTCATCGGCGCAGCGGCGATACTCCTTCTGCTTGTCCCCGCCAGATGCGGTGATGCGGTAGATCTCGCCCAGGGTCGGTCTCTTGCGCTCGAACGCTAAAAGCCCTGCCGCCACGAATAGATCGATACCGCCATCGAGGAGCCCCTGAACCCGATCATTATCAGCTTGCAGGAACAGCGAAGCCAGGAGTTGCAGCTCCATCTGCTGGCGGTCGACGTTTTCCAGCGCCGATATGCGCAGCAAGGGATTGTAGCGATGTGAGCGGCCATCCTTCCAATCCGTGGGCGCGAATCGAAAGACCTTGTCGCCCTGCGTAGCCCTGTGGCGCGCCGTCGCTTCGAAGTTCTCGCCCTTCACGTCCAGCACCACCGCACTGCCCTGATAGGTCAGAAGGTTGGGGATGACGAACCCCGTCGTTTTGCCGCGTCCGGTCGGGGCGACGATCAAGGCATGGGGAAATACCTTGGACATGACAAAGGGCTTTCGACTCTTCGGCTTACCCATTTTGCCTAGAACAAACCCGTGGCCAGGCTTGCCAAAAAAGCCGTTCCGCTTCATCTCGGACATTTGCTGCCAGTAGGTTTGCCCAAATTTGGTCAGCGCGTCGTTCATCAAGACCGCACTGAGCAAAACACCGGCACCGGTGCTAATCCCCACGATCAGGTGAAAAATCTGCATATCGCCCGGGTGGTTCGTTCGGAAAACCCCATAGCTGCCCGCCAGCATCAGGAAATCGATATCGGCTCCGACCCCAAACCAGCGGAACGTGAGAAACGCCGACGCCAGAACATATCCGAGCACCGCGCCGAGAAGAGCAAAGCTCATGACGCCGAGTGCGATCCGCGCCTTACCCATGCGTCACACCCTTTTCGCCATCGGCATCGACGTGCCGCTCGCGTTGAACATCAATTTCTTCATTGGCAATCTCGTCGAGGACGCGTTCCATCGCCACACTGTTCGCCAGAACGGCATCGCTCTGGAGATATGCCTTGGCCGCATAGAGCCGGTCTAGGCGGGCTTCGATATGTTCCTCCAGCGTGGTCTCATCGCCAATCGCCAAGTCAGTGGCGTGCTCTTCACCAACCAACTCCTCCAGCTCGGCACGCAAGGTCTCGCGCTCCATATCGCTGCGGAATGGATCTGCCGTTGGATCGTCCCTCATACGACGCAGGATGTCAGCTGTGGTCGGCGGCAATCTGTCGATTATGGCTTCCTGCCGGTCGGCTTCCACCGCCCCACTGTCTTTGAGAACCTCACCATCGGCCAACAAACGGCCCAGATCACTGTGCACATGGTCGAGGCGGTCGATCGCTTTTTCGAGCTCATCGGCGCGTGACAGGTCAAAGCCCTCCTTATCGGCAATCGCCTTCAAATCTTGCCCCAGCCATTGCCGTTCCAACGCGGCATTGCCTGCGCCGATTTCAACGCGACGCGTCACCTCCCGTGCATCTATGCCGGTGCCTTTCAAAGCCTGTTCAAGACGTTCGGCAAGAGCTGGATCTTGCAAGACTCCTTGGGCCTCAGCCTGAATGTTGGCAGCCGAATAAATCCCGCTTTTGGACGCGTCTTCGAGCAAGGTGTGGGACTGCGTTCCCATTGGGCTGAGATGCGACAGTGAACGATAGATGTCGTTCAGCTCATGCTCGAGCGCTGCACGCCGATCGACCGGGGCGTCTGCAACAATGCGTTCGGCTTGGTTGATTTTGTCATGAAAGGCATCCACGACCTCATCAAACGAATGCTGTTCTTCGGCCATGCCATATACCTTTCCATCTGCTTCAATCGGTTTTCCTTGCGCCAATAGCGTCGCGGCCTTGTCCAAGGCTGCTGCGATGTCATGCTGGTTCTCGCGTGAGGCTTCGGCCGCCAAGCCGCGAAAGAGCCGCGCGTTCTGCGCCACCTCGGCCAGTGCATGGTCAAGCTCTAAACCCACGCGCTCACGCTCAATCAGCTTCTGGCCCGTGGCTTCCGCGCGACGCTGGTCTACATCGCTTGGCCTCTTTGTGGTAATCCCACGCTCCAGCTTTCGGGTCGCCTCAAGGCGCAGCCCATAGCGGTCTGACACCTCAACCATCGCCTCACGAAAACTGTCGTAGTTGAAGTGGTGCCCTTCTTTCAGAAAGAAGAACTCCCCATCCTTGCTGCGGCGGTTCAAAACGATATGCGCGTGCGGGTGATCCCGGTCCTCATGCACGGCGGCGATGTAGTCAAAATGGCTGCCTTCGCCTTGAAAGAGGCGCTCGCAAATCTCGCGCGTGATCTCGGCGACATCTTCGCCGCGCGTGCCAATTGGGAAGGCCATCAAGAGATGCGAGCTATGTCCCAGCTTGGGATGGAACCCCTCATTCCACTGCGCTGAAAACCGGCGCGTGACCTGCTCGACCTCTTTGGCTGACAGAACGCTTTGGCCGTCATAGGTGCCACGGCTGTCGATGATGAAGCTCGACTTGGTTGTGAGGTATTCCAGTTGGTTGCGCAGCTGCACTTTGTTGTGCGTGCCGCCGTCGCGAATGGCTTTGAAGATCGCGGGTGAATGCCCCATCGCCGCCCGGGCCATCTGCTTCGCGCGGGCGCGCGGGACGCTGCCGCGAATGCGGCTCCAGTCGCGATCAAAGAAGGCCTCCTGCGCGGCGGCAACGGCGCTATTGCGGGCCATCGGTAAAGCCTCCCAGTACGCGGGCAACCTCGCCAGACAGCGCGCTTCGGCGGCGCTGCGCCATGTCCTGAACCTGGTCGGCGATGTCGAAGATCAGCCCGGCCAAAGCGCGGACCTGAGCATGGGCGGAATTGCCATAAGGTGGCGTCTTGCCCTGACGTTTTGCCTCGTTCAGGCGCTGCGCAATCTGGTTGATATTGTTGCCGGTGCGATTAAGAGAGGCCGACAGACCCTGCATCTGGTTAGCCAGTTCATCGTCAGGAACGAAGAGATCGTTCGATGCATGGATCAGCCGCCGCAACCCCTCTGCCCGGCTGTTGATATCATGCCGCGTCAGCACCGCATCGAAGCCCGCAAGCTCCTTTGGCGTGAGCCGGACATTCACCAGTTCTGAACGCACGCGTGCATCCAACTTGCGGCTTTGATCGGCCTTCAATGTGTAGAAGATGCTGCGGGTCGTGACGCCGAATTCGCGGGCCAGATCTTCGATCGGCACCCCCACAGCACGCTTGCGCACGATGGCAAAACGCTGGTTTTGCGTCAGTCGCTTGTGCCGTGGTGCATGCGGTTGGCCCATGTGAAGTAATCACCCCTATTTCTTGCCAGCATCATACAGGCAGCCCTGTTATGGCACTTCGCCATAATTGATTCAATATTATAATATTGCATCAACTGCCTGTATTCCGTTTGGAGCAGCCATAGGCTGCGACCGCCTGGCGAAGCCCGGCCACATGAGCAAGCACGCTTGCTTACCGAGCCAAACCAAAAAAAAGCCGCCTAAACTGGCGGCTCATTCCTTTTCATTCGGCAGAGTTTTGTGCAGGCGTTGCCTTTAGCCACGATCAGCTAGTCTACTGGCAACTGCCTGTTTGGCTCGACCAATTACCGACAGAACCAACCAGATCGCGGACAACAGGGCAAAAGTTAAGACCATGCCAACAAAGGATTCCATTTCCTTCGGCTCATAGCTATTGGGCCCAGAACTAATCAAACCATAAAACTTGAAGCCAATCGTCAATAGGGCCGCGATCCAAAGCCACTTGAGAGTTTTCATCTAATTCTGTCCCCTCAAGCCATCGTAGATGCCAAAAAATTCTTCCAGAAGCTCTCGGAGTTCGTGCGTAAAGTCTTCATCCGAAACGCTCTCGTCTTGCGAAAAGGTAAACAACTGAACATAGTTCCTCCCCTTTCGATCCCGCTCAAATCCATCAAAACCGTCGACTTTCCTGACGGCCAAATCATGGGCAGCTTGGAGAAGGATTTCGGGATATTTGCATGCCCCAAGTCCAAGGTCGCTTTCCCCCGCCGTCGCGGTCATTACACGGTAGTCCGTGCCATCTCCCGCCAAACGCAAAAATGCTTCGCCTGCTCGAGAGACAACAAGCTCTTGCTCCCAATCTCGGTCAAGTTCTCTGCCGAGTTGGCGAGTTTCATGAATCTCAAATTTTGCACTTTCCAAGTTGCTCATATGCCGACCTGTATAAATTATTCACAATCTCAATTACTTGTCAGACATTGCTAAATCAATCGTCCTATTTCAACCCAAAGATGCAACCACGTTTAGAGAGTGAACGCGGTTGCCCGCGTCCACTGCTGTTTTGATCTAGTTCAGGGTCATCGCAACGCCTCCTCAAGGATTGCGAGCGCGCCCAAACAATCGTCGATATAGGGCTGTTCTTCGCCTTCCAAATCGTTGAGTTCCAACCGGTTCAACACCGCGTAGAGCGTGGCGCGTGTCTCGCGGGCCGCGCTCCGGAGGCTCACGGTATCATCCGGACGCGCGGTCAAAAAATCATTGTTGTGATATTCCGGGATCATGCTGCCACCTCCTTGCTTTGACCTGCTGCGTGCAAAACAAAGTCGGCGGCCTTCTGCGCCTCAGACGCAGCGCGAAAAATCGCCCGCTTATCCTCCTTCAGCGCTTTCAACCACCCTTCGACATAGGCGGCGCTTTGGTCGAATTCTGGCGCGACGCCAAGCTGAGCACCAAGAAAACAAGCGCCAATTTCCGCCACCAGCTCTTCAAAGGCATAGGCTTCGCGGTTCGCAAACTTCTTGATCCGCTCCAGCCGCTTTTCGCTGCCGGTCCAATGGACAAACTCATGGGCCATCGTCCCATAGTAGCCTGCCGCATTGTGGAACGTGGCAATCGGCGGCATGTGAATGTGGTCTTTGGCGGGATTGTAATAGGCGCGCGGATCATCGCTGGTGAGGATTTCCGCCCCTGTCCGGCTGAAGAACGCCTCAAGCTCCGGATCTTCCGCCGTCCCAAGGTCGCGCGGTGCTTCGGGCCGGATGTAGTAATCCTCCGGCAAACCCTCGATCTGATCCGCATTGAACACGCGGTAGGCGCGCGCATAGGGCAGCTCCTCCTCGATGCCCTGCTCGTTCTCTCGGGTGAAAGTCCCGTATTTAGCCACGGTCGACGATGTTTCGCCTTTTCGGACCTGACCACCAAGCTCCTGCGCCTGTTTGTAGGTCATCCAGCGGCTAGACACATAACTATGCTTGGCCGCCATGACCCAGAGCATCAAGACATTAATTCCGCGATACTCCTCCCCGTTGTGTCGGGTCGGCAGGGCAATGCCGGACGCGTTCCCAGTCCACGGCTTGCGCCATGGCGGCGTGCCTGCCTCGATTTCTGCAATAATGGTGTCGGTGACATGGGCATAAACATCAAACTTCGGTGCCATTTGTGGCCTCCTCGATCAAAGTGACGCGGGTGAGGCTTCGCGCCCCTTCCGCCGATGGGCTGCGCCTCGGCCACCTGATCTGACCGAATACGCATGTATTCGGCGGAACAGAGTGGGAGAGGGCAAAGCCCGACCCACGGCCCTGAATGGGGCTGTCAATCGGCCACATTTGCGAAGAAAATGTCTGCGCCAAAATCAGACGCCAATTTGCCGCGCGAGGAATGGCTCGCCCGCGAGACAGGGGAAATTGGTGGCTGATTTTGGGGATGGACTTAGGTTGACCGTCACGGTCAGGGATGTTGGGCGGACCAAACAAAAAGAACGGTGCCTAGACTAGGGTGAGCGGGCCCTGGGCCCGTTGAGCCCCGGTCTAGTCTATTAACATCAGAGGCCGCGCGCTAAAGCGCGGTGCTTTAAATCAGAGATCCCGCATAATGCTAACCCCAAACTCAACTCGAACAGCGGAAAATCAACAAGCGTTACCGACGCAAATCACAGAAAGCTAGTCGCGAAGAAAAACAACCGAAGACACGTTTGGCTTCTCAACGAACACCCCATCGGGTTGAAACGCGACAACAAGATCGAGCAGGTTCTCTAAGAGCTCTTTGATGTTGCGCCTATAGGGCGCGGGATCATCATATACATCCGTGTGAAGTTTCTTCGAAAGCCAACCAAATGAAGCCGACCCACCATTTTCCTCAACAGAACTTATCAGCCATAAATATGCAGGACTCACTTTGAGCTTTTCAATGTCGTTCCACCTGAAACCGTCTGCGGTTGTGTTTTGAGGGAAGTCGGAACAGTATAAATCCCTTTCTTCAACAAAGATCGAGTCAGGCCAGCTAGCGAGAGCGTTACTAGAAACAGTATCCAACTGCTCGATGAATTCCTGCATTGCAATGAGTCGAGCATGATTGATCTCTGTTCCTTGGGACCACAGATTTTCGGCTATTTCTACATCACGAGCTGTAGGCTTACCTTCCGTGCTGAGTTCATCATTGCAATACCCAACTAGAGCCAGACCTTTACCAGTGAGGTTGGCGCTTCCTACAAACAGTTTCTCGTCAAAAAAATACAATTTCACGTGCAGCGCAGACGACAACCTAACTTCAAAACCAGCATCAAGAGCACTTTTCAACGCTGCGAGCGAACATGCACCTGTCACCACGTCTCTGAGGTCACAGCGCACTAGTAAGCGATCTGAGCTGAACTCACGTCGATGTCCAAGTACAAAATCAATACCAGGTTGAGATACGAAGGCACTGTAAATCCAGCACCTTCGTGAATCCGTAAACTGTTGCTTTAATCTACTTTTCAGCTCTGCAGTAGGGAGAAGCATACTATGAGTTGTTCAATTGAGTCAGCAGCTTCTTAATCCAGCCCCCCCACTTTTCCCTAAACTCTTCAAGGGTCTCTTGCGATCTATCATCCCACAGCTCATCTTCAGCTCGCGCAGCAGCCAATAGAAAAAGGTTCATAGCCAAAGCTTCTTGCGTATCAGGACCTTTGCAAATTTTGTCATACAGCTCCACTTGGAAAGGATGGCGAGCGTTTAGTGCAATCGTCATAATATCGCCAGGGCGCTCGATCGTATAAAATTGGTTCCCAGGCCAGGACTTCTCAGTAATTGTCACACCCGTTGCCTTAATTTCTTCAACCATCCTATCTAGTTCATCTTCTGGAATGTCATTCCCATGTTCTTGAACCAGCATATCCTTGAGCTTCGTGTCCTGTTCTTCCGGAGGCACTGCGTCCTTCTCGATCTTTGTCTTTGTTTTTGCTGGATCATTTTTAAAGTTATGACCGGCCAACTCCGCGCTCTGTGCCGCCGGATCTGTTTTCCTACCGGAGACACTTCGACCGGTCTCAGGTGCTAAACTGTCTATGCGTGCTCTAATCGCTTTGTGAGCAGATTTAAAACGCTTGCTTAATTCTGCTCTGAGAGCAATCTTATGATCGAAGTCTATGTCATCTTCACTGAGGCCTTCGTGAAGTTGCTCGACTTCTTCCCTCTCTATGAAGTCGACATCGCGCACTGCCTGCTTGTTGTTGGTAACACCAAATAATTCATCAAGCTCAGGTCCGAAGCGGATTTCACACCCCCAATAACGCTCCTTTAGTTCTTGCGGATTAAAGTACCCAAAAGACCCAAAATCGATTTCGCGCCCAGCCCGTACAAAAGATATTCCGGTGTTTGCCTTATAATGGTCCACAACGGATGCGGTATCTGCATTTCTTGTCCACCTCGCAATATCTTGACGGATCGCCGAGAATCTAACTTCGACAATTGACTTCTTGCCGCTATTCCCAAACCTCACTGGAATTTTTTGAATCTCGCCATAAGCTTCGTTTGTAGCTTCGTTCTCAAAGCCTGGAAGATTGTTAGGCGTCATCAAGTATAGGGGATCATTGGGGAGCAACTTGATACTTTCAACTTCATCAGCGTCCGGCTTAACTATCAGAATTCGGATATCTCTTTGCCGCCCATATGTATCATCGTCATCTAGGAAGTGACGGTAGATTCGGCAGAAACTTGACTCCATTCGCCTGACTAGAGTCTGAGTTCTTTTGAGGTCCAATCTATCACAATCCTCCCATACAATCAGCGAACCGTGTTCTTTGACAGGAACGTCGAGGTGCCGCAGGATCTCGCCCGGAATTTCACACTTTCTTACTTCATTAGTTGTTTGCTGCTTCGACTTTTTGACTTCGTCAATATCGAGATAAGTGGTAAAACACTCACCTTCTTGCCATGAATAGACTGTAACTCGCTTGCACTGACTGATCGAGGCGAGTGGAAGTCCAACACCAAAGCGACCTATCCCCGAGCGCGTATTTAGCCTCGTGCCTTGCGCGAACGCCAAGCAGATCTCCAAAACGTCTGAGGCCATACCATGACCATCGTCATAGACCGCCAACGAGCCTACATTGGCGACAGTTCTCTGCACACTGACGTTTTCTTCGATGGCAAGAATACGAACGTTGTCAGCTTCTGCCTGAATCGAATTGTCAACGAGTTCCGCCAAAGCCATCGAAGTATCGCGATAACCCGCATCCCGAAACGACTCAATTGCTGTGGATGCAGGAAAAATGTACGTCGTCATTGCTGTGTGCTCCAGACATTATTAAAGTAGTTGTAGGCCATGTTTTCAGATGGCATTCCGTTCAAGTTGTCCACCACATCAATCACTCTCGCGCGTTCGTTCCCACCATTCTTTGGCCCTCTAATGGCCCTTCCGATCATTTGGGAATAGAGAACGACAGATGCCGTCGGCCTAGTAATGAAAACGGTATCGGTATTGGGGGCGTCAAATCCAGTTGTCAAAACACCATAGTTAATCAGTAGCTGCACTTTGCCATCTTTGTATTCAGCGATGTATCTTGCTCGATCTTTCGGATCAGTTTGTCCAGTAACCAAGCGGGCAGCTATGTTGCGTGCAACACATAAATCACTTAGCAATTCTGCATGAGCGATAGAGCAAGCGAACAAAATGACTTGCCGTTTGGCGTCTGACAATTCCATCATGCGATTGAAGATCAACAAGTTCCGCTCGTGTTGCCCACCAAGACGTCTCAAGAAACTCTCTGGGAGTTCCATGAGCTCTGAGAGCTTGGCCATTTCACTCTCGCTTAGGTCAATTGAGACGTCTGTTTCAATTTTTTCGCGATCAAGACGAGCCAAGACACCCATGTCTTGTAGGTACCCGATACCATCCTCCAGCTCGCGACCGCTATCGTCGCACAAGCCGATTTTGGTATTATCAAAAAATTCAGACAACTCTTTGTTTTCTTCACGGTTTTCGCTGCGACCTGGTGTTGCAGATAGACCAACCAATTTTGGCGGAGTACTTGCCATAGATAGGGAGTTAATGGCTATTTCATAGGTTGGCGCAATAGCTTTATGTGCCTCATCGATAACGATCATTTTGGTGGCCGCCCCTATTTCTCTTAGCAGGCTTAAGTCTTTTGATGCAGACGTTAGAAGGGCGTGGATTGACTGAAAACTGGCCACCACGAATCCTCGCAGCGGCGCATCCGAAGGTCGTTCAAACCCCCCCCAAATTCTAGTAACAGATGCCTGATGATCACCTTTGGTTGACCAGCTCCGTTCAATTGCCTCAACTGCTTGTGTGCAAAGTTCTTCCGAGTGAGCGAGCCATACAATCAAAGCGGGCCCAGGAGGCTCGGCCCTCAACGCATCAACCATCAACTCACAGGCCGTTCTGGTTTTTCCCGCGCCGGTTGGCATGTGCAATAATATTCGGGAACTAGGGAGTTTCAGCGCGGCAATGGCTCTTGCTTTAACATTATACTGATACTCATGCAGCGGTGCCGAAACAGGAATAGAATTACTTGCCGGAGGGCTCACCTCTGCGACAGGTGGGAGAAATTCGGGGCCCAATTCAAGAGTCTGCACTAGGCGTTGAGCGCTGCTGGAGCTGCTTGACCAAATAACTTTGGAGCTGGTCCCCAAGATGTACTTTCGGTCGAAATCATCAACGTGGTTCAGCACCATTTTCCTTATCTGGGCGTTTCCAAGTATTGATGAACCGTATCTTTGAAGAAGAATATCAATCAGCTTAGGTGCGGTTACACGAACACGGAACCACTTCTCCATGTTCTCAAGCGTTTCCATACCCACAAGTTCTGATAGCTTTGCAACACCGAACCTACCAAGCACAGATTTCAGCTTACCCGTTCCCAATTGATTGGTCCTCCAAGATTTTTCGTTCCTGATCGTGTTATATTTCTCCATAAGAGACCAGCCCTGAAAGCTCGATTTTGGCCAAATTTTCACCGCTTCCAAATCTGAACCAGTCTCTTTGTTTTTTGGAAGCTGCTCATTTATGGCAGGCCAAACACACCTTTTGCTGACCATAAATTTCATCTAGATCAACCGCGCCTTGTTCCGGCCGTAAAGGATCGACCTTCCTCTTCGCCTTGGCTCTTTCGACGCGCTTCTCATGGTCTGCACGGATTTGAGCAATTCGTTCAGGCTTTTCCAACTCAAGCAATGTCTCCCCTTCGCTCCATGAAAACGGCGACCCGTGGTCGAGAGAAGTTTTCTCCATTTGCTTAGCCCTCTCGAAGGCTTCAGGGTGACGCTCCTTTAGTCCAACCCACTCAATTTTTTGCTGAAAGAAACAAAACGTGCAGCCGCTCCTAGAACGCCAATCATAATATGCTGGAAGGCCAAGTCCCGAGTTCTCAAGAATTTCAAAAACGCCTGCCTTGTCGATCCCATCATCTTTGAAAGGCAGCTTGGTAATCAAACTTCCATTTTTCGAGTTCAAACCTTGGCGAAAATCTTCGTCTGCCCGGATCGCCACATAACTATAGACTGTATATCCCTGCTCGGTAAATTCAGATTTCACCCACTTCTCAAAGGGCTTGATCTTAAGGTCTTTCGTACACCAACGCGTCTGAGCTGACGGGAGAAATTGATTATACTGGGCAAGATAGAACTTAAAATCTCGCCCCGGGTCCAAGTACCGGATCTTCTTGCCAAGAAAGCCCTCGAGCATCGCTAGGTACTCATAAACCTCATCCAGCTCTTCGCCCGTGTCAGTGAAGAAGTACTCAATATCAAGTTCGGGGTGGGCCTGGCTCATGTAGATCGCGAGGGCTGAACTATCTTTGCCCCCAGACAAGCCTAGAACATGTTTAACTTTGTCAGCCATCAACTTCCTCACTTGCGTCTGATTGTTTGATCCTCGCAGCACCGACCTTTGCCAAAGCAGCCAGGATCACGTTTCTACCGGTGCCTTCCGCAGCCTGCTGCAATACCTCTTCAATTTTTCTACTAAGGTTGTTCACTTCCTCATCTTCGGTGTCCAAGACATCAAATTCCTCCATCACAGGCGTGGGCCGATCATCAACGCTGACAATCAACGCCATTGCAGAGCGCTTGTCCTTCCGCCCGGCCACGCGCGCGACAGACTCGTGCTGGTTGAACTGTTGCGCAAGCAAGGTGAGTTGAACAATTGCCCGGTCTATGTCGCTATCGATCCAAGCTTTAGCAGGCTTGTTGATGCCCAACCCCGCGAGTGCCTCCATCGACTGTAGGTCATCTCCGAAACTTGTGAGCTGGGTGATGAAAGATCGAAGCCGCAAGTCACCTGCAACATCTCGGATATTCTTCGCGCGCTCATTCAGCTCTCGGTACGCTTTCGCAGTGCGCCCGTGAACTTGTAACTCATTCAGAATATGTTCGCGCATTCTTGTGAGCATCGCAGGGTAAGCCGAACGTATCTCGATGAGCCCTTCTTTGATGTTTTGAGCGATCTCAGAGATTCCTTGATCTGTGAGAATGTCGATGTCCTGTCCGTAGAGGCCAGGAATGTCATCAAAGGCGAATTTTTGTGGGTCATTAGAACGCTTGAAGAGCGCTCTGACTTTTTTTGCGTGCTCAGGAAGACGTGCGGTTCGTTGAACCCATGGTGCTGAAGTTTCGTAAGCTGCGATGAGCGCGCGTCCAACTTCTAGCGGACTTAAAGTTGAGATTGGTTTGTCCACAACTTCACTGACCGCGTTTGCCAGCTCAGTCAGGAGCCTCTTGGTCGTTCGGTTCATTTCGATCCAGCGCAGCTGGACCATTTGCGGAGCTCTCAGAACATAGTCCACGTCGAGATCCGAAATAGTCGATAGAAAAATACCTTCCCGATAGTGTGACAGGTTCCGACGTTCAGCTAGCATGAACAGCACAGCAAGGAATGGCATCAAACCGTCCTTCAACCCAAAGGGAGGTGCCCGCCATAGATCATAAACATCGGTAAGTTGTACGTTTCGGTTACCCCGTTTCTTCAAGAAGCCTTTCGTTGCTTGCCAAATGGGCAACAGATTTGCGACGTCTTCTCCGGATGGTGGCACAAACGTCCATTCGTTGCCCTCTTCTATGTACAATCCATTGGCCTCAACGAGCGATACGAACAGAGCTTTTTCCGCTGGGAACTTCTCAAACCCAAGCCCAGGAATACCTTCTTTAAGGACGGCGGCATGCAGTAACAGCTTGAGCGCTGAATTTGCCGATGCCGATGGCTTGGTGCGGTTCAGCAGTTCGTTGTTTAGTTTGGGCGACTGCGAAAACCGACGGTCTGCCAGTTCTGAGGCTAAAACTGTGAGGTTCCGACGCGCGGAAATCGGGAGATCATCAATTCCAGTTTCCCATTCTGCGCTTGCGATCAATTGCCAGACTTCATGCTCAATCCTACCCCCAATCGCCTCGATACGATCGGTAAGCTCTCTGCGCGCGATTTTGTCTCGATGAATCTCGGGGTTCGATGCCAAGATGTCCTTCAAAGCGGAGTGCTCTCGTGCGAGTGCCACAAGGTTCTTCGATTTTTCAGACCTCACAACCGCAAAGTCGGCCCCCCACCCATACTCACCAAAATCCTCAACAATGCTTGGCGTCGCGTCGTCCAGTGAAAAGATGAACGCGCCAAAGCATCCATTTGTAGGTGCAAAGCTAGTAACATAGTTCTCGACTTGGCTTTCGAGCATTACCTTGAGTTCGCACCAGCGCAGAGCACCAGTTTCACGGTAGTGCCGTTTCGCGACGATATTGGGTGAAGATAAAGCGTTTGAGATTGAGCTGAGATCGAAGTCTGATCTTTCTCTCAATGCCTCATCCAACGCCACTTCAATGTCAAAGTCGCTCCCGTCAAAGAGAGAGTAAGTGCCCCTGAACTTTCGAAAAACAACAATCGACGCCGCCTCAAGTTCTGACAAAAGCCCCTCTACCACAGCACTTGTTTGATTTACTGCCAGGCAAAGTGCGCCCAGCGTCGCACCTACTCCGGTCTGCTTTTGCGTGAGTTCCAAAATTGCTAGCGACTTTAGCACCTGCACACCGATCTCACCGCCATCTTTCGCTTCCCACCGCGCAATTGCATCCCTCGCATTTGCAAAGTGATGGCTGTCCAAAGACACGGCGATTGCAGCTTGCAGATTGAAATCGAGATAATCCCAAAAATCAGCCAAACCGTAGTCTTTCGGGTCTTCTCTGCTCGCCTTCTCAAGGTAGTCCTGAAAGCCAAACAGCTCGGACGAGCCAAGGAAACTGAAGATGCTACGCTGGTTTTGCCCATAACTCCGTCGCGATGCAGGCCCTAGCACCAGTGTAACAAGCGGGTTGAGTGGCCAAGCGCTAGTAAGCAACTCTTTCGAAACTACGGACGCGCCACGTCGAACATCGGCAAGTAGTTCCGCGGCTGCCTCTGCATTCCGTCTAGCGCTATCCGGCTGCTCCGAAGCGATAATCGCCTTGCTCACCAATTCAATCTGCTCATCGCCAGATACATTGACGGGAATGTCGATGTAGCGACCCTGGATCTTTCCCCACTCATCTTTGATGTCGCGAGCCAAGCGGCTCGCATATTCTTGGAAGGATTGATGAAGGATACCCACAACGATAAGGCGGCCACCGCTTCTCGACGCCGCTTCACCAAGCAGTTGGAAGAAATATGCATCTCCTGTTGCGGATGCCGCATGTTCAAGTAGCTTCCCCATTTCATCCAAAAAGAGGACTAAACCTCCAGAATGCTCACGGTCGTCGGCGGCCAAAAACTGCAAGTAATCAATGACTTTTTCAGGCGTATCAAACTTCCTTTGGCGTGCCGCAAGTCCTGCATCCTTGATACCATCACCGATCAGCTGGAAGGGTTCCATGCTGCGCCCTACGACCGACACACATTTCCAGCCATCTCGCTTCGGAGGGAGTAACTTCCATAGTTCCTTTGCAAACTCTGGATCAGTCTTGCTCGCAGCCGTCGCGCGTTCTTGCTTACTACCACTCAACAACGCGGAGAGAGCGAGTGCGAGGCTCGACTTCCCGCTTCCATACGGACCAGTCCAAGTGAAGGCACCTTGCCCGCTCTCAAATTGTTGGTGTGAGAAATTACTAAGGATCTCCCTTACTGATGATGAAAAGACAAACCCCTCTAGGGCTTCATTGCGGTCATCTTGATCAATTCGAACAGATCGCAGAAAGCGTCCATTCACCGAGACAATTTCGTTAAGCGGCATATGAACCTCTCAACGCAGAAATATCGGAGGACCACAGGTTCTCTACAAAATCCTGGGGAAACTCCCCTTGTCTAAGAAGCTGTTTCAATCCAGCTGTCTCAGACCAAGAAACCAAACCGTCGGTCATGTCAGCGACATCGGCCAACCGATCGATCAGCTCACCCTCCTCAAGAACGAAAACCCTTCCGGGAGACCCGGGCTCTAGTAACATTGACTGAACGCTAAGCGTGTTCGCGGAAGATGTTCGCTCCCAAAAGTCGCATACCGCATAGAGGAAAACGCCGTTAGACAGGCTCGGCTTACGCCCCAAATTCATACCGAACTTTCCACTGGAGCGCCGTCGGATCAAACCCAGCTCGGTCAGCGGAGAATTGAATGCCTCTTCGCTTGGGCCGCGTTTTGGGACACTAGGGACGTAGTTAGCCAACAAGACACTTATATCGCTAGACAACGTCTTCTCTGTTGGCAGCTTCCAACCACGCTGATCGATAAATTCTATCAACCTTCTCAGAACCGTATCGCGGTCAAAGTTTGGCTCATTGAAAACATTGAACAACCAATAGGTGGCTGTATGTTTAGGATTAGAGGCAATATCCCAGTGGATTTTCCAAAGCGACGAAGCGCTTTCAAGGTACGGATCGCGACCATTGGGCCCAAGCAACTGCTGACCAAACTCGGTCGTCCTTACATCCTTTCCATCTGTTGTGAGAATACCTGCCACCTGCGCCCAAAATCGAATTGCCGCCACCATATTTTTTCCGACGCCAAAATGCGCAATCGCCGCACTCTCTGAAAAAATCTTTTTGTTATTCAATCCACTATCATCAACTGCTTCAAAAGCCTTTTCCAACCACCCATAACGCAAAGGAAAGGTTTCGTGGCCTGAGAACTGCGGCTTGTAATCCTGCGTAAATGTCGTTTGCTTTTTCATGTAACTGCTACCCCGTTTAGGGCTGTTATAGCGACCCTCCAAGGGGATGGTCAACGACGTCCTGGTGCTTGACCCCAGGATCAAGCTTGGTCTACAGATGACCTCTTATTTGGTAGGAAAAGCCCTTTGACCATATACCTTGATCATCAAGCAAGCACCCCGATCCTGCCAACAGTTCGGGCCGCAATGCAGCCGTTTTGGACGGACTGCCATGGTAACCCCCACTCCTCAGAGCATTCAACAGGGTGGTCCGCGAACAAGGCTACTGAATCATCGAGGACCAAAGTGGCCAACTGCATAGGAGCCGATCCGGATGAGATCATTTTCACATCCGGAGCTACAGAGGCGAACAATCTCGCCATCAAGGGTCTGAGCACTCCGAAGCAAAGGCAAGGTCAGCGCACGACAATCCTTGTTTCAGCGACGGAGCATAAGTGCGTATTGGAAAGTGCCGCCTATTTAGCTCAGACAAAAGGATGTGCGGTTCGAGAGATTCCAGTCAACGGGAATGGCCACATCGACCTCGACAAACTGCGAGACATGCTAAGCGAGGATGTTTTTTTGGTAAGCGTGGCATTGGTCAACAATGAGATCGGGACCATCCAAGATCTTGCTTCAATATCAGCACTTTGCCGCGATATGGGCGCAACCCTCCACTCCGACTTCGCGCAGGCACCAAGCGCAGTCAACCTCCAAGAATATGCAGATTTGGCTGACATGGTTAGTTTGTCGGGGCATAAGTTTGGTGGGCCAATGGGTGTCGGCGCGCTCTATGTGAGCCGTGAGCTGAAGGACCGGATTGAACCTCTGTTTCACGGAGGTGGGCAAGAGGGTGGGCTTCGGTCCGGCACACTGCCCCTTCCCTTGTGTGTTGGTCTTGGCTCAGCGGCGGAGTTCCATGCCTCTGAAGCCGGAACTGCTTTGAGAGCGCGGGTCGCAGGTCTACGAGATCTCTTCGTACACAAACTGCAATCGAACCGCGAACATATTGGATTAAATGGAGATAAGCTCTGCTCCCGTCATCCTGGCAATGCGAATTTAAGGTTCGAAGGACGCGATGCGGGAGAAATGCTCCAACGATTACAACCCATCGTGTCAGCTTCTACAGGTTCGGCCTGCTCTTCGGGAATTTTGGAACCAAGCTACGTCCTCCGTGCAATCGGGCTCACATCGGATGAAGCGCAAGCCTCCATACGCTTTAGTTTTGGGCACACCAATACATCGGATGAAGCTCTAGAAGCCGCCGAGGCCATTATAGCATTACTCTAGATCGATCGCCCCTCGGTCAGGTAGGATGTTTCAAAAGAGCCTTTAGAAAGATCCAAACCCGGGGGGTGAAATTTGCAAAACAAAAAATCTCTCAAAAATGCGGTTGGAAAAAAGGTAGGCCAGGCGATCTACGTGCACCGTAGCGCGGTTGATCACCTTCAGACGAGCGCAAAGGATAAGCTGAGCCTTGCACTGCAAAGGGTTCCGGAAGATTTCCAATGGTCAGTGTTGAAGATCTCGGGGCAAAACGACCAGACCTTCTCGTTTTTGGACTATCAAGACTTCAGCGCCGTGGCTTTTCCAGAGCTGCGGGCAAGCCTACTCGTCAACCTCGCGGAAGAAGGCGTAAAACTGAGAAAATATTCTGACGCCAACCCACCAATTCTCCACAGAAAGGAGCTACTCCTAGCCTCGGATCATCCACTAAGAGATGACTTTGCAAAGCTGACGCAGTCCCTAGAGAGCAAGGGGCTCTTTAAGAACATGGCAAACAAGGGAACGCGGCGGATTTGGATGCAGACACTGGCTGAAGCCGGATTGACCGTAGAAGGTCCACACATCGTGCAGAGCGGATTAATCTCAGAGGAGTCCGCCAAGGCTTCAGCCGATGACATGAATGGCCTAGAGAAAAACATTGTTGAGCGCCACAAAACGGCGATCACGCGAGCTGCGCTCTCAGCGCCAATGTACCTGCTGTTTACAAGTGGTCTGATCCGTCACGATAGAACCGTTTTGGACTATGGATGCGGCCAAGGTGATGACATCCGAGCCCTACAGTCTGATGGCTATACCGTCGAAGGTTGGGATCCCCACTATCGACCAGATCCCAGTACTCTGAAAAAGAGCCAAGTCACCAATCTTGGATTTGTACTCAACGTTATCGAAGATCCTGGAGAACGGGCGGAAGCACTTAAACGCGCCTTCAGCCTAACGGAGGTTTGCCTAGCCGTATCCGTCATGCTTTACGGTAAGGCTGACCTGAGTGGCGCACGGCCCTACCGCGACGGATACTTGACGTCCCGAAAGACATTCCAAAAGTACTTTACCCAGGCCGAACTTAGAGACTTCATCAGCAGCGTTTTGAATGTCGAGCCCTTAGCCGTTGGCCAAGGTGTATTTTTGGTCTTTCGGGACGAGTTAGAAGAGCAAAGATATCTGCTAAGGCGTCAAATTGGCTTCAGGGTGCGGGAATACCGCGCCGTTCCAAAACCAAGTGCACCGCAAAAATCTACCCCAAAGGAATCCACTGAAAAGCTCAGCAAAACAACCATCCAAGACCTGGCCGCTGAGATCAGGGCCTATGGCCGTCAGCCCGACACCTCAGAACTTCCCAAAAGTCTTGTGACGAGGCTTTCACGGTCAAAACAAGGCCTTCAGTATGCGGCAAGTCGAGCAATTGCAGACATAGGTCATGAAGAACTTGAAGAAATCGTCGCTGCGAGAACTGAAGATCTAAGCCTCCACTTTGCAATGCACGCATTCTCGCAAAGAAAATCTTATGGCTCATTTCCTCCTGAACTGAGGCGCGACATTCGGGCTTTCTTTGGCAGTCACAAGAGAGCACAGGAAGCTGGACAAGCGCTCCTCTATTCGATCGGCAACCAAGACCTTCTCTTAGAAGATGCAGTCACGGCGGCGGCTGCTGGGATCGGGCATTTAGAACACGGCAAATTCCAATTTCCCGCTTATAGGCTCCAAGATTTGTCCGTCAGGCTTCGAGGGTATGTGGCACTCGCTGAAAGACTGTCTGGTGACCTGTCCGAAACAAACCTACTGAGAATACACATATATAGCCGCAAGCTGACTGCCTTAACCTATGCCGATTTTGAGACATCATTTCTGCCGCGTTTGATGACTCGGGTGAAAGTCGAGTTCGACAACTTCGACGTTTCGATCATCGACCACTCAGCAGATAATGACGTCCGACTTCTGTACCTTAAGTCCCGCTATATGCCAGAGACTGATCCTCGACGACCGGCACAGAAAGCATTCGATCAGGAAGTCTTAGACCTGAATACTCTCAGTTTCAGCAATGAAGGACCGAATTTTCGGGAGTTTGCTCAGACCCTCCTCAAGGCTGGCGTGAGAATTCCTAACTAGATGAAACGCACTTATGCTTTCATCGCTACGGTCGGCAGGAATTGGACTTTGGCAGAAAAAGGACGTTAGTAGTCACGCATGTTCGCATTATATGATCTTGAAACCACTGGCACATCACCCGCTTTCGACCAGCCCCTTCAGTTTGCGGCGATCCTTACGGACGACGACCTTAACCAGGTTGAACGCGTGGACATTCGCTGCAGGCTCGCACCGCACATACTTCCAGCACCGTGGGCACTTGCTGTGACAGGCGTCTCGCCAGATCAGCTGATGGACCCTGCTCTTCCATCCTGGTTCGAGTTTTCGCATCAGATTAGCGGCCTGATCAAACGCTGGGCTCCGGCGACATGGACAGGATACAATACACTTGCTTTTGACGAAGAGTTTCTCAGGCAGTCATTCTATCAAAATCTTCATCCCAACTTGTATCAAACCCAGTTTGACAACAATGACCGCCTAGATCTCATGAAGGTGGTCTACGCAGTCCGGGATCGCGAGCCAGACGCCCTCGAATGGCCAATAGATGATCTTGGACGCGAAAGTTTCAAACTGGATCGCCTCGCCCCGGCAAACGGCTTTGCCAATCATGACGCCCACGATGCCCTCGGCGACGTAGAGGCAACGATCCATATCGCATCACTCATTCGCAAGCGCGCGCCTGCCGTCTGGGATCAGTGCTTGTTGAACCGCGACAAACACCAAGTTGATCGATTGCTAAAAAGCGGGCATCCCGTACGCCTGATCGAACGATTTGGGGCGGCACCACCACTATCCTATTTCGGTTCATACGCAGGCACAAACCCGCAGAACCGTAACTCTGTGGCATTTCTCGATCTGGACCTCTGCGATGCGTCTATCATCGATGCCAACGACCGAGATCTTGCCAAGGCGGTTGCTGCATCACCCAAGCTGATACGGACGATTGCGATAAACAAAGTCCCGAACGTTTTTCCGGTAGCCAACTCCAGCGCAGCGCATAGTTCGCTCGCCCAGCTAGTTTCTGCGCACCCTGAATTTCATAAACGAGTGGGGCAGGCTTTGGCCGATCGCTATGCGGATAAGGAGCCAGCTCAAAACGTCGAACAGTTGATCTATGACGAATTCTACAGCGCCGGTGACAAACAGACCCTTGAAGAATTCACCTCAGCCGACTGGCGTGACCGCGCTCGAATTGTCACTCAACTGGACGACATCCGGCTCAAGCAACTGGGTATGCGGCTTATCTTCTCCAACGCCCCAGAGTTTGCACCCGTGAACTACCGATCAGCAACAAACGCTGCGATCCGAGACCGCTGGCTGACCAACGAGCCATCCACGCCATGGACGACCAAGGTAACGGTAGAGGAGCAACTCGACGAGATTATCAGTGGTGAGGTGTTAGACCGGGATCGAATTCATGCACTTCAAGACTTCTATCACGCTAGAATCTCAGAAATTGGCGCATAGGTTTGCGCCAATGGGTACGGCGCGTCACTTCTACCACCCCCTGATCTATTGTGTGGGTCTTGGCTCACCAGAAGCACTGTTGTGAATTGGTCCCAAAAGCGAAACCGGTAGAGCGCCTATTGCCATCGAGCTAAAGCCCGGCTCATGGATTCAGATCACAACACACGCCTGGATTGGTGTAGAAGATTCCACACTCAAGCACTTTAGCTTTGGTCGGTGTGTATATGAAATTTAACGAAAAAGCTGAACTGCATCCAAGCGTTACTGCCCTTGCAGAAAGCCAGGGCGGGAAACCCGCCCTGGCACTGTGGTCATTCGGTGACCGGATCCTCGTCGCGGCGCGGGAAGGCGACCATTTCGACGTCGGGGAACATGCTGTGTTTGACGTTGATTGAGGTGATGTTGCCGCTGTCGTCGGTGTTGACGAAGAGAACGCCGCAGCGGTCCCAGAAGTTCTTGCCGTCTTTTTCGCCAGGCTTGACGTTCAGTTTCAGAGTTTGAGTAGCCATTTTTTGATCCTCACTTTGAGTGTTTCGATGAACATGTCCAAAGCGGGCAGCAAGGGGCTGTCAGCGAGAAACTTGCCTCGCGAGGAATGCGCTGGTGCAGGGGAAATTTCTTATTGAAGCGGGGCTTGCACCGCGTCTGACACGGCTGCCCGCTTATGTTCAACAATCAGAAACACGGCGTTGAGGATCTGAGCTTGGCTATCCGTCTCTGAGCTAACCGATCAAGACTGGCATAGGCGATTTCAAGATATGCATCGGGACTGCAGATTGTTCGAAGCCAATATGATCTACCGGTCATAAAGCGGAAATATGATCTGCGGATCATACGCCATGAAAGGCAATCGCCCGACGTCGTACGCCAGCAACGATTGCTTCCGCCAATGGCTGTGGAAACCCATCTGGCAGGTCGGCCAGTGTCTTGTCCAAGGCGGGTTCAAGCTCTGCCGCGACGCCCGACAAGACCTCTTCCGCCAGCGCCACACCAAAACCTGCCGCCTTCGCAGCCTGCAGGAAATGACGCGGCACCACCTCGTTGATCCGGTAGTGTCCGTCGACGGCCATCGCGAGGCGCATCCGGTTCTGGCGGATTTGACCGTCATCCACGGCTTTCTGAGCGCTCAGCACATCATAAAGCGGGGTCATGCGGAAACCTCCGGGGCGCAATGCAATGCTGAAGTTCTTTGCGTGCCCGTCCGTCGCTCCCAAAAGCCAAAACAGCACCTGCGCACGGAAGAAGGCACGCTGATCTGCTTCAGGGTCATCACTACCAGTCAACAACCCGATCCCTTCAGTGATCCCCGGCCCGCCATCCATTTGGTATTTCTGACTGGGTGGAACTGTGAGCGCCTGGCAAAAGTCTTCCTGCGGGAGGCGGATCAACCGGCCATCTTTGGTCCAGCGCCGATCGAACCGGGTCACAACAAGGCTCCGCACGTCCTCGAAGTCGGCAATCTCGACTTCAGCCACATCCATGCCCATGGCCCGACAGAGGTTCATGCAGAAAAATTCGTTCTCAACACTGTCAGACAAATCGATCCCTGCGGGCAGAACGCCAAGCTGCGTCTTGAGAATATGGGTTGTTGGGGAGAGCCCCGATGGACGGATCCACGCGCCCTCGTGGCGTAGCAGCGCCGTTTTCTCCTGCGCCCCTGCGATAGAGATGCGGAAGTCGTCTTCCTCGTCTAAGCCTAGGGGGGCACTTGCAAGGTTGCGTAACATATCCGCAATCTGTGCCTCGGAAACGAGCTCTCCCTCGAGTGCGCCAACCTCGGAGATCTCACCCGAAACGAACTGCAAGGCCCCCACACAATCGCGGCCGATCTTCTCCAGCATGTGCCACGCATCCGTGCCGCCTGCGCGCACCCGAGCGGCAACGCGCTCACGTATGGCCTGATTGTCCGGCAACAGGTTTTCCAGATAGGCGATAACGGGGCCGCCCAGGTGTGCCTCTTCACGCAAAGGCAGCGAAAGCGAGATGGGCATGGCATGTTCCCATGCCAACCATTCCGGATCATAGGTAAAGCTGATCGCGCCTGAACCCGCGAGACGCAAGGCTCCCACCAGCCTTCCATTCAGAAGCACCTGCATCGTGCCGCTACGCCCGCGTTTCGCCATCAGAAGATATCCTCAATCTCAAGCGAACCACCGCGCTCCACCAATCGGAACTCAAGCCCAAGTGCCGCCATGACAGCGAGCACGGTGGCGAGCTTGGTTCCCGCGTCGCCATTCTCGAGCGACGAAATCGTCGCAACGCGCAAATTCGTGCGCGCGCTGATATCGCTCTGGGTCCAGCCGCGCGCTTTGCGCGTCCGGCGGAGTGCCTCGCCGATCTGCTCGGCCGTTCGTGCTGTGAGGTCCATGATGCGGTTCCTTTTACGGCACAGCGTAAATGAAAACAAATTACGCTGCAACGTAAATATCTACTTTTTACGCTATAGCGTATCAATCGAGCCGCGCTCATGCCTGCAGCCCCGCAGCGCGCACCTGCTCGGGCGTCACCAGCTTTGACGCAATCAAGCCCTCGATCTGCCGGTTGGTGATATGGCGGCACAGGGGATGGCGCTCGTGAATCCATTCGGCGAGGCTCGCACGGCCTTTGGCTTCGGCCTCTCGCGCCTTCTCGCGGTCGGCCTGGACCTGGGCAAGCCCCTTCTCCCACCGGCGCATCTTGAACCAGTTGTCTGAGAAACAGACCTTGCTGCGCGTGTAGCCCTCGCTTTCCTTGGCATAGGCTTTGACCGCCTGCTTCAGATCATCGGGCTTCACTCCGGCCTTCACAGCTGCTGCGATCAGGCGCAGACTGGTCCGCCGGTCTCGGATCCTGTCTTCGGGATAGGCCGCCAAGATCTTCTCAGCTTCAAGATCTTCAACCTCCGCCGCCGCCTCGCGCTTGCGCGTAGGTGGTTTATGGATGGTTTTAGGATGGTTTGGGGTCCATCGTGAACCCCGTACCCCGTTCACCGTGGACCCCGTACCGGGGTCAGACTGGACGGGGTTCACAGTGACCCCCGTCTCGATGTCGGGCTCAGCCGTGGGTTCCAACGCGGCTACGCGCTCCAGAACGATGCGGTAAATGACGGTGTAGCCGTTCTTACAGTTCCGCCGCCCCGTCTCAATTAGAATGCCTTCGCGCAGAAAGTCGATGATTGTGCGTTTGACGGTGCTCTCGCTAAGCTCCGTGTGGCGCTGAATCGTCCCTTTGGAGCACCAGATACCAGAGCCGTCATCGCTCGCCTTGTCGGCCAGGAACATAATGATCTGCTTGCGCGCGGCGCTGCCAAAGCGACGCTCGGCGCATTCGTTTGCGATGCGCCAGCTCATTGGACCACCTCACCGGTCGGAGGCCGCGAAAAAGCTGACTGAGCGTTTGCGGAGTGGCGCTTGCTCATGCTAATGTGCTTCGAAAGCTGACAGGCTTTTTCTATTTGGCCCCGGTTCCCAGTTGCCGCTGTGGCGGGGCCTTTTTCGTTTTGAACCGGCGAATTTGGCTTTGAAACTTTCGCTTTTTGTTCACTTTTTGTCAGGGGGCATTTTGCACCCCTAAGCCGTTGTTTTTGCTTTATCTCTTTCTGGATTGCAAATCCGTGTACACCGGTTCGATTCCGGTACTCGCCTCCATTACTTTTCAATACCTTAGCGCATTCTCCATTTACGCGGGTATCAACAGGGGTGTCAGTTTCACGTTCTGGTCCTGTTCTGTTCACAGCCGTTTATCCGATGCTTGACTGCTTCATTAATACGCCTGCGCGGCACCTCTCACAGCTAAGACAACAACACCCCGACAAATCGCGCCACTTGTCCGCCAAGACGTCAGCCTTTGCCAAAACGGAACATAGCTTGGCTTAAGCTTCAAGCTTCTCCAGATTTAGGATCGTGATCTCTTTACGGGTCACTTCCAAAACCCCTTCCTGCTGCATCTTATCGAGCGATTGGGTCACCCATTGGCGTGTCGCCCCCACGATGGTCGCGATTTGCTCATAGGTGATGGAGCGGTCAATAATAGTGCGGCCCATTTCATGGCGACCGTTTGTATCGGCAAGGATCAATAAAAACTGCCTAAGCCGCTCTGACACGGTGCGGGTACCCAGCATCTGGATCAAAGCTGAATAGCATTTACCCTTACTCACCAGCCCCTCGATCACGGCAATTGCAACATCCGGAATGTCGCGCACCAAGCGCCGCAAGCTCATGCCAGACAAGAACAAGGCTTGGCAATCCTCCATGGCATCAGCGGACCAGACGTGGCGACCGCGCCCAAAGACTTCTGGCCCACCAACAAAATGCCCGGGGCTCCAATAGGCCAGGGTTATCTCCCGCCCGGACGGGCCCGCATAAAAGGTGCGCACACGCCCGCTTTCGATCAACCAGATCCCTGTGTTGGGATCACCCTGAAAAAAGACGCCGTCGCCTTTGGAAAACGCACATCGCGTACCGAGTTTGCGCACCGTTTTCTGGTCCTCTTCAGAGAGGGACCCCAGAAACCCAGCACCTTCGTTGATGTCCAATAGATACTCGGACAGATAAATGGCGCTGGTGCCTTCATTAAGAGCTTCGTTTTCAGTCATCCTGTCTTTCTTGCGCGGCAAAGTAATCCGCGATTTCTTTTATGTCCGTCTCGGGGATCATCAGAGACTCTTGGTGCATCGATGCGATGTCCGGTTGGTCACGTCGCCCTTCTTTATAATCGCGCATTTGCTTAAAAAGATATGCACTGTGTTGTGCCGTTAGATAAGGCACATGCGGCATGTCCTTTTGTCCATGGCAGGATGCACAGCCCAATCGTTCAACCATCGCTTTCCCCGAATTTCCAGGTGGCAGCGCCGCGGGGGGCGGAGGGTCTTGGGATGCGAACCAATCCACAACAACGGCAATGTCCGCTGCCGCCAGTTCGGTGACGATGGCCGCCATTTGCCCACCATCATTTGTGCGCACACCGGACAGAAACGAACGAATTTGCGTTTCAAGATAGACCGGTTTCTGTCCCGCCAGTTTAGGAAACTTGTCCCGCACAGAATTGCCAAAAAGGTCATGGCACAAGGCGCAGGTCTCATAGGCAGGATAAGCGGTCGGATCAAAGTCAGCCGCCACAGGGCCGGCAAGCATAAACGCGGCAAACGCCGTGATCCTATGATCCATGACGAAAAGATTTCACAACCGCTGTTACGGGTAGTTTTTCACCATTTGCAAATTCAAGCTGCAATGCAACTTCGCCCCCCTCCTCTATTGGCATCACCGGCTTCATAAGCATCACGTGCATCTTGCCTTGGGTCAAGGACAGTACTTGCCCCGGCTCTATGCTGACTTGATGCATCGCTGCCATCGATGCGACACCATCTTGTTCGAGTGTCATATGGAGATGCGCCATGTGGTACCCTTCAGCAGTCACCCCAATCAGACTCCGGGTTTCGCCTCCGTCATTCGAGATGGTCATATACGCGGCATGGACCATCGCACCGCGCGGCGCCAGAGGCACATAGGCATCCTCAACACGCAATCCCTCGGCAAAACCGGCGGCGGGTATAGAAAGGGCGAAAACTGCGGCGAAAAATCGTCTCATTGTGTCAGGTTCTTTCTATATTGGATTTGCAATCGCGCCAAGAACTCCGCCGTCAGCCCCGGATCAAACGGGGGCTGTAGTTTTGCCTGCAACGTGCCATCTGGAGCAATCACAGAGACCGAGGAGCTATGCTGAACCTCGTAGTAGCCATCGCGATCCGGCGGCATCAGGCGGTAGAAGCTGTCTGTCGCCTCGACCAGCGCATCGATATGCGCACGCGCACCGGAGTAGCTGCGAAAATCAGGATGAAAGAACTGTGCGTATTCGCTGATAAACTCGGTATCCCGATCCGGATCGACCGACACAAAAACGACCTTGGGCACATTGTCGGGCCGAACCCGCATCCCTGTTTCGCTGACAGCCGCCTCAAGATTCCCAAGCGTAAAAGGGCACACATCCGGACAGCTCAGAAAGCCGAACATGATCAAAGTCCACTGCCCTTTAAGGTCATCCGTATCAAACTCCTGTCCCAGTTCATTGGACAAGGTGAATTCAGGAATCGCAACGGGTTCATCCAGCTCGACCCCTTGCACTTGCGCGCTAACGGCAGAGGCAAACAAGACAACAGACGCGGCTATAACCGCGAGGTGTCTCATTTGTTTTGTTCCGCAAAAGCTTTGCGGCTCTCTGATTTGATCGTATCCAGACAGAATTGCCGTGCTGTCATATATTCTGACGTCGCAGCAAGATCGGTAGTGCGCGGGCGTGGCAGATTGACCTTGAGATCCTCAATTATCCGCCCCGGTGCTGCACTCATGATCAACACCCGATCAGCAAGAAAGACCGCTTCATCAACATCATGGGTTACAAAAACAACCGTGATGCCGAATTTTTGCCATATCTCCAGAAGACTCTCCTGCATCATCAGTCGGGTTTGGGCATCAAGTGCGCCAAAAGGTTCATCCATCAGCAACACAGACGGATAATTTGCCAGTGCGCGTGCAATTCCGACGCGCTGCTGCATACCGCCCGACAATTCCGAAGGATACCGGCTTCCGAATTTCTTTAGGCCAACAAGCCCCAAAAACGTATTTGCAATGGATCCTGCTTCGGTCCGCGAATGCCCCGCCATTTTGGGACCAAAAGCCACGTTCTCATATACGGTTTTCCATGGCAGCAAAGAATACTGCTGAAACACCATTCCTCTGTCCGGACTTGGCCCGTCAACTATTTCACCATCGACGGTCACCTCGCCGGTTGTGGGTTCCACATAGCCAGCAATCGAGTTTAACAAGGTCGATTTCCCACACCCGGAAGGGCCCAGAATACAAACAAACTCACCTGCTTTGATGCTAATCGAGGTCGTTTCAACAGCCTGATAGAGATCGTTTCCTTTGCCAAAGGTGATCGTGACTTCGTTAATGTCGACCTGCCCTTTACCGTGGTCGCCCGCACCTTGCGGTGCTTTGAATTTCAGAACGTCAAGCATTGCTTGGAACTCCCTTCAACGATGGGGCCACGCGCGTTTTGCGCCAGGCGAGAAATAGAATTGTTGCGGCAAGAAGGCCAAAGCCGACAAGGTTCAAGGCAGGTCCAAGCGTTTCCAGCGCAAGCGAGGTGGAAACACTCAGCCCCAGCATGGCAAGCCCCACCACCCACGAAGGGGCGGCGCAGCACACAACCCAGCTCATGGTGGCATTGGTCATGGCAACCAAGATCGCACCCAAGCCGGCGCCGGCACGCAGCGTCGTGCTGGTCGTTCTATCGCACTCTTCACGCCGCATCAGCGCCAGACAAAGCTCGATAGTGGCACCAAGGATGAATAAAACCATCAACCGAGTTGGTACGACGTTCAGGCTCCACTCGGAAATTCCGGTTCCGTAGTCGTAATTCATTTTGCCGATTTCGATCAGCCATTCTTCGTTGATAATCGGCAGCATATCGCGCAAAGACGGTGTCGACTGCACGATCCAGACAACATTGCCAAACCAGTTATAAAACTCGCTATAGTTCGGAAGAGATTGAAAGCGCACGATAAGCGCAACCATCATCAGACATTGGAACAGCACGGCAAACAACAGCCCGAACAAAACCATTCTTTTCCAGTCTGCGCGCACTGTGTCTCGCAAAGTCAGAACGATCGACATCAGCGTGTCCTTTTCTGCCATTTGAGCATCGGTTTTGTCATCAGCTTCACCGCTGCAGTGCAGCCAGTTCCCAGCGCCCCGATCACCAGCATGCCAACAACAATATCTTGATAGTTGATCAGGCTGTATGCATCCCAAGTGAAATACCCGATGCCGTATTGGCCTGAAATAATCTCGCCCGCGAGCAGGGAAAACCAACTTACCCCCATCCCAATCGCCAGACCCGCTGCGATCGATGGCAGCGCGGCAGGAATGACCACATGCACAAAGACATTAAACTTTGAAGCGCCAAGGGATTGAACGGCCCGGACCAGAACTTCCGGCGTTTGTTCAGCACCATGCAGCGTATTCAAAACAATCGGAAACAGAGCCCCAAGGAACGTGATATAGATGATCGAGCTTTCTTCGGTCGGCCACATCAGGATCGCCAAAGGAATCCACGCCACGGCCGGGATCGGACGCACAACTTCGATGTAGGGCATAATAAAGGCCCGCGCGATGCGAGACCGCCCCATGATCAGACCAATAGCAATGCCAAGCACAGCAGCAAGCGAATAACTGATCAAAATCCGTCTCATAGACACGCCGATATGTGTCCAGAAAATCGACGTTTGAATATGGTCATAAAAGGCGAAGAACACCTTGGCCGGGGACGGGACGTTGGAAAAATTGATATAAAAGTCGAGATTAACCGCCGTAACAATGTGCCATAGCAGAATGCCCACGGTCAGCGACAAAACCGCCATTCCAATGCCGCCGATTTGTTGGCGCGTTGGTGCAAAATTCGAAAATACACTCGGTTCGGGCACGGTGACCACCACCTCTTCGGACACTTCGGCTTTGATAGGATCCGGCTTTTCTGAGGCCTTTAGAGCAGTCGACATGGTATAGTCCTGACTTGTCATTTCTTTGGTCTGCACTTTGGCCCGGGACGCCAAAACATCCCGGGCCAAGACGTAAAGTTGCTTAACCTTCAGCCATGTAGTTGGCGATTGCCTCGTCATAAGACAGGACAGCCCCACCTTCTGCCGCAGCAAATTCCTCAGCCTGACCCTTGCGTAGGAAGGTGCTATAGTCATCACCAACCTTGACCCAGAATGCGGTCTTGCCGAACAGCTTCAGACCAGTCTCCACGTCATAGACATAGGTGGCATTCACCAGGGCAGCCGTGGACCGGATGTCGGCCATGGCCTTCAGGAATTCGGGCATTGTCTCGTATGCGTTGATGCCATCACGCGAATGCCAGATCTCTGCCGGCAGACCTGCGTTGGCGGTCGCGGGATCAACCATGATGGCTTTATCCGCTGCATAGTCCACGCCCATTTCTTCATAGGCTGCAATCAGGTAATCTTCGGTGATCCATTCGTCGAAATCGAGCGATGGGATGGCCTTCTCCGTAACCAAAACACCGTGGTTGAATTTTAGCGCATCCACCCATTCAGTTTTGATAGACGGCTCCAGCGTCAGGTGACCGCCTTCCGAGAAATAAAGGTAAAGAACTTCTTTCTCGACGCCTGTCCAACCTTCAAGCTCGGTCACGGCACGCATTGGATCTTCGCGCACCCATTCGCCAGCAGCGTATACGGCCTTGATAAAGGCTTCGACCACTTCCGGATATTCTTCGGCAAAGTCTTCACGCACAACAACGCCATGCAGATAGGGCACGCCGGTTTCAGAGCCGTCATAAATTTTACGCCCTGTGCCCCGGAATTCCATGATCTCGGACCATGGGCAGAAATCAGAGTGGGCATCGATCTTGCCGGCCGCGATATTGGCAGCACCCACAGCAGGGCTTTGGTTCTTAAGCACGTATTCGCTTGTCGGAATACCATTGTCCTGCATCGCCTTGAGCAACATTCCCCATGCCGCAGATCCAACTGGTGTCGACACTTCTTTGCCGGTAAGTTGCTCAATGGAATAGATATCGCTTTCGACAGGGACGACAATCGCGTTTCCCGACCCTTTCAGGTTATACCCTGTCCCGGCCACATAAAGCGTCCGCAGGCTGTCAGTTTCCTGAAACTTGGCGCCGTTCACGATCAGGGGATAGTCGCCCATCACGCCGAAGTTCAATTTGTTGGCAAGCATCTGGTTGGTGATCGGACCACCCGAGCTATAGTCAGCCCAGCTAATGTCGTACTCTGCATCGGCGTAATCGCCGTCACTAGGTAAGTACTCTTCAAGCAGGCCCAGTTCTTTGATTATGATGCCGGCGGTATATGTGTCTGTGCACATAGACTGGTGTCCGACAGCAATTTTTATTTTTTCTGCCGAGGCGAAAGAGGCAAGCGGTACAAGTGCCGCGCTCAGCATTAGTCTTTTGAGAGAAGGTCTAGAAATCATGGTGGCTCCATTCACGTAGCTAAAGGCATACACAGAGTATTCGCGCCTTTTTCGTGTCGACCTAGTCTTCAAGCCCGATATTTTTTCCTCCTTTCTTGATTGGTTAACATTTGTGCAGGTTTCAGCATGTCTGGGGGCAAAATGCGCGCAAAAGAATCACTATTCATCGTGACTCAGAATCACCTTTTATTATTTAAAATCAATATGTTATGGGTTCATTTTAGGGGTGACTTTAGCCCCCTTGAGACAACTCAAGGAGGCAAAAAAAGTCAGCAATTTCAGAAAACCAGCAGGCGTTAAGCGGCCAGTTTTCCCAAAGCCCAACGCACATTTTTGCGTACATCCGGGTCAGCGTCGTCTTCGTATTTTTGCAGGAACGGCAGTGTTTCTTGCACGGCCAGTTCACCAAGTACCGCAGCGCATTCTTTGCGCAAATTCGGAATTGGAAGATCCATCATCGGACCGATTTCCATTGCAGCTTCGGTCGCGCCAAGCTTGCCAAGAGACCGGACAGCTTTTAGGCGTACTTGCCAGAAATCGTCCTGAAGGGCAGCACGCAAATTGGAAATGCTTTCTGCACTCCCCGATTTTGCCAGCGTTTCGGCTGCGGCTTCACGGGCCAACCACTCTGGGTCGGACAGACCTTCGATCAAGGTTGCTTCGGCATGTTCCGATTTGGAAAACCCGAGGGCCGCCAGCGCGGTCCGGCGCACCAGAACATCCTGATCCTTTGTCGCGCTGCGTAGCGCGGGAAGTGACCCCTCATCCTGCAACCAACCGATCACACCAACCGCTTGAACACGGACGTCAACAGACGCCCGCTGAAGCGCTTCGATCGCTGGTCCCATGGCTTCGGTCCGGCGCAATTCCTTTATTCCTGACAGACATGCTGTGAGGGCGATGTCATCCTCATCCCTAAGATGCGGAAGGATCGCGTCGCCCGAAGCTGGGTCTTTAAGCTCTTTTAGACTAACTGTTGCTGCTTCAATTACGGCGCTATCGCTATCTTTCAAAGCGCTAACAAGGGCCGCCGCAGTTTCTGGTCCATCAAAGTTTGTCAGTGCCAGCGCCGCCTGTTTACGAACGCCTGCATCTTCATCAGTAATCGCTTTGCTCAGGTAGGGGATCGCCGCGGGATCCGCGTTGTCGGCGAGTTCTATCACCGCCATGATCCGCGTCCCAACCGAAGGGTCATCCAGCCCCTCGGCCAGTTCCGAGATATCATCAAAGTCTTCAAATAGATCGTTCATTTTGGCATCATTTCAATAAGAAAGGAAGGTTGACGGTGACGGCATTTGTTGGACAATCCGTTTCACATGGCATGCAGTACCAGCACTCATCGTATTTCATGTATGCCGTCTTGGTGCCGTCCTCCTTCACCGCGATGCGCAACACATCCAACGGGCAAACATCGACGCAAACAGTGCAGCCTTTGTCCGCGATGCACAGGTCATCATCAACAATTACGGGGACGGTGGTTTGAAGTTGTGCGAGAGGCATTCCGGTGTTCCTTATTCAGCCGCAACAGTCGCGCCGACGCGCTGCTTGCTATAGGCGTCTTTTTCGTCGTCATCGATCTCGACTTTGTAGTCCTCGACGGCGCGTTTTGCGTGGGACGGCTTGCCGTCTTCCCCTTTGGTCAGGATGGTGTGGCAGAACCAGTTTTCATCATCCCGCTCGTATTCAACGCGGTTGTGGTACAGCCCCCAGCGGCTCTCTGTCCGATACAAAGATGCGGCAGCGGCCATATCGGCGCAGTCCATGATCGCAGATGCTTCAAGCGAGCGCATAAGCTCATGCGAGTCCTGCACATACATCGCCTGGTTCATGTCATCGCGGACTTCTTCGAAACGACGCTGAGCCAGTTCCATTTTAGCCGTCACTTTTGGCGGCTGTAGATAGTCATTTACCAAGCGGCGTGTCTTATATTCGATCTGGTTTGGCGGAATACCATCATCCCGTTTGGTCGGGGCCAAAACGCGGGTACGTTCGGCGTCAACCTCTCCTTGATCAAAGGCCACATGATCAACGTCTTTGATAAACTCCGCAGCATCCATACCGGCGAAAGCTCCATTGGTGAACGCCCCCAGCATGTAGTTATGCGGCACGTTCGCCATATCACCAGCCGCATAGAGGCCCGGAATCGTCGTACGCGCGTGTTTGTCGACAAAGACGCCGCTGGCGGAATGGCCTGAGCAGAAGCCAATCTCGGAGATATGCATTTCGATCATGTCTTTGCGATAATCAGTACCGCGCCCGGCGTGGAAATGCCCACGGGTCGGGCGTTCGACAATGTGCAGGACACGCTCGATCTCGGCCACGGTTTCTTCGGCAAGGTGGTTGAGTTTTAGGTAAACCGGCCCCTTCCCGCCTTGCAGCTCATCAAAGAATTCCTGCATCATCTGGCCGGACCAGTAATCGCATTCAATAAAGCGTTCCCCTTGGGCGTTGGCGGTATAGCCGCCCATCGGGCCCGCCACATAGGCACAAGCCGGGCCATTGTAGTCCTTGATCAAGGGGTTGATTTGATAACACTCGAGGTTCGCCAGTCCCGCCCCGGCATGATAGGCCATCGAATAACCTTCACCAGAATTGGTTGGGTTCTCGTATGTGCCCATCAGATAACCGCTGGTTGGCAGCCCCAATCGACCCGCAGCCCCCAAGCCCATAATCACGGCCTTGGCGCGGACCACAAGAAATTCGGCCGTCCGCGTGTTCACACAGATTGCCCCGGCGATCCGGCCTTCGCCGGTCAGCAAGCGAGTGGCCATAAAACGATTGATAATATTGATCCGTGCCTTACGCAGCTGGCGGTACAGAGCCTTTTTAACGGTATCGCCATTTGGCATCGGCAAAACATACGTCCCGATATGGTGGACTTTCTTAACGTCGTATTCACCATTCTGGTCTTTTTGAAAACGGATGCCGAAGCTATCGAGTTCTTGAATAATGCCAAAGCATTCTTCGGCGTACCGATAAACAGCGGATTGATCACAGATACCATCGTTGGCGATCGTGATTTCCTTGGTGTATTGCTCGGGCGTGGCATAGCCCGGAATAACCGAGTTGTTCAGCCCGTCCATTCCCATTGAGATGGCACCCGACCGTTTTACATTGGCTTTGTCGAGCAAAACGACATTGGCGGTTGGGTTTGCTTTCTTGGCCTTCAAGGCAGCCATGGGGCCTGCAGTGCCGCCCCCAATGATCAGGATATCGCAGTCAATCTGTGTCAATCCGTCTAGTATCTCGTCCATGCTCGACTCCTTAAGTCTGGCTTTCCTTGAGCCTGCGCCGCGCTGCGGCGTCAGCACTGTCAATTAGTTGTCAAAGTCTCTGGAAAGTTCCCAAAGATAAGAAAAAGGGTAGATCGCGCGCTCATGACCGTCTGAAAAATGGACGTTCACTCCTTCAGCTCCGACCTGCACCAGATTGGTGATTTGCAAACCGGGTTGAACGGATATTTCGCCGTGATCCATCCGTTCGCGGATCGACCATGCGTCGCGCGCCTTCTTGCGCAGCATTTCAGCGGAAAGTGTGGAGGTTTCCCCCGTCTCCCAGCCCACCATCAGGCTGCGAGAATCTTCAGTTGCGGTCAGGGTATCAATCATTCGGCGTCCTCTTTTGTTAGAAACAACATGCGGCACAGCGATTTTTCCAAATAGCAATTTGTTGACGGACAGCCGGAATTTTCCCTGCCAGTTCTCAAGGAAACTTTTCAAAGGATGCGCCATGACCTTCGTCGTCACCGACAATTGTATCGCCTGCAAATATACAGACTGCGTTTCGGTCTGCCCTGTTGACTGCTTTTATGAAGGGGAGAACATGCTTGTGATCAAACCGGATGAATGCATCGATTGCGGCGTCTGCGAACCGGAATGCCCTGCCGACGCAATTCGCGCAGACACCGAGCCTGACATGGAAAAATGGGTCACATTCAATGCCAAATACGCCGAGCTTTGGCCCGTAATTCTTGAGGCAAAAGAACCACTTGAGAGCGCCGCCAGCCTCGATGGAACCGAAGGCAAGCTTGATACACATTTTTCAGAAAATCCCGCGACTGAAGCGGCTTAACAAGGTTATCCCCGATGAACATTCAAGCTCCCGCCAAAAAAGCGATGCCAGACGCGCAAACTGTTACCTCGGTCAAACACTGGACCGATACCTTGTTTTCGTTTCGGATCGCGCGCCCGAAAAGCCTGCGCTTTCGGTCCGGCGAATTTGTCATGATCGGATTACTAAAGGACGATGGCAAACCACTCTTGAGGGCCTACTCCATTGCTTCCCCGTCCTGGGATGAAGAGTTGGAGTTTTATTCGATCAAGGTACCAGACGGCCCGTTGACATCTCGTCTGCAAAAAATTGAAGCAGGTGATGAAATCATTCTGCGCCCAAAACCAGTTGGAACGCTTGTGCTGGACGCGCTGCTGCCTGCGAAACGGCTCTGGATGATTTGCACCGGCACCGGTGTTGCCCCCTTTGCATCGCTATTGCGCGATCCGGAAACATGGGAAGCCTATGACGAAGTCATCTTGGCCCATACTTGCCGTACAAAGGGCGAATTGGCCTATGGTGCAGAAATCGTCAAAGACTTGCCAGATGACCCGCTGATCGGCGAATTCGTCGGCGACAAACTGCGGTATTACCCGACCACAACACGAGAGCCGTCAGACATTGAAGGTCGGATCAGCGACCATATTCGCGATGGAAGAATTTTTGAGCACTTTGGTATGTCTGCTTGGTCTCCGGAAACGGATCGCGTCATGGTTTGCGGAAACCTGGCCTTGAACAAAGACATCATGGGGCTTTGCGACGGTTTCGGCCTTGAGGAAGGGGCGAATTCAAAACCGTCTCACTTCGTGGTGGAAAAGGCCTTTATTGATTAATCCAGCTCTGGGTAAGGGTGTCAAAATCCGACTGGCCAAAAGATAGGCTGGTCGGGGTCACAAAAGCGGGCGTTCCGAGAATCTCCAATTCAATGGCAATGTCGCGATTTGTGCCGATGATTTCTGAAACCTCATCGCTGCGCATCGCGGCCTCTATTTCAGACAAATCCATCGCCAATGTCTGAGCCATCTTGGCAAAAACAGCCGTATTATAGGGCCCACGATGCGTCCATAGCAGCTCATGAGCTATGGTATAGGCTTCCTCTCCGGCGAGATGCCGGACCGCCAGGGCGAAACGGGTTGCCCGCTCCGAGCCAGGCGACAAAATCGGAAGCTGGCGCATTTCAATGCGAACATCCGGCGTCGCTTCCACAAACAGTTTCAGCTTCGGATGTATCGCCTTACAGGGCACGCATTTATAATCAAAGAACTCGACCACCCGGATCGGCGCCTCTTTCGATCCCATTCCAAGAACTGCGGGAACCGAAAACAGCTCGGGAAATTGCGCAATCCGAGCCGCCAAATTCGCTTCGGCCTCCCGCGCAGACAGCACCTCCAAAGCTTGCAGAATGATTTCAGGGTGCGCCAAAAGGTATTGGCCTACTCTTTCCTCAAACGCCGGATCCTCATCATGAGCGGATAGCGATTGCCCAAGCAGGGTCATCGCCAATGCGGCCATCAAGGTTTTCAGTTTCATCACACATTCTCCTAAATCAAGAACCTGATGCCGAGAAAAATAACACTGATACAGGAAGAACAGACCCTGCCGATGAAGGAACCAATCACAAACGAACACAGGCTGTTGAAATGCCCAACTTTTGATCGGAATGCGCGTGTTTAATTCGAACCACTGATGCTTTCGCCGCGGACAGCCCCCTTTCGACACGCCGATCACAGCCGCCATTTCCATAAACAGCACCCCTCTAAGGATATGGTGACGCAGCGCATACGCAGAACATCCAAACAGAAGAAATCAAGAACGGGTTCCAACTCCCCAGCTTTTCAAACGCAATTGACCAAACACTTTGGACAACTGCCCCAAAAACCTTGCGAACACGGGTGGATAAAACCTGAATAATGCAACCGGTTGCAAAAATGATGCGGGACGTCTAAGATCAAGTCGAAACTAGCGGGGGAGCAACCGAATCGATGTCAAAGTTTGGCACCAGTCCGTTGACTGTATCGACACAGTCAGAGCTTGAGAGTTTTGCATTCTCCTCGCTCTGTAGTCGGTTGAATTGCTTCGATGTACAGCCAGTTCGGGAGAACAGTGCTGTACGACAAAATCATACGTTTTCGGACCTTGCTGAATGCTTGGTCGGATCACCACACGCCTCTTCATCCTTAAAATCGCAAGACGAAGGGATGTTGTAGACAACGGCCTCAAATGAGGTCCCGGTATTCATAATGCGTGCGCCGGGCACGGTCCTTGGGAGGAAATAATGAACAAAGTACTTTTGGCCGCTGGCCTTGCGACTGCTCTGCTGGGTACAACAGCGACAGCACAGCAAATTGGTGTGTCTGTTGCACGTTTCGACGACAACGGTTTGACTGTGATGCGTAATGGCATGATGGATCACGAAGCTGCCCTGGATGGCGTTTCACTCCAGATCGAAGATGCAACCGATGACGTTGCCAAGCAACTTGACCAAATCAACAACTTCATCGCATCCGGCGTTGACGCGATCATTGTGAATGCCGTTGATACAAACGCCACTGAGGCCATGTCTAACGCCGCGGCCTCTGCTGGTGTTCCACTGGTTTATGTGAACCGTCAGCCAATCAACATGGACACGTTACCAGCCGGTCAGGCCTTTGTCGCCTCAAACGAAATCGAATCCGGTACACTTGCCGCGTTCCAGATGTGCCGCGATCTGCGGGCTGCCGGGAAATCAGGTGGCGCAAAGGCGTATATGCTGATGGGGCAACTTTCCAACCAAGCTGCGGTCCAGCGGTCCAAAGACTTCCATGACGTCATTGGCATGGATATGTGTAACTTCATCACCCTGATCGACGAACAGACAGCAAACTGGTCACGTGACGAAGCCAACGATTTGATGACAAACTGGATCTCTAGCGGTGAGCCGTTTGACGCTGTGTTTGGCAACAATGACGAAATGGCGCTTGGCGCAATTCAAGCCATGAAAGCCGCGGGTATTTCGATGGACGACGTTGTTGTCGGCGGTGTTGATGCAACGTCCGATGCATTGCTGTCCATGCAAGCTGGCGAAATGGACGTTACCGTTTTCCAAGACCTCGCAGGTCAGGGTGCCGGGTCGATCGATACGGCGATCGCGCTGATCAATGGCGAAGAAGTTGACAATAAAGTCTTCATTCCATTCAAACTGGTAACACCAGATAACATCAGCGAATTCCTGCAATAATCCCAGTAAAACAGCTAGATAAACACGGGGCGGCCCCGATGGGTCGCCCCGTTCCTTCCTAAAAATTCAAGTCATTTCAGGAGAGCTGGCACATGTCAGATCAGAGCCACGGAACCGGCGGTCTTACCTTCGACAAATCAAAGAAAAATTGGCCCAATGAACTGAACGTCTTTGGTGCGCTCATCCTGATTGTCATTATCTTTGAAATCCTCGGTGCAGTTTTCATGCAACAAAGCCTGCTATTCGATACGCGTGATCGTTTCGACAGCATCTTCAACGAAGCGCGGCTGCGGATTATTATTATTCAAGTCGCGATCATTGGCATCATCGCCATTGGCGTAACACAGGTTATTATCACCGCTGGCATCGATCTTTCGTCGGGCTCCGTCGTCGGCGCAACGGCGATGATTGCAATGAGCTTTGCGCAGGTCGCCGAAGTCAACGGTGGTCCAAACCCCAAAGCGATATTTGGTGACTGGGCGCTTGACCTACCTGTCATTGTACCTGTGGTGGTCGGCCTATCGGTTGGCCTGCTCGCCGGCGCAATCAACGGCATTCTGGTGGCCTATTCACGCATCCCGCCATTCATTGCAACGCTCGGTATGATGCTATTTGCACGTGGAGTGGCGCAGTGGTGGTCCTTGGGCAACCCTGTATCCTTCCCCACCGAGGGCTACGCGAAAATTGGCGCCGGTATGATGCCTGTTATTATCTTCTTATCCCTGGCGCTGCTGTTTCATATCATCATGAACTACACGGTGTATGGAAAGCATACCTATGCGATTGGCTCAAATGAGGCCGCTTCGCGCATGTCGGGTATCAACGTCCCACGTCACCTGATGCTGGTCTATATGATCGCAGGGATGCTGGCAGGCCTTGCCGCTGTGATCCTGACGTCAAAAAATCTTACCGCGCAGTCGGGCATGGGTTTGTCATACGAACTTGAGGCGATTGCGATGGCTGTGATCGGTGGGGTGTCGCTGTTTGGTGGCCGCGGATCGATTATCGGCACTGTCATCGGTGCGCTGATCATCGGCGTCATCACATCCGGCTTCACCTTTCTGCGTCTTGGCGCATTCTATCAGGAAATGGTGCTGGGTTGTATCATCGTCGGTGCGGTTGCTCTGGATCAGTTCCAACAAAAACGCAGCGCGGCGCGGGCTTAAGGGAGGGCTTAGACATGTCAAATATTATTCTCGAGACCAAAGGCCTTACAAAACACTACGGTGGCGTACATGCTTTGGAAGATGCGGATTTCCAGCTGAAACGTGGTGAACATGTTGCCATTATGGGCGATAACGGTGCAGGTAAATCAACCTTTGTGCGCCAAATTACCGGTGTTGAGCAACGAACACGGGGCGACGTGATCTTTGATGGCGTACCGGTCAATTTTTCCGGTCCGCTGGAAGCACGCGAAGCAGGCATTGAAACGGTGTTCCAGACGTTGGCTTTGGCGGATGATTTGAATGTGCCGGACAACTTGTTCCTTGGTCGGGAAAAAACCAAGTTAGACTGGCTCGGCCCATTCCGTCTGTTGGATTATAAAGCCATGCGCGAAGACACTATGGCCGGCCTTGTGAAAACGGGTGTGAAAATCCCGAATATCAAAAATACGATTGCGAATATGTCGGGCGGGCAACGCCAATGTGTGGCCATTGCACGCACGGCAACCTTCGCCTCCAAACTGACGATCATGGACGAGCCGACAGCCGCACTTGGCGTGCAGGAAACAGCGCAGGTCGAAAACATCGTACGCACACTGAAGGAACAGGGTGAAAGCCTGATCCTTGTATCGCATAACATGCGTCAGGTATTTGATCTGGTTGACCGCATTATTGTGTTCCGTCGCGGCCGGATCGTAGCCAACCTCAACATAGAGGATACTGATGGCAACGATGTGGTATCCTATATTACGGGTGCGAAAACAGGTGCAGAATACGAAGGAGCAGCATGAAAATCATAGACCTAGAACATCCGTTCTTTACGCCAGTATGGATTCGTGTCGCGATCGTTTTGGCCTGCGCCATTTGGGGATTGATTGAATTGCTGAATGGCGCTGTCTTCTGGACGATGTTTTTCATAGGGCTGGCTGCGATCTGTGGCTGGCGATTTGCGACTATTGACTATGTCGCAGTGAATAGGGCACAGAACCCTACGGAGACCGAATAAGGGGAAAAACGCATGGCAGTGACGCTGAAAGACGTGGCCGAATTGGCCGGTGTCTCGCGTTCGGCCGTGTCTCGGACCTATACTGAGGGCGCTTCAGTCTCTGCCAAAACACGCAAAAAAGTACAGGTGGCGGCGGAAAAATTGGGTTATAGCCCGAATGCTCTGGCCTCCTCGCTCACGACGGGCCGGACCAAGATGATCGGGCTGGTTTCCAACAACTTTCACAACCCGATTTTTCTGGAAGTTTTTGATCTGTTTACAAGGGGGTTGCAGGACCGCGGACTGCGGCCCTTGCTCGTGAATCTGTCGGATGAAACGGACCCCGAGAAATCCGTTCGCATGCTGAGACAATACTCCGTCGACGGGGTAATCGTGGCGTCCTCCACATTACCTGAAAGCTTTGCCGAAGCCTTTCGTATTGCCGGGGTGCCCGTTGTGCATTCCTTTGGGCGGCAGGTCGCCAACCCAACCGTGAATGTGTTGGGCATTGACAACATACAAGCGGGGCGACTGGCCGCTGAAACCCTGATGGAGCGCGGCTATACGCGGGTCGGATTTTTGGGCGGCCCGGGCTCTGCGACATCAACACAAGACCGGATGGCCGGCTTTCTTGATGCCTTGCGCGTCCACCCGGAAATCAGCGTGACAACGTCATTTGCCAGCGCGTATTCCTTTGAGGCAGGCCGTGCAGAAATGCTGCGGCTGGCGGATGCGCCCTTGGCCGAAGCGTATTTTTGTGGTGATGATGTTCTGTCGATCGGGGCTTTATCAGCATTGAAATCGCGTGGTCTGTCGATCCCGGAAGACGTCGGGATTATTGGCCTGAATGACATGGAAATGGCAGGGTGGGACAACATCAATCTCACCACGATCCACAACCCGATCGCCGAGATCATCGCCGCGTCTGTAAATCTGGTTGCGGACTTGGTGCAGGACAGTTCAAAGGCCCCCCAGGCACGTTCATTTGCGTGTCATATCATCGAGCGTGGGACGTTGCGCCCTTTGAGGCGCTGAGCGCGCCCTGCCCTCCACTGCGGTGAGGTGCACCCAAAAGAGTTGAAATGCGGCGCGGTTTTAAATCGCCGCATCTCAATCATTTAGCGGAACATTGGCGGACGCGCATCCAGCCATTTCCCCTCGGCTTTACCGCTTTCAGCAACCGCTTCTACGGCAGCCATTGACCGTAATCCGTCCTCTGCGCGCGGATATAGATCGGCAGCCGGGTCCATCGCACGCCCCTCTTTGCCTGCGTGGATCGCTTCGGCCAAATCCGTATAGATATTTGCAAATGCGAGCGGCATGCCTTCTGCGTGGCCGATCGTAACGCGGCTGGTACGGTCAGCCTCGGGCGACAAGTTTGCTTCACCGCGTTCGATAATCTGAAGACGCTCGCCGAGAGGCATATAATAAAGCTGATTTGGCTGTTCTTGAGACCAGCGCAGCCCCCCCGTTTCGCCAAATACCTGAATGCCCAATCCGTGTTGACGACCGATTGCAATGGAGCTGGTCCAAAGCCTGCCAACCGCGCCACCATCCATGCGGAAGTTCACCATTGCGTCGTCTTCGAGTGTGCGAACAGGGATGGCCGAGACAATATCGGCACTAAGTTTTGTGACTTCTTGGCCCGTCACAAATGACGCCATGTGCAACGCATGAATTCCGCAGTCCGCAAACTGCGCGGACACACCCGCCTGAGCAGGATCATAACGCCAGCGAACCCGCGGGTTGTCAGCGTCTGCTGCGTCAGCATGATGCCCGTGGGCAAATTCTGCATTGACGACACGTACCTTGCCGATGTCGCCACGGGCGATCATGGCCTTCATGTGACGAACCAGCGAATAGCCGGAATACCCATAGTTCACAGCACAGATTTTGCCGGTCCTTCTGGCGATCTCTACGATGGTTTCGCCTTCTTCGACATTCATCGTCATCGGCTTTTCGCAGAGTACATTGAAGCCGCCCTCAAGGAACGCCTTGGTGATCTCAAAATGGCTGGAATTTGGCGTCGCGACGGTGACAAGGTCAACACGATCCGCACGGACTCTCTCCCCCTCAAGCATGTCCTGCCAACTGCCATAGGCCCGCCCGCCCAAGCCTAAACGCTGGCCGTATTCAATGCCCTGATCTGGCCGGTGATCTAGCGCCCCTGCACTGAATTCGAACAAGCCATCAAGGCCGGACCCAAGGCGGTGTGCAGGCCCGATCTGGCTGCCTTCACCGCCGCCTATCAGACCCCATTTAAGTTTTTTCATTGCTCAAGTCCTTTTTAAAAACCGATTGATTGCAAATACATACGGTTCAGTTTTGCATCATCTATCGGCGATGTGTCGCCTTCGGGATCGCAGTCTTGCTCCACGGTGCACCATCCGTCAAAACCATTGTCGAGCAGGACCTGACGCACGGCAGGGAAATCTACATCACCATCACCCAAGTTACAAAAAATTCCATCGCCACAGGCTGTGTAGAAATCGGTACGGTTGGCCACAACAGAGGCTTTCACCTTGGGGTCAATATCCTTGAAATGCATGTAACTGATGCGATCAATGTGTTTGCGCATGAACGCCACCGGATCGAAACCGGCATAGGAATGATGTCCGGTATCAAAACAGATTTTCAAGATACTTTCGTCCACCTCCGAGAGCAAACGTTCAAGCTCTGGTTCAAAATCCATAAAGCCGGCCGCATGTGCATGAATACCAACGGTGAGCCCGTATTCCTCTGCCCCCATTTTAGCAACGGTTGCGATGCGGTCGCGAAAGGCCGTCCATTCGGCCTTGTCCATCTGCTCTGCCTCGTTAGCACGACCGGCAGTTGGCGCACGACGTTTGGAAATACTGTCGATCAACACAAGATGCTGCGCACCGTGGGCTTTGAGTGCTCTGCAGGTGCGTACGGCACCATCCATGACGTCGTCCCACGCGGCAGCGTCGTGAAAGGGGCGAAACACCACGCCGCCAACCAGTTCCTGGTTAAACTCATCAAGTGCTTCGCCAAGTACGTGGGGATCTTCGGGCATAAAGCCCACCGGACCAAGTTCAATACCGGTGAAACCTGCCGCTGCGTTTTCTTGCAAAACCTTGCGCCATGATGGGTTGCGCGCGTCATCTGCGAATTCCACCCCCCAGGAGCAGGGAGCGTTGCCAATTTTGATCATGTTGTTTTCCTTTAGTAATCCGACACGTTGACCCAAGCGTTCTTTGCGCTGGAATCAAGGACGGCGGTGACAATGCGGTTCACGGCAAGGCCTTCTGCGAAGGTGGGCCAGACCGCTCGTTTTTCAGATATTGCGGTCAGAAAATCCTTGGCCTCGATGATGATTTGATCTTGGTAGCCTGTGCCATGGCCCGGACCTTGGCAAAAAGGCAGGTAGTCGGGGTGCGCTGGACCGGTCAGTATTTTGCGAAAACCACGTTCGGCTTCTGGCCCCTCGGTAGTGTACAGCCAGATCACGTTCTGATCTTCCTGGTCAAAACGGATATGGCCCTTGGTCCCGTGGATCTCGTAAGCATACCCCATTTTACGGCCAACTGCGACGCGCGAAAAGAACATGTGTCCCTGTGCGCCATTTGCGAACCGGCACATCATTTGCGCCTGATCGTCATTGCTGACCGTGGCTCCATCACGTAATTTATGGACGGTTTCAACCGATGCACAAAGACTGTCAATCGGCCCCATAAGAGCATGGGCTGCGTTTATCATATGTGGGGCCAGATCGCCCATTGTGCCATTGGCTTGCCCTTGGGCGCGCCAGCCTCCGATGGCGGGATCTGCGAAAAAATCTTCGGTCATTTCACCACGGAAGTAGACAATATCGCCTATGCGTCTTTCGGCCAATAACTGGCGAACATATTGGGAAGCCGGTGTTCGGATGTAGTTAAAGCCAACCATATTTGCGAGACCAGACGCCTCGGCGGCCTCATGCATCGCAATCGAATCGTCGAGCGAGGCGCCAAGTGGTTTTTCGCACAGCACAGGCTTACCTGCAGCAAATGCCGCGAGTGCAATATCGCGGTGTGTCGACTGGGGCGCGGCAATGACGATAGCCTCGACCTTTGGGTCATTCACAAGCGCGCGCCAATCGTCCGTGCCACGGGCGAAGCCATAGGTTTTACGATACTTCTCGGCAGTTTCTGCAGAGGATGCAGCGATCATCTCCAGCCGTGGGCGCAAGTCTGTATCGAATACAGATGCGACTGCGTTAAAGGCAACAGAATGCGCCTTTCCCATATAGCCGCCCCCCACAATGCCGATGCCGATATCTGCCATTTGCGTTTCCTCCCAAAAAAGCGATTGCAACCGGTTGCAAAATGGATATAGTCGTTTTGGGCAGTCGGTCAATATACAATCCGCGCTGACATCAATTTCGTGCAAAGGGAGTGACGCGCATGGGACAAGCCAGTGAGACAATTACACTGACGGTTGCACAGGCGACGATCCGCTATCTTGCCGCGCAATTTATCGAAATTGACGGCGTAAAGACGCGCGTTTGCGGTGGCGGGTTCGGCATTTTTGGACACGGCAACGTGACCTGCCTTGGCGAGGCACTATACGATCACCAAGACGTATTGCCCCTGTATCGCGGCCAGAACGAGCAAGGTATGGGATTTGCTGCGGCGGCCTATGCAAAGGCGCACTTGCGCCAGCGGTTTATGTTCTGCACGGCTTCTGCGGGGCCAGGCACCGCAAACCTATTGACTGCAGCAGCGCTGGCACATGCGAACCGGTTGCCGATGCTAATGCTCTGTGGCGACACCTTCATAACGCGCTTACCCGATCCGGTCTTGCAGCAACTTGAGCATTTTGGAAACCCGACGCTGGGTGTGAATGATTCATTCAAGGCTGTGTCACGTTTCTGGGACAGGATCACGCATCCTGCTCAGATCATTCAATCTCTGCCAGCGGCTTTGGCGACGATGCTAGATCCTGCTGATTGCGGGCCCGCCTTCATCGGCTTACCGCAGGATGTGCAAGGTTGGACCTATGATTACCCGGTGTCTTTCTTCGATGAGCACGTACATCGTATTCGCCGCCAATCACCTGATACTGCCGAAATCGCCGATGCGATTGCTCGATTAAAGACGGCGAAGCGCCCGATGATAATCGCGGGCGGTGGGGTACAGTATTCTGGCGCGGTGAAAGAATTGACGGCATTTGCCGAAGCAACTGGCATCCCTGTCGTTGAGACAATCGCAGGTCGCGCAAATATGCTAGACTCCCATCCGCTGAATATCGGCCCGCTGGGCGTGACAGGATCCAACTCTGCAAATGCGATAGCAGAAAAAGCAGATGTCATCCTTGCCATCGGCACACGCCTGCAAGATTTCACCACGGGATCCTGGACCGCATTTTCGATGGACGCACAGATTATCGGTGTAAATGTCGGCCGTCACGACGCTGCTAAACATATGTCACTGACCGTTGTCGGTGATGCCAAACTGGCGCTGACCGCCCTGACTTCGGACTATAAGGCGCCAATCTCATGGACCGAAGAAGCCCACGCCGAGCGCGTGAAATGGAACGCATACGTCGCCGAGAATACCCGCGTTGGTAACGGCCCTGCTTCCTACGCTCAGGCCATTGGGGTTGTGAACGCGCAATGTGATCCGCGTGATCGAATTGTTGCCGCTGCTGGCGGACTACCCGCTGAAGTCACAGCCAACTGGAAGACTCTTGATGTCGGTACTGTGGATGTTGAATTCGGGTTCTCTTGTATGGGGTATGAGATCGCCGGTGGGTGGGGCGCGCGCATTGCGCAGTCTGAAAAAGAGCCTACGAACGACACCATCGTTTTCACGGGGGATGGGTCGTACCTGCTAATGAACTCGGATGTGTATTCATCCGTGCTCACACAGAAAAAGCTGATTATCCTTGTGCTGGATAATGGTGGCTTTGCCGTCATCAACAAATTGCAGAACAACACCGGTAACGAGAGCTTCAACAATCTGATCGCCGACACACCGACCGCCAAGCATCAGGTGTCTGTCGACTTTGAGGCCCACGCACGCGCAATGGGGGCATTGGCTGAAACAGTTGCTTCCCCTGCAGGGCTCGCCGATGCATTTGCCCGCGCCAAAGCCGCCGACCAAACCTATGTAATTTGCATGAAAGTCGATGCCTACGAAGGCTGGACCAAAGAAGGTCATACCTGGTGGGAAGTTGGAACGCCCCATGTAACCAATAACGCCAAGGTTGCCGCCGCGCATAAAGACGTGGAATCCACCCGTCCCCGCCAGCGGAAGGGGGTGTAAATGACACTGCTTGACGGTATCCGAGCCAATAATTTTGTCATTGTCGGACGCGCTGGCGTTGATCTTTTTCCGCACCCGCCCGGTACGGCAACCGAGGACGCGGAAGTCTTTCACGCAGACCTTGGCGGGTCATCCGCAAACATCGGCGCAGGCATTGTGAAATTGGGCGGCAAAGCCGCTTTGGTCACTCGCGTCTCTGATGACAGCGCTGGCCGGTTTTGCGTTAACAAACTTGCGCAATATGGCGTCGACAGCACCTATGTCACGCCTGTTGGTGGTGAGTATCGCAACTCTCTGGCGCTTTATGAAAGCCGGCTTGAAGGGCATCAATCGGTCATTTACCGCAATGGCGCGGCTGACTTTCAGATGAACTTCGAAGATGTGCATGCCGTTGACTATAGCAAGTTCGGGGCCCTTATCACCGCTGGCACCGTTTTTGCCGCCGAGCCATCACGTAGCGCCACCTTCGAGGCCTTCAGGCTTGCAAAAGAAGCAGGCCTGCCGATCATTTTCGATGTCGATTACCGTCCCTACTCCTGGCCTTCACCGCAAGTCGCAGAAGAGGTGCTGTCTCGCGCGGCCGCTGAATGTGACATGATCGTCGCCAATGATGAAGAGTTCGGATTTATGGCAGGCGGTATCGACAAGGGCCTTGCAAAAGCCAAAGAGCTTGCCGAGACAACCGCGTCAATCGTCGTCTACAAGATGGGCGACAAAGGGGCCATCACCTTTGCAAATGGCACTGAGACACGCACCGGCATCTTCCCCGTTGATGCGTTGAAACCCACAGGCGCAGGCGACAGTTTTATGGCTGGCCTGATAACAGGTCTCGCTGCTGATCTCTCGCTGCACGACGCCATTCTGCGTGGCTCGGCCTGTGCGTCGATCACCGTCTCAAACCCAGGTTGCGCGCCTGCGATGCCAACAACTGACGTGCTCAATAAATTCATGGCCGATCATCCCGGCCCCACATTCGCCTGAAGGAACACCCACATGCACATCCCTCCGTTTGATAACCAGAACAAACCCATCGTGGATGTGGACGACCCGACGGTGCCGCTCAATTATTTTAATATCGTCAAGCTGAAAAAGGGGCAGGCATTCGCCTATGAGGTGCCCGGCTATGAGACCTGCATTGTTCCTGCGACGGGCACAATTGATGTGAATGTTGAAGGTTTCAAAGCGACAAGCCTTGGTCACCGCGTCGAGGATGTATGGGATGGCGAGCCCGAGGGCGTTTACGTCCCTGTGGCCGCCAAGGCCGAAATGGTCTGCATTTCAGATACCGCAGAAGTATTCATCTGCGGTGCTCGCTACGATAAAGTACTTGAGGCATTCGACGTTCGTGCAGACGCGCTGGATAAGGTGCAATACGGCTCGGACGAGACAAAAACACACCGTAAAATCAAACATATCCTTGGAACAAAATACCACGACAGAGTGGGGCGGCTTCTTGTTTCAGAACTCTTTACGGTCGGCGAAGGCGGTTGGTCCGGTTTTCCATCGCACAAACACGACACAGACCGCTTACCCTTGGAAACGCGCCACGACGAGACCTATAATTTCCGGTTTAAACCGAATTACGGTTCGGGCGTCCAAATGCTCCAGCGCGAAGACGGAAAACCAGGTGACGCCTATCACCTTGTCGACGGCTCCACGATCTGCCTTGACAGCGGCTACCACCCTTGCGCGGTATTGCCCGGCTATCAGATGTACTATTTCACTATTCTGGGTGGGCTCTCGCAACGTAGCCTTGTGCAGTATTTTCAACCGTCTCATGCCGCCCAACTTGAAACCATACCGGGCATCAAAGACATGATCGCCAAATTCAAATAAGCGCACCGTTTTCTTCCATTTGCCCCCGCCGACGGCTCGCTCGGCGCTGATCAGGAATACTCTCATATGCCCCTCGTGACCCTTGCCGATGTCCTGCAACCAGCCTTGAAAAACGGCTATGCCGTAGGCGGTCTTGTTACCTTGGGCTGGGAAGACATGCGCGCCTTCGTTGCCGCCGCCGAGGCCGAAAACTGCCCTGTAATATTGCAAGCCGGCCCGGGATGCCGAGACCACACTCCCTTACCCATCTTGGGGAAGATGTTCCGCCACCTCGCCGAAAACGCCTCTGTGCCTGTCGTTGCACATCTTGACCATGGTTACCTGTTTGACGAATGCCAAGAAGCACTTGACGCAGGTTTCACATCGCTGATGTATGACGGATCCCGTAAGCCACTGGATGAAAATATCGCAGAGACGAAACGTGTTGTAGATCTTGCGCACGGCGCCGGAATCTCTTGCGAAGGCGAAATCGGCTTTGTGGGGTATGACAACGGAGAAGCGTCCGCAGGGACGGACCCTGCCGAAGCAGCCCTGTTCGCGAAAGAAACCGGGATAGACGCGATGGCGATCTCGGTGGGAAACGTGCATCTGCAGCAAGACAAGCAAGGCGGTCTCGACGAAGCGCGTATAGCGGCGATTCAGGCCTTGACCGACGTGCCCTTGGTGATCCACGGCGGATCGGGTGTGCCGGTTGCACAACGTCGCCATCTGGCCAAGACCACAAACGTTTGCAAATTCAACATCGGTACCGAATTACGGATGGCTTTTGGCGCAGCAATGCGGGAGGCCGTCAACACGGACCCTTCCCGCTTCGACCGCAATACTATTCTAAAAGAAACCCACGATCCTGTCATGGCCGCCACACGGCGGGTTTTACAGGCGATGAAAGGCTGATTGCATGTTGAACATCGGTATTCTTGGCGCCGGCCGTATTGGGCAGGTTCACGGGGCAACGCTGCGCAGCATGACGACCGCACGCGCCGCGGCTGTGTCCGACTTTCTGCCGGAAGCCGCCGCTTCTTTGGCGGACCAGCTGGGCGCAGAAGCAATGACAACTGATGAAATCATCGCCTCGCCTGACATTGACGCGGTGGTCATCGGCACCCCCACCACCACACATTATGACATCATCCATCAGGCCGCCGCCGCTGGCAAAGCGATCTTTTGCGAAAAGCCCGTTGATCTTTCTGTGGAGCGCATTCGAGAGTGTCTCTCGGCGGTCGAAAAAGCCGGCGTGCCGTTTATGACTGCGTTTAATCGCCGCTTTGATCCCGGTTTTGCACATCTTCAAAAGCAGATCGCGGATCAAGTGATCGGAAACGTGGAGATTGTTACGATCCTGTCGCGCGATCCCTCTCCGCCACCGATTGCCTACGTGAAAACCTCTGGTGGGATTTTCCGTGATATGATGATCCATGACCTTGATATGGCGCGGTTTCTTCTGGGGGAGGACCCCGTTAAGATAAGCGCTATTGGCTCTTGCCTTGTTGATCCTGATATTGGTGCGGCAGGCGATTTTGATACGGCAGCAGTAACACTGGAAACCGCAAGCGGGAAAATCTGCCAGATTTCAAACTCTCGCCGCGCAACATATGGATACGATCAGCGCGTCGAAGTACATGGCGCAGGCGGCATGCTGCGCGCCCACAATGTGCCTGAACATAACGTGGAGCTAACGACGGGTTCTGGTTTCACCACCGCCCCGACCCAGCCCTTTTTCCTTGAACGCTATGCTGCAGCCTATCGCAACGAAATGCTCCATTTTGTTGCCTCTGTTGTTGATGGTGTCGCTATGAGCCCAAGTGGGCTTGATGGACTGAAAGCTCAGATTTTGGCGGATGCAGCGGATGCAAGTGCACGCGATGGGCAGCCAAGGGTACTGTCCTACTAGGCATCCCCTCGGGTCGGATACGGGGTTGCGCGTGCCCTTTATTCCGGCAACCGCATTGGAGCGGAAAACTTACATGTTTGTACGCAATAGGATTTCGATCCTGATCCGTTCTTGCGGCCCCGCAGAGCGACGTTTGTCGACGATGCCTTTCAAACGTCTTATGGCACTGCGCACGAGGTGACCGGCGTCCTGAACAACAAGCCCGTCAAGTTTGCCAGTCCGCAACGCTGTTTCGGTGAAGGGCGTGCGTTCATGGGCGATTTTAAATGTATCGTCAGGAACGCGCAGAGTTTCGAGAACCTGCAAGGGTACACGTGCTTCCGAAGATAAGACATATATTCCGAGGACATCGCTATGCGCTGCCAATGTGGCGGCGATGATTTCCTCGGCACGCTCCTCATTTCCGTATGTTTCGAGCGATGGTAAAATGCGCAAGTCAGGAAAATGTGCATTGATTTCCTGATCGAACCCGAGTCTCCGCTCCATGCTGTCGCGCGATGTCATACTTTCCGCGATAACCATGACAGATCCGACCCGCCCGCGTGAGGACTGGCCCAATAGTAGCGCGGCAGTTGCCCCCGCAGAACGGTTGTCGACGCCGACCCAATCCGCGTTAAGCAGGGCCTGGTTCGAAATGAAGGGAAGTGCTGCAATATTGCGTTCTTGCAGTCGCATGATCGCATCCCGCACTTGCGGTGTTTCCGGGGCCATAATGGCGACCCCCGTGACATCATTGCTTGTAAGCGAAGCCAGATAGGTACCAATACTATGGGGATCATTGTCGTCGATATGGTGGATGTCACACCAAATGCGATCCGCTGCAAATTGATCGTTGGCTTCTTCAATCCTTGAAACGATTGCCTGAAGGAACTGATCCCCTGATTTCGGAAGCGCGAAAACAAACCGGTAGCTTTGGGATTTGGCAAGGTTGGCAGCTTGCACATTGCGGACAAACCCCAACTCCGTGATTGCCCTATTCACGCGATCAACCGTGTCCTTTCGGACTCCGTGACGTCCATTCAGTACCCGATCCACTGTTGCTCGACTAACGCCTGCCGCCTTTGCGAGATCCTTTGTTGTCGGATGCACTATTGTTTTCTGGCTCATTCGGTTCTGCGTTTTTGTCATTTTATCAGGCTCTTATGCCACTAGATGTTAGGTGATTTTGTCTTGATACGCTATCTGCTTAGCAGTTTTTGAGGCACGTGTCTCAAAAAAAGCTTGCCTTGAGGCACGTGTCTCATTAGCAATTTATATATTCAGATTCGCGGCGGGGGGCCGCCTGACTGACATTTTGGGAGGAGATATCCAATGAAATCCAGATTGCTTACTACAACAGCGGCAAGTGCAATGCTCTTGACCGGCGCAACCTCAGCACAGGCAGAAGACCTGACCTTGTGCTGGGCCGCTTGGGATCCAGCGAATGCACTGATTGAACTCAGTAAGGACTTTGAATCCAAATCCGGTCACAACATGAGCTTTGAATTTGTGCCCTGGACCAGCTTTGCGGATCGCATGCTGAATGAATTGAACTCTGGCGGACAACTATGCGACTTGATGATTGGTGACAGCCAATGGATCGGAGGCGGTGCAGAGAATGGCCACTATGTAAAACTCAACGACTTTTTTGATGCCAACGGGATCACAATGGATGATTTCATCCCAGCAACTGTGACCGGCTACGCCGAATGGCCCAAAAACACCCCTAATTACTATGCATTGCCTGCCTTTGGCGATGTGGTTGGCTGGACCTACCGTAAAGATTGGTTTGAACGTCCTGAGCTTCAGGCGGAATTCCAGGATACGTATGGCCGTGCGCTCGACGTTCCCAATTCGCTGGAGGAATTAAAAGATATCGCACAGTTCTTTCAAGGACGTGAAATTGACGGGACAACCGTCTATGGCGCTGCGATCTACACAGAACGTGGATCAGAGGGCATCACGATGGGCGTAACGAATGCCCTATATAACTATGGCTTCCAGTACGAAAACCCGGACAAACCTTATGATCTGGACGGGTTTGTCAATTCTGACGGCGCGATTGCAGGACTTGAGTTTTATAAAGAGCTGTACGACACAGCGGTGCCGCCTGGCTCTTCCAACTGGTATATGGGCGAAAATATTGATGCATATCGGTCCGGTCAGGTCGCTATGCAGATGAACTTTGCGTTCATTTGGCCGGGAGTAGAGGCGGACGAGACTGTAGGCGGTGGAAAATCCGGCTATTTCCCGAACCCAGCCGGACCTGCGGGCCAATTTGCCCAGTTGGGCGGACAGGGTATCTCTGTTGTGGCCTATTCTGAAAAGCAGGATGCCGCCCTTGAATACATCCAGTGGTTTGCCCAACCAGAGGTTCAGGCCAAATGGTGGGAACTGGGGGGATATTCTGCCCTAAAGTCGGTTGTGGAGGACCCTGGCTTTGTGGATAGCCAGCCATATGCACAGACGTTTCTTGACTCAATGGCAATCGTAAAGGATTTCTGGGCTGAACCAGCCTACGCAGATCTTCTGTTGCCGATGCAAGAGCGCATTCACAACTATGTTGTTGCAGGCGAAGGCACCGCAAAAGAGGCACTTGATGGCCTTGAGCGCGATTGGGTCGAAGTCTTTGAAGACGAAGGCAAGATTTAAGCTCTCCGTGTCGGGCGATCGATCTTTTCGTCCGACACATGCCTTCCAACACCATAACAATCACAGAGATCGAAAAGGTTTCCCTTAACGATCATTTGCCTCGACCGCGCCCCGTTGCGCGGCTTGGAAAGGACTGTCCCATGACTGCCAGCCCCATCGAAAAGATAGCTGTCAAAACGCCACAACAAGTGGCCCGCAAAATAAAAGGCCTGTCGGATAGAACGATCGCCTGGATATTTGTAGCGCCGACGATTTTCCTCTTACTAGCAGTCAATATCTTCCCGTTAATCTGGACGATACGGCTGAGCTTTACCAACTATCGTGTCAACCGCCCGAACCGCGATGTGGAATGGGTCGGGTTGCGTAACTACGAGCGCATCCTGAATGACCCCGATATCTGGAATACCATGCAGGCAACGGCCCACTTTCTGATCTGGACGATTGTCCTGCAAGTTCTCATCGGATTCACGCTGGCCTATCTGATCAACAAGAAATTCAAAGGCAACGATCTCTGGACGACGATCATCGTCTTTCCGATGATGTTGTCACCCGCTGTTGTCGGCAATTTCTGGACCTTCCTCTATCAACCACAGATCGGGCTGTTTAATTATGTGGTCACGTTCTTTACCGGTGGGGACCCAGCAAGTTTTTCGATGATCGGGGATGTGCATCTTGCGCCTTGGGCCATCGTAATCGCTGACACATGGATGTGGACGCCGTTTGTCATGCTGATCTGTCTCGCAGGGTTACGGTCGATTCCAGATAGTATCTATGAAGCCGCCGAATGCGACCGAGCGAGCAAATGGCGGCAATTCTGGACAATAACCATCCCGATGGCCCTACCCTTTCTGATGCTGGCGGTGCTGTTCCGTGGGATCGAGAACTTTAAAATGTTCGACCTTGTCGTGCAATTGACAGGCGGCGGCCCTGGAAACACCACCACCCTCACCTCCATCGACTTGAAGCGCGAAGCTTTTGAAAAGTGGCGCACCGGCTATTCCTCCGCTTATGCGGTCATCCTGTTTGTCACAGTGTTTGGACTTGCCTCGATCTACGTGAAGGCACTCAATAAGGTAAAAGAAAGATGAGTTTTTCAGTGACAGAGCCAACCAATGGCACCAAGTGGTTCGCTGGAATCGCCGTTATTGCCTACGCGGTTATCACCCTAATTCCGCTACTTTGGATAATTGCCACAGGCTTTAAATCCCCAACGGATTCTATTGCTTACCCGCCGGTAGTGGTCTTTGAGCCGACACTGGAAGGATATGTGAACCTTTTCACAGATCGCACCCGTGCAACAGAGCAGATGCTGGAAGAAGCCGGTCCCCCGGAAACCTGGTATGATGAGATTGCCCGCGCACGAGGGACAGTCATCAGCGGGCCGTCACGCTATGGCGAACGGTTCCTGAACTCCGTCATAATCGGTTTCGGCTCAACGGCACTCTGTATGATTTTGGGGACAATGGCTGCCTATGCTTTCAGCCGGTTCAAAGTGCCGTTGAAGGACGATTTGCTGTTCTTCATCCTATCGACACGGATGATGCCACCTATCGCGGTCGCCATCCCGGTTTTCCTTATGTTTCGGAATATCGGTCTGAACGACACGCATCTGGGAATGATCCTGTTATATACCGCTGTGAACCTGTCGCTGTCAGTTTGGTTGTTGAAAGGTTTCATTGATGAAATCCCGACCGAATACGAAGAAGCAGCCCTGATTGATGGGTACACGCGGTTTCAGGCTTTCTACAAGGTCGTGCTGCCGCAGGCAGCCACAGGCATCGCGTCTACGGCTATCTTCTGTCTGATTTTTGCGTGGAACGAATACGCCTTTGCGGTGCTTCTGACGTCAGGGACGGCCCAAACAGCACCACCGTTCATTCCCAATATCATCGGCGTGAACGGCAAAGATTGGCCTGCTGTCGCTGCGGGCGCCACGATCTTCCTCGTGCCGGTCATGGTCTTCACAGTTCTATTGCGCAAGCACCTGCTGCGCGGCATCACATTTGGAGCAGTTCGCAAATGAGTACTTTTATCAATGGTCTTATGCGGTTGCGCCGGGGTCCATGGGAGATGGTCGCCTCTATCCTGATCGCTGTCGGTGTTGTGATGCTGATGCAGCCCTTCGCGTTGGGGATCTACACCTACTCCTTCATCGTCACACTTGTCGGCACGGTGATGTTCATCATCGTCAGCCATTTTCCGGAGTAACCCATGGCACAAATACGTATCGAAAACATACGCAAGGACTTCGGCAGTTTCACCGCCGTGCAATCTTCCAGCTTTACCATCGAAGACGGAGAATTCTTCATGCTTCTGGGCCCATCCGGCTGTGGCAAAACAACAACTCTGCGCATGATGGCAGGGCTGGAATTACCAACAAAGGGAGAGATTTACATCGATGGCGATGAGGTTGGTATGAAACCTGCCAGCCAGCGCGACATCGCCTTCGTCTTTCAGATGTTTGCGCTTTATCCACATATGAACGTTCGCAAGAACATCAGCTATCCGCTGAAAAGCCAAGGCATGTCGGGTTCTGCAATCAAGCAGAAAGTCGGCGAGATCGCAGAAATCCTCGGCATCACCGACATTCTGGACCGGCCTGTCGGCGGATTATCGGGTGGGGACCGGCAGCGCGTGGCCCTTGGGCGGGCCATTGTACGCAACCCCAAGGCGTTCTTCATGGACGAACCTTTGGGCGCGTTGGATGCAGAATTCCGCGAACACATGTCAGAAGAATTGCGTGCACTTCATGATCGTATGAATGCAACAACGGTTTACGTCACGCACGACCAGCTGGAAGCAATGCAGATGGGCGATAAGATCGTGGTGATGAACCACGGCGTGGTGGAGCAGTTCGGCGTACCGCAAGATATATACGACTGGCCTGCCACCAAGTTTGTGGCGGAGTTCATTGGCTCACCACCGATGAACTTTCTCGACTTTCACGGCATGGCTGGCTCTGGCCAGACCTCCGTGTCCTTCGGAGAGACCAGTTTTGACATCCCCCGCCTCATTGACGGAGAAAACGGTGATCTGACATTGGGAATCCGACCGGAACATATCCGGCTTGATGACACGGCAGCATATCGTGGTGAGGTGACGGCAGTGGAATATCTTGGAACCACTCAGATCATCTCTCTGAATACCGCAAACGGCACAATAAAAGCACGATCTGCGTCATCCAATGCCGTAAGGGTCGGCGAAAGAACCGGCCTATCGTTTGACCCGCGTACGGTCACGATCTTCAACGCAGAAACAGGGCGAGCCTTGAAAAGCGAAGCAAATGCGGGAGTACAGTCAAATGGCTGAGATAACTTTAACAGGCGTTTCGAAGTACTTCGGAGACGACATTGCACTGGAAAACCTGAGCTTGACCGTACCAGACGGCGCTTTTGTTGTGCTTCTTGGGCCAACCGGCGCAGGAAAGACAACGACGTTGCGCATGGTTTCGGGGCTCGACACGCCGGATAGCGGATCGGTCAGCATCGGTGGGCGGGACATGGCAGGGATGACGCCGGCGCAGCGGGACGTGGCGATGGTGTTCCAGCAATACTCGTTATATCCGCATTTAACGGTGCGCGAAAATCTCGAGTTTCCGTTGAAATCTCCGGTCCTGCGGACACCCAAATCCGACATTGATCGCAAAGTCGGAGAAGTCGCCGAAGTGCTTCAGATCAGCCACAAGCTTGATAACAAGGCAACCGCTTTGTCTGGTGGGGAAATGCAACGGGTTTCTATCGGGCGCGCTCTGGTGCGCAATCCCTCGGTCTATCTCATGGATGAGCCCCTGAGCTCATTGGATGCAAAATTGCGGTCGGATTTACGTGTTGAACTTAAGAACATACAAGCCAATTCCGGCGCGACGCTTTTATACGTGACCCACGATCAAATCGAAGCCATGACCATGGCAACCCATGTGGGCGTGTTGGACAATGGCAGGCTGGTACAGTTTGGCAGCCCGCGTGAGATTTATGAAAACCCTGTCAGCGTTTACGCTGCCAGTCGGCTTGGCCAACCGCGTATCAACGTCTTGCCTGCGGATATCTTCGGCGGCGCCCCTGCGTCCGCCACGACGATAGGTTTACGACCGGAACACATCGTTCAAGGCGACGGGGAAGACAGCATGGTGAAACGGGTGGAACATCTCGGCGATCAAACGCGTCTGCACCTGTCTTTCAAAGACCAAGATCTCATTACCGTAACCGACGCACATACCCGGCTTAAACATGGGGATATCGTCAAAATTCGGCCGGAAAATCCATACTACTTCGATGCGGCTGGAACACGCGTTGCTTGATTGGGGAAACAGATGAAACAGTTTATAAACAATAAAGAAGACATCGTCACCGAGGCCATTGACGGCACAATAGCGGCCTCTGGCGGCGCACTCACCCGCCTTGATGGCTATCCCCATATTCGTGTGGTTGTCCGTAGCGATTGGGACAAATCCAAAGTTGCCTTGGTCTCCGGCGGGGGCTCTGGCCATGAACCGGCGCATGCGGGTTTTGTGGGGAAAGGTATGCTAACGGCAGCCGTTTGCGGCGATGTCTTTGCCTCACCCTCTGTTGATGCCGTGCTTGCCGGAATTCTTGCAGTGACAGGGCCCGCGGGATGTTTGTTGATTGTAAAAAACTACACCGGCGATCGCCTGAACTTTGGTCTGGCCGCAGAGCGCGCCCGCGCCTTTGGGCACAAAGTAAGCATTGTCATCGTAGACGACGACATTGCTCTGCCTGATCTGCCGCAAGCTCGCGGTTTGGCAGGGACATTGTTCGTTCATAAAATCGCAGGGGCGATGGCCGAAAACGGGGCAAATCTGGCGGCCTGCACTTTGGCAGCCGAACGCGTCATCAAGGCCAGCCACAGTATTGGCATGTCGCTGGATACCTGCACCGTACCGGGGTCATTAAAAGAGGACCGGATTCCGATCGGCATGGCGGAGCTAGGCTTGGGCATCCATGGCGAAGCGGGCGTAGAACAGGTCGCCTCTATAGGGGCAAAAAATGCAATGGCGCAGGTGGTTGAAAGACTATCGGCCAACATGCCAAAAACACCGCATGTGGCGCTTGTTAACAACCTCGGTGGCTCCTCGGTGCTAGAGATGTCGGTCCTGACAAAAGAGCTGTTGGACACACCAATGGGCGAACACCTTAAGCTTTTAGTCGGTCCGGATGCCATGATGACCGCACTAGATATGCATGGTTTCTCTGTTTCTGTGATGGAGTTGTCAAACGGCGATGAAGCCCTGCTAAAACAACCCGTAAATGCACCAGGTTGGCCTGAATGCATTTCGGTTCAATACGCAGACATCTTGCCGTTGCCGGATGGCTTGTCCCCGATCCGCGCACCGGCCTCTCCGCACCCGGCGACCAAAGCGTTTCTGACCGAGTGCTGCGAAGTTTTGATCGCATCGGAACAGGACCTGAATTTACTCGATGCGAAATCCGGTGACGGCGATACGGGCTCGACACTTGCCTCTGCCGCGCGTGCCTTGATCGAAGCAATGGATACGCTGCCACTCGCCGATCACACGCAGCTTTATCGCGCAATGGGACTGGAACTCAGTCAGACAATGGGTGGCTCCTCTGGCGTCCTGCTGGCAATTTTCTTTGCCGCAGCAGGGGATGCATCCTCTTCGGGGATGCCAATGCGAGAAGCTTTGCGCGCCGGTTTGGATCGAATGCGACAGATCGGGGGGGCCAACCCGGGCGATAGAACAATGGTCGATGCACTGGCACCTGCACTGGAAGGCATGAAGGATGGAATGCAGTCGGCTGCAGATGCGGCACGCGCGGGGGCAAATTATACGGCAACGCTTACGCAGGCCAAAGCCGGACGCGCGACCTATATCAACGCAGAGCAGTTAGACGGTCATATCGATCCGGGCGCAGAGGCGGTCGCGCGCCTCTTTGAGCATCTTGCCAGATAAGAAGTACAAGGTTTAGCTGTGCACTCTGGGCCTGCCACAATCGAATATTTCAACAATGCGCGCGCGTCATCAACGCCACGGGTGACGCGCGTACCCAAAACGGTTCAGCGCCCATTACGCCAATTTGGCTGCCATACAAAAAGGTTGTTTTCATATTCCTGATCTTCCTTGAAACAAGCGGCGCCAGCAATTCGGCAATTTGGTTGCGCAACCAGATATGGGGAAGTGAGGCTGAGTACCGCCGGTGCCAAACCATAGCAAGTTGCGCTGTCGGGACGGGCATCGGCGGCTGCAAAACTGAATAACCCTTAGTTTTCTAGACACCTTCTTGGTTGACGTTGCGCTGTCTGTGTTCGAAATCGACGGGCGACAGCATACCGTTTCTGACATGTTTGCGTTTCGGGTTATAGAACATTTCAATGCAGTCGAAGATGTCCTGTCTCGTTTGCTCGCGGGTCTTGTATGTTCGCCGTCGGATGCGTTCACGTTAGAGCAGGTTGAAGAAACTCTCCGCGACCGCATTGTCATGGCAATTTCCACGCCTGCTCATCTAATGTTCAATGTTGAGGCAATGGCACATCCTGCGTACCGAAAAGGTCGGGAAAAAAATGTCTACAATACTGGGGGCTATTCACTCTGAGAATGGCTTTATCGCAACCGAAGTAGACGTCAGCGGGTGGGACGTGTCTGACGTCAGACAATGCGGAGACTGCTATTGGAAGAACTCCGACGTGGAGAAATTTCTCAGGTGGATCTTCACAACGCGGGTAAACGGATCAACGGAAGCTATCTTACAAGATTTTTGAAACGCGCCGCCCGTCAGATAGAAAATGCGGGGAGCGCTATAGCGGATGTGCCCAGTCACCACGAAAGATCCGACAAGTATCGCGCGCCAGTTCAACGGTAGCGGGCTGGTTCCCAGAAAATTTCGCCCCGATTAATGTAGCTCACAAAGCTGTTGAAATTTCACGTGTCGCGGATATGGATGATACCGAGCGTTGCGCAGCATATTGCGAAACCTATTAGGGTTGCCTAATCGCATATGGGATTGACGCAAGGAATTTTAATAAAACCAATGAGAAAACGGTTTGAGATACAGATCTCGGCGCAAGGGTAGTGAATTAGGAGTCCATTTTGGAACATTGGCAGCAGGCACTTTATGATCATTGGCAGATCAGCGCGGATCTGACACGGCTCGACGGGGAATATGATCTGAATTTCCTTGCCCGGGACCATGCGGGTGAAGGTTACATCCTAAAAGTCATGCGCGCGGATTGCGAGGACTGGCTGGTTGACCTGCAGATCAAAGCCTTTGAGCATATGGCAGATCGCGAACCCGATCTGCCCTGCCCAAAAGTTATCCCCGCCGCGAATGGTGAGGCTCTGTTGACAATCAAAGATCAAGACGGAAATCGTCGCTTGGTTTGGGTACTAAGCCAACTGGCGGGTCGATGCTATGCCAAGGTGCATCCCAAACTTCCAGCGCTTGCACACGACATTGGGCAGGTGCTGGGTCGCTGTGCCGCAGCTCTGAGCGATTTTGATCACGAAAGTCTGACCCGTGATTTCAAATGGAACCTAATGCAAGCAAATTGGGTCCGTGATGAAATGCGCTGTGTACCCCAAACGGCCCGCCGAACCCTGATCGGTGAAATCTGCGATGGGTTTGACGCGACACTCCCAACCTTGACCACCCTGCCCCAGCAAGCCATTCACAATGATGCCAATGACTATAATATTCTCGTTTCCGGATCTTTGAATGACCCACGGAAGGTCACCGGGCTTATAGACCTTGGGGATATGTGCGCCGCCCCGCGCATCTGTGATCTGGCAATTGCCGCGGCCTATCTGGTGCTGGATGTCGAAAACCCCGAGGCAATTCTAGCCGCCCTTATCGCAGGTTATCACAGTGCCACCCCGTTAACAGGTGAAGAGATCGATCTGATTTGGCCCCTCTTGCGCATGCGCCTGGCAGTCAGCGTCGTCAACTCCACCCTGATGGCAGAAGACAAGCCCGATGATCCTTATGTGACCATCTCTCAGGGGCCGGCCTGGCGGTTTCTGGAGGGCAACTCGATCCACCCTAAACTGCTGAACGCCCGCCTGCGGGCTGCCTGTAATTTGCCTGTTGTCGAAGGGGCGGATCGAGTCTTGCGGTGGCTCAATCGGGAACGGGGCAACTATGCTCCTGTATTCGGGCAGAGCTTAGCAGAGGCCCCGATGGGGTCGCTCTCTGTAGAAAACTCTGTCACGCCGCAAAATCCCTTTGTCATGGCGCAGGGCGAAGCAGAAACGGTGGGCGCCGAGTTTGAAGACAACGGCCGTATCTGGCTTGGATATTATAACGAACCGCGGCTCATTTATACCGATCCAGCCTTTCGCAAAGGGCCGTGGAAAGCCAGCAATCGGCGCACCGTGCATCTGGCGGTCGATGCCTTCGCCCCAGCAGGAACACCGCTTCGGGCGCCGTTGCAGGGCACGGTTTTTGTCGCAGAGTATCGCGACGGGCATCTCGACTATGGCGGGGTGATCATCCTGCGACATGAAACCCCGGAAGGAGATCCGTTCTACACGCTGTACGGCCATCTGGACCCAGAGTTTCTCGGCCATCTGACACCTGGTGATGTTGTAAAGCAAGGTCAGGCATTCTGCCGCCTCGGCGATGACGGCGTAAACGGCGGTTGGGCACCGCATCTGCATTTTCAATTGGCGCTAACCACTGAAGGCATTGAAACCGACTGGCCCGGCGTAGGTGATCCAGATGAAATCTACCTTTGGAACGCAATCTGTCCCAATCCAGCGGCGCTGTTGAATATCCCAGATGCTAAAGTGCTCTACCGCCCTACCGACAAGATACAGATCGCCGCCGGGCGCAAGGCAAATTTTGGAGGGAACTTGTCGCTTACCTATAACGATCCGGTCATGCTGGTGCGCGGCTGGAAACATCACCTTTTTGATGAATGGGGCAGACCATATCTAGATGCCTACAACAACGTTCCACACGTGGGCCATGCCCATCCGCGCATTCAGGCCGTGGCGGCGGATCAGTTGAAACGGATGAATTCAAATACCCGCTACCTGCATCCCGCACAAACTGCCTTTGCCGAAAAAGTTCTCTCAAAGATGCCGAAAAACTTGGAGGTTTGCTACTTTGTCAACTCGGGCACCGAAGCGAACGAACTGGCGCTACGGCTTGCACGCACGCATACCCGAGCCAAAGGGATGGTGACACCGGATCACGGCTATCACGGCAACACGAATGCCGCCATCGCGATCTCTGCCTACAAATTCAACAAGCCAGGTGGCGTGGGTCAGGCAGATTGGGTCGAACTGATCGAAGTTGCCGACGACTATCGCGGTACATATCGCAGGGATGATCCAGATCGTTCTGAAAAGTTTGCCGAGCTCGTCGCGCCAGCCATTGCTGCTTTGCAGGCAAAAGGCCACGGCGTCGCAGGCTTTATCGCAGAAACTTTCCCCTCGGTTGGCGGCCAGATCATACCTCCTAAAGGGTATCTGCCAGCGGTGTACCAAAAAATACGCGCCGCAGGCGGCGTATGTATCGCCGATGAAGTCCAGACCGGGTTGGGCCGCCTTGGTGAATACTATTTCGGGTTTGAGCATCAAGGCGCGGTGCCGGATATCGTGGTACTGGGCAAGCCGATCGGCAATGGCCACCCCCTTGGCGTGGTGGTCACAACCAAGACGATTGCAGAAAGCTTTGACAACGGGATTGAGTTTTTCTCAACCTTCGGCGGTTCTACCCTGTCTTGCCGGATAGGAAAGGAAGTGTTGGACATTGTTGATGACGAAGGTTTGCAAGAGAATGCCCGCATCATGGGCGCGAGACTATTTGAAGGGTTGGTGGCATTGCAGAGCAAATATCCATGTGTCGGCGACGTGCGCGGCATGGGTTTGTTCCTGGGCCTCGAACTGATCTGTCAGGACGGGAGCGAAGCCACCGCGATCTGTGCCTACCTCAAGAACCGCATGCGGGATCACCGCATCCTGATCGGCAGTGAAGGGCCCAAAGACAACATACTGAAAATCCGTCCCCCGATGACAATCGAGGCAGAGGACGTTGAGATGATTATTACGATACTAGATCAGGTTCTCTCGGAAATTTAGGACGGATGGTTCGCTGTCCTATCTTTTTTGGAAGCTGATCAAGAGCGAAACATAATTAGTTCATCTTCGTAAGATCACAGATTGTTGCCTCTCTTTTTTCACTACATCTATCGCGGTCAAGGAAATTGACTATGGGGTTTTATCAGCGGGAAAAGTTCCGATCCGGGCTTGAAAATCACCCGTCGCCAATTGCAGAGGTTCTTTAGAGGAATAACCTCGACCCCAAGCCTATCGACGTAAAATGGCGACCCGAAGCCGCCATTTTGCTATTCATAAGTTGACATTCTGAACGCCGCTTCAATGGCGCAGAAGTCTTAGGCAGAGCCTGACTAGAAACCGACTTTGTCGCCGCCCTTCAGGTCTAGTATTTCGCGGGCTTCATCGGGCGTGGCGACCTCGCACCCAAGGTCCTCGACAATTCGGCGGATTTTCTCGACTTGCTGTGCATTGCTTTCGGCCAACTCCCCGCGCGAAATGAAAAGGCTGTCTTCCAGTCCCACACGGACATTGCCCCCCATCTGGCTTGCCGTAGAAGCCAGCGCCATCTGCGCGCCCCCAGCGCCTAATACGGACCACCGGTAGTTATCGCCAAACAGCTTGTCAGCGGTGCGCTTCATAAACACCAGGTTCTCAACATCGGCACCAATGCCCCCCAGAATACCAAAGATAAACTGGATAAAGATTGGCGCTTTGAACAACCCGATATCCATGCAGAATTTCAGATTATACAAATGGCCGACGTCATAACATTCATGTTCGAATTTGATGTTATGCGGCGCAAGCTGTTGTGCTGCATTTTTGATGTCGGCAAACGTGTTTCGGAAAATATAGCTGTCTGAATTTGCGATATAATCCTTTTCCCAATCGAATTTGAAGCTGTCGTATTTGTTCACCAGTGGATGAAAGGAAAAATTCATCGACCCCATATTCATCGAACACATCTCTGGCGAGAACCGCAGCGCCGGGGAAATCCGTTCCTCGATCGTATTGCTTAACGACCCCCCTGTTGAGAGGTTCACAACCGCATCTGTGGCTTGCTTGATCCGCGGCAGAAACGCCGCGAAGTCATCGGGATTGATTGAAATAGCGCCATTCTTCGGGTTGCGCGCGTGTAAATGCAGAACAGAGGCCCCCGCATCCGCCGCCGCTGCCGCCTGTGCCGAAATGTCTTCGGCAGTATAGGGCAATGCATCCGACATTGTAGGTGTGTGAATGGCGCCTGTGATTGCACAGGTGATGATGGTTTTCTTTTGACGCGCCACGTTAGGCTCCTTTTTTGTCCGCGCCAGTCACGCGATAGGCTAGAGGGAAGAGTTGAAGATCAAAACGTTCGCGGACGAAGCCCCAGACGCCTTTCGGGAATTTCAGCATCATCACGATCGCCACGCCCCCCAGCACCATCAGGTAGATCGTTCCCAGATCGGCGAGTGTTTCGCGCAGGGCGAAAAAGATCAAAGTCCCGATAATGGGCCCCTCAATGGTGCCGATGCCACCAATCACAACGATGAAAATAACAAAAGCGGTCCAGTCATTGACGCTAAAGGCAGCATCCGGTGAAATCCGCAGTTTTTGCAGGAAAATCAACGCGCCGATCATGGCGGTCAGGGCAGAGGTCACAATGTAAACGATGAATTTCGTGCGCCAGATGTCGATACCCAAAGAGCCTGCGGCCAGTTCATTGTCGCGGATCGCCGTCAGGGCCAGACCCTTGCGTGAGCGCAGGAAAAAATAGACCGCCGTCACCACCAGCACCGCTGCCCCGAGCGCGAGCCAATAGCTCAGGCTTTCACGCCCGCTGCGCGATCCTGCCATCGACTTAACGATAGTCACGGGCAAAGATGTACCAGAGCCGCCGCCCAGCGCACTGACCTGCGCAAAGGACAAGCGGAACACTTCGGCAATGACCCAAGTGCCAATCGCGAAATAGGCGCCGCGCAGCCGGAACACCAACACCGCAACCGGAATGGAGATCAAGGCCCCCAACAGGCCAGCAACGGCAATCGCCATCACTGGTGGCATCTCGGCAAAAATGGTTAGGGCAAACAGCATATAACCGCCAAAACCGACATAGGCCTGCTGACCTACGGACACCAATCCGGCGTAGCCCGCCATAAGATTCCAAAGGCTGGCGAGGGCAAGATAGAGGAAAAGCTCTCCCATCAGACGCATATCTGCGCGCCCTGCCCACCATGGGGCGGCGATCAGGATGATCAGAACAACGGCCCCGAGGATTGCCGCAACCCGCGCCGCTTTAGAAGTTCGTGATACAGTTAGGTCTTGAGTACTCATCCGGAAACCCTCTGGAAAAGGCCATTCGGACGAACGGCAAGGATAATTAGAAAGGCGATATGACCGGAAAGCAGTTGCCAGCCGGGATCAATATTGGCCCCTACCGTCTGCGCGATGCCAAGGATCACGCCACCCGCCAAGGTGCCCCAAAGATTACCAAGCCCGCCGATAATGACCGCCTCGAAACCAAAAATCAGACGCCCGCCCCCAATAGAGGGATCAAAGCTGGTTCGAATGCCCAGCAAAATCCCCGCTATCGCGGTCACACCCAAGGCCAGCGCCATGGCCAGACCAAAGATATGGCGGCGGTTCAGCCCCATAAGCTGCGCAATGTCTTGATTGTCGGAAACAGCACGGAAAGCTCGACCAAGGGCGGTTTTGTAAAATATCCATTGCAACCCTGCGATAACAACCAGCGCAATCGCGAAAGTCAGCAGCGGCAAGACCCCCAAAGACAACCCGCCCACCGCAACACTGGCAGTTTCCAAAGCACCGGCGTCCATTTTCTGTGGATCGGCGGTATAGATCTCTAACAGCCCGTTTTGCAGGATAACGCTCAGGCCAAATGTCACCAAGAGCGGTGGCAACAAGTCATCCCCTAACGTCTGGTTCAACAATCCCCGCTGTAAAACATAGCCAATGAGCCCCATGGCGGGCACCACAACCGCTAAGGCAAGCAGCGGATGGAGCCCGGTGACTGTGGTCACGGTAAGACCAAGATATGCCCCCAAAACAATAAGATCTCCATGTGCGATGTTCACCATGCGCATCACCCCAAAGATCAACGAAAGACCCGCCGCAAAGAGCGCATACAGCCCGCCCAGCAAGGTCCCTTGTACAATTGCGTTCAGCCACTCCATGTCATTCGATCCCGAAATAGGCGCGAGAAATGTCTTCGCGCGAAACTGTATCGGCCTTGCCTTCCAACGAGACACGACCCTCTTGCAAACAATAGACGCGGCTGCTCACCGCGAGTGCCTTGCTGATGTCCTGCTCGACGATAATGGCGCTCATGCCGTCTCCAATGATGCCAGGTAGCGCGTCATAGATCCCCTTGATGATGATCGGGGCAAGACCAAGGCTGATCTCGTCAAACAAGATCAAATCCGGATTTGACATCAATGCCCGACCAATCGCGACCATCTGCTGCTGCCCGCCGGAAAGCGATGTAGAGGCTTGGTCTTTGCGTTCTTCTAGGATCGGAAACAGCTGATAGACCGCCCGTAAATCCCATGGCCCTTTTCGGCCGACCTGTGCGCCGATCATCAGGTTTTCACGGACACTTAACGAGGGAAAAAGCTGTCGCCCTTCGGGCACCATGGCCAGCCCCCGCATCGCGACTTCATCCGCGCGAAATCCGCCGATGTCTTCATTGTGATAGGCAATCTGCCCCGGACCATTGGACAAAAGGCCCGTGATCGACCGCATAAGCGTGGTTTTCCCCGCGCCATTTGCACCGATGATGGCCAGCACCTCGCCTTCGGCAACGTCCATATCAACGCCGTACAGCGCCTGAAAATCACCATAGAATGCGTTGAGTCCTCGGATCTTCAAAATGGGTTCAGGCATCTGCTTCGATCCCCAGATAGATTTCTTTGACTTCGGGACTGTTCATGATCGCTTGCGGCGCGCCCTCAGCGATCTTTTTGCCAAAATCGATGACGATCAGCCGATCCACGACCGCCAGAAGCGCGTGTACAACATGCTCGATCCAGATGATCGTCACGCCCGAGACGTGGATATCCTGAATGGTTTTGACCAATGATTTACATTCAGCTTCGGTCAACCCGCCGGCTATTTCGTCGAGCAAAAGCAATTTCGGTTTTGCACAAAGCGCGCGAGTCAGTTCCAAACGTTTACGCTCCAGCAGGGTCAGACGTCCGGCCAAGACGTTAGCTTTTGGCAAAAGCCCCGTCTGCTCTAGCACCTGCAGACAGAGCTGTTCCGCCGCGCGTCCTTTGAGCATGGCAGACTGCGTGGCCGCGATAAGCGCGTTTTCGAAAACCGTCATGCCTGAAAACGGCTGCGGCACCTGAAAAGAGCGCGCAATGCCCGCATGGCTGCGGCGCGCTGCGCTGTGGCTGGTAACGTTTTTTCCGTTAAAATAGACTGCCCCGCTGTTGGCGGACAAGGTGCCAGTGATCAGGTTGAACATTGACGTTTTGCCCGCCCCGTTGGGGCCGATAACGCCAAGGGCTTCCCCTTGTTTAACCTCAAAAGTCAACGCGTCGGCAACTGTCACCGCACCGAAGGCTTTGCTTAGGTTATCGAGTTTAAGAATTGTGCTCATTTGGGCCTCGTTGTTTGTGGACGGCACGGTGGCCGCCCACGCGATATTAGCCAAGTAGCTGCAAATCAGCGGTCAACGGAATGTTGGGTGCCGATGCATTCGCAACGATTTTCAGATCAATGGAATCGCCTTCGGTCTGCCATTGCCCCGCGACCAACGGAGTCTTTGTCACATTATTGATGGGGCCATTTGACCAATCAACTGTCCCCACAATCGTATCAAGCTTAGTCCCTGAAACCGCAGCAACAATCGCTTCCGGATCTTCCAGATCTTCGGCACGTTTCACGACGTCGGCGACAACTTCGAAAAGCGCATGTTTAAAGCCGATCGGCTGTGTCCATGACCGCCCGGTTTCCTGTGTGTAGCCAGCGGCCAGTTCTGCAGAACTTGTGCCCGTCAGCGATGACGAGAACGGATGGTTCGGAGACCACCAGACTTCTGAGGTCAGACCGTTACCGCGTTCGCCCAGTGCTTCGATCACAGAGGGGAACAACAGCGCCTTGCCGATGGATACGACTTTGGGGTTGAAGCTCTGTTGCGCGGCTTGGCTCCAGAAGGTGGCAAAATCGGGTGGGATCATATTGCCCGTGACGATTTCACAACCGGCGTCCTTAAAAGCGGCGATGTAGTTCGAGAAATCATCGGATAAGGGCTGGAAACGGCCCGGATCGATCAGATCGTAGCCAGCCGCCGCCAGCGGTTTGGGCAGACCCAATTCAGCATGGCCCCAAGCGTTGCCATCTGCGTCATTTGGGAACAACCCGCCGACGCTTTTTGACACACCGGATTTGCCCCACATATCAAGGAAGGCATCGATCACGTCTTCCAAGCCCCAGAAAAAGTGGTAAGTGGATTGGAACCCTTCACCCGGCACACCATTGCGGCCAAAGAAATATGGCTGCCATGGGCAATCAGTTGTGATGCAGGGCACTTCGTTGATTTCTGCTTGATCGGACACCGGATTGACCGTGTCCGGGGTTGATGCCGCAACAATGATGTCGACTTCATCGCCTAACATGAGGTCCGCAGCCACTTCGGCGGCGCGGTTCGGGTTGGATTGGCTGTCCTTGGAAATGATTTCGACATTCCAGGACTTGCCGTTGTTTTCGAGGCCACCCGCAAAGGCCTTTTGTATGCCTGACAATACGTAATCATCTGCCGCAGCAAATCCGGCAAGCGGTCCGGTCCGCGGGCTGACGTGGCCAATGCGCAACGTAGGCGCGGCTGCATAGGCCCGTGTGGCTTTCAAAAGCGCCGGCGCGGAAACGGTGGCGGCGGCACCCGCCATAAAACCACGGCGTGTTGGTGTAAGAATAGTCTTCATTGTATACCTCCCTGTGTCGGCCTCCCAACCGACGTTACGACTTAAGAATTCCTTCGAGTTCGGACAGATGAAGAGCAACGCGTGCGCGCACAATATCTGCTTCTTCTGGCGTCCATGACCTGAAACCCTGACCGGATTTCATGCCCAACTGCCCGTCATGCACCAAACGCTCTAAGTAGGGCGAAGGACCTCGCCGCGCTTCGATGTCGTGCAAGACGTTTTCGTGAATATCCAGTGTCAGATCGGTGCCAACCAGATCGGCGTTTTCCAGTGGACCCAACACCGCAAGCCGCCGCCCAAAGCTCGACTTGATCACCGTATCCACAGCTTCGGCATCGCAAATTCCGTTTTCCACCAAACTGATGGCCTCGCGCCAGAGCGCATGTTGCAAACGGTTGCCAATGAAACCGGGCACATCTTTGGCAACCATGACCGGTGTTTTGCCGGCATCCGCCAGTAGATCAAAGACGGTTTGTGCGACGTGATCGTCTGTCCACTGCGTTTTGACCACCTCAACCAAGGGGATCAAATGCGGCGGGTTCCACCAATGGGTGCCGATCGCGCGGTTTTTCAGCCGCAACTTCGACATGATTTCGGTGATTGGCATCACCGAAGTATTAGAGGCCAGAATGCAATGATCCGGCGCGTGTTCCTCGATCTGGGAAAAAATGCGCTGCTTCAGTTCCATCTTCTCCGGCGCACATTCAAATACCACATCGGCCTTGCATACCGCTGCCTCGGTCGAGTCAAAAAGCTCTATCATTTTCAGAGCTTTGGCAATTTCAAGCGCGCTGTCTCCCATCGCGCTCATGCTGTGACGCATGCGATCAGGTGCCGAAGACAACACCTCTTTGTTCGGATCACACAGGGCCACATACTGCCCTGCCCGCGCCATCGTTAACGCAATGCCATGGCCCATAAGACCTGCCCCGATGAGGGCAATTTGTTGTCTTTTCGCAACCATCTTCTAACCCGCCGTATAGCCGCCATCGGCGTAAAGAATGTGACCCGTGTAAAAATCAGAAGCCTTGGAAGCGAGAAACAAGAGCGGTCCCACAAGGTCTTCGGGTTCGCCCAATCGTCCCTTTGGAACGCGCGACAAAAACCCCGCGCGCACTTTTTGCGCTTCTTCATTCTCTTCAAACATCCACGCTGTCAGCGGCGAGCGGAATACAGTTGGTGCGATCGCATTTACCGTGATGCCGGTCGGCCCGAGTTCACACCCCAGCGCTTTGGTGATGCCGTCGGTTGCTGATTTGGACGCACAATAGGCGGTGTATCCGGCTGGATGGCCAAGCAAGCCCCGGGCCGAGCTGACCAGAACTATTTTGCCATAGCCCTGTGTTTTCATCTGCACCGATGCGGCCCTTGCCAGCAACCATGTCTGGCTGACGTTTGCATCCATGACCGAATTAAAAGTTTCCGGCGTCATCTCTTCGATCGGCGCAACCTTATTCATCCCAGAGGCCACGACCAGAATATCCAACTTGCCAAAGGCCTTTACAGCCTGTTCAACCAATGCCTGACAGGCGTCTTCGTCGGACGGGCGAATATTAACTGAAACCACCGCCGCCCCAAGGTCGCGACACGCTTTGGAAATGTCATCAAGGGCTGCCTGATTGCCGGCCGCCAGCACCAGATCACACCCGGCCTCTGCCAAAACCCGAGCGGCCACCATGCCAAATGCACCAGAGGCACCGGTGATCAGCGCAACATCACCTTTCACATCAAAAATATCGAGCGGATTCATAGGTTTTGCTCCGTTGGGTAGGGCATGACGACCAGCATCGTGCAGACATCGTTGCGACGGTTTTCAATTTTTCGCTGCACGCCCGCAGGAATGGTGCAGCTGTCATATTTGCCTAGAGTGGCTTCCTCGCCGTTCACAATCACCGTCATCTCGCCCTCCAGGACGACGTAGACCTTTTCAAAAGGCGTGGCATCCGGACCGGCACCCCCGCCGGGCAAAAACTGGCTCAAGCCGACCCATTGGTTTTTGGGGCCGTTGTCCTCGAATCCCTGAAGGCGCAGCCCAACCACGTCAAAATGGTTCGGCGCCTCATAGGGCAGAGCATCGCTAAAACGCTTTATGTGCATGGGGACCTCTTGGTTATCACCCGAAAAAGGGGGCCGTCCGTTTCCAGACGGCCAGTCAGGGAGGATACTTTTTAGAACTCAGCGCCGTCTTCGATGCGGTACTTCTGTTCTTTATCAATCATCGCGACCAAGCGAATGATGCAGCCATCACCTCGATCCCAATTCCAGGGAAAGAACGCAAAGGTACAGCGTTTGCCAGTGACGGCATCCAGATCCCCACCCACATTTTCGATGCCCAGAATACCGTTACTGAACAGAATGTTGTGGCAAGGTTCCCATTCTGGGAAGTCATCTTTCCAATCGCGACCACCGGACCATTCTTTGTATTCCTGCTCTAGATGCGGCAGCAGGGGACCGTTACGCTGCGGGCCAATTGCAGTGGCCAGCGGGTGATCATTTGCCTGCGTGTCATGGCCAACAACCTTAACGCCTTTCTCAACCATCCATTCCGCCGCAGAGGGAACAAAACCGGGGCAATAGGCGAAATAATCACCATCTTCATATTGCTTGTGCCAGCCGGTGTTGATGATCAGCACATCGCCAGGACGGATTGCATCCCCACAGGCTTTTTCCAGATCTTCGCCTGTAATCGGTTCCCATTTATCCTTTGGGATCGAAACTACGATACCTGAGCCAAAGAAATGCGGCAGCGGCACTTCGTCAATGAAGGGTGTGCCCTGCACAACATGCGCAGGGGCATCAATGTGAGTAGTGGCATGCATGGTGGTGGTAATGCGCTGACTTAGAACGCCGGATTTCGCCATGTAATGTATGCGTTCGATTTTTGCATCCTGAAAGTAAGGCCAGTTCGGATGTTGATAACCAAAGCGATGGCTCAGATTATAAAACTCCAGCCCCATGTCGTTTTCGGTGTTCGCTTGGAACTCGATGCCGCGGATTTTGACCACTGAGCAAATCTCCTCTGTTCGCCGGACATCCGGCGGTTTTTGTAGAACAAATTGTCAAGGGGGATCCTCCCACCTGTCCCGCATGATGATGCAGATGCACCGCAATGCGGTCAAGAAGAAAATCGCGATGCGGAACAATTGCACCGTATTGCGATACACTCGGAAATGAGCTACAGTGAATGAAATCCTCCGAAACCCCATCCAGAAGGGCGTCCAAATGGCCGAAACAAAAGAAAAAACCGCAAAGTCAGGAATTCAGGTCATCTCTCGGGCGGCGGCGATCCTTCGCGTTTTAAAGGAAACCCAAGATGGCATGAGTCTCGGCCAAATTGCCGAACGGGTTGATTTGCCCCGCTCCACGGTACAGAGAATCACAGGTGCATTAATGGCAGAGAGCTTCATCATTAGCGATGAACAAGGGCGCGGATTACGGCTAGGACCAGAGCTCAGCGCGCTCGCCGGGGCAGCACAGTTCAATATCGTGGAACATTGTCGCCTGTTGCTCACCGAGCTAACCCAGAAAACCGGGGAAACTGCAGATCTTTCGGTCATGCGCGGTGTTGGCATGGTGTTTCTTGATCAGGTGCCCGGCACCCATCGCCTGACGACCGTATCCCGTGTCGGAGAGGTTTTCCCGCTGACAACCACCGCCAATGGCCAATCCTGTCTGGCCCAGATGCCCGAAAGCGCAGCGAAAAGGCTGATCTCTCAAGAATGGGAACGCACAGGTGCGGGCGGGAATATGGCCTCCTTTCTACAAAGGCTTTCCACCATCCGGAAAACCGGCCTTGCCTATGATCTGGATGAACATTCCCAAGGCATATCTGCGGTTGGATTTTCGTTCAGGGATTGGGGCGGTGAACTGCATTCCATATCCTTACCGGTGCCAACAACCAGATTTGCCGCGGTCCGCGAAATCGTCGAAGAATCCCTAAGGGAAACCGCAGCCAACATCGAGAGAAGCTTTCAGTAAGCCCCCATTTAGGAGACCGGAAGGTTTGGCAAGGACGCGGATCGGAGCCATGGAAGCAATGCATAAACAATGCCATTTAGCCTCCCTCAATGACGTGGCCTGCTTTTATAATTAGGACAACAGAGGACCTGATCCTGATACAGATTTCCGAAAGTTGCATCTGTCGAGGCCTTGGCCACGCCAGACCGCATAACGGCGGTTACCTCTGGAGCGTTCTGACGAACACCGTCTGGCAGCGCTCTTGATCGACCGGACTCACCAGAATGAACGATCAAGCGCGCTGCGCGGCAGGGTATTTCCTAGATTAAGTCTCAAGAGTAACGACCGCGCGGTTGCGGCGCCTTTGAAAGACGCAGGTTGGCAAGTGAATGCCAGACCAGTTAATGTGTTTCCAAAGAAACGTGCACGTCCATTTCTGCGTTGGGATCAAAATCGCTCAGATCCATTACCGCAAAAAAAGCCGCACAAGCGGGGGAGTCCATTTCTTTTTTAACCACATCCACATAATCTTCGTGGCTGCGAAACTGCACAATATCCAGATAGGTGCCGTCAGGTTTGCGGACCAGCTCCCGCCGCAGAACACCCGGTTCATGCGCAACAAATTCTTCCTGAAAGATTTTGGACGCGGCCTGTAAATCTGCCTCGGTTTTGCCATTGGCAAGCTTGATGGGGGCCAGAACGGTGACTGGTGTCATGACATTTCTCCTTGTTTGACGTGTCAGGCCGGTTCTATTGATAAATAAGACATTTTATGGCACATTTGATCCATGGCACGGGCAAAAACAAATGACAGGTTAAAGCGGCTGGAGCAGTTGGCCGTACAGCTGAAGCAGGACGGGTTGTGCACGGTCAAAGACCTCGCTCAGGCACATCAGGTCAGTGAAAGAACAATCGCGCGGGATCTTATCCTGATGCGTGAACAGGGAATGCCAATCGATGCGGATCGCGGGCGCGGCGGCGGCGTCCGTCTCGACAGCAACTGGGGGGTCGGGCGGCTGAACCTGAGCTATGCGGAAGCCGTTGACCTGCTGATTAGCATCGCGGTTGCAGAACAGATGCAGTCCCCTATTTTCATGGCGAATATGGGAGCGATCAGACGTCAGCTGGTGGCGTCTTTTTCGGCCAAGAAACGCCAAGCCGTCGATGGTTTGAAATCGCGCGTACTGATTGGCACCACAGCGTCAACCTTTGTTCAAAACAGCCTGTCCCCCCCGCCACAGCGGGTGGTCCAAACTGTCCACCAAGCCTTTATTGAGCGGTCCACTGTGGTCCTCCGTTACAAAGACGAGAGCGGTAAATCCTCATCGCGTGAGATCGAGCCGCACTACCTTTTGCTGAATTATCCGGTTTGGTATATTATCGCCTTTGATCACCTGCGCGACGCCCCCCGTACCTTTAGATTTGACCGTATTTTGTCGGCAACCCATGGTGATGCGCGGTTTCAGCTTCTGCCAAAATCCCACTTTCAAAACGCCTTTGACGGCAACGCCCCATTGATTTAGCCGCGCGGTCCCGCCCCCACAGGCAGGAATAGCAAAAAGCTGACCGCTCGCTTTGCCGGTGCGGTGTTCAATCCGATGCGGCATCCAGACACGATGGCCCCCAATCGGATTCCAGCGCACGGCGCATGGTCTGAACTGATTCCGGCGTGATCCGCTGAGCCAGCTCTTGCTCAACCTGCTCTAACACCCGGCGCGCATCATTTGCGAACTGGTTGCCCTTCTCTGTCATCACAATGATCTTTTGATTGCGGCGTACAGAGTCCTGTTCCAACTGCAAAAAACCCATTTTCTGAAGCTCGGTCGTGGTGCGATATATCGCCTGTCGGGATATCCCCATTTGCAGAGCAACCGCGCTGGCATAGGTCGAGCCGCATTGCAAATTCGCAAAGAGGTTGATCTGGGCTTCGGTCAGACCGTCATAGCCAAGATCGGTAAGCGCATTCAGCACGCTGAACGCATACCATCGGGACGCTTGCTGGAACAAAAGATTCAATGGCGCGGGCGGCGTTGTTTTGAGGGCATACTTTGTAAACATTGTTGACGTCACGCGCATTCTCCTACATTGTAAACGTAGCTTACAAACAGGAAGGTCTGATGACCAGTCTCAAAACAGTTCTGCGCCTGAACGCGCTAAGTTGTCTCTTCTTTGGTGCAATGTTCGTTTTCGCCCCCAAATCCGTGCCCGCCGCCCTTGGGCATGTCCCGTCCGGGGTGCTGGTGACGCTGGGCGTTGTGCTGCTGTTAAATGGTGCGCATCTCATTCTTGCTGCGCAGCGGCGCAAACCGTGGGTGGTTGAAATCATCTGGTTCACCCTCGGAGACCTTGCCTGGTGGCTGATGACCATGGGCATCGTCGCTTCGGGTTTCTGGATCACAACGCCGTTTGGTCTTTGGGCGGCAATAATCGTTGCTACTATCGTCGCTGTCCTTGGCGTTCTGCAGATGTGGGCGCTTGGCACAGGATCATCGGATCGCAGCAGCCGCGCGCATTTCGCCGCAATTGTAACCTCTTGGCTGGCCCTGCCCCATTGGGTGAAACTCTGGCTGGCGCTGTTAAACGGAGTCTTCTTCTGGGTGATAATCTTTGCGCCGGAAACGCTTTCGCGTATGACCCTGATTGCCTTTGTCGCGACGGGTCCGTTGTTGATGGCACAGCTCGCCCATGATGGCGGGTTGCGCCGCATTCTGGGGCTGTCGCATCTGGTGCCGTGGGGGCCATTCCTGATCTGGCTGCCGCTGCAGACCAGTGCAGAGACACTCATCTATACCGTGCCCCTGTTCATCGTGGTCTTGATCTGTCTGGCCTTTGACGTGGTCGATATGATCCTGTTCTGGCGCGGGGATCGAAAGGTCTTTGGCACGGGTTAAAACCGGCGCAGGCTGCATTCGACAAACCGGAACGACAAGGCCCCGCCTACCTGCGGTCCGCAGGGAGCTTTGACACCCCCTAGCGGGTCAGCCTTTGGCGCGCAGACCGGCGATCTCTTCTTCAGACAATTGGTCCAGCCGTGGCATCAGATCAAGCAATTCACGGGTATAGGCAGTTTTCGGCGCCTCAAAGAGCGCAGAGGTTTCCTGCATCTCTACCAGTTTGCCCTGCCGCATGACCCCAACCCGATCACACATCTGCCGCACCACCGGTAGATCATGAGAAATAAACAGCATGGTCAACCCAAGGTATTCCTGCAAATCCTTAAGGATATTCAGGATTTGCGCCTGAATCGATACATCAAGCGCAGAGGTCGGTTCATCGCAAATCAGAAAGCGGGGTTGGGTGGCCAGCGCACGGGCAATCGAAATCCGTTGGCGTTGCCCGCCGGAAAACTCATGCGGATACTTGCGATGAGCATCTGAGGCCAAACCGACATGATCCAGCAGCTCCCGCACCCGTGGGGCGACCTCGGCGCGCGACAGGATTTTGTGGTGGATCAGCGGTTCGGCAACAATATCCCCCACCGACATACGCGGGTTCAAAGAGGAATAGGGATCTTGAAAGATCATCTGGATCTGGCGGCGATATCGGGCAAGCTCTGACGCCCCCATCGCCGACATTTTTTCACCGTCAAAGGTGATCTCACCGGCATCGATGGGCATCAGGGTTGCGATCATCCGTGCAACGGTGGATTTACCGGAACCGGATTCCCCGACCAGCCCGAACACCTCTCCGTCTTTGATGTCAAAGCTGACCGCATCCACAGCGGTGAAATAGCGACGACGCGAGGGCAACAAGGCGCCCTTTTGCAAAAACCGCTTGGTCAAGCCGTCCACCTGCAACAGGGTGCCGGACTCTGAAGACAAAGAACGGTCCCAGTTGCGTGACAGCTCTTCGATTTTAAAAGTGGTTTCGCGCCCGCCATAGCTCACCTGAGGGAAGCGATGCAGCTTGACTTGCGGACGCGGCACCGCCGCGATCAGGCTTTTGGTATATTCATGGGTCGGCGCCCCAAGGATCTGACGGGTCGCGCCCTGTTCAACCACTTTTCCAGAATACATCACCGTCACCTGATCGGTTGTATCGGCGATCACGCCCATATCGTGGGTGACAAGGATCACCCCGACATTGCGCTCTCGGGCCAGCTCTTTGATCAGATCCAATACCTGTGCCTGCACGCTGACGTCCAGTGCGGTGGTCGGCTCATCCGCGACAATGACCGAAGGTTCAGAGCAAAGCGCAAGGGCGATCACAACCCGTTGCCGCATACCGCCGGAAAACTGGTGTGGATATTGGTCAAACCGCTCTGTGGGGTTGGGAATACGCACCCGATCCAGCAGCGCAATTGCGCGTTCTTTCGCCGCCGATTGGCTTAGGCCAAGATGCAGCTGGATGGTTTCCACCAGCTGTTCGCCAACCGTATAAAGCGGGTTGAGCGAGGTCAGCGGATCCTGAAAGATCATGGCGATCTCTTTGCCACGGATTTTGCGCTTTTCTTCGGCATCCAGCTGATCGATGCGACGACCATTGAGCCAAACCTCACCGCTGGACACCCGCGCGGGCGGATCAAGCAGCCCGATAATCGCATTGCCGGTCATGGATTTGCCAGCACCAGATTCGCCGACGACACCGCGGATTTCCCCCGGACGAATATCGTAAGAGACATCTTCAACCGGTTTGAATATCCCGTGGCGTGTCGGGATTTCGACGGTCAGATTACGGATCGAGAGAACGGGTTCAGACATCAGCGTAACCTCGGGTTCAGCGCATCGCGCAGCCAGTCGCCCAGCAGATTTACCGCCAGCGCAAGGGCCAGCAAAGTGCAGGCGGGAAAGAACAAAATCCACCACTCGCCAGAGAAGAGATAGCCCTGACCGATGCGGATCAACGTGCCCAAAGACGGCTGGGTTGGTGGCGCACCGACACCCAGAAAGCTAAGGGTGGCCTCGGCAATGATCGCCAGTGCCAGTGAGATCGTGGCAATCACCAGAACGGGAGAGAGCACGTTGGGCAGGATATGGCGCAGCATGATCGTCAGCGGCGAGCGCCCGATCATACGGGCTGCTGCGACATAATCCTTGGATTTCTCAACCAGTGTTGCACCCCGCACCACCCGCGCGAATTGCACCCAATCCGACAGCCCAATGGCTAGGATCAGCACCCAAATGGCCATTTGATCGCGGTATTCGACGGGGGTGACCCCTTTGGCGATCCCGAAAATCAGCATCGCAACAAGGATCGAGGGAAAGGTCAGCTGCACATCCGCCGCCCGCATGATGATGGTTTCGGTCCAGCCGCCGAAATAACCACTCAGCAGACCCAGAAAAATGCCAAGGATCATGGCAAACATCACCGCAGCAACGCCAACAAACAGAGAAATCCGCATCCCGTAAAGGATGGTGGAATACACGTCTCGCCCCTGATCATCGGTGCCCAGCAAAAAGGTTTCACCCGTAAAGGCATTGGGTTCCATCGGCGGGGTAAACCCGTTCATCAGGTTCAGGCTTGCCGGATCGAACGGGTTGGTCAGCGCGATCAACGGGGCAAAGACAGCCGCCAGCACCAAGAGCACCGTCACAAAGGCCGAGGCCATCGCCACAGGGCTGGTGCGGAAAGCGTAGAAGATATCGCTATTTAGGAAACGTCTCATGCGGCACCCCTTAGGCGTGGGTCGATAAAGGCATAAAGGATGTCGACCAGCAGGTTGATGGCGACAAACATCACGGAAATCAGCATCAGGTAGGCGGCCATGACAGGGATGTCGACGAACTGGATCGCGTTGATGAACAACAGCCCGACGCCGGGCCACTGAAAGACCGTTTCTGTGATAATGGCGAAGGCAATGATCGAACCAAGCTGCAGACCAATCACCGTAATAACAGGCACCATTGTGTTTTTCAGCGCATGGCGGAAGTTGATCACACGGTTGCTCAGGCCTCGGGCCTTAGCAAAACGGATGTAATCCTGCCGCATGACTTCCAGCATTTCAGAGCGCACCAGCCGCATGATCAGGGTCATTTGGTAGAGCCCCAGCGTAATGGATGGCAAAACTAAGGCTTTCAGGCCGGTGACCGTAAGAAACCCTGTACTCCAGCCGCCAATATCCACGGTCTCTCCGCGTCCGAAACTCGGAAACCAACCCAGTTCAACACTAAAGACATAAATCAACAGAATGCCGATCAGGAAGGTGGGCAAAGACACCCCGATCAGAGAGGCCGACATGATCACATGGGCCGCAACGCCATCACGCCGGATGGCGGTGAAGACCCCCAAACCGATACCCAGCACGATGGCAAAAATACTTGAAACCGCCGCAAGCTCGAGCGTGGCCGGTGCCCGTTCAAGCAAGATTTCGGCAACCGGCCGACCCTGACGGTAAGAGATGCCAAAATTGCCCTGCACCGCTTGTTCAAGAAAGCGGACATATTGCACGACAAAGGGCTTATCCAGACCAAGCTGCTGGCGCAGGCGCTCAACATCTTCCATGGTCCGCTCTTGCCCGAGCATATTGTCGATAGGATCACCGACAAAAGTGAACATCGAAAAGGCCACAAGCCCCGTGATCAACAGCACGAGGACCGATTGTCCGACACGTTTAGCGATGAAGGAGAACACAGGATCACCCTTTGGAAACCGCTCCGAAACGGACGCTTGAACTGCCTTGCGGTGCAAGGTCTGTCAATCGCCGCAGCGAAGCGGGTTACGTTGTTATGGCGGCTTTACCGCCGCTTTATTCGACTGTCACCCAGCGCAGGATGAAGAAGTTATCAGGACGCTGCGTCACGTCCACGCCCGACCGCGCGCCCCAAACCAGTGGTTGCACATAAAGCGGCACATAAGCGACTTCATCCTGCAGGGTCTGAGCGACCTCATCCAGCATCGCCTGACGCTTGCTGTCGTCAATTTCCGACTGGATCATCGGCAAGAGCGCATCAACGCGGCTGTTGGAATAGCCCCCAAAGTTCCAGCTGCCCAGCCGCTTTTCGGCGTTCGGGGTCGAGGCCAGAAAGCGGATCGGATGCTCTGCATCCAATGTTCCCGGTGACCAACCGAGCAGATACATGTCAAAATTATCCGCCCGCAGTTCAGGCCAATAGTTTGAAACCGGCATCGTGTCCAAGGTCACGTCCATCCCCGCCTGCGCCAACATCGAGGTGATCGCCTGACAGACGGCTTCATCGTTCAAATACCGGTCATTGGGGCATTTAAAAGAGATGTTCTGCCCGTCAAGGCCCGCCTCTTGGGCCAGCGTGCGCGCGGCTTCTGCGTCATAGGCGTAGGCGGCCGCATTGGCGGTTGAATAGCCACGCATGGCCGGGCTGACCAACTGGCTTGCCACTTCGGCATTGCCGCGCATGATCGTTTGAAGGATCGCGGGCGCGTTGATGGCTTTGGCCACAGCGGCACGGGCATTGGGGTCAAGGAACATATCCGCCCCGCCCTGCCCGCTTTCAGCAGCGCCGGCCTGCTGATCAAAGCCCAGCATGATCACGCGGGCTTCGATGCCCTGAATGACCTGTACGTCAGGGTTTCCTTGCAGACGCACCACATCCTGAATCGGAACAGGATTGATGAAATCGACATCACCAGACAGCAACGCTGCCAAGGCTGTTGCCGAATTCTGGATCGGCGTCATTTCGATATTGGTGAGATTATGTTCGACCTCTCCCCACCAGCCGTCATGGGGGGACAGCACAGTTTTCAGATCCGGTGCACGCGACACGATCTGGAACGGACCGGTGCCATTGGCGTTCAGGGTCGCATAGTTGCCTTGTTCTTTATCGGGACGGTTGGCGTCATTGGCCGCGGCCCAATCGCTGTCCATCATCATCCAGTTGGCAATCGAATCCGGAAAGATCGGGTTTGGAGCGGTGGTCATGATATCGACGGTATAGTCATCGACCTTGATCACATCGCTCACCGGTGCAAACCAGCTTGAGGTGTCGGCCTCTTCAGAGGCAGCGCGTTCATAGGAGAACAGCACATCATCGGCATTAAATGCCGAACCGTCCTGAAAGGTTACGTCTTCGCGCAGATTAAAGCGCCACCCGGCGCCTTCGCCGATGGGTTCCCAGCTGACGGCAAGCGACGGCTCGATCGTCATGTCTTTGCCGCGCCGCACCAGACCTTCATAAACATTGTTTAGAAAACCGAGGACCGGTGCGGAGTTCACCGCATGGGGGTCCATTGTTTGCGGATCGGTGGTAACGGCGAATTTGAAATTTTCGGCGCTGGCAGGAAGCGCCAGTACCAAAGCCAGAGCGGTGGATAAACGAAGCATCGATCAATCCTTGAATGAGGGCGGGGCGTGATTGCGCAAAGCCGTGGGAGCGGGCCGCCCACCGCAGTGCGCGACCCGAGTTGTTTAGGCTGACTTCGAAGCTTACTTCATGGTGAAGTATTTGACCTTCGGCTGATCCTCAGGATCGACGTCAATGCCAACCCCTTCGGCCATACCCCAGTTCAGCACCTGGTGGTGGATCGGGATGTAAAGTGTTTCATCCTGAACAACCCGCCAGATCGCCGCGATGTCGGCGTTACGCGAGTCCAGATCGGTGTTGGAGGCTAGGCTTTTGATCTTGGCATCAATTTCATCATTGTCAAAACCGGTGCCGTTCCAGGTACCAATGTCGCTTTCGCGGCCATGGACAAGGAAGTTAAAGATGTATTCCGAGTCATAGGTCGGCACACCCCAGCCCAGCATGTAGAAATCGGTCTTTCCTTCGGTGATCAGCGGGAAGTGCTGTGCTTTGGGCTTGGCATCAAGGTTCACGGTAATACCGACCTGACCCAACATGCCGACCGCAGCCTGACAGATCGCTTCATCGTTGATGTAGCGGTCATTCGGGCAATCAAGACGGATCGAGAAACCATCGCCATATCCGGCTTCGGCCAAAAGCGCTTTGGCCTGCGCCATATCGGTGCTGCTCTCGGCATCCATTTCGGCGGTCCAGCCGTTAACGAAAGGCGGCGCGATCATGCCGGCGGGCTCGGACTGGCCCCGCATGACAACCTGCTGGATTGCATCGCGGTTGATCGCCATCGACATGGCCTTGCGCACACGGGCATCCGCCAAGGGGTTGGCCCCGTCAATGTTATCGGCCTCAAGATCAGCCGCCCCTTGGTTCATCCCAAAGAAGATCACGCGGTTCTGCGGGGCCTTTTTGACGACCAGCCCGTCTGCATTGCCCACGCGCTCAAGATCCTGCACCGGCATATCCTGCAAGAAATTAATCTCACCCGACAACATGGCCGCGATGCGTGTGGCAGGGTTCTGGATCGGCGTATAGATGATTTCCGAGACTTCCATCGGGAACTGATCACGTCCCCAATAGTCGTCGTTGCGCACCATCACGGTTTTTACGTCCGGTTCCCGCGATTGCAGTTTATACGGGCCGGTGCCGTTGGCATTGGTGGTGGCATAGGTAATCTCGCCGCCCTCAAAATCCTGTACGTTCGCTGTGTTGTTGGCTTCTGCCCAGCCTTTGTCCAGAATGAACAGGTTGGTCAGGTTTGATGGCAGGATCGGGTTTGGCCCGTCTGTCACCAATTCAACGGTGAAATCATCCACCGCACGGACTTCGACGATTGAGTTGATTAGCTCTTTCATGTCGGAGTTTTCGGTTTTTGCCCGCTCAAAGCTGAAGACAACGTCTTCGGCTGTAAACGCTTCACCACCGTGGAATGTCACGCCTTCTCGCAATTTGAATACCCAGATGTTGGGATCAGACTCGCTTGGGGCCCATTCGGTGGCAAGGGCCGGTTCAAATGCCCCCGTGGTGTCGCGAATGATCAGCGGTTCATACATCTGGTGCCGGATCGTATGCGACGGCCCCTCGTTTTGTGCATGTGGATCAAGCGTGAGCGCATCCCCGGCGCGGGCCCAGCGCAGGGTTTCTGCCGAAGCCAGTGACGTCGTGGACATCAAAGCGGCAAGGGCCAAAAGGCCAGTGAATTTGGTCATGGATATCTCCCAGATTGTTGGACGCCCCTCTGTTTGCGCGGGGGCTGATGGCGCAACCACATCATGAGTTTGCCGAAGTGCCAAGACCTTTTTGAAAACTGCGCTGCGCAAATACCGACTTACCCAACGTCAGCTTGTGGCCCAAATTAACGAGTTCCACAGAAAGCTGCCCTCGCCATACAGAGATATTTTACGACGCATTGCCCCCCTTCTGTGGTCGGGCATTTCCATCATTACTTCGGGAATGATAGGCTCCATGGCCCCATCGCGCTGGGGCGGGTTTTCGGGTAAAAGCCTAATTTTTGCGCTGATCCTGTTCTGTTGCTGTCCCCGTGTGCACACATCGTTTTCAGCACGCGAAGACGACCTGTGAGCCGAATGTTACGTCGATCGCGCACCGGCATGGGATTGCTGTTATTTTTTGTATTCTGGATACAAAAATACCAGCCCGCTGTTTATAGTACTGTGACGCGCACTTGCGCGCCAAAATCAGAGCGGAGCGCCAAGGGGGACGATCACATCCAATTCCCAAGGCGGACCAATCAAGAGGAATCCGATGACGTCTGTTCAAAAACTCTCGCTACAAGAGGTCAAGGATCTGGCCCTGTCTGTTTTACGTCATGCTGGCTTCGGAGAAGCACATGCCGGGGCCATTGCGGAGATGCTTTACGCATGCCAGTTGGATGACTGCCAGTCTCATGGGCTGTTCCGTTTGTTCATGTGTGTGCAGACAATGCAAAGCGGTGATGTCGACGGGCAGGCGCAACCCGACCTGCACATCAGCGAAAAGGCCGTTGTTCGCGCCGATGCGCGGGGCGGCATGTCGCTTTTGGCCTTTGAAAAGGCCCTGCCCGTCTTGATCGAAAAGACCCGCCACCATGGCATCGCCGCGCTGGCCATCAATAAGTGCTATCATTTCTCCGCACTCTGGCCCGAGGTGGAACGCCTGTCTGCGGCAGGATTGGCCGCCATGGCTATGGTGCCCAGCCATGCTTGGGTCGCCCCGGCGGGGGGCACACGGGGCAGCCTTGGAACCAACCCCTTGGCCTTTTCTTGGCCCCGTGCGGGCAAGGATCCCTTTACGTTCGACTTCGCCACAAGCGGTTTTGCCCGGGGCGAAATCGAGCTTTATAAACGCGCCGGAAAACCGCTCCCTCCGGGGGTGGCGATAGACAAAAGCGGGAACCCCACCACCGATCCGGAGGCCGCGCTCGAGGGCGCGATGCTGACCTTTGGCGGCTATAAAGGCTCAGCCCTTTCCATCATGATCGAATTGCTGGCAGGTCCGTTGATTGATGATCTCACCAGTCTGGAGAGCATGGCCCACGCCAGCAAGGCCGGAAGTGCGCCCTATCACGGCGAAATCATTCTGGCCTTTGATCCGGCGGTGTTTAGTGCCGGACGGGTGGCCGAAAATGATGCGCGGGCGGAACGGTTGTTTGCCGATATCCTTGATCAAGGCGCACGGCTGCCCTCGCAGCGCCGTTTTGCCGCCCGCGCCCGCAATCAGCAACGCGGCTATGTCGAGATTCCCGTGGCCCTTTATAACGATCTCTGCGCGCTCATGGCTTAATCGCCAAGTGGCATCATTGCGCGCTGTTTTTACGTAAAGTCCCAAGGATCAGAGGGGTTATCGGCGCGACATCTGTGGGCACCTGCGCGGCGAGTGTACGGAGTCTGGTGATCGCCCCCGCCCCAAACTGCAAACCGCATCCCAGTGGCATCCGGGTGCAGAAATGCGCCGAGCCCATCTTTCGGGTTGCAACTTTCCTTCAGTATTGACACTTTGTTATAGAATAACATAACAAACCCAACACACCTCTCTTGATCCCTGACAGCCAACCGATTTTACCGCTCACCCATCGTATTTCCCTGCTTGCGCCACTGCGCAACTCATCACTTCGGATATCTCACATGAAGCACCCCCTTCCCCTGCTTGCCATCCTTGCCTCTATGCCCGCCGCTACAGCCACCGCAGAAACGCGCCAGCTTGATGCCCATGAACACGGGGTTGCCGTGCTTAATATTGCGATAGAAGCACAAACCGTCGCCATGGCGCTTGTAGCGCCCGGGGCCGATATTGTGGGGTTTGAATATACTGCCGAAAGCGATGAAGACCGCGCGACGGTTGAAAGCGCCATGGAAACACTCAGCGCGCCGCTGGATCTATTTGCCTTGCCCGAAGCCGCCAGCTGTACCGTGGTTGAAGCCCGCGCGACCCTCACCGGTGCCGGCGGATATCATGATCATGGCGATCATGAAGACGCGCATCAGGATGAGCACGGTGATGAACACAAACACGACGATCATGATGATGAACACCATGATGAACACAAGCACGACGATCATGATGATGAACACCATGACGCGCACAAGCATGACGACCATGATGATGAACACCATGACGAGCACAAGCATGACGAGCACAAGCATGACGACCATGAGGATGAACATCACGACGACCATGCAGAACATGACGCCCACGGTGATGATCACGCCGAGGAAAACCACAACGAATTCCATGCTGACTACGTTTTGGCGTGCAGCAATCCCAACGCCCTGAGCGGCATCACATTTACCTACTTCGACAGATTCCCGAATGCACAGGAAGTTGAAGTGCAAGTGATTTCGGCTTCTGGCGCTATGGCCTTTGAAGTGCTACGGGATTCACCAGCCTTAACACTGGAGCCGTAACCAAGGTGACTGACAGCATACTTGCCCTTTCCGGTGTCGCCTATCACTGGCCGGGTCGCGCCTCTTTTTCCTTCGAAGTGCCTGCGTTACAGGTCGCAACAGGGGAAACTGTCCTGTTGCTGGGGGAAAGCGGGTCGGGTAAGTCAACGCTGCTGTCGCTGATCTGCGGCACGATACAGCCCGACAAAGGTGTGGTGAACATTGAGGGCACCGATCTGGCCTCCCTTTCGGGAGGTCAACGTGACCGGTTTCGCGCCGAGCACATCGGGGTAATTTTCCAGCAGTTCAATCTTTTACCCTTTGGCACTGTGGCGGATAACATCCTGTTGCCGCTGCGTTTTGCCCCCCATCGCCGCAAGCGGACCGGTGACGCAGGGGCGGCGGCGGCACATCTTTGCGCCGCACTGGGCTTGCCCGATGGCACAACGCGGGCCAAGGCAAGCACCCTTAGCGTGGGTCAGCAACAACGCGTTGCCGTGGCGCGGGCCCTAATCGGCCAGCCGCCGCTGATCATCGCCGACGAACCCACCTCGGCGCTGGATGCCAACAGCCAATCCGCTTTTCTGGATTTGCTGTTTGAACAAACCGCCCGCCATAACACCAGCTTGCTCATGGTCAGCCATGATCCACGGCTGGGAGAGCGGTTCGACAGGGTCCTCCATATGGAAAACATCGCTCACGTCACGCGAGAGGTCCTATGATAGCCCGTCTCGCCATTGCTTCGCTTTTTGCCCGCGCCCTGACCGTTGGCATGACCATTCTAGCCATTGCGCTGTCAGTGGCCCTGTTTCTTGGGGTCGAAAAAACCCGCACCGGGGCCAAATCCAGCTTTGCCGACACAATATCAGGCACCAGCCTTATTGTGGGAGCCCGCTCCGGTTCGGTGCAATTGCTGCTCTATTCGGTGTTTCGCATCGGGGCAGCGACCAACAATGTGACATGGGAAAGCTATCAGGATATCGCGGCGCGGCCCGAAATCGACTGGATTGTGCCGATTTCACTGGGCGACAGCCACCGTTCGTTTCGGGTTATGGGCACGACCACCGGCTTTTTTGAACACTATAAATACCGACAGGGAAAATCACTCGAATTTGCCGAAGGAGTCCTGCTCGATGATCTGTTTGATACGGTGATCGGGGCCGATGTGGCGGCCCAACTGAACTATAGTGTCGGCGATCCAATTGTTGTGGCCCATGGGCTTGCCTCTTTCAGCGAGCATAAAGATCAACCCTTTCGCGTTTCCGGTATTCTTGAAAAAACCGGCACGCCGGTGGATCGCACCGTCATCGTCAGCATGGAAGCGATTGAGGCCATCCATGTGGATTGGAAAAGCGGTGCCCAGATCCCCGGTCAGGCAACATCCGTCGACGCCATCCGGAAGATGGACCTCACCCCTAATGCCGTGACCGCCGCGCTGATCGGCGTCAAAAGCCCGCTCCAGACCTTTGCTGTGCAGCGCGCGATTAACCAATATCCGGAAGAACCCCTGCTGGCAATTTTACCCGGCGTTGCCCTGCAGGAACTCTGGGGCATTGTCGGAGTTGCAGAAACCGCGCTGCTGGCGGTGTCGGCCATGGTGGTTGTCACCGCGTTGATCGGTATGATGGCCACCATATTTTCCAGTCTGAATGAACGGCGCCGCGAGATGGCCATCTTCAGGGCAATGGGCGCGCGCCCGACGACAATTCTGACCATGCTGGTGCTCGAGGCGATGATGACCGCCGCCATTGGCGCAGTGCTGGGCTTGGCGTTTCTCTATATCGGCCTGTTTATCGCCCAACCCATTGTCGATAGCTCCTTTGGCCTATGGCTGCCGATTGACGCACCCGGCCTGCGCGAACTGCGCGTGATTGGCGCTGTGATTGCCGCTGGCGCAATTGTGAGCCTACTACCGGCTTTCCGGGCTTACAGAATGTCCCTGGCCGATGGTATGATGGTCAAAACGTGACCAGCGCCAAGAGGTGTGCCAAATGATAAACCGCAGAACCGCCCTGTTTCTTGGGTCCAGCGCCCTTGCTGCCCCGAAAGTCGCCTTTGCAGCAGCGCCTCGGGAAATCATGTGGGAGGACCTTATCCCCCCCGGCGTGCCCTACTCCGAGATCATCGGCGAAGGCGAATTGGACGAAATCAACGACCTTTGGAACCCGATCTATGACGAAAACGGGATCAAGCTGAACGAAGGTCTGGATGGCAACTACATTCGCATGCCCGGGTTTATCGTGCCCTTTGATTTCAGCGCCAAAGGCGTCAGCGAATTCATTCTTGTCCCCTATCAAGGGGCCTGCATCCACACGCCACCACCGCCTGCCAATCAGCTCGTCATGGTGAACGCTGCCACCCCCTGGCCATCAGATCAGCTTTGGGATCCGGTCTGGGTGACCGGCGAAATCCATACTAGCCTACAGGATACCGAATTGGGTCAAACCGGATATTTCCTTACCGCTGACCATATTGAGATCTATGAATGGTAGTCGCGCGTCTAAAGCGTCGCGCAGTTTTGGCCGCGGTCGCATCCGCGGCTTTGGTACCGCATCTGGGCCGGGCTTCGGAGTACATCGATCTGAACTGGCAGGACCTTCTACCCGAACATAGCGCCCCTCAGATACCGGACGCATTCAGCGACGTTATGATCAACCACGGCGCATCCCTTCCCAGTCAGCAGCCGCAATCCAGTGGTGTCCGGACCGAATGGAACGGTCAGATTGTTCGCATGCCGGGCTATATCCTCCCCCTTGAATTTAAAGGGGAAAAGGTCATTACCTTCATTCTTGTACCTTTTGTCGGGGCCTGCATCCATGTGCCGCCCCCCCCGGCCAATCAACTGATCTATGTCACCACGCAAGACCCGTTTAAAAGTGCCGGTCTTTTTGAGCCCGTTTATGTCACCGGCCAATTCGGCACCGCATCAACCGCCACGCCCTTGGCGCAAATTGGCTATGAAATGACCGCCCACCAGATCGAACTTTACAAGGTTTAAGAACGGACATGGCAAAGCTGCGCGGCGCGGGGCACAGACGGCCCTAGGCACGCCGAAGCGTTGCCCCCTGACAAGCTCAGCACAGCATGCTAGAGGAAGTCAGCCGCCGTAACGCCATCGATTGTGCCCCGAATGAATACCAACAAAACCTATTGCGATCCGATGCGTCGTTTTACGCCCGCCGAAAGGTGGAAGCTCCGGATCGGGTATCTGCTTTACCAGTTTCTTTATCATCTTTTCCTTCCGTTTCTGGTGCTTTTGCTGCTGCGGCGCGCACGCAAAGAACCCTTATATGCCAAACACATGCACCAACGTTTCGGCTTTCTGAAACCCACTACAACAGGGCGCGTGTTCATCTTTGCCGCTTCCCTTGGGGAAACCCGTGCGGCAACCCCCGTCATTCGGCGCTTGCTCGACAGCGGCGAAACCATCCTTCTAACCCATTCATCTGCTGCCGGCCTTGCCGAGGGTCAGCGCGCCTTTGGCCCGGAAATCAGCACAGGGCGCATTGTCTCGGCCTATGTGCCGACAGATTTATTTTGGGCACTCGCGCTGTTTTATCGGCGGCACCGCCCCAAAATTGGTTTGGTCGTCGAGGCCGAACTCTGGCCTGCCATGCTGCGCGAAGCCGCGCGCCTTGATCTGCCGATGTTCCAGATCAACGGCAATTACACCGAACGCGGATATAATCGCGATAAATGCAAACTCTGGGGGGTTCGGTTGCTGTTCTGGCGCTTTTATCAGTTGATCCTGACGAAATCGCAGGAACGCGCGGCGCGTTATATCGCGGCAGGTGTGCCCCAAGAGGCGGTCAAACTGGTCGGAGAGCTGAAATTTGATCAGGCCATCAAGGAAAATCAGGTAACAGCCGCACGGCAGCTGTTGAACGCCGTCCCCCCAGAACGGCCGGTGTTCGAAATCTCCTCCTCGATCGAGGATGAAGAAACCCAGCTGATCAAAGTGTTGGAGCGGCTGAAATCCCAGCTTTCCCCGATGCCCCGCATTGTTTGGATACCGCGCTCGCCACAACGGTTTGATGCGGTCGCCGAGCAATTGACAGCCGCAGGATTTCGCGCAAGCAAACGCAGCGATGTACTGGATCAAAACCTGAAACCTGCAGCCTTCACGGAATGGCCCGATGTGCTGATTGGCAATTCGATCGGCGAAATGGATTTCTACTACAGCCTTGCTGATATCGTTTTTGTTGGCGCAACGCTGGCCCCGATGGGCGGGCATAATATCATCGAACCGCTGGCGTTGCAAAAACCGGTTATGACGGGGCCATCCATCCATGGCATCCTTTATCCCGCCATAGAGGCGATTGAGGCTGGCGCGCTTAAAATGTATAATTCTGAAAAAGAAATGGCGTCAGACCTGATTGATTTGTTCCAGAATGTTGAAAAAATGATAGCATTTCAGAACGCAACCCAAGGGTTCAATGCCCTGCACAAAGGCGCTGCAGACCGAACAGTTGCGGTTTTGCGCCCTTATCTGGAGTCCCAATGACGCCCTCCCCCCTTATTGCCTTGCGCTATGATGTCTGGCCCGAAATCGGGCTCGGCCATTTGCGGCGGGGGTATTCCTTGGCCAAAGAACTCAAAAATCGCGGCATCGCCTGTCGCCATGTCGTACCGGAACGCAGCGCCGCACTTTTGCGGCGCGATGGCATCCCCGAGCATGAGATTGTGATCTGCTCAGCGATCAATGCAAGCTGGCTTCAGGACCGACCTGAAATCACCCATGTCGTCACCGATATCCACTGGCACGGCAATGCCGATGCCGCCTCGGCAGAGGTCAGCCGACTGGCCGCAACCGGCACATCCGTCATTGTCGTCGATTGTGTGTCGCCAGATTCATACATCGACCAAACCCCAGCACCCGCAGCGGTGATCACACCATATCTGAACGCTCGTTCACTGCGAGATACCCCCCCACGAAATACCGACTGGCAAACCGGCGCACGGTTTTCGATTTTGGCGCCGGAGTATGAAACTTGGCGTGCGCGCGCTGCCCAAGTCCCAACAGAGCGGATTCTTGTCACCTGTGGCGGCAGTGATCCAGACGGGTTTTCAATTGAAACCGCGACAGCCTTATTGGGTGCTAATACCCCGCTTGATGTGGTCGTTGGTCCGCTGTTTTCAGACGCCATCCAGACCGCGCTCGCCACGCTGGCGGATGAAAACGATCAGATCACCCTGCATCAAGCGCCCCCAACCCTTGCCCCGCTGATTGCGCAGGCCTCAGGCATTGTCGGAAGACTTGGGTTGATCCGTTACGAGGCAGCCTGTCTCGGCAAAAACGGGATTTATCTCTCGGCGGGCACGACCTACCGCGCCTATCTAGAAGGGTTTAAAGCCCGCGGCTTTGCCGAGGTTTTTCTGGACGGCGCGCCAAACGGTCGTAAAGATTACCTTGACCGTCTACGCCAACTTGCGGACCCAACGCGTCGTCAGGTTTTTTTCAAACCCAATAGCGCCGCAATGGAATTGGTTGATGGCAAGGGGGCCGCCAATGTAATTGATGTGGTACTGTCCCATCCGACAAGGAAATAAACATGCGTTTAACCGTAGAAGGCAAAACCATTGGGGAAGACGAAAAATGCTTTCTGATTGCAGAAGTCAGCGCCAATCATGACCGCGATCTTGAGCATTCCTTGGCACTGGTCGATATCGCGGCGGACGCCGGTTGGGACAGCCTGAAGCTACAGACCTATGACGCGGATACGCTCACCATTCGTTCGAACCATCCCTCTATGGCGGTGGATCCGGTTTGGGGCAAAAAGAACCTGTACGAGCTCTATGATTCTGCCGGTATGCCGATGGAATTCCATGAACCTTTGTTCGCCAAAGCGCGCGAACGCGGGTTGCTGCCGTTCACGTCAATCTATGATCCGCGTGATCTGGACTTCATCGAAGGTCTGGACTGCCCGATATACAAAATCGCCTCCTTCGAGATGACCTTTGACGACCTTCTGGTTGCCGTCGCCAGCACAAAAAAGCCGATTATCCTTTCCACCGGAATGGCCAACTTGGATGAAATTACCCATGCAGTCGAAATGTTGGATAAGTATAATTCCGGGGAGGTTATCCTGCTGCATTGTTGCTCTTCCTACCCTGCCCCGTTCGAAAACATCAATCTGAATGCCATGCTGACGATGAAAAAGCGCTTTGGAAAAATGGTGGGATTTTCGGATCACACCATTGGGGCGCTTGGGCCTTTGACCGCCGCCGCCATGGGGGCGGTCGCGGTTGAGAAACACTACACCAATGACACGACACGCACAGGCCCGGACCATCGGTTCTCTGCCACACCGGAAATATTGGCTGAAATTGCCAAAGGCACGCGGGATATTCACCTTTTAAAGGGAAGCGGCGAAAAACGCACCACCGAGGCAGAGCAAGTGTCAAAGTCAATCGGGCGCCGGTCAGCATTTGCCATTCGAGATCTTCAGGCAGGGCAAAAGATAAGTGCGGATGATTTCCGCTTTGTGCGCCCGGCGGCCGGAATTCCGCCCAATGACAAACCGGCCCTGATGGGGAGGCAGCTGAAAAATGCCATTCCCGCCGGAAATCCGATCACCTATGAGGATATTGACGGGTGACAACACTGGCCATCATGCAGCCGACCTTTCTACCTTGGCTCGGCTATTTTGCCCTTATGGATCAGGCCGATCACTTTATCTTTTTGGATGATGTGCAGTTTGCAAAACAAAGCTGGCAAAGCCGAAACCGGATCAAAGGGCCGGATGGTCCTGTTATGTTGTCTTTGGGCGTGGCAAGAAAGCCGTCCAAGCCCCTGATCAAAGACGTAAAACTGGCAGATACTGGCTTTGAGGAAAAACTGCAGAAGACCGTGCACGCCAACCTATCCAAAGCGCCGCATTATCCTGTGGTCGCTCGGCTGCTGGAACAGGGTTTCGCTCAAGCCGAGGGTAGCCTTTCAAAGCTAAACCGCACCCTGATTACAAATATCGCAACCCTCACCGGTCTTGAAACGCGCTGTTCTCTGGCGTCGGAAACCGCCGTGGCGGGGACGGATAAAGCAGACAGGCTGTTGGCATTTTGCCATAGCGTCGGGGCCTCAACCTACCTTTCCCCTGTAGGGTCTCTGGATTATCTATCGCAGCACAATCCCTTTGCCCAAAGCGATGTAACCCTGATTTTTCAGCATTTCCAACACCCGACCTACCCCCAGTCTTTTGGGACATTTCAGTCGCACATGGCCGCCATTGACGCATTGGCCCAAGTCGGCACCGCGGGTTTTTTACCGCTCCTGCGGGCCGGGATCAAAACGCCCTATTCCATCCTAGACCTTGAGAGGATCCAGAATGAAGCACTATGACATCCTTATTGCAGGGGCCGGATTTGCCGGTATTTACGCAGCCTGGCGTCTGAGCCGTGCCGGTGCCAAAGTGGCTTTGATTGAGGCCGCCGATAAGATCGGTGGAAATCTGCAATCCCGTCATTGGAACGGATATTGGGTGGATAATGGCACCCATAATTTTGATATCCGCACCCCAATCGGGGAGGCTTTTTACACTGATATACTGCGCGATAACATTCTGATTTGGGATGATCAGCAATGGGCCTGCACGACTGATAAAACCTGGACAACGGGCTTTGAAATGCCTGATTTTTCCGTTGATTTTCCGGACATTGCCCAAAAAGCACTGTCTGATCTACGCGCGCTTCAAACGTCGCCCAAATGCCCTGTACCGGATCACTATCTGGACTGGTACCGGCAAAACTACGGCGACACTCTGACTGAAGCGATTACGCCGATGCTGCAGAAATACACAGGTAGCGATCCGGCCCAGTTTTCTTCTGATGCGCGCGGCTCTTTGGGGATGTTCTCACGACCCAAACTGGGCAGTGATGCGGAAATGATTGCCTTAAAAGAAGCCTCTGCCTTCTGGGATGATCGTGTTGGCGTGTCGCTGATGTCGGGCGATGACCGGTTTGCCGGAAAAAGCACCAACAAGCGTTTTGCCTATCCAGCCAAAAACGGGCTGAAAGGGTTTTGCGATGCGGCCCAGAACCGGCTGACCGAAATGGGCGTGGACATCTATACCGGTCACGGGGTCAGCGCGATCACAGACACCGAAAACGCCGTCGTTATCACCGCAGGCGAAACCCAGCTTTCGGGGGGTAAGCTTTTCTGGTCCCTCCCCGAGGTCGTTCTTGCCAAAGTGCTGAATATTGACGTCGATTTAATGAGCTCTGCCGTGCCCGTTGGCACCTGTTTCTTTGCCTTCGAAGTGCCAGAGGACAGCATTCTGGGGCCGGACTATTTGCAGGACTTCAGCCAACACAGGTTGCCATTTCGCTATAATAAGGTCGGCGTTTACGGCGAACAGACCAAAGCTGACGGTAAAACCCTTGTGACCGCCGAGGTCCCAAGCCATCCCGCGAACATCAAATCAGTGACCACCGATGCAAACCAGCAGCGTGCCTGGGCCGCACTTCTGGATACCGGATATCTGAAGGCCGGAACCGAAGCGTCCGATGCGATGTATTGGGGCCATCCCGTCGCCTATACCATGCCAAAGGCCGGCTGGCGCACACCTTATGAAAAGGCACAGGCCTTGTTTAAAGAAACATCCGAACGCATTGTGGGGGTCGAATTCGGTTATCGGGGGCGGTTCAACTTCATGATGTTCTATGAAGACAAGTTACAACACCAATTGTTAGGCCAATAATGAGCTCTGATCTTATACATCATTACCAGTCTTTGTTGGCCAAACATGGCCCTACGGCGCAAGCCGTGCAATGGGCGGATACCGAAACGCAAGTCGGGCGATTTTCCATTCTGACAGAGATATCTGCCGATTTGGGTCGGGTGCTGGATGTCGGATGTGGTTTAGGGCACCTTTACAGTTTCTTGCGTGCCAAAGGATTTGAAGGAACCTATCAAGGCGTTGATATTGTACCTGAATTCATCGAATTCGCCTCTGATGCATTTGCACCTAACCCCGCCGCAAGAGCCGATTTGATCACGCCGGACGCGCCGCTTCCCTTCTGTGATTATGCCATATTATCCGGTGTGTTTAACAACAAGATGGACGACAACTGGGGCTTTATGACCAGCACGTTGCGCCGAATGTTTGAGGCCGCAGACAAGGGCATTGCCTTTAACGCCATGACCAGCCATGTCGATTTTCACGATGAGGGGTTGTATTACGTCGATCCGATGAAAGTGTTCGAATTCTGTAAGTCGGAACTTGGCGGGCATCCGGTTTTGCGCCACGATTATACCCTGCGGCCCGGTGGATTTCCCTTTGAATTTGCCGTCTACGTTTACAAAGCGCCGCAAAACTGCCCGATCTAGGCGCGCCTAGCCAAGTGCTCTGAACAGCGCTTCGGCGCGTGTCCAATCCTCCGGGGTGTCGATGTCCTGCACGCGATACCGTGGCAGGATCAACGGTTTGGCCCCTGCCCCAAATGCCGCCCGCCCTTCGCGCCAGGCTTGGGCGGTTCCCCAATAAAACTGCCCCACATCGTGGTAAGCTTCCTCAAGGTCTTGCGAGCGGGTTTTATACTGATCCGGGTCCAGCATTTCGAGACGCTGGTTTTGTGTGATCCGCACAGCACGCTGGATCGGGAAAGCGAAACTTGTGACCGGAATGACGTAATCTGCCCCCGCCAAAGCCTCGCGGCCTTTGCGGATATCTTCGGCCCGCACAAAAGGCGCGGTGGCATAGAGACAGCAAATCTCCTGCGGCTCCGCCCCTTCGGATTTGAGAAAATCCAATGTATGAACGATGACCGCAGCGGTAGTGGCATGGTCATCAGAATATTCGGTGGGCCGCGTAAACGGCACCTCTGCCCCCGCGGCACGGGCAACATCGGCAATTTCAGCATCATCGGTCGAGACAATAATCCGCTCAAACACGGCACTATTTAGCGCGGCTTCAATCGAGTGGACAATCATCGGTTTACCGCAAAACTCTTTGATGTTCTTGCGCGGAATACGTTTGGAGCCCCCCCGCGCCGGTATCATGCAAATGCTCATGCCAGCACCTGCGTCAGCGCTTCAATAACCCGATCCTGCGCAGCCTCTGAAAGCCCCGCATAGAGCGGAACAGAAATCGATTGCGCATAGGTTTCCTCGGCAACCGGAAACTGCCCGACCTTGAAACCAAGCTCTTGATAGTAAGGCTGTAAATGCACAGGGATATAGTGAACATTGACGCCAATTCCCTGCTCTCGCAGGGCCTCAAAAACCGCCCGTCGGCGGGCGGCTTCTACCCGAATGACATAGAGGTGAAAGCTGGAATAGGCATCGGCAAGCCGTTCCGGCCGTCGGAGCGGCAGATTGCCCAGCGCTGCATCATAACGATCGGCCAACACATTGCGGCGGGCTACAAATTCATCAAGGCGCTGCATTTGGCTCACACCAAGGGCGGCTTGCACTTCTGTCATCCGGTAATTCAGCCCCAAGGCAACTTGTTGGTAATACCACGGGCCGTCACTCTCTCCGACCATCAATGCCGGATCACGGGTGACCCCGTGACTGCGAAACAGCTGCATTTTTTCGGCAAGACCAGCATCTTGCGTGGTCGCCACACCACCTTCGGCGGTGGTGATGATCTTGACCGGATGAAAGCTAAACACCGTAATATCAGAGAAACGGCAGTTCCCGACAGGTCCGGATTTATAGGCCCCGCCAATCGCGTGGGAGGCATCCTCGATGATTTTGACGCCATATTGTTGCGCCAGCGCGTGGATCGCAGCCATATCGCAAGACTGGCCACACATATGCACAGGAATAATCACCTTTGGCAGCCGGTTGGCCTTGGCCGCATCGGCCAGCTTTTCAGCGAGCGCTTGCGGGTCCATATTGAAAGTACCGGCGTCAATATCGACAAAATCGACCTCAGCCCCGCACAAGAGCCCCACATTCGCCGACGCCACAAAGGTGATCGGAGAGGTCCACAGCAGGTCCCCCGGCCCCAAGCCCAGCGCCAGACAAGCAATATGCAATGCCGAGGTCGCCGAATTCACCGCAACCGCAAAGCCCGCCTCTGTTGCATCCGCAATGGCGGCTTCAAAAGCGGGGACCTGTGGTCCTTGGGTCAGATAATCGGACTTCAGGACATCAACGACCGCGTCGATGTCTGCTTGCGAGATATCCTGACGTCCATAGGGGATCATGTTTCCGAATGCTCCGCCATTTTCAGAAAGACCTCTGACGAAAGCCATTCGGTATTATTGCCGGAGTTATACTCAAACCCTTGCGTCACAGGCGTGCCCGTTTCACCCAAACGGTTTTCGGCAAAATCAGTGTGATGGGCGAATTGGATCGTCGGCTTGATCACATAGTGATCTTCAAATTCAAGGGTCAGATGGCTATCATCAGCGGGGCACATGACCTCGTGCAGTTTTTCCCCCGGACGAATGCCAACAATTTTCTGCGGCACATCCGGCGCCATCGCGGTGGCCAAAGCGGTCATATACATCGACGGAATTTTCGGGATGAAAATCTCTCCGCCTTGCATGCGTTTGAAGTTCTTCAGAACAAATTGCACGCCTTGATCCAGCGTGATCATAAACCGGGTCATATCGGCATGGGTGATCGGCAGCTCTGTCGCGCCCTCGTCCAGCAGTTTCTGGAAAAACGGCACAACCGAGCCGCGTGAGCCGACAACATTACCATAGCGCACAACCGCAAAGCGCGTCTTGCGCCCGCCAACCATGTTATTGGCCGCAACAAAAAGCTTATCAGACGCCAGCTTGGTCGCGCCATAAAGGTTTACCGGATTTGCCGCCTTATCCGTGGACAGGGCAATCACCTTTTCAACACCGCAGGCAATCGCAGCCTGAATGACATTCTGAGCCCCGTGGATATTGGTCTTGATGCATTCAAACGGGTTGTATTCTGCCGCTGGCACCTGCTTGAGAGCGGCGGCGTGAATCACGAAATCCACCCCGTCCATGGCCTCTTTCAAGCGGTCCGCATCGCGCACGTCACCAATGAAATACCGCATACAGGGCGCGTTATACTTTTGCTGCATTTCGAACTGCTTAAGCTCGTCTCGCGAAAAAATAATTACTTTATTGGGGGAATATTCGGCAAGGATATGCTCGATATATTTCTTTCCGAAAGACCCCGTGCCACCGGTGATCAGAATATTTTTGTTGTCAAACATAGGATTGATCCGATTGAAAGGATGGGCCGCTGCGGGCCGTTGAACCAGAATTACCTTTCTCCTTCTCAAGATACCACGCAAAAACGACATTTTGTGGCACCGCCGGCGGATCATCGCGGCCCGATGCCCCGCAAATAGAGGGAACACGGCGGATAAACATGCGGTTGCGCCTTAAGAGGGAAATCCGCGCTGTTTATTCTGGACTTTCACAATATTGTAACTTGAAATAGGTTTTATCCAAAGAGCAGTCATTGGCATTGAAACAGAGAAAAAAACGCAAACTCGGGCCCGTTAAACATAAAACGGTAAGTGATAAAGTGAACGCCAGTCATATCCGGCAACAGCCAATCGCGCTAAGGAGCGCGCAAAAACGCGATGTGCGCACGCAATTTGCGGCGCTGTGTTATCGGGTGAAAAACGGCAAAGTCGAAATTCTTTTGATTACCAGTCGCGGGACCGGGCGCTGGATCACGCCAAAGGGCTGGCCGATGGACGGCGCAACCCCTGCCGCCGCCGCTGCGACCGAAGCTTATGAAGAGGCTGGTGTTGAAGGCAAAGTCAATGACGTTTGCTTGGGCATTTACTCTTACCAAAAAGAAATCGGTGATGATGCGTTGCCCTGTGTGGTCGCCCTCTTTCCGGTCAAAGTGAAACGACTCAGCGATAAATACCCCGAGGCCGGACAGAGAAAACGCAAATGGTTCAGCCGCAAAAAGGCCGCTGCCCGCGTTAAAGAAAAAGAACTTGCACAGATTATTCGTACTTTCGATCCGCGCGGGTTATAATACCCCCATGTGGCGCCTGAGACGTTGAAATTCTGCTTTGACAGCATAGGTTTTAGGCCACACCAACAACTGTATCAGGCTGATGATCAAATACGCGCTCAAATGCACCAACGACCACCATTTTGACAGCTGGTTTCAATCGGCCAGCGCGTTTGATGCACTGTTGGCCAATAAGATGACCAATTGTCCGACCTGCGGATCGACAGAGCTGCACAAGGCGATCATGGCCCCACGAGTCAGACCCGCCCGCTCTGCAGCGGTCCAGCCGAACCAAGAGCTGCCGATGGTGCAGACCGCTCCGGCGGATCATGTCGCAACAGAAGACGAACGCGCCACAGCCTTGGCGAAGCTTAAAGCAGAGGTTGAAGCCAATTCCGATTATGTCGGCAACAGCTTTGCCAAAGAGGCCCGTGCAATGCATTTGGGTGAGGCACCGGAACGGGCGATTTATGGCGAGGCCAAGATTGAGGAAGCAAAATCCTTGATCGAGGACGGCATCCCCGTTGCCCCCCTACCTTTCCGCCCGACCCGTAAGAGCAACTAATCAAGGGCATATAAGCCATGACCATACTCATTACCGGCGCAAATCGAGGCATTGGGCTGGGGCTGTATCAGTCCTATAAAACCTTTGGCCAATCCGTCATGGGCACCTCTCGGGAGGGGGCAGGTGATTTGCTGCCACTGGATGTGACAGACGCTGACTCGCTGGCCACTTTGGCCGAAACGCTGAAGGATCAACCGCTTGATCTGTTGGTCTGCAACGCCGGGGTCTATCTTGATAAAGCCGAAACGCTCGACGCCGGATATGCCGCGACACTCTGGGCGCAAACCTTTGCCGCCAATGTGACCGGCGTCTTTCAGACCATCCAAACCCTCTTGCCGAACCTGCGCCTGGCCGAGCAAGGTAAAATCGTCATTATTTCTTCGCAAATGGCGTCGCACACCCGCGCGCCCGGGGGCTCTTATATTTATCGGGCCTCCAAAGCCGCCGCCCTGAACCTTGGGCGCAACCTTGCTGCCGATTTGCGCGGCGACGGAATTGCTGTCGGCATTTATCATCCGGGCTGGGTGAAAACCGACATGGGTGGCACATCCGCGGAAATCACCGTGCCTGAGTCCGTTGCCGGATTGATCCAGCGGTTTGATGCGCTCTCGTTGGAAAATACCGGCTGCTTTGAGACTTGGGATGGCCGCGACCACGCGTTTTAGGCCAATTATCCTTTCATTTACGCATTTCATCGCCCTGACAGCCACCCTGTGCCCTTGCCCTTCATTGCCCTGCCGCTTATGACACCCTCGGCTCAGTCCATGTACGTAAGGGAACGATCATGCCGACTTTGGTAATGAAATTTGGCGGTACCTCCGTCGCAACCGTTGACCGCATCCGCCGCGCCGCCAAACGCGTCGGTGTTGAGGTGGCCAAAGGCTATGATGTTATTGTCATCGTTTCGGCGATGTCGGGCAAAACCAACGAGTTGGTGGGCTGGGTGCAGGAAACCTCTCCGCTTTATGATGCCCGCGAATATGATGCGGTGGTCTCCTCCGGTGAAAACATCACCGCAGGGCTGATGGCCCTGATCCTGCAGGAAATGGATGTGCCCGCGCGCAGCTGGCAAGGCTGGCAGGTTCCGTTAAAAACCACCTCTGCCCATTCCGCCGCCCGGATCGAGGAAATCCCGACCGAGAATATCAGCGCCAAATTTGCCGAAGGTATGAAGGTCGCTGTTGTCGCCGGTTTTCAGGGCGTCAGCGAAGAAGGCCGGATCACCACGTTGGGACGCGGCGGATCGGACACCACTGCCGTTGCTTTTGCCGCAGCCTTTGAGGCCGAACGCTGCGATATTTATACTGATGTGGACGGGGTCTATACCACCGACCCGCGGATCAGCGACAAAGCCCGCAAACTTGACAAAATCGCCTTTGAAGAAATGCTGGAACTGGCATCTTTGGGGGCCAAAGTGCTGCAGACCCGTTCGGTTGAACTGGCGATGCGCTACAAGGTAAAGCTGCGCGTTCTGTCCAGCTTTGAAGAACAAACCGACACATCCGGCACACTCGTGTGCGACGAGGAGGAAATCGTGGAATCCAATGTTGTTTCTGGCGTCGCCTATTCCCGCGACGAAGCTAAACTGACCCTGATCTCTGTGGCCGACCGCCCCGGTATCGCAGCGGCCATTTTCGGCCCTCTGTCCGATGCGGGCGTGAACGTCGATATGATCGTTCAGAATATTTCCGAAGAAGGCCGCACTGACATGACCTTCTCTTGCCCGACCGATCAGGTGGGCCGCGCCGAAGTCGCCATGAACAAAGCCAAAGAAGACGGCATCATCAACTTCCACGCGCTGGATGCGGATACGGATGTGGCCAAGATTTCTGTGGTCGGCATTGGCATGCGCAGCCACACAGGTGTTGCGGCAAAGATGTTCAAAGCACTGTCCGATGAAGGCGTGAACATCAAGGTGATCACAACATCAGAGATCAAGGTTTCTGTGCTTGTAGACCGAAAATATATGGAACTTGCGGTCCAAGCCCTGCATGATGTCTTTGAATTGGAAAAGATTGCCTAAGAAAGGCCCCTTCAGGGACCATGTCGCAGAGTACAGAGAGCGAAAGCCGCAAATTACTGGGGCGCCTTCGGGATGCGTTGGCAGAAGACAGCGCTGGTCAGGCACGTCTTGACCGAATCACGCATCTGATCGCGGATTCGATTCAATCCGAGGTCTGCTCCATCTACCTGTTCCGCGATGCCGAAACGCTGGAACTTTGTGCAACCGAGGGGCTGAACCCTGAGGCTGTACATAAAACCCGTATGCGCCTTGGCGAAGGTCTGGTCGGACGCGTGGCGAAATCCTCCAGCGTGGTGAACACGCCCAACGCCCCGCAAGAACCGGGTTTTCGTTATATGCCGGAAACCGGAGAGGAGATTTTCTCTTCGTTTCTGGGCATTCCGATCCAGCGGGTGGGCGAACGCCTTGGCGTTTTGGTGGTTCAGTCCAAGGCCGCCCGCGAATTTTCCGAGGACGAAGTCTACGCGCTTGAAGTTGTGGCGATGGTTGTGGCCGAAATGGCCGAGCTTGGCGCATTTGTCGGCGAAGGGGCCGCTCTGTCCGCCCTTCACCAGCAGCCGGTGATGATCCGCGGCACCATCGGACAAGAAGGCGCAGCCGAGGGCCATGTCTACCTGCATGAACCCCGCGTCGTGGTTACCAATCCGATTGCCGATGACCCCCATGCAGAGCTTGAACGGCTGGGCGATGCGATTGATACCCTGCGTGTGTCCGTTGATCAACTGCTCAGCACCGCCACAACCGGCGAAAAAGAACATGTTCAAGTCCTTGAAACCTATCGCATGTTTGCCAATTCCCGCAGCTGGCGCCGCCGGATGGAAGAGGACATCGCCCGTGGATTGACCGCCGAAGCGGCGGTTGAAAAAGAGCAATCCGTTGCCCGTGCCCGTTTGGAGCAATCGCCCGACGCCTATCTGCGCGACCGGCTGCATGATCTGGATGATCTGTCCAACCGCCTGCTGCGCATTCTGACCGGTCAGGGCAGCGACACAGGGGCCGAAATACCGGATGATCCCATTCTGGTCGCGCGCAACATAGGTCCGGCGGAACTGCTTGATTATGGCCGTGCACTCAAAGGCATTATCCTAGAGGAAGGCTCCGTCGGCTCCCATGCGGCGATTGTCGCCCGTGCCTTGGCCATCCCTTTGATCATACAAGCAAAACGCATCACCTCAGAGGCGCTGAACGGGGATCGCATCCTTGTGGATGGCGATCAGGGCATCGCCCATTTGCGTCCCGAAGATTCTGTATCGATGGCCTTTCGCGACAAAGCCGCCATGCAGGCGCAGGCTGTGGAACGCTATCAATCGATCCGCGATCTGCCCGCCCAAGCGCGCTGTGGAACGACTGTTCAGTTGCATATGAATGCCGGCCTGATGGCTGATCTTCCGTCCCTGCCGACCTCGGGGGCCGAAGGGGTGGGGCTGTTTCGGACCGAATTGCAATTTTTGATCCGCAATCAAATGCCGCGCCGCGCAGAGTTGGCGGCGATTTACACCCGCGTAATGGATGCGGCGGGCGACAAGCCTGTGGTGTTCCGCACACTGGACATCGGCTCTGACAAAGTACTGCCCTATATGAAACCCCATGATGAACCCAATCCGGCCCTCGGCTGGCGGGCGATTCGGGTTGGATTGGACAAACCCGGTGTGATGCGCATGCAATTGCAGGCGCTGATACGGGCCGCCAACGGGCGCCCCCTGACCATCATGTTCCCCTTTGTGGCGCAATTTAATGAATACCGAGAGGCCCGCGCCTATGTCGAAGGTGAGCTGCACCGCGAAAGTCGCCTTGGCCATCCTCTGCCCAGCGCCATCAAGATCGGGGCCATGCTGGAAACCCCATCGCTGGCCTATGCGCCCAAGCAATTCTTTGAAATGACGGATTTTATTTCCATCGGCGGCAATGATCTAAAACAGTTTTTCTTTGCTGCAGATCGCGAAAATGAACGGGTGCGTCGGCGCTATGATACGCTGAATGTCAGCTTCCTGAGCTTTATTGAACGGATCGTAGAACGCTGTGCGGATACACAAACGCCCCTGTCCTTCTGCGGCGAAGATGCCGGTCGTCCGGTAGAAGCGCTTTGTTTTGCGGCCATGGGTCTGCGGGCCCTGTCCATGCGTCCGGCCTCTATCGGACCGGTCAAAAGCCTGATCCGGCGGGTGGATCTGAACGAGGCCAAAAGCATCATCAACAACGCCCGAGAGTCCGGTGAGCAAACCGTGCGACCAGCGATCAACGAATGGCTGAACGCGCAGGATATCATTGTTTAGTCAGATGGCTGCCGCTGTTCTGATTGCGTGACCAGCCCCGCAACCCCGTCCCAAGCACCGTCAAACAGCGCCAGCCCCAAGACCCGTTCCGGATTGGTCGGCGGGGGCATCTGAACCCCGGTGAGGCGCTGAAATCCGAAGCGGCTGTAATAGGGTGCATCCCCGACCAACAGCACCCGTGTCCATCCCAGCACCGCCGCATTTGCAAGGCTTTCCTGCATCAAAAGCCCGCCCAACCCTTCACCCTGACGGGTCGGGTGCACCGCAATTGGCCCCAGTAGCAACGCCAGATCCCCTCCAATGCAAACCGGCCAATAGCGGATTGCCGCAGATAGGATTTTATCGGGATCGCGCGCCACCAAAGACAGGCTGGCAATCGGCGGCACCCCATCACGCAGCCGATAGGAAGACAAGGCCTCTCGCCCCGGCGCAAAGCAGGTATCATAGAGGGCTTCGACCTCCCACCAGTCCTCTGGCGTCTCTGTGGCGAGCCGATATGTCACCGCGCATCCCTTTTTGGCTGGAAACGCCCCTAACACACCGCTACCCCTTGGGTAAACCCAAAGGAGCACAGGATGTTTTACCGCCCCGCAGACGGCCATGGCCTTGCCCATAATCCGTTTAACGCCATTGTCACGCCGCGCCCCATCGCCTGGGTTTCCACCCGCGATGAAAACGGCAATGACAATCTTGCGCCCTACTCGTTTTTCAACGCCATTGCTTATACGCCGCCGCAGGTGATGTTTGCTTCAACCAGCGACAAAGCCGACCGTCCGCGTGGCAAGGACACTTTGGCCAATATCGAGACAAGCGGCGTGTTCTGCATCAATATCGTCGAATATTCCGCGCGCCAGAACATGAGCGATTCTTCGGGCGCCTACGGGCGCGAGGTTGATGAATTTGCACTGGCGCAGGTTGCAAAGACCGACTGCACCGACATCAACTGTCCGCGCGTGGCCGATGCCCCCGCCAGTCTGGAATGCAAGCGCGTGGATGTGATCAAGCTGCGTGGTGAAAGCAATTACATGACCATCGGTGAAGTCGTGGCTGTGCATTTGCGCGATGACTGTTTGGTGAACGGAATCTTTGACATCCGCACCTATGAACCCCTCGCCCGTCTTGGGTACAGGGACTATACAAAAGTAAGCGAGGTGTTTTCATTGAAACGCCCGGGCGAAACGTAAACCAAGGGTGGATAAGATGCGCGAAACGATGATCGGGGTTATTGGCGGCTCTGGCCTTTATGAAATCGACGGGCTGCAAGACCAGCAATGGGTCGATGTGCTCAGCCCCTGGGGCACGCCCTCTGATGCGATCCTGACCGGCACATTGAACGGCGTCAAAATGGCCTTTTTGCCCCGTCACGGCCGCGGCCATGTGCATGCGCCGTCGGATGTACCGTATCGCGCCAATATCGACGCGCTCAAACGGCTTGGGGTGACGGATGTGATTTCAGTGTCAGCTTGCGGTTCCTTCCGCGAACATTTAGCGCCGGGCGATTTTGTCATCGTGGATCAATTCATCGATCGTACCTTTGCACGGGACAAAAGCTTTTTCGGGTCCGGCTGTGTGGCCCATGTCAGCGTCGCCCACCCCACCTGCCCGCGTCTTGGCGATGCCTGCGAAACCGCCGCCAAAGACAGCGATATCACCGTGCATCGCGGCGGCACCTATCTGGCGATGGAAGGCCCGCAGTTTTCCTCTCTGGCCGAAAGCAAAATGTACCGCGAAAGCTGGGGCTGCGATGTCATCGGTATGACCAATATGCCCGAGGCCAAGCTCGCCCGCGAAGCAGAACTCTGTTACGCCTCTGTAGCGATGATCACCGATTATGATAGCTGGCATCCGGACCATGGCGAAGTCGATGTGACCGAAATCATCAAAACCCTGATGGGCAATGCCGACAAGGCCCGCGCGATGCTGGCCAAGCTACCGGCGTTATTGGGCGCAGAGCGTAGCGATTGTCCGCACGGCTGTGACAAGGCGCTGGAATATGCCATCCTGACCGCTCCTGATAAACGCGACCTAGCACTTTTGGAAAAACTCGATGCCATCGCCGGGAGGGTTCTGGGTGCCGCTTGATCTCTGGATTGCGTTTGTTGCGGCCTCAACCGCACTACTATTGATACCGGGGCCGACGATTTTACTGGTTCTGTCTTATGGGCTGACCCAAGGGCGGCGCGTCGCGGTTGCAACGGCGACAGGCGTCGCACTAGGGGATCTGATCGCCATGACCGCATCGCTTGCCGGATTGGGCGCATTGGTTCTGGCCTCAGCCCAGCTGTTCACCGCCCTAAAATGGGCCGGAGCGATTTATCTGGTTTGGCTGGGGTATAAAATGCTGCGCGCCGCGCCCCATGCAGGCCTTGGCACCCTCCCCGGTGCGACGGAAACGTCGGCAAAGGCGGTGTTTTTTCATGCCGCCGCTGTGACCGTGCTTAACCCGAAATCCATCGTGTTTTTCATCGCTTTTGTGCCGCAATTCCTGCAGCCTACACAGCCGCTTTTGCCGCAATTCATCATTCTGATCGCCACTTTTGTCGGCCTTGCCACGTTGAACGCGCTGGCCTATGCGCTGTTGGCCGATAAAATGCGCTCCCGTATCGAACGCCCCGCCGTCATCATCTGGCTCACCCGCCTTGGCGGTGGCGCGCTGATGGCGATGGGGCTGCTGACCGCAACGCTGCATCGCTCATCCTGAGGACATTATGAAACAAGACGTCAAAGACTATATCCGCACCATCGTTGACTTCCCCCATGAGGGCATCATGTTCCGCGATGTCACCACTCTGTTTGCTGACCCACGCGGCTTTCGCATGGCGATTGACCAGATGCTCCACCCCTATGCGGGTATGCAAATCGACAAGGTTGTTGGACTGGAAGCACGGGGCTTCATTTTGGGGGGAGCCATCGCGCATCAACTTTCGGTCGGCTTTGTACCAATCCGTAAAAAAGGCAAACTGCCCGGCACGACGATCAGCCAAGATTACACGCTGGAATACGGCGAGGCGATTGTCGAAATCCACGATGACGCGCTGCAGCCCGGCGAAAAAGTGCTGGTTGTTGATGATCTGCTGGCCACCGGTGGGACGGCTGAAGCAGGGATCAAATTGATTGAACGGCTGGGGGCTGAAATCATCGGCTGCGCCTTTATTATTGATCTACCAGAGCTTGGCGGCCGCAAGAAACTAGAGGCCCTCGGCATGGATGTCTTTGCGCTCTGCGAATTCGAAGGTCTATGAGCATCTTGAATTCTAACGATTAATACCCATATAGGTAAGTATAGCTTACATAATAATTTGGAAGGGACGTATCATGGAACCAACAGATATTATCGGGATTGCGACCAGCCCAAACCTGCCGCTGATCTTACTGGCGGCCTTTATTATTCTCTGCGTCTATCTGGGCGTGCGCATTGTCCCACAGTCGGAAAAATACGTGGTTGAACGTTTTGGACGTCTGCGTACCGTGCTTGGGCCCGGTATCAATTTCATCATTCCGTTTCTGGATCGCGTACGGCATAAAATATCCATTCTGGAACGCCAATTGCCCACGGCGACCCAAGACGCCATTACTGCGGACAACGTATTGGTGCAGGTTGAAACGTCTGTGTTTTATCGCATTCTGGAACCGGAAAAGACCGTTTACCGAATCCGTGACGTTGATGGGGCGATTGCCACAACCGTGGCGGGGATCGTGCGCTCGGGCATCGGTGAAATGGAACTGGACGAGGTTCAGTCCAACCGCCAGCAATTGATCACGCAAATCAAGCACAACGTCGAACAAGCCGTGGATGATTGGGGGATCGAGGTCACCCGCGCCGAAATTCTGGATGTGAATCTGGATCAGGCAACCCGAGAGGCGATGCTGCAACAGTTAAACGCCGAACGGGCGCGCCGTGCGCAGGTGACCGAAGCAGAAGGCACCAAACGGGCGGTCGAGCTGAACGCCGATGCTGAACTTTATGCGGCCGAACAAGCCGCCAAAGCGCGCCGGATTTCGGCAGATGCCGAAGCCTATGCCACGCAGGTGGTCGCCAAGGCCATCAAAGACAACGGCATCGAGGCGGCGCAGTATCAGGTGGCCCTAAAACAGGTAGAAGCCTTAGCCAAAGTCGGGGCTGGTGAAGGTAAGCAGACAGTGCTTCTGCCCGCACAGGCACTGGATGCCTTTAGCGATGCGTTTTCGATGTTAAAGGGGCACAAATAATGTGGTCGCTCTGGTGGGTCTGGATGGCTGGGGGGCTGGTGCTGGCCATTCTGGAAATGCTCGCCCCCGGCTTTATCCTGCTCGGCTTTGCAATTGGCGCTATGGTTGTCGGCCTGCTGCTCTTGTTGCCGGGGACTGTGTTGGCGGGGTCTCTGCCGCTGACGCTGGTGATCTTTGCGCTGTTGTCGGGGATCAGCTGGTACCTTCTGCGCCGCTGGGTCGGCGTGCGCAAAGGGCAGGTGAAAATCTGGAAAGACGACATTAACGACTAATATACCGCGGGGGCAGATGTCAGGATGGCAAAACTGCCCCCGGATTCATGATCCCCTTCGGGTCCAGCGCCTGTTTGATCGCCCGCATCGCAAGCAGTTTCCCCGGATCGCCATAGCGCTGCAATTCACCAACCTTCAGGCGCCCAACCCCATGTTCAGCCGAGAACGAGCCACCAAATTGGTGCACCATATCATGCACGGTGGTTTTCACCGTATCGCGAATGGAATCATAGGCATCGCGCGATTGTCCTTTGGCAGGGAAAACGTTGAAATGAAGGTTTCCATCTCCCAGATGGCCAAAGCAATTCACCCGCACATTGCCCAAACCCTCCATCGCGGCAGTGCATTCGGGGATGAAATCAGCAATGCGCCCCAAAGGAATAGAAATATCATGCGAGGAGATCGAGCCGATCCGCTTGTTCGCCGCCGGAATGGTTTCACGCACGGCCCAGAATTCAGCCCGCTGGGCCTCTGAACTGGCGATTAGCCCATCGGTTACAAGCTCTTGCTCCAAAGCTTCGGCAAATATGTCCTCAAGCAGTGATTGCGGTGACGCCCCCTGCCCAAGCCCCAGATCAATCAGCACCATCCATTCGGGGATATCCGCAAAGGGCAAGCGCACATCCGGCATGGTTTCGGCTAGAAAGGCCTGCCCGTTGCGGTGCATCAACTCAAAGGCACTCACCCCGCCGCCGGTTTTTGCCAAGGCCAAGGACAAGAGCGTCAATGCCTGCGCCGGTCCGTCCACGACCATCAGCGCGGTGCCCTGTTGTTGAGGTTGCGGGAAAAGCCGCAGGCTCGCGGCGGTGATCACCCCGAGCGAGCCCTCGGCCCCGATCATAAGATTGCGCAGATCATAACCGGTGTTGTCTTTACGCAGACGGGATAGCCCATTCCAGATGGTGCCATCGGGCAGCACCGCCTCAAGGCCCAGACAGAGGTCACGGGTATTGCCATAGCGCAGCACATTGACCCCACCGGCATTGGTCGCCAGATTACCGCCGATCCGGCAAGATCCCTGCGAGGCCAAGGACAAGGGGAACAACCGGTCTACCTCTGCGGCGGCCTCTTGAATGTCCTGCAAGATCACCCCGGCCTCGACAATCATCAGGTTTTCTTCGGGCAGCACCGCGCGGATTTTGCGCATTCGCTCCAGCGACAGCACCACCGGCGCAGGCCCATCCGACGCGATTTGCCCGCCAACCAGCCCCGTACCGCCGCCATAAGGCACAATCCCAACCTGTGCGTCGTTACAGGTTTTAACGATGAAAGAGACCTCTTCAACGCATTGTGGTGCCAGAATACAGCCCGCCTGCCCCTTGGATCGTCCCCGTGGTTCTTCCAGATAGGAGGCGGTGATTTCGCGAAAGGTCTCGGCGGGCAATTCGGCGCGTAGCGCGGTCAAAAGGGCATCGGTAACGGGGTTCAGCATGGCATGTCCTTTACGGTTGCCCCTTTCAAACCACGCTGAAATCGCTACTGCAAGTCAGTATTCCTGATCCGGAAAGAAGCGTGGCTCGAGCACCAGTACAGTCGGGCGGCGCGGCAGATTGCGCAGCGAAAAGGTGGCGCTGGCTTTGCCCGGGCGCTGGATGTCAAAACCCTCGGGCATGCCGTCGATAAAGCGTTGCAGCGAATACGCGCCATGCCAATGCATCGGGATCACCACAGACGAGCGCAACCGGCTCAGGATTTTATGCATCGTCGGCAAATCAACCGTCATCCCGCCATCCACAGCGGCCATGACGATATCAAGCCGCCCCAGTGCTGCATATTGGGCGGGATCGGGTTCATGGTGCAAATGGCCCAAATGGCCGATGCACATCCCCGCGACCTCAAAGACAAAGATCGAATTGCCGCCGGTTTCCACCGCATCTTCCTGATAGGCGCTGCGAATATCGGTGGGTATATTGCGGATCAGCATTTCCCCCAGATCCAGATGGTGATCCGCTGGCGTGCGCCCGTCGCCCCACCCCTTGAGCACATGCGGGATGCGCGGATCAGGTCTCGCGGTCCAATGGCTGGAATGGGCGTGGTTCATCGTAACGACGTCTGGGATGTAATTGATTTCTCCGAGGTAGCCAGTGAAATCCGTGGCCACGCCAAGCCCGCCTTCGGTGCGCAGCAAAAAGGTCGAATGGGTCACATAGGTCAGGCGCACAGAATCCGGTTCAACCGGATCGCCATATGCCGCCTTATGAACATAGGTCATTGCGGGCGATGCATCTGCCAGCGCAATGCAATGGCTGGGCCTGCGCTCTTGGGCATAGGCCGCCGGTGCGATCATCAGGGCAAGTAAAGTGAGCAGTCGGAACATCTGGACACCTCCTGCTGAGAGAGAATAGTGCAAATTTCCGTGCTGTCACGGGTTAGCCGACAGTGGTGCGCCCGCGCCTGTCCGATCTGAGGTTGGAATACAGCACATGATTGCGCCAGCGTCCGTTGATCTGCAGATAGCTTTGGGCCACGCCTTCGTATTTGAAACCGGCTTTTTCCAGCACCCCGCGCGAGGCGTCATTTTCCGGCAGGCAGGCGGCCTCAACACGGGATAAATCCATGTTTTCAAAAGCATGATGCACGACTGCGTCGATAGCTTCGCGCATGTATCCCTGACGGGCAAACCGCGCGCCCACCCAATAGCCAAGGGTTGCGGATTGTGCCGGACCGCGCCGGATATTATCCATTGTAATCGCCCCGATCAGCGCGCCTGAACTGTTCGAGAATAAAAACAACGGCACCGCCGTATCGCCCACAAAACTCCGCTGTGCCCAATAAACCCGATTGGTAAAGGCCTTACGGGTGAGATGCGTAGCAGACCAACTTGGCTCCCAGGGCTGCAGGAAGGCCGCACTTTCCTGTCGCAAATCCGCCCAGAGCCGATAGTCGCCATGGGCGGGCAATCGCAGGTGCATGCGATCCGTGGTCAGTTTGATTTTGCGCTTACGCGCCAACATCAGGCAACCAACCGTTCAGTGATGCTCTGGATCGAGGGGGCGGTTTCCACCGGCCCATAGAGCGCCAAGGCAATCTGTTTTTCACTGACCATATTGGCCGCAAAACCACGGGCATCCGCGAGAGTCACAGCGTCAATTTTTGCCACGGTCTCTTCGAGGTTTGGCACACGATCCCAAATCGCCACCATCCGCGCCAAACGTTCGGCCCGCGACGACGGGCTTTCCAGCCCCATCAGCAATCCGGCTTTCATCTGCGCACGGGCACGGTCGACTTCGGCCTGTGTCAGTGTCTCGGCGGATTTTTTCAGCACATCCAAGGTTAATTCGGTCAATTCACCGATTTGGCCCGCACTAGTTCCCGCATAGATCGTGGTAAGGCCGGTATCCGCATAGGCGCCGGTCTGGGCAAAGATCGAATAGCACAGCCCGCGCTTTTCGCGCACTTCCTGAAACAGCCGCGAAGACATGCCGCCGCCAAAAGCGGTGGTAAAGATTTGCGACGTATAAATGTCGTTAGACTGATACCCCGGCCCTTCAAACGCCAGTGCAAAATGCACCTGCTCCAAGGTTTTGACCTCACGCCGTTCGCCACCGCGAAAGGCCGCCGGTGCCGGTGTAAAGGCCTTGGCGGGTTTCAGGTGGCCAAAGAGCTTTTCAGCCTCGGCGACAATGGCATCGTGATCCACCCCGCCAGCCGCAGAAAGGATCATATGCTCGGGGCCATAATGCTCGGCGACAAAATTCGACAGATCGGCACGGGAAAAGGACTGCACCCTTTCGGCAGGCCCGAGGATCGTGCGTCCGATGGGTTGATCGGGATAGGCTTCTTCCTGAAGCCAGTCAAAAATCACATCATCCGGCGTATCCAGCGCCTGACCGATTTCCTGCAGGATCACCCCACGCTCGACCTCGATCTCTGCCGGATCGAACACCGGATTAAGCACGATATCGGCAATCACATCCAAAGCCAGCGGCACGTCCTGCGACAGCACCCGCGCATAATAGGCGGTGGTTTCGCGGCTGGTATAGGCGTTGATATAGCCGCCCACATCCTCAACCGCCTCGGCAATCTCAAGCGAGGATCTGCGCTTGGTGCCCTTGAACGCCATATGCTCAAGGAAATGAGCGATACCGTTTTGCTCTACCCGTTCGTGGCGGCCGCCAGCGGTAATCCAGACCCCGATAGAGGCAGATTGAAGCCCCGGCATATTTTCGGTGACGACGCGCACGCCGTTCTTCAATCGTGCAATTTCTACAGTCACTTAGCGATACGCTCCCGGATCAGGGTTTCAAGGGCACCTAGGTCGTTTGGCACTTTGGTCACGCGTTCTTCTTTCGCAAACAAATCTCCCATACGCGGTGGCAGCGCCGGACGCTGACCGGTGGCTTTTTCAACCGCATCCGGGAATTTCGCAGGATGGGCCGTGGCCAGCGTAATCATCGGGGTTACGCCCTGATGGCTTTCGGCGACTTTCACCCCGATGGCGGAATGCGGACAAAGGATTTCGCCGGTGCGCGCATAGTAATCCTTGATCGTGTCATAGGTTTGCTCTTCAGAAACCCGCCCCGAAGCAAAGAGGTCCCGCAAGCCCTGCAAAGCCCCCTGAGAAACATTGAAAGACCCACCGGATTTCAGCTCATCCATCAATTGCGCCACGGCAGCCCCGTCGCGCCCATAGGCATCAAACAAAGCGCGTTCAAAGTTGGACGAAACCTGAATATCCATCGACGGACTGATCGAAGGTGTTACCCCTTGCGTGGTATAAGCGCCGGTTTCCAGTGTCCGGTGCAGGATGTCATTCTGGTTTGTGGCGATCACCAGCTTATCAATCGGCAGTCCCATCTTCTTGGCGATATAGCCGGCAAAGATATCGCCGAAATTACCCGTTGGCACGGTAAAGCTAACCTTGCGATGGGGTGCACCCAGCGACACAGCGGAAGAGAAATAATATACAACTTGAGCCAAAACACGGGCCCAGTTGATCGAGTTCACTCCGGCCAGACGGACCTCATCGCGGAAGGTCAGATCGTTGAACATATCCTTGAGCTTGCCTTGGCAATCATCAAAATCCCCGTCCAACGCCAGCGCGTGCACGTTGGATTCCGACGGCGTGGTCATCTGGCGACGCTGCACATCGGAAACGCGGCCATCGGGAAACAGGATAAACACATCCACCGCATCCAGCCCGCGAAAGGCTTCGATCGCCGCAGAACCCGTGTCGCCCGAAGTTGCGCCAACAATGGTGACACGTTCGCCGCGACGGGCCAATGCGGCCTGAAACAACTGCCCGATCAGCTGCATGGCGAAATCTTTGAAGGCCAGAGTCGGACCGTGGAACAGTTCCAGCAAGAAATGGTTCGGCCCGAGCTGCACCAAAGGCGCACGCGCATCATGGCTGAAACCGGCATAGGCCTTGGCGATGATCTCGGCAAATTCGCTATCGGTGAATGTATCCCCGACAAAGGGGCGCATCACGCGAAAGGCGATTTCCTCGTAGGAACAGCCCGCCAAAGCCGCGATATCGGCCTGTGACATTGTGGGAATTTCAGCGGGCACATAGAGCCCGCCATCGCGCGCAAGCCCAGTCAGCATAGCGTCTTCAAAACTCAGCTCGGGTGCGGTGCCGCGGGTCGAAATATACTTCATGGAGCCAGACTCTTTACTGCTTCATTTATTGGGTTTTGCGGTTGATACGCCACAACAGGAAGCCTGTCATCCCTAACCAGACAATCGCAAGGCCAAACCACGTTAAAACATACTCCAAGTGATCATTAGGAATACCTGCAGAGTCCAACGGGAAGGGTGTTGTAACCGGATTATTCTCGGATGTGTCACGCAACACGATCATCACCGGTTCGGTGTTCAGCGCGTCGGCCATGGCCTTGATGTCCCGCCCGAACCAAATCCCTGCCGCCAGATCCGGTTCTGGCGTCGACGAATTGATCTCGTCGGGCCAATGCAGATTGCCGGTGATCTCGGCCTGCACCGCAGGGCGCGGGGCGTTTTGATCGGTGATCGGCACAAAGCCGCGATCCAACAGCAACCGTCGCCCGTCGGTTTCAAATGCGGAAATGATCCTGTAGCTGGCACCGAGCGTTTTTGTGCTGGCCAGAATGGTGATCTCGTCATCGGTAATCAGGCCGCGCGCGGTGACGGGCCGGAATTGATCGACGGCCTGCGAAGGCTGCAGCGGCACCGCAACCGGCGCGGCGGTAATGGTTTGGTCGATTTGCGCCAGAACGGTTTCTTTCCATTCCATGCGCTGCACCTGCCACAGGCCGAGGCTGATCAGGATGGCGGCACCCCCAAGTCCAAAGATCAGGGGCAGGATGACTTTCTTAAACACAGGCAAGCCTTTTGAAAGGAAAAACGCGAGAGCCGTTCAGGGCCCCCGCGCTTGAATTGTTTTATCAGAGCGTCAGGCCCCTATTAGCCGCCCCAGATGTAGACAGCGGCAAAGAGGAACAACCAGACCACATCCACAAAGTGCCAGTACCAAGCGGCGGCTTCAAAGCCGACATGCTGTTCCGGCGTGAAGTGCCCTGCATAGGCGCGGATCAGGCAGACGGCCAGAAAGATCGTACCGATAACAACGTGGAACCCGTGAAAGCCGGTCGCCATAAAGAAGTTGGCGCCATAAATATTGCCAGAGAAACCAAAGGCCGCGTGGCTGTATTCATAAACCTGGAACACGGTAAAGATCGCGCCCAACAGGATCGCAACGATCAAACCGTTGATCAGGTCTTTGCGGTTGTTCTCATGCGCCAGCGCGTGGTGCGCCCAAGTGGCGGCACAACCGGAACACAGCAGGATCAGCGTATTGATCAGCGGCAGGTGCCAAGGATCAAAGGTCTCGATGCCCACAGGTGGCCAAACCCCATCAATCGCAGGGCTGTCTGGCCCCATGGGATACATGGCATGTTTAAAGAACGACCAGAACCACGCTGCAAAGAACATGACTTCGGACATGATGAACATCAGAAAGCCGTAGCGCAGACCAATGCGGACCACGGGTGTGTGATCGCCTGTTTGACCTTCGTGCACCACTTCGGCCCACCAACCATACATGACGTAGAGCACACCGGCGAGGCCGATCAGGAACATCCATGGGCCCTTGTCGTGGAACAGCATTACCGCGCCAAACAGCATGACAAATGCGCCAAGGCCGCCCAGCAAGGGCCACATCGACGGCGGCAGAATGTGGTAGTCGTGATTTTTTTCGTGCGCCATGATTGTTATCCGTCCCTCGTTTCGCGCTTAAGTATCGTCGCCAGAAGTCGTTACGGCAAGGGCCGCTGTCTCTTCGGGCAGATCTGTTTCGTAGAAAGTATATCCCAGCGTAATATGACCGGTATGTTTTGCTTCTCGGTCATTTACGATTTCGGGATCAACATAAAAGCTCACCGGCATCATCACTGTTTCGCCGGGTTGCAGTACCTGCATCTCAAAGCAAAAACAGTCGATTTTGGTGAAGTAATTGCCCGTTGAATAGGGCGCAACATTGTAGCTGGCGGACCCCGCAACAGGCCGATCGGTCGGGTTATGGGCCTCATAAAAGGCCAGTCCGGTTTCACCGATCTTGATTTCCATCTCACGCACGGCCGGTTTGAACGTCCACGGCATCCCGCGTTCCAGCGAGGCGTCAAAGCGGATTTTTATGGTTTTATCCAGAATCACGTCAGATCCAGCGGTGTCGGTATTGGTCACACCGCCAAAACCCGTCACCTGACAGAACCAGCTATAAAAGGGCACCGCCACCCAAGCCAAGGTCCCCATAACAAAAACAACACCCAAGGTCTGGGTCAGCGTTTTATATTTACCTGTCAGTTTCAATTGCCTGCCTCACCCGTTTGTTCAGGGCGAACCGAGTGGTCAAACGCTTGCATCGGGTCGCCTCGGGTCACTTTGACAACCGTCAGGCCAAAGACCAATGCGACAAAGCCGAGCAGACACAGCCCAACGCCAAGGTTGCGGCCAAAGCGTCGGTCGTGCATTTCATGTTGTTTCTGGATCGCCATGATTACCACCCCAATCCAAAGACGCCCAAAGCGGCATCCGCCAGAAGAGCCGAAAAATGCAAGAACAGATAGAGCAGCGAGATTTTGAAAAAGCCGCGTTCTGTTTTGTAGTTATCTGCCTCGGCCTGAACCTCATCGCGGCGGATAATGTCAATCGCCCCTTTGATGAACCAGGCGTTCATGGCGACAGCGGTCAGCGTGTAAACCGGTCCACCGATCGAGGTGAAGGCAATGCCGATGGTCACAACAGCCAGAAGCAGCGTGTAGACAAGGATATGCGTGCGGGTCGATTTGCGACCGTTGGTAACGGTCAGCATCGGAACACCCGCCTTGGTGTAATCATCGTTCATGAACAGCGCCAGCGCCCAGAAATGCGGCGGCGTCCACATGAAGGTAATGGCAAACATCAACACGGATTCGATGCTGATCCCACCCGTTGCCGCGGCCCAACCGATCATCGGCGGGAAAGCACCCGCCGCCCCACCGATCACGATGTTCTGCGGGGTCCAGCGTTTCAGCCACATGGTGTAAATCACCACATAGAAAAAGATGGTAAAGGCCAGCAGACCAGCAGCGACAAGATTGGTTGCCAGCCCGAGCATAACCACCGACATACAGGATAAAGCGATCCCGACGGCAAAGGCTTCCTCGCGGGTGACCTTGCCCGCCGGAACCGGGCGCCCCTTGGTGCGTTTCATCACCACATCGATATCGCTGTCATACCACATGTTCAGCGCACCTGAGGCCCCGCCGCCAATGGCAATGAACAGAATTGCACAAAAGCCGATAAACGGATGCACAGGCGTTGGCGCGACCAACAAGCCAACAAAGGCAGTAAAGACCACCAGGGACATCACGCGGGGTTTCAGCAGCGCAAAATAGTCACCAAAACCGGCCTCTTTGGGGCCGGTTTCTGACTGGATGTTATAGCTTGCGTCAATCATGAACTGGCTCTCGTCTAGCAAGGGGGCCGCATTGGGCGACCCCGCTTAGGCTTAGTTATTCGCGGCGACTTTATAGTCCAGCGGCAGACCTGCGAATTCCGCAATCGCGCCTTCCAGCCATGCGTCATAGACGTCTTGGCTTACAACTTTCACCGTGATCGGCATATAGGCGTGATCCTTGCCGCAAAGCTCGGAACACTGACCAAAATACACCCCTTCTTTTTCGGCTTTGAACCACAGTTCAGCAATCCGGCCAGGAACCGCATCCTGCTTCACACCGAAAGCAGGGATGGTCCAGGAGTGGATCACGTCAGCACCGGTCACCTGCATGACAACCGTCTTATCAACAGGGACAACCACAGCCGTGTCAGTCGCCAGCAGATATTCATCAGGGGCGTAGCCGTGATCTTCCAGCGCGCTTTTGCCCAGCATGAAGCTGTCAAAGCCGAACTCGTGGTCGGTGTACTCATAGCCCCAATACCACTGGTAGCCGGTGACTTTGATGTTGATGTCGCCTTCGGGGATTTCTTGTTGCTTGAACAGCACCGGCAGGGAGAACACGCCGATAAAGATCAGGATCACAATGGGAACCAGTGTCCACAACACCTCAACGGTGGAGTTATGGGTGAAGGTCGCCGGTGTCGGATTGGACTTCTTGTTGAAGCGCACGATCACATAGATCAAAAGCGCCGTTACAAAAATCGTGATCGCCGTGATGATCCACAGCAGCATGTTGTCCAGCCACTGGATGTCGCGAGAAAGCTCTGTGGCGGCGAACTGGAAACCAGTCCCCTTTGGAACCGGCTTACCGATTACTTCCAGATCGCCCAAAGAATCCTGCGCAAAGGCAGCCGTTGATACGATTGTTGCCAAAACAGCTGCCCAGAGGCCCGAAAAAAGGTTCAGAAGTCGCATGTTCGTTTCCCGTTTGCACACCGGTATTCATCTTGATCCGGTGCATCCGACGCGTTTTGGCCGGAATCCCATTGTGTTTGCGCCGCTTGAAACCATATTAATGCGCGACGGACAAGCATCTCTTGCGCGGCAAACAGCCGCTTTTTACGCTTGTCCTTAAAAACAACCGGAGAAAACCCTATGTCAGATGGCCCCTTCCGCCCTTTCGAAAGCAAACTCGATGAGGCAGCGGCATTGCAAATTCTGCGCAACGCCACGGATGGTGCCGACGACGGGGAGCTTTTTCTGGAAAGACGGCGCTCTGAAGTGCTGGCATTTGACGACGGACGCCTCAAAACCGCCAGCTATGATGCTTCTGAGGGATTCGGCCTGCGCGCCGTCCGAGGAGAGGCCGCCGGATATGCCCATTCCACCGAATTGACCGAATCAGCCCTAAAGCGCGCCGCCGAAACCGCGCGTCTTGCCGTGGGCGATGGCGGCGGGATCATGTCCGCCACACCGCAGGCAACAAACCGGCGGCTTTATTCGGATGAAAATCCAATTACCCAACAAAGCTTTTCCGGCAAAGTCGACACCCTGCGTGAAATCGACGACTTCACACGCGCTTTGGATAAGCGGGTGGTTCAGGTCTCTGCCACCATTGCAGCCGCGATGCAGGAAATCGAGATTCTGCGGCCCGATGGCACCCTTGTACGGGATGCCCGCCCGATGAGTCGGGTTAATGTGTCAGTGATCGTCGAGGAAAACGGCCGCCGCGAATCCGGCAGCCACGGAGGGGGCGGGCGCGCCGGATTGCTCGGGCTGATTGATCCTGCCCATTGGCAAGCTGCCGCCCGCGAAGCGCTCCGCATTGCTTTGGTCAACCTACAGGCCATCCCGGCCCCCGCCGGTGTCATGGATATTGTGCTGGGGGCCGGATGGCCCGGTGTCTTGTTGCACGAAGCCGTCGGCCACGGGCTTGAAGGCGATTTTAACCGCAAGGGCACATCGGCATTTGCCGGTTTGATGGGGCAGCAGGTTGCCGCCAAAGGGGTTACCGTTCTGGATGATGGCACAATTCCGGACCGTCGCGGCTCTATCAGTTTTGATGACGAGGGCACGCCATCGGCACGTAATACCCTGATCGAGGACGGGGTTCTGGTGGGCTATATGCAGGACCGTCAGAATGCGCGGCTGATGGGCGTGGAGCCAACCGGTAACGGGCGCCGCGAAAGCTATGCCCATGCGCCGATGCCGCGCATGACCAATACGTTTATGTTGGGTGGCGAGACCGATCCGGCTGATATTGTCGCCGATCTGAAAGACGGGATTTATGCCGTGGGCTTTGGCGGGGGACAGGTCGATATTACCAATGGGAAATTCGTCTTTAGCTGCACCGAAGCTTATCAGGTCAAGAATGGGTCAGTTGGCGCACCGCTCAAGGGGGCGACGCTGATTGGCGATGGGCCAACGGCGCTGAAATACATCCGAGCGATTGGCAATGACATGGCACTTGATCCCGGGATCGGCAATTGCGGTAAAGCCGGCCAATGGGTGCCTGTTGGAGTCGGACAGCCAACGCTTCTGCTTGGTGGGCTGACGGTCGGCGGCTCTACGACTTAAATTGCAGTTGCTGGCAGAAAACATCATTGTGTTTAACAGTCATTAACCAATCGCACGCCATAGTGGTCCCATACCAAAGGGGCCATGATGACCGACCATCCTCACTTTTCCGGAATTCCCCATTTTGTACCCTCCACGGAAGAGGACCGCGTCTCATGGCTCCGCCTAATCCGCTCGCATCGCGTCGGGGTGATGACGTTCTTCAGGCTGCTAGATGAATATGGCTCTGCTACGGCGGCGCTGTCGCATCTGCCCGATGTCGCCGCCAAAGCCGGTGTTTCCGATTATCGCCCTGCGACGGATCAGGCAATCCATACTGAAATTCAGGCTGCCAAATCCTGCGGCGCACAAATGCTGTGTTTTTCCGATCCACAATACCCGCCGCTGCTGCGCGAAATCGCTGATCCGCCACCGGTGATCTGGCTACGCGGAAACCCCGAACATCTTACAAAACCCTGCCTGTCCCTTGTCGGGGCCCGCAATGCCTCTTCGTTGGGGGCACGCATGGCGCGAAAACTGGCACAGGATCTCGGACAGGCCGGTTTTATCATCACCTCAGGCCTTGCCCGCGGAATCGACACCGCCGCCCATCAGGCAAGCCTTGAAACCGGTAGTATTGCAGTGTTTGGCGGCGGGGTTGATGTGATCTATCCCAAAGAAAACGCCGGGCTGGCGCAGGACATCCTTGAAAACGGCTGCATCATAAGTGAGGCGCCGATGGGTCAATATCCGCAAGCCCGCCATTTTCCCAGCCGCAACCGCATTGTTGCAGGCCTGTCGCGTGCCACCCTTGTCATAGAGGCCGCCGCCCGATCAGGCAGCCTGATCACCGCGCGCGCCGCTCTTGATCAGTCGCGCGATGTCCTGGCGGTACCGGGCCACCCCTTTGATGCCCGCGCCAGCGGCTGCAATATGCTGTTGCGCGATGGTGCCACTCTGATCCGCTCTGCCGAGGATGTGCTCGACGTGGTCGGGGCGGCCTACCCGCCAGTGCCGGATCCTGTCGAGGAAACCGCGCCACCACCCGCCCAATCGGCAGAGGTTGATACCGCAGAGTTGCATCAGGAAATCCTGTCCCGGTTGGGGCCTTCCCCGCTGGCAGAGGATCAGTTGATCCGCGATCTTTCCATGCCCCCGCCACTGATCACACCGGCCCTCGTCTGCCTAGAGATGGCAGGCGAGATCACCCGTCATCCCGGCGGATTATTAAGCCTTCCCTGACAAGGAAGATATGAACGGCCATTGACAATCTTCTATTCGCAACCACATTTTGCGCGGCATTCTGCACTAGGCCGAGTCGAGAGGAAATTTATGCCCGTCGTTGTTGTTGAGTCCCCGGCCAAAGCCAAAACCATCAATAAATACTTGGGAAATGACTATACCGTTCTGGCTTCATACGGCCATGTTCGCGATCTTCCACCCAAGGACGGATCGGTCGACACCGACCATGACTTTGCCATGAAATGGGAGGTCGGCAATGATTCCCGCAAACATGTGAAAGCCATTGCAGATGCGCTGAAAGACGACGACACGCTTATTCTGGCGACCGACCCTGACCGCGAGGGAGAGGCGATCAGCTGGCATTTGCAAGAGGCGCTGACCAAACGGCGCGCGATCAAAAAATCGACCGAAGTTAGCCGTGTGGTGTTTAACGCCATCACCAAATCTGCCGTCACCGAGGCGATGAAAAATCCCCGTGATGTCGATATGGAATTGGTTGAGGCCTATCTTGCCCGCCGAGCGTTGGATTACCTTGTGGGGTTCAACCTGTCACCGGTGCTCTGGCGCAAACTGCCTGGTGCGCGCTCTGCCGGTCGGGTGCAGTCGGTCTGTCTGCGTCTGATCGTTGAACGCGAGATGGAGATAGAGGCCTTTAATCCGCGTGAATACTGGAGCGTTAAGGCGATCCTGAGCACCCCGCGCGGGCAGGAATTTGAGGCCCGCTTGACGGTTCTGGGTGGCAAAAAGCTTGACCGCTACGACATCGAAAATCAAGCCGCCGCCGAAGTTGCCGTGCAGGCGATCCATTCGCGCGTTCTGTCGGTTGCCTCGGTTGAGGCAAAACCGGCCAGCCGGAACCCCTCGCCGCCCTTTATGACCTCTACCCTGCAGCAGGAAGCCAGTCGCAAATTCGGCTTTGGCGCGCGCCAAACCATGAGCACCGCGCAACGGCTTTATGAGGCAGGCTATATCACCTATATGCGGACCGACGGGATCGACATGGCCCCCGAGGCCGTCGCGGCTGCCCGCGATGAGATCAAAGACCGCTATGGTGCGGAATATATTCCCGCCTCCCCGCGTATTTATAAGAACAAAGCCAAAAACGCGCAGGAAGCCCACGAATGTATTCGCCCAACGGATATGTCCTGCGATGCCAGCGCATTGGCACGGCTGGAGGCAGACCAGCGCAAGCTTTACGATCTGATCTGGAAGCGGACTTTGGCCAGTCAGATGGAATCGGCGCGTTTGGAACGCACCACGGTCGATATCGCCAGCGACGATCAACAGGTTGTGCTGCGTGCCACCGGACAGGTGATGCTCTTTGACGGCTTTATGAAAGTTTATGAAGAAGGGCGCGATGACGCGGTCGTGGATGATGACGATAAACGTCTGCCCCAGATCATGCAGGGTGAAGCTGCCAAGAAGGGCACGATCACACCGGATCAGCATTTCACCCAACCGCCCCCTCGCTATACCGAGGCATCGCTTGTCAAACGGATGGAAGAACTGGGCATCGGGCGCCCCTCAACCTATGCGTCGATCGTCACCACGATTCAGGATCGCGGCTATGTCACCAAGGACAAAAACCGCCTGATCCCCGAGGATAAGGGCCGCATCGTCACGATCTTTTTGCTGAATTTCTTCCGCAAATACGTTGGCTATGAATTCACCGCAGAGCTGGAAAGCAGCCTCGATGATGTCAGTGCCGGGGAACGGGATTACAAAGAAATCCTGAATAATTTCTGGCGTGATTTCTCGGCAGCGATTTCGGAAACCACCGAACTGCGCATTACCGAAGTTCTGGACGTGTTGGACGATGCGCTGGCGCCACAGCTTTATCCGCCACGCGAAGACGGGTCTGATCCGCGGGTCTGTCCGAAATGCGGCCAGGGCCAGTTGCACCTGAAAACATCGCGCACCGGCGGGTTTGTCGGCTGTGGCAATTATCCGGAATGTACCTACACCCGCCCCATTGCCGGCGAAGGCGCCGATGGCGATGAACGCGTGTTGGGCGAGGACGGCGGCGATGAAATCCACCTGAAAGCCGGTCGATTTGGTCCTTATGTGCAGCGCGGCGAAGCCACGCCCGAAAACAAAAAGCCACCACGTGCATCCCTGCCCAAAGGCTGGTCCAAAGATGACATGGATCTTGAAAAGGCCCTAACCCTGCTGTCGCTGCCGCGCATCGTCGGCATGCATCCCGAGGGTGGTGAGATCAAAACCAATTTTGGCCGCTTTGGCCCCTATGTCATGCACCAGCTCCCGGATGAAGCCAAACCGGTTTATGTCAATGTCAAAGACCCCAATGACGTTTTTGAAATTGGAATGAACCGCGCGGTAGAGATGTTGGCCGAGAAACGCGCCAACCCCGGTCGCGGACGCGGTGCAGCTGCCAAGGCGCTTAAAGAATTGGGCGAACATCCAGAAGAAGGCGGTCCCGTCAACATCATGGAGGGGCGCTATGGTCCCTATGTGAAATGGGGCAAGGTCAACGCGACCCTACCCAAAGATGTCGAACCGGCGGATGTCACCATGGAAATGGCCAAAGAGTTGATCGCGGAAAAGACGGCAAAATCAGGTGCCAAAAAGAAGCCTGCCAAGAAAAAGGCACCGGCCAAAAAGACTGCGACCAAAGCAGCGGCCAAAAAAGCCGCCCCGCGCAAAAAAGCCGCGCCTAAAAAAGACGCCGACGAATAGCCGATTGCACCGCATCGCATTTCGAAAAACGCCTGTGCCTAAAGGCACCGGCGTTTTTTGTTTCGACCTCATTCAATCAACGGGCACAACCGGAATTGGTTTATTCCTTATTATCCCGCCGCGACGCAGCATTACATTGACTCTTTTCTGACGTAGCGTCACAAAGTTGCGCAAGCATAAGCCACAGAGAGAGATTGTTATGAAGAAGATTTATGCGTCAGCCGCGGAGGCCCTCGACGGTCTTCTGGAAGACGGCATGCTGATCGCAGCGGGGGGCTTTGGCCTATGCGGTATTCCGGAATTATTGCTGGATGCCATCAAGGAAGCCGGAACAAAGGATTTGACCTTTGCGTCTAACAACGCGGGTGTTGACGATTTTGGCATCGGCATCTTGCTGCAGACAAAGCAGGTCAAAAAAATGATCAGCTCCTATGTCGGCGAAAATGCCGAGTTCATGCGCCAGTATCTGTCAGGCGAGTTGGAACTGGAATTCAATCCCCAAGGCACCTTGGCCGAGCGCATGCGCGCCGGTGGCGCGGGTATTCCGGGTTTTTATACAAAGACCGGCGTGGGCACGGTGATTGCCGAGGGTAAGGACCATCGGGATTTCAACGGTGACACCTATATCATGGAAGAGGGCATTTTTGCCGATCTGGCGATTGTGAAAGCATGGAAAGCCGATGCAACCGGCAATCTGGTTTTCCGCAAGACTGCCCGCAATTTTAATGCACCGGCCGCCACCTGCGGCAAGGTCTGCATTGCAGAAGTCGAAGAAATCGTGCCAACCGGCTCGCTTGATCCGGATTCGATCCATCTTCCGGGTATCTATGTGCATCGCATCGTTCAGGGTGATCACGAAAAACGCATCGAACAACGCACCGTCCGGCAGAAAGGCTAAGACTATGGCATGGGATCGCAATCAAATGGCCGCCCGCGCAGCACAGGAACTGCAGGACGGCTGGTATGTAAATCTTGGCATTGGCATTCCGACACTGGTGTCCAACTACATTCCCGAAGGCGTCGAAGTGACGTTGCAATCGGAAAACGGCATGTTGGGGATGGGACCCTTCCCTTATGAAGGCGAAGAAGACGCCGACCTGATCAATGCAGGCAAGCAAACCATCACTGAACTGCCGCAGACCGCCTATTTTGACTCGGCAAAAAGCTTTGCCATGATCCGTGGTGGCAAAATCGCCATGGCGATTCTGGGCGCGATGGAAGTGGCCGAAAACGGCGATCTGGCGAACTGGATGATTCCGGGCAAACTGGTCAAAGGCATGGGCGGAGCTATGGATCTGGTTGCCGGTGTAGGCCGTGTGGTTGTGGTCATGGATCACACCAGCAAACATGGTGACAGCAAATTGCTAAAAGAATGCACCCTGCCCCTGACCGGTAAAAAGGTCGTGGACCGCATCATCACCAATCTGGGTGTGTTTGATGTCGTCGAGGGCGGGCTAAAGCTGGTCGAACTGGCAGAGGGCGTCAGCGAAGAAGAAGTACGTAACAGTACAGAAGCAACGCTGGTCAACTAGGCTATCCGCTGGACAAAGGGACATTCCCGACAAAAGCGGCCCTTCGGGGCCGCTGTTTTTTTATCCGCCGGTCTGAACCGAACGCACGGCAAAAACGCAACCGTCGGTCGCCAACTCTGGCGGCGTCAGACAGAGCCCCCGCGCCACAGTCCATGCGGCAATGACCTTGGGCACATAGGCCCGCGTTTCGGCATAGGGGGGCACGCCGCCGTTTTTCTTCACTGCATTTTCTCCGGCGTTATAGGCTGCCAAAGACAGGACCGGATCATTGTCAAATTCCTTCATCAACCAATCCAGATAAGCCACACCACCTTTGATATTCTCTTTGGCGATCTTGCTATCGCTGACTCCGAAACGCTCTGCGGTGGCGGGCATCAGCTGCATCAACCCATGGGCGCCAGCATGAGAAGTCACATCTTTGCGGCCCGAAGATTCTATTCCGATCACCGCCAGAACCAAAGCGGGTGAAACCCGTGTACCGATGGTCGCGGTCAAAATATCTGTGCCATATTTCTCCGCAATGTCCTGCATGGTTTGCAAGCGCGGCGCAGCGATCGCTTTCCCGACAGGGGCTTTGTTCAACTGTGAAATGGCCGCCGCAAGCCGCCCCGGTCCGCTGGATGCCAGATTTGGTGAAATCTCGCGCCAGAACCAATCGGTCATATCCTTGGGGAGTTTTGGCGTCGCTTTAGGCGTAATCACTGCCGCCACTTCTGTTTCGCTTTTGGAGTTTTCACGTGGCGTGGACGGGGCAGACCCCCATACCACCGTTTCATCAATTTGAACGGTGATGCGCTTACCTGCGCTCTTTCCGGGAACTTTGACGCGCTTAAAGGTAAAATCATTCCGCGAGTTCAGCGCCTCGGATACCGCTGTAGACGGTACCAAAAGCCCAAGCCCCAAAAGGACAATACCGAAGCGCCGCGTTGTGCGGTTCACTGCTCTGCCTCGTTAATTGTTATTTTTTTCTCAGCATTACAGAAAACAGGGCTCAAAACCACTTAAATGGGGTTAAAACTGCCCTATTTCAGACCAATTGCGGCATTTACGCATAAATTTGCGCAGCGCTTGATGAAAGTAATGCATATTTATCAGTGACTTAATGAATTAACTTCAAAGTATTGAGAATTACTTAAAATTGCACGATCTGCGCCCAATTCGTGCCCCATTCAGGCGGCTATATAGGATCATACCACGGCGGACATAGGGTCTGACACGGTCAACAAACACAACTTTATCTGATCCTTTGGAGGGACATACAATGAAACTTTTTAATGCTGTAGCACATTTCGCAAAAGACGAAGACGGCGCTGTAACTGTAGACTGGGTTGTTCTGACAGCTGCCCTCGTCGGTCTGGGCATCGCCGTACTGTCCACCGTGGCAACCGGTGTTGACAACGTCAACGACGACCTGACAGCCTCCTTCACATCCGGCCAGACTTTCTCTAGCCAAGGTGACACCGTCACAAGCACCACAATCGGTGACTAAGCTGATCTGATCTGAAGATCACACAGATTTAAATGGCCATCCTTCGGGGTGGCCATTGTCGTTTGCGGCCCCTCTCCAGCGCGCCAATCTTTTCTATCAGTGACGCAAAAACTCTTTGAAAT
>CANMJD010000004.1 GCA_947498155.1 uncultured Pseudoruegeria sp.
CAGCTCTTCGTCGTCAACCTGGTCCACTTTGTTCATGTAAACAACCATGTGCGGGATGCCAACCTGGCGACCCAGCAGGATGTGCTCACGTGTCTGTGGCATAGGACCATCGGCTGCGTTCACAACCAGGATCGCGCCATCCATCTGCGCCGCACCGGTGATCATGTTTTTCACATAGTCAGCGTGGCCGGGGCAGTCAACGTGGGCGTAGTGACGGCCTTCGGTTTCATATTCAACGTGCGCCGTCGAAATGGTGATACCGCGGGCTTTCTCTTCGGGCGCGCCGTCGATTTCGTCATAGGCTTTGAAGTCACCAAATTGCTTGGTGATCGCCGCTGTCAGAGTAGTTTTACCGTGGTCAACGTGGCCGATTGTGCCAATATTGACGTGCGGTTTATTGCGCTCAAACTTTTCCTTAGCCATGGTATTGGCACCTTTTATTGGGGGGCCACGCGGGCCCGAGTCATCATCGCGCGCTCGTTACGAGGTTGCGAAAGAAAAATCAAGGGGCAGCTGCGTTTACTGCGGCTTCTCCGGCTTCTTCTGACAGGGGACGCAGCCCGTCTTCGGGCTCTGCCTCATCAATCACAGCGGGCTTATTGAACCATTCGGGGTTTTCTTCGAGCCATTGCTGGATTTCTCGCGCCCCAATCCGCGCCATGGCCGTCATTTGTTCTTCGGCGGACATCGTCAGGCCAGAGCCGATCATGCCTTCCGGCGTCAGCGCTTCCAAGATGGTGATCTGCTTTGGTTCGCTGGTCAGTTTCACGCCTTCAGCGTCATCCCAGATATTTACCACCACAACCAAAACCGATTTCGGTGAGGCCAGCACCGGTACGCCCGGCGCAGCAACCACATAGCCGACGATTTTAACGCCCATATGGTAGAACCGGCCACCATCGTAGCGTCCGAACCGCTCTTCCATTGCGGCGTCCATGATGGTTTCCCACTGTTCTTCGCTCACGCTTTTGGACAACGGGCCTACGGTCGCATCATCGGCCACAACAACCAGATGCCCCAAACGGAATTCGCCCAGATCGGCTTTGGCTTCGATTTCATCCGGCACGCCGGTACAGGACGCCAGAAGGGCGGTTGCAGCCAAGGCAGCCATCGTACGGCCAAAGGGGATGCGGATCATTGAATGCCTCCAGAACTAGGGTTGGACGTCGATACCCCAGAACAGAAAGACGCGCAATTGCCGTGCGGGTTTCGTGATATATATCTTAAAGTAAGGAGTACAAATGATGTCCGACAGCACGCCGCACCCGGCTCGGGTGCCTCTGGTGACCAAACCCATGGGAATTTGGCGTTCCTTCCAAAAATCCCGTCAGAACCTGTTGGAGATCATTCCGGATCTCGCCACACGCCAACCGATTGTATCGGGGCGCACGGGCAAACGCTGGCATATGGTGATGGACCCGGACAGCCTGAAGCGTGTGTTGCGTGACAAGCTGCCGGATTACCCAAAGTCGGACGTCACAAAGAACATCCTTCGCCCCGCCATTGGCGAAAGCCTGTTTATCGCCGAAGGCGCGCATTGGCATTGGCAACGCCGCGCCGCCGCGCCGACATTTTCCCATCGCAACATCGCCAACCTTGGTCCGGTGATGACGGCTGCGGCAGAAAACACCTGCGCCCGCCTGAATGCCATCACCCCACACGGTCGTAGCGCCCGCGCCGATCTGTTTGAGGAAATGGTCACCGCAACTTTTGAAGTGATCTCGGAGGTGACCTTTTCCGGCGGAGAGGCCTTTGATCGCACCGAAGTGCATAAGGCAATTGATTCCTATATCGCCCAAACCGCCCGCATTTCTATTCTGGACATGTTTGGCGCGCCCAATTGGGTGCCACGACCGGGTCGGGTGTTGTCTGGCTCTGCCCTCAAAACCATGAAACGGCTGTCAGATCGCGCCATCGAAGACCGTCGCGCCCAGCCGCCCAAAGAGCAGCTAGACCTTTTGGATTTGATGATGGCGGGTAGCGATCCTGAAACAAAACGCAGCATGAGCACATCCGAGCTGCGCGACAATCTTTTGACTTTTATCGTCGCAGGCCATGAAACCACTGCCCTGACCCTAAGCTGGGCGCTGTATCTGTGCGCCTTTGATCCCGAGGTGCAGCAAAAAGCCCGTGCCGAGGCGCAGACCGCGCTTGGCAGCAGGGCCGCCACCGCTGATGATTTGGGGAAGTTGCCCTATATCCGGTCGATCATAGACGAAACTCTGCGTCTGTATCCGCCCGCAGCCTTCCTGTCGCGCACCGCCCAAAAGCCCGACCGGCTCTGCGGACGAGAGATCAGGCGCGGTGATACGGTCATGATCCCTGTCTATGCCCTGCATCGTCATCACAAACTCTGGGATGACCCCGACGCCTTTCGGCCCGCGCGGTTCAAAGACCCAAAGGCGATAAAGCGCTTTACCTATCTGCCTTTTGGCGATGGCCCGCGCATCTGTATCGGAGCTGGTTTTGCGGTTCAGGAAGCGGTCATCATTCTGGCAACCTTGCTGGCCCGATTCCGCTTTGATTTGCTCAAAAACATCGCCCCAAAACCGGTTATGATCCTGACCTTGCGGCCCGAAGGAGGCGTGCATCTAAGGGTTACGCCGCTGAAGTGAAGCTATTGTAAATCAGCCTTTCCCCTTTGTGCGGAAACCGATTAACTTGCGGGAAATTTAGAGGTTTACAGTGTCAGATTCCGTTGAGAAATTCCCCGCCAAAGTCCCCTTGAGAGTCAAACCCTGGGGCGCAACCGGAGTTCTGAAGTTTCTGAAAGCAGCGCGACGCAACCTGATAGAGCTGATTCCGCAAACCGCTGTGGAACAACCCATGCTCTCTAGTATTGGTCGCCGCCGCTGGCATATGGTCATGGACCCGGCTGCGCTGCGCCACATTCTGAAGGATAAGGTCGACAGCTACCCCAAGGCCGATGTGGCGGTGAACATTCTACGCGAAGCCGTGGGCGATAGCGTTTTTCTGGCCCATGGGCCACATTGGCTCTGGCAACGCCGATTGGCTGCACCGGTGTTTTCGCACCGCAATATCGCCAATCTCTCGCCAGTGATGACCGCCGCCGCTGCACGCAATGTTCAAAAGCTTTCTCACTTGTCCGAAGGCGCGGAATTCGATGTTTACCCGATGATGGTGCAAACCACCTTTGAGGTAATTTCCGATGTCACCCTATCTGGCGACGAAGCGATCAGCCGCAAACAGATGCATCACGCGCTGGATGCCTTTATCGAGCGCACAGGGCGGGTGTCGTTTCTGGATGCCCTCGGCGTGCCAACCTGGGTGCCGCGCCCGTCACGGCTGATCCATTCCAGCGAATTCAAGAACCTTAAACGCATTGCCGATAAAGCCATTGATACACGCCGCGAAAGGGGCAGCCTGCCGGTGCCCGATCTGCTGGATTTGTTTCTTTCCGGCGAAGACCCTGTCAGCAAACGCAAAATGACAACGGCCGAACTGCGCGACAACCTGTTGACCTTTATCGTTGCCGGCCATGAAACAAGCGCGCTGGCATTAGCGTGGTCGCTGTATCTCTGCGGTTTTGACCCCAAAGTCCAAGAAGCCGCCGCACAAGAGGCCAAAGAAGTGTTGCAGGGGCGAACAGCCGTTTATGAAGACGTCGCCAAGCTTCCCCTGACCCGTCAAATCATCGAAGAGGCCATGCGGCTTTATCCGCCTGTGGCAATGATGGTCCGCACCGCCAAGGAAGATGATGAAATCATCGGCCATTCCGTCCGCAAGGGCGACCCGATGATGCTGCCGGTCTATGCCCTGCACCGCAATCACCGGCTTTGGCAGAACCCTGACCAGTTTGACCCCAGCCGTTTTGCCGATCGCAAATCCATAGACCGCTTTTCCTATATTCCTTTTGGCGATGGCCCCCGCATCTGCATCGGGGCCGGTTTTGCCATTCAGGAGGCAGTGATTATTCTGGGCACATTGCTGTCGCAATACAGGTTTGAAGCGGTGGACGGCAAAGAGCCGAAACCCGTCATGCTGCTGACCTTGCGCCCCGAGGGCGGGGTCTGGCTCAGAGTTCATAAACGGGCGGAAGATACCGCTGCCTAATCGCAGATACTTTTAAGCGCCTGCCACTGATCCTGCGTTAAGGACGGGGTTGTTTCACCGGCGGGTAAAGCCTCTTGGCGCACGATAGAAATCCGGTCCTGTGTTAGGGGATGCGAGAGGAAATAACGCAGATAGCCTACGGTATCGGCTTCATCCTCACCTTTACCTTCGGGATCACCGCCTTCGGACTGCTGCAACCGCGTGAACATCAGGGCCATGGCTTCGGGATCAATCTGTGCGGCCTCCAACCGGCGCAGCCCAAACGCATCCGCTTCCAGCTCTGCGGTTTGCGAATAATTCGCCGCTATCAGCTTTTCGGTCAGCAACAAAACAACAGCCCCACCGGCGAAATCCCCCAGCAACAGTCCCAGAATGCCGATCGACCCCGCAGAGCGCAGGGCATGGCGGGTAGGATCATGGGACACAACATGGCCGATTTCATGGGCCATGACGCTGGCCAGTTCATCGGGGGAGTCCGTGGCCTCTAGCATACCGCGGAAAAATACGATGATCCCGCCAGGAAGCGCAAAAGCATTCACCATCGGATCATCCAGCACATGAAACTGCAGCGGATGATCCAGTTCCACACCAAGGGTAATCCGCTCTGCCATCGCATTCAGCGCGGCAACACCAGCCGCAGTCTCGCAGACCGCGAGCGGTAGGACCGGATCTTCGGAGAGGGCGGAACGAATTTGCTCAAAGGTGGTTTCCCCAAGCGCGCGTTCACCCTGTGGCGGCAGCCGTTCGGCCATTTGATCGGCAAGGCTGGGGATCAGTACAAACAGGATCAGAGCAACAGAGGCCATCGCAGCAAGTGACCACAACAGGATTTTGCCCCGCTTGATCGGGCGTTCCTTGCGTAGAGGCGCAGCACAGCGGGCCAGCAACAGGCGCGTGGTTTCAGGGTCACTGATATAAAGCCGTGCCAGATTCTCCAGCCCCAATTGCTTTAATACAATCCCTTCCGGCCCCGCCTGATCACGCAGCCGCCGGATTTCTGTCAATGGCCATGCGGCGCGTTCTGCCCCGTCTTCGGTGATCAGCAGGGACTCGGGCTGGCGGGACTCATCAATGGACAAGGAAACATTGCGGGGCGTTGCGATTTCAGAGTCGACATAGGTCGCCTCACCGTGAAAGACCGGTGGCGTTGCGCCGATATGGATGCGCATCCCCATCAGAACGCCGCCCCGACATCCAAAGCATCGGCAAAGCCCTCGGCTTCGGCAAATTCGTCGCGGTCCCGCTGGGCAACTTCACCGATTTTATCGCCATTCAAAATGGTTAGCGTTTGCGCGTAATGCGCGGTTAGCGGCAGGGTCAACATGATCTGGGTCAGCACCCCGTAAAAGGTGAAAAGGGCGAAATACAGCGGGGCCGCGATCAGAAAATAGAGCCACGATGGACCGGAGGCCGTCACCTCTTCGCTTAGGGCGCTCGGATCAATCGCCAGCAAGGCAAAGATCATCACCGCCCCGCCAAGAACCGCCACCACTAGCGCGATGACAAACCACCCGCGCAGATAAATCCAAAGCACGCGTCCTGTGCGGGGATTGGCATCAAAGCCGATCACGCCCAGCGCTTTATGGTTGCTCAAGTAGCGGAAGGTTTCCACTTTGTATGACACCCAGCCATACAGAACCCAGGGCAGCGAAACCCCTAGCCCATAAAGGGCTTCGGGCGCGGCGCCGGTGAACCCAACAAGGGCAAAAACAGCGGTGCTGAGCACGCCGATCAACTGGTGGGTCATCGCACCGTACATGCCCCGCCATGTACCGCCCTGCTCAAATGCAGCAGAGCCGTAGCGCGTGCGATCCGCACGGTATTTTTCCAGATAAAACGTCTGGCGCGGCAACAGCAAACCAAGGCTCAAGATCGTGACGCACCAATGGGCAATACAACGCCACGCATAGCCCCAAGCACCCTTTTCCACACCAAAGCGGATACCCCGCCAGCGGGTGCGCGCCACGATGTAGCGCCGCGCCCGATAGCGGGCAAAAAACACAATGGGCAGCACGCCAAGAAAGGAAATGATATAGGCCGCTGCCGCAGAGTTCAGCAGCGAGAAAGACACAAACATCAGCAGCAGGTTCACAATGCCGATGTAAAACGCCATCACCACCACGGCGATCAGAAACCCCAAGAGTTTTTCCAGCGGATCACCGGCATATTCCAGTGGCAAGCCACCCGGGCGCACGGCCGACCAATACCAGCGGCGCAGCCGCGTTTTCATCCAGAACCGGTAAATGCCGAGCGTCACAATGGTGAGCAAGGTTGTGCGCAGAGCCAGCCCGAAAAGTGCCTTGCGGCGGCCAACAAATTCGGTATCCAAATCCGTGGCCGCCATCGCTTAGCTAAACTTATTGTCGCGCGGGAACCCGTGGGGCACGGTTTTACCAACCGAGGCCCGCTTGCCCAGCCAGTTGCTCATGTCAGACTCGGTCCGGTTGCCCCCGCCTTGGCGGGTCCAACTCAGACCCTCGGCCATTGTAAAGGTCGTGACATCAGACATGCCGCCATCCAGTTCCAGCGTGCCCTGTTTACCCCGCGCCATGCCGTATTTCTGCAGGCGCACGCCTTTGCCGCGCCCCAGTTCGGGCAGTTCGGTGATCGGGAACACCAGCAAACGCCGGTTCTGGCTGACAATGGCCACATGGTCGCCAATTACCGGTTTACAGATTACCGCACGATCATCACCCTTGACGTTAAGCACCTGTTTCCCGCTACGGGTCTGGGCGATCACATCGGGTTGGGACACGATAAACCCGTCGCCCGCCGTGGACGCCAGCAACAGCTTGCTGTCCGGTTTATGCACAAACAGATCGACGATTTCGGCCTCATTCGGCAGATCCACCATCAAGCGCAATGGCTCGCCCATGCCGCGCCCGCCCGGCAGGTTGGAAGCACTGATCGTGTAGAACCGGCCATTGCTGCCAAAGACCAGAATCCGGTCGGTGGTTTCAGCATGAAAAATGAACCGCCCCTCGTCGCCGTCTTTGAATTTCAGCGCCTGATCCAGAGCAATGTGCCCCTTCATCGCCCGAATCCAGCCCATTTTAGAGCAGACAACCGTGATCGGCTCACGCTCGATCATCGCCTCAAGGGGGACTTCTTCGACTTCTGTCGCTTCGGCAAACTGGGTCCGGCGCGCGCCGCCTTCATAATCTTTGCCGAATTTCTTTTTGGTTTCCTTCAGCTGCTGGCTGATCACATCCCACTGGCGCGGCTCACTGCCCAACAGGTCGATGATCTCACCGCGCTCAGCCCGAAGGGCATCCCGCTCACGGATCAGTTCCATTTCTTCCAGACGCCGCAAAGACCGCAGACGCATGTTCAAAATCGCCTCGGCCTGCACCTCGGTCAACACAATCAGCCCGTCGCCCTTTACCGGCAACGGCGAGACATAATCGACTTCGGAGGTGGCCCGCGCGATTTTGACGTCCCAATCCTGCGCCATCAGCGCGGCTTTGGGTTCATCATCATAGCGGATAATATCGATCACCCGATCCAGATTAAGGAAGGCGATGATAAAGCCGTCCAAGACCTCGAGCCGGTGGTCGATCTTTTCCAGACGGTGTTGGCTGCGGCGCTGCAATACATCGCGCCGGTGGTCCAGAAACGCGCGCAGCACTTCTTTCATCGAGCAGACTTTGGGTGTGCGCCCGTCGATCAGCACGTTCATGTTCAGACTAAAGCGCACCTCGAGGTCGGTGGTGCGGAACAACATGCCCATGAGCATATCGGGATCGACGTTCTTGGACTTCGGCTCAAGAACCACCCGTACATCGTCGGCGGATTCATCACGCACATCGCCCAGAATCGGAATTTTCTTCAGCTGGATTACTTCGGCGATCTTCTCGATCAACTTGGATTTCTGCACCTGATAGGGAATCTCGGTGACAATAATCTGCCACTGACCCCGACCCAGATCCTCGATTTCCCATTTACAACGCAGCCGGAAAGACCCCCGCCCCGTGCGATAGGCTGTGGCGATGTTTTCACGCGGCTCGACAATCACGCCTCCGGTCGGAAAATCCGGCCCCGGCACATAGTTGAGCAAGGTTTCATCGCGCACATCCGGCGTTTTCACCATATGCAGACAGGCGTCGATCAATTCGGAAATATTATGTGGCGCGATATTGGTCGCCATGCCCACCGCGATCCCGCTGGACCCGTTCGCCAGCAGGTTCGGAAAAGACGCTGGCAACACCTCGGGCTCGCTCAGCGTACCGTCGTAATTCTCTCTGAAATCAACAGCGTTCTCGGAGAGCCCTTCCAGCAGCGCCTCGGCCGCGGCGGTCATACGGGCCTCTGTGTATCGGCTGGCCGCAGGGTTATCGCCGTCGATATTGCCAAAGTTGCCCTGCCCGTCCACCAACGGATAGCGCACGGCAAAATCCTGTGCCAGACGCGCCATGGCGTCATAGATCGCGGCATCGCCATGGGGGTGGTAATTCCCCATCACATCGCCGCTGATCTTGGCAGATTTACGGAAACCCCCATTGCTGGCCAGTTTCAGCTCGCGCATGGCATATAGAATCCGCCGATGCACCGGCTTGAGCCCGTCGCGCGCATCCGGCAAGGCCCGATGCATGATGGTCGACAGAGCATAGGTCAGGTATCGCTCCCCGATGGCGCGGCGCAAGGGTTCGGCTATTTCGTTGGGGCCCATGTTGGGGTCATCTATCAGATCGTTCATAGATAATGTGATACCCACCCACAGCTTGCAGGTAAAGCGCCAACGCCCGGTTTGGGAAAGATCGCTGACTCTTCCCCGTGAAACGCCATCAAGAGCCTGCCAACATTGGGGCTCGCGTTGCTCGACTCAGCGAAATCCGCTATGATGAGCCTATTATGAGTAGGGGTTTGTAGGCCTCAAAGGTGATTATTATGTTTCGATTATTAGCAGTGTTGGGTGCCAGTTTGCTTGGCGTTTTTATGCTAGTGCCCGATCAGGAAAAACAGATCAAACAACCGGCTGTTGCCCGCGCCGAAACGGCACAAATTGTGTTGGCCCCAGCCGATAGCTCCCCAGCGAAACTGATCCTTGCCGCGCAGGAAGGGCCAGTAACCCTTGCCGAATCAACGACGCCCAAAGTCTTCCCGCCCAAAAACCGGGTGGCAAAGATGACCTCTGCCCCATTGGATGCGCCAATGCTGGCGGTCTCTTCCAGCGATGCCCCTGCGGGCTATGTCGCAAAAAATCGCGCCCCCAAGCAGGCCGTTGCGGCAGTCGGCTCGGATAACCTGCGCTATGTGTCCGGCAATAGCGTGAACATGCGCTCCGGTCCGTCTACCAGCAACGCTGTCATCCGCGCCCTTGGACGCGGTGCGGCCACCGAATTGATCGGTCAGGAAAACGGCTGGGCCCATATCCGAGATCTAAGTTCGGGCGACACAGGCTATATGTCAGCCAAGTTCCTATCTAGATAAGGCCATTGTGATCTGCTCGCGCCACTATCGGGTTTTCATTCCGAATTGCCGCGCTACTGTCCTGTGAACAAAAGACTTCCGCAGGAACAAGATGCAAAAATCCATACTGATTACCGGCTGTGCAAGCGGCATCGGCTATGATGCCGCCCACGGGTTGGCGAAACACGGCTGGCGGGTGTTTGCGACCTGCCGTCAAGAGGCCGACTGCGAAAGGCTGCGTGCCGAAGGGCTTGAAAGCTTCCGGCTTGATTACGACGATGAAGACTCGGTTCGCGAGGCGCTGGCAGAATGCCTGTCACGCACCGGCGGCACGTTAGATGCGCTTTACAACAACGGAGCCTATGCCATCCCCGGCGCGGTTGAAGACCTGCCCACCGATGCGTTGCGCGCGATCTTCAACACCAACCTCTTTGGCTACCACGACCTGATTCGCCGCGTCATTCCGGTGATGCGCGCCCAAGGTCATGGCCGGATCATCAACTGCTCTTCGGTTCTTGGACTGGTCGCGGCGCGTTATCGCGGTGCCTATAACGCCACAAAATTCGCCATGGAAGGGTTAACCGACACCCTGCGGATCGAAATGAAAGGCACGGGGATCGAGGTGATCCTGTTGGAGCCGGGGCCGATTACATCGCGCATTCGCCAAAATGCCGCCCCCCAGTTTGAACGCTGGATTGATTGGGAAAATTCGCCCCGCGCTGAACAATACCGCCACGGTCTGCGCAAACGCCTGTATGAAGATAAGGGCAAAGACACCTTTGAGCTACCAGCGGCGGCGGTGACCAAAAAGCTTCTCCATGCACTGGAATCACCGAAACCTAAGCCGCGCTATTACGTGACCACAGCAACCTATATTATGGGCACGTTAAAACGGCTGCTCTCTACACGACTATTGGATCGAATTCTGATAAAAAGTTAGCGACCAATGGCCGCGAGCGCCGATTTTGGGTCGCATTCGGGGCAAGGGCCGCTACATCAGGGACACGTTACAAAAGGAAAGCTCATGGCGTCTGATCCGCTGTTTATTGTCGTTGCCGTTTCTACACTGGCTGTTCTGGTCATTCTGATGATCGGAATTGGAGGGTTTGCAAAAGGCGGGGATTTCAACCGCAAACACGCCAATCGCATCATGCGGTATCGCATTATTGCGCAGGCGCTTGCCGTCGCGCTGATCCTTCTGTTTGTGTTTTTCCGCGGCTCCGGAGGCTCCTGATATGGTTGTTCTGAACAAAATCTATACCAAAACCGGCGATTCCGGTGAAACCGCTTTGGGCAATGGCACCCGCGTTGCCAAACATTCTGCCCGCGTCACTGCCTATGGCACTGTCGATGAAACCAACGCGACCTTTGGTCTGGCTCGCCAGCACGCCAGCGGCGATATCGATGCGCAGCTCGCCGCCATCCAGAACGATCTGTTTGATCTGGGGGCCGATCTTTGTCGTCCGGATATGGATAAAGATGCCACCGCCGAATATCCGCCCCTGCGGGTGAGCGCAGAGCAGGTCAGCCGGTTGGAAACAGAAATTGACGCGATGAACGAACGGCTTACCCCCCTGCGCTCTTTTGTCTTGCCTGGCGGGTCTGCTCTGGCGGCCAATCTGCACCTGTGCCGCACGGTATCGCGTCGTGCCGAACGCCTATGTGTTGAGCTAGCCGCCCAAGAAACGATCAATCCCGCTGTGGTTAAATACCTTAACCGCTTGTCAGATTGGTGCTTTGTTGCCTCGCGGATCGCCAATGACGACGGCAAAGCCGACGTCCTGTGGGTGCCCGGCGCTAACCGCTAAACACCGGATATTGATGCGAATCCGCCGGCACGACTTGGTCGATGACAGAACATCTGGTTCCAATCAGAAACAAAACGCGACGTCTCAAAGCCGTTTCGTGTCGATTTTGCCCTGTTTTCGAACGGATCAAAGCGCTAGGTAGTGTTCTGAGAGCTTAAGGCCCCATTTTGGGCACGCATTTCTTGAGGAGCACTACGCAGATGAAGGTACTCGTACCCGTCAAGCGCGTGATCGATTATAACGTGAAAGTCCGCGTCAAAGCGGACGGCAGCGGTGTTGATCTCGCCAATGTCAAAATGTCCATGAACCCCTTTGACGAAATTGCCGTCGAAGAGGCTATCCGTTTGAAAGAAGCTGGCAAAGCCGAAGAGGTTGTTGCGGTTTCCATTGGCGTCAAGCAAGCCCAAGAGACCCTGCGCACCGCGCTGGCCATGGGCGCTGATCGCGCGATTCTTGTGATTGCCTCCGAGGATGTGCATCAGGACATCGAGCCCCTTGCCGTGGCAAAAATCCTGAAAGCCGTGATCGACGAAGAGCAACCCGGTCTGGTTCTGGCGGGCAAGCAAGCCATCGACAACGACATGAATGCAACCGGTCAAATGCTCTCTGCCCTATTGGGCTGGTCACAGGCGACCTTTGCCTCTGCTGTGGACGTTGACGGCGACAAAGCCGTTGTGACCCGCGAAGTGGACGGCGGTCTGCAAACCATCAAGGTGAACATGCCGACAATCGTCACGGTTGACTTGCGCCTGAATGAGCCACGTTACGCCTCGCTGCCGAACATCATGAAAGCCAAGAGAAAACCGCTGGATGAAAAATCCGCCGCCGATTATGGCGTCGACGTAACACCGCGTCTGAGCGTTGTTGCGACAACCGAACCGGCCACACGGTCCGCCGGTATTATTGTTGGTTCTGTCGACGAACTGGTTGAAAAACTCAAAGATGCGGGGGCTGTGTAATGGCTGTTCTTCTTCTTGCCGAAGTCACCGATGGCGCGCTGGCGCTTGACGCGACCGCCAAAGCCGTTTCGGCGGCAAAATCACTGGGCGATGTGACGGCCCTTTGCGTTGGCGCAACCGCTGCAGCGGCTGCGGATGAAGCCGCAAAAATCGACGGCGTGGCCAAGGTGCTGCTGGCCGAGGATGCGCTCTATGGCCATCGCCTTGCCGAACCCACCGCCGCTTTGATTGTGTCGCTGGCCGATGGCTATGACCACATTGTTGCACCTGCCACCACGGATGCAAAAAACATTATGCCACGCGTTGCCGCGCTTTTGGATGTCATGGTGATCTCTGACGCAACAGCCGTTGTTGATGCCGATACATTTGAGCGTCCGATCTATGCGGGCAATGCGATCCAGACAGTCAAATCTGCCGATGCGAAAAAGGTTATTACCTTCCGCACGGCCACCTTTGACGCTGCGGGTGATGGTGGCTCTGCCGCTGTTGAGGCAATTGCGGCGGCTGATAATCCGGCGCTGTCGGAATGGGTCGAAGACAAGGTTGCCGAGAGCGATCGCCCCGAACTGACCTCTGCGGGGATCGTCGTGTCGGGCGGCCGTGGTGTTGGCTCTGAGGATGATTTCAAAATCATCGAAGCGCTGGCCGACAAACTTGGGGCTGCCGTTGGCGCCTCCCGCGCGGCGGTTGACTCGGGCTATGCGCCGAACGACTGGCAGGTGGGTCAAACCGGCAAAGTGGTGGCTCCGGATCTTTATGTTGCGGTCGGCATCTCTGGCGCGATTCAGCATCTGGCCGGTATGAAAGACTCCAAGATCATCGTCGCGATCAACAAAGACGAAGAAGCCCCGATCTTTCAGGTCGCCGATTTCGGTCTGGTGGCCGATCTGTTCGAGGCCGTCCCGGCCCTGACAGAAGCGCTCTAAATTAGCACAATCAAGACTTGATAAAGGCCCGCCCCCGTGGTGGGCCTTTTCTTTTGCGGCAATTGTCCCTGCCCTCTTGCAGGTGTCACCTTCAACGGAATAGGGTGCCCGAAAGTCAAAGAAGCACGAGGCGCGCATCATGGACATTCAAACGGTTGGAATCGTTGGCGCAGGCCAAATGGGGAATGGCATTGCCCATGTGTTTGCCCTTGCCGGATATAAGGTGCTGATGAATGACATCTCCAAGGAAGCCATGGAGCAGTCGGTGGCGCTGATCCATAGCAATCTGGAGCGTCAGGTCTCTCGCGATAAAATCGCCCAATCAGAGATGGACGCCGCCTTGGCCAATATCAGCACAACCATGGTACTGGCAGAGCTTGGCCCCTGCGATTTGATCATCGAAGCCGCAACAGAGCAGGAAACCATCAAGCAGAAGATTTTTGACGAGCTTCTGCCGCATCTTGCGCCGCATACGATCCTGACCTCCAATACCTCGTCGATCTCGATCACCCGTCTAGCCTCGCGCACGGACCGCCCCGAAAAATTTATGGGCTTCCATTTCATGAATCCGGTGCCGGTGATGCAACTGGTGGAACTGATCCGCGGCATCGCCACGGATGAAGAAACCTATAATGCTTGCCTTGCCGTTGTGGAAAAGCTGGGTAAATCCGCCGCTTCTGCCGAGGATTTTCCCGCCTTCATCGTGAACCGCATCCTGATGCCGATGATCAACGAGGCAATTTACACCCTCTACGAAGGTGTTGGTTCCGTGAAATCCATCGATACCTCGCTAAAGCTGGGGGCCAACCATCCCATGGGGCCGCTGGAACTGGCGGACTTCATCGGTCTGGACACCTGTCTGGCGATTATGAATGTCTTGCATGACGGGTTGGCCGATACCAAATACCGCCCCTGCCCGCTGCTGACCAAATATGTCGAAGCCGGATGGCTGGGGCGAAAAACCGACCGCGGATTTTATGATTATCGCGGCGATGAACCGGTTCCGACCCGTTAGAATCAAACCTGTTTAGTAAAAACCGGCCTTGCTGCGATTATTGGCCAGTGGGGTTAGGGCGTTTGCCGGAAGGCGACGTCCACCATCGCTGCCCGAGACCCCCAAGGCCAATGTCCGCGCCCGCAGATAGGCCACAAATTCGCGCGCATTACCTTGCCAGTTACTGACTTCGGCAGCACTCAGCGGGTGCCCAACAACCGGTTGTTGCGGCTTGTTCATCGAATGGGCGACCTCATGCAGCAACAGACCCTGCCGCAGGGTTGGCGAGAGAATGTTGGCAATCTGATAGAGCCGCGAGTTTTGGCCGGTAAAGAAGATCGGCAGAACCGACGCCCCGGAGCGTTTGATCATCTTGGAAGTGAAAGGGTTCCACTCGGCCTCAATGACCTCTCCGAAGATCGTTTCAGAGGAGGCAACAACCCCCGACGGAAACAACACGATGACCCCGCCAGCCGCCAGATGTTCCATCGCTTCTCTGCGCATCTTGAGGTTCTGCGCCTGCGCGTCCACGTCATGGGGAAAGGGCACCGGAATCATGAATTCCTTGACCTCATCAACATTGGTCAACAGGGTCCGCGTCAAGATTTTGTAATCTGTGCGCACCTGCCCGATCAACTCGGCCAGCACAATGCCATCCACTAAACCGTGCGGATGGTTGGCAACAACAACAAGCGGTCCGGTTTTGGGAATACGGGCGATTTGCTCTGTCGGGGTGGTGATCACGATCCCCATCAAGCGCAGCGCATGGGACCAAAACCCCTGTCCGCGCTCTACCCCTTCTTTTTCGAATTGGCGGATTCGGCGCAGGATCGGGATTTTCCCTGTACACCACTCCACCGTGCGGATGATCGTGGCCTGCACAGGGTTGGTAAATGTATTGGCATAGGACAGCTGGCTTTTATCATAGGGCACATAGGCCGCGTCAGCCTGTGGGGGTGACGCTGAGTCTTTATGTGGTTCCCCTGATGTCATGCCAGTCCTACATTCCTTCGCCAAAACGGTCCGCCACAAGGGCCTGCAACGCGTCTGCAAGTTTCTCGGCTTCGGGGCCGTCGGTCTCAACGTCGATGGTTGTGCCACGGGCCGCTGCCAACATCAAAAGCCCCATGATCGAATCACCTGATGCCGAAAGCCCGTCGCGCGAGACCTCTGCATTGGCATTATGCGCTTCTACGACTTCAACTAATTTGGCTGATGCACGCGCGTGCAGGCCCTTTTCGTTGATGATCTCTAACGTCCGAGTCGTGCCCATTATTGCCCCATATCCGGTGAAACATCAAAACTGTTGATATACTTTCGCCCCGCCGCCTTAGCGGCTTCCACGGCGACAGCCACCGGTTTCTTCCGGCTTTTGGCCAGTTTTATCAGCATCGGTAGGTTAGCACCATAAAGGATCATCCGGTTTTCAGGCCCGCAGGCCCGCAGCGACAGGTTCGAAGGTGATCCGCCAAACATATCGGTCACCACAACAACGCCATCTCCGGTATCCACTGCATCCGCCGCATCGCAGATTTCATCCTGTTTAACGGAGCGGTCGCCTTCGGCCTCTATGGTGATGGCCATAATACCTTGCTGCCTGCCAACGACATGTTCGACAGCGCTCAGGTATTCACCTGCCAATCCTCCGTGTGCGACAATAACGATGCCGATCACGCAATCATCCTAATCTAAGTCGCAGCGTCTAGCTGTCGCGACGGTCAAGTTCTCTGTGACGTTTAGACACCTGCCATCCGGATTGTGCAAGAGAATGCGCCAGTTTTTCAGCCATTGTGACGGAACGGTGTTGCCCGCCTGTACATCCGAAACCGATAGACAGATGCGCCTTTCCTTCCTCCAGATAGGCCGGAAGCAGCATTTCCGTAAGCCCCAGAACGCGGTCGAAAAACTCGGAAAAGCGTTTATCTTTCGCGACATAGTCTGCGACGGCCTTGTCCTGCCCGTTCAAAGCGCGCAAAGCAGGTGCCCAGTAGGGGTTATTCAGAAATCGGCAATCGAATATCATATCAATGCCCCGCGGCACCCCGCGCTTATACGAAAACGACTGTACAGAAACCGCGAGTCGCTTTTTCTTTTCTGCCGCGAACCAGCGTTCGACCTCGGCCCGCAAATCATGAATCGACAGCTCTGATGTATCGATCAGAACATCGGCGCGATTAAACGCCGGTTTAAGCAGGTCCAGTTCAGCCGTTATGCCAGTGATCGGGCTGTCCTCCGGTGCCAAAGGATGGCGGCGGCGGGTTTCGGAAAAGCGCCGCAACAGCACATCTGTTCGGCAATCCAGATAAAGCAGATCAACCGCGACGTCAGGGCGGGCGGTCAGCATATCCACGGTTTCGGCAAAGGCTGTGGCGCTGAAATCGCGGTTTCGGGTATCGATCCCCAGCGCTAGCGGCCGGCCCGAGGCCTCCCCGTCCAGCAAGCGCGGCAGCAGCGTCAGCGGCAGGTTATCAATGGCTTCATAGCCGATATCTTCTAGCACATTGATCGCCGTCGAGCGGCCGGCCCCGCTAGGGCCGGTCACCAATACAAGCTTATGCCCCTCGGGCGTTGGCTGTGACATGTGAATGGATCCTTATGCGCCGTCGCGACCATGGCGCAGATAGAGCATCAACGCCTGTGCAAAATGTGGGGCCCTGACATTTAGAAGCAAGGGGACGGAATGTCCCAGAAGGGATAAATGGCGCGGTGCGGGTATGCGCTCTGTTTCTGCCTGATCAAGGTCAACCACAGCCGCAAGGCGCGCTGTGGGTATTGACGGGCTGCGCAGAATGCCTATGCCGCGGGCCTCAATCAGACCTGAAATCGGGTCAGGGCAACCAAGCCAAAGCCCATCCTCTTGCTGCGTCAAAAGCGTCCTGTCATCGGCAATCAGCTGCGCACCTAGCGATATCATTGACAGCGCCAGAGTCGATTTTCCGGTTCCGGCATTCCCACAGATCAAAACTGCGGCGCCATCTACCGCTACCGCGGAAGCGTGAACCGGCGCACCGGTGCGGAGCGCCTGTTGCAGTTTCTGTTCCAGATCCTCTGCGGACAAGGGCATGATTTAAACTGGCAGCCCCACCACAAACCGCGCACCCAATGGTTCGGAACTGACGTCGGATTCGGTGGGGCGGATGTTTTCCGCCCAGATCACCCCGTCATGGGCTTCCACAATTTGTTTGGAGATCGCCAAACCAAGACCCGAATTATTGCCAAACTGTCCCGACGGGCGTTCTGAATAGAAGCGGTTGAAAATCTTGTGCAGCGCCTGATCCGGAATGCCCGGGCCTGTATCCTCGACAACGATCAGAATCCGGTTTTCACGCTTGCGCGCCCAGACACGGATCGCATCCCCCTCTCCGCAGAAAGAGATCGCGTTGGAAATCAGGTTAACAAAAACCTGCGCCAAACGCGCCTCTAGCCCCATGACAGTGATGGGTTTATCGGGCAAATCGGAAATGAATTCGATGCCTTTGCTTTTGGCATCCTCGCCAAGGTATTCATTGATATTGCCCAACATATGCAGCAAATCGAAGGGCTCTTCTTCTTCTCGTACCAGCTCGCTATCAAGCCGCGATGCGTTAGAGATATCGCTGACTAACCGGTCCAGACGGCGCACATCATGGTCGATGACATCGAGCAGCTTTTCGCGGTGATCCTCGCGCTTTGCCACACGCAACGTACCCACCGCAGAGCGCAAACTGGCCAGCGGGTTCTTGATCTCATGGGCGACATCGGCGGCGAATTGTTCGTTGGCGTCGATCCGGTCATATAACGCGGTCACCATGCCCCGCAATGCGCCGGACAATCGACCGATTTCATCGGGTCGCGCCGTTAGATCGGGGATACGCACGCGGCTCGGGCTGATTTTGCGGGCATTTTTATCGCGCCCCAATTCAGCGGCCTCGGCCAGATCAGCCAACGGGTTGGCGATGGTCGAAGCCAATGCAAGGCTCAGCCCAATGGACACCAGCAGCGCCACCACAAACATTTGCAGTACCTGTTCGCGATCGCGTCGGACCAACCGGTCGATTTCACCGGCGGCGCTGACCACAGCGACCGCCCCAACAGGTGTACCCGCCATCATAATCGGCGCTCCAACGGTGAAGCGTGCTTCATCCTTCTGGGTGTTAGTCCCATGAACACGCGTGCCCTGTGCCATGGCTTTTTGCGCCACGTCCAATGCAACATCCGATGCCGTTGGGACATCTGTTTCTGATGGCGATGCCGGCGCAAGAGCACCCGACACTGCTTCCCAAGTGTTATTCAGAAAATCCGTAATCAGCGTGCTACGCTCAGCCGTCTGATCATCTCGGTTGGACGGGACCTCTCCGACGGCTGTTTCCAGCAGGTTACCCGCTTCATCAAATACAAAAACCTCAACCCCGGGGGAAAGGGCCAAAGACTCTAGGGTGGACGGCGGTGTTACATCTGTCGCCGCAGCATTGCCGTCGGCACGCCAAGCGCCGGTACGCAGCCGCGCTTCGTAGACGCTGGCGATGAGCTCGCTTTCGGCCAGTAGCGCGCCGTCACGCTGCTCTACCAGAGAGGAGCGCGCCGGGTTCAGATACAGAACACCGGCCACCAGAATGACCAGTGCAAGCAAGTTAAACGTAATAATTTTGCGGGCCAAAGCCGACCGGTTCAAGGAAATAAACCCCCGCCGCGCCCGTCTTTCGCTCAGGTCTTTATCGCCTCTGCGCGCAGGATCTTCCCAATCCTCACCCAACACAACATCGCCAGTTCGTCTGCTGTGCTCATCAGAAGCATCTATCTCAGAGGCGAGTGTCATTCTTCTTCGTTGTACCTGTACCCGATGCCATAAAGCGTCTCAATGGCGGAAAAATCATTATCTGCGGTGCGCATTTTTTTGCGCAAGCGTTTGATATGGCTATCAATTGTACGGTCATCAACATAGACTTGGTCATCATAAGCCACATCCATCAATTGATCGCGGCTTTTCACAAAACCGGGCCGTTGAGCCAGCGCTTGCAACAGCAAAAATTCTGTAACGGTCAGGGAAACATCATTCCCCTTCCAGCTTACCGAGTGGCGCAGAGGATCCATCCGCAATGCGCCGCGTTCGATAATTTTGCTTTCCTCAACCTCATCCACGGCATCGGCATCCAAAACCTCTTGGCGGCGCAACAAGGCGCGGATTCTCTCGACCAGCAAACGCTGGGAGAAGGGCTTTTTCACATAATCATCAGCACCCATGCGCAGACCAAGAACCTCATCGATTTCGTCATCTTTTGAGGTCAGGAAAATCACCGGCATCGAGGTTTTCTGGCGCAACCGCTGCAGCAGATCCATCCCGTCCATGCGCGGCATCTTGATGTCCAACACGGCCATGTCCGGCAAACGTTTGTTGAACGCATCCAGCGCGGATTGCCCGTCATTATAAGTTTCAACTTCAAAGCCTTCAGCTTCGAGAGTCATGGAAACAGACGTCAGAATATTCCTGTCGTCATCGACTAATGCGATCTTTGACATTGCTACTGCCCTTGGTTTGTTTTTATGCCCGATTTTTGACATATTGTCTCGCCTCGCAGGCTTGGAATCAACTCTTAACTACGAATCACCCCCTATTTGAGCCCGAAATCTGTCTTAATTTTCTTAAAATGGGCGAATATGACTCACTTTTCACACAGGTTTCCGCGCAAGGTTGCGCTAACGGCTCGATTGATTGCGCTAACCGCGTCAATGCGGACTGTTCACGCTGCAAAGCGGCATGTTAGGCTTCTTTCATCGGCCCCGACGGGCTGATGGTGCATTGTTGGCCCACTGCACCAATCAATTGACTAGAGAGAAGCGTTTCGTCAAAGCGAAACGCAGGGAGCTTGCAGATGACACATGGACGGGTAAACCCCGACTTCACACTCGACGATCAGGGAATCACCGGGCTGGGGAACGTCTATTATAACTACCTAGAGCCCGCTCTTATCGAAGAAGCGCTCAAGCGCGAAGAAGGCACGCTCGGGCAAGGCGGGACGTTCCTGGTTTCGACCGGCAAACACACCGGACGTTCGCCAAAGGATAAATTCGTTGTCCGCACCCCATCGGTCGAGGATACGATCTGGTGGGAAAACAACGCCCCAATGGCGCCGGAATCCTTTGATGTCCTGTATGACGACATGGTCGCCCATATGAAGGGCAGGGACTATTTTGTGCAAGATCTGTTCGGAGGTGCGGATGCAACCCACCGGCTTGATGTGCGCATGGTCACCGAATTTGCATGGCACGGGCTGTTCATCCGGCACATGCTGCGCCGTCCCGATGTCGAAGACCTTGATGATTTCACCCCCGAATTCACCGTTATCAACTGCCCGAGCTTCAAAGCCGATCCTGCCAAACACGGCTGTCGCTCTGACACGGTTATCGCATTGAATTTGGATAAAAAACTTATCCTGATCGGCGGCACAGAATACGCCGGTGAAAACAAAAAATCGGTCTTCAGCCTGCTGAACTACATCCTGCCGGGTAAGGGCGTGATGGCGATGCATTGCTCTGCCAATCATGCGCCAAACAACCCCGTCGATACAGCGGTTTTCTTTGGCCTGTCCGGCACTGGTAAAACCACCCTCTCGGCGGACCCAAATCGCGTGCTGATCGGTGATGATGAACATGGTTGGTCTGATCGCGGCACCTTCAATTTTGAAGGCGGCTGCTACGCCAAGACCATCAATCTTTCCGCCGAAGCAGAGCCGGAAATCTTTGCAACCACACAGAAATTCGGCACCGTCATCGAAAACATGATCTATGACGAACACACCAAAGAACTGGATTTCGAAGACGACAGCCTGACCGCCAACATGCGCTGCGCCTACCCGTTGGAATATATCTCCAATGCGTCGACCTCTGCCCTTGGCGGGCACCCCAAGAATATCATCATGCTCACCTGTGACGCCTTTGGGGTCCTGCCTCCGATTGCGCGGCTGACACCGGCACAGGCGATGTATCACTTCATGTCCGGCTTCACCTCCAAGGTTGCCGGGACCGAGCGCGGAGTGACCGAACCGGAACCGACTTTTTCAACCTGTTTCGGCGCGCCCTTCATGCCCCGTCGTCCCGAAGTCTATGGCAATCTGCTGCGCCAGAAGATCGCCAAACATGGCGCAACCTGCTGGCTGGTAAACACCGGCTGGACCGGTGGGGCCTATGGCACTGGCTCACGGATGCCGATCAAGGCGACCCGTGCTTTGTTGACAGCCGCGCTGGACGGGACATTGGCCGAAGCAACCTTCCGCAAGGATGCGAACTTCGGCTTTGACGTGCCGGTCTCTGTCTCCGGCGTTGCTGATATTCTGCTGGATCCGCGCCGCACTTGGCACGACGCCGAGGAATACGACGAACAGGCCAAAAAACTGGTGGCTATGTTCGCCGAAAACTTCGCCCAATATGACGATTATATTGACGAAGACGTGCGGGCCGTTGCCATCGGCTAAGGCCGTCGCACCCCTGCGATCGATACACATCTCTGACGCCTCCGGATTTTTCGGGGGCGTTTTCTTTTGATCTGCCGGCCATTCACCTTATCCTTGGGGTGTCACAATAGGCAAAGGGAGTTGAAACATGAAACGACTATGGATCGCGATAACCTTGCTGATCGCCAGCAGCTTTGCCGTTGCCGCCGATGACCAGCGGATTGAGCGGGTTTCTTTTGAAACAGGCGCATCCGAAGCCGCTATCTCAGATTCCCTTACTGGGTATCAGTTTGTTGACTACCTTCTGGGGGCGCGTGCGGGACAGATGATCCGTGTTGATCTGAACACCGATAATGCGTCGAATTATTTCAACCTATACGTTGCCGGCACCTCGCCAGACACTGATGAGGCGGCATTCATCGGCAGCATTTCCGGTAATGCCTATACGGGGGTGATACCCAGTGATGGCGATGTCACTCTGCGGGTGTATCTGATGCGGAATGCCGCTCGCCGCGATGAAACAGCGCGATATACGCTCACGGTGGGGATAAAATGACGCCGCTTAGATCGCGATAGTTCACGCGCGCGCCGCTACAGGCCAGCGCGGATCATGTCGCGAATTTTGACCGCCTTTTCGAAGTGGTCGAGCGCATGGGTCTTGATCCACCATTCCGCCGCCTCCATCAAAAGCGCGGGATCATCGTTTTTATTGCGAAAAAACGCATAGAAAGACAGCCCGACGCCCTCGCCTTTTTGGGCGATCTTTGCCTCGCAGACGGTGATCGCCTTCGCTCTAAGTGTTTCTCGCATGGTGCCTCCCTAGTCGTTTAAAAGCAGTGATCAAATCAGAGCGCCAGCACGCCGCGCCGGATAAGGTTCACCCCTGCAACCATCAATACCAGCAGGGTGACCTTCCGAAACCGCGCCTGATCCATGCGATCCTGCACCCACATCCCGGCCACCATACCAATGCCAGCCGGCAGCAGCATCAGAGCCGATAAGGGTGCTGTTTCGGTATTAAAAACACCGGACCGGATATGCGCCAATAGCAACACAACTGCGCCGATGCCATAAATCACCCCCTGTACCCGTACTGCTTCTTGTTTGGGTGTATTGAGCGCCGTGAGATAGGCAACCGTTGGCGGCCCCCAGACCCCGGAAATCCCGCCGCAAAATCCGGCAAACGACCCGATCAAGATCTCTGCGCGGCGCTGGTGGGCGGGGTCTATTTTTAAAATCCAGCCCATCAGCTGACTAAGGGCAAACAGGGTTACCGGAATGCCGATCATCAGATACAACACCGCGCTGGACAGGCTGCTGACAAGTTGCGCGCTGAACAGAATGAACACCACGACCAGGCTTAGGTAGAGCCAGAACCGTTTGGCAGAATCCCAAGCCGCCCAGATGCCCTGCCGGAATGCCTGTGCTGCATTTGCAAAAAGCGTCGGCAGGATCAGCGCGGCCAAAGCCAGCTCCGGCGCGATCAACGACCCGATACCGGAGATCATGATCATCGGCATCGCAAATCCGATAGCCCCCTTCACAAAACCCGCCGCAAAACTGACCGCAAAGGCCAGAAACAACACCAATCCGCTTATTTCCGCCAATAAAGTCACATTGTTTCGCCCACTGAATTCAATCCTAAGTGCTTATAAACACGTATAGACGCGAAAACATCCGAAAAGGGAGAAAGTCATTTTCGTTCGAATTGCCGCATTGCAGCGCATTATTGTTGCGCTGCACTTGCATAATAGCTAAACCTGTTCCTGACTGATTCAAAGGAGTCCGAAATGCCACATGATGGACAGGAAATGACAAATTCTCTGCAAGCCACGCCGATCCTTGACGATTTGCTCGGCCTGACTTCGGCGGCCCTCCCTCCGATTGAACAATTGTTTACCACTGGCAAACAGCACCTGCGGGCACTGACCGTCAAAGACGGACGGATTTCACCGGCCCTGCTCGAAGAACATCAATACGCCGCGCACTGCCTGTCTTGGCTGGCCACCTATCATGAGGCCCTGCGCCAAATGCAGGCCTGGGCTGAACGCCTGTCGGGCGAGGGTAAATTCGGCGAAATCGAACAGCTGATTCATCAGATCGCATTCGGGGAATATCTCTGCCAGATCTATGGCGGCATTCCCATGAGCCAGGGGGAGGTCGCGCGATTGCAGGACCTCGGCCTTTCCCCTTCGGCAGACCGCGGTGCAGCGGTGGCACGCCTTATGGCCCAAGGCAACACCACCGCTGCCCGTACCCGCCTTGTGACTTTGATGCAGGAACAAGCGGCCAACGCCACCTTCGGCGCGACTGGACTGGAAGACGAGCTGGAGATGATCCGCGAGCAATTCCGCCGTTATGCCGATGATAAAGTAATCCCCAACGCCCATGACTGGCACCTCAAGGATGAACTCATCCCAATGGAGATCATCGAAGAGCTTGCCGAAATGGGGGTTTTTGGCCTGACCATCCCCGAGGAATACGGCGGCTTTGGCCTGTCCAAAGCCTCTATGGTAGTTGTCTCAGAAGAACTTTCCCGCGGCTATATCGGCGTCGGCTCTTTGGGCACACGCTCTGAAATTGCGGCGGAATTGATCATTTGCGGCGGTACTGAGGTTCAGAAAGAAAGCTGGCTGCCAAAACTGGCCAGCGCTGAAATCCTCCCTACCGCTGTCTTTACCGAGCCCAACACCGGTTCTGATCTGGGGGCTCTGCGCACCCGGGCGGTCAAAGATGACAACGGCGATTATTCGGTTACCGGCAATAAAACATGGATCACCCATGCCGCGCGTACCCAAGTGATGACCTTGCTGGCGCGCACCGATCCTGACACCAGCAACTATTCCGGTCTGTCGATGTTTCTCGCCGAAAAAACCCCCGGCACCGATGAAGCCCCCTTCCCGACCCCCGGCATGACCGGTGGCGAAATCGAGGTGCTTGGCTATCGCGGTATGAAGGAATACGAGCTGGGCTTTGATAATTTCAAAATCAAAGGCGAAAACCTCTTGGGGGGCAAAGAAGGCCAAGGCTTCAAACAGCTGATGCAGACTTTTGAATCCGCCCGCATCCAAACCGCTGCCCGCGCCATCGGCGTGGCGCAATCAGCGATGGAGGTCGGCATGCAATATGCCATCGATCGCAAGCAGTTCGGTAAATCCTTGATCAACTTCCCTCGGGTGGGGGGCAAACTGGCGATGATGGCGGTTGAAATCATGGTCGCCCGGCAATTGACCTATTTTTCGGCTTGGCAAAAAGACCACGACAAACGCTGTGATCTTGAAGCGGGCATGGCAAAACTCCTTGGCGCCCGCGTGGCTTGGGCTGCGGCAGATAATGCGCTGCAAATCCATGGCGGCAACGGTTTTGCGCTGGAATATAGCGTCAGCCGGATTCTCTGCGATGCCCGCATCCTCAACATCTTTGAAGGCGCGGCAGAAATTCAGGCGCAAGTCATCGCCCGCCGGTTGCTGGACGAATAGCCCTTTGCGAGGCGCTGCCTCGCGCTCCGGGATATTTGGATCAAGTGAAATGGCTTTCAGTTTGATAGAAATATCCCGGGGGAGCCCGCAGGGCGGGGGCAGCGCCCCTTATGGGCAAGTTTCATAAAACTGACTCATAATCGTTACGCTTCTGTTTTGCACCGCTGCCACATCCTCCGCTGACATATGAAACGGGGGACCCCATGCCTAAACACTTAGTTTGCCTAACATCCGCGCTGGCGCTCTGCGCGGGAACCGCCGCTGCGGAGATGAATTTCAACCGCATCGCCTCTTTTGCCACCCCCGCTAACATGGCCGATGGCGAAGACAAGACCCGTGAAACCTCCCCCGAAATCATCGCTGCCACTGAAGACGGGATGCGCCTTGTCTATACGGATAGCCCCTTGGGTGTTCTGGGCATGATCGATATCGCCGATCCGGCCAACCCGAAACCACTGGGCAACATCGCACTCGGCGGAGAGCCGACTTCTGTGACGCTTGTTGGCAATAAGGCCTTTGTCGGGGTGAACACGTCCGAGGACTACATCAACGCCTCCGGCTATCTTGGGGTGATTGATATCGACACCCAAGAAGAACTGGCCCGTTGTGATCTCGGAGGGCAACCTGACTCTATCGCTGCGGCCAAGGATGGCAGCTTTATCGCCGTTGCCATCGAGAACGAGCGTGACGAGGATCTGAACGATGGCGCGTTGCCGCAAATGCCCGCTGGTCATCTGGTGCTTGTCGACACCAAGGACGGCATTGCCGATTGCGCCGCGCTGAAAATGGTCAGCCTGGCCGGTTTGGCCGACGTAGGCGGCAGCGATCCGGAGCCTGAATTTGTCTCGGTGAATGGTCTGGGTGAAACCGTGGTCACCCTGCAGGAAAACAACCATATGGTTGTGGTGTCCAAAGACGGTGAAATCCTGTCGCATTTCTCTGCCGGTGCTGTGGATCTCGACGGCATCGACGCCTCCGACGAGCGCGGCGCGTTGGTTTTCACCGAAAGCCAAGCCGCCCGCAAACGCGAACCGGATGCGGTGAAATGGCTGGACAACGATCATTTCGCCACCGCCAATGAGGGCGATTATGAGGGCGGCTCCCGCGGCTGGACGATTTTTCACAAATCCGGCGAAGTCATCTATGACTCCGGCACCAGCTTTGAGCACGCCATGGTTCAGATCGGCCATTACCCTGACAAACGTTCGGACGCCAAAGGGGTTGAGCCTGAATCCATCGATGCCGCCACTTTCGGCAATACACCCATGGTCTTTGTCGGCTCCGAACGCGGCTCTATCGTGGGAGTCTATGATGTCACCGACCCGAAAACCCCTGTGCTGACCCAGTTGTTGCCATCAGGGATTGCCCCCGAAGGCATCGTCACCATCCCGGCGCGCAACCTTTTGGTCACCGCCAATGAAAAAGACCTGATCGAAGACGGCGGCATTCGGGCCCATGTGATGATCTATGAATATCAGGACGCGCCTGCGGCCTATCCTCAACTGACCTCCGAAGGGGCAGATGAGCTGATCGGCTGGGGTGCGCTTTCCGGCATGGTGGCGCACGTCGAACAGCCGGGTATTCTTTATGCGGTAAACGACAGCTTTTACGGCTTCCAGCCGTCGATTTTCAAAATTGATGCCACACAGACACCGGCACGGATCGTTGATGTCACCCGCATCACCCGCAACGGCGCCCCGGCGCAAAAGCTCGATCTGGAAGGCATCACACTGGATGGCAAGGGCGGCTTCTTTGTTGCCTCTGAAGGGCGGACGGAACGGCTGATCCCCCACGCGATTTATCATGTCGCTGCCGATGGGGCGATCAAGAACCTTAAGGGCGAGTTTGGCATTCCAGCAGAACTGGCCGCTGTAGAAAAACGTTTTGGTTTCGAAGGCATCACCAAAGTCGGCGACACGCTTTGGATGGCCGTGCAGCGCGAGTGGAAAGATGATCCGGAAAACCACGTTAAACTGGTGGCCTATAACATCGAAAGCAAAGAATGGGGCGCGGTTCTGTATGAAAAGGCAGCGCCAGAAAAAGGCTGGGTCGGCCTCTCCGAGATCGTCGCCCATGGTGACCACGTCTATATCATCGAGCGCGACAACCAGATCGGTGCAAATGCGGTTACTAAAAAGATCTACCGTGTCGCGCTGAGCGAGATGGTGCCTGCACCGTTGGGCGGCACTTTGCCGGTCGTTCAAAAAGAATTGGTGCGCGATCTGATCCCCGAACTGCAGTCTCTGAATGGCTATGTGCAGGATAAGGTCGAAGGTCTGGCTATCGATGCGAATGGCGAATTCTTTATCTCCACCGACAATGACGGTGTGGATGACCATTCCGGCGAGACGCTTTTCTTTTCGATCGGTAATCCGACAACCGGCGGCTAAACGTCCTCAAACCGTATGAATGCGCCCGGCTCCCCGTGTCGGGCGTTTTCTTTTGCGCAATGGCCCGGTAGACAGACCGAATGACCCAGATAAACATCCGTGCCATTGCCGCCCCTGAAACGCTAGCGCTTCGCCAAACCGTCCTTTGGCCGCATAAATCAATCCATGATGTCATGCTGCCCGAGGATGAGACCGCCACGCATTTTGGTGCTATTGATGGAGCCGATTTGGTCGGTGTGGCCTCGTTTTTTCCAGATGGTACCAAAGTGCGGCTGCGCAAATTGGCGATCCATCCCGCCTATCAGGGAAAAGGCCTGGGCAAAGAACTCGTGATGACAGCCGCGATCCACCTCAGGGCAGAGGGATTTTCTACGCTTTGGTGCGATGCCCGCCAAAGCGCCCTCGGCTTTTATGCGCGGCTGGGTTTTATGCTTGATCCCGAAGTCTTTGAAAAATCCGGCCTACCCTATCAATTGGCAGAACTGGATTTGCGCCACCTGCCCTGAACGAAAAAGGGCGCGCCGCACGGCACGCCCGATACTCATGACGGTAAAACGAGTGCTTAATTCACCGCTTTGGCTTCGATCGCCGTTGCGCTGTTGATCTGAATGCTGCGCGGCTTCAGGGCTTCGGGCACTTCACGGATCAGATCGATATGCAGCATGCCGTCTTTGTGGGTGGCACCGGAAACACGCACGTGATCGGCCAGTTGGAAGCTGCGATCAAAGGCACGGGTGGCAATGCCACGATGCAGATAATTGCGCGGGGTTTCGTCTTTGGCTTTCTTGGCCGACACAACCAGCGCGTTTTCTTTGACTTCGACGGAAAGTTCATCCTCGGAGAAGCCAGCAACCGCGATCGAAATGCGGTAAGCATCATCGGCGGTTTTTTCGATATTATAAGGGGGGTAGCTGGACTGGCCTACATCATTGGTCAGGGCACGATCCATCAGATCGGCGATCTGGTCGTAACCAACAGTGGCGCGGTACAGCGGAGTCAGGTCAAGTGTTCGCATGGGATATCCTCCTATGAGCGATTCCAGATTTAGGCGCGGCCTTCCGGTATGGACAGGCCATTTTCAGACTTACCGGACCCAGTTTTGGCATCCGGTTATTTCTCAAATAGGAAACGTCATTTTGCCTTTCAAGAGCCTAGGGCCGGAGGAATTTTGCCCCGGTGCTGGCCTTGCCATTCTGGTCTGGCCCGCTGTGCACCACCGCCGACCTATTTGCCTCAATCACCCCGCGTCCGGAGCGCAATGCCGCCTTCAGCTCTGCAATTGCCTGCGGTAGCACCATGCCAAAGGCGACATGCGTTCCCCCGCCATGTGTGCCTGCCGATACAATCGAGACAATACGCCGGCGACGCCCTTCACCGCCAAAAACCGGCGCGCCAGAGGACCCGAAATTCGTATCGCAGGACAGTTTCAGAACCTCTGTGTCGCGCTCAAGGACCCGACAGCTTTTTTGCCAGGACGGTGCGTCGTTGCGGTCTTTGGCATAGGAAACCAGACTCACCCCCTCCCCGCGCGCGGGGGCGGTATCAATGGCATAGGGGGCGATACGGGCCGTGTTGACCGGTCTTTCCAATTGAACCAGCGCGACATCCTGAATGATCCGTGCCCGGCTGACAGGCGCAAAGGGGGCAAAGCCCTGTCGCGCAACCCCGCGCAGGGCACGGGATTCAAACAAAGCGCGCCCATCGCGATACCCGGCGCGAAACACAGCCTTGGACATATCAAAGGGACGTTTGCGCCGCTTATCAAAAAGACAATGTGCCGCTGTCAGTACCAGATCCGGGGCAATCAAAGCGCCGCTGCAACTGCCCCTTTCCAGATCCAGCCGGCCAACGGCCTCCAGCCCGAACACGTCCTGCCGGTGGGTAAGCCGCGTCAAACCGCTATCGGCAGAGACAGACTGCGCCGGAAGGGCGCCCAACAATAGGGTAATACCGGCAAGGACAAATCGGTTCATCTGTTTCTCCTGCCGTGGTCTTAGGGACGCAAAAACTTCGCACCGGAGCTGGCACGGTCTTCGCTCAGGCTCAGGCGGCGGACCTTGGGTTTGGCAGCGCCAAAGCGGCCTGTTTGATCTTTCAGAATATCTTTCAGCACAGCGACCGAGACGTTCAACTCAGAGCCAAGCGCCACTTTCTGACTGCCCATTTCCGCCTTAGCCGACACCACAGAGGCGACTTTGGCGATGCCGTTTTCCATCACAAACACCGGCGCACCAGAGGCACCAAAATCTACGCTACAAGACAATACAACCGCACCGGCCTGCTGGCCGAGCACATGGCACACCTCTTGCAAGGAGGCATGTTCTGCGCGGTCTTGCGCATAGGATACCACGCCGACCTCATCGCCTTTGCGCAATTCGGTATCAATTTCGTAAGGGGCAATCGCGCCGTTGCGCACCGGCTGATCAAGTTGCAACAGGGCCACATCATTACGTACCCGTGCGGTACCCGAGGGGTTATACATTTGATAATCTGGATGCACGGCAGCGGCTTTCACCCCGCGATAGGCCGCCGCCCGCCCGTTACGCCAACCGGCAAGGAATTCGATCTCTGAACTTTCGATCCGCGCGCCGGTGCTGCGATCAAACAGGCAATGCGCCGCCGTTAGCACCAAATCCGGTGCAATCAGCGCGCCCGTGCACATGGCGGTGTCACCAATGTTCAACCGGCCCACGGCTTCCCAGCCTTTGTTGTCATCTGCGGTTTCCAACGCCCGCAAACCACCTGCCTGCGCGGCATTGCCCCAAATCAGCAGGACCATAACAAGGATCGAAAAAAAGCGCATGTTGCCTCCGTTGCTTTCAACCAGAGGCTACTTTCCGCTTACGGCAGGATTATGTCCCTGCCGTGATCAATGCTGGCGGTTTTGGGCCACCGGTGGCCCAGTCCAATAATTCCACTGTATGCACCACGGGCAGTTTTGTGCCGCTACCGATCTGCATCATGCAGCCGATGTTGCCCGCCGCGATCAGGTCGGGTTTGACCGCCTCTAACGTCTGTACCTTGCGGGCCTTCAGTTGACCTGAAATCTCTGGCTGCATCAGGTTATAGGTCCCCGCAGAACCACAACACAGGTGGCTGTCGGCCGGTTCCGATACTTTGAAACCCGCACGTTTAAGCAAGGTTTTCGGGGCCGCTTTGACCTTTTGCCCATGTTGCAGCGAACAGGCAGCGTGATAGCCGATGGTCAGCCCTTTATCCTCGCCTTCCGGTATCTCCAGCGTCATCAGTAATTCGGTTATGTCCATCGCCAACTCAGAGACTTTGGCCGCCTCGGTGGCCAGAGGGTCATTGCGGAACATATGGCCGTAATCCTTGACCGTGGTGCCACAGCCCGAAGTATTAATCACAATGCCGTCCAGTCCGTCGCCGTTTACCTCGGCCATCCAGGCATGGATGTTTTTGGCCGCAGCAGCGTGGCTGTCTTTTTCCTTACCCATGTGATGGGTCAAAGCCCCGCAACAGCCCATACCCTTGGCAATCACGACCTCGCAGCCCAATCGCCGCAACAGGCGGATTGTGGCGTCATTGATATCGGTATTCAGTGCCTTTTGCGCGCAGCCGGTCATCAGGGCGATGCGTTTTACCGGCTTGTCCGCCTGTGATCTCAGCGGAGCAAAGCGTTGCGGATCATCGTTACGGCTCACCGGTGGGATTTTCTTGGGAGCCATTTCCAGCATGGCTTTCAACCGTGCGTCCGGCATGAGAAATTTGAACGGACGGCCCATTTTGGCCCCCAAAAGCGCCAGCCGGAACCGCGTCGGATGGGGCAAAACCTGCGCCAAAATCCACCGAAGCGCACGATCACTGAACGGGCGTTTATAGGTCTTTTCGATATAGGCACGGGCCTCATCCACCAGATGCATATAGTGCACACCAGATGGACAGGTGGTCATACAGGCCAGACAGGACAGACAGCGGTCCACATGTTTGACGGTTTTTTCGTCGGCAGGACGGCCGGATTCCAGCATATCCTTGATCATGTAAATTCGCCCGCGCGGGCTGTCCAACTCATCGCCCAGCACCTGATAGGTAGGGCAGGTTGCAGTACAGAATCCGCAATGCACGCAGGAGCGCAGAATTTCGTTGGCCCGCTTTAAGCCCGGATCTTGCAGCTGTTCTTCGGTAAAATGGGTTTGCATGGTGTTGCTCTCCTTTGAGCGGGTCTAGCCCATTAGTCCGGGGTTCAGAATGCCACGGGGATCAAATCGCTGACGCAGTCCTTGTGACAAGGTTGCCAAGGCGGGTGGTTCGGGGTGAAAAACCGGAGCAAGGCTGTCGCCGGAGCAGCGGGTCGCATGACCGTTGATACCCTCAAGGCTTGCTCGCACATCCATGCCAAAGGGTACGCGCACCCATAACAATCCCCCGCCCCAGTCAAACTGGATTTCACAGTCAGGTAACCGCGCTGCAACGGCTGGGCCATCGCTGGGGGTTACCGAAATCCGCCACACATCCCCTTCGGTGCCGACATGCATTGCAACATCGCGAACCTGTGCCCAAAGGGCCTTGGTGCGCGCGGGGTTGGTATCTATCTCAACATCGCCAAACGCCGCCAAACGGTTGCGCAGCGACTCGGCGCGATAGGCAACCGAGTCCGCAAAGCCCTCAAGCCGGATCAGGGTCAGCGGCTCCCCTGTTGCACTGCGGGTCGCATGGGCGGCTCCGGTAACATCAAAGGGCGAGCCCAGAGCCCGCGACATCGCCTTGACCGCTGCCTCGGGTGTCAGACCGGTCATCTGCAGAACACCGGTGGTTTCGGGCAAAGGCAGCACCTTCAAAGAAACCTCGCTCAGGACGCCCAAGCTTCCGTGGCTACCCGCCATCAGTTTGACCAGATCGTAGCCGGTCACGTTTTTCATCACCCGACCGCCGTTTTTCAGCACCCGCCCCTGCCCATCGACAAAGCGCACACCCAGCAGGAAATCCCGACAGGCCCCGCCCTGAATGCGGCGTGGTCCCGAAGCATTGGCCGCAACAACGCCGCCAATCGTTGAGTCACCTTCCCGCCCGAGCAGCCCGCGCAAATCCGGCGGCTCAAAAGCCAGCCGCTGGTTTTCCGCCGCCAGAACACCTTCGATCTCTGCCAAAGAAGTGCCCGCTTTGGCCACAATCGTCAGCGCACCCGGATCATAGAGTTCCACACCGCTCAGCCCGCTGGTGGTCAGGACCTCTCCCTGCAGTGTGCCAAACCGGCGTGTGCCGCCTCCTTTAATGACAAGGGGACCGGATGCCGAGGAAAGGGCCTCGGCCAAGGCTTGTTCGCTTGTTGGATGTATCATTTCACTTCTGCCTTAGGATACTTCAAGGTGCGCGCCCGGACGGCGGGACTGCGACGCGGCCAGCGGGAAAACCTTGGCCGCATTCAACAGCCAAGCCGGATCAAACACATCCTTCACCGCCATCTGCGCCTCTAGATCATCCGGCGCATATTGCACGTTCATCAGATCACGTTTTTCAACTCCGACGCCGTGCTCTCCGGTCAGGCACCCCCCCGCTTCGACGCAAAGCTTCAGGATATCTGCGCCCAGGGCCTCGCAGAGTTCCAGATCACCGGGTTTGTTGGCATCAAACAGGATCAGCGGATGCATATTGCCATCTCCTGCGTGGAAAACATTTGCCACGTCCAGACCATAATCCGCTGACAGCTCGCCAATCCGGCGCAACACAAATGGCAAGGACGACACCGGAATCGTGCCGTCCAGACACATGTAATCATTGATTTGCCCCATCGCGCCAAAAGCGGATTTGCGCCCGAGCCAGATGCGACCGGATTCATCAGCGTCTTTGGCTTCGCGCACTTCAACCGGATTATGCTTGCGCGCGATACCGGTGATCAGGGCCAGCTGCGCATCAATTTCGGAGTCGGAACCTTCGACCTCGATGATCAAAAGCGCCTCGCAATCGGGGTATCCGGCATGGGCAAAGGCCTCGCAGGCGCGGATGCAGGGACGGTCCATGAATTCAATCGCCACCGGCAAAACTCCGGCACGGATAATGTCGGACACACAGGCACCGGCAACTTCGTTGCTGTCAAAGCCGATCAAGACCGGGCGCGCGCCCTCGGGCTTGTGCAAGATGCGTAAAGTGGCCTCTGTGACCACACCAAGCTGCCCTTCGGACCCGCAAATCACCCCCAAAAGATCAAGCGCCGGCGCATCCAGATGCCCGCCACCGATGTCGACGATGGTGCCATCCATCAACACCATTTTGACCCCCATCAGATTATTGGTTGTCACCCCGTATTTCAGGCAATGCGCCCCGCCGGAGTTCATCGCCACATTACCGGCAATGGCACAGGCCAATTGCGAAGACGGATCGGGCGCATAAAAGAACCCTTCCTCTTCGACAGCACCGCTGACCGACAGGTTTGTGCGGCCCGATTGCACACGGATGAACCGGTTGTCATAGTCGGTTTCCAGTACCGCATTCATCCGCGCGACGCCAAGAATCACCGAATCTGCCGTGGGCAAGGCCCCCCCCGCCAAAGAAGTCCCCGCCCCGCGCGGCACGACAGGCACGCCTTCGTCATAACAAATCTTAAGGACTTCCGAGACTTCTTCGGTGGTGCGCGGCAGGACCGCCAGCATAGGCGGGCATTTATAGGCGGTCAGGGCATCGCATTCATAGGCGCGGGTCTCGATTACGTCGAAAATCACCCCGTCGGCGCCGACAACAGATTGTAATCGCGCTACAATTTGATCCTTGCGGTGCAAAACCTGCGCATTGGGTTGTGGCATTTCCATGGGTGACCTCCATAATTGGTAAAAATATATAACCAATTATGGAAGGAAAAATCAATAGGTGCGTTCATCAAATATTGAACCCTTCTCACATTAACAGTTTGCTAACTTTGTTGGCGGAGGCTGAAGTATCCTTTTCTTAAGCAATTTGAGTCGTTTGATGCCAGATTTCCCCACAACACTTAGCGACCGTGCCGTGCCGGTTTTTCCGCCCAGCCCGCCGCCCATCCCCCGCCCCTTGCAGTTTCAGGTCATGCTGAACGGGCGCAGTTATATCGGCAAAAAAATATTACCGGATGAGGTTCAGGTTCAGGGGCCCTTGCAACTCGATTGCTTCGGAGAGCTGTGCCAAATCCGCGTTCAGTTTAATCAGGCACCGCTGATGTTTGGCATCACGCTTGGGGCCATCGTGCTGCCGAACCCGATTACCAGCGACGGGATATGCCTGTCCATTCACGAACCGACACCCGAACAACGGCAGGGGCTGCGACTGTTAATGGATCATTTTTCCGATCCTGACCCGGATGTTTCCACCCTGCTCTCTTATACCGACCAGCTTCCGTCCCCGGCACAATCCGCCGACTGGCTAAGCAAAGTTACCGGTGCCCTGCGGCAACGTTTTTTTCAATGATACGGGGATAGGCACTGGCGTTTGCGCCAGCTTCGGGCCTATTTAGGCCTATGAACCTGATATCCAGCCTCGCCTATTTTACCATCTATGATGTTCTTGCTGTTGCCTTTCTCTGGAGCAGCTGGCTGCTGATCGGCCTGCGCATCGACAGCCAGAAAAGAAAGCCGCATTCGGTGTCCTACATCATGCAAGGCTACCGCCGCGAATGGATGGTTCATTTTGTCACCCGACAGCCGCGCATTTTTGATTCTGCCATTCTCGGCACACTGCGGCAAGGCACGACCTTCTTTGCCTCTGCCTGTATGATCGCCATTGGCGGCGGGCTGGCCCTGATCGGCAATACCGAACGTCTGCTGGGGGTGGCGCAGGATTTCACCCTCGACGCCGCGCCGGCGGTGGTCTGGGAGGTCAAAATATTGATGTCGCTGATTTTTGTGGCCAATGGTTTTCTAAAATTCGTCTGGTCCCATCGGCTGTTCGGCTATTGCGCGGTGGTCATGGCCGCCGTCCCTAATGATCCGTCCGATCCCGAAACCTATCCCCGCGCCCAACAGGCGGCAGAGATCAACATCACCGGCGCGCGCGCCTTTAATCGCGGTCTGCGCTCGATCTATTTCGCGCTGACCTCGCTGACATGGCTGATCAGCCCTTTTGTCTTGCTGTTTGCGGCATTGTTAACGACACTTTTCCTCTGGCGTCGGGAATTCAGTTCCCATTCGCGGCAGGTGCTGTTGCAAAACCCGCCAAAACCAAGAACCAAAGGAAAAAAGGATGCATAATATCAGGATCTTGCGCCTAATCGCGGCAGGCATCATCACCAGCTTGCCTCTTATGGCCGCTGCCGACCCCTCGGTCATTGAAAACGCAACAGCGCGGAAATCCGGTGACACATGGGTGTTTTCGGTCACCTTGCGCCATCCCGACACCGGCTGGGACCACTATGCCGACGGCTGGAAAATCCTGAGCGAAACCGGCGAAAGCCTTGGCCTGCGCGAGCTTTTGCACCCTCATGTCACCGAACAGCCCTTTACCCGCAGCCTCTCTGGCGTGCGCCTGCCCGAGGGCACCACACGGGTGGCCGTGGTGGCGCGGTGCAATGTGGATGGCTGGGCGGCTTCGAGGTACTGGATAGAGCTGGACTAAGCCCTGCGTCGCCCCTCATACAGCCAAGCGCCTGCTGCCAGAACCGCTGCAATCAGCAGCAAGACCCATGCGGGCACCAAGGGCGCGACAGAAACATCTGTGGTGACAAAAGCATTGCGCGGCGTCAGACCGAGCCAACCGCGCCCGGAAGCAGGCCGCCCCGCACGCACATCACGCAGACGCGGCACGCCTTGCGTCATCGCAACAACCCCGCCATTGGTCGCCGACACCAAACCCGACAGCTTCGCGTCAGAGGCCAGTGTTTCCTCAAATTCGCGCGGCGCTGCCGGTCCAAGCGCGACAACGGCGGTCTGATCCGCCTCTTTCAGCCGGTACAGACCGATGTCCGGCCCCGTCACCACGGCCTCATAGCGCCCCGGAGAGGTTTGTGTCATCGGCACGGTTTGAACCGATCCATCCGGCGCGGTGATTTCGACATCGCCCACATCTTCTGACAGCGTGCGGCGGATGATCGTCATTTCCTGACCAATGGCTTCAGCCCACAGCGCCTCTTCTTCAAGTTCCGGCTCTTTCATCATCCAGTGGGCAAGGCGGCGCAATAGTTCCAGTTGCGGCCCCCCGCCTTCAAAGCCCCGGCTCCACAGCCAAGCGTGATCCGATGCCAGCAGGGCCACGCGCCCCTCTTCCACCCGATCCAGCACCAAAAGCGGACGCGCTGCGGCGCCGGACATGACGGTACTGCCCGAGGTCGGTTCAAGATCAATCAAACGGAACCAGCGTCCCCAGTTCGCGGTGTCGGCCTGATCCCCCATAAATGGCGCATCCAGCCCCTCTGTCACCGGATGGCGCTGCCCCAATTCGGTGATCTGCGGGCGGAAGCCTTCCTCAAACACACGGGCTGTCGGCGCGGCGGGTAACACATCGGCCAAACCGGAATGAAACAGGCTATCGGCAGAGGCAAAATCCGGCCCCGCTGCGATCAGAACCGCCCCGCCATTTCGGACATAGTTGGACACATTATCAAGGTATAATCCGGGCAGGATGCCGCGCCGTTTATAGCGGTCAAAGATGATCAGATCGAATTCATCAATCTTGTCCAAAAACAACTCCCGCGTTGGGAAGGCGATCAACGAAAGCTCGGACACCGGCACGCCGTCCTGTTTTTCTGGCGGGCGCAAAATAGTGAAATGCACCAGATCAACCGAGCTGTCGGATTTCAACAGATTGCGCCACGTGCGTTCCCCCGGATGCGGTTCGCCCGAGACCAGCAGCACCCGCAACCGGTCACGTACGCCGTTGATTTGCACCACCGCGCTATTGTTGCGGTCCGTGAGCTCTCCGCTGGCTTCGGGTACGGTAAACTGCACCACATTCATGCCGCCATGGGGCAGGGTAATGGGCAATTCCATGTCCCGCCCCGTTGGTACGCGCACCGATTGCGGTGCTTCGCCATCCACCGAGATTTGCAGCACGGCCATGCCTTGCACATCGGCAGGGATCACCCCTTGATCCTCAACCCGTATGGTCAGGGTGACCGGTTCGCCGAGAATGGCAAAAGCCGGGGCATTAGTGACCATCAGGCGACGATCCCAGTCGTTTTCCTTGCCGCTAAGCATGACATGAAAGGGTGCAGGCAGGCTGGGCAGGCTCTCGGCATCATGGGCTTGACCATCCGACAGCATGAACACCCCCGCAACGCGCCCGCTGGGCACATCAGACAACGCATCCCGCACCGCCCCGACAAGGGCTGATCCGGTGTTTTCTGCCCCGTCCCCGAGGCGCGAAACACGCACATCGGTATTGGGGCGTGCCTCCAGCTGGCCCAGCAGCTGCGCAAGGGCCGTTTCGGTTTGCGCGGCCCGATCGCTGATGCGCTGGCTGGCGGTGTCATCTGCAATCACCAGAACAATGTCGTCTTCGGTTTGGCGCTCCTCGGTTTGCAAGGACGGGTTGGACAGGGCCAACAAGACCGCCGCCGCACTCAGGCCACGCAACCACCAGCCCGCCAAACCCCGCCAAAGCGACAGCCCGACCATGAGCACAACAACAACCGCAATACACCAGAAAACCGGCCAAGGGATCAAAGCATCAAAGAGGATACGCTCCGTCATTATTGCCCCAACCGATCCAGTAGCGCAGGCACATGGACCTGATCCGATTTATAGTTGCCCGTCAGCACATGCATGATCAAATTCACCCCGAAGCGCAGGGAAATCTCGCGCTGAAGCTCTCCGGTATAGCCGCGCCCGATCCGGAACATCCGGTTGCCGGACCGGTCCACTGCCCAGGCCGAGGCCCAATCATTGCCCCCCACCACCACCGGCGTCACCCCGTCATTAAGATTGCGAAACGGCATGCCTTCGACCTGTTCGGCATCCGGCGGAGCGGATTCAACCCAGACCTCGCGCCCGGCGTACCGCCCGGGAAATTCCTGCAGCAGGTAAAAAGTGCGGGTCAGCACATGGTCAGAAGGCACCAGCTCCAGTGGCGGAATATCCAGATCGCGGGCCAGTTGCTCTAATCGGCGACCCTCGGGGGTTTGACGCCCGTAAACTGCCACATCCGCGTCCCGTGTATCAAACAGGATCATCCCGCCAGAGCGCAGATAGCGGTTCAGCTTCACATAAGCCTCTTGCGAGGGAAGCGGCTGATCTGCTGACACCGGCCAATACAGGAATGGAAAAAACGATAGCTCATCGGTTTCCAAATTCACCGCCAGCGGTTCTGCGGGCTCAATCGCGGTGCGCAAATAGAGCGTATCACTCAGCCCCCGCAGGCCCGCCTCCGCCACGCGATCAACCTCGGTATTGCCGGTTTGTACATAGGCCAGTACCACATCCGATGTGGCCAGCAGGGCCAGTGACTCAAGGGCCGGATCGTTTTCTTGTGCCTGTGCGGCATTCGGTTGGATCAGGAAAACAGCCAATAAAACAGAGGCCACAACCCCGCCGCGCGGCCCACGCAAACGCCCCGAAACCAGCAAAGAGGCCAGAATATCAACCAACAAAAGTAGCAGCGCAGCCAAGAGCAGCGGCCCCTTCAGGCTCACTTCCTGCACGATGTTCAGGCCCTCAACGACAATGCGCACGGGCCATTGGGTGGGGGCAAGTGTTTGCCCCTCTGCCATGACATTTACCGCAATCGCCCGACCTTCGCTGCGATACAGACCGGGGGGCAGGGTCGCGCCTATTTGACCTTCGGCAAGGGTACGCCCCTCGATGCCCGCCAGTCGCGCCGCATCCTCAAACCCGCCAAAACCGTTCAGAACACGTTCTGCCGTCCAGACCGATCCGGCCAGATCATCCGCTGTTGGACGGGCCGGTCGGGTGGAAACCGCCAGACGCTCCAGCATCTGTACAAAAAGACCGGAAAGCGGCAGGGTTGACCATTCGGCATTGGCGGTAACGTGGAAAAGAACCACCTGCCCTGCCCCCAACGTTTTGCGGGTCACCATCGGCGTGCCATCTTCCAGAACCGCAATTGCGCGTTCTGCCAAGATCGGGTCCGGCTGGGCCAGCACCTGAGCGCTGACATCGACATCCGCCGGGATCGACAGCCCAAAAAACGGAGAGGTTTCGGCAAAGGCGCGCAGGGATTTGGGCGCGCCCCAGCTCATAGCGCCGCCCACCGTGCGCCCGCCAACGCGCAGGCGCACCGGCAACAGCGGGTCCTCAAAATCGCGGCTCACATCGCTGGCCGCCAGACGCGGACCAGCAAAGCGCACCAAAAGCCCGCCCTTTTGCACCCAGTCTTCGACGGCTTCTGCCTCTGCTTCGGACAAAGTAGCGACGTCGGCCATCACCAGCACATCCGGATTGGCCAGCAACATATCGCTGAGCGCACCATCCAAAAGGTCTGCGGTGGGGGCCAAAGCCTGATTAAGAAAATGCAGGGGCGACAAAAGCTCTAAGCCTTCGCGGTCATCACGCCCCGCCATCAACGCCACCTCGCGCCGCTTCAACCCATCATCGGTCAGGCTTAGGGCGGCGGCGCTGCGGTGATCTACCAGTTCAAACCGGCTGACCCGATTGCGCAACTCCGGCGGCAGGCTCAGCGCCACGCTGGCCTCCTCTGCGCCGGCTTCATACCGCAGGGGCACATTGGCCAGCACCCGTTCTATTGCCGAAGGATCAAGCCCGATGGCCTGCACCTCTAGTGCAGCGGGCGTGTCGATGCGATTGCGCACCGCTGTCAGGGTGATTTCGCCATCCGCATAAAGCGCCGGACGGAGCCCATAGGTCGTCATGGCGGTTTCAAAAACCCGTACGGTGCCGTTTTCTTCCAATCTCTGCAGTAACTCGATGCGCCCCTCGGCGGCAATCCCGTCCGACATCCACAGCACTTCCATCGGCTGCGCGGGCAATGCATCAAACCACGCCGCTGCCGCCGCCATATCCGCGCGCCAAGGGGCGGGGACAAGGGCTGGTAAGCGGCTGCGCCAGACATCAGCCGATTGGAACGAAAGACCTTCAGCCGGCAAATCCGTCAGTTGCACCATCGCCACTGTGCGCCCCGCACGCCCCGCATCTTCGAGCAATGCCTCTAGACGTTCTTGGCGCTGATTCCAGCCAGAGGCATCCCCCCAACCGCCATCCATAACAATAAGCAAAGGCGCATCAGAAGCGGTATTGATCTGCGGGTTCAGAACCGGACCGGCAAAGCCGAGAATCAGGGCCGCAACCGCTAGAAGGCGCAGCAACAGCAGCCACCACGGCGTGCGGTCGCTTTGCACGTCATCGTCGCGCAGCCCCAGTAAAAGCGCCACACCGGGAAAGCGTCGCCGCACCGGTGCGGGCGGCACCACCCGCAGCAATATCCATAGCAACGGCAGCGCCAATAGCCCGAGCAACAGCCATGGCACAGTAAACCCGATCGGACCCAAAACAAACATTAGCGGCGTCCCCGCTGCAGGGCCTGATGCAACCACAACAAGGCGCTCTGGCCGGTGTCGCCGGTATGATGGGTTTGAAACTGCCAGCCGGTGGCGCGGCACAGATCACGCAGCACGGCCCGCCGTTCAGCCAAGCGTTCCAGATAGCGATCGCGCAGATCACCGGCCTGTTGGGTTTCGTGGACGATACTGCGCCCAACGCTTTCAAATACCGTCCGCCCGTCAAACGGAAAGGCTTCTTCCTGCGGGTCCAGCACCTGAATCAACACCCCGCGCACATCACGGTCCGCCGCTTTGGCTATTGCGGTTTCCACGGCGGCCACCGGCCCCATGAAATCTGACATGAAGACGGCTGTGGAATGCGGCCGCATGCCCCGTGTTTCGGGTGCCCCGAAATCCTGCGCGCTGCCTTGGGCGGTGAATTCCTCGGCCAATCGCAGCAATTGTGCCTCGCCGGAGCGCGGCGGGTGATCGGAGTTGGTCAGCCCCACGCGTTCACCAGCGCGGACCAACAGGATGGCCGCCGCCAGCGCAAGCGTTCGGGCACGGGTGATTTTACGCGGCAGGTTGGCATCCGATGTGAAATCCATCGAACGGGCATCATCTATCCAGAACATCACGCTCTGCGCCGCCTGCCATTCTTTCTGTTTAATGAAATGCACATCGGCCTTGGCCGAGCGCCGCCAGTCGACCAGACGGGCCTCATCGCCTTCGATCGCGGGGCGATATTGCCAGAATTCATCCCCCAAACCCGACCGCCTGCGGCCATGTTCCCCTAATAAAACGGTCGCGGCCAGCCGTTCTGCCTCTGCCAGCAGCGGCGGGAAAGGCGCTGCCGTTTCGGTAGCGCGACGTCGAAGGGCGCGGGGTTCTCTCACGCGGCGGCGGCTTCTGCGGTCAGTCGTGCGGCGACCTGATCAATCACTTCGGACAGTTCCACCCCACGGGCGCGAGCAGCAAAAGACAGCGCCATGCGGTGGCTTAGAACCGGGCGCGCCATACGGATCACATCCGCTGTCGACGGGGCAAGACGCCCATCCAGCAAAGCCTCTGCCCGCACGGTCAGCATCAACGCTTGCGCCGCACGCGGCCCCGGCCCCCAACTGACATTTTCGCGCACAAAATCAGGTGCAGTGTCGTCATCAGGGCGGCAGGCCCGTACCAGATCAAGGATCAGATCGACCACTGCGTCCCCTACGGGCATGCGTCGCAACAGCCGCTGCGCCTGACGCAGTTCCTCGGCGGTAAAAACAGCAGTGGCCTCTTCTTCTGCAATACCTGTGGTGGCGATAATGATGTCACGTTCGGTGTCCCGATCCGGATATTCGACATCAATCTGCACCAAAAAGCGGTCAAGCTGCGCTTCGGGCAGCGGGTAGGTGCCTTCTTGTTCTATCGGGTTCTGGGTGGCCAAAACATGGAAAGGACTGCCCAAAGAGCGTTCTTCACCCGCTACGGTCACTTGTTTTTCCTGCATCGCCTGCAACAAGGCAGACTGCGTGCGCGGCGAGGCGCGGTTGATTTCATCCGCCATCAGAAGCTGACAGAATATCGGGCCTTCGATGAATCGGAATTCCCGCTCTCCGCCCTTTTTCTTTTCCAACACTTCAGAACCAAGAATATCGGCAGGCATCAGATCGGGGGTAAACTGCACCCGAGAGCCATCCAGCCCCATCACCGTGGACAGGGTTTCCACCAGCCGGGTTTTACCCAGCCCCGGCAGGCCAATCAAAAGCCCATGCCCGCCGCACAGCAAAGAGGCCAGTGTCAGGTCCACGACCCGCTCTTGCCCGATCAGCTTTTTACTGATGGAAGCCTTGGCCCGCGCAAGTTTTTCGCCCAATGCCTCAATTTCGGTGACAAGATCTTCGGTCTCTGACATGACAACGCTCCTTTGCCCGCTATGATGACATTAAAGAACGATAGCCCGTGACATACAAATGGCAAAACCAATGATTGATGAAAACTTTGTGACGCCAAGCGCCGATACCTTGGCCTCTGCAGCCAAAGCGGCCTCTAAAAAAGGCCCGCCGCCGGTGCATCTGTGGGATCCGCCCTTCTGCGGTGATCTCGATATGCGGATCGCGCGCGATGGCACTTGGTTCTATTTGGGCACGCCCATCGGGCGTTTTGGGCTGGTAAAGCTGTTTTCGTCGATCCTGCGCAAAGACGGGGATGCCTATTTTTTGGTGACGCCGGTTGAAAAAGTCGGGATCACCGTCGAAGACGCCCCCTTTGTCGCGATTGATTTTGAAATCACTGATCCGGGACCGGATCAGACCCTGACATTCCACACTCATGTAGAAGATTCGGTCACAGCAGATGCCGCGCATCCGATTCGCGTGGTCCGTGATCCCGAAACCGGTGAACCCGCGCCCTATGTTCTAGTACGCGCCAATCTGGAAGCGCTGATCGACCGCAAGAGTTTTTACCGGCTTGTTGATATCGGGATACATCAGCCACACAACGGAAATAGCTGGTTTGGCGTTCTGTCCGCCGGTAATTTCTTTCCCATCATCCTTTCTTCCGAACTGGAATAACCATGACGCCTGCTTTTCGCGCCCACCTTTTGGGCAGCTTGATCACCTCGGGTCTGATGTCCTTTATCGTCACGGCCGTTGCCACCGCCAAAGCACTGGGCCTTGGCGATGTTTTCTGGGGCAGCTGGATGGGCGCATGGGCACTGGCCTGGCCCATTGCTTTTGCCGTTATTGCAACCGCTGGCCCGGTCCTGCGCCGGTGGGCCGCCAAAACATGCGGTGTTTCAATGTAGCCGCTATGCGGTGAATTTGCTCCGTGTACGATTGGCAAAAGCCACCAATGTCAGCATCACCGGTACTTCGACCAAGACACCAACTACCGTCGCAAGGGCCGCGCCGGAGTTCAGCCCAAAGAGGCTGATGGCAACTGCTACAGCCAGCTCAAAGAAATTCGACGTCCCGATCAGCGCACAGGGTGCTGCAATCCGGTGTGGCACTTTGAAAGCATAGGCCGCGGCGTAGGCGACGGCGAAAATGCTATAACTCTGGATCAGGATCGGGACCGCAATCAACAGGATCAACATTGGCTTTGCAATAATAACATGCCCCTGCAGGCCAAACATAATGACCACAGTCGCGATCAAGCCCACAACAGAATAGGGTTTCACCTTGGCCTGAAAGGCCGAAATCGCTGCCTCCGACCCGAGCCGCTTGCGCGTCAGCAGGCCTGCGATTAAGGGCAAGGCGATGAACAGCAGCACCGACAGGATCAAGGTGCTCCACGGCACGGTAATGTCGGTGACGCCCAGCAGAAACGCCACAATCGGCGCGAATGCAAAGACCATGATGATGTCATTCACCGAGACCTGCAAAAGCGTATAGGTCGCATCCCCCTTGGTCAGTTGCGACCAGACAAACACCATCGCGGTACAGGGGGCCGCGCCCAGCAAGATCAGACCCGCGATATATTGCGACGCGTCTTCAGGGGCGATCCACGGCGCAAAGACGTAATCAAAGAACAGCACCGCTAAAGCCGCCATGGTAAAGGGCTTGATCACCCAATTGACAATAATGGTGATCATCAGTCCCTTGGGCTGGCGGGCCACATCCTTTAGGGCCGATGGATCAACCCCCACCATCATCGGATAAACCATCGCCCAGATCAGCACGGCGACAACCAAGTTCACACTCGCGACTTCTGCACCTGCAATCGCCTGCACCAAGCCCGGTGCGACATTGCCAATCAGAATGCCCGCAACCATCGCTGCAGCGATCCAGACTGATAGATATTTCTCAAAGAAACCCATGTACTTTTGCCTCTTGCCTCAGTGTTGCGCGCAGATGAACCCCAATCCCGCAGCGGGCGCAACGGGGATGCCCCATTTCTTTGCGTGTTGTTGCCCCAGATCACCCAGCCCGTGGCCCGTTTGCAGAAAACACGCGACGGGCAAACCCTCCTGACAGAACGTTGTCAGGGGGGCTGTGTCATACAGCCTGTGTTGACTTATAACCTTTAGGACCCCAACCATGACACATATGCCCAAAAATGCCCTCGTATGGTGTGAAATTCCTGTGACAGATTTGAACAAAGCCATCGAATTCTATGCCAGCGTTTTTGACTGGGATCTGAAACCGGACGACAGTGGCCCCAACCCCGTGGCGTTTTTCCCGATGGCCGACAACGACTCCACGTCTGGCCACCTCTATCCGGGCAAACCGGCCACCGGCAACGGCCCAACTGTGCATCTTATGGCACCAGACACCGCCGAAGCCACTGCCAAGCGGGCCGCAGCAGCGGGTGGCACCGTGGTCTCGCCAGCCATCAGCATCCCGTCCGGTCAGTTCATTTACATCACCGATCCCGATGGCAATTCCATCGGCATCTTTGAGGCCGCCTAATCCATGCGCCGAGCCGATCGCCTGTTTCAAATCGTGCAATATCTGCGCGGCGGGCGGTTGGTCACGGCGGCCCAGCTGGCCGAAAGACTCGAAGTTTCGGAACGCACGATTTATCGCGACATCGCCGACCTGATCGGCACCGGTGTTCCCATCGAAGGTGAGGCCGGTGTCGGCTACGTCATGCGGGCCGGATATGATCTGCCACCGCTGATGTTCACTCGCGATGAATTGGTCGCGCTGATCGCAGGGGCGCGGATGGTGCGAGAATGGGGGGGCGCCTCTATGGCGCTCGCTGCCGAAGAGGCCTTGGTCAAAATCGATGCGGTGCTGCCGGAGGCGTTGCGCAACACGGTAGAAACCGTCGCAATCCATGCCCGAAACCCCGGAGATTTCGGCCCCGAAACCCGCGCTTTGATTGACCGTCTGGAACGCGCGGCACAACAAAAGATCGCACTTCAGATCAGCTATAATGACAACAACGGTACCGCAAGCACCCGCCGCATCCGCCCGCTGGGCCTGTGGTTCTGGGGCAAGGTCTGGACGCTGGTCGCGTGGTGCGAATTGCGCGACGATTTCCGCATGTTCCGGCTGGATCGGTTTATCGAGGTGCAAGACGATGGAAGTTTTCCGACAGAGGGCAAAAAATCCCTACGCGCCTTTTACGCCGAAATGGCCCGCAAACACTGCGATCCTCCGTCTTTTTGACGATAGGCCATATTTCAGGTTCGCCGCCCACCTCCTCAGGGCGCATAATATGTGCTAGGCTCGGGTAAAGCAGTTCAAACAGGTGACGCCCCGTGATTTCAATTCCGATGCGGTTTTTGCACCGTTTTTTCATTGTTGCTATCAGCGTGGCCCTAACGCAGGCGGCCACCACAGCACAGGCCCAGAGCATTCCGGCATGGCTTAACCAGCATGTCGGCACCGGTGCCGGACAAATCGCTCCTGTGGTGCTGCAACGCGCCCGCGCTCTTTATGTGAAAAAACGCAAACAGGGCAAAGTCAAAAATCCCTGTTATTTTGCCATGGATGCCACACGCCCCAGCACCTATTCAAACGGCAGTGCAGTACCACGATTTTATACCATCTGCGAAGGCAGCAGGACCTTCCGCGCCACCTCTTCGGGCTATGGTAACGGGCGCAAACTGGCCAAAGCTAATTTCGCCAATGGCCGCCAATGCGCGCGCCATTTTTCCAATGCCGAAGGCTCGAAACTCTCGGCCGGCGGCGCCTATGTCACCGCTGAATCGCGCACCTCTTTCAAAGGCTATTACAACCGTGCGGGCAAGCGCACCCCGTTCTATCGCACTTTCCTGCTGTTTGATGGAGAAGGGGAAACCAAAAACGCCCGCGAACGGGCCATCGGCGGGCATCCGGCGGTCTTTTTAAAATGGCAATGCCGCTTCAAAAACACCGGTAGCCCCAACGCCGATAAAAACGGCTACAGCCCCTATGGCCGATTGGTCGATTACACCAGCGGGCGCAGCAACGGCTGCACAACATGGTCACAATCGGCGTCCAAAGAAATTCTGGCGGTGGCCGAAGGCAATCCCACTAGCCTTTATGTCTACCCAGAGTCCCGTGATATTGAAGCCGTCGCCAAGGCCGTGCGGGCCAATAAATCACTGGCCCAATCCGGTCTGTACTGGAATACATCCTGCCTCAAAGCCATCGGCACGCCGAAATTCTGGCCCAAACGAAAACTGCAGCCGATCATCAACGACTGGCGTGACTCCCTGCCGAAATCCACCCCAAGGGAATTGCCGATCTGTCAGTAGGCCGCAGAAACTATCAGGCGTTCACAGCCGCTTCTGCGGCGGCGCGTATGGCGCGGATATTTTCACCATAGGGGGCCGGATTGCTGACGCTGCCACCTTTGAAAACCGCCGATCCGGCCACCAGCACATCAGCACCGGCTGCCGCCACCAAGGGTGCGGTCTCTGGCGTCACACCGCCATCAATTTCGATATGGATGGGCCGATCCCCGATCATCGCCCGCAGTTTGGCGGTTTTTTCGACCTGAGAGGCAATAAACTTCTGCCCGCCAAAACCGGGGTTCACCGTCATCACACAAATCAGATCCACCATATCCAGAAGGTATTCCACGGTTTCCACCGGTGTGCCCGGATTAAGCGCAATCCCCGCCTTAGCCCCTGCGCCGCGAATGGCTTGCAGGGTGCGGTGAATATGCGGTCCGGCCTCGACATGGGCGGTGATCACATCAGCACCGGCGTCAGCAAAAGCTTCGATATAGGGATCAACCGGTGCGATCATCAAATGCACATCCATCACGCCTTTGATATGCGGGCGGATGGCTTTGCAGGTTGCGGGGCCAAAGGTAATATTGGGCACAAAGTGGCCATCCATCACATCGACATGCACCCAGTCGCACCCCTGCGCCTCTATGGCTTCGCATTCAGCGCCGAAATTCGCGAAATCCGCCGACAGGATCGACGGGGCGATTTTGATGGAACGATCAAATGACATGATGGGCCTCTCACTCTGCTGCTTTCTTGTCCCTACTCCGACGGGCCGGTGTTGAAAACCGCCCGCCTCAACTTTGTTCCAAAAAATATCCCCGCCGGAGGCTTCGACGTCGCGTTAGCGGCGGCGAAAGGTCAGATAATGCGGGGTGCGCCCTTCGCGCAGCGCCTTTTGTTCATAGCGGGTGGACGTCCAATCGCCCCAAGCATTGCGCCAGTCTTCAGGGCTTTCGCCCAGCCATTCAAATTCGGGATGCAGCGCAACCTCTTCCATGGTCTGGCGCACGTAATCCTCGATATCGGTGGCAACTCGAAAGATCGCTCCGGGTTTTAGCACCTCGGCCAAAGGATCAAGATGCTCGGGCGTGACAAACCGGCGGCGATGGTGGCGTTTTTTCGGCCAAGGATCAGGGTAAAGAAGGAACGCCTTTGAAATACTGGCCTTTGGCAGAACATCGAACATATGCCGCACGTCACCCGGATAGACCGCCACATTATCGACATTGGCATCTCGGATTTTGCCCAACAGCATCGCCACGCCGTTGATATAGGGCTCACAGCCGATTATCCCGACCTCAGGGTAGTGCGCGGCTTGATGCACCATATGCTCACCACCGCCAAAGCCGATCTCCAGCCAGATGTCGCGCTCCCCGAACAACGCGCCCAGATCAAGTGGAATGCGGTCGGGGTTTTCCTCCCAGCCGACCTTGCCGGGAGAAAGCGCCAGAAGATCCTGATCCAGATAGGCCTTTTGACTGTCGCGTAGGGTTTTCCCCTTAAAGCGTCCGTAAAAATTTCGCCACGGGGCGCCAGTGGGGTGTTTTCCTTCGGCCATGTCGATTTCCAGTCCTATACTTTGTTGCGGGGGATGTGCACGGACCCGCCCTGCACGTCAAGCCTTGGACAGGCGGCGCAACAGTGGCAGCACCGGCAAGGTGATCACATACATCAACAAGCCATAGACCGCCGCCGGAATACCGATCTCCGGAATCCCCTCTCCGCTGGCAATCAAACTGGACACAGCAATGCCAAGGGCGGCGTTCTGCACGCCCATCTCAATGGAAATACAGACGCCATCCGGTGCCGTCAGGGACAGCATGCGTCCCATCAGCACCCCCAGCACCAGAAGGCTGACAATCATCATTACAATCAGCGGTCCCAAAACCCCAAGGTTTTCGCTTAATGTTGTCCAGTTTTCGGCAATCGCCCCCAGCACAATCACCACAAACAACACCGCAGAGGTAATCGACAAGCCGCGCTCGATCCGTTGGGCAAATCCCCTTGCGAAATGGCGGGTCAATAGCCCGAGAACGACGGGTGCTGCGGTGATCGCAAACATCGAAACCGCGATGCTACTGACATCCAACGGCGGCACTGAATCACCTAAAAAATAGGCCCCTGCCCAGCCGAGAAACACCGGCACCGTCAGAACCGACAACAAGCTGACAATCGCGGTGAGCGTAATCGACAGCGCCACCGTACCTCCGGCCAGTTTGGTCAGAATATTAGAGGTCACACCCCCCGGACAGAAAGCGACCAGCATCACGCCGAAGGCCATAGCTGGCGGCAGATCAAACAGATGCAGCAATAAAAAGGCCACCAGCGGAATGACCAGCAACTGTCCCAAACCACCAATCAGCACGGCTTTGGGCATACGCAGCACACGGGTGAAATCGCCGACGGTCAGGCCGACCCCGAGCGAATACATAATGATAGCCAAAGAAATCGGCAGCGCGATGTCGACGATCATGAACCCCTCCCCGAGTTTTTTTGCGACTTTGACAGCCGCTCGGACAAACGCAAGGCTTACGTTCCGGAAAAAGCCCGCCCGTAAGGGGCGCGCCTTTTGGTATTAGAGCGCGTTTTTCAAATCATCGATCAGATCGGTGCGTTCCCAGCTGAACCCGCCATCTGCATCCGGTTTGCGCCCGAAATGGCCATAGGCCGCGGTGCGCTGATAGATCGGCTTGTTCATTTGCAGTTTTTCACGAATGCCGCGCGGTGTCAGGTCCATGACCTTTGCAACCGCACGCTCGATATCGGCTTCGGGTGCCTGGCCGGTGCCGTGGGTGTCGACATAGATCGACAAGGGGCGCGCCACGCCGATGGCATAGGAAAGCTGTAGTGTCGCCCGATCCGCAAGACCGGCCGCGACAATGTTCTTCGCCAGATAGCGCGCCGCATAGGCCGCAGAGCGGTCCACTTTGGTCGGGTCTTTGCCCGAAAAGGCACCGCCACCATGGGGGGCCGCACCACCATAGGTGTCGACAATGATCTTGCGTCCGGTCAGACCGGCATCGCCATCCGGGCCACCAATGACGAATTTACCCGTCGGGTTTACATGCCAAACGGTATCGGCATCGACCCACCCTTCTGGAAGGACCTCAAGGATATAAGGCTCTACGATGGCGCGCACATCAGCACTGCTCAGGGATTCATCCAAATGCTGGGTCGACAGGACAATCGAGCTGACGCCAACTGGTTTACCATCCACATAGCGCACCGATAGCTGCGATTTTGCGTCTGGCCCCAGTGCGGGTTCTGTGCCGTTTTTGCGCACTTCTGCCAGACGACGCAGGATCGCATGGGCGTATTGAATCGGGGCTGGCATCAGATCAGGTGTTTCATTCACCGCATAGCCGAACATGATGCCCTGATCGCCCGCACCTTCGTCCTTATCCGCAGAAGCATCGACGCCCTGGGCGATATGGGCGGATTGTTCGTGCAGCATGTTGTTGATATGCACGGTTTCCCAGTGAAACTTATCCTGCTCGTAGCCAATGTCGCGAATACAATCGCGGGCGATACCGTCGATATCGACCATCATTTCCTTAAGGCGCGTCTGATCCGACAGGCCAACCTCTCCGCCGATCACCACATGATTTGTCGTGGCAAATGTTTCGCAAGCGACGCGGGCCTCGGGCTCTTGGGTCAGCAGAGCATCCAGAACCGCATCGGAAATGCGGTCACAGACCTTATCAGGGTGACCTTCTGAAACGGATTCAGAAGTAAAAGTAAAATCGCGGCGGGACATGAGAAGTGCTCCATTCTGTTTACCTGCCACGCCAGGAAGCCGTTGTGACAGAGGTTCACAGGGCGATATAGCCCGAATGCGTCAGGGTCAATGCAGTTTACGTAAACGCCCGTACGTCAAAGCGCCAGCTAGCAAGAGCAATAGCAGGATCGAGGGCCAATCCCCGCTGCGGGCATAATGGGTCGGCGCCAACGCCCCGGGCAATTGCGCATCTAGCTTTCCCGCCACCCCGAGCGCAAGGCTGTCGATAATCCGGCCATAGGGGTCGATCACGCCGGAAATACCGGTATTGGCAGAGCGCACCAGCGGCAGGCCCTGCTCGATGGCACGCATCCGGCTTTGGTCCAGATGTTGATAGGGCATCGATGAAATTCCAAACCATGCATCATTGGTGATGTGCAAAATCCAATCGGCGCGTTCCGAGACGGCCCCAACATCACGCGGAAAAATCGCCTCGTAGCAGATCAGCGGTACAATCTTACCAAGATCGCCCAAATCCATCACCCGCGGACCGATACCAGCGCTATAGCCTCCGCCATCCGCAGCCGCCAGACCGCGCACACCGATCCGGTCCAGAAGATCCCCAAAGGGCATGTATTCACCAAAGGGCACCAAATGGTGTTTGTCATAGATAGCCTGCACATCGGCATCCGGCCCAATCATCGCCATACTGTTGTAAAACCGCGGGCGGGCGTGGCGCTGCACCCCGAATATCACCTGCGTTTGTGCCGCCTCGGCGATGGCTGTTAACGCGCCATAGGTGTTTTCCAGCCCGTATGCGATGGCGGTTTCTGGCCAGATCACCACATCCGGACGACCGTTGTCGGTTTCAAACCCCGCCGCCAGCGGTTGCGCAGAAAGCGCCAACTGCCGTTCAAAAAACACCGGCACCATCTCACGTTGCCATTTTTCGTGTTGCGCGGCGTTGGGTTGCACCACACGCAGCACCACATCCTGATCCGGTAGGTGCTGCGCCATACGCTGCTGACCCCAATAGCCGGCCCCCAGCACCAGAGCGCCCCCCACCGCGCAAAGGATGACCCCGAATCGCAGCGGCAGACGGGCGGCAATCGATGGCAGGATTAGCAGGCCATAGGTGAACAAACCCACGCCAAGCGGACCCAGAAGCGCCAACAGCTGAATCACCGGCGTCGGCATCCAGAGCGCCGAAGCCGCCGCCCAGGGAAAGCCGGTAAACAGATGCATCCGCAACCATTCCATGGCCGTCATGGTGACGATCAACGCCAGCAATCGCACGCGCGGCCCGCGCCCCACTGTAAATGCCGCCCCGTAAGCTGCCGCCCATAACAACGCGATTCCCGACGCCATGAAAAACAGCGCAAAGGGGGCCATCCAACCATGACGCGGGGCATCAACAAAAAACGGCTGTATGATCCAGAAATGCGTGCCCGCCACATAGCCAAAACCGGCGAGCCAGCCAATCAGGCAGGCCTGACGTCCGCTTTGTGCAAGCCCTAACGCCGATAGGGCCAGCGCGAGTGCAGGCAGCGCGGCAACTGTCAGATAAAGCGGAGCGTGACCGGTGGCGGCAAGAACCCCGAGCATAACAATGGCAAGGGCGACCAACCGGTTCAGACGACGCGGCAGGATCGCCATTTACGTGCCTGTCGCCTCTTGCGGGACATAAACACGCAGCCGTTTAATGCGGCGCGGATCGGCGTCGACAACCTCGAACTCGGCTCCATCGGGATGGGGCACCATTTCCCCGCGCGCAGGCACCCGTCCGGTGAGCAAAAACACCAAACCGCCCAGGGTATCGACCTCTTCTTCATCCAAAGAACTGGTCAGATCCTTGCCAATCTCTGCTTCGAATTCTTCAAGCGGGGTTTTGGCTTCAGCCAGATAGCAGCCGGGTTTTTCCTTGACCCAAAGGCTGTCAGCGTCAGTGTCATGTTCGTCTTCGATCTCACCAATGACCTGTTCGATCAGGTCCTCGATGGTCACCAGACCGTCAACACCGCCATATTCGTCAATCACCAGCGCCATGTGAATCCGCTCGGTCTGCATTTTCTGCAGCAACACACCGATCGGCATAGAAGGCGGCACATATAGCAACCCGCGCACCAGTGTACGCAGATCAAAACTCGTGCCAGAGCCGTTGAACCCGTGCTTAAGCGCCAGATCTTTCAGGTTGATAAAGCCGATGGGCGTGTCCAGCGTGTCCTCAAAGACCGGCAGCCTTGTGTAGCCGTTTTCACGGAAAACCTCGATCAATTCGGGTAGGTCGATATCAACCGGCACCGCCGCAATATCTGCTGTGGGCGTGGCCACATCCTCGACGCGCAACCGCCGCAGGTTCATCATACCCGCCGTCGTCGGTGCGAGGGAGGTGTGACTGGAAGTCTCGGTGTTATCAGACCCTTCCGAAGAAGAGAAAGCATCCATTATCCGGCTAAATATGCCGCTCTGGTTGCCGGTATCAGGATCTTGCGCGCCATGCGCTGCGCTAGAAGATCCGTCGGTGTTGTCGCCCATTTTATCCTTATCCAAAATAGTCGGGCCAGCCTGGCCCTGTGCTAATATGGGTCAGGCAGACCCATTTCTGCAAGTACCTGCCGTTCAATCCCCTCCATCAGGGCGGCATCGGCGTCGTCAATGTGATCATATCCCAACAGATGCAAGACCCCATGCACCATTAAATGTGTGACATGAGCGGCAAATGGCTTGGCGGCTTCTGTCGCTTCACGCGCACAGGTGTCATAGGAAATCGCGATATCGCCTAGTTCGACGGGCATATCGGGAAAATCGGCTTCGGGAGCATAGGGCGTGCCCCCTGCCGTATCGGGTGCCAGTTCATCCGCAGGCCAGGACAGCACGTTGGTCGGGGTCGGCTTGTCGCGAAAATCGGCATTCAGCACGGCAATACGCGCATCGTCACAGCCCAAGAGGCTGATTTCAAAGCCCGCCGGATCAAACCCAAGAAACTGTAAGGTTTGCACTGCTGCAGGCGTGGCCAAATCCGCCAAACCCGCCACGTCCCATCTGTTATCTTCGATCAGCGTCTCAACCAGATCAGACATCGTCTGCTTCGTAGGCCTCGATGATCTTGGCCACGAGAGGATGGCGCACCACGTCTTTGGAGGTGAAATAGTTAAACGCAATGCTGTCGATATCCGACAGCAGCCGTTCTGCATCGCGCAACCCGCTGCTGACGCCACGCGGTAGATCGATCTGTGTGCGGTCGCCGGTGATCACCATGCGCGAGCCTTCGCCCAAACGGGTCAGGAACATTTTCATCTGCATGGTCGTGGCATTCTGCGCTTCGTCCAGCACCACAAAGGCATTCGACAGGGTGCGCCCGCGCATGAATGCCAAAGGTGCAATTTCGATGCGCTTTTCTTCCTTGAGCTTTTCCACCTGCTTTCCCGGCAAAAAGTCGTTCAAAGCATCATAAAGCGGCTGCATATAAGGATCGACTTTATCCTCCATCGCGCCGGGCAAAAAGCCGAGCCTTTCACCGGCCTCTACGGCGGGGCGGGACAGGATGATCTTATCGACATGGCCGTTGATGAACATATTCACGCCGACCGCCACCGCCAGATAGGTTTTACCCGTCCCGGCCGGTCCGATGCCAAAGGCCAGTTCGTTATTGAACAGGCTTTTAACATAGGCTTTCTGGGCCTCGGTCCGTGGTTCGATGAGCTTTTTACGGGTGTGGATTTCGACCTTTTCGCCCTTGAACATCTCAAGCTGGTCACCATCGCGCACACCGGTGCCCTTGGCTGATCCGCCCATGCGGATTTCACCGTTGATGTCACCGGTTTCCAAGGGTTTGCCACTTTCCAGCCGCTGATACAGCGCTTGCAGCACATGCGCTCCCTTGGCGCGGCTGTCAGGTTCTCCGATCAGGACAAGCTGATTGCCCCGACGGATGATCTGCAAAGCGAGTTGTTGCTCTAGATGGGCAAGATTTCGGTCAAATTCACCACAAAGGTCAATCAAAAGACGATTGTCAGGGAATTCCAGAAGGGTTTCGAGAACCTCTTCGGCTGGGGGCGGTGGGGTGAGCGATTCAATGCCCAATCATATCTCCGTTGCATAAAGCCTGTGCCCCCATGGTGCACAACCCGCACAACGCTGGCAAGCCGACAAATGCAATCTTCCTCAATCTGCCACAAAAAAGGCCGCGCCCTTGATCGGCACGGCCTTGTTTTTGATCAGAGAACCGAACTTAGATCGGATCGGAACCCTTGCGATAGGGACCAATCGCAGTGTTGGGTGGCGCGGCACCAGAGCAAACGGGTTTGCCGTATTTGTCCAAACGCTGCGACAGATAACCTTCGGCACCATCATCGATAATCCAGTGGTCGCACCCGTTCGGATCAATCCAGATACCGGCTTCCAGTTTGGACAGATGACCCGAGTCGACGAACCGGTCGACGCCAAGATTTTGCTTGTCACAAGCGGACAATCCAGCCGCTGTGGCCAACGCGAGGGTGATTTTAATGATTTTCATACTCTTTACTCCCTCAACGGATACACAGAACTTCGACGCGGCGATTTTCTTTACGCCCCGCTGCCGTGCTATTGGATGCTTTCGGCTGCCGTTCGCCATACCAGCGCACATCCGAAATGCGCACACCGGTGGACTGCGCCACAGAGGCAACAGATTTCGCGCGGCGTTCGGAAAGGCGCATGTTATATTCGTCGCTTGCGCGGCTATCCGTGTGACCGACGATCACATAGGACGTTGCCCCTGCCCCGCTGAAAAAGCTTGCAAGGCTCTTACGCCCACCGCTTGTCAAAGCACTTTTGTCCGTCGCGAACAGCGTATCAGTATTCATCACCGCACAGGTGTTGATCTGACGACAAACAGGGGTGCCATCGCGGCGCACATGCGGGCTCATGTAGCCCTCCCAGCCGTCATCCATAACCCAATGTTCACAGCCATCCGGATCAACCCAAATTGTTGGAACTGCTTTTTTTCCGGTAATGGTGCGGGCTTCCTGCGCTTGTACAGCGGCTCCGCCCAATGTCAGTGCCGCAGTGGCGGCCACGGCCCCCAGAACACCTGTCAGTCTGGACATTTTCTCAAACACTTCACTCGTCCTTTGCACATTTAATTCGCGTCACCAGCAACGATTTAGTCGGCCAGCGCATCATTTCTCTTAACTGAGATCAACATAGCAAAGTTTATGTACAGCTGAGAAATGTTTTGCTTAATCAGCTATGAATACCGCAACAATCGCCAAAGAAGCGGCGTATTGTCTACCGTTTTTCGCAACAATAGTGGGCAGCGGCCCCTATTCGTTCACAAGTCGGAAATCACAAGGGTGCATCATGCAAGCTCACCGCCCAGCGAATTTGATTCGCTGTAGGTGATTCTCACAGGGTGAATTTCCCCACGAGAGACATTTGGCGCAACGGCATGAACAGCATGAAGGTATTCTGATTTTCCAACCATTTGGCCCTCCAGCCGTCCCGGTTTTTCAAACAACACCTTAACCGTTTTACCGATCATCGACTCCTGCACCGCCCGTTGCTGCTGGGTCAGGAGTCCCTGCAGCTTATGCAATCGATTTGAGGCAAGATCATTGTCGATTTGTGGCTTTTCTGAGGCAGGTGTGCCCGGACGGGTCGAATATTTGAAAGAATAGGCCTGCCCGTAGTTCACCTCGCGCACCAAAGACATTGTATCTTCAAAGTCCTGATCGGTTTCACCGGGGAAGCCGACGATAAAATCACCGGACAACAGAATATCGGGCCGCACGGCGCGGATACGCTCGATCAGGCGAATATATTGCTCGGCGGTATGTTTGCGGTTCATCGCCTTCAAAATGTTGTCCGAGCCAGACTGAACCGGCAAATGCAGATAGGGCATCAGCTTGTCACATTCCCCATGGGCTGCAATCAGCGCGTCGTCCATGTCGTTGGGGTGCGAGGTGGTAAACCGGATGCGTTCCAGCCCGTCGATATCATTCAGCGCCCAGATCAAACGCGACAGCGTCCAGTCACCGCCGTCGCTTGCCCCGTGATAGGCGTTCACATTCTGACCCAGCAGGGTAATCTCGCGCACGCCGCGCTCTACCAGATCGCGGGCTTCGGTCAAAATCCGGTCGACCGGTCGGCTGACTTCTGCCCCCCGTGTATAGGGCACCACACAAAATGCACAGAATTTGTCGCAGCCTTCCTGAACCGTCAAAAACGCTGTCGGCCCCCGTGTCGGTTTAGGCCGTTTCGGCAGGTGGTCAAACTTGTCCTCTTCGGGGAAATCGGTGTCCAGCGCCTTTTCACCGGCGCGGGTCTTGGCCTCCATCGCGGGCAAACGGTGATAACTTTGGGGCCCAACCACAAGGTCAACCATCGGCTGACGCCGCATGATTTCCGCCCCTTCAGCCTGCGCCACACAGCCCGCCACACCAATTTTAAGATCCGGGTTTCCCTGCTTTAAACCCTTGAAACGCCCCAGTTCCGAATAAATCTTCTCTGCCGCTTTTTCACGGATGTGACAGGTGTTCAGCAAGATCATATCCGCATCTTCTGGCGCATTGGTCGTTTCATACCCAGAGGTGCCCAGCGCTTCGGCCATGCGTTCGCTGTCGTAGACATTCATCTGACAGCCATAAGTCTTGATAAACAGTTTCTTTGGATCGGACATGGGACTAACCTTGGCACGGGAGGGTTCAGCCCGCGTCCCTATAGAAAATTCGCCCCATCTGCAACGCTTGCAATACACTTCGAATTAACCGACTTTGCGCTTAATACGTCTCGTCCCAAGAACAGAGCTCCGATGTTTTACTCCTCCCTTCCCGATTTTCTGAGCAGCGGCCAGTCCGCTTTGGCCAAAGGGCCGATTGCGATGATCATGATCGAGGATCTTTCAGAGGTGGAATCAACCCTGCGCCACCATCTGAAGATCGGCTTTGAGCGTATACTGGTCTTTGCCCCGCCGGAATTGACCCTACCCGAGGATCTGCAAGCCCAGATTCACCGCATTGAATATAATGTGCACGCCGAGCAGGCCGTGGAAAACGCCGTGAACGCGATCATCAAGGCCGCCCCTGGTATCTGGATGTATTACTGCTTTAACGCCGAATATCTGTTTTACCCCTTTGCCGAAACACGGTCGATCGCAGAGCTTCTGGCGTTCCACACCGAAGAGCGGCGCGATGCGATGCTGACCTATGTGGTTGACCTCTATGCCAGCGATCTGAGCGATCATCCCGATGCCGTCTCACTTGAGACCGCGCAAATCGACCACTCGGGCTATTATGCCCTTGGCCGGTTTCGTGGCCGCGAGAATGAGCCGATGGAACGTCAGCTCGATTTTTATGGCGGGCTACGCTGGCGCTTTGAAGAGCACGTCCCGTTTGAGCGGCGGCGGATCGACCGGATTGCCCTGTTCAAAGCCGCGCCCGGTCTGCAATTGCGCGAAGATCACACCTTTACCGACGAAGAATACAACACCTATGCCTGCCCGTGGCACCATAATCTGACCGCTGCGGTTTGTTCGTTCAGAACCGCCAAGGCCCTGCGCAACAATCCCGGCTCGCGGTACGAAATTCACAATTTCCGCTGGCGCAATTCCACCCCCTTTGACTGGCACAGCCAGCAGTTGATGGATTTGGGGCTGATGGAACCGGGGCAGTGGTTCTGATCCGTCCCACAGGACTAGGCACGCAGTCTGGACCGGATGTATTTTGATGCGGAGCGGAAATGGCTCGGCCCTGCGGCTTCTGCCCAGCGCCCCGGCGTCCAGGCATTGTTCGCCCCCTGCATCGGACCGCCATACAGGGCCGCGTCTGAATGGCTGTCGATAAAGCTCTTTAGCCTGTCATGGGCCTGCGTTAGCATTTGCTGCGCCTCAGGCCAGGTCATATCGGCCTGCTGTGCCCGCAGATCCGCGTTGTAGCGTTTCAGGTCATTCCATTTATACCCTTCGGCTGGAAAAAAGACCTTTTTGCCGGCTAGCCCGTCCGCATACCACCCCAGAAAAAGGTCGATCCAATGGGCACGATGTCCGACGACATCCTTTATTGATGTATCATCCGCATCCTTGTTAAGCGCCACAGCATCCGCCAGCCCGTCCATCAGGCGGCTTAGCTTTGTGAACTCTTTTTGCGTCACGATTTTCAGATCGGTTTTGGTTTTTGCCACCATCGCAATCTCCTTTTCTTCGCAGTAGGAGGGCCAACCCCGCGCCACATTGATATGGCTCAAAATCAGCGCAATCTTTTCCCGGCATCTGCGCGGCCTGTGGCCGCCTTAAGCCACCAGTCGCAAATCCTGATGCGGGATTACCCGCGTTCCGTCATAGGCCGACAGGCCTTCGTAAATGGCATTAATCACAACGCGCATACTTTGCGTCACCGCATGGCGGTGGGGATACACAAGATAGATGTCCTTTGGTTCCACGACATAGTCGGGCAACATGACTTCGAGTTGACCGCTTTCGATATCGTCAGCCACCAGAACACGCGGCAAGCGGGCAAACCCCAATCCGCCGACCAAAGCGCTCATCAGGTGGGAGGGCGTATCGACGATCAGCTTTGTGACCAGTTCAATTTCGGCGTCCTGCCCGTCTTTGCGCACCGTATGAAAGCCATGAATCCGATGGTCCGCATATTGCACAAAGGAATGTTTGGCAAAATCCGCGTGATGGTTCGGACGCCCGAAACGATCCAGATAGGACGGTGCCGCCACCAGTACTGTCTCGAACTGACCGATCTTTCGCACAATTGCATCTGCTGTGCCAATATCGCCGGTGCGTAGGGCCAGATCGTAACCATCCTTAGCCACGTCAACGAGGCGATCCTCTACTTTCACAATCAAATTCAGGTCCGGATAGGCACCATGGAGCTTTTGCAGCGCCTGCCCCACAGAGTTTTCGCCCATGATTTTACTGACGCTGATGCGGAATTCCCCGCCAGCCTTAGTAGCCAAAGCGGCGACATCTGCTCGCATCCGCCCATGAGCTGCCAGCATATCAACCGCGTGGCGCGCCACGATGCTGCCCGCACGAGTGGCAGAGGTGCCTCGGGCAGAGCGTTGCAAAAGCACTGTGCCAAAATCCGCCTCAAGGGCGGCCATTTGCTGGCTGATGGCAGGCTGGGTTAACCCGCGCACCCGCGCTGCCGCGCTTAGGGATCCGCGGTCCAAGACTTCTAAAAAGCTTTGTAAATACCCTAAGCGATCCATACCACCCTCTAAGATTTACTTATACCCGACATAAGGTGGCACATGCTGGCGACCCCAATTATTGCAGTATACTTACGTCATCGAGCCAAATAATCAACATAGAGGTATAGGTATTACTTATGAAACTTAATCGCAGACATTTTCTGGCACTTAGCGGCAGCGCAACTTTGGCGACGCCCTTCCTTGGCCAGCCTTCACGCCTTTTCGCCCAAGAAAACCAACTGCCCGCCGGGGTGATGCCCGCCTTTTCCAAACGTCGGGTGGGAACGGCGACGATCACCGTGCTTCTGGATGGGACCATTGATGTGGGCCCCGAAATGATCCCCGGCTTTGATCAGCAAAAAGCCGATAACACCCTTGAACGCCAACACCTGCTCGCCTTTGAAGGCACCCGCCCGCTGCCGGTTTTGGGGCATATCATCGACACAGGATCGCAAAAGATCGCGATTGATACAGGGACGCTAGCGGGCTTTTCGCCCAAGACGGGCGGCTATCATGCAGCACTTGTGCAGGCGGGCATTGATCCGGCAGAGATCGACACGGTCTTGATAACCCATCTGCATCCCGACCACATCGGCGGGCTTAGCAACGGCCCCACCCGGCTGTTTCCAAACGCCGAAATTGTCGTGCATGCCACCGAATGGGATTTCTGGCATGGCGCGGCAGCGGATGCGCTACCGGAACAGGTGCAACCCTTTGTTAAAATCGCCCGTGATTTCACCGCTCCTTACAAAGATCGTCTGCGCACTTTTACCGGCGGGACAGAAGTCCTTTCCGGCATTCAGGCGGTTGATCTGCCCGGCCATACCCCGGGACATAGCGGGTTTCACCTGAGTGTTGAGGGCGAGGATCTGCTGTTTTGGGGGGATACGATCCACCTGCCCCGGTTGCAGTTTGATAATCCGGACTGGCTGGTTGCGTTTGACATGGACCCCGCCCAAACCGCCGCAACGCGCAAGCGCCTGCTGGATATGGCGGCCGCCGACGGACTGCAAGTCACCGGTGCGCATCTGGAATTTCCGGGCTTTGGCTATGTTGACAAAACCACCCGTGGATTTGAATTCGTTCCTTCGGCCTATGATTATTCCCTGTAAATCAAAGTACTTACCCGGGGTTATCCGGGTAAGTGCCCCCGCCTGTCAGGAAACGGGCAGAAGCTGCGCAAGAAGGCTGCTTAGGGCCTGCCCGCTATCCACCAATCCGTCATGAGAAAGGGTTTCAAGCCCGATCAACGCTCCATACAGAATTGCGGCATTGGTCGCACAGGCCTCTTGTTGCAAACCGCATTCGGACAGTCGGTCCCGCAGGTAGCTCAGGCGCAAAGCATCCACTTCTGCGACCATACCGGCCGCTCGCGCATCATAGCGCCCCCAATCCCGAATCGCCGCCTCAACGATGCGACCGCCGTAGGATTGGCTTTCCGATCCGGTTGCGCGTTCGATCAGCGCAAAGAGCTTTTCCTTCGGCGGCAGTTGGCTGTCTTCCAAATCTGAAATCGTGCGCTCGGTAGCACGCTGCTTCCATGCCTCCAGCATTTGCCGTTTCAGATCATCTACGGTTTTAAAATGCCAATAGAACGACCCTTTGCTGACCTGCAGTTCCTTGGCAATTCTCTCTGCCCGAATGGCCTGAGGCCCGCCTTCGCACAAAGCGCGAAAGCCTGCTTTTATCCAGTCCAGAGGCGTCAGGTTTTCTTTCATCCACAAGCCATACGGTACCGTATTGACAGGCGCAAGAATTTCCACCATACGGTGCCGTATGTTGATCGGAGATATTTGATGACAAATAGGTTTTTAATCGTCGCCGGGGTTTTATCACTCGGCCTGACTGGCATTCATGTGATCGGCGGCGGTCAGGACGTCCATGTTCCGCTGTTGCAAAGTAACGCTGATGATGTGGTCAAAGGCTTTGCCTCTGTTGTCTGGCATGGGGTCACGGCGGCCTTACTGATCTGTAGCGTGATGCTCTTGGTGGCGGCGACAAACGACAGGCTCCGCGTGGGATATACCGCTGTGGTTCTGGCGTTTTATCTGGCATTCGCCGGTCTCTTTCTGGGCTACGGTATGCTGCGGTTTGGCTCTGTCTTGCTGATGCCACCCTGGATCGGATTTCTTATCATTTCAGCTGTCGCAGCCATGGGGCTGTGGTTTTCACCCCGTTCAAAACCCTTAGCATAAAGGCGTGCACAAAGATGTTTTCGATCAAATCCAGCCCTCTCCCCGAGGGCGCTTTTTTGCAAAATGAAATCACCGACCCAGAGGTCTATGCCGATTGTTTTTATGCGGACCTGCCACGCAGGGTGACACTGCAACAATATATCCGCGCCTACTTTGATGCTCCGGTCTTTCGGGCAGAACGGGTCATCTTAAAGCACGCCCTGTCCAGCCCCTCTACGACCGAGGATGTTCACAACCTTGCGAAAGGCACCGGCACGTCCCTTGCCGCTTGGCACATGACACACCGCGATAATGAGCAAATCCTGCTGGCCATTCCCAAAGGGCCTGTGCGGACGTGGCTCATGGTGACAAAACACCCCTCTAAGACCGGACACAGCCGGTTGTATTTCGGCACTGCTCTGGTCCCCCCAAGCAATCCCCGAAAATCACAACTGAAAATCCCGCCCGTTTATCGCTTTTTTATCGGTCCCCACCGTCTATATTCGCGATTATTGCTCTCCCAAGCGATCCGCGCTCTTCGAACTGCCCCCGAAGACAGGCTGTCGCTGTCTATTTGAAAATATATGCAGGATGAGATCAGATGATCCTTAAGAAAATCGCCGGAAAATTCATTTCAAAGGCCGAAGTAAAGGTGGGCGCCCCCTTGGACTATGTGCATGTTATCGCCGAAACAGACCTTTCGCTTCTGGCGCGGTATAACAAGCTGTTCGGCTTTCTGGACCCGAATAAAAAGGCCCCAGCCCTTGCCTATCACACCGCGCGACTGCGCGGGGCGCGGGCGGCTGATTGCGGGACCTGCGTTCAGATCGAAAGCAATCTTGCCACGCAGGCGGGCATTGCGCCGGAGATCGTCAAAAACATCATCCGCGCGGATTATGACAGCCTGCCAGCGGAAATCATCGCCGTTGCAAAGCTGGCCGATGCGGTTGTTGGACAACGTATGGACGCCGCAGAACACCGCGAAAAGGTTGTCGAGGCCTTCGGTCAGGCGGGTCTGATTGAACTAAGCTATGCGATGAACGGCGCGGCCCTGTTGCCCGGCATCAAACGGTCCATGGGGTATGCGACCTCCTGCGATCTAAGCCTGATCGCCTAGAGCCAGTGGGAATTCGCCGCACGTCACGCAGGGGCTAAACCGGCCCTGCGCAGCGATGCGCGCGCCACTCTTTACATCCAGCCCGCAATCTGTAGCTTATTGCCACCTCATTTGAGCACCTGCCAAGGTGGCAGCCTCACTCATTCACCCAAACCCTACAGGATTCTTGATGACCGAAATCAAATCGGGCGACACCGTTCGCATTCACTACACCGGCACACTAGACGACGGCACTGTATTTGACTCTTCCGAAGGCCGCGAGCCGCTGGAATTCCAGGTTGGCTCTGGTCAGATCATTCCCGGCCTCGACCAAGCGCTTCCCGGCATGACCGCAGGCGAAAAGAAAATCGTTAACATCGCGCCCGAAGATGCCTATGGTCCGGTTTACGAAGAAGCCCGCCAATCCGTACCGCGCACACAAATTCCGGCTGAAATCCCGCTCGAAGTTGGTATCCAACTGCAGATGCAAACACCGGATGGCCGCGCCATGCCCGTGACCGTGGTCGAGATTTCGGATGACTCCGTCCTGCTTGACGCCAACCACGCCCTTGCCGGTAAAGCCCTGACTTTTGATTTCGAGATCGTCGCGATCAACTAAAAACCTCTTACGAAAGCGCGCCCGGATTTCTTTAGGTGCGCTTTTTCATCTCGGTGTCGGGCAGCCCGCGTGATAGGCTAGTCCTGCATGGACCGGGAGTAATAATCTAATGCCAGTAGCTAATCTAAACGGTGCGCAGATTCATTACACCGACAGCGGAACAGGGTCAGAGGCCATTGTCTTTTCCCATGGGCTGCTGTTCAACGGCACGATGTTTGAGGCGCAGATCGCCCATTTCCAAGAACGCTACCGGTGCATTGCCTTTGATCATCGCGGCCAAGGGCAAAGCGGCGTTACCCAAGGCGGGTATGACATCGACACGCTCACCGAAGATGCGGCGGCTTTGATCCAACATCTGGGACTTGCACCCTGTCACTTTGTCGGGCTGAGCATGGGCGGCTTTGTCGGTCTTCGACTGGCAGCCCATAAGCCGGATTTGATCAAGTCGCTCACGGTGCTGGACAGTTCTGCAGAGGCCGAACCCGCGGTTAACGGCCCCAAATACCGGTTACTGAACCTGATCGCCCGCTGGATCGGGCTGGGGGTTGTTGTCGGGCAAGTCCTGCCGATTATGTTTGGCAAAACCTATCTGAACGATCCGGAACGCGCCGAAGACAAAAGAAAATGGGCCAATGTCATAACCGGTAATGACCGCATCGGCATCACGCGGGCGGTGAGCGGCGTGATCAACCGCAAAGACAGCTCAGATATTCTTGGCAAGATCAACAAGCCCGTCGGGATTGGTGTGGGCGATGAAGATATTGCCACGCTCCCCGAAAAATCAGAACGCATGCACAAAGCCATTGCGGGTTCACGGCTTGTCTATTTCAAAGGGGCGGGACATTCATCCAGCATCGAAACACCATCGCAGGTTATCGAAATTATTGAGGATACGGTTTCCCGGACATCGTAAGTTCGGGAAATTTCCGCTGGCGTGCCATATAAAAACGCGCGCTTACCTTAAGATGGCAGGTGGATCAGGTTCTGCGCAAACGGATGACAACATCTACCTTGGCAATTTCTGCCCCTTCCGGTGCATCGGGGACTCGCGCGAATTCCAGCTGTTCCGCAGGTGCGTCGGTCAGGGTTGCGCTGTCTTCCCAGTAAAAATGCGGATGATCGGTGATGTTTGTGTCGAAATAGGATTTCGACCCGTCCACGGTGATTTCCCGCATCAAGCCCGCCTCGCAAAACGCCTTGAGCGTATTGTAAACCGTGGCCAAAGACACTTTTTCCCCGCTGTCGCCGGCGGCCTCAAATAGGCTTTCGGCGGTGACATGGCGGTTGTGCCCGTCCCCCACAAGAAGTTCCGCCAGCGCTGTGCGCTGTTTGGTCGGGCGCAATTCCGACTTGGCCAGCCATTGCGTGGCGCGCATGTTTGCTTCGGGTGTCATATCCGTGGCGGTTCCATCTTAAGAGCAGTTGCCTATTATAGAGCGTGATTTTTGTCAGTTTCAAACGAAAATGCATCGACGCCTCTGTGCGGTTCCCTTGCCCTTTGCAAAGCGGGTCTGATACAGGGGTTCAACGCAAATACGATAAGAACAGAAAAAGGGCCCGTAACCAATGTCGGATTTCCCGAGCAGTTTTGATAAAGAAGACCTTCTGAAATGCGCCAGAGGGGAGCTTTTTGGCCCTGGCAATGCCCAACTTCCGGCCCCCCCCATGCTGATGATGGACCGCATCACAGAGGTCAGTGCCGATGGCGGTGCCCATGGCAAAGGCCACATCATCGCCGAATTCGACATCACGCCAGAGCTTTGGTTCTTTGACTGCCATTTCCCCGGCAACCCGATCATGCCCGGCTGTCTGGGTCTGGATGGGCTGTGGCAGCTGACCGGCTTCAACCTTGGCTGGCGCGGCTGGCAGGGACGTGGTTATGCGCTGGGCGTTGGTGAGGTCAAACTGACCGGCATGGTGCGCCCTGAACGTAAAATGCTGACTTATAAGATCGATTTCACCAAAGCTTTGCAAACCCGCCGCCTGACCATGGGTGTGGCTGACGGTATTGTAGAAGCCGATGGCGAAGTTATTTATCAGGTCAAGGATATGAAAGTCGCTTTGTCCGAAAGCTAAGACTTTTACGCATAAAGAGGAGTGCGCAATGCGCCGAGTCGTAATTACAGGGATGGGGATTGTCTCTCCGATCGGGAATGACGTCACAGAGGTGACCGCGTCGTTAATGGCGGGCAAATCCGGCATTATCCGCGAAGAAGAATATGCCGCGAACGGATTTCGCAGTCAGGTCGCGGGCATTCCGCAGATCGACCTTGCCGCGTCCATCGATAAACGTCAGCTGCGCTTCATGGGGCCGGGAGCGGCCTATAACTTTCTGGCGATGGAGCAGGCAATTGCCGATTCCGGTCTGGAAGAAAACGAGGTTTCAAACGAACGTTCGGGCCTGATCATGGGATCGGGTGGTCCCTCCACGTCCAACTTCTTCACCGCTTTTAACACGGTGAAAGAAAAAGGTGCGCCAAAGCGTATGGGCCCCTTCATGGTGACCCGCTGTATGTCTTCGACCAATTCGGCCTGTCTCGCGACGCCGTTTAAAATCAAAGGCATCAACTATTCGATCACCTCGGCCTGTTCGACCTCTGCCCATTGCATCGGCAATGGTGTTGAGCAAATCCAGATGGGCAAACAGGATATCGTCTTTGCCGGTGGCGGCGAAGAGGTCGATTGGACCCTGTCCTGCCTGTTTGACGCAATGGGTGCGATGTCGAGCAAATATAACAACACGCCGGAAACCGCTTCTCGCCCGTTTGACGCAACCCGCGACGGGTTTGTGATCGGCGGCGGCGGCGGTGTTGTGGTTCTGGAAGAACTCGACCACGCCTTGGCGCGCGGTGCGAAAATCTATTGCGAAGTCACCGGCTATGGCGCGACATCTGATGGTCACGACATGGTCGCCCCGTCCGGCGAAGGTGGTGAACGCTCGATGAAACTGGCCGTGAGCACCATCGGGGATCGCAAGGTCGACTACATCAATGCCCATGGCACCTCGACCCCTGCCGGTGATGTCACCGAAGTGCAAGCCGTGCGCCGGGTCTTTGGCGAAGGCAGCACCCCGCCGATTGCCTCAACCAAATCGCTGACCGGCCACAGCCTTGGCGCGACCGGTGTGCATGAAGCAATCTATTCGATCATCATGATGGAAAATAACTTCATCGCGGCATCGGCTAATGTGACCGAGTTGGACCCAGCCTTGCACCCCGATGAAATCGTAACAACGCGCCGCGATGGCGTTGCGCTGGATACGGTTCTGTCCAACAGCTTTGGCTTTGGTGGTACAAACGCCACTCTGGTAATGAGCAAATACCACGGTTAATCCCTGATTTCAGAGATATGCAAAGCGGCTCCTTCGGGGGCCGCTTTTGTTTTGGCGATGTCTGTTAGCAAAGCCCACCGTATCGTGATCGCCACGCTGCCCGCCTTGTCAGCATCCCTCTTTTAATTTGCGCGGCACGCCCTACTTAATGGAAACCCTTCCCCCTTAAGCCGGTGTGGCCCTTTGCGGCGCATCGGCTTTTCCCTTCCTTAAAGGCCCTGTCATGACCACCGCTTCCGCCCCCCTACGCATCGATATTATTTCAGACGTCATGTGCCCGTGGTGCGTGATCGGGTATCGGCAACTGGCACAGGCGCTTGCGGATAAAAACACCGCGCATGAAATTCACTGGCATCCCTTCGAGCTGAACCCCGACATGGCCGCCGACGGGCAAGACCTTGGGGAACATCTGGCTGAGAAATATGGCGTGACCCCCGAACAATCCGCGCAGAACCGCATCCAGATCACCCAGCTGGGGGCGGATCAGGGATTTGAGTTCGCCTTCACCGACGATTTGCGAATGTATAACACCTTCAACACCCACCAACTGCTGCATTGGGCCGATGGATTTAACAAGAAACACGCGTTGAAACAGGCGCTTTTCAGCGCCCATTTCACCGATCACCGTGATCTGTCCGACAATAATGTACTGGCTGACATTGCCGCCGAAAACGGGCTGGAGCACGCCGAAGCATTGGCGGTTCTGGCCGACCAACGCTTTGCCTCGGAGGTGCGCACAGCGCAGCAGTACTGGATGCAAAACGGCATTCGCGGCGTGCCAGCGGTGGTATTCAACAACCGCCATCTGGTGACGGGCGCGCAGGGCGTTGACACCTACAGCAACATTCTGGCGCAACTTGAAAACATGGCAGATTAAACACCCCCAGAAGCGCCACCTCTGGTTGCGATGGCGCATTGATGTGGCCTTGGAGCGATGTCTCTGATCTGCCATTCTTGACGCCTACCTCGCAGATCAGTCAGTCCAAAGCTAAGGTTTTAGATTTACAAAAGTGAAATTGGGAAATGCAATCGCATTGACATCGCAACAAAAAACAACGTTGCACACAACTATCCAGAGAACACCCTATCCAAAAGGGTGCTGTGCCTGCTAGGCTTGCTACGCAACATTAAAAGCTTTTTCGCGCCCAATTATTGACGGTAACCCAATGAGATTTCTTGACTCGGATAGACATACGGCGCTTTCGACGATCGCTGTTATGCGCTCGGACAACATCAACGACAGATGGAACCACCGCCCCGTATCTGAGGATACTTCACTCAATCACGGTCTATGGTACGGGCGTCCGGCGCAGGATATGCCGTCCGCGGAACCGGCGGACCAACCAATGGGCGCAGGCCGCGGGTTGGAAATCACCGATGGCTTTGACTTTCTCGATCGCCCGGACCTTGAAACGAGTATATTCAGCACGGCAGATCGCCAACCCTCCAACGGGTTTCCGGAAATCGAAGCCGATGACACTATACATGCACCTAGCACCGCATCGGCAATAACCGAAGGCCGGAACACGCCCGACACACCGGTGCTGACAGATGCAGATCCTCAATCACCGCCGCCGCCCATCGCGCAGCCGCAAGACTCCGAAGCCCCCACAAACATGGGGCGCCCCGCAGGGGCCACCCCCGGGCCGCCGCAGGCAACGCCGCAGAGCCCCGAACCGGGTGATAACAATGCCGATTATGGTCGTCCGGCAGACGCCGTACCGGATCTGCCGCCGGATACTGGCGTTCTGGATGACTACACCAGCGGCGGCCAATCCAGCACATCCTATAACGTTTCAATCGAATTTTTGGGCTCGTGGACGGTCGAACTACAGACGGCATTTATTGATGCTGCGGAGTACCTGAGCACGATTATTCTCGCGGATCTTCCGGATGTGGTAATCAACGGCGTCAACATTGACGACATCATCATTACTGCAACCCTTGAGGGTATTGATGGTGTCGGAGGAGTTCTGGGCAGTGCTGGACCGGATTATATTCGAAACGACGGGAGCTATCTAACGGCAACAGGCTCTATGACGTTTGACAGCGAGGACGCGCAGAACCAACTGAACCTAGGGAATTGGGAAACGATTGTTCTGCATGAAATGATTCATGCTTTGGGTTTTGGCACGCTCTGGACGTTGATGGGGCTTACCACAGGGACAGTTGCAGGCGGCGATATTCGGTTTGCGGGCATAAATGCAACCGATGTGTATCAAACAGAATTTGCCAGCATCGCAAATGGGGACTCCGGATCACTTTCAGGGGTACCGGTGGAAACCGATGGCGGACAGGGTACCGCCGGTGGACATTGGGATGAGATTTTATTCGGTACGGAAATCATGACAGGGTATGTTGATCCCGGCGGGTTTGTCTCGCAAATGACCATCGCCGCGCTCGAAGACATGGGATATGACACTGTCTATGACAATCCCTATAGCGCAACAGACTTGTCGGGGCCGATTCCGGTTGATCCTCTGCTGGATCTAATTGCTTAAACATCCAAGGGTATCCCTGATCAAAAGCGGTGGACGTCGCAGTTGACTGGCCGATTACGGCATTAAAAGTGTCCCTTTTTCTATACTTTAAATAAAGCTAGGCTGCGCAGAACAATGCCAGCAAAGGACGGTGCCCCATGGCCCAACACCCGGATTCCGGCATCCCCGATGTGCAAAGCGCGCTGGATAAGTTGACCGGCTTGATCCAGAAAGAACCCGCACTTCAGGGGGCAAAACTACAGCGTCCGCTGTCTCTGACACCGGACGACACCGCTATTCTGGGCACGCTGGGCGGCGAAAAAGTGGTGTTTCAGATGTTCCTTGGCCCCGAGGCCACCGCGCGGGCAGAGGCCCAGCAGGCGGAACTGGCGCTGATGGCCGCCCATCTGGAAGACGGCCCCCATCAGGTTCCCCGCTGCCACTTAATACTGCCAGAGCATGGGCTGACGGTGCTGACCTTTATCGGCGGCAAATCCCTTGCGGAACAACTGCCAAAGGCCAACGCACAAAAACGCCGTCAAATGCTATCACAGGCAGGTATGTGGTTGAAACGCTACGCCATGGCGCGGCGGCGCAAGGCCCATTTCGGTGCGCCGTTCTGGATCGAAACACGCAGCAAACGGCTGGCAAAAATCAAAGCCCCCGAAGGCGCCACACGCGCCCTCATCCTGCATGACACCCTGGGCCGACGGGCCGAAGCCTTGCGGGGCGCGATGGTCTGGCAGGCGGCGGGCCACGGGCATTTCACCCCCGCCAATTTGAAAATTCACCAAGGCACAGTTTACGGAATCAATATCCAACGCGAAAACTGGTCGGCCCTTGCCCGTGAATTGGCCGGATTTCTGGTCGAGGTTCAGCTTACCTGCCCTGATCCCAATGCTGATGCCGATCTACGGTTTGGCATTGTGCAGGCGGACTTTCAGGCGCTGCTAAAGCGCAATGTGCTGGATGCCGATGAAATCTATAGCATTCTGCCCTTTTTCATCGGGATCGAGATTCTGGACCGGGTGATCAGCGATGCCCGATCCCCGCAGCTGGAGGATATCCAACAGGCCCGACTGGGCCACCTCGCCCAAGCTTTTATCGAAAGCCCGATCAGCCCCGACGCCTATCAGTAGCCACAGGGCCATTTACAAGAATTGGAACGCCACATGCCGATCACCACCTGTGTTTTTGATGCCTATGGCACGCTTTTTGACGTCACCTCAGCGGCCCGCCGTGCAGCCGATGAACCGGGCAACGCGGCGCTACAGGATAATTGGCAACAGATCGCCCGTGACTGGCGGCAGAAACAATTGCAATACACCTGGCTGCGCGCCGTCACCGGCGCGCATTGCGATTTTTGGGAGGTGACGCAAAACGGGCTGGATTGGGCCTTAGAGAATGCATCGATTTCCGATCCCCACCTGCGTGAAAGACTGCTTGCGCTTTACTGGGAGCTTGCCGCCTATCCCGAAGTGCCGGCGATGCTGGCCGCACTTAAGACGGCGGGCTATCGCACGGCGATCCTGTCCAATGGGTCCCCTGATATGCTGCAGGCGGCGGTGCGCTCGGCCGGAGTGGCGGGGGATCTGGACGATGTGCTGAGCGTCGAAACCGCTGGCGTGTTTAAACCCCATACGTCGGTCTATGAACTGGTGGGCAAGCGGTTTGACTGTGCCAAACACGATGTGTTGTTTGTCTCGTCCAACGGATGGGACGCGGGATGCGCGACGGGCTATGGTTTTAACTGCGTCTGGGTTAATCGCGCCGCAGAACCGGTTGACCGACTGCCCTGGATTCCGGCACATAGCACTAAGGATTTAACCGATATTCCAGCATTGGCAGCGCAATTGTGACCAAGTTTTTTACCACCAGTGACGGGCTTTCTCTGGCCTATAGCGACTCCGGCAGCGGTATCCCCCTGATCTGTCTGGCCGGACTAACCCGCAATATGGGCGATTTTGACCATGTTACGCCGCATCTAACCGGTGTGCGCCTGATCAAGATGGATTATCGCGGGCGGGGTCAAAGCGAATATACGGCTGATTTCACTACCTATAGCATCCCCGTCGAGGCCCGCGACGTACTAGAATTGATGGACCACCTGAACCTACCCAAGGCTGCATTCCTTGGCACCTCTCGGGGCGGGTTGATCGCCATGGTGTTGGCGGCAACCGCCAAAGATCGCCTGCTCGGGGCTTGCCTGAACGATATCGGGCCTGAAATCGCCTCGGCGGGACTTGATCATATCATGGATTACATCGGGCGGCGTCCGATACAAAAAACCTATGCAGAAGCCGTGGCAGCACGGCTCGCCCTGATGCGCGGTTTTGATAATGTGCCCAGCGATCGCTGGCTGGCGGAAGTCAGCAACCACTATGTTGAAACGCCTGACGGGCTTGATATCCGCTATGACAAACATCTGCGGGATGCCATTCTTGCCAGCAGCGCACAGCCCGCCCCTGATCTGTGGCCGCTGTTTGACGCTTTCGCCGGGCTACCTCTTGCCTTGATCCGGGGCGCGAACTCCAATCTTTTGACAGAAGAAACCGTTGCAAAGATGCAAAGCCGCCGTCCCGACATGCGCTTTGCCAATGTGCCGGATCGCGGTCATGTGCCGTTTCTCGATGAACCCGAGAGCCTTGCGGTGATCCAAGACTTCCTAAAGGACCTCTCATGAATTTCGATATGATCCTCGCCGCGAACCGCCGTCTGGCGGGCAAACGTCGCCGCACGCAAATCCTGAACTCGCCGTTTCTAGACGAAATCGCCGGACGGCGGGTTTTTATCAAACCTGAATGCTTGCAACACACCGGCTCGTTCAAGTTTCGCGGCGCGTATAACGCCGTTGCCGCCCTACCCGAAACCCTGCGTAATCGGGGTGTATTGGCGATTTCATCGGGCAATCATGGGCAGGGCGTGGCCTATGCCGCCAAACTCTTTGGTATCAAATCCGTCGTGGTGATGCCCTCGGATGCGCCCAATCTCAAGGTCGAGAATACCCGCGCTTTCGGGGCCAAGGTCGTGCTCTACGATCGCGCCACAGAGTCTCGCGAAGAGATCGGTGCAGCCCTTGCCGCCAAACATGACCTGACCCTGATCAAACCGTTTGACGAGCCCTTGGTGATTGCCGGACAGGGCACCATTGGTCTGGAAATCGCCGAACAGGCGGCATTGCGAAAAATCGACGAAGCGGATGTATTGATCCCCTGCGGTGGCGGCGGGCTGACGTCAGGTGTGGCGTTGGCCCTAGAGGCGAAAGCGCCGAATTTCCGCGTCCGCCCTGTGGAGCCTGAAAACTTTGACGATGTGACCCGTTCCCTGCAAAGCGGAGAGATTCTGCGCAATGAAGCAAGCGCGGGATCGATCTGTGATGCGATCATCACACCACAACCCGGGGATCTGACGTTTCCGATCCTGCAACGCCTGTCCGGCGACGGCATTGTTGTGTCCGAGGCCGATTGCCTTTGCGCGATGGCAACTGCCTTTACCCGCTTGAAAATTGTTATTGAACCCGGCGGGGCCGCCGCCCTTGCGGCAGCGCTTTATCACGGGGATGCGCTGGACGGGGATGCGGTCTTTGTCGTAGCCTCTGGCGGCAATGTAGACGCAGAAACCTTCCAGCAAGCCCTGTTGGATTGGGGATAGAATTGACACGTTTTACCATCGCCAGCTTTAACGTCAAAAACCTGATCGGGCCGGATCAGGAATATTACACCTATGAATCCTACACCCCTGAAGAATACGCCTGGAAAGAAGACTGGCTGGCAGATCAACTGGTTACGATGGATTCAGATATCGTCTGTTTTCAGGAAATTTTCGAAGAAAAAGCCCTTCGGTCTGTGATTGATGAGGCCGACCGGCGTGGGGCGGCGTCCAATGCCGATGTGCTGCCGGACCGCTCCAAACGCTATGCCAAAAAGGCCATTTTCAGAAAACTAGGCTATACGCCCTATGACAAAAGCGGGTTGGCCTTTGCGCCCAATCTTAATGATGGCGATCCGGGTCAGCGCCGCCCCGGCGTGGCCATCCTGTCGCGGTTCGGTTTTGTCGGCACGCCTGAAATCATCCAGGACCTGACCCCCGCCCTTCACATCCCGTTTTCAGAACTCGATGGCGCAGAGGGAGGATCATTTCGTATTTCGCGCCTGTCGCGCCCGATCCTGAAAGCCCGCATTCCGGTGGGAAATCAGGTGGTGACGGTCTTTACCTGTCACCTGAAATCAAAGCTTGGGGAATACCAACGCCCGAGCGGGGCCGATTTTGCCCCCGAATCCGATCTGCTGGCCTATGATCCTGTGGGGCGGGCCCTTGGGTCTTTGCGCGCCGGATTACGTCGCATGGCCGAGGCTTGGGTACTGCGCCGCGAGATCGTCAAAGAGCTTAACGCGGGTAATCCGGTGATGGTCACCGGCGATTTCAATGATGGCGAACACGCGGTGTCCTCCGAAATCATTTCCGGCGAAACACCGTTTCGCAACTATTCTTGGATGCGCCGCCACGACGCCGCGCAGGCCAATGACCGGTATACAAAGGATGAAAACCTTCAAATCCGCAGCGCGATTGACGCGGTCCGGCTATGGTCGGCGGAACGACTCTTCATCAAAAAATCCCTGCGCGACATGGTCTATACCTCGGCCTTTGGCGGCGTTTATGAATCGATAGACCAGATTTACCTGTCGCCGCATTTCCTTCCCGAAACCAGGGGGCACATCGGTGAGATGGAATATTTCAGCGTGTTGAACGACCATCTGACAGACGGTTCCCACGCAGAAGCCCCTTATAATAAACTGGCGTCCGATCACGGGCAGATCATCGCCCATATCCGCCTTAACGACTAGGTTACTCCCGATGGCAATTTCCGTTTTTGAAAGCGCGATCTATCGCGACCTCTACCGCGACGCCGATATGGCTGCCCTATTTACCGATAGCGCACAGGTGCGGGCGATGATGCTGGTTGAGGGGGTTCTCGCCAAGACCCAAGCCGAAGCAGGTGTGATCCCGCAGGACAGCGGCTTTTTCATTCACCGTGCGGGGATGGAAATCCAGATCGATCCGTCAGGCTTGGCCGCGCAAACCGCCGCGACCGGTGATCCGGTGCCTGCCTTGCTGGCCGCGCTACATAAGGCGCTTGAGGCGCCCGAACATGCCAAATTCGTCCACTTCGGCGTTTCATCGGACGATATTCTGGATACCGCGCTGGTCCTGCGCCTGCGTCAAGCGTTAAAGCTGCTTGAAAAAGGGCTGACAGATCGCGCTGCCCCCATGACGGATGTTACAGCCGTGTTGGAACAGCTTCGTTTCTTGCGCCAACCGCTGCTGCAACTGCGACTGGCGGGGCCGGATGGTCAATTAACAGACATGGGAGAGAGCGGCGCGACAGTGCGCGCGGCCATGGCCGCCGGATTGGGCCTGACTGACCCCGTCGACGCCGCCTCGGACCTACGCCAAACCCTGCGCGATCTCGGCACATGGCTGGCGGATGCGGCAACGCTGCTGTCGCACAGCAAGCCATCTGCCGAACGGATCGCTTTACACACCGTGCTTCGGCAGCACTCCGCCGCGCTGCATGCCACCCAAGGCCAGCCGCCAGCGGTAGCAAAATCGGTTGAGCAATTGGTCCTTCCCACCATGTTCATGGGGCTTGCCGCGATGCTGTTACAGACTGCGGATCACCCCCAACCATGAAGGCGCGATTACCCTTTGTTTTCATCCTGATGACCCTTGTCATCGACGCGATGGGTATTGGCCTGATCATGCCGGTCATGCCGGATTTGATCCGCGCGGTCGAAGGCGGAAACCTGTCACAAGCCGCTGTTTGGGGCGGGGTGCTGGCCACGTCCTTTGCGGTCATGCAGTTTCTGTTTTCGCCCGTCATCGGCAATCTGTCGGATCGCTTTGGCCGCCGCCCTGTCTTGTTGATCTCTTTGGCGGTGATGGCGTTGGACTATGTGATCATGGCGGTGGCGGGCTCGATCTGGTTGCTGCTGGTGGGCCGGATCATCGGTGGCATCACCGCCGCGACGCAATCCACTGCAGCCGCCTTTATCGCCGATATTTCCGAACCCGAGAAAAAAGCCGCCAATTTCGGACTGATGAGCGCGGCCTTTGGTGTTGGCTTTGTTTTGGGGCCAATGATGGGCGGGTTGCTCGCCAGTTTTGGGCCGCGCGCCCCGTTTTATGCAGCGGCAGTTCTGGCGGGGGCAAATTTTCTGCTGGGTTATTTTGTCCTACCCGAAACCGTCACAGACCGCATCCGCCGCCCCTTTGAATGGAAGCGGGCAAACCCGTTTGGGGCGTTCAAACATATCGGTCGCCTCCCGCAGTTAAAAACACTGATCCTGATCTTCTTTTTGTATCAGATCGCCTTTTTCGTCTATCCGGCAATCTGGTCCTATTTCACCCAAGAACGCTTTGGCTGGTCGCCGCGTATGATCGGGCTGTCCTTGGCGTCCTTCGGCATATCCATGGCAATTGTCCAAGGGGTTCTGATCCGCTTGATCCTGCCAAGACTTGGGGAATACCGTACCCTTTTGCTGGGATTGGGCATCAACCTGATGGCCTTTATTGCAACTGCGCTGATCCCTGTCGGCTGGATCATTTTGATCCTTACCCCCCTCACCGCATTCGGTGCTTTGGCCGGTCCTGCATTGCAGGGGATTATGTCCCGCACGGCGGCAGACAACCAACAAGGCGAGCTGCAGGGCCTTCTGGGATCGGTGGGTTCGCTTAGCCTGATTCTATCGCCGCTGATCATGACCCAGACCTTTAGCTATTTTAGCGATGATTTTGGCCTCTATGCCCCCGGTGCACCGTTCTTTTTGTCCGCAGGATTGATCCTCTTTTGCCTCGCCATTGCCCTGAAAATTCAACCCAATACAACGAAACCGAAAGAATAGGTCGTTTTCAGACCATTCTTTCGCCAAATTGGCTTGCCAGAGCGCGCAGTCCCGCCCCAGTCTGAACCGGATTAACAATGGGTGTGCCATGCAAAAAATCCGCGCTGCCGTCTGCCATTCTTTCGGCGATCCCCTCAAAATTGAAACCATCAACATTCGTCCGCCGGGTCCCGGAGAGGTCGAGGTCAGCCTGACCGCCTGCGCGATTTGCCATTCGGATATTTCCTTTATGGATGGCGGATGGGGCGGGACATTGCCTGCTGTATATGGCCATGAGGCCGCTGGCCACATCAGCGCCATGGGCCCCGGGGTGACGCGTTTTGAAACGGGAACGCCTGTACTTGTTACCCTGATCCGCGCCTGCGGCCATTGCGCGCCCTGCGCCACCGGCGCTCCGGTGGCTTGCGACGCGCCCCCCGATACAGGCGGTCCCCTGCGCAGCGATACCGATGCAGAAATTGCGGCGGGCATGTATTGCGGGGCATTTGCCGAAAAAGTCGTGGTGCATGAAAGCCAGCTGGCGCAATTGCCCGAAGACATGCCGCTGGACACGGCCAGCTTACTGTCCTGTGGGGTCATCACCGGCGCTGGGGCGGTGATCAACACTGCCAAAGTCCGGCCCGGTCAAACAGTTGTGGTGATCGGTGCAGGGGGTGTTGGGTTAAACGCCATTCAAGGGGCGCATATCGCCGGCGCGGCGCGGATCGTGGCGGTAGATATGCTGCCCGAGAAATTGGAGGCCGCCAAGGAATTCGGGGCAACGGATGGTATTCTTGCCACCGATCCGGCCCCGTGGGACCGGCTCAAGGAAATCACCGGCGGTCGCTTGGCCGATGCCGTGCTGGTCACCGTGGGCGCTGTGCCCGTCTATGAAACCGCGCCGAATTATCTGGCCACAGGTGGGCAGATGATCATGGTGGGCATGCCCCATTCCGGCGCAATGGCGCAATATGAGCCGGTGATGATCGCCGCCTTGGGGCAAGCCATGGTCGGCTCCAAAATGGGCGATACTGTTCTGGCGCGGGACATCCCGTGGATGATCGATCTGTATAAACAGGGCCGCCTCAAACTAGACGAGCTTATCTCGGCCCGCTGGTCGCTGGATCAGATCAACGAGGCCATTGCCGATACCAGACAGGGTGCTGCGCGCCGGAATGTGATTGTATTCAAATGAAACTTAAAGATCTCGAAATCTTCGTCGTGGCACCACCGGCTCCGGGCTGGGGGGGGCGGTATTGGATTTTCACCAAGCTGACCACGGATACTGGCCTCACAGGATATGGGGAATGCTATGCAAGCTCGGTCGGCCCGACAGCGATGAAAGCTGTGATCGAGGATGTGTTTGACCGTCATATGCAGGGCGAAAACCCCGAAAACATCGAATTGATGTTTCGGCGCGCCTATTCTTCGGGGTTCACGCAGCGGCCTGACCTAACGGTTATCGGGGCTTTTTCCGGCCTTGAAATGGCCTGCTGGGATATTCTGGGCAAGGCACGGGACAGGCCGGTTTGGGCGTTGCTGGGGGGGATGGTGAATGAACGCATCCGCACCTATACTTATCTCTATCCGCTGGACCATCAGCCGATAAGTGAATTCTGGTCCTCGCCGGATATGGCGGCGGAAAGTGCCGTCGAAATGGTGCGCCAAGGGTTTACTGCGGTGAAATTTGATCCCGCGGGCCCCTATACGATCCGTGGCGGGCATCAGCCTGCCCGGCGCGACATCCAGCAATCAGCCGAATTCTGCAAAGCCATCCGCGAGGCGGTGGGCAATCAGGCCGATCTGCTATTTGGCACCCATGGGCAGTTTAGCACAGGTGGTGCCATTCGGATGGCCAAGGCGATCGAGCCCTATGATCCGCTATGGTACGAAGAACCGATCCCGCCGGATAACGTTGCACAGATGGCAGAAGTGGCCCGGGCCACATCGATCCCGATTGCAACCGGAGAGCGGCTCACCACCAAAGCCGAGTTTGCCCCCGTGTTGCGCCAAGGGGCGGCGACGATCCTGCAACCGGCCTTGGGTCGGTCCGGCGGGCTGTGGGAGACCAAGAAAATCGCGACTTTGGCCGAAGTGTACAATGCTCAGGTGGCCCCGCATCTATATGCCGGTCCGGTGGAGTGGGCTGCCAATATTCACCTCTCTGTCACCCTGCCAAATTTCCTTTTGGCAGAGACCATCCAGACTGGCGGCGCCTTTCATCTTGCGCTGATCGGGCATTCATTGACGTGGCAAGATGGCTATGTTCTGGCCCCGACAAAACCGGGTCTTGGCATTGAATTTGACGAAGACCTTGCGCGGGCCCATCCTTTCACTGGTGATCAGCTTCATCTGCAAATGCAGGAAGAACCCTGTAACTACAGCGAAAGTAACCATTTCATAGGCGGCGCACCGCCGGTTGATGGATGAGGGGGAAGCGTTTGGCAAAACTCCCCCCCAGCGGCTATCGCCTTTTGGTGGGGAGACGTGTAATCTAGGCGACAGTTAACAATTTGATCCGGTACCTCCTTGGAACACACAGCCCCTGTTCAGGAACAAGATCCTGCGAACTTCAATTCCGGCGAAATGAAACAGAACGCCGCCCGCGCGGCGCAGTTCATGAAGTCGCTTGCCCATGAGGGACGCCTGATGATCCTTTGTCATCTGGTTGAAGGAGAGTGCACCGTATCAGAGCTTGAAACCCGTCTTGGTTCCCGACAGGCTGCCGTCAGCCAGCAACTGGCCCGCCTGCGACAGGAAGGCATCGTCAAAACCCGGCGGGATGGCAAAGCCATCCACTATTCTATTGCCGAACCCAAGGCCCGACAGGCCATTGAATTGATGTACGAGCTTTTCTGCAGCTGACCCTAAAATAAATATCTGCAAGCGCGTTCCGGCTCTTGCCGAAACCGGTTTCGTCAGAGAATTTGTAAATAATTCAAAGACGAAAGCACCCAAGATGGCAGACACATCCGTTTCCTTCAGCAGCAAAGTTGCCGCGCAACTCCACCAGATTTATCCGGATGTAGACAGCGATATTCTCACCTCTAAAGTGGTGGAGGCCTTTTGGCCCGACGGCACCCATCGCCGCAAACGCGCCCGAAAGCCAGGCAATTCGCTCTGGAGTGAAAAGGACGCCGTGCTGATCACCTATGGCAATTCGGTCATCGATGGCGCACATAAACCGCTCGATATTCTGCGGCATTTTCTGGACAGCTACATGCTGGGCACGGTCAATGGCGTGCATATTCTGCCCTTCTTTCCATATACATCCGATGACGGGTTCGCGGTCACCGATTACCGTGCCGTGAACAGCCATCTGGGAGATTGGCCGGATATCAACCGGATTGCCGAAGATTTCAAACTGATGAGCGATCTTGTCCTGAACCATGTCTCGAGCCAAAGCACATGGTTTAACGCTTATCGGCAAGGCCACGCGCCCTATGACAGGTTCTTCTTTGAGGCAAGCCCCGAAGATGATCTGAGCGAGGTCGTGCGGCCCCGCACCCATCCGCTGCTGCGCGAAGTCGAAACCGCCAATGGCACCCGCCATGTCTGGTGTACCTTTAGCCACGATCAGGTCGATTTGGATTTTTCCAATCCCGAGGTGCTGCTGGAGTTTCTGCGGGTCATGCGGGTGCATATCGAAAACGGTGTGCGGATTATCCGGCTGGACGCCGTGGCGTTCCTCTGGAAGGAGGTCGGCACTAATTGCATTCACCTGCCGCAGACCCATGCCATCGTGCAACTGATGCGGTTGCTGTGTGACTATGAAAGCGAAACCGTTGTCCTGCTGACTGAAACCAATGTGCCCAATGCTGAAAACCTATCTTATTTCGGCAATCGGAACGAAGCCCATGCGGTCTATAATTTCAGCCTGCCTCCGCTGGTCTTGCACGCGATGCTTTCCGGATCGGCACGCTATCTGAACCGCTGGCAGGGCACCATGCCCCCCGCCCAGCTTGGCTGTGCCTATCTGAATTTCACCGCCTCGCATGACGGGATCGGCATGCGCCCTGCCGAAGGCGTGTTGCCAGAAACCGAGAAAGACAAAGTCATCGAAGCCGTCAAATCCTTTGGTGGCCGCATCAATATGCGGGCGTTGCCCGATGGCGGTGAATCTCCTTATGAGCTGAACATCACCTTCTTTGATGCGATGAAAGGCACGCTGGCGGGCGAGGACGATTTGCAGGTCAGCCGCTTTTTAGCCAGCCAGACAATCGTTATGTCACTCGAAGGTATTCCGGCCTTTTACATCCATGCAGTGACCGCCTGTGCCAATGATCTTGAAGCCGTGGAAAAAACCGGACAGAATCGGGCAATCAACCGCCATCGCTGGGATTATGAAACCCTGCGCGGCCTGCTGAATGACCCCGAAACCGTCAACGCCCAAGTGATGAACGGCCTGCGGGAACGCCTGCGCATCCGCTGCGCGCAACCGGCGTTCCACCCCAATGCCACCCAGTTCACCCTGCAACTGGATGAGCGTATCTTTGGCGTCTGGCGTCAAAGTCTGGATCGCGCACAATCCATATTTGCCCTGCATAATGTCAGCGATGAAACCGTGCATGTTTCGGCCTATGCGATCAATCTGATTGAAGGAGAGGACTGGGTTGATCTGCTCTCCGGTGAACGGATTTCAGCCGCAGGCGGGGACATCACCCTTGCGCCTTATCAATGCCGCTGGATCAGCAACAGATCGTCGCAAGCATAAAATGGGGCCGGCTAAGAGGTCGGCACTTTTGACGACAGGTGGATGTTCAGGCCATGCCTGCTGTCACCCGCACACCCCACGCGCGCGCCCTGAAAAAATGGTTTCACCCGCCCCCAAGGTCTGGTGCAATTTTTCTTTCTATTGCGCTTGGCTGGATGGGTCAAATTTAGATAATTGGCCCGGCGCCGGACCGGCGCCACGGGTAAATGGCGCCCAAAATTGTTCGAAATCAGAGAACCTTGCCTGCCGTTCTAGCGCCTTCACCACACACTGTAATCCCACCGCCGCACAGAACGCAGTTATGCTCTCTGGCGTACATTGCGGGACACGCCTTGCTTCATCCAGATCGGACGCTTTCAGATCAAGTGCCGTCGGGGCTTTCCAGAAGCGTCAATAAAGCCAATACCACCCCCTGGATAATCCCAAACATAAAAACAAATCAGGCCATTCGGGCTCACAACCCTTACCCTTTCCTTTAGGCTCGCGACGGCATCCGGAAAGAAATTAAAGGCGAGGCCAGAGGTGACAACATCCATGGATGCAGAGTCTGCGGGAAGCTGACTGGCATCACCCGCTTCAAATCGCACGCGTGGATCCTCGGAGCCGACGGCTGCAAAATCGACAAAGGCGGCAGAGGGGTCGATCCCCAAGACGGATCGTGGGTTTGCTTAAGCCAGAATTGCCTGAGAGAGCGCACCCCTTCCACATCCAATATCGATCCAATCCCCATTGGGCGCAGGGTTTAAACAACTGATAAAATCCCGCGCGATCAAGCGGCTTCAGCGTCCCATGTAGGTCTCGTAGGATTCTCCCACAGCCCAACTGTCAAACTTTGACGCACCAGTCATAAATCACCAACGGCCGACGGAATAACCGCGTCCACTTCAATTTCGACGAGCCATTCCGGGTTCACAAAGCTTTGGATCGCCATAATGGTATCAACAGGGCGTGCGTCCTTACAAAAGAGTTTTCGCGCCTCAATGGCATCTTTCCATGTGGTGATATCAGTCAAAAGCACACGGGTGCGCACAATGTCCTGCAAACCCGAACCAGCCTCCTCCAAAGCGGATTTGATGATCTCAAAACACTGGACAGTCTGTGCGTAAACGTCACCAATTCCAACCGTTTGTCCGTTGGCATCAACAGGGGCAGTACCGCCAACCGCGATGAACGGCCCCACACGGATAGCGCGGCTAAACCCAACGATTGTTTCCATCGGGTTGCCGTTTGAAACCAGAATTCTGGACTGCGTCATGGGGGCACCTCTGAATAAATATCACCCACCATACCATAATCCAGCGTGATATGATTGGCCTAAACCGCAAACTCCTCGGCATCGGCAGCCACAGCTTCGACCATGTCCCGCATCAGATCAGGATCGGCTGAATGCACACGGTTCCATGTCGGGATGAACGGGGTTTCAGCCGGTTTTTCGAGAAAAATTTGCCCCGCCTGAACGATGTTCTGGGCAAACAACTCGATCGAGCGTTCCTCAAGGTGGCGGTCAATGCTGAGCCCGTTCATTTTCGCGTCGTCATAATAGCATTCCAGCAAATCAAGCGCGGAACGGTAATAGGTCGCTTTCAGGGACCGAAAGACCTCTTCGCTGAACACCGTGCCGTCAGCTGCCAGTTTGCGGAATACGGCCTTGCAGATATCTACGGACATGCGTGACAGGCCCGCCGAAGCGTCTTCTGCGCTGAGCGGTTGGTGTTTGTGATCGTAATTGTCCGAAATTTCGACCTGACAGACCGATTTCGGTGCCAAATTGCGCCAGGCCTCGGACAGAACCCCGATCTCTAATCCCCAGTCCGACGGAATACGCAGGTCCGGCAAAAGCGCCGTTCGCATGGCGAACTCACCCGAGAGCGGATAGCGGAAGCTGCGCAGATAATCGATGTAGTCCCTATCCCCGATCACCCGCTTCAACCCGATCAGCAGCGGGCTGACCAACAGGCGGCTGACCCGTCCGTTCATCTTGCCCTCTCCGACACGGGGGTAATATCCTTTGGCGATCTGATAGCTGAAATTCGGATTTGTCACCGGATAGACCAAACGCGCCAGCATGTCCTTTTCATAGGTTAGAATATCGCAATCATGAATGGCCGCCACCGCGCTGTCCTGACGGGCGATGGTATAGCCAAGACAGAACCAGACATTACGTCCTTTGCCGCGCTCACCGGGATCAAGCCCCAAGGCACTGAGCCGGTCTCCGATGGCGGTCATACGCGGGCTGTCATTCCAGATGATCACATGATCCTGCGGGAGCCGCGCAAAGAATTTCTGCGCGTGTCGGTATTGATCCGCATCCGCCCGATCCAGTCCGATGACAATCCGGTTCAGATAGGGCACCTGTTCAAGCTCGGACAGGATATTGGGCAGTGCGTCGCCTTCGAGTTCGGAAAACAGGGAAGGCAGGATCAGGCTGATCGGGCGGCTGTTGGCAAAACTGCTCAGCTCGGCTTCCATAGCAGCAGGCGGGTTGGTGCGCAGATTATGCAGCGTGGCGATATTGCCGTTTTGATGAAAGTCGGCCATGGGAAAGCTCCTTTAGGTTGAGGGTCCGTCGGCATCTAGGATTTGAAAAATTGCGTCGTTCCACCCTGCTGGCCCGGCGGCGGCAGGGCGCAGAACGCATGGGTCAGGTTCTCGGGGCAGTGGTGGCAATGATGCATGGTGCGGATTGGCGATAACCACCGCAATATCAGCCGCCTGCAGCATCTCAATATCATTGGGTGCATCGCCCAATGCAATGGATCGCACTGCCCCGTAGGCTGCGCATAGGGTAGCCATTTGATCCGCCTTACTGGCACCGAAAGACAGGGTTAAAAACCGCCCGCCCTGACGGGCACAGACCCCTTTGGCAGAGAGGGTGGCCAGAAAACGTGACAAGGCGTCGGCCGTGCCGTGCCACAGGCCGGGTTCCGAAAACTGGCGTTGCCCTGCCAATTTAGCTTGATCAGGAGCAAGCCCTGTTTGTTTGGCGATTTCAGCCGTATCCCAATCGCCAAAGCCGGTAAACCCGCGCCGCAACTGCGGATCAAGACCCGAGAGGATCTGGCGCAGTTTTTGGTAATCGCCCGATGGCGTCTCGGTATTCTGATGCGCTGGCAACCGCCCCGCGCCGTTTTCGACAATCGCCGGATATTGCACCAAGCCCAGGGTCTCTCGGATGGCAATCATCTCCACGGCGGTTTTAGAACTGGCCAGAATGACAGGGATGTTCGCCTGCGTCAGTCGCGCCAAAGCCGGTGCAGCCGCCGCCGCGCTGTAGCTTTCGTGATCCAGTAAAGTGCCATCCAGATCGGTAAAGACGATTGTCGCCGGATGTGTCATTCGGGCTCCTGCTTTGAGGTCCCTTGGCAAACTACCCGAGTGCCCGTTGTGCACCAGAGCAGGGCCCGTTTCCGTCCAAGATCGCGGCCTCTCAACCGATTTGCACAAATTTTGAGCTTGTTTGGGTGAAATTTCAGCCGATTGCACAGGCCTTTTCCAATCAAGAACAGCCCACGGGGATGTTAGCGCTAATACCATGACCAGCTGATCCCTCTTTTGATCCGGAAATGTTGGCTAGCCCGCGCAAAGCGGGATTATCCCCGACATCATACGCGCAATCCATGCGCACTGACGCCGTAACACAACTGCCGCTGCACCCCGTTTCTGGACTTAAACCTACACCCACTTTGGCCCTATGCCCTAAACGGGGATTCTCGCAAGTTACGGTCTGATATGACGGAGCCGAAAAGATTCGGCGCATCTCCCTTTTCACCCTTTTGCAGGATTGGACAGCCCATGAACGCCACCTTCCCATCGAATGATCTTGGCGCTGTCATCGAAGCTGATCGCGCGCATCTTTGGCACCATCTGATACAGCATAAAACCTTTGAAACCGTTGACCCGAAAATCATCGTCGAAGGCAAAGGCATGCGCGTCTGGGATGCCACAGGCAAAGAACATCTTGACGGGGTTTCCGGTGGAGTCTGGACGGTCAACGTCGGTTACGGGCGTGAAAGCATCGCAGATGCCGTGCGCGATCAATTGGTCAAAATGAACTATTTCGCCAATTCTGCAGGCTCTATTCCGGGGGCGTTATTTGCGCAGAAGCTGATCGAAAAAATGCCGGGCATGAGCCGGGTCTATTATTCGAATTCCGGATCCGAGGCGAATGAAAAAGCCTATAAAATGATCCGCCAGATTGCCCATAAACGCTATGGCGGTAAGAAGAACAAAATCCTCTATCGCGAACGCGACTACCACGGCACCACCATTACCTGTCTAGCGTCTGGCGGCCAAGAAGAGCGCGCCGCGCAATATGGCCCTTTTACACCGGGCTTTATCCCTGTGCCCCATTGTCTGGCCTATCGGTCTGAAAACGGCAATGACGCTGATTTTGGCGTGCAGGCGGCCCGCGCCATCGAGGACGTAATCCTGCGCGAAGGCCCCGACACCATTGGTGGCCTTGTGCTTGAACCGATCACCGCAGGCGGCGGCGTCATCACCCCACCCGAGGGCTATTGGGAAACGGTTCAGGAAATCTGTACGAAATACGATATCTTGCTGCACATCGATGAGGTGGTCTGCGGCATCGGGCGAACCGGTACATGGTTTGGCTATCAACATTACGGGGTAAAGCCTGATTTTGTAACAATGGCCAAAGGCGTGGCTTCTGGATACGCGGCGATTGCCTGTACGGTCACAACCGAGGCCGTGTTCGATATGTTCAAAGACGCCTCTGATCCGATGGGTTATTTCCGCGATATTTCTACCTTTGGCGGTTGCACGGCAGGACCGGCAGCGGCTCTGGAAAACATGCGCATCATCGAGGATGAGAAGCTCCTCGATAATACCGTGGCTATGGGCGACTATCTGAACGGCAAACTATTGGAACTGATGGATAAACACGGCTGCATCGGGGATGTTCGTGGCAAAGGGTTGTTTGCCGGAGCAGAGCTTGTCGCGGATCGCGATAGCAAAGAACCCCTGGCCGAAAAGCTCTGCCAAGCGATCGTTGCCGATTGCATGGGGCAGGGTGTCATCATCGGCATGACCAATCGCTCGATCCCCGGTTATAATAACACCCTGTGCCTGAGCCCGGCGCTGATTGCCACCACCGATGATCTTGACCACATCACCGATGCGATTGACAAAGCCCTAGGCAACGTCGTCGGTTAAACCCTTTGGGCGCGCCGGTTCTGGCGTGCCCACTGGTCGAATCCTTTCCTCTCTGATACCTCCAGAATAGTACCTACTTTAGGTCCAGATGGAGCGTAGCTTGGCCATTCCCGCAGAAACACTGTTTCTTGACCCACGGGTCGAAGGCACCCTGCAGCAGCAGATCCAGCAACTCGTCGCCCAAGGCATCCTGTCGGGCCGGTTTCAATCCGGCGAAAAAATGCCTTCCTCGCGGAAACTGGCGCAGCAATTGGGGGTCAGCCGGATCACGGTGACCCTCGCCTATACCGAGTTACTGGCCGATGATTATCTGACCTCGCGCGGGCGGTCCGGCTATTATGTCTCTGAAACAGCGCCGCGCACCCCGTCTTTCAAACTGCCGCCACAAACATCCCATGGCACGCCTGTGGACTGGAACCGCGCGATCGGGCAGCGTTTTGCCGGTGCCCCCTCGCTTCGGCGGCCTGAAGATTGGCGCGGGTATAAATACCCCTTTATTTACGGGCAAACCGACCCGAGCCTGTTTGACCACCAGAACTGGCGCCATTGTGCGGTAAAGGCCTTGGGTCAGCGGGATTTCGAAGCGCTCACTGCCGATTATTACGAGCGCGATGATCCGATGCTGATCGAATTTATCGCCCGCCACACCCTGCCTAGACGCGGGATCATCGCCAAACCTGAAGAAATTCTGGTGACCATGGGGGCGCAGAATGCACTTTGGCTCACAGCACAAGTCCTGCTGAATCAACGGCGCACAGCGGCGATGGAAAACCCATGTTATCCCGGGTTGCGCATTGCGCTAGAGCAGACTCGCTGCAATCGCATCGGCATCGACATTGACGCAGACGGCTTACCGCCCGAGGCGCTGCCCGATGATATTGATGCGGTTTTTGTCACCCCGAGCCATCACTGCCCGACCACTGTCACAATGCCGCTGGAGCGCCGCCAGAAACTACTTAACGTAGCCTCGGAACGGGATTTCATCATCGTTGAGGACGATTACGAATTTGAAATGTCCTTTCTGAAAGCCCCATCGCCAGCGTTGAAATCCATGGATCAGGACGGGCGGGTGATCCATGTTGGTTCTTTCTCCAAAAGCCTGTTTCCCGGATTGCGCCTTGGCTATCTGGTGGGCTCAGAAGCCTTTATCCGCGAAGCACGGGCCCTGCGGGCCGCGATTCTGCGTCACCCGCCGGGGCATATTCAGCGCACCGCCGCCTATTTTCTGTCCCTCGGTCATTATGATGCGCTGATCCGGCGCATGGGGCGTGCCTATCATCAACGCCGCGAGGTGATGGAGCAGGCCATTCAGGAGAACGGGCTGACCATTGCGGGGGCCAATTCCTTTGGCGGCTCTTCTATCTGGATGCAGGCACCAGAAGGGATCGACACTGGCAAACTTGCGCAGGATTTGCGCGAACACAGTGTCTTGATTGAACCTGCACAGTCGTTTTTCCTTGGCGACGAAAAACCGCAAAACTATTACCGACTTGGGTATTCTTCCATTTCTGCCAAAAACATACCGCAGGGCATTGCCCATCTGTCGCGGGCGATCAAAAGCGCCCGTTAACGCCAAACTTGGACCTAATAAGCCACACCAACTGGCCCTAACGGCACGCCCTATTCACAGCGTATTGTCCGGCCAAGAAGTAATGCCGTTTTTGCGGCCATTTCCCCAATCCACGGAGAGCCTGCCTCATGAAGATGACAACCGAAGAAGCCTTTGTCAAAACACTACAAGCGCATGGAATCGAACACGCTTTTGGCATTATCGGCTCTGCGATGATGCCTATCTCTGATCTGTTCCCGCAGGCTGGAATCATGTTCTGGGACTGCGCCCATGAAGGCAGCGCGGGAATGATGGCGGATGGCTACACCCGCGCGACCGGCAAAATGTCGATGATGATCGCCCAAAACGGCCCCGGCATTACAAATTTCGTGACGGCGGTCAAAACCGCCTATTGGAACCACACGCCGCTGCTGCTGGTGACCCCACAGGCAGCCAATAAAACCATTGGTCAGGGTGGGTTTCAGGAAGTCGAACAGATGAAACTGTTCGAAGATATGGTCGCCTATCAGGAAGAGGTGCGCGACCCGAGCCGAGTCGCCGAAGTTCTGGCCCGCGTGATCGCCAAAGCCAAGCGCCTGTGCGGTCCGGCGCAACTGAATATACCGCGCGATTTCTGGACACAGGTGATCGACATTGAAATTCCCGATCCGGTTGAGTTTGAAAACTCTCCCGGCGGTGAAAACAGCATTCAGGCGGCAGCCGATCTGCTGTCCTCGGCAAAAAACCCTGTCATTCTGAACGGAGCCGGTGTGGTTTTGGCCGGAGCGATTCCGGCCTCTGCGGCTCTTGCCGAACGTCTGGATTCGCCAGTGTGCGTCGGCTATCAGCACAATGATGCCTTCCCCGGTTCGCACCCGCTGTTTGCCGGACCGTTGGGTTACAACGGCTCCAAAGCCGCCATGGAGTTGATCAAAGAAGCTGACGTTGTTCTCTGCTTAGGTACGCGGCTCAATCCGTTCTCGACCCTGCCGGGGTATGGCATGGATTATTGGCCGGCTGATGCAAAAATAATTCAGGTCGACATAAATCCGGACCGTATTGGTTTGACCAAGAAAGTATCCGTCGGGATCGTTGGCGACGCCAAGAAAGTGGCCGAAGGCATCCTTGCAGGTCTCTCCGAGAGCGCCGGTGACGAAAGCCGCGACGCCCGTAAATCAAAGATTGCCCAGACCAAATCCGCATGGGCGCAGCAATTGTCCTCGATGGACCATGAAGATGACGATCCCGGCACCACATGGAACCAGCGCGCGCGCGCCGATAAACCCGAATGGATGAGCCCACGCATGGCATGGCGTGCGATCCAGTCCGCCCTGCCAAAAGAGGCGATTATTTCGTCGGACATCGGCAACAACTGCGCCATTGGCAATGCGTATCCTTCATTTGAAGAAGGCCGTAAATATCTGGCCCCTGGCCTGTTTGGCCCCTGTGGCTATGGGTTGCCGTCGATTATCGGGGCAAAAATAGGACAGCCTGACGTGCCAGTTGTTGGCTTTGCCGGTGATGGTGCTTTCGGGATTTCCGTCAACGAGCTGACTGCCATCGGGCGGGGCGAATGGCCTGCCATCACCCAAATCGTGTTCCGCAACTATCAGTGGGGTGCGGAGAAACGGAACTCCACCCTGTGGTTTGACGATAATTTTGTCGGCACCGAGCTGGATGAGCAGGTTTCTTATGCAGGCATTGCCAAGGCCTGCGGCCTGCAAGGTGTCATCGCCCGCACCATGGAAGAGCTAACAGAAGCCTTGAACCAAGCGCTGAAGGATCAAAAAGCGGGTAAAACAACCTTGATCGAAGCGATGATCAATCAGGAACTGGGTGAACCCTTCCGCCGTGACGCGATGAAAAAGCCCGTTTCTGTTGCCGGTATCAGTGCCGACGACATGCGCCCGCAAACTGGCGCCTAACCCATTGGTTTCGCGGCATCCTCATACGGGCTGCGGCGAAACCGACCTTTAGAACCGATGGCCGGATTTTGAATCGTGCGCTGCCTTGTCTGGTGGCGGACGGCTCATCGGGCGGTGGAGCCGCCAAAACCAAGGGAGGCAGGCGTGATCCAAATTGAGACAGAAAACCTTAAGCACGCGCCTGTCGGGCTAGAGGATCGACGCAATCAGGGTGGAGCGGATAATATCATCGACAGAGGCGCCCCGGCTCAGGTCGCAAACCGGTTTGCGAAACCCCTGCAACACCGGCCCGATTGCCTGCGCTCCGGCAAGCTCCTGACAGAGTTTATAGGCAATGTTTCCGGCGTTCAGATCCGGAAAGACCAGTACATTCGCATCGCCCGCCCCAGCGCCTTTGCGCACTGCTATGCGGGGGTTCAAAGCGGCATCAGCCTGTACCGGACCGGTGAAACCCGACAGCTCGGCGGCCTCTGTGACCAACCGGACTTGATCGCCCTGCCCCGATGTGCCGGTCGAAAAAGACAGCAGTGCCACCCGCGCTTCGTCCAACAAGGCTGCACCGGATCGGGCTGCCGCTGTAGCGATGCTGGCAAGCTGTGCCGCTGTCGGCGCAACCACAACCGCACAGTCGGAAAACAGCAAACGCCGGCCATCGGGAAAAACCATCAAAAAGAACGAGGACGCGGTTTCCACTCCGTCGGCCAGACCGATGACCATATGCGCCGCCTCGATCACGCGACTGGTCGGGGTGTCGACACCGGCCACCATCAAATCGGCCTCACCGGTGGCAACCATGGCCGCCGCCCGATACATCGGTTTGGACAGCAACCGCTTGGCCAGCGCCGGTTTCATCCCCCGGTTCTGCACCAAAACCTCGATATGATGGTCACCGACCTGATCCACCAAAGGCACCGGCACGCAGAGCCCTTGTTCCTTCAGGCGGGTTTGGGCGGCTTGGATTTCGGCACTGTCCCCTTCGGGGAAAACCACACGCCGCGCGCGAGCTTTGGCCTGGCCTTCAATTGAATCAAAAAATGTCATGAGCACCCCCCCGTATACACCCCAAGGAGAAACCAGCGATGAGCGAAGACGTCAAGATCAACCGCGGCCTTAAGGGCATCTATTTCGAACGCTCCGGTGTCAGCCACATCGACGGGCGCAAAGGGGAGCTGTCCTATCGCGGCTATTCCATCCATGATCTGGCAGCCCATTCCACCTTCGAAGAGGTGGGGTATTTGCTGATCTATGGCGAGCTACCGACCCCCGAAGAACTCAGCGCCTTCACCGCGAAACTGGTAGCCGCGCGCACCTTGCCAGACGCGATTTATCCCCTCATCGACAGCCTTAAAGACGGGCATCCGATGGATGTTTTGCGCACAGCTGTGTCGGCCTTGGCCGCGCTGGAACCGGCCAGTCAGGAGGTCGGTGAACAGGCGTTTATCGAAAACGGTATCCGTCTGACCGCGCAGGTGCCGATGATTGTCGCCGCCCATGACGCCATCCGCAACGGACGCACGCCGGTGGCACCTGACCCGTCGCTGTCGCATGCGGCGAATTGGCTGTGGATGCTCAAGGGGGAAAAGCCAAGTGCCGCCGCCGCGCGGCTTGCGGATGTGGATTTTATCCTGCACGCCGAACACGGCTCTAACGCCTCTTCCTTTGCGGCGCGCGTGACTGTCGGGACAGAGGCCAATCTGCATGGCGCTATTGTCACCGCCCTGTCGACTTTGGCCGGGCCTGCCCATGGGGGTGCGGCCGAAGACGTGATGAAGATGGTGACAGAGATCGGCAGCCCCGAAAATGCCGCCGCCTACGTCAAGGAAAAGCGCAGCAACCGCGAGGCCGTGACCGGATTTGGCCATCGGGTCTATCGGGCCGAAGACCCCCGCGCGCGGCACATGCGCGATGGCGTGCAGCAGCTTTCGCAGGAAATGGGTCAGCCGCAGTGGTATGACATCCTGCAGGCCGTTGTGGACGCGATGCAGCCCTATGCCCGTCACGGATTGAACGTAAATGTCGATTTCTATTCCGGTGTGATCTACCAGCTCCACGGTATTCCGATGGATCTTTATGTGCCGATTTTCGCCATTGGACGGGTTCCGGGCTGGGTGATTCAATGCGTGGAACAACAACGCCAGAACATCCTGCTGCGCCCGCTCACGCTCTATAATGGGCCAGAAATGCGGGATTATATCCCGATGTCAGAGCGCGGGTGATCGAAATAAAAAGGGGTGCAGCCTGACGCGGCGCACCCCTTTTCTGTGTTCATTCAGCCAAAGGCTGGGAGAGGCCCTATAGACCCAGCATTTTGCGGTTGGCGACCTCATCGGTGCCACCATCGGCAAAATCATCAAAGGCCCGTTCGGTCACACGAATGATGTGATCCTTAACGAACTGTGCCCCTTCGCGCGCACCATCCTCGGGATGCTTGATCGCACATTCCCATTCGACCACGGCCCAGCCATCAAAGTTATTGGCCGCCATTTTTGAGAAAACAGCACCAAAATCAACTTGCCCGTCGCCAAGGCTGCGGAAGCGGCCTGCCCGGTCCACCCAGCTTTGATAGCCGCCATAAACGCCTTGGCGTCCTGTCGGATTAAACTCGGCATCCTTGACGTGGAACATTTTGATCCGGTCTTTGTAGATGTCGATATTGTCCAGATAATCAAGGCATTGCAGCACATAGTGGCTGGGGTCATAGAGCATGTTACAACGGCTGTGCCCGCCCAACCGCTCGAGGAACATTTCAAATGTGACCCCGTCATGCAGATCTTCGCCCGGATGGATTTCGTAACAGACATCAACGCCCATATCCTCGGCGTGATCCAGAATGGGCCGCCAGCGGTTGGCCAGTTCATCAAAGGCGGTTTCAACCAAGCCGGCCGGACGTTGTGGCCAAGGATAGACATAGGGCCACGCCAGCGCGCCCGAAAAGGTCGCATGTTCGGTAATGCCCATGTTGCGACTGGCGGTCAGCGCCATTTTGACCTGATCCACAGCCCAAGCTTGTCGGGCCTTTGGATTGCCCTGCACCTCAGGGGCTGCAAAGCCATCAAAAGCAGTGTCATAGGCAGGGTGCACAGCCACAAGCTGGCCCTGCAAATGGGTGGAAAGCTCGGTAATTTCGACGCCATTGGCCGCCGCTACGCCCTTTACTTCGTCACAATAGTCTTTGGAGTCGGCCGCTTTAGCCAGATCAATGAAACGCCCGTCCCAGCTGGGAAGTTGAACGCCGACATAGCCGCAATCCGCCGCCCATTTGGTAATGGAATCCCAGCTGTTGAACGGTGCCGCATCGCCCGCAAACTGCGCCAGAAACAGGGCTGGACCCTTGATTGTTTTCATTTTCTCTCTCCCTACCGTATTTTCAGCGCGCCTAAAAAACGCGCTTTTCCTCTTATGTAATCGTTTACTTGGAAGTCTTCAGCGATTTTCTTGCGCCTGTCCAGCTAAAATTATTCCGGTGCGGGGGCCGTGCTTGCACGTTCAATCAACTCGACCGGCACGACCCGCAACATCTCTGCGTCCTCTTCCGGCGTATCGCGCAACCGCGACAGAAGCGTCTCTGCCGCCAGTCGGCCAAGCCGCTTCCGGTCCTGCCGGATCGTCGTTAAGGCAGGGCGATAATGCGGGGCCAGATCAATGTCATCAAAGCCGACCACAGAAACATCCCGCGGCACATTTACACCGGCATCCATCAGATTACTGATAAAGGAAATCGCCATTAGATCAGACGCCGAAAATATTGCGGTAGGCCGTTCCTTCAGGGCCAGAAAGGCTTCGGCAGCGGCGGCACCAGAGGCCAGTTCAAAGTTACCTTGAAAAATCCATTCGTCGCGGATTTCAAGCCCGTGTGCTTTGGCAGCCTCAAAGCAAGCTGCCCGTCTCACATGGGTCAAAACATTATCCTCAGGTCCCGAAATATGGCCGATTTTTTTATGCCCCAAAGCCGCTAAATGAGAGACCGCCTTGACGCCACCAGCCCGATTATCGCTGCGAATCGAAGGCAGCCCTGCCGAATCAGCCCATTCGCAGGCATAGATGATATGCTTTTCATGTGGTGTGCCTTTGACCGAAGCAATGGACGGCAAAGGAATGAATCCGTCCAACAGGATCACCCCATCCGCGCGCCCATCCTGAAAAATATGCGACAGCGGCATATCCTCAAGCGCCATATTCGCCGTATCAGAGACCAAAACGCTGTATTCCGCCTCTGAAAAGACTTGCTCGATCCCGGATATGATCTGGGAAAAGAAGGGGTTACCAACATTGGGGATCAGGGTCAGGATCGACCCAGTACGTTGCGTGCGCAGATTTCGGGCCGCCCGATTTACCCTATAACCGGTTTCATTGACCGCGCTCAGCACCGCTTTTCGAGTCGATTCGGAGACCACCTTTGGGTTGCTTAAGGCCCGGCTAACTGTCGCCGTAGAGACCCCGGCAGCGCGGGCCACATCCTGAATCTTGATCGATTGTCGCGCCATTGCTGGGCCTCTTTTTCTTTGTCTTCTAAGGGTTCCGACGTTTTTCGCCAACCCTTCCGTCAAGACTATTGACAGAACGCCCCGAAATGTTTTCGATAGATGTAATCGATTACAGGACGCGCTTTCAAGTTAGTCCGCAATGTAATCGATTACAAGATTAAGGGCAAAATCGCCCACGTCTCAGGGAGGAAAGAGATGAAAACGTTTAAGACATTCCTGGCGGCCACAACCGCCATCTGCGGTGCGACCGCTGTTTCGGCAACCGAATTGGAAGTCGCACATTGGTGGACTTCCGGCGGTGAAGCCGCTGCTGTTTCCAAATTGGCCGAGGCATGGGAGGCCGCGGGCAACACTTGGGTTGACGGCGCAATCGCGGGCGGCGGCGGTACCGCCCGTCCGGTTATGATCAGCCGGATCACCGGTGGCGACCCAATGGGCGCGTTTCAGTTCAACCACGGCCGCCAAGCCGAAGAGCTGATCGAAGCTGGCCTATTGCTGGACCTGACCGATGTTGCCGAAGCCGAAGGTTGGAAAGACATCATTCACCCGACTTCACTTTTGGATAGCTGTACCGTTGATGGCCGCATCTATTGCGCCCCGCTCAACATCCACTCCTGGCAGTGGATGTGGTTGTCGCATCAGGCCTATGAAGACGCAGGCGTTGCTGTGCCGACTAACTGGGACGAATTTGTGGCGTCTGCACCTGCGCTTGAAGCGGCAGGCAAAGTGCCCCTTGCCATGGGTCAGCAGTCCTGGCAGTCCGCCGGCGCCTTTGGTGTGATGGCCGTTGCCATTGCCGGAGTTGACGCTTGGTCCGAAGTGACTGTGAACAAAAATGCCGAAGTTGCTGCCGGTCCAGAATACGCGAAAGTATTCCAAGCTGCTGCTGCCGCGCGTGAACTGAGCGCAAACTCCAATGTTCAGGACTGGAACCAGGCGACGAACCTTGTGATCACCGGCAAAGCCGGCGCACAGATCATGGGTGACTGGGCACAGGGTGAATTCCAGGTTGCCGGACAGGTTGCGGGTGAAGATTACACCTGTCTGCCAGGTCTGGGCGTGAACGAAGTCATCTCGACCGGTGGGGATGCGTTCTATTTCCCGGTCAACAAAGACGACGCAGTCACCGCCGCCCAAAAAGAACTGGCCGCCCTTTTGGTGAAGCCGGAAACACAGGTTGCCTTTAACCTTGCCAAAGGGTCCCTCCCGATCCGCGGTGACGTTGATCTGGCTGCTGCCAATGATTGCATGAAAAAAGGTCTGGAAATTCTGGCATCCGGCAACATTCTGCCCGATGGCAACCAAACCTTGTCCGCGGATACAACCACGCAGCTCGAAGATCTGATGGTTGAATTCTGGAACGACACCTCGATCACTGCCGAGGAAGTTCAGGAAAACTACGCTGACATCATCTCCAAGGCTGACTAAGCCTTTATAATCAAGCCCGGCCGTTGCCAAAGCGGCCGGGCTTACAATTGACTGGGAGTGAGAGTGGCCTGTGCTAAGCTCTCCTTACGGATCAAAAACCGGCACTAAATCAGGGGGGAACCACCATGGCTGTGGTTGACGAAGGCGCTGAGGTAAGCGCCTCTAACAATTCGGGCAGACCGATAAAGCTATTCCGCAATCTTTCATCCAAAATCGCCGCGATCCCGATGATCCTGACGACTTTGGTGATTTTTGTCGGCTGTACGGTCTGGACCATCACCTATTCTTTCACCAGCTCTAAACTGCTGCCAAAGACAAAATTTGTAGGCTTTGATCAATATGAACGCCTCTGGGGAACCAAACGCTGGCTTGTTTCGATCGAAAACCTCTTTGTCTATGGCATCTGCTCGCTGGTTTTGACCCTTCTGATCGGGTTCACCCTTGCTGCCCTGCTGGACCGCAAAATCCGCTTCGAAAACACCTTTCGCACCATTTTCCTGTACCCGTTCGCCCTATCCTTTGTGGTGACCGGTCTGGCGTGGCAATGGATTTTGAACCCGGAATTCGGCGTTCAGAACATTGTGCGCGGCTGGGGTTGGGAGAGCTTCACCTTTGATCCGCTCTATAACTCGGACATCGTGATCTACGGCATTCTGATTGCTGGCATCTGGCAAGGGTCAGGGCTGATCATGGTGATCATGCTGGCGGGCCTGCGCGGTATTGACGAAGACATCTGGAAAGCCGCCCGTGTGGATGGCATCGGTCCGGTCAAAACCTACGTGCAAATCATCATTCCGATGATGAAACCCGTGTTTATCACAGCCCTCGTGCTGATCGCGTCAGGCATTATCAAGCTCTATGATCTTGTGGTCGCGCAGACCTCGGGCGGGCCGGGGATATCCTCGGAGGTTCCGGCCAAATATGTCTATGACTACACGTTCAAGGCCCAGAACCTTGGTCAGGGCTTTGCTGCCTCTACCATGATGCTGGTCGCCGTGGTCATCATTCTGATCCCCTATGTTTACCTACAGTTCGGAGGTCGCAAAAATGACTGACGCCACCGCAATGACAGGCCCCGCCGGTCCAAAGCCCAAAAAGGCTTTTAGCCGCGCCAATATCTTTATCTATGGCACGTTGCTGCTGGTCAGCATCTACTACCTGTTGCCGCTTTATGTGATGATTGTGACCTCGCTCAAGGGCATGCCGGAAATCCGTCTGGGCAATGTGTTTTCGCCCCCTGTCGAAGTCACCTTCGAGCCTTGGGTCAAAGCCTGGTCCGAAGCCTGTACCGGTGTGAACTGTGACGGGTTGAGCCGCGGGTTCTGGAACTCGGTCCGCATCCTTGTGCCCTCTTGTGTGCTGTCGATCGCCATCGCTTCGGTCAACGGCTACGCCCTGTCCAATTGGAAGTTCAAAGGCTCCGAAGTCTTTTTCAACATCCTGATCCTCGGGGCCTTTATTCCCTATCAGATCATGCTCTACCCAATCGTGATCATCCTGCGTGAAATCGGCCTGATGAGCAGCCTCGGCGGTCTGGTTTTGGTACACACCATCTTCGGGATGCCAATCCTAACCCTGTTGTTCCGCAATTACTTTAGCTCGGTGCCCGAAGAATTGTTCAAGGCAGCGCGGGTTGATGGCGCGGGCTTCTGGGCGATCTATTTCCGCATCATGGTCCCGATGAGCCTGCCGATTTTTGTGGTGGCGCTGATCCTGCAGGTGACCGGCATCTGGAACGACTTCCTCTTTGGTGTCGTCTACACAAAGCCCGACATCTATCCGATGACGGTGCAGCTCAATAACATCGTGAACTCGGTCCAAGGCGTTAAAGAATACAACGTCAATATGGCAGCAACCCTGCTAACCGGCCTCGTTCCCCTGACCATCTACTTTGTATCCGGCAAGCTGTTCGTTCGCGGCATCGCAGCTGGCGCCGTGAAAGGCTAAGACCCATGACAACACCTGATAACATCTCTGTATCTGTTAAGAACCTCGACCTAAGCTTTGGCGCTGTGCAGGTTCTGAAAAACCTGAATATCGACATCGGCGCGGGCGAATTCCTTGTGCTGCTAGGGTCCTCCGGCTGCGGGAAATCAACGCTACTAAACTGTATTGCCGGTCTACTCGAAGTCACCGGTGGGCAGATTTTCATTGGCGGCAAGAACGTCACTTGGGCAGAACCCTCGGAACGCGGTATCGGCATGGTATTCCAATCCTATGCGCTTTATCCGCAGATGACCGTGCGCGGGAATCTGTCCTTTGGCCTGAAGAATGCCAAATTGCCAAAGGATGAAATCAACAAGCGCGTCGCCCGCGCGGCGGAAATCCTGCAAATGGAAAACCTGCTTGATCGTAAACCCGGCGCTTTGTCCGGTGGTCAGCGGCAGCGGGTCGCCATTGGCCGCGCCTTGGTGCGCGATGTCGATGTATTCCTGTTTGATGAACCGCTGTCCAATCTGGATGCAAAGCTGCGCACCGATCTGCGGGTAGAACTCAAGCAGCTGCACCAGCAGCTTGATAACACCATGATCTATGTGACCCACGACCAGATCGAAGCCATGACACTGGCGGACCGGATCGCCATCATGAAAGACGGGTTGATCCAGCAGCTTGACTCTCCGGATGAAATCTACAGCCGCCCGGTCAATAAGTATGTGGCTGATTTTATCGGCTCCCCCTCGATGAATTTCTTTGAGGGAGAGATTTCCATCGGCGAGTCCGACAGTTTCCAGACCGGTGAATTGACCATGCCCTTGAGCGGCTATGCCTTTGACGGCTTGGGCCGTTCTTCCGGTCCGGCGTGGTTGGGCATTCGCCCGGAACACATCGCCACCGGCGCAGATGCCGCGGCCATGCCGTTTAACGCCGACACCAAAGTCGAAATCGTTGAACCCATGGGTTCTGACACCCTGATCTGGACACGGCTCGCTGGGGAAAGAATTCGCATCCGTATGGATGGACAATCAAAAGTTGCAACCGGCGATACGCTCAAAATCGGCTTCTCACCCGAACGCGTTTCCCTGTTCGACAAATCTACTGAAAACAGGATCTAACTATGACCATCTCATTTCAACTTTATTCAGCCCGCAACTTTACCCCTTGGGATGACGTGTTCAAAACCATCTCAGGGCTTGGCTACCAAGCAGTCGAGGGCTATGGCGCACTGTATGAAGACACGGACAAAGTACGTGCCGCAATGGAGGCCACTGGCCTGACCATGCCCACCGCCCATGTCGGCGTTGCCGATCTGGAAGGCGACATGGCAGGTGTTCTGAAAACCGCTAAAGCCTTGGGGATCAACGCGATTTACGGCCCTCATATCGATGCTTCCGAGCGCCCCACAGATGAGGCCGGTTGGGTCGCCTTTGCCAAACGCCTGGAAGCCATTGCCAATACACTGGCAAGTCAGGGTATTGCCTTTGGTTGGCACAACCATGATTTCGAAATGGTGGCGCTGCCGGACGGGTCCGTGCCGATGAAAACCATCCTCGACGCGGCGCCAACCCTGAACTGGGAAGCCGACATCGCCTGGATTGCCCGTGGCGAAGGCGACATTGCCGCCTGGATCGACAGCTATGGCGGTCGCATCAATGCGGTCCACGTCAAAGACATCGCGCCAGCGGGGGAAAACACCGACGAAGACGGCTGGGCCGATGTCGGCGAAGGCGTTATGGACTGGTCTGCCATTCTGGCCGATGTGCGCAATAAAACCGCCACCAAAATCTTTGTCATGGAACATGACAACCCTAATGATATGACCCGTTTCGCAACACGGTCCATCACCAATTTCAAAACCCTGTAAGGTAAGTCACATGGTACAAACTCTTGGCGTCGGCATCTTGGGATGCGGTAATATCTCGGCCGCATATCTGAGCCTTGCCCCTCTGTTCAAAGGCATCGAAATCCGCGCGGTAGCGGATATCAACGCCGAAGCGGCCAGCGCGCGTGCGGCTGAATTTGACGTCCGCGCTGAAACCGTTGACGGTCTGATGGCAGCGGATGACATCGACATCATCGTCAACCTCACCATTCCGAACGCGCATTTCGACACCTCTATGGCGGCGTTGAATGCGGGCAAACATGTCTATTCGGAAAAACCTTTTGTGCTGAGCCTCGAAGAAGGCAGCAAGATCGCCGCCCTGTCGGCTGAAAAGGGTCTTCGGGTTGGCTCTGCCCCTGATACTTTCCTTGGCGGTGTGCATCAGCAAGCCCGCCACCTGATCGACAGCGGCAAGGTCGGTGAAATCACCTCTGGCACCGCCCATGTGATGAGCTTCGGGCTAGAGCATTGGCATCCAAACCCGGACTTTTTCTTCCAGCCCGGTGCCGGTCCGGTGCTGGACATTGGCCCCTATTACATAACCAACCTGATCCAGTTGATCGGGCCGATCAAACGCGTTTCGGCGATGACCTCAACACCGCGCACCAAACGTTTGATCAGCAGCCAGCCTCGCGCCGGTGAATATGTCGAGGTCAGCACCCCGACCACGATCCACGCCTTGCTGGAATTCCACAACGGCGCAGTTGTGACATTGGGCACAAGCTGGGATGTCTTCAGCCATAACCATGGCAACATGGAGCTTTATGGCTCCGAAGGCACGCTCTATGTGCCCGATCCAAACTTCTTTGGTGGTGATCTGGTGATGACCGATAAAACCGAAGAAACCGACCTGCCCGATGGCTGGGATCACCCCTTTAGCGTGATCAACGATATGGATGATAACCGCGCCAACTACCGCGCGGCGGGTCTGGCCGATATGGCCATTGCCATTCAGGAAGGCCGCCCGCATCGCTGTAACCAAGAAGTGGCCCTGCACGCGGTTGACGTAATGACCTCGATCCTGAAAGCCGGCGAAACCCGCGAAGTCCTTGAGATCAGCACCACCTGTGAACGTCCCGAAGCCTTGGGTCCAGAGGCCGCCCGCGCCTTGATGGCGTAATCGGCTCCGTCACTACGCGGCAATAAAAAACGGCCTGTGCAGATCGCACAGGCCGTTTTCTTTTGGAATTACTCAGTGCCGCAGGTTAGGCATCTTCTGATTGTTCATGGGGGTGTTTACCCAGAATGATCATGCCCAGCAGATCATCATCGGTCACCGAATCCACATCAACCGTGCCCACCAGCTTACCGTTTTTCATAACGGATGCCCGATCACAAAGGTCCATCACATCATGAATATCATGGCTGATCAGGAAAATACCGATGCCTTCAGCCTTAAGCTGCTTGATCAGTTCGGAGACCATTTTGGTTTCCTGCGGACCAAGAGCGGCAGTTGGCTCATCCATAATCAGAATGCGGGCGTTGAAATAGACCGCACGGGCAATTGCCACCGACTGACGCTGACCACCGGACAGCGCTGAAACCGGGGCAGAGAACTTTTCAAAGTTCGGGTTCAAGCGGCCCATGATCTTGCGGGTTTCAGCCTCCATCGCATCGTCATCGACCATGCCAATCGACGTTACCAGTTCACGCCCAAGAAACAGGTTCGAGGCACTATCAAGGTTATCTGCCAGCGCCAATGTCTGATAGATGGTCTCGATATTATAGGACCGCGCATCGCGTGGATTGTGGATCTCGGCCTTTTCGCCGTTAATCCAGATTTCCCCGCCATCGGCCTGATAGGCCCCCGACAAGATTTTGATCAGCGTCGATTTCCCCGCCCCGTTGTGGCCCAAGAGGCCAACAACTTCACCGGGGTATAGATCAACCGAGACATGATCCACCGCTTTAATTCCGCCAAAGGAAATGTGGATATCTTTCATATCCACCAAAGGTGTATTTTTATCCATTTCAAATCCTCCTTAAGCGCCGGTCTTGCGACGGTAAACAATGTCGACCCAAACCGCGAAGACCAGAACAAGGCCCACAACGATCGATTGAAGCGGTGCATCCACCCCCACAGAGGCCATACCCGATTGCAGCGACTGCATGATCAACGCGCCAATCACGGCCCCGTAGATCGTGCCAAAACCACCGGCCAAGGCTGTGCCGCCGATAACCGCTGCCGCGATAACGCGCAGTTCGTCCAATGTGCCAAGACCCACATCCACCGAGCCCAGACGGGCCGAGGCGATGATCGCAGAAATCCCTGTCAGCGCACCCATCAAAGCGAAGACTTTGACGGTCAGCAGACGGGTGTTGATGCCGGACAGTTCGGCGGCTTCGGGGTTGCCACCGGTCGCATAAACATAGCGGCCAAAGCGGGTGCGGGTTGAAATGATTGTCATGCCGACGGTCACAACCAGCAAGATCACCACCGGAATAGCTACCCCGTGATAGAGCGTTAGCCCGTCGACCATCTCAACGCCACGCGCCTCGGCAATGCGCGGCAGTGCGCCTTTGGCAATCGGGTAGGAGTTCATGATCCAGACGTAGCCCATGACCAATCCCACGGCCAAAGCAACCAATATGCCTTCGGCCCAAACCGGTTTAACGACAAAGCCATGGTTGGCCTTACGGCGACGGCTCATCAGGATCAGGACCACGGCGGCGGCAGACGCAAAGATGCCAAAGGCCCAGCTTAAGGTTTCCCCGAGCGTGCCATCAGCCCCGCCCCCCAGTAATTTGAACGTCGGATCAAGCGGCGCAACCGTTTGCCCCTGTGTGACCCACCACATCGCCCCACGATAGACCAACAGGCCCCCAAGGGTCACGATGAAGGCCGGCACGGTCAGATAACCAATGATCCATCCCTGCATCGCCCCCAGAGCCGCGCCCATGGCGATGGCAGCAAAGACCGCGATGATCCAGATCGACCAATGGCCAAGCCCGACCATTTCCGGCAACCATTTGACCTGCAAGGCGGCAACAGTCATGCCGATAAACCCGAGCATGGAGCCGACCGACAGATCGATATGGCGTGTGACGATCACAAAGACCATTCCGGTGGCCATTACCGCCACGGAGGCGGTTTGAACCGAAAGATTGAACAGGTTGCGCGGTGTCAGAAACCGCCCGCCCGTGACAAGATCGAACATAATCCAAAGCACAACAAGTGCGCCGATCATGCCCAATAGTCGGGTGTCTATCCCCAGACTATTAAAGAATTTCTTTGTTGAGCTTTGCATCGTGAATTTTCTCCCAAATAGTTACTTGCGGGTATAACGACGGTCTGCGTGTCACATCTTTTGGGACACCCAGCACGATCTTACTGTATTTTTAGGATATAGTAGAGTGCCCTCCCGAATTGAATCGGGAGGGCAGATTGGCGCGTTAGCTTATTTACAAGCCATCGCTTCAGAACCGGCGCACAGCGCCTCTTTTGAGATCCAGCCCGCATCGATTACAACATCAAGATTGTCGATCGTAACAGGTACTGGCTCAAGGAACATTGCTTGCAATGTTGTACCCGACGGGCTTGTCCATTCAGCAGCACCATCGATTTTCGCCATGCCATCGGCGCCAAGAGCAGCAGCGATTTCACCAGCAGCAAAACCAAGTGCACGGGCATCTTTCCAAACCGAAACGGTCTGAGTACCTGTAGCAACACGGTTCAGGGCAGCGTGGTCGCCATCCTGACCGGAGACCGGAATACCTTCCATGCCTTGGGCTGTCAGCGCAGCAACAACACCACCGGCGGTGCCGTCGTTAGAGGCAACAACCGCATCAACTTTGTTGTCTTGCGCAGTCAGGATCTGTTCCATATTACGCTGTGCGTTCGCTGGAACCCAACCGTCGGTATAAGCTTCGGCAACGATGGTGATGTCACCCGCGTCAATGGCCGCTTGCAGAACCTCTTGCTGACCACCACGCAGGAAGTCCGCGTTTGGATCGGTGGGCGAGCCTTTGATCATGACATAGTTGCCTTTAGGCTGCGCTGCGAGAACAGCACGAGCCTGCATACGGCCAACTTCGACGTTGTCGAATGTCAGATAGAACGCACGGCTATCTTCGATCAGACGGTCATAGGCGATTACAGGAATGCCTTCATCGGCAGCAGCTTGCACTGCTGGGCCAATCGAGGCGGAGTCCTGTGCCAGAATGATCAACGATGTTGCGCCCTGCGCAATCAGGCTTTCAACGTCGGCCAGTTGCTTTGCAGAAGAAGACTGCGCGTCCGCAGAGATGTAAGTCGCACCAGCTGCATCCAGAGCGGCTTTGATCGCAGCTTCGTCTGTTTTCCAACGCTCTTCCTGAAAGTTGGACCAGCTCACACCAACAACGGCCCCGTCAGCCAGAGCTGTGGTTGCCATAGACGCAGCGAAAACGCCGGCAATAATACCAGTGAATTTATTCATGATTTCCTCCCAAAATTATCATGACTGTTACGCTCGCCCGATACTTCAGCACAAACGTAACGTCCTCAAAACGGTAGCACTATTTAATTTGAAGGTCAAAAAAAATAGTGCTTTCGTCTAATTTTTTATATAAATCATTGATTATAAATATAAATTACAATTTCCGGATAGAGAAACACACGACGCCCCTTGCGGATTTATTTTAATCGGTGAAATATTCCCAGCAGGGAGGACTACATCGTGGCACGAATCGAAAAGACCGTTTCGGCGTCTGACCAGCGCGAGTCCGGGCGTCAGAAAGTCATCACGACCATACGTAAATCCGGCAAAATCGCAAGGATCGACATCGCCCAACATACCGGTGTCAGCCCAGCAACGGTGACGTCTATCACCTCGGAGCTTTTGAATGCCGGTCTGATCGAAGAGGTGGCACCAGACGGAGACCGCGCCGACACCCGGCGAGGCCGCCCGCGTGTGGCGCTCAAGATCAGGGGCGACGCCCATATCGTGGCAGGCATCAAAATCTCCAATACCACCACCATCGTGGCGCTGATTGATTTCGAAGGCAATACGGTGGCAGAATACACCAGCCCGATGCCAAGCTCCAAACTCTCACCAGCGGAAATGGTCGATGTCATCGATCAGGCCCTGACCGCCACCGCCACAAAAGCCGGTCTGGGACGAGATCAGATTTCCGGTGTTGGTATTGGTGTCGCGGGTATTATCGATGCGCCCCGTGGCTTTGTGTATTGGTCACCGTCGATGACCGAACGCAATATCGAACTCCGTGACATGATAGCCGCAAAGATCAACCTTCCGGTCTTTATCGACAATGACGCCAATCTTGTTGCCAAGGCCGAACAAATGTTTGGCATGGGCAAAAACGTGCGCGATTTTATCGTGATCACCATTGAGCACGGCGTCGGTATGGGGATTGTTATCGACAATGAACTCTATCGGGGCACGCGGGGCTGCGGGGCGGAATTCGGCCATACCAAAGTCCATCTGGACGGCGCGCTCTGCCGCTGTGGCCAGCGCGGCTGTCTGGAAGCCTATGTGGCAGACTATGCGCTACTGCGCGAGGCCAGCATTACCGGCACGCTCACTTCGACGGATCAGGTTGACGCCTCTGTGGATGCGCTGTTTGCCAAAGCCAAAGCCGGAGATGCGACGGCACAATCAATCTTTCATCGCGCCGGACGGATGTTTGCCCTCGGGCTGGCCAATATCATCAATATTTTCGATCCCGAACTGATCATCCTCTCCGGCGAGCGCATGCAATATGATTATCTCTATGCGGACGAAGTGCTGGAGGCGATGAAAGCGCTCGTCACCCAGATCGACGCCCCCCTCCCGGATGTGCATATCCATAAGTGGGGCGATCTGATGTGGGCCAAAGGGGCGGCGGCCTTTGCCATGGACGGGGTCACCGAGCTGGCGATCAAGAGGATAGCAGATGCTGCTTAAACCCTTGGCCATTATCGGCGCGTTTCTACCGACGCTCGCCCTTGCCACGCCGCAGTTTACCCCTGTTCCCTTGCCGGCTCATGAATATAGCGGTGGGTGGGAGCATTTTGTCGGGGGCGGAGTTGCGGTGTTTGACTGCAACGGCGATCAGCTGCCTGAGGCCTATGTCGCCGGTGGCAGCGCCCCTGCTTTGCTACTGCAAAACACGACCCAAGGCTTTGGCGCACCGCTGCAAATGGCCAGAACGTCAGCGCCTATTCTTGAACTAACCGATGTGATCGGCGCCTATCCTTTGGACATCGACAGCGATGGCATTCAGGATCTGGCGATATTGCGGGTTGGCCAGAACAAGCTGATGCGCGGACTGGGCGATTGCCGCTTTGAGGATTTTAGCAATGCCCTCGGGTTTAAGGGCGACACCGGCTGGACCACCGCTTTTGCCGCCACTTGGGAGGGCGGCAACCGACTGCCAACGCTGGCCTTTGGCAATTATGTGGACCGTGACAATCCCGACGGCCCGTTTGAAGCCTGCGATACCGGCACACTGTTCCGCCCGACAGCGGACCACTACACCGCCCCGCTTAAACTTGCCCCCGGATTTTGTCCGCTCTCGATGTTGTTCACCGATTGGGCGCGCAGGGGCAGACAGGACCTGCGGGTAAGCAATGACCGGCATTATTATGTGCGCGGCGGCAGCGAGCAACTTTGGGCGATGGAAAGCACCCCGCGCCTGTATACCTCAGAAGAGGGCTGGCAGGACTATAGCATCTGGGGCATGGGGATCGCCGCGCGCGACATCACCGGCGACGGGCAGCAAGAGGTGTATCTGACATCGATGGGGGATCAAAAACTGCAATCCCGCGCGCCTGATGCCATCGGTCCGGCCTATACAGATGCCACCTACGCATTGGGCACCACGGCCCACCGCCCCTATCTCGGCGACGATGGCCGCCCCTCTACAGGTTGGCATGTCGCCTTTGGTGATGTGCAAAACGACGGGCGAGACGATATTTTTATCGCCAAGGGCAACGTCGAACAAATGCCTTCTGCGGCGATGAAAGACCCCAATAACCTGCTGATCCAAAATCAGGACGGCCGTTTCACAGAACAAGGCGACACGGCGGGCATCGCCTCTGATGTGCGCTCCCGAGGTGCTGCATTGGTGGATTTTAATCTGGACGGCAAGCTGGACCTGATGGTGGTGAACCGACGCGCCCCGCTGGAACTCTATGAAAATACCACTGCTGATACGGGCCACTGGGCGCAGGTGGCGCTGCACCAGCCTGCCCCCAACATCCGTGCCATTGGCAGCTTTGTTGAACTGCGCGCTGGCGATCGCACCCATCTGCGCGAGTTAACAATCGGGGGCGGTCACGCAAGTGGTGACAGCGCGCCCTTGCATTTCGGATTGGGCGAAGCCGCGTCCGCAGATATCCGGATTATCCTGCCCTCAGGACAAATCACCGACTGGCAGCCACTTGCAATCAATCAAGCCACAAAGGCGACCGTCACAGCCGAGGGTGTACTGACGCTAACCCCCCTACAATAATGGACGCGCGCGCCGCCGATCAGCCGCGCGCGCCTACCCTATCTCAAAGATCACCACGTACCGCATCGATCATGCGCTGCACATTATCCGGATCTGCATCCGGCGTGATGCCATGGCCCAGATTAAAGATATGCGGTCCTTGCGAAAAAGCTTTCACAATGGCTTTGGTTTCATCCACCAAAGCTTGCCCGCCGGTGACCATATGGCTGGAAGCCAGATTGCCCTGCACGCAGCCATCCACCTGAACATGGGCCGCTGCCCATTCCGGTGTCACCGAATTATCCAAGGCCACACAATCTGCCCCTGTCGCTTTGGCAAATCCGACATACCCCTGTCCCGCTTCACGCGGGAATGCAATCACCGGTACATCAGGATGCCGCTCCTTGAGCGCCGCTATGATCTGGCGCGCCGGTTCCAGCGCATATTTATTAAAGTCATCGCCTTTTAACGAACCCGCCCAGCTGTCAAACAGCTTAACCACTTCCGCACCGGCTTGAATCTGCATGGACAAATATTCGATGGTGGCGCTGGTGATCCGCGCCAGCAGCCCCTCAAAGGTGGCGCGATCAGCCTGCATCAGCGCGTGGGCCGGACCTTGATCCGGCGTGCCACGACCGGCAATCATATAGGTCGCCACCGTCCAGGGAGCACCCGCAAAGCCGATCAACGTGGTCTCTTTGGGCAACTCGGCAGAGAGGATTTTCACCGTCTCATAGATCGGCGACAGGGTCTCGTGAATGTCCTCCAGCGGCTTTAGCCCCGCCAGTTCCGCCGGAGTCGTCAGAGTCGACAACCGTGGCCCCTCACCGGTGACAAACCACAAATCCGCCCCAAGCGCCTGCGGAATCAACAGAATATCGGCAAACAAGATCGCCGCGTCGAACCCATAGCGCCGGATCGGCTGCAGGGTGACTTCGGCAGCCAGTTCGGGATTATAACAGAGCGACAGGAAATCCCCCGCCTTGGCCCGCGTGGCGCGATACTCGGGCAAATATCGCCCCGCCTGACGCATCATCCAGATCGGCGGCACGTCCTGCACCTGCCCCTGCAAGGCTTTCAATATCGTTTTCTCTGCGGCCATGACTGCCCCCGTAAAATTGCGTCCCCTGACCAACCAAGCCAGCGGCATGATGTCAACCCAAGGGGCGTTGTCAGGCGCATTTGCCGCGATTAAACAGGGGGCATGAACACAGCCTTCCCCACCCCCGACGCCCCGCTGAAAATCGGCACCCGTGGCTCCCCGCTTGCGCTGGCGCAGGCCTATGAAACCCGCAGCCGATTGATGCGCGCTTTTGATCTGCCAGAGGCAGCTTTTGCCATCCATGTGATCAAAACCACCGGCGATGACCGCAGCCTGATCGACGCAGACCGCCCGCTGAAAGAGATCGGCAATAAGGGGCTGTTCACCAAGGAAATCGAAGAAGCCCTGCTGGCAGGCAGCATCGATATCGCCGTGCATTCGATGAAAGATATGCCAACCCTGCAACCAGACGGCCTGTTGCTGGATACCTACCTGCCCCGCGAAGATGTGCGCGACGCCTTTGTCTCACCGCAGTTCAACAGCATCGCAGCCTTGCCCGAAGGCACGGTGGTGGGCACCTCCTCGCTGCGCCGCAAGGCGCAACTGCTCAACAAACGTCCCGATCTGACCGTGGTAGAATTTCGTGGCAACGTGCAAACCCGCCTGAAAAAGCTCGACGATGGCGTCGCCGCCTGCACGTTTTTGGCCATGGCCGGGCTAAACCGTCTGGGCAACACCGCCGTGGCAACCGCCGCGATTGACCCGCAGGATATGCTGCCTGCTGTCGCCCAAGGGGCCATCGGCATCGAACGACGCAGCGATGATAAGCGTGCCGCAGAAATGCTCGCCGCCCTGCATGATGCGGACACCGGCCACCGTCTGGATGCGGAACGCGCCTTTCTGGCGCGGCTGGATGGCTCCTGCGAAACGCCCATCGCGGCCCTCGCCACCTTGGAAAACGGCACCCTGACTCTGCGCGGCGAAATCCTGCGCCCTAATGGCAGCCAGAGCCTGAGCGATCACATCACTGGCCCCATCGCAAAGGCAAAATCCCTTGGCGAAACCCTTGCCGATACCTTAAAGGCCCGTGCGCCAGACGGCTTTATGGATTGGTCGCGCCACTAATTTCATTTTGACAAAAATATCCGCGCCGCAGGCAAAGCCCCCGCAAGGGGGCCTTTATTGCTTGGGCCGGTCTTCCCAATCATTGCTCAGGATGCGCTGGCTGTCGCCGTCCGGATCATCATATTGACGGGTCCGGATCGCCCAAAAGAATGCCGCAAGGCCAAGCCCGCCCAGAAACAACGAAATCGGGATTAGATAGATCAGCATTTCCATGGCTATCGCACCCTCAGCGCATTCAGCGATACGGTAATCGACGATAAAGACATCGCCAGAGCCGCCGCCAGCGGGGTTGCCAGACCGGCAACCGCAATCGGTACTGCAATAACATTATACAGGGTCGCAATGCGGAAATTCTCGCGAATACGTTTGGTGGCTTTACGGGCGGTCACCGTTGAATCCGCAATCACTGACAGATCACTGCCAAGCAAGACAATTTCGGAGGCCACCCGTGCTGCATCCAACGCAGAGGCCGGTGAGATAGACACATCCGCCGCCGCCAGCGCCGCTGTATCATTCAACCCATCCCCGACCATTAAGACCTGACCATTCGCCGAGAGGTCGGCAACCCGTGCAGCCTTATCCTCGGGCAAAGCACCAGAGGTCCAATGCGCGATTCCCAATCGGGAGGCCAGTTCGGCAACCGGCGCTTCGGTATCGCCCGACAGCAGGTGCACCGTCATGCCCTGCGCGATCAAACCGGCAACCGCCTCTTCTGCGCCCCTGCGCAGTCGGTCGCGAAAGGCAAATGCCACAGGCGCCTGCCCGTCAATTGCCAGATAGGTCGCGGTGACGGGGCTCTCTGCTGCGCCGATCCAATCCGCGCGTCCCAACCTGACCCGTTTGCCCGCAAAAGCCCCCTCAACCCCGCGCCCCGCTTGCTCGGCGATACCGTCCACTGCGGCGGCAGGTACATTTTCCTGCCGCGCATAATCGGCAATGGCCATAGACAGCGGATGCGACGACCCTTCTGCCAGCGCCAACGCAATCGACAAGACATCGGCATCGATCTCTGCCCCATTGGTCAGGATCGGCTTGCCTTCTGTCAGGGTGCCGGTTTTGTCAAAGACAACCGTATCGACATCGGCCAAGCGTTCCAGCGCGGTGCCGTCCTTGATCAGCATCCCCTTGCGAAACAACCGACCCGAAGCGGCCGTGGTCACCGCAGGCACCGCCAGCCCAAGCGCACAGGGGCAGGTAATAATCAGCACCGCCGCCGCGATATTCAAGGCCGTGCGCAGATCGAACGTATAAAGATACCAGCCCAGAAATGACAAAACCGCAAGAATATGCACCCCCGGCGCATAGAGCTTGGCCGCTTTATCTGCCAAAGACGTATACCGGCTGCGCCCGCTTTCGGCGATGGCCACCAGATCCGCCAGCCGATACAGCGAACTATCCCGCCCTACAGCCGTGGCCCGAACCGTCAAAGGCCCCGTGAGATTCACCTCACCGGCACTGACCTCTGTCTCTGGTCCGGCAAAAACCGGAAGCGTCTCTCCGGTCAGCAAAGAACGATCCAATTCGCTCATGCCATCAACAACAACCCCATCGACCGGCATCCGCCCGCCGGGTTTCACCCGGATCAGATCGCCGCGCTGCAATTCGCCTATGGCCACTAAGGTCTCTTCTCCATCAGAGAGACGCAAGGCGCGGGGCACCTCAAGCGCGGTTAACTCTTCGGCTGCGGACCTGGCCACCGCGCGGGTCCGATAATCCAGATAGCGCCCCGCCAGCAAAAAGAACGTCAGGGTTAGCGCTGCATCAAAATAGGCGTGTTCACCGGAATGTGCAGTTTCATAAAGCGATGTGCCAAGCGCCAGAAGGATCGCCAAGGCAATCGGCACATCCATATTCATGCGCCCTTTGGACAAGGCCGCCCATGCGTTTCTGAAAAAAGGCTGCGCCGCAAAGCCTACAGCCGGTATGGCGATGGCAGCGGAAATCCAATGGAACATATCCCGTGTCGCCGCTTCTGCGCCAGACCAGACCGCCACGGACAGCAGCATCACGTTCATCGAGGCAAAGCCCGCAACCGCCAGCCGCATCAAAAGATCCCGACCGCCGCGATCGGTGGCAGTGGTGCCAAGCGCCGCAGCATCCAGCTCATGGGCTTCGTAGCCGATGTCGGCCAGCGCCTTGGTCAAATCCTCTGCTGTGATCGCCGCATCCGCTTGCACAGAGGCGCGTTTAAGCGTCAGGTTGACGCGCGCCTCTTCGACCCCGGGATAAGCGTTCAGCGCCCGTTCCACAGCAGAGATACAGGCGGCACAGTGGATCGTCGGCAGCGATAACATCAAAGCCGCAGTTGTGTCCTGTTGGTCCGCATCCGCTGCGATGGCTTCGGCCAAGGGGGCCGCAGCACAGGCCGGACAGGCCGAAACCTGCGTAGATCGCAGCGCGACGCTCATGCGCCCTCTTTTACATAGAGCACAACACGTTGCTGGAACTCGGTGCCATCCTCGGCCACTGCAAACATGCGGAAATTCCAGTTCCCCGGCTCAAGCTCCGCCGGATAAAGATAGGCGCCGTCTTCAAAGATAAACACAGGTGTCATGTCATCCTTGGTATGGGTCGCCCGCCCCAAAGTCCCACTCATGCGTTCGGCTTTCACCGGTGCGCCTTCTGCATCGGTGATGCGCAGGGCAAAGAACCCGTCCTCGTAATCAGCCACCACAGACCATCCAAGCGCGCCCTGTGCCTCGCGTTGTGCGTCAAACTTTTGGCTGGCGATATAGCCGTTTTTGACCTCAAGCCCCGGAAAAGTCCGCACTGCTTGGGTGGCCATAAAGATGTTCACTGCGATGATCAGCGCAAAGGCCGATGCGACAAAGATAAAGACCTTACGGCCGGTAAAGGGAGCAACCGCCATCAGGGAACCTTTCCGTTGAAAACATTGTCTTTATAGGCCCGCATCGTGCTGCTGAGATCCTCGACCCAAAGCCGCACATCGGTCCGGTCTTCCTGCGCGGCTGCGCTGCCGGCGGGGGCCGTAATATAGACCCGCTGCAAATAGGCCGTATCTGCCGGAATGACCACTTTGGTATCCTCCAGCCCTTCAAGGGAAATAACCAAATCCGCATCAGAGGCCAGGGACATTTCATAGGTGCGTTCTTCACCGTTTTTGTTCAACAGCCGTACATCATAGATATTGCGCACAGAGCCGTCCGACAAGGTCACAAAGGTCGGGTTACGCACCGCCGCCACGTTCATCTCGATTTCGGAACGCATGAACAAGGCGACCGTTAAGCCAACCCCCACCAGTGCCCAAAGAAACGAATACAACAGCGTGCGCGGACGCAAAATATGTTTCCAGACCGGTTTAGGCTCGATTCCATCTATTTCGGCGGGTGCATCGGTCAGGGCCAGATAATCGACCAGCCCGCGCGGTTTACCGATCCGCTCCATCACATCATCACAGGCATCAATACAGAGCGCACAGGTGATACATTCCATCTGCTGACCATCGCGGATGTCGATACCCACGGGGCAAACATTCACACAGGCCATACAGTCGATACAGTCGCCCAGTTCTTCGGTCTGGGGCGCGCCTTTGCGATGCTTGCCACGGGGTTCGCCGCGCCATTCGCGATAGGCGACAGTAATGGTGTCTTCGTCCGTCATCGCCGCCTGAATCCGGGGCCAGGGGCACATGTAGATACAGACTTGCTCTCGGGCAAAACCGCCGAACAAAACTGTCGTCAGGGTCAGGATCGCCATGGTGATATAGGCCACCGGATGGGCGTTCAGGGTAAACAGATCGACAAACAGGGTTGGCGCGTCGGTGAAATAGAACACCCATGCCCCGCCTGTTGCCAGCCCGATAAAGGCCCAGATCACCCATTTGGTGATCCGCAACCGCCATTTCTTTAAGTCCCATTTGGCCTTCCACAGCCGCACGCGGGCGTTTCGATCCCCCTCGATCCAACGCTCTGTCAGGATGAACAAATCCGTCCACACCGTTTGCGGGCAGGCATAACCGCACCAGACCCGCCCCATCGCCGAGGTAAATAGAAACAGCCCAAGTCCGGCCATGATCAACAGCCCCGCCACGAAATAGAATTCATGGGGCCAGATCTCGATCATAAAGAAAAAGAAGCGCCGGTTTGCCAGATCAACCAGTACCGCCTGATCAGGCAATTCCGGACCACGGTCCCACCGCAGCCAAGGGAACATATAATAAACCCCCAGCGTAAAGGCCATGATGTACCATTTAAGAGTACGGAATTTGCCTTTGACCCGACGCGGGAAAACCGGTTCGCGTTTGGCGTATAGGGACGGTGGTGTTTCAGAACTGCTCAACAGAATTCCCCTGGTACAGACGGATCTTGGTGCGACCCGGCTTGTCAGAAAACAATAATAGGGCCTTTGATTCAGTAAGACGCTGGCCAGTAGTCTGCGCCTTTGGCACGAAAAAGAAACCGTGACCGAAACCCGCAGCGACATGCTGATGCTGCGACAACGGGTCCAGATTTCCTGTTCATCTTAACCGCAATGGCGGCGATTTCACAGGCATGCCCTTCAGCCAATTCTAAGGTGCCATGTTATTTGGCACCAACCCCGGGAAACGCGCAAACAGAATCAGGGTCGGTGCCTTCCGATGCCCACAGGCTCCTCCTCCGTGGGCAACGTAACTCCTTTATTGGGGAGAGGCTTATTCGCCCCCACCCAGTTGGTGCACATAAAGCGTAACCGCACGGATATCGCTTTCACTCAACCGGCCGGACCACGGCGGCATAACACCAAAGCGGCTGTATTTAACCGTTTCGGTCAACGTGTCCCGATCCCCGCCGTAGAGCCAGACCGCATCGGTCAGATTTGGCGCACCCTGTTCGCGGTCGCCTGTGCCATCCGACATATGACAGGCCGAACAGTTGTCTTCAAAGACCATGGCCCCGGCACTGGCAAGTGCGGCGTCGTGTTCCTGACCAGAGATCGCCAACACATGCTCAACAACCTGACTGATTTCCTCTTTTTCGAGGATATCATCAAATTGCGGCATTTCCGAATAGCGGGCATCGTCATCTTGCTCGTTACGGATACCGTGTTTGACCGTCAGGTAGATCGATTCAGTGTCGCCGCCCCAAAGCCAAGCATCATCCAACAAGTTCGGATAGCCTTTGGCACCCGCAGCACCAGAGCCGTGGCACTGTGCACACCATGTTTTGAAAACCGAAGAGCCATTTGCCACCGCAAAGCGGTTCAGCTCTTCGTCTTCGATCACCGCCAGCATATCGGTGTTGACCAGCGCTTCTTTCAGATCGGCGTTGGCCTCTTCGAAAGAGGCGATGTCCTTGGCGACTTCGGCGCGGGTGGAATAGCCCAGCAAACCCGGCGTCGCCTTAGAGATCATCGGCCATGCCGGATAGGCGATGGTATAAAGAATGCCCCAAACGATACAGGCATAGAAGGTCCAGAGCCACCAACGCGGCATCGGGTTGTCAAATTCCTGAATGCCATCCCAGCTATGGCCCGTGGTGGGCGGTTCTTGGTTTGCATCAGTCTTTTTAGGTGCTTTGCTCATTGCCGCGCCTCCTTGGATTGCGCGTCCGCCACTGTGGCGGCTGGCTTGTCATCGTGACGAAAGGGGATGTTGGCCGTGTCCTTATAGGTACGGGTGGAACCGGGGCGGAAAACCCAGATTACCATACCGATAAAGAACACAAACAAGGCCAGCAACGCCCATGAGTCGGCGAATTGGCGGGTGATTGAATATGTATCCATCTCATCCCCTCCTAGCGGCTTGCGTCGGGCGTAAAGGTCGAGAAATCAACCAACGTACCCAACATCTGCAAATAGGCGATCATCGCATCCATTTCGCTGACGCCCGGCTCACCATCAAAGTTGCGCACCTGCGCCCCCGGATAGCGTTCCAGCATGGCATCATAATCGCCGTCCGGATTGGCCTGCACAATGAAGTCATTCTGTGCGTTCTCCACCATCTCATCGGAGTAGGGCACGCCCAGAATCTTGTGCGTTTTCAGGAAATCACCACTGTATTTCCCGTCCAGCATGCGGTTGCTCAGGAATGCATATTTCGGCATCACCGATTCCGGCACCACGGACTGCGGATCAGACATGTGATCCACATGCCATTCATCCGAATAGCGCCCGCCAACCCGTGCCAGATCCGGGCCGGTCCGTTTGGACCCCCACTGGAACGGACGGTCATACATGGATTCCGCCGCCAGCGAATAATGGCCATAGCGCTCGACCTCATCGCGCATCGGGCGGATCATCTGACTGTGACAGACGTAGCAGCCCTCGCGTAGGTAGATCTCACGACCTGCCAACTCCAGTGGCGAATACGGACGCACACCCTCCACATCCTCGATGGTATTTTCGAGGTAAAACAGCGGTGCGATCTGTACGAGGCCACCGATGGTCACAACCAGAAAGCTGAAAACCAGAAGAAGCGAAACGTTCTTTTCCAGAACCTTATGTTTATCAAGAATTGCCATTGCTCAGGCCCCCCTTATTCGGCTGGCGCTGCAGCGAGTGGAGCAGCCTTTGGCTCCCCCTTCGCGACAGTCATCCAAAGGTTATAGGCCATGATCAATGCACCGGAGAGGAACAGAACCCCACCCAATCCACGAACCACATACATCGGGAATTTCGCAGCAACTGTGTCTGCAAAGGACCAGACAAGGAAGCCTTGCGCATCAACTTCACGCCACATCAGGCCTTCCATGATACCGGTTACCCACATGGACGCAGCGTAAAGCACGATACCAATCGTGGCGAGCCAGAAGTGCCAATTCACCAGAGACAGGCTGTACAGACGCTCTTTGTTCCACAGACGCGGGAAGAGGTAATACATCGCCCCGAAGGTGATCATACCGTTCCAGCCCAGCGCACCGGAATGCACATGCCCGATGGTCCAGTCTGTATAGTGGCTCAGAGAGTTCACTGCTTTGATCGACATCATCGGACCTTCGAAGGTCGACATGCCGTAGAAGCCGATGGAAACAACCATCATCCGGATGATCGGATCGGTACGGATTTTATCCCATGCACCCGACAGCGTCATCAGACCGTTGATCATGCCACCCCAGCTTGGCATCCACAGGATGATCGAGAAGACCATACCCAGAGTCGACGCCCAATCTGGCAGGGCCGTGTAGTGCAAATGGTGTGGACCGGCCCAGATATACAGAAAGATCAGTGCCCAGAAGTGGATGATCGACAGCTTATACGAGAACACAGGACGTTCGGCCTGCTTTGGAACGAAGTAATACATCATCCCCAAGAAACCCGCCGTCAGGAAGAAGCCCACCGCATTGTGGCCGTACCACCACTGGGTCATCGCATCCTGAACACCGGCAAAAACCTGCACCGAGGCAGACCCGAAGATCGACACTGGAATAACAAGGTTATTGACCACATGCAGCATCGCGACAGTGACAATGAAGGACAGGAAGAACCAGTTGGCCACATAGATATGCGGCTCTTTACGTTTGACGATCGTGCCAAGGAACACCAGCAGATAGGCCACCCAGACAATCGTCAGCCACAGGTCAACATACCATTCAGGCTCTGCGTATTCTTTGGACTGCGTGCCCCCCAGAAGATATCCGGTCGCCGCCAGAACGATAAACAGCTGGTAGCCCCAAAAGACAAACCAGGCCAGATTTCCGCCCCAAAGCCGCGCCGCAGATGTCCGCTGGACGACATAAAAGGATGTACAGATCAACGCGTTACCGCCGAATGCAAAAATCACCGCAGAGGTGTGCAGCGGGCGCAGGCGGCCAAAGTTGGCATAGCCTTGTGCCCATTCGAAATTCAGCGCCGGAAAGGCCAGCTGAAAAGCGATGAAGGTACCAGCCAGAAACCCGACGATCCCCCAAAAGACAGTGGCAACCGCGCCGTAGCGGATCACACCGTCCATATATTCCGTTTCCAAAACCTCTTTTGAGACTTTGGGTTCATCCGTCTGCCGCAGCGTCCACAGGAACATACCGCCCGTGACCAGCATGAGGAGGATAGCATGGACCTGATACGCCAAATCGCGGCCATAATTGGCAGCGATCATAAAAAACAGCGTCATCAGGCCAAGCCCGATAAGTTTTAGATAGTTCGACATTAGAGCGTCCCTCTTTTTGCCAGCATCGACTCGATTTTTGTGCACTTTTGATCGAAGCGGCAGGTGCTTATTGCCCAGCCTGCCAAAAGGATTCTTTGATCCATATCAAGTCTCCTTCAATAGCCCTTTGATCGAGGTCAAAGGCAAGCCTTCCGTATAGCCCTACGCTAACATGGAAGTTGCATATAGGAGAATGATAATGGCCTATAAGTCATTACTTACAATTAGTTCCGATCTGGACGGCTGTGACAAGGCTTTTCTTGCGTCAAGAGCGCTTACGGAGCAGGGCAATGCCCATCTTGATGTCATTGCTCTGGGTATCGATTATACGCAACCGGTCTATTTTTATGGCCAAGGCAATGCTTTGATCACTCAGGACATGCTGATTCAAGCCCGCGAAAGCGCCAAGACTTTGGAATCAACGCTCCGCGACAGGCTTCAGCCCGAGGTTTTTTCCTGGTCGTGTGATTCTGCTGCAACCAACATTGATGGCATATCGCGCCTTGTCTCTATGCGGGCAAGATTCGCCGATCTGGTCATTCTTCCAAAACCCTATGGCGAAGGGCGCAGTCACGCCGATGAAGCCATTGTCGAAGCCGCCCTGTTTGATGGCCATGCGCCGGTTCTGATAGTTCCCGAGACAGGGCACCAGGCCCTGCCGCCAAAATGTGTGACCATCGCCTGGAACCAAAGTGCGGAGGCCCTCGCCGCTATCCGCGCTGCGATGCCGTTCCTGAAAACCGCCGATCTGGTGTCGATTGTCATCATCGATCCGCCGCAACATGCGCAAGACCGGTCTGATCCCGGCGGTGCGCTCTCCCTGATGCTGTCCCGCCACGGGGTCCGCGCCGACATTTCGGTTCTGGCAAAAACCATGCCGAAAGTATCAGACATCATTGCACGCCATGTCGCCGATATAAATTCGGATCTTCTGGTCATGGGGGCCTATGGGCATTCGCGCTTTCGAGAAGCGCTACTGGGCGGGGCAACCCGTGATATGCTCGAAGAGACCCGCGTGCCGGTCTTAATGGCCCGCTAGATCAGCATACCACCGTCTGTATCATCGCCGGTTTCCTGCAACAGCAGATCAAAATCGGGGATGATCACATGGCGCTTGCCTTCTAGAACGATCACGCCGGTTTTTCGCAAGGCCGACATTTGGCGGCTCACGGTTTCCAGCGTCAGCCCCAGATAATCTGCCATGGCTTCGCGAGTCAGCGGCAGATCGACCACCAGCTTCCCGCCGACATCCGCTTTGCTTAGGGCGGTACTGCGGCGCGCGAAAATAGCCAGAAGGCTGGCGATTTTTTCTTTTGCGGTTTTACGCCCGAGAATGACCATCCATTCCCGTGCCGCGTCAAGTTCATCCAGCGTCATCTCCAGTAGCCTCTGGCTGACGTGGGGGGTGGTGATCATCATTTGCTCAAAGGGCAGTTTGCGGAAACAACACATCATCACATCAGTGGTCGCGGTGACATCATAGATCGCCGTATCGCGCCCCGGTCGGCCAACAAAATCTGACGGCAGCAACAATCCGACCATCTGGCGGCGGCCATCCTCCATGGTCTGGGTCAAAGACGCCACTCCCGTCACCACAGAGCCGACAAAATCAACCGCATCGCCGGCCCAGATGATCGGCTGGCCCGCATCATATTTGCGATAATACTTAATTTCGTCCATCGCCTGCAATTCTTGTTCATTACAGCGCGAACAGACCGCCCGATGGCGAATAGGGCAGTTGCCACATTGAATGTGATGGCTCACCGAGAGGTCGGGGGGGGTCATAATTGCTTTTGCCGATTGATCTTGATCAAAGAAAGGGTGGGTCGCTTCGCCTAAGGCTACCCGCATGACACAGCAGACACAACTCGCACAATTGGGTCTTTTTGATGCCAAAGTGCCGCGCTACACCAGTTATCCGACCTCTCCGCACTTTGCAGGCGGCGTAAGTGAGACCGATTTTTCATCCTGGATTCAGGCGATTCCCGAAGGCGACGGGATTTCTCTTTATATCCATGTGCCTTTTTGTCGGCGGCTGTGCTGGTTTTGCGCCTGTCGCACCCAAGGGACCAGCAGCGACGCGCCTGTGCGCGCCTATCTGGAAACCCTGAAAACCGAATTAGGCCTTTTGGCCCGCATATTGCCTTCTGGTGTTACCCTCAGCCGGTTGCATTGGGGCGGCGGCACGCCAACGCTTTTGCAGGCCGATATGATCACCGAGCTGGCAGAGACCATCTATAGCGTGGTCCCGTTGGGGGAGCATGCGGAATTCTCGGTAGAGATCGATCCTAACGAAATTGACGATGCCCGACTGGATGCCCTTGCGGCGGCAGGAATGAACCGCGCCAGCATCGGGGTTCAGGATTTTGATCCTGATATCCAAAAGATAATCGGCCGCGAGCAAAGCTATGAAATTACCCAACGGGCGGTGGACGGATTACGTGCGCGCGGCATCCAGAGCCTGAATGCAGATATCCTCTATGGGTTGCCCAATCAGACCGAATCCAAAATCGCTGACAGCGTTCAGAAATTGCTGTCCCTATCACCGGACCGTGTGGCGCTTTATGGCTATGCCCATGTGCCCTGGATGGCAAAACGCCAAAGCATGATTCCGGCAGACGCCCTGCCCCGCCCTCAGGAACGGCTGGCGCTATTTGAAACGGCGCGGCGCTTATTCTCTTGGGATGGCTATGCCGAGATCGGCATTGATCATTTTGCGATCAAAGGCGACGGGCTGGAACTGGCCCAGCGCACCGGCCGTCTGCGGCGAAATTTTCAAGGCTACACCGATGACCGGGCACAAACGCTAATCGGGTTGGGAGCGTCTTCTATCTCGCGCTTCCCGCAGGGTTATGCCCAGAATGCCAGCGCCACATCGCAGCACACAGCCGCCATTCGCAACGGAAGCTTTTCCACCAAACGCGGACACCGTTTTAGCGTCGAAGACCGCCTGCGGGGCCGCATTATCGAAACTTTAATGTGCGATTTCAGCGTTAGCCGCGACGAGATGATCCGCTCTTTCAACGCCCGACCTGCTGAATTGGACCTTTGGTTCAAACGCGCCGAAGCCACGTTTCACGGCTATGTGCGACGGACAAAGGCCGGTTTTGAGATATTGCCCGAAGGGCGTCCGCTGACCCGGATGATTGCACGTCAGTTTGACGGCTACGACCTGTCAAAAGCCGGGCACAGCAGCGCGGTCTAACCCCCGCGCACCGTTTCTGGCAAAAGCGGCCCCTGTCCGGCTGTGATCGCAGAGGCCACCCGCTGCGCGATGGGCGCGGCGGTGCCCTGTGCGGAGGCCAACCGGATGATTTCGCCCTGTAGGGCGTCTATCTCTGTGCCGCGACCGGCTTGTAAGTCATAGACCATGGAGGTTTTCGCCAATGGGTCCACGCGGAGCATTCTGGAGGCCACTCTGCGAAAAACCGGCGTGGGTAACCGCAGAATATGCGGAATAAGCCCGGTTGGCACCGGAGCCGGTGCTTTGAACACAATACCAGCCCTTTGCAGCACAGACATGGCCTCTGCCATCTGATCCGCCATCAACCGGCGCCAACTGCGATCCAACAGCATCTCATATAGGGTTAACCCCGATAGGGCGTTGAGAGCATTGTTCAGGTTTAACAAAAGTTTGCCCCATTGCACCGCGGCGATGTCCTCGCTTTCCGAGATTGGCAAATCAGGGCTGCCCAGCGATTCGCCCAGTGTCCCTGCGCCGCTTTCAATCACGATCTCACCGCCACTGGCGCGGTGAAATCCGGCGTCGGGCATCGGTACCACGTTAAAAGGCACCATCGCAGCGCGCACGTCATGCTCGGGTAAGGCGGCCTTTAAGGTTGCCGCCCCTTCCAGACCGTTCTGAAAAGACAGGATTTTTGCAGAAAGCGGGGCATGGGCGACAAGGGTCTTGGCCACCTCTGCGGTGGCTGCCGATTTCACCGCGACAATGATCAGCTCTGCCTGCTCCAAACAGCGGACATCGGCGCTCAGCCCCAGAAACGCCGCCGGAATGGTCAGTTGCAGCCCATCCATATCACTCAGGGTCAACCCATGGGCGCGGATCGCGTCGAGCATCGCAGCACGCCCCAGCAAAGTGACTTTATGTCCAGCCTGCTGCAGCAAACCGCCAGTGTAACACCCGATACTGCCCGCGCCGAATATGACGATGTTCATAGGCCCCTCCACCTTGCCAAAGCTTGCACCGTCATTGTGCCCTTTGACAAGGTCAGCGGGACATCCGCGCTATTTGCCGAGACAGAAGCGCATGACAGCTTTTTGTGCGTGCAGACGGTTTTCGGCCTCATCAAAGATCACCGATTGCGGGCCATCCATCACCGCACTTGTGACTTCTTCTTCGCGATGTGCGGGCAAGCAATGCATGAACAAAGCATCGGGTTTGGCCCGCGCCATCAGTTCCTCATTGACCTGATAGGGGCGCAATTGGTTGTGACGCCGCTCGCGGGTCGATTGCGCGTCATGCATCGACACCCAAGTATCCGCAACAATCAGATCAGCCCCTTCAACGGCCTTCTGCGCATCGCGCTCCAAAGTCACCGAAACGCCTTTGGCACGGGCTTCCTCCACAAAGACGGTCTCAGGGTCCAGAACCTCGGGGCCGGTGAAGACCATGTCAAAACCGAATTGACCCGCCGCATGCAGGAAAGAGGCGCAAACGTTGTTGCCATCCCCTGTCCAGACGACTTTTTTACCGGCGATAGAGCCGCGATGCTCTTCATAGGTCTGGATATCTGCCATAATCTGACACGGATGGCTACGATTGGTCAGCCCGTTAATCACCGGTACGCTGGCATATTCTGCCATTTCCAGCAGTGTCGCTTCCTCAAACGTGCGGATCATGATCATATCGACATACCGGCTTAGCACGCGGGCGGTGTCGGCGATGGTTTCGCCATGCCCCAGCTGCATGTCATTGCCCGACAGCACCATGGTTTGCCCGCCCATTTGGCGCACCCCAACATCAAAAGAAACGCGGGTCCGTGTGGACGGTTTTTCAAAGATCAGCGCGACCATGTGGTTGGCCAAAGGCTGATCCGCATCCAGCGTGGCCTTAGGTTGGCCCATGCGTGCCTGCTTCATGTCTTTCGCCATAGCGATCATTTTCTTCAGATCATCCGGCGCAGTTTTATTAATATCGAGAAAATCAGTCATCTTAATCCCTTAAGGCACAAGCCCCACTCAATCCTTGTTTTTTGTCCGAACGGCCTGCGCCACGTCCTCAAGACGCGCAACGGCGGTTGAAATCTCATCATCGGTAATTGTCAGCGGCGGCAGCAGGCGCACCACATTATCGGCAGCGGGGATCAGCAGCGTCTCTTTATCATAGGCCGCCCCAATCACATCCATATTAACCGCCGTACATTTCAGCCCCAGCATCAGCCCCGCGCCACGCACGGACTCATAGACATCCGGGAATTCGGCGACCAGCCCTTCCAGCTTTTGGCGCAGCAGACCCGCCTTACGGTTCACCTCATCCAGAAACGCAGGTTCCGCTATGATATCAAGCACTTTGCCGCCAACTGCACAACCCAAGGGATTGCCGCCATAGGTTGATCCATGGGTGCCCGCAGTCATACCGCTTGCGGCGTTTTCAGTGGCCAGAACAGCGCCAAGCGGAAAGCCCCCGCCGATGCCCTTTGCCACCATCATAATATCCGGCTCAATTCCGGCCCATTCATGGGCAAACAATTTACCCGTCCGCCCGACACCGCATTGTACCTCATCCAGAATCAAGAGCGCACCGGTCTCATCACAGAGATCACGCAGCCCTTTCAGACAGGCGTCAGGCAAGGGGCGAATGCCCCCTTCACCCTGCACTGGCTCAACCAGAATGGCGGCAACGGTGTCATCCATTGCCGCGGCAACGGCCTCGTGATCGGCAAAGGGCAGATGGATAAAGCCCGGCAGCAGTGGGCCAAAGCCTTTGGTCATTTTTTCAGAGCCGGCCGCCGCGATACCAGCCGCAGAACGGCCATGAAACGAGCCGTCAAAGGTAATGATGTTGACCCGTTCGGGCTGATCCTTTTCAAACCAGTACTTGCGGGCCATTTTGACGGCAAGTTCGCAAGCCTCGGTGCCTGAATTGGTGAAAAACACCGTGTCGGCAAAGCTTTCGTCGACCAGCTTGTCGGCCAGCGCTTGTTGCGCCGGAATGTGATAGAGGTTCGACACGTGCCACAGATTCTGCGCCTGCGTGGTCAGGGCTTCAACCAAGGCCGGATGGGCATGGCCAAGCGCATTCACCGCGATGCCCGCTCCCAGATCCAGAAAACGTCGCCCATCGGCCTCATACAGCCAGCTGCCTTCGCCTTTGACAAAGGAAAGCGGTGCGCGGGAATAGGTCGGTAATACAGACGGGATCATGGTGTCTACCCTTTTGAAGTGCCCCAAACGAAAGGTGTTTCGTGCCCGATGGGCGAGGCCAAGTCAATAAAATGTGGAAGCAGGAGCGCAGCTTGCGCGGTGATCAAACGAAATCGGACGTCAGACGTAGAAACGTCGGCGTCGGAGTTGGGCGATATTTGAGCATTTGATCATGCACCGCTGATACCCGAGGCTAAGCTTTTTGCCTAGCCCCAAAACTTATCTGTTGGATTTTCAGTAATTTTATTTGGGCCGTTGAAGAATTATTAAAGCACGCGCCAGAAACTTAAGCTGATAACAATGCGAAAGGCGATCAGGTGAATAAATTACGCGTTTTGGTGTCTGCAGCTCTGCTGGTTGGCATCGCTTGTCTGGCGGTTGGGATTGTCCTAACGCAGCGACAAACCCAAAGTACCCTGACCCTGATTGCAGAAAACAATGCGAAAAACTGGATATCTCAAACCGAAAAGACACTTAGGCTTGGTGCTGAGGGGGATCTTGTTTCCGACGACCAAACCCCCGTGTCCAGCAATAATACATCTGTCTATGAAGTCTTGATCCATGGTCAAGAATTCACCCCACACCAGTGGCGGATATTGGCAAGCCAGTTGACCGAAATCGGAGTTTTTCGATTCAAATTATTCGATCAAACCGGCGAATTGGTCCTTCTTTCTGACAGTTTAGGTCAGATTGCCCCCCAGAAAGACAGCAATCTAGGTGCCCATAACGCCATTGCGGCGCAAACTCTGGCCAACGGGCAGCCCTTTACCAAGATTGCTTCGGGTCTGGAAAAACCGGATCGGCCGGACCACTATGCAGAAACCTATATGCCTCTGTTCGAAGGAGGGAAGTCCATTGGCGCTATTGAAGTGTATAGCGATATTTCATCCTCCTACCCGATTGCGCGCGCCGCTTTTTTCCGACTTAGCGCCTGGATGGCTGTTCTCGTTGGATTAGCGATTGCGATACCCTTGGCCTTGCTTTCTTTGTCATGGCGCTCTCTGGCACATAGCAATAACGCGTTGAAAACTGCCCGCGACAAAGCTTTGCAGGCAGAAACCGCAAAGGGCCGTTTTTTGGCCAATATGAGCCACGAAATCCGCACACCGATGAATGGGATCATGGGTATGTCCGAGCTATTGCTGGATAGTGAATTATCAGAGGATCAATCCTCTTATGCAGAGACTATTCTGGATAGTTCAACGGCCCTACTGACCATCATCAACGACATTCTGGATTATTCCAAAGTTGAAGCCGGCAAGATGAGCATTGTCTCGGCACCCTTCGACTTACCAGCTCTTGCACAGGATGTAGCGGCCCTGTTGACACCGGTCGCCGAACGCAAGGGGTTGGAAATCTGTGTGGAAATCGCATCGGAACTCCCTCTTTGGGTAAAGGGGGATGCGGCACGGCTCCGTCAGTGTTTGCTGAACCTCACCTCCAATGCGGTCAAATTTACCGAAAAAGGACATATTCTGATCCGCATAGAGCGACTGATCGAAGGGGAGGTCATCATTTCGGTGGTCGATACCGGTCAGGGCATTCCGCCGGATAAACTCGGTCTGATCTTTTCCGCATTTGAACAAGTCGAAAGCCACGAAGCCCGTCGATTTGATGGCACAGGACTGGGGCTGGCGATCACGCAGAAATTTACCGAACTTCTCGGTGGTAAAATTTCCGTCAACTCTACCCTCGGCGAAGGCTCCACCTTTACAATGTGCCTGCCGCTTCCCAAACAAACTCCGCCGGCGGATACAATCCAGCAGCTCGAACTTGGAGTCCTCAAAGGAAAAACCGCGCTTGTGGTGGATGATCTACCCACGAACCGCCGGATTCTCGCCGCCCGTTTAGGGGGCTGGGGCATGAAAGTGCATCTAGCCGACGGGGCGTCTGCCGCGCTCGAGATTTTGAATCAACACGGAAACGATATTGACATTGCGGTGCTGGATTATTGCATGCCCGAACACTCCGGCGAGGACCTGTATTTAACCATGCAAGAAGATCGCAGTTACCGCAAAATTCCCACCCTCATTCTATCCTCCGGAGAATTGGCCGCCGTGCGGGAGCGGTTGCTGCCACAGGGGTTGAAAGCTGCCATCGCCAAACCAGCGCGAACTGAGGTCCTGGCCCGCACGCTTCTGTCAGCGATGGGGCTGGTCGGCACGTCGCTCCCCGCAATGGCAATCCGGCCCCTCTCCAGTCTGGACCTCACTCCGCTGAAAGACATGAAATTGCTGCTGGCAGAGGACAACCGCACCAATCAGTTGGTCTTTCGTAAAATGCTCGCCCCGTACGGGTTATCCCTGACGATTTGTCAAAACGGCCAAGAGGCGCTGGACAGTTACAAAGCCGCCGCACCGGATGTGGTTTTGATGGATATATCCATGCCGGTGATGAATGGGTTGGATTCCTGCAAAGCCATCCGGACCCATGAAGAAGATGCACACATGGCGCGGCGCCCGATCATCGCGCTTACCGCCAATGCCATGCAAGAAGACAAAGACCGTAGCATTACCGCCGGTATGGACGATTATCTTGTCAAACCTGTCAAGAAACAGCTTTTGCTAGAGACACTGCTACGCTGGCGAGCGGTACCGGATGTGCAGGACAGATCCGCTTAGCGCATCTTAGGGTTTTAACCTGTACCCACTCCGCAGCCACGACCAACAGAGAAACAACACAGCCGCTGTAACGATCAAACACAGGAAGAGGCCAAAAACAGGGGGTGCATCACTATTGCCGATAAAGCCGTAGCGCACCCCATCAATTAGATAGAAAACTGGGTTGAAACGGGTAATAATCTGCACGGCGACCGGCAGATTTTCGATCGAATAGAATGTGCCGGACAAAAACGACAGCGGCGTGATCAGAAAGTTTGTAATCGCGGCCATCTGGTCAAACTTCTGCGCAAAGATCGCCGCCACGATCCCAAGCCCGCCCAAAAATGCCCCGCCGATGATCACAAACACCAGGACCCAAACAGGATGCTGGGGCAAAAGACCGATTGTTGCCCAAATCAGAAAGCCTATGGAAAGGGCAACCAGAATACCACGCACGATAGATCCGGCCAGATACCCCAAAAGAGTTTCCAAAGCGGAAAGCGGCGGCATCAGCGTATCCACGATATTACCCTGCACTTTGGCAATCATGATCGATGAGGACGTATTGGCAAAAGCATTCTGTATGACGGTCATCATTAATATCCCCGGCGCCAGAAAGGCGACAAAGGAAACCCCGCCCACCGCACCTCGGCTGGGCCCGATTGCAAGACTGAATATCGCCAGGAACAGACCTGCCGTCACCATAGGTGCCAATAGGGTTTGTGTCCAAACACCGATAAAGCGACGGATTTCACGCTGGGCCAGCGTCTGTAACCCCAACCAGTTTATCTGCCCGAACCGGCGCGTACCGATCTCTGGGTTTTGTATCTTGGCCATATCTCGAATCCCTTCTTGTCGCAGGACCTTGTATCCCGCCACGCCATGATTAAAATAGGGGTCCAGCAGAATTCTCTCCGGCGTGCAGGTTCGGGACGACCCGCGTCCCCCCTTTTGCAGGCCTCCCGATAAGGAAATCAGATGTCTTGGACCGATGAACGCGTCGAAATCCTCAAGAAGATGTGGAACGAAGGCCAATCTGCCAGTCAGATCGCCAAGGAATTGGGTGGTGTGACCCGCAACGCCGTTATTGGTAAGGTCCATCGCCTGGGTCTGTCCAACCGGACAGGCGGCGGTGGTTCCAAAACTGCGGCGAAAGAAAAGCCTGCAGCCGCAGCCAAACCGGCCCCCAAACCAAAACCGGCCCCCAAACCAGCTGCACCGCGCGCCGAAAAACCGGCAGCGGCGACAGCGGCACCGGCCGCCACCGAAAAAGCCGTTGTACCGATTCGCAAAGCGATCATTCCGGCGGGCCAACCCCTGCCGCCCCAACCCTCGGCCAATGAAATCAGCCCCGAAGCCCTCGCCTCTGTGCGCGAGGTCGAAAAGAAAGCAAAGAAGCTTTCCCTGATGGACCTGACCGAGCGGACCTGTAAATGGCCCATCGGCGATCCGGCCTCTTCGGATTTCTGGTTTTGTGGCCTGAACGTTCAAACCGGCAAACCCTATTGCGAGGCCCATGTCGGCGTGGCTTTCCAGCCAATGTCGTCGCGTCGGGACCGCCGCCGCTAAACAGCCAACCTATTTTGATTAAAAAGCGCGCCTTCGGGGGCGCTTTTTTTGTGCCTTCCCGCAATTTATCGGGATGATATCGCCTTGAAGAAAGTTATGTAATAACATAACGATTTCGAAAAGCGTCAGCCCGCGACAGCGGTGCTACTTCAAAAAGGCCAAACCCCAATGTCCCATAATCGTGGCAATAGCAGTCTCCGAACAAAAACCCGTACTGAAAACCCGATGCGGGAATATGATCGCTTGCCAACCGAATTACGCCTCTGGTTATCAACCGCGATCCTGCCTTGGCGCGCAAAATCCGTCCGTCGCGCCTTTGACAAAGCTTTGAAACGCACGGGAAACAAAACCCAAGCCCTAAAGGAGCTGGATCGTCTGCAACGCCAGCGCATCCTGAAAGACACCGCAGAGGTTTGGGGCACAGATTACCCCGCGTTTCACATCACCATGACAGAGGTAAAAGACAGACCGACCGTTTAACCGCAACATCCGCTGGTGCAGCTGGATTTTTTCGCTGGCTGAAGATCGGCGTCGATCAATTCTAGCTCTCCGGTGAGAACGGCGAATGGCACCTGCAACGCATCTGAAAGCCGCTCTCCTGTGGCAGGCGCAAGCGGCGTTTGGATATCGCCCCCTTCTATGCGCATCAGCTGACGTTCTGTTAGTCCGGAGATTTTCGCCAGCTTCGGACGGCCAATTTTGCGGGCTTTGCGCAGGGTTTTCAGAACCGTCGGGTCAATTGCGGTATTCATTGGATTTTCCTTTTTCAGGATCGCGGCGGCAGATCCATAAGTTGCCCGCAGACCTAAAACCCACATCCACCTTATGCAAGAGGCAGCGCCCCTTGCCGCGCGGCACGAGTTAAAATACAAGGCGTGGTTTGCAGCTAACCGCCAGAGATGACCCCCGCATGACAAGCAATCCGCCAAACCTGCGCCCCGACATTGCCCCGCAAGCCCGCATCAGCGAGCCGGTGCGCGATGGCCAGCCTAAAATCGGTATGGTCAGCCTTGGCTGCCCGAAAGCCTTGGTCGATAGCGAACGAATCCTGACGCGATTGCGGGCCGAAGGCTATGCGATTTCGCCGGATTACGGCGGGGCCGATGCGGTGATCGTCAACACCTGCGGTTTTCTGGATTCCGCCAAAGCCGAAAGCCTCGATGCCATTGGTGAGGCGTTAAAGGAAAACGGCAAAGTCATCGTCACCGGATGTTTGGGGGCCGAAGAGGATTACATCCGCGGCACGCACCCATCTGTCATGGCCGTCACCGGCCCGCATCAGTATGAACAAGTGCTGGACGCCGTGCATGGGGTCGTGCCCCCGTCACCGGATCCCTTTGTGGACCTGCTGCCTGCGACCGGTGTCTCTTTGACGCCGCGCCATTATAGTTATCTGAAGATTTCCGAAGGCTGTAACCACAAGTGTAAATTCTGCATCATTCCGGACATGCGCGGCAAACTGGCCAGCCGACCGGCCCACGCCGTGTTGCGCGAGGCCGAAAAGCTGGTGGATGCCGGTGTGAACGAACTCTTAGTGATTTCGCAGGATACTTCGGCCTATGGACTGGATCGCAAATACGACCTGAACCCGTGGAAAGACGGCGAGGTGCGCAGCCATATTCTTGATCTGTCACGCGAACTTGGACAGTTGGGGGCGTGGGTACGGCTGCATTACGTCTACCCCTATCCCCATGTGCGCGACCTGATCCCGCTGATGGCGGAAACGGCTGCGCATGGCAGTGGCATTCTGCCCTATCTGGATATCCCGTTCCAACACGCCCATCCCGATGTTTTGCGCCGTATGGCCCGCCCTGCTGCGGGGTCCAAAACGCTGGATGAAATCGCTGCATGGCGCGACATTTGCCCCGACATCACCCTGCGCTCGACCTTTATCGTCGGCTATCCGGGGGAAACGGAGGCTGAATTCCAGACCTTGCTGGATTGGATGGATGAGGCACAATTGGACCGCGTTGGCTGTTTCAAATACGAAAACGTCGATGGTGCGCGCTCAAACGCCCTGCCCGATCATGTGGCCGAAGAGGTAAAGCAGGCGCGCTGGGATCGCTTTATGGAAAAGGCACAAGCAATTTCCGAAGCCAAACTGGCGGCCAAGGTCGGCAAGCAAATCGATGTCATCGTGGATGAGATTGACGAAGATGCCGCGACCTGCCGCACCATGGCGGATGCGCCGGAAATCGATGGCAATTTGTTCATTGACGAAGGGTTCGAAACCCTGCGGGTTGGTGAAATCGTCAAGGTCGAAGTGGACGAGGCCGGCGAATACGATCTTTGGGGCAAACGCCTTTAATCGTCGCGACCATTCCCCATAAAAAAACGGGCCGCCTGAACACAGGCGACCCGCAAAATGTCTAAGAGGGAAAGCGCCGTTTAAGGCTGCTCTTCTTCGTCACCGCTTTCGGGCAAGTTAAAGAAGGAATCCGCATCGGAGAAATCGCCTTCGGCTTCTTCTTTCTCTTCGTCACGCGGATCACCACCCAGAGAGAACGTCTCCAGACCTTCGATCGCGCTTGGCATACGGGCTTCGGGTTCCATATCCAGAGATTGCTCTGTGGAGACCAGCTTGCGGCGCTCGTCATCGCTCATCACAGAGCCGTCAGCGGCCTTCTTGGCGGCGGCTTTTTGCACAGCCAGATCCAATTCGGATTGCTTACACAACCCAAGGGCAACCGGATCGATCGGTTGAATATTGGCGATATTCCAATGGGTGCGTTCGCGCAGCGCCTGAATGGTCGGCTTGGTTGTGCCCACCAGCTTTGAGATCTGACCGTCGCTCAATTCGGGGTGGAATTTCACCAACCACAGAATAGAAGCCGGACGGTCCTGACGTTTGGACAGCGGTGTATAGCGCGGGCCACGACGTTTTTCTTCGCCAACGGCGGCCGCGTTGAACTTCAGCTTCAGCTTGTACAGCGGGCTCTTTTCCGCCTTTTCGATTTCTTCGGCGGTCAGCTGGTTGTTGGCAATCGGGTCAAACCCTTTGACGCCAGCCGCCACATCGCCATCCGCAATACCCTGCACCTCCAACTCATGCAGCTCGCAGAAATCTGCAACCTGCTTGAAGGTCAGCGTTGTATTATCCACCAGCCAGACGGCGGTTGCCTTTGCCATAATCGGTTTGGCCATCTTCTCTACTCCTTATCAACAGACAACGGAAATTCCTTCGCCCGGTTTAGGGGGCGGTCCCTGCGATCAGGAACGGTTCTCGTTGTCGGGGAACTTTGCCCGTATATACTGCGGAAAATCCAAAGAGGAAAGAGCAAATGCGTTTGGTGGTTTTGGCGGTTCTGGCCCTGTTGATCGGCAGTGTGGCGCGGGCCGAGGGTGAAAAGGCCGGCAATTTTGACTATTATGTCATGGCCCTGAGCTGGTCGCCAAACTGGTGCAAGCTAGAGGGCGATTCTCGTGGATCGGAACAATGTGATCCGGGTCGCGCGCTTGGCTGGGTACTACATGGGTTATGGCCCCAATATGAACGGGGTTGGCCCAGCTACTGCCGTACTGCCCATCGGGAAGCGCGCCGCAGCGAAACCAAAGCGATGGCCGACATTATGGGCTCATCGGGGTCAGCGTGGTATCAATGGAAAAAGCACGGTCGCTGCGCCGGTCTGTCTGCACCGGATTATTTTGCCACTGCACGGCGGGCGTATGAATCAATCAACAGACCAGACGTCTTGCGCAAGATAACAGACACGGTGCGTTTGCCCGCTGGCGTTATAGAAGACGCCTTTTTGCAGGAAAATCCGGCGATGGGTGCTGAGATGATCACCATCACCTGTCGGGACAATCACATTCAGGAAGCCCGGATTTGTCTGGATAAATCGCTTTCCCTACGGACCTGTGGTGCGGATGTTGCGCGCGATTGTCGGGCCAAAGTATTGCTGGAACCTTTGCGGTAGCGGGGCGCTGCCCCGCACCCCGGGATATTTGCATCAAAATGAAAGGGGCGCTTTTTGAGGCCCCTTTCAGGCCGGTTCTCAGGCCACTTTCAGGACAATTTTACCGATGTGTTCGGAGCCTTCCATGCGTGCGTGGGCCTTGGCGGCATCTGCCAGATCAAAGGTGCGATCCATGACAGGTGCCACACGGCCTGCTTCGAGCAGGGGCCAGATGTGTTGGTCCAATTGATCTGCGATACCGGATTTGGCGAGATCGCTTTGCGGACGCAGGGTTGAGCCAGTGATTGTCAGGCGACGTGCCATGATCTGGGCAAAGTTGATCTCGGCCTTTGGGCCTTGTAGAAAAGCAATATGTACCATGCGCCCGTCATCGGCTAAGGCCTTGATATTGAAATTTATATAGTCACCACCGACCATATCGAGGATCAGGTTTGCACCGCCATTTTCGCGCAGGGTTTTGACAAAATCTTCTTGTCGGTAGTTCATTGCAACCTCGGCCCCGAGATCGCGGCAGACCTGACATTTTTCATCCGATCCGGCAGTGGTAAACACCCGCGCGCCAAAAACGCTGGCCAGTTGGATCGCGGTAGTGCCAATGCCCGACGCCCCCCCGTGTACCAAAAACCGTTCTCCGGCTTTAAGCCCGCCGCGCATGAAGACGTTAGAATAAACGGTGAAATAGGTTTCGGGCAGGCAGGCCGCCTGTTTCAAGTCCAGACCTTTCGGGATCGGCAGGGCATGATTTGCGGGGCAGGTGACAAATTCCGCATAGCCGCCACCGGGCAGAAGCGCGCAGACCTCATCCCCGACCTGCCATTTCGCCACACCCTCTCCGACGGCGGCCACTGTGCCAGCCCCCTCAAGGCCGGGCAGATCGCTTGCGGTTGGCGGAGGCGCATAGAGGCCAGCCCGCTGCAAGGCATCGGGCCGATTAACGCCGGCAAAGGCCAGTTTGATCAGAATTTCGCCCGGATTCGGCGTCGGCACGGGTCGAGTGGTCAATTGCAATACATCCGGTCCGCCGGATTTGGTAATCTCAACGGCGCGCATCTGGGTGGGAGTGTTCATTTTGTGCCTGTTTCTTGCGGGTTCCAGCGTCCGGGCACATCGTTGCGCGGCGTTGTGTTCGGAGCTTTGACAAAAGAAAACGCTTTTGCCAAGCCCTGCGTTACAGGTTTCAGAAGCGGGTTTTCGCGGGCTTTGCCCTTGGCGATTTCGATCTGCATCACATTGTCGATCCGCCGTTCCAGAAATTCGCGGGTGGCCGCCGAATCCGGGCTTTCATCGCCGAGCCAAAAAAGCACCGTTGACGCATAAACACCTGACAAGGTAGCGCGTTTTGAATACCAGTTCATATCATCCGATGTGTCGCCCAACGCGGTCCAGATGTGATCTGCGGTTTCCCAAATCAGCTTAGCGCCTTCGGGCGCATGGTGGGGCAACGCAAAAAGCGCAGTCCCTCGCCGCACGGCCTCTTTGTCGGCCACAGCCTGCAGGCGCAGCCAGACCGCATTGGCCACTTTGTCTCGGTATCTCATGCCCTCTGTGTCGGCCTGTTGCAGGGACTTGATCATCGCCTGATCTCCGGCGCGGTGAAACGCCACGGCAAGGTCAATCCCGCCTCGCGGACAAGCCGCCCGCGCCTCTTGCGAATCAATCCCGCAGTCAGCAACGGCGGCCTTAAAGGCCGCATCCCCCCAACCATCAAAGACAACATGGGGCAAAATCGCCTCTAGTAAGGTGGCTACAGTGGCGGAATAGGGGCTGTATTCGGGATTCATCGGGCGCTCCTTGCGGTCGTTAGCGCGAGTGTAGACAAGTTCAAAGCTCTTTGCTATACGACGCCTTCCTGCAATTTCATGCAACTCAAACTTAGAAAGGTGGTGAAAACCACATGCAGGTTAGCGTTCGCGACAACAACGTCGATCAGGCCCTTCGGGCTCTGAAAAAGAAGCTACAGCGTGAGGGTGTTTTTCGCGAAATGAAGCTTCGGCAGCATTTTGAAAAACCCTCCGAGAAAAAAGCGCGCGAGAAGGCCGAAGCAATTCGCCGTGCTCGTAAGCTGGCTCGTAAAAAAGCACAGCGCGAAGGGATGCTCTAAGCACCTAAGCGTTTTGGGTATACCCCATACGACGACCCCCGCCAAAAGCGGGGGTTTGTTGTTTTTTGGGGGTTAGTTTTCCCAATTGACCTGTACATCGAACCCTTCGGGCACCGGCATGGCCTCTAGGTGTTCGGCGAAGCGCGCCCACAAAGCACCGACCCGATCGGTATTGGCCTCAGAGGTTGCGCGATCTGACACCATCGCCACGACATAGCCAGCACCGTCGTCATTCATCACATTGATAAACTGCTTCATACCCGGCAGCGCCATGACATCGGACTCCATGCCGAGCATTAACGCCTTGGCGGCGTCTACCGAAGATTCTTTCATTTTAAATCGAGTTACGCGAGCAAACATTTTTTCCTCCCAGAATAAACGGGGGGGGCAAGCTGGGCCAAAATCGGCGTGACAGTTGCCACCAACACCCTTCCGCATCTTACCACAGGTTTGGGATTCAGCCGAATCTGCCGATTTCCTGACCAAAAAATGGGGCCGCCGCGATTGCAGGGCCCCGCTTTAAAAAAGCAAAATGTGAAACGGTGATTAGGCCGCAAGACCCTTTTTGCCCAGATCAAGGTATTTCTGACGCCGTTCCTTAAGCAGAACATCCGGAGATTTTTCGCCCAAAGCTTTCAGTTGATTTTCGATGGCTTTTCCGACCCGCTTCATGGTCTCTTCTGGGGCGCGATGGGCTCCGCCGACAGGTTCGCTGATGATGTGATCGCAGACACCCAGTTTCGTCAGGTCCTGTGCGGTCAGGCGCAGAGCTTCGGCGGCCTCGCGCATTTTTTCAGCGTCTTTCCACAGGATCGACGCGCAGCCTTCGGGGCTAATCACCGAATAAATCGAATGCTCCAGCATCATCACCGAGTTGCCTGCCGCAATACCCACGGCCCCACCGGAGCCGCCTTCGCCAATAATCACCGTGATCAGCGGCACTTTGACCTGCAGACATTTTTCGGTGGAGCGCGCGATGGCTTCGGACTGGCCGCGTTCCTCGGCGCCCTTGCCCGGATAGGCCCCTGCTGTATCGACAAGTGTCACAATGGGAATGCCGAATTTATCAGCCATTTCCATCAGACGGATCGCTTTGCGGTAGCCTTCAGGGCGGGCCATGCCAAAGTTGCGCTCAATGCGGGATTTGGTGTCATTGCCCTTTTCATGGCCAATCACCATGACCGGCACATCGTTCAAACGCGCCAAACCGCCAACAATCGCGTGGTCATCGGCAAAATTTCGATCACCAGCCAGCAAGGTAAAATCTGTAAACAGCGCATCAATATAATCGATGCAATGGGGCCGGTCGGGGTGACGGGCGACCTGACATTTGCGCCAGGGGTTCAGCCCCTTGTACAAATCGGCCAGAAGTTCTTCGGCCTTTTTGTCCAGCGCCGCAGCTTCTTCTTCAACATCCATTTCTTCATTCGAACGCGCCATGGCGCGCAGCTCTTCGGCTTTGCCCTCAATTTCAGCGAGGGGTTTTTCGAACTCAAGATAGTTGGTCATGCAAGGCTCCCGTGATCATTGCGAACTATATGACGCTGGGAAACGGATTTTGCAACGGTTCGCGGAAGGCGGCATGGACCTTCCGCGGCAGTTTTGATCAGAGATCAGGCGCTCGCGATCAGTTCGGATTGGGCTACGATCACCTCGGCTTGTTTGATAGAAGCAATATCGACCAAGCGGCCTTTGTAGACGGTAGCCCCAGCGCCGGCGGCTTTGGCTGCTTCCATGGCCGCCAGAATTTCACGCGCTTCGGCAACGGCTTCGGCAGACGGGGTGAACACCTCATTGGCCAAAGCGATTTGTTTGGGGTGGATCGCCCATTTACCGACCATGCCCAAGGTCGCCGAGCGTTTGGCCTGCGCGATATAGCCCTCGTCATCGCTGAAATCGCCAAAGGGGCCATCAACAGGCAAAATCCCATGGGTCCGGCAGGCCGCAACAATCGCCACCTGCGCCCAATGCCACGGGTCAGACCAGTGTTTTTCTCCGTTGCGCACCATGTAATAATTTTCTTGTGTGCCGCCGATGCCGGTGGTTTGCATCCCCATAGAAGCGGCAAAATCCGCCGCCCCGAGCGACATTGCCTGCAAGCGCGGCGAAGAGGCTGCAATGGCCTCGACATGGGCCAGACCAGCAGCGCTTTCGATGATCACTTCAAAGCTGATCGGCTTGCTGCGCCCCTTGGCGCGTTCAATCGCGGTCACCAGTGCATCGACCGCATAGACATCTTCGGCGCAACCGACTTTGGGGATCATGATTTGATCCAACCGATCACCGGCCTGTTCCAGCAGGTCGACAACGTCACGATACCAATAGGGCGTATCAAGGCTGTTGATCCGCACGGACATGTATTTGTTGCCCCAATCCACGGCGTTCAGGGCCTCGATGATGTTTGCCCGTGCCTGATCTTTATCAGAGGGTGCAACCGAATCTTCGAGGTCCAGATTGATCACATCCGCAGCACTAGCGGCCATTTTCGGGAACAACTTGGTATTGGATCCGGGACCAAACAATTGGCACCGGTTCGGGCGGGACGGGGCAGCAGGTTGCAGGCGAAAGGACATAAGGAGCCTCATCAAAGTAAGTAAATTACGTTTTAAGTTATCACATCGGTAGAATATTGCGCGCCGCTTTTCAATGGTGAGTTCGCACCTGCGGCAGAAATTTCTGCACCGCAGAGCTGCGCCTCTGATTCTCCTGCCCATTCACCATCCGGGGGTGTATTATTGTGCAATTTATTTAATCATTCGAAGTATCTTCTAAGAAGTTGGGGTGTATCCACAGAAATTTCTTAATTTCGAGAAAATCACCGATGAAATTCGGCGCACATCCTACGGTGGGTTGCGTAGCAAGAGGTAACGTCCAGTGCCCCCTTTCAAGGAATCCGCGCCATGATTGAAACACCCTATCTGCTCTTTCTCGGGGATGCCCCCGATCAGCTTTCGGCAAAAGTTGCCCAAGGTATCAAAGACTGGCGTCCTGAAAACGCCGTTGGCCAAATTCGCATGCCAGGTTGTGGGGCCGATTTGGGTCTGGCCGATATGACTCTGGCGCAGGCCCAAGAAGCCGGCGCCAAAACGCTGGTCATCGGCGTGGCCAATCGCGGCGGAATTATTTCCGCAGCATGGAAAGAGGTGCTGATCCAAGCGCTGGAAATGGGCTACGATATTGCCTCCGGCCTGCACAACCTGCTGCGCGATGAAGGCGATCTCGTTGCTGCGGCGCAAACCTTTGGCGGCACATTGCACGATGTGCGCGTGCCAACGGTCGGCTATCCGATTGCGACAGGCGTCAAGCGGAGCGGCAAACGTTGCCTTGCGGTTGGTACCGATTGCTCTGTAGGCAAGATGTATACCGCCCTTGCACTGGATGCAGCGATGCGTGAACGCGGGATGAAATCAACTTTCCGCGCCACCGGCCAAACCGGTATTCTGGTCACAGGCCACGGCGTGCCACTGGACGCGGTGATTGCCGATTTCATGGCAGGCTCGATTGAATATCTGACGCCGGACAATGATGACGACCATTGGGACATCATTGAAGGCCAGGGCAGTCTATTTCACGTCTCTTATTCCGGTGTAACCATGGCCCTGATCCATGGCGGTCAGCCGGATGCTCTGATCCTGAGCCACGAGCCAACCCGCGAACATATGCGCGGCTTGCCCGGCTATGCGCTGCCGTCGCTGGAGGCGGTGCGCGATATGGCCCTGACGCTGGCCCGCGTGGCCAACCCCGATTGTCAGGTCGTCGGCATTTCTGTCAACACCCAGCATCTGAGCGAGGATGAGGCCAAAACCTATCTTGCCGATGTTGAACAACGAATGGGCTTGCCTGCGGTGGACCCCTACCGCCATGGCGCTGACCGGCTTGTAGATGCGCTCGCCGCACTCTAACCGGTTGCCCTAGCGGGTGCGATCTGTTGTTTTTCGCTGCAATGAGATCAACACGTCGCCCCGCTTATCTTTGATCAAAGGACGTACCATGCAGATCACCGTCACCCATGACGCCTTTCGGCTTGCCGAAGTCTTTACGATTTCACGGGGCTCGCGTAGCGAAGCCAAGGTTCTGACGGTCTCGATCACCCACAACGGCATCACCGGTCGCGGGGAATGTGTGCCCTATGCGAGGTACGGCGAAACGATGGACAGTGTTGAAGCCCAGATCAATTCCCTGCCCACACAATTTGACCGCGCCGCGCTATATTCTCTGCTGCCTGCCGGTGCCGCCCGCAACGCAGTGGATTGCGCCTTGTGGGATCTGGAGTCAAAAACCGCAAATAAGCGGTTCTGGCAGATCGCCGGCCTACCGGCGCCAAAACCGGAAATCACAGCCTTTACCCTGTCTTTGGGTACGCCGGAGGCGATGCGGGCGGCGGCGGCAAAACACGCGCATCGCCCGTTGCTAAAGATCAAACTTGGCACCCCTGATGACATGCCAAGACTAGAGGCCGTGCGCGCAGGCGCACCCAAAAGTGAGATCATTATTGACGCAAACGAAGGTTGGAGTGCCGAGGTCTATGCCGATCTTGCGCCACATCTGGTCCGTCTCGGGGTGAGCCTTGTCGAGCAACCCCTGCCCGCCGGTGAGGATGAAGCGCTAATCGGGATGGATCGTCCGGTGCCCGTCTGCGCGGATGAAAGCTGCCACGACCGCGAAAGCCTGCCCCATCTGAAGGGCAAATATGACGTGGTGAACATCAAACTGGATAAAACCGGCGGCCTGACCGAGGCCCTTGCCCTGCGCGATGCCGCACTGTCGCAGGGGTACAAAATCATGGTTGGCTGTATGGTCGGCAGCTCTCTGGCGATGGCCCCTGCCACACTCGTCGCACAGGGTGCGGTCGTAACAGACCTTGACGGACCGCTTCTCTTGGCCGAAGACCGCAAGAACGCATTGCAATTTGATACCGCCGGTGTGCACGCGCCCCGTGCCGCCCTTTGGGGGTAAGGAGAAAGACTGATTATGAGCCGTACCGTTTATCTGAATGGCGACTACCTGCCCGAAGAGGAAGCCAAGGTTTCCGTTTTTGATCGCGGTTTTCTGATGGCCGATGGCGTCTATGAGGTCACCAGCGTGCTGGATGGCAAGCTGATTGATTTTGACGGTCATGCAAAGCGACTACAACGCTCGCTGGACGAATTGGATATGGCCAGCCCGATCACCATGGAGGACCTTCTTGAGGTGCACCGTGAACTGGTGCGCGTTAACGAGGTCGTGGATGGCGGTGTCTATTTACAGATCACCCGTGGCGCTCCGGCGGACCGTGATTTCGCCTTTCCCGACCCCGCAGAGACCCCTTCCACTATCGTTTTGTTCACCCAATCCAAACCCGGCGTGGCGGATAGCCCTGCCTCGCGCAATGGGATCAAAGTTATCAGCATCGAGGATCAGCGCTGGGGTCGCCGCGACATCAAGACCGTGCAGCTGCTCTACCCGTCCATGGGTAAGATGATGGCCAAAAAAGCCGGATGCGACGATGCTTGGATGGTCGAAGACGGGCATGTCACCGAAGGCACTTCGAACAATGCCTATATCGTCAAAGGCAATAAGATCATCACCCGTCAACTGTCTAATGACATCCTGCATGGCATTACCCGCGCTGCGGTTTTGCGCATGGCCAAAGAGGCCCAGATGCAGGTCGAAGAACGCCTGTTCACCATCGAAGAAGCCCAAGACGCCGATGAGGCTTTCATCACCTCGGCCACAACCTTTGTGCAGCCCGTTGTAGAGATTGACGGGGCGCAGATCGGGGACGGCACACCTGGTATGATCGCCAAACGCTTGCGCGAAATCTATCTGGATGAAAGCCGCAAAGCGGGGATCTAACCTGCGCGGCACCTAGAATATCCAAAGGCCTCCGAATTCCCTTCGGAGGCCTTTTTCATTGCCGCAATCCAAAAACTCTTAGGCAGCCGGAGGCGTGATATAAGACAAGGTCACTTGGTCCGGCGTTAGGTTGGATTGCCCCTGCACAAGGGCTATCTGGGTGCCGGCGACAAAGACCTGCGTGTCTTCACCATCTTCGCTCGGCACAAATTCCACACCGTCGTTTTCTGCAATATCCAGATCATTCTGAATAAAGATGACGATGGTTTCGGTTGCCGCGTCGAAATCGGTGATGGTGACAGATTCATCATCCGCTTCGTCAAACAGAATCTGGAAAGTATCTTCACCCTCTCCACCGCTGGCCGTATCGCCGTCATCAATGGAAACCAGATCATCGCCCGCATCGCCCGAGACCAAATCCGGCGTGTCTGTTTCATAGTTATCAAGACCATTGACCACATCATCGCCAGCCCCGCCAGAAAGCGTATTGGCCCCGATCCAGTCATAAACAAGATCATCGCCCTCTCCGCCGTCGATGGTATCATCGCCCTCATCAGCGTCGGTTCGTCCGACCACATCATCACCTTCGCCAAGCGCGATTGAATCATCTCCCGCGCCGCCAAAAGCCTGATCCGCCCCAGCGCCGCCCAGAAGTTCGTCATCTCCCGTACCGCCGAATAGCAGGTCATCGCCGTCTTCACCGTTGAGAACATCATCACCGGCCAAGCCGTAAAGGCTATCTGCACCGGCGGTTCCGGTCAGCACATCCGCCTCTGCCGTGCCAAGCTGGGTTCCCCCTTCGGGCGTGGGTTCGGGCTCTGGCTCCGGTGTTTCTTCGACGGGGTCATCATCGGTTGACTCCATATAGGCAACACCCAGAAGGAACAGCAAAAACGGTGAAAAAATCATATAGTCCATACACATCCCCAATAGGTCTGCATCTGGAACACAAGCAAACCCTAACACTCTTTACGCACAGCCGATAAAAGTGCCCAAACCCGCCGAAAACACAACGCGGCGGCCTATGATGACGTGCACTTACATCTTGCCAAATTTGGCGGCGGACCCAATCGAAGGCCCCAAAAGACCGCCCCTAATCGTTAGGTTTTTATTCAAAAATCGACCAAAAATCAATAAAAACAAGGGCTTTGAACAGTGTATTTCCAGAAAGGATACAATCACCCCTGCGGAGTGGCGACGGTCAAAACAAGGTGCTCCGGCGATATCGCGGTCATGCCCTGAAGCACGGCAACAAGTGCGCCATTCAAAAAGACATTCGTATCGCAGCCATCTGTGCTTTCGCTCAGCTCCAGCACGGCGTCATCCGCCAAAGCGTCGACATCATCCACGATCACAACAAGGCGTTCGGTTGCCGCGTCAAACCCGTCAATCAGCGTCTCTGATGCAGAGATCGGAGCGGGAGACAGAGAGGCCAGAATGTCAGGGGGAGGGAGCATTAAAAGATCGGACGTGTCTTCCTTTGGCGGAGGCGCGGCCACAGGTGACACCGCCGCCTTCGCGCCGATCTCTGACGCAAAACGCAATCCGAACGGTTGCTGTAACAAGCGGCGCATAAAACGCATACAAAAGACTCCAATCCGCCCCACACAAGACGGCCAAGGCTGCAGTGTAGCCTGTTAACCCTGTTTTGCCTACAGGTCGGCCCACAACACTGCGTTTCCAAAGTGGAATTAATGCAGCATCGTGGGGTCGGTTACGCCCGCAAAGGCATCAATCTGCTTTATGGGCAACCTTAAACGCCGCTTGTTGTTCGGCGGTGGCTTCGGTCTGGTGTTTTTCTCGCCACTGATCATAGGGCATGCCGTAAAAGGCTTCACGACCCTCTTCTTTGCTCATGGCGATGCCCTTGTCAGCGGCGGCTTCCTGATACCAGCGCGACAGGCAGTTCCGGCAAAATCCGGTCAGGTTCATCATATCGATGTTCTGGACATCCGTACGCGTCGCCAGATGGTCGCGCAACCGGCGGAATGCGGCGGCCTCCAGTTCGATTTGGGTTTGCTCATCCATCACGTTACTCCTGTGATTAAAGGCCCGCATCCCTCAGCGTGTCCTGCAGGATCGGGGCAAGCCGATCCGCCCAGGCCTGCTGCTGTTGCGGTGTTTCAATTAGATCATTGCGCAGTTCAATCAAGACATGGGCCCGCCCGTGCTGAATCCCGTGGCGATCCATGGAATCCCCCTCAAGATAGCCCGAATAAGGTTCATTGTCGCCGATACAAAGGTCTGTTTCCTGCTGCAGCCGCGCAATCAACGGCAAGGCCAGTCGCGGCTCTACCGGTGCATGCAAAACCCCGACATGCCACGGGCGATTGGGCCGCCCGGCAAGTTTGCGGGTAAAGCTGTGCACCGACAGGATGGCACTGTGGCTGCGGGCAGCAAACACCCGTTCAAGCGCTGCGTGATAGGGCCGGTGGTAGGCGTTCAACCGGCGTTCACGCTCTGCCTCATCGGCATGACGGTTGGCAGGAATGACCGAGCCGTCATAGAGCTTCATCAGCAGGGTCGGGTCGTCCTCCCCCCGATTGGGGTCGATCACAAGCCGCGAGAAATTCGACAGAACCGCGGTGGCGTTCATCCGTTCGGCCAAGGCCGTGCTCAGACCGGCAGCGCCTACATCATAGGCAATGTGGCGCTGCATGTCAGCGGCGGGCAAACCAAGGTCACCGCCACTAATTTCAGCAGGAACCGTATTTGTTGCATGATCACAGGTAATTACCCAAGGGGAGGGCCTGTCTGCGCCAATGATTTCAAAGGGCTGGTATGTCATAAGCCTGTTGTTCTTCAGTGTCAGACCCCCAGATAAGCAAGCTTTTGGCAAAGCGCCAGTTGTCTCTTGCGCGCATTTGGGCCATATAGCACGCGGCCCACCGAAATTTTGAACCGATACGAGGAAACGAGGCAGTATGAAACGCCTTCGCAATGTAAAGATCGTGGCGACACTTGGTCCCGCATCTGACGATTATGAAATGATCCGGGCCCTAGCAGAGGCAGGCGCAGATGTTTTCCGCCTGAACATGAGCCACGGCGAACACGAAGAAATTCGTGTCCGTCACGAAATCATCCGCAAGATCGAAGCAGATCTTGGCGCACCGATTGCCATTCTGGCCGACCTTCAAGGGCCAAAACTGCGCGTCGGGAAATTTGCCAAAGACTCCGAAGAACTGGAAGTCGGCGCAAAATTCCGCATGGACCTTGACGACGCCGCAGGCGACATCAACCGCGTCCAGCTTCCCCACCCCGAAATTTTTGCCGCTCTTGAGCCAGGCACAAGCCTGCTGGTCAACGATGGTAAAATCCGCCTGAAAGTTGACGCCTGTGGCGCCGACTTTGCCGATTGCACCGTCACCGTTGGGGGCACGATCTCCAACCGCAAAGGCGTGAACGTGCCGGACGTGGTGCTGCCGGTTGCGGCCCTGTCCGACAAAGACCGTCGCGATCTGGAATTCGTCTGTGAACTGGGTGTCGACTGGTTGGCGCTGAGCTTTGTTCAGCGGGCCGATGACGTGCGCGAAGCCCGTGATCTGGCGATGGGCCGCGCAGCGATCCTGTCCAAAATTGAAAAACCCGCTGCGGTCAAAGATTTCGACCGCATTCTAGAAGTTAGCGACGGCATCATGGTCGCCCGTGGTGATCTGGGCGTTGAATTGCCTGTTCAGAACGTACCACCAATCCAGAAACGTCTGATCCGCAAATGTCGCGCCGCGGCCAAACCGGTCATCGTGGCAACACAGATGCTGGAAAGCATGATCGACAGCCCGATGCCAACACGGGCTGAGGTATCCGACGTTGCCACCGCGATCTATGAGGGCACCGATGCGATCATGCTCTCGGCTGAATCCGCAGCTGGTAGCTTCCCGATCGAAGCGGTAACCACGATGAACAACGTCGCCATTGAGGTCGAAAGTGATCCGAACTACCGCGCGGTGATCGATGCGTCCCGTCATGCGCTGATTGGTGAACACCGGTCCTCTATTGCCGATGGTATCGTTTCTGCCGCCCGTGAAATCGCAGAAACCGCCGACATCAAGGCGATCTGCTGCTTTACGCAATCCGGCACAACCGCCCTTCTGGTTGCCCGTGAACGCCCCGCTGTGCCGATCATCGGCCTGACCTCAGATGTGCGCACCGCGCGCCAGCTAAGCCTGAGCTGGGGCACAAACTGCGTCGTCACCGGTCCGGTTGATCGCTTTAAGATGGCTGTGGTGGGCGCTGCCCGCGCGGCGCGTGATCTGGGTTATGCCGATAGCGCCGATAATATCGTCGTCACGGCGGGTGTGCCTTTCAACACCCCCGGTACAACGAATATTCTGCGGGTTGCCCCGTGCGAAGAACGGTTGATTTTTAACTCCGAAGCCGAATAATGGCTTAAAAAAGCGGCTTAGGCCGCACGGAGGGAAATAGGCATATGAGTTTGGATCTGTATTTCGTTATCGGAACTTTCATCCTCGCGTTTGCCATCCCTTCCGCCATCAGCGCTTTTGCCGACAGCCGTGCTCCACGGGTGTCGGCAATTTTGATCGTGGTGGGTGGCATTATGATCTTTTACGCCGCCAGTAAAACCCAAGGCGGGTTTCAGGTGGAAACCATTCCCAACGCCTTTATCAATGTGGCGGGAAAATACATATTCTAGGGTGCTTTCGCCCTTGCCAGCCTGATGATTCCCTTCTATATGCCCGACTTCAACCGCGCGACCGGCTTATGTGGCATGCCGAGTCGTGTGTTAACCGATCTGACTTTAAGGAGACGGAAATGCCCAAGATGAAGACAAAATCGAGCGCTAAAAAGCGCTTTAAAGTGACTGCCAACGGTCACGTGAAAGCAGGCCAAGCTGGCAAGCGTCACGGTATGATCAAACGCAGCAACAAGTTCCTGCGCAATGCGCGCGGCACAACCACGCTTTCGGCTCCTGACGCGAAAATCGTCAAGTCGATGATGCCATACGCACGCTAAGGAGGGGATGATATGTCTCGCGTAACATCCGGTAAAGTTACCCACGCCCGTCACAAGAAGGTTATCAAAGCAGCCAAAGGTTACTATGGCCGCCGCAAGAACCTCTTCCGCACTGCAACACAGGCTGTCGATAAGGCGAACCAATACGCCACACGCGACCGCAAACAGCGTAAGCGGAATTTCCGCGCTCTGTGGATTCAGCGTATCAACGCAGCTGTGCGCAGCCACGACGAGAGCCTGACGTATTCCCGCTTCATCAACGGCCTGACATTGGCCGGTATCGAAGTGGACCGTAAAGTTCTGGCCGATCTGGCCGTTCACGAGCCCGAAGCATTCGGTGCGATCGTTGAAAAAGCCCAAGCTGCTCTGGCTGCTTAAGCTTTCCGGCTGATTTTCAGCCTCGATATTTCAAAGCCGCGTTCAAACGAACGCGGCTTTTTGCGTTCCAGCGCCTTCCCCAGAATAGCCGCCATAAAAACCGCTTGCGACAGCGCCCATTCGCCCACCCGTTGGGTCTGTCCCAAACCGAAGGCACCTTCCGAAAACCTGCCCGCTCTGATGTAGCCCAAACCGGTTAAGGAGATGGCCGTTTTTTAGTGAGCGCTCAATCAAGCCTCAAATCAGGCCAAAGGGGCTGCTATTTCGCGCTGCAGGCTGTGGGCTTTGCCCTATGCCCCCCTTGCATTGCAAGCTGTCTGTGATAGGGCATTTCCCGACTAAAAGGGAAAGACCCGATGGACGGATTAAACGAGCTGAAGAGCCGGATCTTGGCCGCGATTGACGCCGCCGCCGATGAATCCACACTGGAAGAGCTGCGAGTCAGCGCGATTGGCAAAAAGGGCGAAGTCAGCCTGAAAATGCGCGAGCTGGGCAAAATGACGCCCGAGGAACGGCAAGTCGCCGGTCCGGCGCTTAATGCCCTCAAGGATGAGATCAACAGCGCTTTGGTGGCGAAGAAAACCGCCCTTGCCGATGCGGCACTCGATGCCCGTCTGGCGACCGAATGGCTGGACGTCACCCTGCCCGGTCGCAATGCGGCCCGCCCTGCAGGTTCGGTACATCCGATCAGCCAAGTTACCGAAGAGATCAGCGCGATCTTTGCCGATATGGGCTTTGCCGTGGCCGAAGGCCCGCAGATCGAAACCGACTGGTATAACTTTGACGCGCTCAACATTCCGCCGCACCACCCCGCGCGGCAGGAGTTTGATACGTTCTACATGCACCGCGACGATAGCGAGGACCGTCCGCCCCATGTGCTGCGCACCCATACCAGCCCCGTGCAAATCCGCGCGATGGAAAAAACCGGCGCCCCGATCCGCGTGATCGCACCCGGTCGTGTGTACCGGTCGGACTATGACCAGACCCACACGCCGATGTTCCACCAGATCGAAGGTCTGGCGATTGGCAAAGACATTTCTATGGCGAACCTGAAATGGACGCTCGAGGAATTCTGCCGCGCCTTCTTTGAGGTCGACGACGTTGAACTGCGCTTTCGCGCCAGCCATTTCCCCTTCACCGAACCTTCGGCCGAAGTCGATCTGCGCTGTAGCTGGGACAATGGCCAGCTGAAAGTTGGCGAAGGTGATGACTGGATGGAAATCCTTGGCTCCGGCATGGTGCATCCGCATGTGCTGCGCTCTGCCGGTGTCGACCCTGATGAATACCAAGGTTTTGCCTTTGGTATCGGCATCGACCGTCTGGCCATGCTGAAATACGGCATCCCCGACCTGCGTGCTTTCTTTGACAGCGATCTGCGCTGGCTGCGCCACTACGGCTTTGGCGCGCTGGATATGCCGACCCTGCACGGCGGGCTGAGCAAGTGATCCTGTCTGGCGACACATGGGGGGCATTTGCCCCGCATTGCGCTCGACCCGCCCCCATGGGCGGGCGCAAAAGCAACCACCCCGGGACGGGCGCAACGCACTGTTCCGATGGTATGACCCTGATTTCTCTCCAAGAGGAGACCCGCACATGAAATTCACTCTTTCCTGGCTGAAAGAACACCTCGACACCGAGGCTTCTGTTGATGACATCGCCTACGCCCTGACCGATCTGGGCCTAGAGGTCGAAGAGATCGTCAATCCCGCCGACACGCTGGCGGCCTTTACCCTTGGCTATGTCGAAAAGGCCGAAAAGCACCCCGATGCCGACCGTCTGCGCGTCTGTCAGGTGCGCACCGATGAAGGCCTGAGCCAGATCATCTGTGGCGCGCCGAATGCGCGTGAAGGCATCACCGTAGTGGTGGCCAAGCCCGGCACCTATGTGCCCGGCATCGACACCACCATTCAGGTCGGCAAAATCCGCGGCATCGAAAGCCACGGCATGATGGCCTCCGAGCGTGAGATGGAGTTGTCGGACGAGCATGACGGCATCATCGAACTGCCTTCTGGCGAAGTCGGTGATAAATTTGTCGACTGGCTGGCAGTGAATGATCCGGACAAGGTCGATCCGATGATCGAAATTGCCATCACACCAAACCGCCCCGACGCACTTGGTGTGCGTGGTATCGCACGCGATCTGGCCGCCCGTGGTCTTGGCACGCTAAAACCCGCCAAAGAGGTCAAGATCGACGGCAGCTTTGACAGCCCGATTTCCGTGACGATTGACGAAGACACGCTGGACGCCGCGCCGCTGTTCATGGGACGTCTGATCAAAGGTGTGAAAAACGACCCCTCACCGGAATGGCTGCAAAAGCGCCTGAAAGCCATCGGGTTGCGTCCGATTTCCGCGCTCGTGGATGTGACCAACTTTTTCACCTACGACCAGAACCGTCCGCTGCATGTGTTTGACGCCGACAAAGTCACCGGAAACCTGCGGGTGCACCGCGCCAAGACGGGTGAAACCCTGATCGGTCTGGACGAAAAAGAATATACATTTGCCGACGGTATGGTGGTGATTTCTGACGATAACGGCGTGGAAAGCGTCGCCGGTATCATGGGCGGTCTGGAAACCGGCTGCACAGAGGAAACCACCAATGTGTTTGTCGAGGCGGCGTTCTGGGAAACCATCCAGATCGCCAAAACCGGCCGTGCGCTAAAGATCAACTCTGACGCCCGTTACCGCAACGAGCGCGGCATTGATCCGGCCTACAACGCCCAAGCGCTCGAGCAAGCCACGGCGATGATCCTTGATCTGTGTGGTGGTGAAGCCTCCCATGTGGTGACCGCTGGTGCAGAACCGGATGTATCCCGCGCCTACAAACTGGATACAGACCGGGTACAATCCTTGGTTGGCATGGAAATTCCCGCCGAAACCCAGCGCGCCACATTGGAAGCCCTCGGCTTTATCCTGAACGGCGATATGGCCTCGGTGCCCAGCTGGCGCCCCGATGTTCTGGGAGAGGCTGATCTGGTCGAAGAGGTCGCCCGTGTGGCGTCCCTGACCAAATTGGTCGGCAAGCCGCTGGAACGGGTGCAGGTCGGTGTGCCACGGGCCATTCTGACGCCAAATCAGAAACGCGAAATCATGGCACGGCGCACCGCTGCAGCGCTTGGTTATAATGAATGCGTGACCTACAGCTTTATAGATCAGGCCAGCGCTGCCGCTTTTGGCGGTGGCTCGGACGCGACAATGCTGGCAAACCCGATTTCATCAGAAATGAGCCACATGCGCCCGTCACTGCTGCCTGGATTGCTGCAGGCTGCGGCCCGAAATCAGGCGCGTGGCTTCATGGATCAGGCCCTGTTTGAGGTTGGTCCGGCGTTTCACGGCGGAGAGCCCGAAGATCAGGAAGTGCTGATCACCGGCATTCTGGTCGGACACACCGGCCCCAAAGATGTGCACGGCAGCCGCCGTCCGGTGGATGTCTATGACGCCAAAGCCGATGCAGAGGCCATTCTGGCCGCCCTTGGCGCACCGGCCAAAGTGCAAATCTTGCGCGGCATGAATGCCTGGTGGCATCCGGGTCGCTCCGGCAAAATCTGTCTGGGACCAAAAAAGGTTCTGGCTGGTTTTGGCGAATTGCACCCCAAGGCCATCACGGCCATGGACGTCAAAGGCCCGGTTGTTGCCTTTGCGATCCATGTCGAGAACATCCCGCTGCCGAAAAACCGCAGTACAACGCGCCCTGCCTTGGTGGCCAGCGATCTGCAAGCGGTAGAGCGAGACTTTGCTTTTGTCGTGGATGCCGATGTCGAGGCGCTGACGCTGGTGAATGCGGCGGCAGGTGCGGATAAGGCGCTGATTGAAACGGTACGTGTCTTTGACGAATTCATTGGCGGTGCTTTGGGTGCGGGCAAAAAATCCCTCGCCATTACGGTGCGTATCCAGCCGACTGCGCAAACGCTGACCGAAAAAGATATCGACGCGATTGGGGCGAAGATCATTCAAAAGGTCGAAAAAGCCACAGGCGGCACCTTGCGCGGCTAGGTCGGATTCAGAGACTTCTTGCCTTCGGCGAGGATATTTTTGTCAAAATGAAAAGGGGGGCCGTGGTGCCCCCTTTTGAAATCAGGGAGAGCGATCATGTTATCAGTATATTTGTCCGGAGAAATTCATACCGATTGGCGCGCGCAGATTATCGAAGGCGCGGCGGGATTGAACATCAGCTTTCAGTCGCCTGTCACCGATCACGCCGCCAGCGATGATTGCGGGGTTCGTATCCTTGGGGCCGAGGACAGCAAGTTCTGGCATGACCACAAAGGCGCCAAGCTGAATGCGATCCGCACCCGTAAAGGGATAGAAGAGGCCGACGTAGTGGTCGTGCGCTTTGGCGAGAAATACAAACAGTGGAATGCGGCCTTTGATGCTGGTTATGCGGCGGCCTTGGGGAAATCCCTTATCGTGATGCATGGTGCTGATCATCAACATGCGCTCAAGGAAGTAGATGCCGCCGCATTGGCTGTGGCCGAAACACCTGCCCAGGTAGTGCAGATGCTTCGCTATGTTCTGACAGGCGCCTTGCCTGCCTAATCCCGCGCTGGCACGTTCAACCCGCGCTGGACGGCGGGTCGAGCCAGAAACCGATCCAAATAGGCGCTGACGTTTTTGGTCTTGTCCAGTCCGATCAAATCACCGACCGCATAGAAGTCGCGGGCGGCGCGTATCCAAGGGGCGATGGCGATATCCGCAATCGAATACGCGCCCGCCACCCAATCGTTGCCCTCAAGTTGTTGGTCCAATACCTTCAGCAGCCGTGCGCCTTCGGCACTGTAGCGCTCTCGCGGACGCGGGTCTTCGATCTCTTTGCCGGCAAATTTGGTAAAATATCCCAATTGTCCAAACATTGGCCCCAGGCCGCCCATTTGAAACATTAACCACTGCAACACCTTATAGCGCTCGGCCGCCGCCTCCGGTAATAGCATGCCCGACTTTTCCGCAAGATAGATCAGGATCGCACCGCTTTCAAACAGGGCAACCGGAGCACCATCTGGCCCATTGGGGTCAATAATGGCGGGAATTTTATTGTTGGGATTTAGCGACAGGAAAGCATCGCTGGTTTGCTCGTTCTTTGCAAAAGACACCAGATGCGGGTCATAGGCCAACCCCATTTCTTCAAGTGCAATAGAAATTTTGATCCCGTTCGGGGTTGGAACGGAATAGAGCTGAATGGCCTCAGGGTTAACGGGGGGCCAACGCTTGGTAATCGGAAATTCTGAAAGCTGTGTCATATGGTGTCCTTTTGTCTGCACACTATCTAAGCAGCAGACAAAAGGTTTGAAGGTCAAATCCGGTCGGTCATTGTGCACAGGTTCTGTGCAAAAATATCCAAGTCAGATTTTGATCAGGATCTCAGCGCGATTGTCGGGGACACCGTATCCATACCAAGCGCCTTGCCCACAGCATAATAGGTCAACTGTCCCGCATGCACGTTAAGTCCGTTCAGCAAATGTGGGTCCTCTTCGCAGGCCTTTCGCCAGCCTTTGTCTGCCAATGCCAGCATGAACGGCATGGTCGCGTTGGACAGTGCGATGGTGGAGGTCCGCGCCACAGCACCGGGCATGTTGGCGACACAATAATGCATGATGCCATCGACATCATAAATCGGGTCCTGATGGGTCGTGGCTTTGGAGGTCTCAAAACAGCCCCCCTGATCGATGGCGACATCGACGATTGCCGCCCCCGGCTTCATCTCGGAGAGTTGAGCGCGGCTGACCAGTTTGGGTGCCGCCGCCCCGGGAATAAGCACCGCACCAATGACCATATCGGCCTCGCGCACCAGTTCTGCCGTGGTATCCGCCGACGCATAGCGATTGCGAAAATCGCGCGAAAACACATCATCCAGATACCGCAGGCGCGGCAGGCTGCGATCCAGCACAGTGACATCGGCCCCCATGCCCGCAGCGATCCGTGCCGCATGGGTGCCGACAACACCACCACCGATCACCAGCACTTTGGCGGGGCCCACGCCCGGTACGCCGCCAAGCAAAACCCCGCGCCCGCCGTTGGCTTTTTGCAGGGTCCAAGCACCCACTTGTGGCGCAAGGCGTCCCGCGACTTCTGACATTGGGGCCAACAAAGGTAAGCCACCCTGCGCATCGGTCACGGTTTCATAGGCAATGGCCGTGCAGCCGCTGGCCAGCAAATCCTTGGTCTGGGCAGGGTCCGGGGCAAGGTGCAGATAGGTGAACAGCAGCTGACCCTCGCGCAGCATGGCCCGCTCGACCGCCTGTGGTTCCTTAACCTTGACGATCATATCGGCGGCCGCAAACACCTCGGCAGCGGTCTCAAGCAGCGCAGCGCCAGCGGTGGTATAATCGTCATCGGTAAATCCGGCACCAAGTCCGGCACCGGTTTGTACCACGACACTATGACCGTGGTTAACGGCTTCTCGGGCTGCGGCGGGTGTTAGTCCGACGCGGAACTCTTGGGGTTTTATTTCTGTGGGGCATCCGATTTTCATGGCAAGCTCTCTCCTTCTCCCATTGATGTCAGGCTACAGGTGGCTTCTCGAAATTGGCTCTGTATTTCTGCCTCAAAAGGATTATTCTTTCGAAGGAACCACGACGTTTTAACAATTTTGCAAGGGAATCTACGAAGATATGGAGCTGGACAGCATAGATCGTCGAATCCTGCGGGAACTGCAAAAGACCGGGCGCATCTCAAATGCGGATTTGGCCGAAAAGATTAATCTCTCCGCCTCTGCTTGCCATCGCCGGGTGCAACGACTGGAAAGCGAAGGCTTCATAAAGGATTATGTTGCGCTGCTGGACACACGCAAACTGGGCCGTCCTTCTACCATTTTTGTTGAAATAACCCTATCGGGTCAAGCCGACGAAGTACTGGAAGCCTTTGAACGCGAAGTCGCAAAAGTGCCGGATGTGTTAGAGTGCCATCTGATGGCGGGTACGGCGGATTACATCCTGAAAGTTGTGGCCGCAGATACGGAAGATTTTGCCCAAATCCACCGCCGCTATCTGGCCCGCCTGCCCGGTGTGGCGCAGATGCAATCCTCGTTTGCCTTGCGCACCGTGTTCAAAACCACCGCACTGCCGGTTTAGGGTGCCGCTAGGCTACCACATGGATTTGGCGGCGCGCTCCGGCCAGGCCTGATCATAGCTTGCCCCATCAAAGCTGCCCTTGGTCATCTCGGTCAGCAGATCGCCTGCCGTGGGCAGACCCTGACTTTGGTCGTCGCCGGACCATAAAGCAGAGCGTAGAAGTGCGCGGGCGCATTGGAAATAGATTTCCTGAATAGAGATCACCGTCACGCTGCGGGGCAGTTTGCCGTCGCGTTCATAACGCGCCAGTAATGCCTGATCCGCGCTCAGGACAGCCCGCCCGTTCACCCGCACCACATTGCTCGATCCGGTGATCATGAAGGTTAACGATACCCGATCATCGGCCAGAATATTGCGTAAGGAATCGATCCGGTTGTTGCCGTGCCAATCCGGTAGCGCCAGCGTGCCGGGGTCAAGTTCATGCACCACGGGGCCTTCATCGCCGCGCGGCGAGCAATCCGTGCCATCCGGTCCCACCGTTGACAGCAGGCAAAACCGGCTGCGGTTAATCCATGCCCGATAGCCCGGCGTCAGCCGCTTGGCGACCTTAAGCAGCGATGCTTCGGCAGGGGTGCCATAGAGGGCTTCGAGCTCAGCCAGCGTATTAATCTTTTGCATCATCCTGTCCAATCTGAAAACCGGCCTCTGCCATCAGACGATTGGAATGACTTTCAACCATTTCTTCCAGCGTGTGCATAAATTCTTCTTTAGAGAGGCCCTGCTCGATGCGCGGCAAAAACTCGACCACGGCCAGTCCGGGTTTGCGGTACACGCCATGGCGCGGCCAGAAAACGCCGACATTGGTTGCGGATGGCACACAGTCCTGACCGGTTTGGGTATAGAGCACCGCGGGGCCCACCTTATAGGGCAACATCGCCCCCGGAGCGACTCGGGTGCCTTGGGGATAGATGATCAACTGACCGGGCGTCTGCTTGCCGCTTTTGACCTGCGCCACCATATCCGAGATTGCCTTGCCGCGCTTGCCGCGGTCCACCGGCACACAGCCAATGCGCATCCCGTAATAGCCAAGGATCGGGGCCCACTTCAGTTGCTTTTTCATGATGAATTTCGGGCGCGGGGTTTCGCTTACGATCATGATAATATCAAGAAAGCTCTGATGTTTGGAGGCAATCAAAACCTCATCCGTTGGGATTTGCCCGCGAACTTCGGTTTTCAGGCCCAGCATCCAGCCCGCTGTCCAGCGCACGTAGCGGCACCATGTGTGGATACCGTGAAACGCCCATTCCTGTTTCCAGATCGCTAAGGGCGTAAAGAAAATCGCCATCAGAAACATCATCAGATAAATCTGGAACGAAAAGAACAAAGAACGCAGCCAGCGCCAAGCATAAGCCATCAGGAAATCTCCTTCAATGTGCGCAGGGCGGCGGTACGGGTCGCCCAGAAAGCCACAATAGCGACCAGAACAGGAATAATCAGCGGTAAAAACCATTCGCCATTCTCAAATCCGAGGCCGGTCAGAAACCCGTCTTGGGTGGCATCTTGTGGCACAAACATAACCGCAAGCACCGCAAGTGCTGTTCCAATCGCCGCGCCGGTCAGGGCGCGCAGGGTAAAGCGCCGCACGAAGGCCCGCGCGATATAGATGTCGCGCGCGCCGACCAAACGCATAACCTGAATGACTTTGCCATTGGCAGAAAGGGCGGCGTTGGCGGCCAAAGTGATCATCACCGCAGTGGTCAACCCGATCAAAGCGAGCGAGACCACGCCAAGCATCCGCAACCGATCCGCTGCCTGCACCAGCGGTTCGCGCCAGCGGGCATGGTCATCCAGAACCGCACCGGGGACTTCGGCAGCCAATCGCTGACGCAAACCCTCGGCATCCATACCACCGTCGCCGCCTTCTTCGATTTCGATCAACTGTGGCAAAGGCAGGTGTTCAATCGGCAAATCCGGCCCGAACCAAGGCGATAGCAATTCGCGCTGCTCGTCAGCATTCAGCACGCGGGCCAGACTCACCCCCGGTGTGGTGCGCAGCACTTTTAGGGCGGCTTCGGTTTGGGCATCGACCTGACCTTCGGGCGCAGAAATGCGAATGGTCGAGGTCCGCGCCAGTTCTGATGACCAGCGTTCGGCGATGCGGTCTGTGGTCAGCGACAGCGCAAGGGCAAAGACAGCCAGAAACGACATGGCCGCCGCCGCAAATACGGTCAGGCTGGCGGTAAATCCGGTGGGGGGTACGGCGCGATCTGCTTGCACATCGCCCAGGAGAAACCCGCGAAAGGAAGCAATAGAAACGCGATCGCTCATAGGTCCGCTCCTGCGGTTTTCAGGGTGCGGTCGGCAAAGCGCAAGGTGCGCGTGCTGACCTGCTTTTTGGCGGCACGGATCAGGTTCAGATCATGGGTGGCCACCATGATAGCCGTGCCCATTTTGTTCAATTCTACCAGCAAAGACAGTAGTTTCTGGCTCATCTCCCAATCGACATTTCCGGTTGGCTCATCGGCTAGAATAATATCCGGCGCATTGATCACCGCCCGTGCCAAAGCCGCACGCTGACGTTCGCCTCCCGACAGTTCCGGCGGGCGGCGGTTGGCCTGTTCGCTTAAGCCGACCCACGTCAGCAAGGCGTTCAAGTCTTCACGGGCGCTATCGGGGTCTTTGCCCCCCACCGTCAACGGCAGGGCGACGTTTTCAATCAGCGGTAAGTGGTCCAGAAACTGACAATCTTGATGCACGATGCCGATCCGGGCCCGGTTTTTGGCGACCTCATCGCGGTTCATATCCCGAGGGTCACGGCCGAAAACCTTGACCTGACCGGAAGTGGCCTGCAATTGCATATAGCATAGTTTGAGAAAAGTGGTCTTTCCGGCGCCGGACGGGCCGGTCAGAAAATGGAACGATCCCGGCTCTAGTGACAGGCTCACATCGGAAAAGAGCTCTCGCCCACTGTAGCTGTAGGCCACGCTCTGCAGGTCAATCACACCCGAACACTCCTTTTGAATCTGCGACAGTTTTGCCGAACCCTGAGACAGGATTCAATGCACTCTATTGCAAAAGCTTTGAAAATCTGCAGGCCTTTGATAGGATTGGTGGAAATTGGGACCAATGACAAGAATAACTCCGCCAAGCGGAGAGTGGGGGCACGATGCGGCTGATTTGCCCAAATTGTGATGCGCAATACGAAGTGGATGACGCGGTCATTCCCGACGGTGGTCGGGATGTGCAGTGCTCCAACTGTGGCCACACGTGGTTTCAGGAACCAAACAAGCTTGAGGACGACGGGTTTGACGCTGTGCCCGAACCGGCATGGCAAGAGCATGACCGCCAAGAATCATCAGAAGAGAGCACCGATCCCGACGCGCCTGACCAAGATGATGAGGCCGATGCCCATGACGGGGATGACGCGGACGAAGGGGCCTTTGAGGCCGCCGCTGACGGTTCTGACCCTGAGGATGAGCCTGTCGACGAGGAATTTGAAAACCAGACCGGCGCGCCCGGTCAAAGTGTTCTGGCCCGCCGTCAAAAGGTTCTGGACGAAAGCATTCTTGGCATCCTGAAAGAAGAAGCCGAGCGTGAAACGCTGGCGCGGCAACGCGACAGCGGTAGCCTTGAAACGCAGGCTGATCTGGGCCTGCAAGACCCGCCGCAACCACAAGCCCCAGCAGACCCGCCCCCGGTTCAGGAACGCACAGCCCGCTTGCGCGGCATCGAGCCAGACATGCCGGACACCATTGACCCGACCCGCCGCGATCTGTTGCCTGACATCGAGGATATCAATTCCTCTCTGCAATCGACTTCTGAACGCGACGGGGTACCGCCCACCACCGATGAGGTCGAAGCACAGGAAAAATCGCAACGACGGGGGTTCCGCTTTGGGTTCAGCCTGATGATCCTGCTGATCATTGTGCTTATTTTAGCCTATGCCTATGCGCCGAAAGTCGTTGAAACCGTGCCGCAATCCGAAGAGGTCATGGGCCAATATGTTGATCTGGTTAATCAGGGACGCATCAGCCTTAATGAGGTCGTGTCCAAGGTGACCGACTATATCGCGAACCTCAGCGCAGCCGATCCCTAGGCCTTAGAAACGGTCCAAAAGCCGTTTCAGATAATCCAGTTCAAAGACCGGGCGGTCTTGTTCTCCGGATTTACGGCGGATTTCATCCAGCAATTCCTTGGCACGTCGGTAGACATCTTCGCCCTGCAAAAGATTTTCATCCGAGCCAATGCTGCCGCGCGACCCCGGCGTGCGGCCCAAGGGATCGCGGCCTTCGGGCTGTGCATCACCAATGGCTTCTCCCTGTTGGCCACCCTGCTGCTGTTGTTGCTGGGCCATCGCTTCACCAAGGTTGCGCATGCCCTCGCGTAGGGCCTCCATGGCGTCGGCCTGACGGTCCAGCGCGTCGGCAGTGTTGCCGTCGCGCAGTGCCTGTTCGGCATCATCCATTGCCTCCCCTGCCCGCCCTAAAGCCTCGCGACCGGCATCACCTTCGGGGGTGCCAGCACCGGGAAGGTTCTGTTGCTGACGCTGCAGTTCCTGCCGCAAGGCATGCTGACGATCCGCCAAAGAGCCTGCTGCGCCCTCTTGGCCGTCTTGCCCCTGACCGTTTTCGCCATCGCCTTCGCCCTGACCTTCGCCGCCTTGGCCCTCATGGCTTTGCCCGCTGCCCTGACCGCCGTTACGGCCTTGGTTCTGGTCGCTTTCTCCGGCCTGTGCATTGGGGTTGAATTGCTCTTGCAGATCGCGGAACGCATCATCAGAAAGACCCTGCTGCTGGCGCAGCGTATCGGCCAGACCTTCCATGGCTTGCTCACCGGGGCTCTGTTGCCCCTGCCCGCCTTGGGTGACTTCCATATTCTCCATCATCTGCCGCAACTGATCCAGCAGCGCTTCGGCTTCTGCCATGCGCCCCTGTTCCATCAACTCCTGAATACGGTCGAGCATGTCCTGAATCTGATCGTCGGTAACTTCCTGACGGTTCTGATTGTCGGCCTGTTGCTGTTCCCCGTCGTTCTGGGATTCCTGAGCAAGCTGCTGCATATAGTCCTGCATCGCCTCGCGTAATTCCTGCATCAGTTCGGCGATTTCGCTATCGGTTGCACCATCGCGCATGGCCTGCGCCAGCTTATCCTGCGCGCGTTGCAACCGTTGCAAAGCATCGGATAAATCACCATCTTCGATCTGAATGGCAATATCCCAGAGCACCTGCGCAAATTCATCGCGCTGCGCAGGCGACAGCCCCGCGGTCACGGCATTTTCCAACCGGCGCATCATGACCCGCAGTTTTAGATAGTCGGTTTCGCGATCAAAGAGCCCCTCGGGCGCATAGGTTACCGCCTTTAGAATTTGCACCACCCGCGCCCCGTTTTCGCGGTTCCACAGCAAATCGCGGCGCTGCTCGATCAGGGCTGCCGCCAGCGGATCAAAGAACCGGCGCCCGGGCAAAAGTAGGGTGCCCTTCGCCGATTCACCGGTTTGGGCCAAGGCATCCTTGACGGTCAGGGTGATCGACACCGGCAAACCCGCCCAAGGATGTTCCGCGAAATTATCAATCAGGGTTTCTTCGAACTGTCTGCGATCCCCCGAGATTGTCAGGGGCAAATCCAGCGTGATCGGCGCGCGCGGTTCGGGGTCAATCGCCATGCCATACCGCCGGTCCAGCAGGTCATCATTCAGCGAAATCTCGGCCTGTCCGGCGACAACGCCGTAGTCATCGCGCGCCAGAAACGGCTGACGCAACTCACCGGACAGCGTGGTTTCCTCGACGGCGGACAGGATGACATCCGGTTTCTTATCCGGGATCATGGTGATCTGCCACGTTGCCCCGCCCTCTCCGTCAACCGTCAGGGTGCCGCTTTGGGTGACAGTAAAACTCTGGGCTGGCTCGGCAGCACTTTGAACGGCATCCACAGTGCCAGAGATGGTTTCCGCCACGGTCAAAGCGCCGATCTCACCATACAGTCGTAGGGTCAGAATACTGCCCTGCGGCACATTCAGCGCACCTTCGGGCAGATCGTTCAGATAGAGCCCGGGCAATCCTGTATAGGCGGGCGGTTCGATCCAGCCCTCCCAACTTGGTCCTGCCGCAAGATCCTGCCCCGTGCCGCCTGAGGTCAATTCCTGAATGTCACCAATGCGCAAGAAAGAACCGAACAACAAGCCCACCATCAAAACCAGCAGCGCCATATAGCGCAGGGCATATGGATCGCGCGAAGACATGCGCAAATCTGGTTGCACTGCTTTGGCATCGGCCAGACCCGCCGCCATTCGCGCCCGATGGGCGGCCCAAACGGCTTCGGATGCAGCATCCCCGGCACCAATGGCCTGTCGATCCTGCAAGGTTGAAATCGGCTGACCCGGGAGCGTTGCATCCAACCGCGCCTGCGCTTCGGCCTGCGTGGGACGTTTAAAGCGCCGCAGGCCGCGCCACAGCAACCCCACACCGCCCAGTATAAACATCACTAGGCAAAGCCATGTTGCCTCTAGGGACAGCAGCTCCTGAACGCCAAGCAAGAGGGCACCGCAGGCAACGAAGATCAGGCTCCAGAGTGGCCAGAACGCGCGGGTTACACGCTCGGCAAACATACCCCAGCGCGTTACGCGAAGGGGCCAATTCAGCGCACGGAGCGCCTCATGGGGGGGTCGATCCTGTATCGTCACACTCCCTGGTCCAGTCCGGCGCAGCGAGTCTGCGCCCTAAAGCCACGATGGAATGGTATCGCGGTTGATCATCTCTTCATAGGTAGGACGTTTACGAATGACGGCGAATTGATCATCTTTCACCAGCACTTCGGGGATCAGGGGGCGCGAATTATACTCGCTCGCCATCACCGCGCCATAGGCCCCCGCCGAACGGAACGCGACCAGATCACCCGGTGCGAGCGGCGGCATCATGCGTTGTTTGGTAAAGGTATCACCGGTTTCACACACCGGACCGACAATATCATAGGGCTGTTGCTCGACACCGGCTTCAGCCTCGATCACCGGTACGATATCATGATGGGCCTCATACATCGCCGGACGGATCAAATCATTCATCGCCGCATCCAGAATCAGAAAATCACGATCCTCGCCGGATTTCACGTAAATCACGCTCGAAATCAGCACACCGGCATTGCCCGAAATCAGACGGCCAGGTTCAATCTCAATCTCGCAGCCCAAATGTCCGAGCGTGTCCTTGATCAGCGCGCCATATTCAATCGGCAACGGCGGGGCATCGTTGGAGCGCGTATAGGGAATACCCAAACCACCGCCCAAATCCAGACGTTTTATGTCATGGCCCTCGGCGCGCAGCATTTCGGTCAGATCCGCAACCTTTTGATAGGCGAGCCGGAAGGGCTCAAGCTCGGTCAACTGGCTACCGATATGCACATCGATGCCAATGACCTTTAACCCCGGCAAGGCGGCGGCAGTGGCATAGACGTCTTTGGCGCGGGCAATCGGAATACCGAATTTATTCTCGGATTTACCTGTGGCAATTTTCGCATGGGTTTTGGCGTCGACATCGGGATTCACCCGAATGGTGATCGGCGCAACAACACCAAGGCTTTGGGCCACGGCACTCAGCGCCAGCATTTCGGGTTCAGATTCTATATTGAACTGACGAATGCCGCCGGTCAGCGCGTCTTTCATTTCCTGCGCGGTTTTACCAACGCCCGAAAAGACGATCTTCTCACCGGGCACACCCGCTGCGATGGCGCGGGCATATTCGCCGCCTGAAACCACATCCATCCCGGCGCCAACCTCAGCCAGCACCTTGAGCACCGCCTGATTGGAGTTGGACTTCATCGCAAAGCAGACCAGATGCTCCGTTCCGGCGAGTGCTTCGTCAAACAGGGTGAAATGGCGCTGCAACGTTGCCGTTGAATAGAGATAGAACGGCGTGCCAACCGCCGCAGCGATTTCGGAAATTGCAACGTCTTCGGCGTGCAACACCCCATTGCGATACAGAAAATGATCCATCAGCTTTTGGCCCTAGAACGTAGAAAAAGATAAAGCGGCAACCCGCAGCTTACGCCGATACACCAGGTCGCGGCAATCGCCCAGAGGCCTCGGAAGTTTTTTCGCTGGAATGACTCTGTGATGACCCAAATCGTCAGCGCCACAGCGGCAATGGTGAGATCCCAGACCAGCCCGCTGCTGGCGTCATTGGCATGCCACGCATCCGCCATTGCGGTCAGGGAATAACCGAATTCCTCAAACCAACGGATAAAGAAGACCATGGGATAAGTCCCGATGATGGCCAGAACAAGATAGAGATAACGAAAACCGGACATGGCGAACCTTTGGCAAAGATAGAACACACTCTGACCTAGATCCTTGGGCGATAAAAGGAAGGATCAATCGTCGATGAGGACACCGACTCTGATATCGCCGGAGATTGTGACGCCGGGCGTGGTTTGCTCATGTGATGTAGGTGGCTTCGGGCTGCCGTTCACACCGCAAGCCACCAGCGCGGAGAGGCTGATCAGGCAAAAAACCATACGCATTACCACCAGCCCCAACCAATGCCCCAGCGCGGTCCGCCGGTGCCAACACCGACACTGACCGGTCCTTTGTTCACCGAAACACCGGCGCCGCCTGTGCCAACATAAACACTGGAATTGCTCCCGCCTGTGCTAACGCCTGCCCCATTGGTGCCGACATGGACACTCGAATTCTGGCCCACATCCGCACTCACACCGGCATTGACGTTCACGTCCCCGTTGCCATTGCCGCTCACCCCGACACCGGGTTGCGGATTCGAACAGGCCGCCACAAACAGCAGAGCAACAATCGCTAAAGAGCGTTTCATCCAAGCACCTCTTTCCAGCGCGCAATTTGCAGGCGCACCTGATCGGGCGCCGTTCCGCCATAAGATTGACGACTCGCTACTGAATTATGCACACCCAGCACGTCAAAAACAGCCTCGGTGATTTCGCCATGTACAGACTGCATCTCTGCAAGGCTGAGATCCGGCAGATCGCAGCCCTTTTGCTCTGCCATAGCGACCAGCGATCCAGTGACGTGATGGGCATCCCGGAATGGCATGTTCAACGCGCGTACAAGCCAGTCGGCCAGATCCGTCGCGGTGGAGAACCCGCTTGCTGCAGCGGCCTCAAGGGACGGGCGGTTGGCGGTCATATCGCTGACCATACCGGTCATTGCAGCCAGTGCCAGCATCAGGCTGTCGGCTGCATCAAAGACCTGTTCCTTGTCTTCTTGCATGTCTTTGGAATAGGCCAGCGGTAGGCCTTTCATCACCGTGAACAAACCAACCATCGCGCCCATTATCCGGCCAATTTTGGCACGAATCAACTCGGCAGCATCGGGGTTCTTTTTCTGAGGCATGATCGAGGAACCAGTTGAAAAACGATCCGACAGCACGACAAAACGGAACTGCGCAGAGGACCAGATCACCAGCTCTTCGGCAAAGCGGCTCAGGTGCATGGCGGTGATGGTCGAAGTTGAGAGGAACTCCAGCGCAAAGTCGCGATCGGCCACGGCGTCCAGCGAATTGGCGGTGGGGCGATCAAAACCCAGCGCCTCGGCAGTCATATGGCGATCTATCGGGAAAGACGTGCCCGCCAGTGCTGCCGAACCCAAGGGGGATTCGTTCATGCGTTTGCGTGCATCTTTAAAGCGGCTAATATCGCGGCCAAACATTTCAACATAAGCCATCATATGATGGCCCCAAGTCACCGGTTGTGCGGTCTGCAAATGGGTAAAGCCCGGCATCACCCATTCCGCACCGGCTTCGGCCTGCGCCAAAAGCGCGCGCACCAAGGCTTCTAGCCCTTCAATCGCAGCGTCCATCTGATCGCGCACCCAGAGTTTGAAATCCGTGGCCACCTGATCGTTCCGGCTGCGGCCTGTGTGCAAACGGCCTGCCGGCTCTCCGATTACTTCTTTCAACCGCGCCTCGACATTCATATGGATGTCTTCAAGGGCTGCCGAAAAAGTAAACTCTCCGCGTTCAATTTCTGACAAGACCGTGAGCAGCCCTTCCCGAATGGCCACAGCATCGCTATCGGTAATGATACCCTGTGCGGCCAACATGGCGGCATGGGCACGGGATCCCTGAATGTCCTGAGCCGCCATGCGTTTGTCAAAATCGATGGAAGCGTTAATCGCTTCCATGATCGCATCGGGGCCAGAGGCGAAACGGCCGCCCCACATTGCGTTGGAGGCTTTGGCGTTCTGGGTATCGTCGGTCATGTCTTTGTCACCCTTCGGAGGGAAATTATGCGCGTTCTTCGTTTAGCGGTTCTCTATACCGCCCTTGCCTTTGGTGCAATTCCTGCCTTTGCCGATATGGCCGAGATTGAGGCCCTGCGCGAGGGTGATATGAAAAAACTTGTGTTTCACAGCGCCCCGCAACCGGTATCAGAGGAAACCTTTACCGATGCGGCGGGGACGGTAACCTCCTTTGCCGATTATGAAGGCAAATATCTACTGGTCAATTTCTGGGCCACCTGGTGCGCACCCTGCCGCAAAGAGATGCCCTCGCTTGACCGTTTGCAAGCTGAGCTAGGCAGCGAAATGTTCGAAGTTGTGCCCATTGCCACAGGCCGCAACCCCAAACCGTCGCTGGATAAATTCTTTGCCGAAGCCGAGATTATGAACCTGCCGATCCTGCTGGACCCCAAACAAACCCTAGCCCGCGATATGGCCGTACTGGGCCTGCCGATCACCTTGATCGTTGATCCGGAAGGCAATGAAATCGCCCGGCTGCGTGGGGATGCCGAATGGGATAGCGACAGCGCCAAGGCTATCGTGAAAGCCCTGACTGAACCGGCAAGCTGATTTCTTCGGCGGTTCTCTACGGGCCGCATTTTCGCACCTGAGTAGCCTGCTTACTGCGGCGATTTTTCCTGTTGAGAGGCCGCTCAAACCCGCACATTTTGAAGGCTAAACTGGGAATTGTCCGCAATGCTTTATCCTCGCCTGTGCACCGTGGTTGCCCTGCTTTTCTTTGCGCTGTTCATTAATCTGGTTTGGGTCCCCGATATTCCTTTTTGGCTGTTTGACTTACAGGGCAATGAGGTCGCCGAAATACTCGCCAAACGCGCAGGTGTGCTATTTCTGGGTCTTTGTGTGCTGTGTTTCGCGGCGCGAAGGTCACAATCCCCCGAGGTTCAACGTCTTATCGCCCTGTCTGTCTGGGTCGCCATGGGCGGTATGGCGGTGCTTGGGATTTATGAATTTCTGCGCGGCGCGGTCGGTCCGGGGATGTGGGTCGCGGTCATCATAGAGATCCTGATCGCGGTGTTTTGCTGTCGGCTGTGGTTCCAAATCCGGCATCAGTCCGGATAGGGCGGCTTTGTCAGCGGCCCGCTGAAGGGGCGCGCACATCACGGGGGCAGGATTTGCAGGCGGCCGGCTTAGAACCGCCTGCCAAATTTTTGTGATCAGCTATCCGCTTCCAGCGCGTCGATCATATCGACACGGGTGGCGTGACGGCCGCCTTCGAATTCGGCGGACAAGAAAGCGTCGACAATATCCAGCGCCAGACCATCGCCGATCACCCGCACGCCCAGCGCCAACATGTTGGCGTTATTGTGCTGGCGGATCATCCGAGCGGAAAACGTATCGGAGCAAACCCCGCAACGGATGCCTTTGACCTTATTGGCGGCCAGCATGATGCCCTGCCCTGTGCCACACAGCACGATGCCGAATGTGCAATCGCCCGAAGCCACGCGCTGCGCCGCAGCTGCGCCATGTTTTGGGTAATGGGTGCTTTCGGCGGTGGTCGGGCCGATGTCAACCACGTCCCAGCCTTGCTGTTCGATATGGGCTGCAATGGCTTGGCGGGTTTCGATGGCGGCATGATCGCTGGAAAGCACGATGCGTTTGGCGGCTGACATTGGTGGGGACTCCTGAAGGGTGGCTCTTTTGCCTTCCATACCACAGTCAGCGCGCGGGTCTATGGGCGGATACGACACAGGGAGGCTGATCGATTTCGGGAATATTTATCGGAATTCTTTTTGTCAGCTTGACATAGTTGAGTGTTTCGCTCAGTTATATCGCAATTCCAGCCATCCCAGTATTTCGCGACGGGAAAGCCCGATCTGCGACAACAACAAATCACATCGATCTGGGACACACAGAATGACTCATCTTTATACCGTAGCCACCGCCCTTGGGCTTATGCTTGCAACACCGACGCTGGCCGATACGCAGGCGGCGGTTTTGAATACCTACGCCGATATCGCTGCTGCAAACTACCAAGACAGCCTGATCACAGCGCAACGCCTGCAAGACGCCGTAAATGCGCTGGTCGAAACCCCGTCGGCTGAAAACCTGACCGCCGCCCGCAGCGCCTGGCTTGCGGCCCGCGTGCCTTACCAACAGACCGAAGTCTTCCGTTTTGGCAACGCCATCGTTGACGACTGGGAAGGCAAGGTAAACGCTTGGCCATTGGATGAGGGCCTGATCGACTACGTTGATGCATCTTACGGTGGCCCGTCGGATGAAAACGAATATGCGGCGCTGAATGTGATCGCCAACCCGACCTTCACCCTGTCCGGCGCCGAAGTGGATGCCACCACAATTACACCTGAACTGTTGGAAGAAACCCTGCAAGAAGCCGATGGTGTCGAATCCAACGTCGCAACCGGCTATCACGCGGTTGAATTCCTGCTTTGGGGTCAGGATCTGAATGGCCACGCCGCCGGTGCAGGCAACCGCCCCTGGACCGATTATGCTACTGGTGACGACTGCACCAGCGACAATTGCGACCGTCGCGGCGCTTATCTGACCGCCGCAACCAACCTGCTGGTGTCCGATCTGGAGTGGATGACCGCACAATGGGCCGAAGGCGGCGCAGCCCGTGCGGCCGTTTCCGAAGACCCGTCAGCGGGTATCGCAGCCATCCTGACCGGCATGGGGTCGTTGTCCTACGGCGAAACCGCCGGTGAGCGGATGCGCCTTGGGGTGATGCTGAACGATCCGGAAGAAGAGCATTCCTGCTTTGCCGACAACACCCACAACGACCACTTCTACAATGGCGTCGGCATCCAGAACGTCTATCTGGGCAGCTACACCGGTGTAGATGGTACGGTTGTCTCAGGCCCCTCGCTTTCCGATCTGGTTGGCGAATCCGACACCAAGCTGGACGCCGAGATGAAAGCCAAAGTCAGCGCCGCCGTTCAGGCCTTGGGCAAAATCAAAATTGCCGCCGAATCCGGCTTTGCCTATGACCAGATGCTGGAGCGTGGCAATGCCGAAGGCGAAGCCCTGATCATGGGCGGTGTTAACGGTTTGATTGATCAGACCCGTTCTATCGAGCGCGTCGTGACGGCATTGGGTGTTGATCAGATCAGCATAGAAGGCTCTGACAGCCTTGATGATCCGGAAGCGGTTTTCCAATAATTTTGACAAAAAGCCCGCCCCAGCGCTGGAGCGGGCTTCAAAATCGGTAAAAGCCTTAAGCCACACAAAAGCCACGGCCAATGCTGCGCCGTCGCCAGCCAGGTAGGAATTATGCGCAACGCAATGCGTCAAGAATGGATGAAGCCGCGTAATCTGCTTGCCATCCTCCTCATCACAGGCACTCCAGCCTTTGCACAAAGCGAAATCGAGATCCCGTTTCAGGGGCTCGGTGATCCGCACCTCAACATCATACCGAGAACCGATTCCGAAGCAGACCGGATCGCCAAGGTAACCAGCCCGACGCAGGATTTCAGCACGGCTGAGAAATTCGAAGAACGTCCAGCTGGCGCTGCCACTGTGCGGGTCAGCAACGACGCCAATGCGTTTTCGAAACCCTCTGGCAATGTCTCTTTTGAGGATGAGCTGACGTTCAAGCTCGGTAACGGGCTATTCAAAAAGCTCTGGGTGTCGTCACCCTCTTCGACATTGGCCTCTGACGGGCTTGGGCCGCTGTTTAACGCCCGTTCCTGCCAGCGCTGCCACATCAAGGACGGGCGCGGCCATCCGCCAGAAAACGACGCCGATAATCGGGTCTCTATGTTTTTGCGGATTTCGATCCCCGGCGATCAAAGCAACGCGATCGCAGAAATCGAAGATTACATCGCCACCCTTCCAGACCCGAATTACGGCGCGCAGTTGCAGGATTTTGCTGTGCAAGGCCATGCAGCCGAATACACACTCTCTATTAGCTATGACGAAGAAATCCTGCTTATGGCCGATGGCACCGAAGTCTCCTTGCGCCATCCAACCTATGAAGCGACAAACCTTGGCTATGGCCCTTTGCACCCCGACGCGATGCTGAGCCCGCGCGTTGCGCCGCAAATGATCGGGCTGGGTCTTCTCGAAGCGATACCAGCGGCTGATATTCTTGCCAATGCCGATCCGGAGGATGCGAATGGTGATGGCATCTCGGGGCGACCCAATATCGTCTGGTCTGTCGAATTTGATCAACCCATGCTGGGTCGATTTGGGCTGAAGGCGGGCAATCCCACGATCATGCAGCAATCTGCAGGCGCTTTTTCCGGCGACATCGGCATATCCAACCCACTGTTTCCGGCTGGGGCAGGCGAATGTACCGGCCTGCAAACCGCTTGCCTTGACGCGCCCCATGGCGACAAAGATGACCGCGTCTATGAAATCGACGCCAATGGCATGGACTTGGTCACCTACTATAGCCGCAATCTCGGCGTGCCGGCTCGCCGCGATACCGCCGACCCTACAGTGCTACGCGGCAAGAAAGTGTTTTATGAGACAGGTTGCATTTCCTGCCACACCCCCAGTTTCGTTACCCATCGCCTGCAGGATCAGCCCGAGCAGAGCTTTCAACTGATCTGGCCTTATAGCGATTTACTATTGCATGATATGGGACCCGCCTTGGCCGATAACCGCCCAGAAGCCCGCGCCACGGGGCAGGAATGGCGCACGCCGCCGCTCTGGGGGATTGGTCTGACCGAACAAGTCAGCGGCCACAGTTATTTCCTGCATGATGGGCGCGCCCGCTCTTTGCTCGAGGCTGTGCTCTGGCACGGTGGCGAAGCTGCCCCGCATCGCAATGCGGTCATGACCATGCCTACGGCCGACCGTGACGCCCTCATTTCATTTCTGGAGAGCTTGTGAAACAAATCATCCTTTTCGCAGCGCTTTGCCTGCTGCCCTTGTCTGCGCAAGCGCAGTCGCTGGTCAGTGATGCATTGACCAAGCATATCCTCCCGCGATTTGAAGCTTTGGCAGAAAACGCAGAAACCCTGTCCAAAACAGCCAACTCAGCGTGCTCACCAGAGTCCAAAGCCCTGCAACATGCCTATGGTGCGGCTTTTGACACGTGGATCGCAGCCAGCCATCTGCGGTTGGGCCCAACCGAGGTCGATGACCGTGCATTTGCCCTTTCTTTCTGGCCTGACGGTCGCGGCGCCACGCCAAAAGCACTATCGCAATTGATCAATGATGCGGACCCGATTGCACAAACGCCCGACGCCTATCGTGATATGTCCATTGCAGCGCGGGGCCTTTATGCCTTGGAATTCCTGCTTTATGACAATGCGTTGATGCAGGCTGGTGATTCCGCCTATCACTGCAGATTGATCCGCACAATCAGCGCCGATATCGCCCACACGTCAGAGGCCATCCTGTTAGATTGGCAAAACAGATATATGGATGTGTTGCTGCACCCGCGCGCAGAAGGCCCCTATCAATCGCAAAAAGAAGTGGTCAAAGCACTCTTCAATACATTGAACACCGGCTTGGAATTCACCGCAGATACGCGCTTGGGGCGCCCGTTGGGCACTTTTGAACGCCCACGCCCAACCCGCGCGGAGGTGTGGCGGTCCGGTCGCTCTGCACGACATGTGATCCTGAGCCTTGCATCCCTGCGCGATCTGGCAATGGTTCTGGCAAGTGAATACCCCGCACTGGCGGCACGTCTGGACCACCAATTTGCAACCGCAATTGATCAAGTGACGGATTTGAACGATCCAGTTTTTGCTTCGGTCAACGTGCCGCAATCGCGGCTCAAGGTCGAAATCCTACAGCAAACTATCCAGGGCATTCGCAGCTCGGTAACGAATGAGTTGGGGCCAAGCCTTGGGGTCACAGCCGGATTCAACGCTTTGGACGGTGACTAACATGGCAACAACTGGACGTCGGCAGTTTCTGGGCGGGTTATTGGCCGCAGGACTTTTACCAAAACCGACCTGGGCCGATGTTGGTACGCCCGCTTTTCTCGCCGCTGCCGCCACGCCGAATGGGCGCTTTGCGCTTTGTGGGATTGACGCAGCACTGAACCTCTTGTTCAAACTGCCTCTGCCCGCAAGGGGCCATGCCGCTGCAGGCCATCCGATCCGTCCCGAAGCGGTCGCCTTTGCGCGGAGGCCAGGTACATTTGCAATCGTAATAGACTGCCGTTCCGGTCAGGAAACTGCGCGGTTGCAATCGCCCGATGGGCGACACTTTTACGGGCATGGTGTTTTTTCGGCAGATGGCAGCATGCTCTACACCACTGAAAACAACTTTGAGGCGGGACGCGGATGTATTGGTGTTTGGGATGTCGCCAACGGTTATAAACGTATCTCAGAGTGGGACTCTGGCGGCGTCGGCCCACATGAACTCAGACGCTTGCCGCTATCGGATATTCTGGTGGTCGCAAATGGCGGTATTGATACACATCCGGATTCTGGCCGCAGCAAGCTTAATATTGCAACGATGCAGCCAAATCTAAGCTACATCGATCAGGGTCGCCTGATCGATCGGGCCGAGTTGCCGCCTGAGATGCACAAAAACTCGATCCGCCATCTGGCTGTTAGCACCCACGGCATAATAGCTTTTGGGATGCAGTGGCAAGGCGGCAACCCTGCCCCTGCAATGGTAGGCACCCATCGATTGAATTCTGATATCCGTTTGATTCAGGCACCGGCTTCCGAGCAAAGGCCGTTACAAGGCTATATCGGAAGCATTGCTATAGCCGATGATGGCAGTGAGATCGCTGTGACCTCTCCACCGGGCGGAGTGGTCCAGCGCTATGACACCAAAAACGCCACCCTGCGGGACACCAAACTCATCAAAGATGCGTCGGGCATTGCAACAGGGCAAGACGACTTCGTCATCAGTTCTGGTACGGGACTTTTGACGCGCCTAAATGCACCCAGCAAACAAGAGATCGCAAACCGCGAACTCATCTGGGATAACCATCTAGTCAGACTGGTCTAAAACAAAATGGGCGCTGCAGCTTTGTCTACCACAGCGCCCAAGATTTAGATTTTTCGTACCCTACCCGTGCATTTCCGCATGGGCGGCTTCGAGCTTTGCCCAATCAAAAACAACACCCGTCCCCGCCGTCAACGGCGCCTGTGCCATGTGGTTTTTGATCTGCAGGGGCTGGGTCGTGTATTGGTCAATCGGGAACGAATGCACCTCTATCCAGCCTCCGTTCGGCTGCGACCCGACAAGGCTGACGTGAAGCTCCTGCATGCCATGAGAACAGACCGGAATATTATGTTTACGGCTCAGTTCGGCAACCTGTAACCAGCCAGTGATCCCGCCACAGTTGGAGGCATCCGGCTGGATGAACCCCAGATTGGCTTGATCAAATGCATATTCAAATTCATGGATCGTATGCAGGTTTTCCCCCATGGCTAGCGGGATGCTGGTCTGTTTGGCAATTTCGCCAAACCCCTTGTAATCATCAGGTATCGTCGGCTCTTCGAACCAGAGGATGTCAAAAGGTTCAAATGCTTTGGCCGCCTTGATCGCCTCTTCCACGCTCATGGAGTAATTGGCATCAACCATGAATTTCACATCCGGCCCGATCAATTCACGAACGGCGCAGATGCGGTCGATGTCTTCCTGAAGTGTGGGCTGGCCGATCTTGATTTTCACCGCGTTAAAGCCGCGCGCCAGATAGCCTTTTATCGAGTCCAGCAGCTTAGGCAGCGGGAAATTCAGATCAATGCCTCCGGCATAGGCCGGACAGTCCGGCGTCGTACCACCCAGAAACTGCCAAAGCGGTTTTCCTGCCGCCTTGCACCGCAAATCCCAGAGCGCAATATCCACGGCCGAGATCGCAAAAGAGGCAATGCCCCCACGTGCGACGTAATGTAGGTGCCATTGCATTTCCTCGTAAATCTCTTCCACCGCAACAGCATCTCTGCCAATCAGGAAATTCGCCAGATCATGCTCAATCATAGCCACAATCGCACGACCGCCCTTGCCACCGGTATAGGTGTACCCGGTGCCTTCGGAACCATCCGTCAGCGTGATCGTTGCGGTGACCAATTCAAAATGGGTGTGATCCCCATGCTTTGCATCCGAGAGCACTTCGGCCAAAGGCACATCAAAGATACGGACGGAAACTTTGGCGATTTCTGCCATCTTAAAGAGTCCCTTTCTTGGCGGAGTTTGCCACCCTGCTCTGGAATACGATCACTGCAAAAAGGAACCCTCCGCGGATCACCATCTGCCAATAAGCGCTGAGACTAATCTTTCCCAAGCCGTTTTCAAAGTTCAGAATGTTAAAGACAAGGCCAAGAAGAAGCGCACCTGCAACCGTCGATGCGACCGAACCCATGCCGCCGGTCAACAACGTGCCGCCAACAACCACAGATGCGATGGCCGAAAGCTCCCAGCCGACACCTTCCAATGGCTGGCCCGCGCCAAAACCCGAGGCCAGGAACAGTCCTGCCAGTCCAGCACAACCACCGCTAAGCACATAAACCAGAACTTTGGCCCGGGTGACATTCAGCCCCATCATCACTGATGCGTCTTCACCCCCCCCAATCGCTAACACCGTGCGTCCAAGAGATGTTTTTTCTAGCAACACCCAAAGGCCGACCACCACTATTGCGGTAATCACAATGGTCCAAGGCAAAATCCCGAAGGCTTTTTCCATGCCCAGCTTGGTAAAGTTGGAACCCCAATCGATCGAGATCGTCTGCGCACCGGAAATCACCAATGCGCCGCCTTTAGCCCCCAACATCGTCGCCAACGTGGCAATAAACGGCGGAATACGCATGGCTACAACAAAAAAGGCATTTATCCCACCAAGGGCCAACCCAACGATTACAGCCCCCGGCAGGGCAACCTGTATGCCGTAGGGCGACAGGTAGGCTGCAATCACCGAGGTAAAAGCGGCGACAGAACCAACCGACAGGTCAATCCCACCCGTCATAATGACAAAGCACATCCCGACAGAGATCACGATAAACATCGCGTTATAGTTCAGAAATGACGAGATATTGTAGGCCCCGCCAAAATTATCGTAGCGCATAAGACCAAAACCTATCAGCGCGATAAGAACGATCCAGACGCCAAGACTATGGGTGTTACCTTGAATGTATTTTCGTAGATCGAAAGCAGTAGTATCCAGCATCCGTCTTACTCCTTCCGAGCCTGCTGGACGTAGACCGCCAGCACAATTATGCCTGCTTTGGCGATCAGCGCGACTTCGTCAGCAACGCCATTGGCCAGCAGGGTATATTTTACAAGTTGGATGATCACCGCGCCGAGGATGGCCCCGAAAATCGGTGCTTTGCCGCCTTGCAAAAGGGTGCCGCCCACAACAGCTGCCGCGATCGCATCCAATTCCATAAGATTGCCAATCCGCGCCGCATCCGAGGCTGAATTGATGGCCACGACAATCAGCCCCGCAAGGCCAGACAAGCCAGCACAGATGACGTAAGCGCCGATTTTTACCCGTTTAACCGGAACACCCGACAGTTCTGCAGCCCGTTCATTCCCGCCCACTGCCAGCAGTTGACGCCCGAATTTCGTATGCGCCATCACCCACCAGACACAGACGGCAATGATCAGCACCAGATAACCCTGAAACGGAAGGCCAAAGATTTTACCCGTGCCCAGATAGCTAAAGGCCGGATTGTGAAAAGTTTGCAGATTGCCATTGGTCAAGACCAAGGCGATGCCGCGCCCAGAAATAAAGAAGATTAACGTTGCCACGATCGGCTGCACATTCAGAATACTGACCATTGCGCCGTTAAAAACCCCGCAAGCAAGCGCCACCAGTATCGGCACCCCGATGGACAGGATCAGCCCCAGTTCTGGGTTGGCCAGCGCAAAGTCAGAGGTAAAGATCAGCGGCGCGAGCGCGCCTGACAGTGCCATGATCGCGCCGACACTTAGATCGATACCTCCGGTGGCAATCACCAAAGTCATGCCGACGGCAACGATTGCAATTGTTGCAACTTGGCTGATGTTCACAAACAGGGTCTGCGGATGCAGAAAGTTTGGCGTAAACAGCAAATTGAACAACAGGATCACCGCTAAAGCGATCAAACCACCGTGACGTGACAGCTGGCTCCAATCCATGCGGGTTAGCGCATTTTGCGATGTTGCAAATGCGGATTTATTTTGCGTATTCATGCCGCAGACTCCTCGTCGTGATGGTGCGCAATCGCAGCAATCAGGCTTTCTTCGGTAATGCCTGGGTTTTCCAACTCTTTGATCGAACGGCCATCACGCAGCACAACAATCCGGTCGGCACCTTCGACCAATTCTTCGAATTCGGAACTGATCAGCAAAACGCCAAGCCCATTGTCGACGTAAGAGCGAATGATGGATTGAATCTCGAACTTCGCGCCTACATCGACACCGCGGGTGGGTTCATCAAGGATCAACACTTCAGGCTCCAACGCCAGCCAGCGCGCCAAGAGCACTTTTTGCTGGTTGCCGCCTGACAATTCACGGATCGGCTGTTCCATGCCAGACGTCTTGATGCCCAGCGCCTTTATGAACTTCTCAACCAATTCGGATTCACGTTTGCGATCCAGTTTTCCCAATTTGGTCAGCTTGGGCAGCAAAGCGAGAGTCATATTCTCACGTACCGACATATGCGGCACGATACCTTCGCGTTTGCGATCTTCGGTCAGAAACCCGATGCCCGCTGCAATGGCCTCTGCCGGCGTGGATATCTGGCCCTTGCCGAGGTTATCAATCTGACCCGATTTCAAGGTATCCAACCCGAACAACGCACGCGCGGTTTCTGTGCGCCCCGATCCGAGCAGGCCCCCAAGCCCCACAATTTCGCCTTTGCGAACCGTGACAGACACATCCCTTAACCCGCGTGCGGTGGAAATATGGCTGGCTTCAAACAATGCACTGCCAGGTTCGGTGGCTTCACCACCGCCCAGAGCGGTCATACCGGCTGCTTCGATTTCTGCTGCGTCACGACCCAGCATTTCAGAAATCAGACCCAGTTTGGTGGTCTCTGCAATCACATGTTGCCCGACCGTTTGCCCATCGCGCATGATCGTAACGCGGTCACAGATTTGATAGAGCTCATCTAGAAAATGCGAGATATACAGCACGGCCACACCGGCCTTCTTAAGCTCGCGTACAACCCCGAACAGAATTTCGATTTCCTGATCATCCAATGAGGACGTCGCTTCGTCCATAATCACCAGTTGCGCATTGAGCGAGACCGCCCGCGCAATGGCGACAAGCTGCTGGATGGCTGTGGAATAAGAGCCGAGCTGTGCCTTAACATCAATGTCGATGCCAAAACGCTCTAGAATTTCGCGCGTGCGTTTATGCGCGGTTTTCCAGTCAATCATGCCCAGACGTGTGCGGGGCTCATAGCCCATCATCACGTTTTCGGTCACGCTGCGCAGGGGTACAAGGCTCAATTCTTGATAGATCGTGGCGATGCCCGCATCTTGGGCTTCGCGCGGGGTAGAGATCGTCGAGGGGATGCCCGCGATCATGACCTCTCCGGCGTCTTTCCGGTAGACTCCGGTTAGAATTTTGATGAGTGTGGATTTTCCGGCGCCGTTTTGTCCGATGATGGCATGGACCTCGCCGGGCGCGATATGCAGGCTGGCATTTTGCAATGCAACCACACCCGCGAACGACTTTTTGATCCCGCTCATTTCGATCAGGTGCTGCATGTCCTGTCCGCCTTTTGCTAAAGCGCCGAAGGCCGCGAACGGCCCCCGGCACAGGGAGTGTTTAGTATGCTTCGTCGATGTGATCGGCGGCGTTGTCGATGGTGAAGACGCGGTCTTCAACTTTGACCCAACCCGGGATCTCTTCGCCAGCGGCATACCGCTTCATCACGTCACAAGCCAAAGGACCAAAGAAAGGCGAGCTTTCAACAGTCACACCCATTTTGCCATCGATGATGGCCTGCAGCGCATCGCGCGTGCCGTCAATGGAAACGATGGTGATGTCTTCGCCCGGTTTACGACCGGCCAGCTCCAGCGCTTGGATCGCACCAATCGCCATTTCATCGTTATGGGCGTAAACAACGTTTACTTCAGGGTGGGCTTGCAGCAGTGTTTCCATAACCTGACGGCCCATATCACGGGCAAAGTCACCGGTCTGGGACGCAACGATTTCAAAACGGTCGTCTTGCAGGATTTTGTCGTCAAAACCCTTTTTACGATCGTTTGCAGGCGAAGACCCTGTCGTGCCTTCCAGCTCTACAATGATGCCTTTGTCACCGGAAAAGTTGGCACTCAACCAATCCGCAGCGCGTTCACCTTGTTCAATGAAGTCAGACCCAAGGAAAGCCACAAAATGCTCACCAGGCTGGGCGACTGCTTCGTCAACGGAACGGTCAACAAGGAAGGTCGGGATGCCAGCGGCTTTGGCTTTCATCACGGCAGGAAGCAGCGGCTTTTCTTCGCGTGGCGGCAGGAACAGAACGTCGATGCCTTGGGCAATCATCGAGTCCACATCGGCAACCTGTTTCGCCGCAGAACCGGCTGCATCTGTTGCGATCAGCTCCCAGCCGCAGGATTCTGCAGTGTCATGGAAGGATTTGGTTTCCGCAATCCGCCAAGGGTTGTTGGATTCCATTTGTGCAAAGCCCACACGGTATGTGTCTTTGACTTCGAGTGGCGGGGTTTCCGCCATGGATACACCAGCGCTAAGGCCCATACCCAATGCAATCGCTGATCCCAGCAAAATACGACGTTTCATAATAGTTCCTCCAAGTTTCATGTGGCGCGAACCTCCCCGCCACATATTTATCCGGGGTTTTATGCCCAGTTCAGATACAGGCTCTGCTTGCGCAGATACCCATCGAATCCGTATTTCCCGTCTTCGCCGCCAAGGCCGGATTGGCACCAACCATTGTGAAAGGCGTGAACCTGTTCGCCATTGGCGCGATTGATGTAGATTTCACCAAAATTCAGCGCATAAGGCGTTTGCAGGATACGACGGTGATTTTCGGTGAAGACATAGGCGGAAAGGCCAAAATCAGTGTCATTGGCCAGCGCAAGCGCATGGTCGAAATCATTGACGCGAATGGCTGGAACCACAGGGCCAAAAACCTCGTTGCGCACGACGGTGGAGTCGTTGTCTTTGACTTCCAGAACCGTTGGCGCGATCCAGTGCCCTTTGGTATATTCGCCATCCGTCAAGGGCCCGCCCTCCAGCAGAACTTCGGCGCCTTCGGAGACAGCGGCGCGGACTAGCGAAGCGACTTTGTCGACCTCGGGACCGCTAACCTTGGGGCCCATATCCGGGCTTTGCATCGGGTCACCGATTTTTAGCGCGGCTGCTTTTGCAACGAATTTGTCAAGGAATTCATCCGCAATATCCTTGTGCAGATACATGCGTTCGTTACAGGTACAAATCTGGCCACAGTTGGTAAAACGCGCCGTGATGGCGGCAGCCACAGCCTTGTCGATATCTGCATCTTCGAGCACGATGAATGGTGCTTTGCCACCCAACTCCAGCCGCAGAACTTTCATCCCTGCCGCACCGGCTTTGAAAATCTCTTGTCCGGCACGGTTGCTGCCGGTCATGGTGATCATCGCGGTCCCAGGGTGCTCTACTAGAGCCTGCCCGACAACTGGACCACGGCCCGTCACCACATTAAACAAACCCGCCGGAATGCCAGCTGCTTCGGCCAAGGATGCGATAAAAAGCCCCGATAGCGGAGTGATTTCATGGGCGAGAAGCACAAACCCGTTGCCCGCCACCAAAGCGGGGCCAAGCTTGCGCGTTGCCAAGGCCGCCGGATAGTTCCACGCGGTTAGGCCAACAACAACGCCATAAGGATGGCGGCGGATGTGGATTTCTTCGTCTACATTATCAGAGACCAGAATATCGCCTTCGATGCGGCGGGCATTGTCGGCAGCATGGAACAGGAATTCAGCCGTTGCGCCGACCTCACCCCGTGCCTGATCCAGCGGTTTGCCTTGCTCGGCGGTGATCAACTGCGCCAGTTCTTCGGTGCGGGCGACGATCAACTCTCCGAGCTTACGCACAATCCGGCCACGCTGCACCGCCGGCACCTTTGCCCATGCGGGTTGCGCGATTTTGGCGGCTTCAACCGCTGCGGCTGCGTCGTCAACACCGCCCAATGGCGTGGTTGCAATGATTTGCTCATTCGCAGGGTTCTCGACTTCAATAACGTCGCTTCCCGCGCCAGCGGTCCACTGCCCGTTGATGTACATCTGTGCTTTCAGCACGGTACCGGATTGAATATTGAAATCTTTCACGATCACCTCTTTGGTCGTACCAAACTTTCTGAAGTTGTTGACCATACCGATATAATAGTCAACATATTTTTCAATTTTCCCAAATATGTTGACTTTTGGTGCTATTTGCAAAATCTTTGGTGCTATCATAATTGGAGTGCCCTACCAATAGGCACACCGTCGCAAAGCGGCGATTCGCGGGGAAGCCACTGCCATACGCAAACTGGGCAAAGGCAATTTCCGTGCTTTGAATTTCTGGAGGAAGAACCCCATGACAACAGAGTATGACTTCATCGTTGCCGGAGGTGGCGCAGCGGGCTGTGTCGCTGCAGCGCGTCTGGTAACCGATGGCGGTTACAGAGTCCTTTTGCTGGAAGCGGGCTATTCCAACAAACACCCTCTCCTCGATATGCCGCCGGGCATTTTCAAAATGATCAACGGTACAAAATTCATGCGCTACCATAAAACGGTAGAGCAGGAGCATTTGGGCGGGCGTGTGCATGATATCCCGCAGGGGCACGTATTGGGCGGCGGATCTTCGGTTAATGCGCAGGTTTATATGCGGGGCCGACCCTCGGACTATAACGCCTGGCATGAAGAGCTGCGCGGCAGCAATGACGGTGTCGATTGGGACTGGCCTGCGGTGCTGCCGCATTTTCGAGGTATGGAAGATAACAACCGACTGCAGAATGATCTGCATGGCACCGGTGGACCGCTTCTGGTGTCTGATCCGGGCCATATCGACGGGTTGTCGCGGCTGTTTGTGCAGGCCGTACAAGGATTGGGAGAGCCGTTTTCACCAGATTTTAACGGTACGGCCCAGCGCGGTGTCGGCTTTTATCAATTCATGAACCGCCACGGTCGTCGGTCCTCTTCGGCCTATGCCTATATTGAACCGATCAAAGATGACCCGAGATTGACCGTGCGACTTCAAGCCGAAGTGCAGGAAATCATTCTGGAAAATAACGTGGCAGTTGGCGTCCGTTATTGCGATAAATCCGGTGATCTGCAAACCGCACGGTGCAGCGGCGAAGTGATCCTCTCGGCGGGGTCTTTGATTACCCCAAAACTATTAATGCAGTCCGGTATCGGCCCCGCGGACCATCTTGCTGAAGTTGGAATCCCTTGCCTGGTAGATCTGAAGGGCGTCGGCGAAAATCTTGTTGACCATCCTGAGGTTCCCATCACAGCCCGCGTCAAAGGCAAGGGCGGCTATTATAAACAAGGCGACGGTTGGCGGATGCTGCGCAATGGCTTGCAGTTCAAACTGTTTGGCAGTGGCCCGGTCACTTCGGCCGGTGTAGAGGCCGGTGCCTTTGTGAACCCCACTGATCCCAAGGCCGATCCGACAATTCAGGCTTTTTGCGTGCCCATAGTCTATGTTGACCGCGACACCCGCCATCTGGTGGACGACGGCTACGGGCTGACGGTCACCACGGTGGTCGTAAAACCGAAATCGCGCGGGACAGTCCGGCTGGCGTCCGCCAACCCCAAAGACATGCCGCTGGTGTCTCCGAATTTATTGAAAGACAAAGCCGACATGGATGCGATGGTCGAGGGGCAGAAGTTCTTTTTGCGTGCCTTCGAAACCAACCCGCTGGCCGATCAAGTCGATAAAGTCATGCTGCCCGAACCCGGAAAACGCAGCGATGATGACCTACGCGCCTATTGCCGCCGATTTGTTAAGACCAACTACCATCCGGCAGGCACGGCCAGAATGGGCAAAGACGGCGACCCGATGGCAGTGCTTGATCCACGGCTACGCGTGCGCGGCGTTGAAAACCTGCGGATCTGCGATCTGTCGGCTATGCCCGATATCAACGCAGGTAATACCCAAGCCCCTGCGATGATGCTGGGAGATCGCTGCGCCGATATGATTTTGGGCCGCATTTAAGGCGTTTTCGTCGTCGGAATTTACTCTGTCGATGGAAGTGTTTAGACACACCTTAGGGGGCAGGCCACGTGTCTGTCCTGTGATACGGAAAGGACATCATAGTGCTGGGTCAGGAAGACAAAGGACGGGCCGCCGATCTTGTTGTGCATAAGCTGGCACAAAAAATCCAAACTGGAGAACTTGCGGACGGCAATCCCCTGCCCTCTGAACGCACAATGATGGAAGAATTCGGCACTAGTCGGACTGTGATCCGCGAAGCCGTGGTGGCGTTGTCGAATAAAGGGCTGATCGAGGCCCGCCCACGCCACCGACCCGTTGTGCGCAAGCCGGGATATGATGCAGCCTTTGGGGCGCTTGAGAGTATTGTTGACCATCTGTTGAATGAGCCTGGCGGCGTAAGGAACCTTTTTGACACCCGTATCCTTATAGAGGCCGCTTTGGTGCGCGAAGCCGCGAAAAACGCCAATAAGGACGACATAGCGGCGCTGAAACAGGCTCTGGCACTGAACGAGGCCGCAATCCACGACAGCGAAGCCTTTTATGAGACCGACATCGGGTTTCACCGCGTGCTGTATAATATCCCGCGCAATCCGGTACTCCCTGCGATCAACAAGGCCTATACGACGTGGCTTGCGCCCCAATGGTCGCAAATGCCCCGCCTGCCAGAGCGCAACCGCAGCAACTATGAGGCCCATTGCGACATCTATGAAGCCGTTCTAATGCGCGACCCTGACGCCGCCGAAGAGGCTTTGCGCACGCATTTGCAGAACGCATGGCGGCAGGTGCGCGAAACCTTCGGGGAGCTATAGTTTACACACGGCGTCCCTTCGGGCACCAAGTGGATCGGATTTAGGTCTGGTGATTGTCAGGTTTGCCTGCTGTGCCGCACGGCCTTCACACCGGAAACCACAATCGCCAGAATGCTGACAAAGGTGGCAAGAGCCAGAACCGCGCTGACCGGTCGGGTCAGGAACGGCTCCAGCGAGCCTTCGGACAGGATCAGCCCGCGCCGCAGGCTTTTGTCGAGGATTTCCCCCAACACCAGCCCCAGCACCAAGGGCGCCATCGGATAATTCATTTGCCGCAGGATGAAACCGACTGTGCCAAACCCCAGCATGACCCACACGTCAAAGGGTCGCGAAGCAATGGCGAAAGCGCCAACCACGCAGAGCACAAAGATAATCGGCAGCAGACGTTCACGCGGGATGCGCAGCACCATCAGCAAGGGGCTGGTCAGCAGGATACCGATGACGGTCATCGCCAGTGCCGCCAGAACAATTGCCGCGACAACTCCGTAAACCATTCCGGCGCTTTGGATCATGATCAGCGGGCCGGGCTGGATGCCATGGATCACCATCGCCGCCAACAACACCGCCGAGGGGGCAGACCCCGGAATGCCAAGGGTCAGCACCGGAATAATTGCACCGGGTACAGCCGCCGAATTACCGGTTTCCGCCGCGATCAACCCTTCCTTGGAACCTTTGCCGAACTGGTCCTTTTCCTTGCTGAACCGTTTGGCCACCGCATAGGACACCCAGGCGCCGATATCCTCGCCGACACCGGGCATCAGCCCCATCAGCGTGCCCGCGACACCAGAACGCCCAATGGTCGGCGAATAGCGCAGCAACTCGCCCGCACGCGGTAGGATACGGCCTTTATTCTCGGCAATCATCGGAGTTTTACTGCCGGTGATATTGGACAGGATTTCCGCCAGCCCGAAAGCCCCAACCATCGCCGGGATCAAGCTAATTCCGCCGCTTAGCGGTTTATAGTCAAAGGTATAGCGTGCAAAGGCAAAAACCTGTTCCTGCCCGACCATGGCCAGTATCAGTCCGAGAAACCCCGCGATCCAGCCTTTGAGTGGATCATCCATCGACGTCAGCCGCCCCGAGATAACCACACCAAACAGGGCCAGCCAGAAAAATTCAAAGGACCCGAATTTCAACGCATAGCTTGCCAGAATCGGGGCCGTAAAAACCAGCAGCAAAACCCCTGCCAGCGTGCCAAACAAAGAGCCGACCGTGGCCAGCCCTAGGGCCTCGCGGGCGCGGGATTGGCGGGCCAGCGGATAACCGTCCAGCGTTGTGGCCGCACTGGCCGGTGTGCCGGGCATGTTCAGGATAATCGCCGTCCGGCTACCGCCGTAGATAGAGCCAACATACATGCCCAAAAGGGCGGTAATGGCAGTGGTGCTTTCCATCTGGAATGTCAGCGTGGTCAGCAAGGCCAGTCCCATGGTGGCAGTCAGACCGGGCATCATACCAATGACAACACCCAAGAGCGTCGCCCAAAGCGTGACGATCAATTGGTCGGGGGAAAGGGCGTTGGCAAAGGCCGTCAGGATGAGGTTCAGATCAGGCATATCAACCTCAGGGCAACTGAATAAGGAACAGGGTTTGAAAGACGTAGCGTGTCGCAAAGCTGACCAAGAGCGCCAGCGCCGTGGCGATCATCAAAATCCTCGGTCTATTGATCGTTTCGCGAGGTTTGTCCGCCGGGATCAGGATCAATTCAAAGGTGCAGATAAAGGCAAAGACAAAAGCAAAGGTCGCGATCAGATAGGGTACCGTGCCGAACAGGATAGCCCCATAGCCCAGTGTCAAACCCAGCGCCGCCAAGGCGCGTTTGCGCGTAATCGCCGCGCCCATGACCTCGTTCCAGAAACTGAAGTCTTTTCCCGCGGTTCCGGCTGGACGAAAAATAAGGATCACCCCGCACATCGCCAGCGCGACCCCCAAAAGGCCGGGCGTGAAACCGGGCGTTTCATAGAGTGCGGCACCCCGTTCTGTGTAGCGCGGCATTTGCAGGGCACCCAATAGAACCAGCCCCCCCAGAAGGGTGAAGAACAGGCCCGACAGGCGATCCAGAATAAGATTGCTCATAGTTTTAACGATGTCTTTGGGGAAAGGTAGAGGGGCCACCAAATTGCAGCGGCCCCAACTGTTTGATTATGGGCGTGGAATACCCAAGGACTCCGGGTCCGCAGAGGACTGACCGCCGTCGTGCAGCAGCCAAGCGTTGGCTTGGATCGAAGGCCAAACGCGGGCTTGGGCATCATCGCCGCCATGGACGGTCATGATCGAACCACGACCGGAGGTGTATTCTGCCAAAGCGTCGGAATTGGCCAGATCAGCCCATGCCGCACCCATTTTCTCTTTGACTTCGGCAGGCACATCACCCGGCATGAAGATGCCAAAGTAGATCGGCGCAACAGGGAAGTCAGTCAGTTCAGAAGTGACCGAGGCGATAGAACCGACACCGGGAACCTCGACATTGGCGTCCGAAATGATCGCGATGGGTTTCAGCTGACCCGCCCGCAACATGTCGATCTGCTCAGAGATTAGCTGCGTTGTGGCATTGGTTTCGCCCGAGACGGTCGACAGTACCGCCGCAGACCCGCCATCATAAGAGGCATGGGTGTAGCTACCGCCAACCGCGCTGGACAGCGCTTCGATGGTCGAATGACCGGCAGAGTTAACGCCGGAAGTGCCGACTTTCAGACCACCGGCTTTCAGCGCTTCAAGAAAACCCGCCAAATCTTCGATCTCGGAATTGGCCGAGACGCTGATCACGCTGGCGAGGGCCGAATTCAGATACAGATCCCAATCCTTGATCGAGGTATCCATTTTGCCGGTCACCGCATAGGTGCCCAGATCTTTGGCCGCACCTGCGGTCCATGTATAGCCGTCATGGGGCGCATCCCATGCCGCCTGCGAACCGAGCGAGCCGGACGCGCCGGGCTGGTTGACGACAACAACGCTCTGGCCCAAGGCCCCTTCGAGTTCTGCGGCAACAACACGGGTTACTTGGTCGGTGGCCCCGCCTGCCCCCCAAGGTACGATCAGCTGGATCGGCTTTTCAGGCCAGTCGGCCAAAGCCGGAGTCGCAAGGGCAACACTTGCAAGTGCGCCGGTGATAAATGTTTTCAGTTTCATGATTTCCTCCCTCTGGAAATATTGGTTTTTGGTTAATCTACGCTGTGGTTTCGCCCGCAAGCGTCCCCAGTCGTTCTGCTTTTTGTTGCGCCTCAATCGCCAGCCGCATCACGCGCAAGGTGTGGCGCTGCGGGCAGGCTGTTTCAGTTCGATTTTTGACGTCCTCCTTCAAGCGCGCGAAATAGGGCGTGCCTGCCTCCCTGGCGTCAAATCGGGTGTTTTCTGTGCCGTTCACCAAAAACACGTGATCCGTGCCTAGCCCGCCGCCAATATCCATATATTTGCGCAGCTCGATAAAGCCTTCGGTGCCCAGAATGGTCAGTCGCCCGTCGCCCCAATTGGGCGCGGCATCCGGCGTGTACCAATCCAGCCGCACATAACCCTGCGCGGTAGCGGAGCTCAGGTTCATTTCGCCAAAATCCTGAAATTCAGGATGATCGGGGTTGTTGAAATTACCTACCGTCGCGCGGGTGATCTCTGCATCCTCGGAACCGGTGAAATGCAAAAACTGGTCGATCTGATGGGTGCCGATGTCCCCCAAAATGCCGCCGTATTCTGCCGGATGCCAAAACCAGTCGGGGCGCATTTGCGCGTTCAGACGGTGTGGGCCGACAGAAAGCGTGTGCACGACTTTGCCGATACGCCCCTCAGCGATCAGCTGTTCTGCTTTGGTGACCGAGGGCACTTCAAACCGTTCAGAGAAATTAACACTCCAGATCCGGCCAGTTTCGGCAATGCAGGCCTCTATCGCGTCAAGTTCCGCATCGGTCAGGCAACCGGGCTTGTCCAGCATCACGTCTTTGCCGTGTTGCATGGCCCTGATCGACAGGCGCGCCCGATCTTTGGGGGCGGCGGCGATCAGGACCAGCGCGATGGTGTCATCTTCGAGGATTTCAGCAAGATCAGCCACTTGCGGCACATCTGGAAACCGTTTTCGGTAGCCCGCGGCGGGTTGCGGCTCCGCCTCGGTCCAATAGGCGGCAAGGGTGCATCCAGCGGCAATCATACCTTCGGACATGCCATAAATGTGGCGGTGATCCAGTCCAATCGCGGCAAATTTCAAGTCGGTCATCAGACGGTTTTCACCTCCTCTTGACGTTTATTTTTGGCGGATCGTTCAATCGCATCGATCAACGCATGAACCTTTAGCGCTGCGCGGCCCGTGACACGCGGTGGCCGTCCGGCCTGCCAAGCGTCGGCAAATTCCGCGATCAAGTCGCGATGCCAGTCACAGGGGAAATCCATCGGGTCACTGCCCCCGCCGGTGCCAGTGACTTCGCCAATGGTTTCAACCTCGCCATTACGCCAATGGATCAACAGTTCGCCCGCCTTCAGGCGAACCGACGCGTTTTCAGCGTCTAGTTCCAGCGTCTCTACATCGCCGGGAAAGCTTGACGTGGTGGCCATGATCGATCCCAGTGCACCGGTTTCAAACACCAGACCCGCAGAGGCAAAATCCTCGGCTTCCATATCGTGAAACGGCGTGGTGCCGGTCAGGGCGGCAACGGTTTGCACCGGTCCTGTCAGGCTCAGCATTAAATCCATCACATGAATGGCTTGCGTGATCAGAACGCCGCCGCCATCACTGTCATAACGCCCGCGTCCGGCGTGATCGTAATAGGCCTGATCTCGCCACCACGGCAGAGCGACCCGTACCATATGAATGCGGCCCAACCGGCCAGACTCAACAAGTTCCCGCAGCGCCACTGCGCCAGCACGAAAGCGGTGCTGCAACACGACGCCGAGCATTACATCGGCTTTTTCACATGCCTCAACAATGGATTGCGCACCCTGCAGGTTCCGCTCTACCGGCTTTTCGGTGAGCACATGTTTACCTGCCGCCGCCAGTTTGGCGATGATCGCTTCCCGCGCATTGGGCGGGGTGATCAGGATCGCACCATCCACATCAGGATCGGCACAGATCGCGTCAATACTATCATAGGTCGGCCAGCCGAATTGCGCCCCAACCTCGGCACGGCGCGCGGCATTTCGTGTATAAACACCGGCAACAGAGACGGTTTCATCCAATTGGCGCAATGCCGCCAGATGGGGCTTTGACGCCATGCCAAGGCCGATCACGACAAGGTTCATTGGACGGGAGGCTTTATGCGGATCAAGCATGGCCACCTCCTGCGAGGTCTTTGATGGCAGCCGCCATGCCAGCCTGCATCATCCGCGCCAGATGCGCCTGAACGGCAGACCCGAAAGCGGTATTTTCGGCTAGGTCTGTTGGCAGCAGATTGGGCAGGGCAAAAATGGCTTCGGTCAAAGCTTTTGCAGATGCTCCATGTTCGGCACAGACCGCCGCAAATTCCGCCGCCCGCGGGTCCTGCACTGTATAGCTGTCGCCTTGATCCCCCTGACCGGATAGGAACCGAATCCAAGCCGCTGTCGCAAAGGCAAAGGTGTCCGCATCAGACCCCTGCGCCAATGCCACAAGAGCAGGTTCAAAAATCCGCTGCGGCAATTTCTGACTGCCGTCCATGGCAATTTGAAAGGTCTCATGGGCGATATTGGGATTGGTAAAACGCTGCAGCAAGGCCTGACGGTAGTCATCCAGATCAATGCCTTCTATCGCGCCCAAAGTGGCCGCCGCGGCCTTGATATGGCGATCCACCACTGCCGCCAATACGTCGTCTGCCATGACATCGCGCACATAGGGTTTGCCAGACAGATAACCGCTATAGGCCAGCAGCGAATGTGCTCCGTTGAGCATGCGCAGTTTCATGTTTTCAAAGGGCGTGACGTCTTTGACAAACAGCGCTCCCGCCGTATCCCACGCCGGACGCCCGTTGCAGAAATCATCCTCGATCACCCATTGAGAAAAAGATTCTGTTTCGATCGGGGCGAGGTCTTTCAGGCCGGTAGCGACCTCTGTTTCGGCAATCAACGCTTCGGTGCAGGCAGGCGTAATACGGTCTACCATCGTGGCAGGAAAACGGGCGTTTTCGGTGATCCAGACAGCAAGTGCAGGATCAACCCGCTGGGCAAAATCCAGCACGGCCGCGCGCAGAAGCTGCCCGTTGTTGGGCAGGTTGTCGCAGGACAGAACCGTAAACGCCTTTTGGCCTGCCTCCTTGCGTATCTGCAAAGCCCGTACAATCAGACCAATGGCAGACTGCGGGGCCTCGGGGGTTGCCAAATCCGCCGCAATCAGCGGATCATTCAGATCAAGCGCGCCTTTGGCACGGTCATAGCCATAGGCTTTTTCGGTGATGGTCAGGCTGACGATACGAGTCGTCTCTGCCGTCATGGCTTGCAGAATTGGATCAAGCCCGTTTTTTGCCGCCAAAACCCCGGCGATTGATCCGATCACCCGCATCTCGGGCGGCTGGTCGTTATCGGCGCGAATGACCAGATGGTAGCGCCCGCCTTGTGCATTCAGCTTATCCGCCAGCGCAACACTACGCAGGCTAACCCCCAGAATACGCCAGTCGCCGCCGGATTGGGCCAACACATCATCGGTATGGTCCGCCTGATGGGCGCGATGAAACGCACCGGCACCGATGTGGACGATGCCGACACCATGGGCCTCTGGCGTATAGGCCCGGCTGGGGGACCAGAAAGAAGAAGTCAATTTCATTGGGCACCACCTTGGGCTTTGCGGGTTACCGACAACGCGGCTTCGATCCCGCGCAATTCGGCCAGGCCGCGCAACCGCCCGATCAGCGGATAACCGGGCTGTACACGGCGGTTGAAATCATCGGCGATCTGGTGGCCGTGATCCGGACGCATCGGAATGTTCCAATCGCTGCGCCCTTGGGAACGGCGCTTGTTTTCTTCGGTCAGAATAGCATCAATCAGCGCCACCATATCGGTGCTGCCTTCCAGATGAGCGGCTTCATGAAAGGAACAAGGCATGGTTTCAGCCTCGCGCTGAACATTGCGCAGATGCAGGAAATGCACCCGATGTCCCAAACGGGACATCATACCGGGCAGATCAACATCGGCGTTGACGCCAAGCGATCCGCTGCACAGCGTTATACCGTTGGCCGGGCTATCAACGGCGTTCACCAGATCGGTATAATCCGCCTCGGAAGAGACAACGCGCGGCAGGCCCAACAGCGGAAACGGCGGATCATCCGGATGACAGCAGAGCCGTAGACCAAGCTTTTCGGCCTCTGGCACAACAAGTTCCAGAAATGCATGCAGGTTGGATTTCAGCTGCGCCGCGTCGATGCTGTTATAGTGCGCCAACAGGGCTTTGAAACCGTCAAACGACAGGTTCTGATTGGCCCCCGGAAGCCCCATGACCAGATTGGCCATCAGTGCGGATTTATCGGCCTCATCCATTTGGGCGAACCGTGCGGCCGCTGCCTCTTGCAGGTCAGCGCTGAAATCCTCTGCCACGCCGGCACGCTCCAGAATGAACAGATCAAAGGCAACAAAATCCACCAGATCAAAACGCATACAGGTGGATCCGTTCGGCAAGGCCCATGTCAGATCGGTGCGCGTCCAGTCCAGTACCGGCATAAAGTTATAACAGATGGTTTGAATACCCGCCGCCGCGATATTGGCCATGCTGGTTTTATAGGTCTCGATATGGGCGCGCCAGTCGCCGTCCTGCTTTTTGATGTCTTCGGACACCGGCAGGCTTTCGACAACATCCCACGTCAGACCCGATGCAGCACCATCAGCGCGAAAGCCAACTTCATGCTGGCGTTTACTGATGTCTTCCGGCGTCCAGACCGCACCATTGGGAATATGATGCAAAGCGCTCACCACCCCTGTGGCACCCGCCTGTGCGATATCCTCGACCGATACGACGTCAACGGGGCCGAACCATCTCCAGGTCTGTTTCATTTTGCATCCAATCGATAAGCGCGTTTGGCAAGGCCATAGGACAGATCAACAATGACCTCTGCGGCTTCGTCCTCTGGAAGGCGGGCCTCTGCGACTTGTTTGGCAAGGAATGCACAATCAACCCGACGGGCCAGATCGTGACGCGCCGGAATAGAAGGCAAGGCCCGGGTGTCATCGTTAAAACCGGCAGTGTTGTAGAAACCAGCGGATTCCGTGGTCATTTCGCGATAACGCATCATGCCATCGGGGCTATCAAAGAACCACCACGCCGGACCCAGCTTCAAGCAGGGGTAAGCCCCCGCCAACGGCGCCAACTCGCGCCCGTAGGCCGTTTCATCCAATGTAAACAGGATCACCGTCAATCGGCTGTCATGCCCGAAAGCATCCAGCAGCGGCCGCAGCGCCTGCACAAAACCCGTCGGGCCGGGAATATCAAAACCCTTATCTGCGCCGAACCGGTCAAAAATGCTCTGGCTGTGATTGCGCACTGAGCCAGGATGGATTTGCATCACCAACCCATCCTCAAGGCTCATCCGCGCCATTTCGGTCAACATCTGGCCACGGAATATTTCACGCTGCTCTGCGGTGGCGGATTGGGTGCGGATCACCTCATAAAGCGCAACGCATTCTGCTTCACTTAGATCGCAGGTCAATGCGGTGGGATGCCCGTGGTCGGTTGCTGTCGCCCCATGGGCGATGAAATCCTGACGGCGCTGGCGGTGGGCGCGCAACAGACCCTGCCAGCTTGCGGTGTCTTCTCCGGTTATGTCGGCAAACTTTTGAAGAGCCTCGGCAAAACCGGCTGTATCGGGGTTGGTCACAACGTCAGGACGATAGGTGGGCACAACACGCCCGCCCCAATCGCTGGCGGCGATGGCCTTGTGATGGGCCAGATCATCCAGACAGGAATCGGTCGTTGCCAACAGCTCTATGTTGAAATTCTCAAACAGAGCCCGCGGCTTGAACGCCTCTGTCGTCAACGCCTCTGCGATCAGGTCATAGCTTTGATCCGCTATGTCACCGTTTAGGGGGGCTTCGATACCGAATAAGGTCTCTAGTGTGTGATCCATCCAGTGCCGCACCGGTGTCGCACGGAACAGATAGTAATTTTCCGCAAACAAACGCCAGATTTCGCGGCGGTCCGTATTGACCGGTGATCCATCCCGTGACGGCACGCCCATTTGCGCGTGATCAATCCCCTGCGAAACCAACATACGCACTATGTAATGGTCCGGAATGATCAACAGTTCGGCGGGATCGGAGAAAGATTTGTTTTCATGAAACCATGCCGGATCCGTATGCCCGTGGGGGCAGATCAGTGGCAAATGCGCCACCTCTGCAAACAGGCGGCGCGCAATGGCGCGGGTGGTTGGGTCTGCAGGAAAGAACCTGTCGCTATTCAGCATAGTCTTCTACCGTTTCAAAAGCCGAGTTGATGTGTTTGTTGATCAGCGCCTGAGACAGATCGCTGTCACGCGCCTTGAGCGCGTCGATGAGTTCCAGATGTTCTTTGAAGGCGACGTTGATCCGTTTTGGCAGGTTTCCCATCAAAACGATCCGCGCCCGGTCGGTATGCGCCTTGATCGAATAGGCCAGACGCCACGCAGAGGGCAGCTCGGCAATATCGGCCAGTTTGGCGTGAAATTCTTCGTCGTATCGGAAGAAAGAGATGTGATCATTGTGGGATACCGCGACGCTTTGCAGCGCGATAATACTGTCGAGCGGGCGTAAATCCGCTCCGGTTTCACAGATCAGCTTGACCGCCTCTCGCTCCAGCGCACGGCGCACGATGATGCCTTCCCGCACCCGCGCCTCATCAATGGGCGCAACGGTGGTGCCGACTTTGTTCTGAGTGTCGATCAAACCATCTTCGATCAGCCGCAAATAGGCTTCGCGCACGGGGGTTCTGCTGACGCCGAACCAAGCGGCCAGATCGCCCTCGTTGATCGGCGCATTCGGTTTAAACTGTTCCAGAATGATGCTCATGCGGACCGCTTCGTAGATCTGCACCCCGATGGGACGAGAGCGATCAATCGCTCCGATGAAATCAGGCTTTTCGATCTTTGGACTTTTCTGAAATCTAACTTCGGTCATCACGTCCCCCTCGCATCTGGTACACTAGTGTTCATGTATACATGAGTCAAGCTTGAGAAATTCCGACCAAATTCCTAGGAAGGGCTTTGGGTGTTTTTTAGACCTGAGATGGGTTCGGTTTTTCCCCTGCGTCGGGAAACACAACTGCGCCAAACTCCGGTATTGGTAAGTCACTTCTGCAAGTCACGATAAGGACAGACATCTTCCTCGAAGGGCACGTGACGACGCCGAAACCGCGTGTTTTCAACGACTTCTGGCGTACTAATCCGGTCCATTCGGAAATGGCGGAAATCAGCGCGATCTGGATCCCAAGCAACAAGATACCACAGCGGAGACAGGATCAGCATGGCCTGCGGTTCAACTTCGCGGCGGGTCAGACGATCTTTTGCATCGCGGTATTCAAACCGAATGCACTGTCGCCCGAGGAACGCCTGTTCAAAAACCGGCAGCAAGTCAGCATCCATCGCGCCCCTATCCGACAGGTCCTGCAGGGGTGACAGCTGTCCGATATGCAAACAGTCCAGAAAGGCGCGCAGGTCCTTTACCTTATCTGACGGCAGCGCCTTTTCGATCTTGGCAAGACCCGCATCTGCAAGTTCTGAAAAGGGCAAATTCCCCGCCGCGCGCATCGCTGCAACACTGATGAGCAGCGCAAAGACTTCTGGCACCGAAAGCCGCGCCTTTGTCTGCACGGATTGTGGATCAAGTTGCAGCCCGCCACCGCGCCCGACATCGGAGTGGATCGTATACCCCTCGTCCCGCAGCGCAGAGATATCGCGCAAAACGGTTCGGCGCGAGGCCCCAACCTCCTGGGCAATTGCGTCAACGGTAGATGTGCCGTTACGGCGCAGGCTGCGGACGATGGCGTCCTGTCTGAGTCTAATATTCATTTGGACAGCTTATCATCAATGGTGACAAATTTTGGCACTATATTGATCTACACCGATCCCAGCAACAAAATTAAAGGAGATTGCGACATGGAACGGCATGCAGTGAACCCGTGGGACTGGTCGATTAAGCTGGGCTACAATCAGGCCGAGGTCATTGACGGCGCAACCCACCAGCTGATTTGTGCCGGTCAAACGGCAGTAGACGCGCAGGGCAGCCCGCAGCACCCCGGTGACATGCGCGCGCAGATGAGCCTCGCGCTTGATAATCTGGAGGCGGTGCTGAAAGCCGCGGACATGGGCTTGCGCAATGTTATCAAACTGGGTGTCTATGCCACCGATGTGGACGAAGCCCTTAAAAATTTCGATCTGATGGGCAAGCGGTTTGGCCCGCATCAGGTCTCCCCGCCTATGACCTTGCTGGGGGTAACGCGTCTCGCCATTCCCGGATTGCTTTTCGAAATCGAAGCAACAGCAGCGGCATAAGCATCGTCAAAGCGGCCATTGAAGTAACACACTTGAATGGCCGAAAGACGCCCAAAAATGGGCCGCCCCTTTCCGCCGGTAAAGCCATTTTTAACCGACACTTGGCAGTCCCACCGGCGTGCGCGAAATTTCCACCCGAAGGCGGTTGGCGGGTCGATGTAAGGATGCTCCATGCCGTCACTGGTTTCAGGACACGCACGTCAGACGAACAAATTCAGGATGCCCGAGCCAATTTGAAAACACCTCGGCAGCGTTCATCCGAAGCCGAGTGATGCAGTTCAGATTTGCACTTACCCATCACCTTTTCTGGCCCTCGATCAAGCGCCCGACAGTCTTATCAGTGATGTGTCAAAACTAGGTTTTGAGCGGCCCTAAACCAATTTAAAAGCTCTTTGAAAGCTGCCAAATCTGATTGTTCAAATGCGTAAGCGTTTGAGGGAGATTGCTTCTGTGCAATCTGCCTCCCAAGCAAACCCTCACATACCGATCCTGATGGCCAGCCGTGCGAAAGGCGCTTTCTGGAGAGATGCCAATTTCGTGGTTCGCCATATTTGCCATCAGCGCCGCACAGGTGATGTTTTCCGGCAGACGCAGCCAGATATTGAACGCATGCGGATGTGAGACAAAGGCGGCCTCGGTGATGGTTTCCGTGGCAATTTCTTGCCGGATTGCCGTTTCACTGCGAATAAACCGTCTGATTTGATCAGCAGTCCCATCCAACACCCAGCGCGTAGCGATAGCCATGGACACGGGGGATGCCATGCCTGAAACGGCGCGAACACCGTTTTCCATTGCAAAGGCCGCCCGCGCGCTTGGGGCGATGGCATAAGCCAACCGCAGCCCTGCCCCGATACACTTGGCCAAACCGCCAATATACCAAGTCAACTCCGGAGCGCTTGCGGCCATCGGGGGTGGGGCATCTGGGAGCACAAACCCATAGGCGTCATCCTCAATCAGCGGCAAGTCATAGCGTTTCATGACATTTGCAATCTCAAGCCGCCGGTCCTGCGGTACAATCATCGTCGTTGGATTGTGCAAGGTCGGATTGAGGTAAAGCACCTTAGGTTGATGCGTTTGAATCGCGGTCTCCAGCGCGTCTGGCAGGATGCCATCATCATCCATCGGCAAGCCAACCAATCGCAGCCCAAGGTGCGCGGCAATCTTTTTGAAGCCAGCATAGGTGATATCTTCGCAGAGAACGGTATCTCCGGGACTGGCCAGGATGGTCAGAATGGCCAGCATTGTTGCATGCGCCCCAGGTGTGACCGCGACACGATCCAAATTCGGCACAAGGCCGCGCATAGACAACCAAATTGACGCCGCCTCTTTATCGATGTCGCCCCCAATAGGGTTTTGGTATCGCAACAGATGCACCAGATCATTTGACACCACTGAAAGCCCGGAACGCATACGCTCAAGCAACTCCGGATCCGTTGGTTCAGGCGGGGCATTCATAGTGAGATCATTGGCAAGCGCGCGGCGTTCATCATTGATGACGCTGACACTGTGTTGAGGCAAAATAAACGTCCCCCGGCCTACATGGGTCTCTATAAGCCCTCGACTGAGTGCTTCTGTATAGCCCCGGGAGACAGTGGTGAAATCCACGCCAATCTGATCCGCCAGCTTGCGCTGCGCCGGAAGACGATCCCCCGGCAAAAGCACGCGATCTTTCATATCCTGCGCGATGCAATCCGCGATCGCCAGATAGCGCGGTTTGTTTGATTGTTCGATTCGTTGAGACCAGTTTTCCATTGATTCACCTTAATATCGGCAGGGATAATCAATATTGTATGCATATTTTGCAGACAATACTCGGCGCGAATTCAAAGGCGAAATCTCAGGATTTAGACAATAAACGCCAAATATTTCGTCAATTTCCGAAAGATTTGCCACTGCAATGAGCGAACACATACAATCAATACAATTCGATTGTATTCAATATTGTATGGATCAATGGCAGAGCCCTCAACGTCGCGACTAGCAATGTACAGCACCCATGCGAACCACAGGAGAACGCAATGCCAGACGTCACAACCCCAGCCCATAAAGATGGTGATTTCTTTGTAAATTACGAAGACAAAGTCTTTGAAGACGTACAAGCCGAAGAAGGTCAGAAAGCACTCGTGACCTTCCACACCGTAGCCTTTGAAGGCTCTATTGGTCTTGTTAACATTCTGCAGGCGATCCGTCTGCAACGTAAAGGATTTGAAACCTCCATTCTGCTTTATGGCCCTGGGGTTTCCCTTGGTGTTCAGCGCGGTTTTCCGACACTCGGAGATGAGGCTTTTCCCGGTGCGCAGAACTACGCGGCAAACTTGAACAAGTTTATGAAAGAAGGCGGCAACATCTATGCCTGCCGGTTTGCGCTGCAAATGCTGATGGGTCATGGCGAGCCATCGTTGCTGCCTGGCATCACGCCAATCGCCCCACAGGATGTACTCGACCTTAAGCTGCTGCATGTGCGTGACAACGCACTAATCCTGGACACCTGGACGCTGTAAACCCCCAAGCCCCGGGGTGGCAACAACGCCACTCCGGATGTTCCCGCCATTTCGAACTTTCCCACTGGGTGGCAGCGTCGTCACCCACATATGACAAAGGACTTTCCCATGTCAGATCACATGGTCCGAGCCGCCGCAGTCCAGATTGCTCCGGATTTGACAAGTCGCGCTGGCACCATTGAACGTGTCTTGAACGCTATCGCAGAGGCGGCTGAAAAAGGTGCAGAGCTGATCGTTTTCCCAGAAACCTTTGTTCCCTATTATCCGTATTTTTCCTTTGTTCTGCCTCCGATGCAGCAGGGTCCGGAACATCTTCGCCTTTATGAAGAGGCCGTGACCGTACCGTCGTTGGAAACGCAGGCTGTCGCGGATGCGGCACGCAAGCGTGGCGTTGTTGTGGTTTTGGGCGTAAACGAGCGTGACAAGGGATCATTGTTCAACACGCAGCTGATCTTTGACGCGGATGGCACGCTGGCCCTTAAGCGCCGTAAAATCACACCGACCTACCATGAACGTATGATCTGGGGCCAAGGCGACGGCGCCGGCCTAAAGGTTGTCGACACTAAGGTTGGGCGCGTTGGCGCTCTGGCGTGTTGGGAGCACTACAACCCGCTTGCACGCTATACGCTAATGGCCCAACACGAGGAAATCCATGTCGGGCATTTTCCGGGAAGCCTTGTGGGTCCGATATTTTCGGAACAAATCGAAGTTACCATGCGCCATCACGCGCTGGAAGCCGGCGCATTTGTAGTGAACGCCACGGGCTGGCTGACCGAAGATCAGATCAACAGCGTGACCGAAGATCCGAAACTACAAAAGGGTCTGCGCGATGGCTGTATGACCTGCATCATCTCGCCTGAAGGCCGTCATGTCGTGCCCCCTTTGACGAAAGGCGAAGGCATTCTGATTGCCGATCTGGACATGAAATTAATCACAAAACGCAAGCGCATGATGGACAGCGTCGGTCACTATGCGCGGCCCGAGCTGTTGCATCTGGTGCATGATGCGCGCCCGGCTTTTCCGGTGCATCGCATCGAAGAGCCGCAGGATGTGCTCACCCCTGCCGATGGGGAGGTTGAAGATGTCTGAAGCCACGCTGATCAATGAATTGCAAACCCATGGCATGCGGATGGTCGACCCGACTGTCGGCATGCAAAGCCGCCGGGGTGGCGCAGGACCAACGGACCACAAGGCCGTGACCATTGGCGACACAACGGTAATGGTGCCGGTGCACACAGCCCCGGCCTTTGACAGCCCCTATGTTGTGCAGGCACCTGACGCGAACGGCATGGCTGAAGTTACCAAATCAGGGATCTCACTGGGTCAGGTGAAATTTCCGATGCGTCCCAAATTCTATGACCTGACGACGGCAGAGGGCGTAGCCTACCACAAGATTGCCACGCTGCACTCCAAGGATGTGCTGGCGACGACGGTTTTGCAGGAATGCATCCGCTATGCCAGCCGCAAGAAAACCTGCCAGTTCTGCGCGATTGGCCAGTCTTTGGCAGCGGGGCGCACGATTGCGCATAAAACACCGGCGCAGTTGGCCGAAGTCGCCAAGGCCGCTGTCGAGCTGGATGGTGTCAAACATATGGTCATGACCACCGGCACACCAGCTGGCAGGGACCGTGGCGCGCAGGTGATGGTCGACAGTGCAACTGCCATCAAAGCTGCCGTGGACCTGCCCATTCAGGGGCAATGTGAACCTCCTGAAGACGACATCTGGCATGCACATATGTTCACTGCCGGGATTGATAACCTTGGCATGCATCTGGAGGCCGTCACCCCTGAGGTACGCGCCCGCGTGATGCCCGGCAAGGCGCAGATCAGTCTTGAAAAATACTTTGACAGCTTCAAAGCCGCCGTAAAAGTCTTTGGGCGCGGTCAGGTCTCGACCTATATTCTTGCCGGTCTTGGCGATACGCCAGAGGCAATTTTGGCGATCTCGCAAGAGCTGTGCAAAATTGGCGTCTACCCTTTTGTCGTACCATTCGTGCCGGTATCGGGAACACCGATGGAGAGCCACCCCGCGCCAAATTCTGACTTTATGGCCAGCATTCTAAAGCCGCTTTCCGGTATGATCTTGCGCGCCGGAATGAGCGCTGAATCAGCCAAGGCCGGTTGCGCAAAATGCGGGGCGTGCTCTGCACTTTCTGTCTACGAAAAGTTGAGGACGTCATGAGTTTTCAGAACCCCAAAACTTTCCTCTCACCTGACTTTATCATTCGCGCTGCAGCCCAAAAATGGGAATTGGAAGGGGTGAAAGCCCTGCGTCATCAGGTCTTTGTGCAGGAACAAGGCATCTTTGAGCAAGATGATCGGGATGAAATTGACCCGATTGCCTTGCCACTAGCCGCGATTAGCACTTTTGCCGCCGAGGCCGATCAAGTGGTCGGCACCGTTCGCATTCACGAAGAAAGCCCGCGCATATGGCGCGGGTCACGTCTTGCGGTGGCCCATAGTCATCGCCGTATGGGTCGATTGGGGGCCGAACTGATCCGGCTGGCGGTTTGCACCGCACATGGGCGGGGGTGCGATCGTTTTTTGGCGCAGGTTCAATTGCAGAATGTCACCCTGTTTAAGCGGCTGCGCTGGACCCCTCTGCGTGAAATCAGTGTTTATGGCGTCCCGCATATGGAAATGCAGGCTGATCTGAATTTCTACCCACCGATCCCTGACCCTTTTGCCGGCTGGAAAACACTCTCGCCCAGAAAGCGCGTGGGATGATGAAACCCTCAGCATCCTTGCGCAGCATGGCGCGTGAATTGCGAGAGCACCCGTCGATACACGGTAAGCTGGACATCGCTCAGAGCACGCAGACTCTGGGTCTGAGTCCTCAAAGCGACGGACAGCCCGGCGACGACTGTGCAGTTTTACCGACAAAAAACGGATTTGATCTGTTTGCTTGCGAAGGGTTCATGAATGGCTTTGTCAAAGCTGATCCGTGGTTCGCGGGCTGGTGCGGGGTTATGGTGAATATTTCCGATATCCTGTCGATGGGCGGACGCCCACGTGCCGTCACCAATGCGATTTGGGCGCCAAGTGCCGAACAGATGCAGCCGGTTCTGGCTGGGATGAAAGCGGCGTCCCACGCCTATAACGTGCCAGTGGTTGGTGGGCACACAAACCTACGCACGGATGAATTGCAACTCTCGGTCTCCATTCTCGGGCATGCGACGAAAATCGTGTCCAGTTTTGATGCACGCCCCGGCGATGTGCTGGTCTGCGCCGTTGATCTTCAAGGCAGCTACCGCGAGCCCTTTGACAATTGGTGCGCGGCCCTTACCACCCCGCCTAGGAAACTTCGCGCCGCGCTGGACATCATGCCAGGGCTCGCTGAAGCAGGTCTGGTCACCGCCGGGAAAGACATTAGTCAGGGGGGCATCGTTGGCACAGCCCTGATGTTGGCAGAAGCCTCTGGTGTTGCCATCGACATTCAGCTTGAAGCCCTGCCGCAACCTGCCGGAGTGGACTTGGCACGCTGGCTGCGCAGCTTTCCTAGCTTTGGTTTTTTGCTATCGGTGCGCCCGGCGCATGCCCCGGCGGTCTGCGCTGAATTTGCCAAAGCGGGCATCTCGGCCACCGTCTGTGGCGATGTCTCCCAAGGCAACGCCGTCCACCTGACGGGGCGTGAGGGCAGCACCGTGTTCTGGGATTATCAAAACACACCTTATCTAAATTTGACTACAAAAGAGGCCCCCTATGCCTGAGACCCGTTTTACCGTCCGTTGGCCGAATGGCGAAATCGAGAAATGCTACTCTCCTTCAACTGTCGTGCGAGAATTCTTGACAGCCGAAACAGCCTATCCGCTCGATGAGTTCGTGACCCGTTGCCGCATCGCCTTGGAAAAAGCCAGCACCCGCGTTGAAGCCAAATTCGGCTATCGATGCACCAACGCCGAAGCTCAGCTCACGGCGATTGAATCCAAAGCGCGCACTTTTTCAACCCCGGCAGATGTGACCTGCCTTTCGATCTCTTGAGGACTCATCATGACTCATCGCGAACATAAATCTGTTGTCATTGTCGGCGGCGGTCAGGCTGGCCTGTCTGTGAGCTATTACCTGTGCCAAGAAGGATTGGATCACATCATCCTTGAACGTCACAAGAAGTTTCATTCTTGGCGGGTCAACCGGTGGGACACCTTCTGTCTGGTAACGCCCAATTGGCAGTGCTGCTTGCCTGATTTTCCCTATCAGGGCAATGATCCTCACGGGTTCATGGTAAAGGATCAGATCACAGATTATCTGGACGCATTTGCTGCCTCCTTTACGCCGCCAATCGTCGAGGACTGTACCGTAACCCAGATCACCAAGCGCCATGGCGGCGGCTATTTGGTCGACAGTACGCAAGGCAATTATTCGGCCGACCAGGTTGTGATTGCGACCGGTGGATATGACAACCCGATTGTGCCGGCTTATGCGGATCTGCTTGATCCAACGATCCAGCAGGTCCACTCGGTCGATTACAGGCGCCCAGAGCAAATGCCCGAAGGGGCAACGTTGGTCGTGGGCACCGGACAATCGGGGGTGCAGCTGATGGAAGATATGCACCTGACAGGTCGCAAAGTGCATTTGGCCGTTGGTCCGGCACCGCGGGCCCCCCGAAAGTATCGGGGCAAGGACTCGACGGATTGGCTGTATGAAATGGGTCATTATTCTGTCACCATCGACAGCCACCCCAACCCGCAGCACGCTATCACCAAGACCAATCATTACATGTCCGGTCGCGATGGCGGTCACGAAATCGACCTGCGGAAATTTGCCCGCGATGGTGTGTCTTTGTACGGGTCAGTGAGCGGCATGCAGGGCAAGACAATCCAGTGTCAGCCGGATCTGGAAACCAATCTGGATGACGCCGACGACAGCTATATTGGCATTCGTGAGGCGATTGACGCTCATATTGCGGCAAACAATATCGATGCGCCGACCGAACCCGCCTTTGAAAAACTGTGGCGACCGGCACAGGAAATCACCGAAATCGACTGCGAAAAAGAAGGGATTACTTCGATCCTTTGGGCCATCGGGTTCCGTCCGGATTACAGCTGGATCGATGTGGATGTATTTGATGCGCGGGGCCGACCGGTCTACCAGCGTGGCGTTTGTCAGGAAGACGGGTTCTACTTTATCGGTCTTGGCTGGCTGAACACCTGGGGATCTGGCCGTTTCCTTGGGATCAATGAAGACTCGCGCTATTTGGTCGATCATATCAAGACCAAGGCGAAATCCGCCTTGTTGGTCGCCTCATGACTCCAGCAGCGATCGCACGCAGCCCCTCGAATCAACGCCAAAGTCAAATGACATTGGGCATGGCGCAGCTTGCACCATGCGGGATCTCTGAAGATTGGTGGCTCAAGTATTTGGGTGATGTCCACTGGCAACTTATTGCAGAGGCCGTCGGCCAAAATACAACGGTGTTCCGCGACGTCCACGGCAGGCAGCTTTATGCAGCCTTCTGCGCCACAGAATTCAAGCAACGCCAACCCGAGCTGGTCGGGCTCGGGCGGAAGCTTGACGTGCGCTCAGAGCTTTGGGCTGTCGGACGCAGCCGCATTCAATCCAACCATTCTCTTTTGGCAAACGGAGTAGAAGTTGCACGGTTCAAGCTTGTCTCGACCTTCGTTGCGCATATGGAAGCAGGCAACAACGCGAGCGTAAGGCGTGCAAAGCCTTATTTGATTCCGGTACTAGAACCCGCTCCGGATTGTTTTGCGCAAGAGGCTTCCGTTCTGGCGAAACAGTATCGGAACAACCCCCAACCCGGCGCGGATTATGTTCGGCTGCCGACGCATATCGGGATGGATTTCAACGCCGTTGGCTTGCTCTATTTTCCAAGTTTTACCCGATTGTTTGAACATGCAGAAGCGGCAACATCGCCGGCGTTCAAATGGCGCCCCGTAAAGCACCGCCAGATTCTATATTTTGGCAACATCGCACCCGGAGAGCCCGTTCTGGGGAGCGCGCCAAATGGCAATTTAGACGGATTCACGATTTGGCACTCCAAGGAAAATACCTTGTTCAGAGGCTTGCTCGCACATTGCGACGTCCTCAGGTTTTGAAGCAGTTCACAGTTAAACGACGGGAATTGCTGCTCGGCCAGTCGTTTTTCCAAGGAAAATATTCAAATCAACCAAAAAACGACACAAGAGGGCCCTTTGGAAAATCAGTGCAGGTGATCGCTTATTTTGCCTGCCGGTCATCCAAGTCCGCTTTGGGCAGATTTGCTCTTCATTGTGTCCGCTCATTTAGGTTGGTCATCTTCACTTTTGGCCTGCCTTTGACCGGTTCGCAAGTTCCACAAATATAAGGCCAGCGAGGCTTGTGTGCGGTTCTATAGATTACCGCCGCACACCGCCCAATTACGCAACCAGAAACGCCTTAGGCTCTCTTAGGTAAAGTTTCCTATCAATTTCAAAAGCCGATGACGGGCATTCAACCCACTCCGGTGGCATTTGGTCCGTGGTTTCCAGTAAACCGCTTACCCATGAACAGATGTATCTCCGGCTTCGCCCTCCTGAGGGTCGGCTGAATCGCTGAGAAATAGCCAAGTCGTGGTATCGGATCGCCGCTTTTAGGGGCCTTTTAGTTTGAATCTAAGCCTAATAATTGGGCATAATAGCTCGGTTCAATACAAAAATAGGCAAACTGCCGGAAAAAACCGCCCTATTCTTTCAACCCGCTTGATCCAAAAATACCACTTCGCAATCGTCAAAGGGCAGGGTGCTTAGGGTTCCGTAAATGTCATCGCGATGTTTGGTCTGGTCCGAGAAGTACCACCGGTGCGGCAAACTCCGCATAGGCACACGGCGGGGCAAAATCCCGGGAGGTTACTGTGTTGGTTTTGTCCGCGCTTTAATTTCTTGTTCCGCCAGCGCGTTGGAGCCGGCTCTGATGTCAGGCGGAACGCGTTTTGGGGAATTATCACGATGCCATCTAAACTCTTATCCTCTGTAGCTGTTTGCGCAGCTCTTTTTTCATCCCTTGGGATGCCCGTTTATGCCGAAGAAAAGACTGAATTCAAACTTGCATGGTCCATTTACGTGGGTTGGATGCCCTGGGGCTATCTTGATGAAAGCGGCATCATGGATGAATGGGCCGACAAGTACGATATCAGTGTCGAGATCGTTCAGATTAATGACTACGTTGAGTCCATCAACCAATATACGGCGGGTGCCTTTGACGGCGTGTCAGCAACAAACATGGACACATTGTCCATCCCGTCTGGTGGCGGCGTCGATACAACGGCTTTGATCATTGGCGATTATTCAAACGGCAACGATGCTGTCATCATGAAGGGAGAAGGCACCCTTGCCGATCTTGCGGGCCAACCGGTGAACTTGGTCGAACTGTCCGTATCCCATTACCTTTTGGCACGTGGTCTGGGTACTGTCGGCCTTGAGGAATCCGATCTTGATGGTGTGATCAACACGTCAGACGCAGATATGATTGCGGCCTATGCCACCAAAGATGTGAAAGCCGTCGTGACATGGAACCCGCTTGTTTCCGAGATCACCAGCAGCAATCCAGATGCGAACATCCTGTTCGACAGCTCTATGATCCCCGGTGAGATTCTGGACCTCATGGTGGTCAACACCGAGACGCTTGCCGACAATCCCAACTTCGGGAAAGCTGTTGTGGGTGCGTGGTACGAAGTGATGAGCCTAATCGCTTCTGGCGACGAAGAGGCCCTGACAGCCATGGCAGAAGCATCAGGAACGGATCTTGAAGGGTTCAATGCCCAGCTTGCCGCGACAGAGATGTTCACCGACCCAGCCGAAGCCGTTGCGCAGGCCGCTTCCGCAGAGTTGCCAACGACGATGACGACAATCGCTGACTTCTTGTTCGACAAAGGAATCTTGGGCGTTGGCGCGCCAAGTGCCGATTTTGTCGGGGTGGAATATCCGGGCGGCGTGGTCACCGGCAACGAAGCAAACGTGAAGTTTCGATTTGACGCCACCTACATGCAGATGGCCGCTGATGGCGAATTGTAAAATTTGCTCTGTTGGCGCGTCGTGATCGGCGCGCCATCTATCGTCAAAATCGATGCGCACCCAACCGGAGGAGCGTCATGAGACTTATCAATCGCATACCATCAAAACCCACAGGAATCTTGCTGGCAGCCCTGCCGTTTATCCTTGTGCTTCTGGCCTATTCGATCGCGTCTGAAATACGTCTAGCCGCAAATCCACAAGACAAACTGCTGCCCGCAATCAGCACGATTTGGGACACCGCCACGCGCTTGTTTACTGAACAAGATCGCCGGTCAGGCGACATCTTGCTGTGGCTCGATACATGGGCGTCACTCTGGCGACTTCTGCTTGGGGTTGGGATATCCGCATTCATTTCACTGATTTTTGGTATGGCGATTGGATTGTTGCCCATTGCTAGGGCGGGCTTATCCAGTTTTGTGGCCGTCTTGTCGATGGTGCCGCCGCTGGCATTATTACCGATCCTGTTTATCGTTTTCGGGCTGGGAGAGGTCTCTAAGGTTGTTTTGATCGTCATTGGCATCACACCCTTTATGACACGGGACTTGTCGCAACGTGTGCTGGACATTCCAGCCGAGCAATTGATCAAGGCCCAAACGATTGGGGCATCTTCAGGCGTGATTGCCCTGCGTGTTGCCTTGCCGCAAATCCTGCCGCGGTTGATTTCGAACGTGCGCCTGTCGCTTGGTTCTGCCTGGCTGTTTCTGATCGCCGCCGAAGCGGTCGCATCTGATGTTGGTCTTGGCTATCGCATCTTCTTGGTGCGTCGCTACCTCGCGATGGATGTCATCCTGACCTACGTGGTTTGGATCACATTGCTCGCGTTTATGATCGACTGGGCGCTTAAGACGCTGTCGCGAAAATCATTCCCATGGATGGAGGCAGGACTATGAGTTTTGTAACTGTGCGGGATATTTGGCAGTCTTATGGTGATCGCTCGATCATTGAGAGAGTAAATCTGGATGTGGACGAAGGTGAGTTCGTCTCAATCGTCGGGGCCTCTGGCTGTGGCAAATCCACGTTCTTGCGGCTGCTGCTGGCGCAAGAGCGACCGACGCGTGGTGAAATTCGGATCGATGGTGGTGCACCGGCTGTGGAACCAAACCTTGAGCGCGGCGTTGTCTTCCAGAGATACTCGGTTTTTCCGCATCTCACTGTCCGCGAGAACCTAGTGGCTGGCATCGGATTCTCTACCCGTTCCGGGTACTTATTCGGCAATACCCGTAAACAAGCACTGAAGGCGGCAGATGAAATGCTGTCCCGGATTGGGCTCAACCACGTTGCCGATCAATACCCGGCGTCGCTCTCTGGCGGGATGCAGCAACGCCTTGCGATTGGACAGGCCATGGCTGCCAAACCAAGGGTGCTATTGCTTGATGAACCCTTCGGAGCGCTTGATCCGGGGACCCGTTTACAGATGCATGAATTCCTGTTGGAGCTTCGCGATGAAACCAACATGACCGTCTTTATGGTTACCCATGATCTCGATGAAGGGTTCAAATTAGGCGACCGTGTGTTGGTGTTTGATAAGCCGCGTTGGGACCCGCATGATCCGGGGGCATATGGCGCGACCGTCACCTATGATTTTGATGCGCGCGATGGCGGGATGCCGTTCCAGAATTTACTGGAGAAATATCCAACCCTCGCCGCGAATTAACTCTTACTGCGCGCGCTGCTGGGCTCCGCACGCAGGCTGTCACCAAGGCCCAGAGAATACGCTCGCTTGATCGAGCACTACCACAGGACACGAAATTATGTTTTCGGATTTTGAGAGAAGACGTTCCCACCACCCACGGGATTTGGCGAAACGCTTCAACGCGACACAAAAACGCCAGCACCACCCCGATTTGACCAAACTTGCAGGCTGGAAGGCCATGCAAAAAGAGGCCGATCTTCCCGAAGGCCGCCACGACGAAGAACGTCGCTGGGCGCTGCGCATGGGGCTCACGGGTGCAGATGCTATCGAAGACAAATCCATCCCAACCTTCGCACGAGGCGAACTTCCTCATTTTGCGGGCATCAATACCTTCCTGAAAGCCCCCTATGCCGAGGATGTTTTGGAGGTCGCAAACTACGATGCAACTGTGTTGGGAATTCCGTTTGATGGCGGGACAACCTACCGACCGGGTACGCGATTTGGCCCGCAGGGATTGCGCAAAATCTCGGCGCTTTACACGCCGTATAACTACGAACTTGGCGTCGATCTGCGTGAGCAAATGACCATGTGTGATGCGGGCGATGTTTTCACCATTCCTGCCAATATTGAAAAGTCATTTGATCAGATCAGCCGTGGTGTGAGCCATGTATTCAGCTCTGGTTCCCTGCCCATCATGATCGGTGGCGATCATTCTATCGGGTTCCCCTGTGTGCGTGGCATCGCGGAATGTACATCCAAGAAAATCGGCATCGTTCACTTTGACCGCCATGCCGACATTCAGGAAAAAGACCTCGACGAGCGCATGCACACAACGCCGTGGTTTCACTCAACGAACCTGCCCAATGTGCCGGCAACCAACCTCGTTCAGATCGGTATCGGCGGTTGGCAAGTCCCGCGTGAAGCCGTCAAAGTGGCCCGCGAGCGCAATACCAACATCATCACCATGGGCGATATGGAAAAGATGGGCATCGACAAGACCATCGAGATGGCGCTGGAAATGGCGTGGAAAGACGTCGACATGGTATACCTGTCCTTTGACATCGACAGTATCGACTGTGGTTTTGTGCCCGGTACCGGCTGGCCTGAACCCGGAGGCTTTTTACCTCGTGAAGCGCTGGCGCTTGCCTCCGGAATTGCAGCCGAAGGCATTTGCGGCATGGAACTGGTTGAAGTTTCTCCACCTTATGACACCTCTGACATCACTGCCTTGATGGGGACACGGGTGATTGTGGATGTGCTCGGCGCTTTGGTGGCGAACAACAAGCTTGGGGCGCATAAGCGGCATATCGACAAACCCGTGTCCCTACCGCATGGCGAATTTGACGGCAAACGATGGTCAAACGATGCGCCCCACAAGGTAGGTGAGTAATGCCGCACGATCATTCTCATGACCACGATCACCACCACGCCCATCACGGCGCGGGGCATAACCACAGCCACGGCGATCATTTGCATTCACATCTTCATGACGAAGACGAAGCGGCCGACATTCAAGTGTTGGCCACCCAATTCATCGACGGGTTTGTGCAGGCGAAGGACAAGTCAAGCTACCTGAAGCTGGCGGGGGTTCCGTTTGAACGCCCGTCATCCGGTGGCTCCAAAGCCCTTAAGCTCATCGATATTGAACTTAAGACTGAATGGCAGGTCGGTACGGCCTCGCCATCTTTCGGCTCTCGCGAACTGTCCTACCTGCCCTTCCCTGGGGAAATGGTCAATGAACGCACCAATATGTCCCTCATCTATGTTTCCATGGATGAGAAATCAGTCCTCGATATTCGAGATTTTCTACTGAAGAAAAAGAAGGAGCTAGACACATGAACAAATTTTTAACGGGCGCATTTGCTGTCTTCGCCGCATCACCTGCTGTTGCACATGTTAGCGAGATGCCCATTCACACCCATGGACATGAAGCCCCTGCAATAGCAGTTGGCGCTATCCTGCTTGCAGTATTGGTTTGGCATCTGAATAAACCTTTATCAGAGCATAGAAAATAGGATCGTTTTCCCGAACACGGATAGAAAAGAATTGATCTTCAATTTTGGCCTTGCCGCAGTGCGGCAAGGTTGAGCTTTGCCAATGTCAGCCTCTGGACTGCGTTTTCCAAACACGGGACTACCAGTTCCCGAACTTGATTTTTGACACGGCTCTGGAGCCCAACATGGTGGTCTCTATACAGCCGATGATCTGGGTGCCGCATCGACTTCACAATAAGATTTATGCGAACCGGATCGGTTTAGTCGGCTCAGAGCCGCAACAACTTAGGGCATCCAACAAAAGGAGCCATTCGCTGCACCATGCATGAACGAGAAAGGTGCGGACAAACCGGACTTCTGCAGTTACGGCTATTTCTGATGCAGAAAAAATTCGCATATGTAGCACCTACTACCCTGATTTGTCGTGATGCAACGAATGGCAAAACCGACGGAACGGATCGATTGGACCATGATTTCCTACCCTAACGCACTGTTCAAACAAGCTTGGAATAAGCCCGCCTCGTTTGCATTTGGCAAACGAAGTCACAGCGGACCAAGGTATAATAGGGTCACAACGTTCAAAATTATCGATAATTATTGACGTTTGGGAAAGTCCTTCAGTCTTGCGACACACCCGCAACGCTTTTTCGCAAAACGAGTTTGGTTTTGAAGAGGGTGTGTAATGCGCTGGATCGACCACTAATTCTACCCAACAATGCTTCTGTTGCGCCGAGGCCGAGTTCAAACCCATTCTGATCGACACTCGAAAGTCCGATCTGCAACAATCCTCCGATGCTTGAATTATCAAATCCAATGATGGAAAGCTCTGCTGGCAATGATAGTCCAATTTGTTCGGCGGCGGTCATAAGTTGTATTGCGTCAAGGTCAGACCAGCAAAACACAGCGGTTGGTTGTTGCGGTCTCTTCAGAAAATCATGTGCCCAGTCATTTGTACGTCTGATCGGATCAGAGAGACGGTGGACGTCGATGAATTCGTCGAGGCCCGCCCCCCTCATTGCCGCTCGATACCCCTGTTCACGGTGGTAGAAAACGTGATTTTCTGGGCTTTTGATAGTATCAAGCGTCACCATCGAGATTCTGCGGTGTCCTTCTGCGATAAGATGTTCAACTGCGTGTTGGGCAGCTGTTGCGTCATCCGCGTTGACCGTATCAAAGTCAGTGGCGCCTTCTGCATGAAACGCGAGACAAACTATCGGCAATTGGTGTGCAAATTTAGCGATCTCCTCTGGGGACAAATGTGACCCAACCAGGACAAGCCCGTCCATCTGTTGATCCATCATTGAGTTTACAAGGTCGCGTTCGTTGCCACGATCAGCTCGTCCGACACCAATCATAACCCGGTAACCCGCGGCATCTGAAGCCTCGCGGATGCCGTCGATCAAGTCGGGAACAAACGGGTTTCGCAGGTCCGGCACCAAGATGCCAATTGTATAGGTTTTGCCCCGCATCGCCCGCGCTGCAGTGTTGGGACGGTAGCCGAGTTTTTCGATCGATGCCTCGACCTTTTCGCGAAGAGATTCGCTAACCCCGTAAGCGTTGCGCAAAACTTTGGATACCGCTGAAACCGATACGCCTGCATCAGCCGCCACCGTCTTGATTGTCGCTCTTGTATTTTTACCCATGCTTTTTCAAACGCTTATTCTCAATTCCCTTTGACGGAACACGTTCTTTTTATAGCAAAACACAAAAAATGAAACTCCCGATTGCTTTTGAAACAGAAATGTATAACGATCCACGTGCAACGTTGCACACAAATTTCTTTGGAAGGCATCAACGCATCATGAGAGACCAACTCAATACTGAAAACAGTGAATTGACGCGCCGGTCGGTGTGGACCGCAAAGATGATTGCCCCTGATTGTGACGCGGGCCAAGGCACACAAGCGAGCTATGTCCATAAGACGATCGACATTGATGTCGTTCCGACAAATGCCCAATTACACATCTCCGCGCAGGGCCTTTATCGCTGCTTTATTAACAACGTGCGTGTCGGCAATGATGTGCTGACACCGGGTTGGGTGAATTATGACAACCGCTTGCCGTTCCAAACCTATGACGTCAGCCAACTCCTAAGGGCCGGCTCCAATCGCGTTGAAATTTGGTTGGGCGACGGATGGCACAGATCACAATTGATGTGGGACAAGGGCCATATTTTCAACTGCTGGGGGAACCAAATTAGCGCAATCGCCGAGATCACATCGGGCGACAAGGTCATTGCACAGACGGATTCCACTTGGAAAAGCGGGCTGCTGCCCATTTTAAAATCTGGCATCTACCATGGCGAAGATTTTGATGCACGGATCGCGATACAGGATCCGTTCAAAGGTGTGACTGTGGTCGAGTTCGATCCAAATATGCTGACATTGCAGGAGTGCGACCCCGTCCGCGAACTGAGCGCCCATTCCGTCCAGCACAGCTTCAAGGATCAGCAAGGGCGCACAATATACGACTTTGGTCAGAACGCGGCGGGTTACGTACGTTTCACCGTGGAGGGTGACGCCGGTGCGAAAGTTCGCGTTGAACATGCCGAGGTACTAGGCCCTGATCAATTCTTTGACAATCGTAATTACCGCAGTGCCCGTGCTGAACTTACATATGTCTTGGCTGGCGATGGCGCGGAAACCTACCAACCGACGTTTACGTTTCAAGGTTTTCGCTATGCACGCGTGACGATCGAGGGCGCGGCTGAAATCACGAATATCGAAATGATCCCGATTACTTCGGTGCCTGATCTCATGGCTGGGTTCGAATGTGCCAACCCTCTGGTGAACCGGCTCGTGCAGAATACAATCTGGTCACAACGGGCAAATTTTATCGAGGTCCCAACCGACTGTCCGCAACGTGATGAACGTCTTGGCTGGACCGGTGATGCGCAGGTCTTTGCACCCACAGCCTGTTACCTTGCCGACAGTCAGCATTTCTTGCGCAAATATCTGCGCGACGTCATGGTAGATCAGCGCCCGAACGGCGCAATCGCACATTTTTCGCCTGACCCGTCACGCCTGCACCCGGAAAACTACGAAGGTTTCTTTGGATCAACGGGGTGGGGCGACGTGATCACCGTAGTGCCTTGGACGCTCTATGTTCACTATGGCGATCGCCAAATCCTGGCCGAATGCTACGAAGCGATGAACCGCTGGATGGACTTTGTCTGGAGCATTTCAGATGGCCCGATTGTACGGCCGCCTGTATCTTGGGGTGACAAAGGGTTCACGTTTGGGGACTGGCTTCAGCCAACGGGGGACACGCGAAAATCCAAACCCGCGATCGGTGATGATTGCGCCGCCACGCTCTATCACTTCATCTCGTCTGATCTGATGATGCGGATCGCAGATGTCTTGGGCAACGCGTCTGATGCCGAACACTACAAACAACGCGCCGATCAGATCCGCGCCGCCTTTGCGGATGAGTTTATTACCCCGTCCGGTCGATTGGCCTATTCCGATCAGACATCCTACGCACTGGCCTTTTTGCACGATCTGATCCCAGATCGTCATATTGATGCGGCAAAACAATATTTCCGTGATTCAATCGCTGTTTCTAGCGGGCGGATCGGAACCGGATTCATCGGCACACCTGCTTTGTTGCCTGCGCTTGTCAAAATTGGCGCCGTTGATTTGGCTGCAGCGGTGTTTTTACAAACGGAATCTCCTGGGTGGCTTTATCAAGTCGAACAGGGTGCAACGACGATCTGGGAACGTTGGGACGCGATCGGGCCGGACGGCGTAATCTATGATCCTGAAATGAACAGCTATAATCACTACGCCTATGGCGCAGTGTGCCAGTGGTTGTTTGAATCCGTAGCTGGCTTTAGGCCGGATCCGGAAAACCCCAGCTTCGAACATATCACCTTCCAGCCGACCATCATTCCACAACTGGCCCCCGTCCAAGCGCATCACGACAGCGCCGCGGGACGCATCAGCGCGAAGTGGTCAATTCATAACGGTATTGTGCGCTACAGCGTGAACATTCCTGAAGGCGCACGCGGCACGTTTGTGGCCGACGACACGTTCACGAACATCAAGATCAACGGTGTTGCTGCAGCGGAAGGAGCATCGACCCCGCTGATTGCGGGTCACCACGAAATTACGTTTCGACACGCGGGTTAATTTGGGCCCGCCACTACAGATGACAAAACGTTAACCGGTGTGAGGAGGACATCATGACAAATCAACTGAAGACACTACTTTTGGGAACAACGGCGGCTGGGCTTATGGCGACGGCGGCGGCTGCGGAAACGGAACTGACGTTTCTATTGGATGTAGCACCCGATACTATTGCGGTATTCGAAGCTGTCATCGAGGCATTTGAGGCCCAAAACCCCGACATCACCATCGAGATTGAAACCCGTCCAAGTGGGGCTGAGGGTGACAACATCGTCAAAACACGCTTGGCGACAGGTGAAATGACGGATGTGTTCCTCTACAATACGGGGTCATTGTTTCAGGCCATCAACCCTGAAAACTTCCTCGTTCCGATCACAGATCAACCATATGCCGACAATATCATCGGCAGTTTTTTGCAGACTGTAACCGCGGGCGAAAATGTCTACGGCGTCCCGACATCCACTGCGATGGGCGGCGGCATTTTCTATAACATCCCAATCTACGAGAAACTTGGTCTCGAAATTCCGACGTCGTGGGACGACTTCATGGCAAACAACCAAGCGATCAAAGACGCTGGCATGGTCGCTGTCGCGCAAACCTATCGCGATACTTGGACGTCACAACTGTTTGTGTTGTCGGACTATTACAACATTCAGGCCGACGTACCTGATTTTGCGACTCTCTATACCTCCAACGAAGCCAAGATCGCTTCAACACCTGCGGCCCTGCGTGGTTTCGAGAAGCTGCAAGAAGTCTACGAGGGTGGGTTCTTGAACGAAGACTTTGGTGCCGCAACATTTGACGATGGCTTGCGTATGCTTGCCACTGGCGAAGCTGCCCATTATCCGATGCTGACTTTCGCTGTTGGTGCGATCCAAGCAACCTATCCAGAGCACCTGCAAGACGTCGGGTTCTTCGCGCAGCCGGGTGATAATCCAGACAACAATGGCCTCACAGTTTGGATGCCGTCGGGCCTCTATATTCCACAATCGTCTGAAAATCAGGATGAAGCGCACAAGTTCCTTGCCTTTGTTGCCAGCGTTGAAAGCTGCGACATCCAGACGGCGACCATCGGCGCACAGGGTCCATACCTGATCAAAGGCTGCACGTTACCTGCAGAGGTTCCACCTGCCGTCGCTGATCTGCTTCCCTACTTCCAAGACGGTGGACAAACAGCCCCTGCGCTAGAGTTTCTATCCCCGATCAAAGGGCCCGCTCTTGAGCAGATTACAGTCGAAGTCGGTTCTGGCATTCGCAACGCACTAGACGGTGCCGAGCTTTATGACAACGATGTGCGCAAACAAGCACAACAACTCGGCCTACCAAACTGGTAAATCTATCTGAACGACGTCCTCCGCCGACTGCTCCCTGTTGGTGGAGGACCCCCTTTTGAAAGATATGACATGTCAAGTAGGACCATGACCAAAAGGCCCCAAAAGAAATCTGGATCACCCTATCCCTTTTGGTTTTTCTTGCCGGCGGGTCTGATTTATGGCGTACTTTTTTTGGTGCCAACGGTTGCGTCACTTTACTTCAGTTTGACCCGCTGGAGCCTGTTCAACTCAACATTCATTGGCTTTGAAAATTTCCTATCCTTTGTACAAGAGCCTTTCCTGCTCAAAGGCCTGATCAACACAGTGATCTTCGCGGTTTCTACGGCCGTTCTGAAAACGATCATCGGCCTCTCACTAGGCATTCTGCTAACGTCCAATATCCGTATGCGTGGGCTGCTGCGCACAATTGCGTTCTTTCCTGTGTTAGTCTCAACGGTTGGGATCGGCATCACATTCGCGGTTATGATGCATCCGACACGTGGCATCATTAATGTCTCGCTCGAACTTATCGGCATTGACGGGCCGGGTTGGCTGACTAACCCAACGTTAGCGCTTTATTCCGTTGCATTTGTCGAAGTTTGGCGCGGCGTCGGGCTTGCCAGCGTGATCTTTATCGCTGGTTTGGTATCAATCCCTCGTGACTACTACGAAGCAGCGCGCATAGACGGCGCGACGAAGTGGCAGCAATTTAAACGCATCACCTTACCATTGGTTCAGCCCGCTACAGCCACGGTAATGATCTTATCATTCGTCTATGGATTGCGTTCGTTCGAGCTGATTTGGACCATGACGAAAGGCGGTCCCGGCTTTTCATCCGACGTCATCGCATCAATCATCTACAAGCAGTATCAGGCCGGATTTTACGGCCTTTCCACAGCGGGCAACGTGATCTTGTTTATCCTGATTGCAGTTATGGTCATGCCGCTTGTCGCCTACTTCAACCGTCGCGAGGTTGACCTATGAAGCAGCTGCGTCCAACCATTCTCGGTGTCATCACGTTGCTGGTGTTTGGCGTTATCTTTGTTGTGCCCTTCTTCTTCATCGCACTACAGGCAGCCAAAGACCGCCAAGGTTCATCACTGCTCAACTTCTCATGGCCAGCGGAAGCGCAGCTTTGGCAGAACCTCATGGATGTCATCCAAGCGCGCGATTATCAGCTTCTACTTGCCTACTTCAACTCGACTGTCATTACCGTGATTTCCGTAACAGGGCTCGTGATTTTTGCAGCGATGGTCGGCTATGTTTTGCAACGTCGCCCCAGCAAATGGAACAAATATGTAAACTTTGCTGTTCTGGCCGGATTGATGATCCCGCCCGCGGTCGTCCCAACCATCTGGTTACTGCAACAAATAGGGCTGTTCAAAACCATTCACGGAATGATCCTCATAGAAATCGCTTACAACTTATCGTTTTCAATTCTGTTGTATCGTGCCTTCATCGCCACCGTCCCAAAGGACTTGGACGAGGCGGCGCGCATTGATGGAGCCAAGCCTCTACAATTGTTTTTTCGGGTAATATTACCATTACTGAAACCCGTCACGGTAACAAATATCGTGGTACAATCCATTGCGATTTTCAACGACTTTACGAACCCGTTGTACTACCTCCCGGGGAAGGACAATGTCACAGTTCAACTGACGCTGTACAATTTCCAAAGCCAGTTTGCGACGCAGTATCACTTACTGTTCATGAATATACTTCTGGTCACGATCCCGCCGCTTATCGTCTTCATTTTCTTCAATAAACAGATCGTCGAGGGCATGACCGCCGGCGCAGTCAAGGGATAAAGAAATGTCACGGCTCGAACTGAAAAAAATATGCAAATCTTATGGAGCAGTTGAGGTCATCAAAGATCTTAGCCTTCATATCGAAAGCGGTGAGTTCGTCGTATTCGTTGGGCCTTCGGGCTGCGGTAAATCGACATTGTTGCGCATGATCGCGGGCCTTGAAGACTGCACTGGCGGGGCGATTGAAATCGACGGCGAAGACGTTACCTATGCCGAACCATCCGATCGTGGTATTGCGATGGTATTCCAGTCCTACGCGCTTTATCCGCATATGACGGTGCGCGACAATATCGGCTTCGGGCTCAGCCTCGCGAAGACACCCAAGGCAGAAATGAATGCGCGCGTCGAAGAAGCGGCACGTATTTTGCAACTGACCGAATACTTGGATCGAAAGCCAAAGGCCTTGTCGGGCGGACAACGGCAGCGCGTTGCCATTGGGCGCGCGATTGTGCGAAGTCCCAAAGTCTTCTTGTTCGATGAGCCCCTTTCCAATCTTGATGCCGCTTTGCGTGCCAAGATGCGGCTGGAACTAACTGACCTGCATGCCGATCTCGATGCGACCATGATCTACGTGACTCATGATCAGGTCGAGGCCATGACGATGGCCGACAAAATTGTAGTTTTGAACAAAGGTGTCATTGAACAAGTCGGCAAGCCGATGGATCTTTACAATCATCCGGCAACAGCCTTTGTCGCGGGCTTTATCGGATCGCCCCAAATGAATATATTTGAAGGCTCGAATGCACAAACAATGGGCGCCGATATATATGGAATTAGGCCGGAACACATTGATATTTCAAAGGCTTCTGGGAAATGGGAGGCCGTAGTTCGCCAGATCGAAAGACTGGGGAATGATGCAACGCTATATTTAGAATCCGCTGATGTAGGGCCATTAACTGTTACAGTAGCAGGAAGTACTGACGTAGCGATCGGTGACAAAGTCTTTGCGACACCAAGGCCTCAGAACGAACATCGATTCAATAATTCATAAGGCAACGCTTTTTTCGATTTTTAACTCAAACTTACGTCGCGTTGCGACACCGAAACCTTGGCAGTGACCGCATATTTTGTGCTGCACGCGCCTAGGGCGATTATTTGAAACTTCCGCTGTGGGCTCTTTACTAACACCTCAGTGGCTCGATTTCAGGGGGCTGGTTAAGGCCGTTTTTCAATTATCTATTTGTAGAATTTTAGGAATGTATCGATTTTTATTGTATAAATTTCCGTCCGCTATGCTGACACGGGGTTTTATGCGCAAATGGGCGGAGCGTGCTTTGGGTGTCTCACATGATGATAGTATCGATAAATAATTGGTTGCGGGAGTAGGATTTGAACCTACGACCTTCAGGTTATGAGCCTGACGAGCTACCGAGCTGCTCCAT
>CANMJD010000005.1 GCA_947498155.1 uncultured Pseudoruegeria sp.
TGGAACTCGTTGAAATGGAAATCCGCGAGCTGCTGTCTTCCTACGACTACCCTGGCGACGACATTCCTGTGATTGCCGGTTCCGCACTGGCCGCTCTGGAAGACCGTGACGATGCCATCGGCAAAGACTCCATCGCGAAACTGATGGCGGCTGTTGACGAATACATCCCGACACCAGCCCGTGCGGTTGACCAGCCGTTCCTGATGCCGGTTGAGGACGTGTTCTCGATCTCCGGTCGTGGTACTGTTGTGACTGGCCGTGTTGAGCGTGGCGTGATCAATGTTGGCGACAACATCGAAATCGTTGGCATCAAAGACACCCAGACAACGACGTGTACTGGTGTTGAAATGTTCCGCAAGCTGCTGGATCGCGGTGAAGCTGGCGACAACATCGGCGCCCTGCTGCGCGGCATCGACCGTGAAGCTGTTGAGCGTGGTCAGGTTCTGTGTAAGCCAGGTTCTGTTAAGCCACACACCAAGTTCGAAGCCGAAGCCTATATCCTCACCAAAGAGGAAGGTGGTCGTCACACACCATTCTTCGCGAACTACCGTCCACAGTTCTACTTCCGGACAACCGACGTTACAGGCACCGTTGTTCTGAGCGAAGGTACTGAAATGGTCATGCCGGGCGACAACATCTCTTTTGGTGTTGAGCTGATCGCCCCGATCGCCATGGAAGACGGTCTGCGCTTTGCGATCCGCGAAGGCGGCCGCACTGTTGGCGCGGGCGTTGTGTCCAAAATCATCGAGTAACTTTATGGCTTGGGCGTCTGCCCAAACATAAAGGACGGCAGGGGAATTGCCAAAGGCAACTCCCCGAGAGCCACCTCATAGAACTTCTCTGATAGAAGGCCGTCCCTCGGGGCGGCCTTTTTGCATTTGGCTGCCTTAGGAAGGGGGGGCGCTGCCCCCGGCGCGAAGGCGCCTCCCCCGGGATATTTGGGAACAAAGTTGTGCGGGATGCTGACCGGCTGGGTGGGGCTGTTCATCGGGACGCGGACGGGATATGTCAGGCGCAAAGCATTGCAAAAAAGGGCTGGGGCATGGCAGATCAGGAAGTATTGGCGCGGGTGAGCGCCTCGGCGGCGCGGCGCGGGTTTGCGGTGGTTGTTCTGGGGTCTTTGGGCTCTTTGCTGATTTATCTTAACTTCACCAATCCGCCGGCAACTTTTGGCTGGCAGATTTTCTTGTTTCTGTTCGGAGTTTTTGCAATCTGGTCCGCTGTCATTCTAGCGCGGGCCACCCAGCATAGCATCGAATTAACGCAGGAAGACCTGCGCGAAAGCTCGGGTCGGGTGATTTGCAAAGTGGCCGATATCGCCGAGATCAATCGCGGCGTTTTTGCAATGAAACCCTCTAACGGTTTTATGATTCGGGTCAATAATAGTGGCAAAGCCACCTGGGCGCCCGGGCTTTGGTGGCGGTTTGCGGGTCGTGTTGGTGTTGGCGGGGTGACCGCCGCCAATCAGGCCAAGGGCATGTCCGAGATTATTGCCACTATCTTGGCGCAGCGCGAAAACGACGGATCAGTTTGACGCGAATTCCAGTTTCGGCACGAAGCGCGGGCTGGTAACGGTGACATTTTCAAAGCTGATGCCTTCAAAGAGCCAGGAATTGTAATAGGGCAACTCCGCCAACGCCGAAGAATAGTCCATAAAGGTCTCCACGACGATCACCGTATCGCCATTGGCCATCACCGGGATGACATCAGCCATATTTTCAATATCGGTTTGCGTGTTTTCTGGATGTGAACCGCTTGTTTTGGACCAGTTCAGCACAAGTTTATCCGACGAAGAACTCCAGCTGACCAGATTGACCCTGATCCAGCTTTCATCGGTATCATCGGTTAGGTAATCAAAAATGTCGCCCAAGCCATCGATGAAATCCTGATCAATGACCTGTTCCTGCCGCGATACCAAATCGGCAACCGTATAGGCGGCCCTGACGTTTTCGGTGCGGATGCGGAAAGCGTCATAATACATATAGGTCAGGCCCATACCCAGAAACAGCATGGGGAAAACCAGCGCGGCTTCGACGCTCATACCGCCGTCTGATCCGCGCAGGAAGCGCCGTAGGCAGGTCAGGGGTTTTGAGAGACTTCGCATCATGTTGGCTCCGTCACAAAGGCGCTTGCAGAGACAAGGGCGGCTTTTTCTTTTTCATCTACGCCAAGGGCGGTGGTGAATTTGGACGTCGGAAAGATTGTGTCGACCAGAGCGCAGGCCCGGACCAGCATCAGAGAGTTCTCAGTGCCGGAGAACACCGGTTGGTCAGCTGGGTCGAAGTCTTCCTCATATTCAACGCAGGTCGCATTCGGATCCAGCGTGTCCCAGTTGGCGGTATCGACGGTGCGCAATTCCAGCATCAGGTTTGCTTCGCAATCCGAGATCACAACATCGGCATAGAAACAAATGCTTTCGCGCAGATCATCGGCATCGGGAGAGCTGTATTTGCCCAAGCGCAGATCCCGAATTGTCATATCAACTCCGCGATCCAAAGCGACCTGTTTGTAAGACAGGATGCCGATTTCAACGGCCATGAACAGAATGGTGAGAAAAACAGGCGCGATGATGGCAAATTCGATTGTTGAATTGCCGTCTTCTTTCGACAGGAACTGACGGAAGCGCTGCTTAAGCTCTGGTGCTAGATACATCATTGGGTCAGCTTCAGGTTGTTGATGGCGGTGGCAATAGAGGCGAAAGCGTCTTCAATGGTTTTACCCACTTCAGCGGAGTTCACATCGTAGTAATGGTTATAGGTCGTCGCGCAGTCTTTCATTTCTTGTTCAGAGTGCTCCGTGACCTCATAGCCGATGGTGTAGATCACCACTTCGTTGGTGTCCTTCGCGGTTTTGCAGATATTTTGCAGCCGGGTATCCTTAGTGGAGCCCCCAACCGAGCTACGTGCGCCGGGATCGATGGTATTTGCGAGCGTACTGCTACCGGTTGCCTTGTACAGGATTTCGTCGGCAATATACTCCAGCGAATAATCCTTAAACAATTCTGGATATGTCTGGCGTACGGCCTCTCCGACAACGGCGGAGTAAGTGGTTTCCGGCTGATAGGTGATTTTACACCGTGTACCGCCCCACCACGTTCCCCAGCAGGTCCGTACTGCATTATAGGTTACCGTGGCGATTTCCGCGCCTTCGCCATAAGGCAAGACGTGCCAGTCATCATCATATTCCCACCAGTATTTGGCTTTGACACCATTCTCATACTGGGTGCTGCTTTCGTAATAGACCGAGAGCAAGCCATCATGGTCATTTTCGTAGATGTCCGAATACCCGCTGAGAAATTCATCCCTCAGATAATATTGTGTGGTGTTGATCCCGTCGGTCATCACCACAATGATTTTCTGCCCGCTGGAATAGTCATATTCAAAGGGACGGTTTTGAAAATGTTCTGAAACAAGCTCATCTTCAATCATATCGGTTACAACGGATTGAGCGGCGGGATCCAAAAGCGCGATACCCCATTTAACCCCGATCTCGATCGACGTATTTCCCTGCGCGAAGAAGGAATCGATATGGTCTTTCAGGATCGTTGCATCCTTTTCCCACGCGATGATTTCACGGCTTGTTTCGGTATGGCAGACTCTGCGGACGCTTTCGTTGTCATAGCTTGAATCCTTGGAGGTCCAGTCCCTCCAGGGATCAAAGTGACCGGCCCGCTGAATAAGATCGTCCGGGTCAATTGCGGTTTCCGTAAAATCAGCGGCATCAAACAACACGCAGTTTGAATAGTTATGTTCATCGGTGACCGAGAAATAGTCGAGCAATTCGGCGCTGGCGTTTACTTGGGTCGCATAGGGGATGATCGAGAACGAAACAGAGTCCGCTTCGGACTGCGAAATGATCTGATCAACGAACTTCTTGGCCGCAGTTTTCAGGTCGGTGAGTTTGCTGCCGCCCATAGAGCCGGAAACATCAAGGACCATCGAGATTTCCAAATCGCCAATGCGTTCTTCGGCGGTGCCCGACGCCGGGGCAGAGAGGGTGTCAACCCCGGTCATTTTCATAAAGTGGGTGCTGACATCATGCGTCGCTTTTGCCGAAACGGTCCGGTAAGAGACCAGATCATCCTGATCCACGGTAATATCGTTGGCGTCGATGTAATCGCTAAGCCCTGCCTTTGCGAAGTAATCAAGCACTACTTCTTTAGGGGATAATTTCTGATCACGGTCCGCTGCGGCCAGAACCGCACGGTCAAGGGTGTTTTGCAGAGTCACCCGTTCGCTTTCAAATTTCATCAAATCGACTGCAATCCCACCGACCATAATCATGATGATGAAAATGATCAGCGTAAAAATCGTCATCGTTCCACGCTCTTCGGCGCGGAATTGACGGAACGGCTGCAGTGCGTCGGCAGGTAGGATATGTGTCGCTCTTTGTGCCATATTTAATAAAACCTTAACTCGTGATCCCGCTATTATAGACCAGACCTCCCATTGTTAGAGAGAACCTATGGCGAAAATGGGGCGATGTTCAGACACTTAGGGGCAATACTGTGTTCAAGCCCTGTCTGTTTCCATTTCGTCAATGATATCGTTTCGAATTGGGAATAAGTGCCATGGCAGTTGTGTAACTGTTGAATGGCACTGCGGGGGTGCGGCGTTGTTAGCGATTCGTTAACGGCCCCTTGACCCGCTTGTGGTGTCCGGAATGATTAAAAAAGCGGCAGTATAAAAACATTGTTCTTTTGTTTTGTGAACAGATGCCTAGTCTCCTGAACAGGGCGAAGCGCATTGAGTCTTTGCCTGATCGTTTTTGGGAGGGATGGATTATGAGCGCCGTAAACGAGCCAAGTTTTCGAGAATCTGTAGAATTGATGTTTGACCGGGCCGTGGAATTAATGGACCTGCCCGATGGGCTGAAAGAAAAAATCCGTGTTGTGAACGCGACCTATACCGTCCGGTTCGGGGTCCGGCTGCGGGGAGAGGTCAAAACCTTTACCGGCTATCGGTCAGTGCATTCCGAACATATGGAGCCGGTCAAAGGCGGCATTCGCTATGCCATCGGGGTCAATCAGGATGAGGTCGAAGCCCTTGCCGCCCTGATGACCTATAAATGTGCGCTTGTCGAAACACCGTTTGGCGGCTCCAAAGGCGGGTTACGCATTGATCCGCGCGAATACGAAGTGCATGAGCTGGAAGCAATTACGCGCCGGTTTGCCTATGAACTGGCTAAACGCGACCTGATTAACCCGAGCCAGAACGTCCCTGCGCCGGATATGGGCACCGGTGAGCGAGAGATGGCCTGGATCGCTGATCAATATGCAAGGATGAACACCACGGATATCAACGCCAAGGCCTGTGTGACCGGCAAACCCATTCATGCTGGCGGCATTGCGGGCCGCGTAGAGGCCACGGGGCGCGGTGTGCAATATGCGTTGCGCGAATTCTTTCGCCATCCCGAAGATAAGGCCGCAGCCGGGCTGGGTGGTACGCTGTCCGGCAAACGGGTGATTGTTCAGGGGCTCGGTAACGTGGGGTACCACGCGGCGAAATTCCTGTCTGGTGAGGATAAATCGGTGATCACAGGGATCATTGAACGCGACGGGGCCCTTGTTTCCGATGCAGGGCTTGATGTTGATGCCGTGCGCGATTGGGTTGGTGAATATGGCGGCGTCAAAGGCTATCCCGATGCCACTTTTGTCGAAGACGGCTCGGTGGTCCTGGAAAAAGACTGCGATATTCTGATTCCGGCGGCGCTGGAGGGGGTGATCAACCTGAGCAATGCCGCACGCATCAAAGCGCCTTTGATCATTGAGGCTGCGAACGGTCCGGTGACCGCTGGGGCCGATGAGGTGCTGCGCGAACGCGGCTGCGTGATCATTCCGGACATGTATGCCAATGCGGGCGGTGTGACAGTGTCCTATTTCGAATGGGTCAAAAACCTGAGTCACATCCGCTTTGGCCGGATGCAACGCCGTCAGGAAGAAGCCCGTCACCAGCTGGTGGTGGACGAGTTGGAGCGTCTGGACAAATATCTGGGCGATGCATGGTCGATGACGCCGGATTTCAAAGAGAAATACCTGCGCGGGGCGGATGAACTGGAACTTGTGCGTTCGGGCTTGGATGACACCATGCGGGCGGCTTATCAATCGATGCGCGAAGTCTGGCACAGCCGTGATGACGTTAAGGATTTGCGTACGGCGGCCTTTATCGTGGCGATCAGCCGGGTGGCGCGCAGCTATGAAGCCAAAGGCATCTAGGCGCGCCTTAACTTCGGAGTCTGCCGTACTCGGTTGAAGCTCTGTGCGAAACGGGAAAGGGTTGCAAAAGTCACTTGCGACCCTTTTCGTCGTTTATGGGATAGAGGCGAGCGCCGGAACACCGTCCATTTACCGCATCAAGTTGGCTTGTTGTGCTTCGCAGGGCCGAGAGAGGATGACGCAGATGAAATTCTCGGGTTTCAAAGTTCTGAAGGAAGGGCTGACCGGCAATAAGGGCTGGACGCCGCACTGGCGTGATCCCGTGCCGAAATCCGAATATGACGTTGTGATCATTGGCGGCGGCGGCCATGGCTTGGCGACCGCCTTTTATCTGGCCAAGGAACACGGCATCACCAATGTGGCAGTGCTGGAAAAGGGCTATATCGGCGGGGGAAATGTCGGGCGCAATACCACAATTGTACGGGCCAATTACGGTTTGCCCGGCAATTCCGAGTTCTATTCCCATTCGCTAAAGCTCTGGGAAACCATGGAGCAGGATCTGAACTACAACGTTATGCATTCCCAGCGCGGGATCATTAACCTGTTTCATTCGGACGGGGCGCGGGATGCGGCGGCGCGTCGGGGCAATGCGATGATCAATCAGGGCGATGACGCGGTGCTGATGGACCGTGACGCCGTGCGCCAAATGCTGCCCTATCTGGATTATGACAACATCCGCTACCCGATTTACGGCGGGCTATATCATCCAAGAGGCGGCACGGCGCGTCATGACGCGGTGGCGTGGGGGCTGGCCCGCGGGGCAGATCAACGCGGGGTCGATTTGATCCAGAACTGTGAAGTGACGGGCATCGATATTACCGGCGGAAAAGTCACCGGAGTGCAAACCAAACGCGGCCCGATCCGCGCCAAGAAGGTCGCGATGATTGCGGCGGGGCGATCCGGTCAGGTCGCCGCTCTTGCCGGGATGCGCCTGCCGATCGAAAGCCATGTGTTACAGGCCTTTGTCACCGAGGGATTAAAGCCCTGCATCGACACGGTGATCACCTTTGGCATGGGGCATTTTTATATCAGCCAATCCGATAAGGGCGGGTTGGTCTTTGGCGGCGATCTCGATTTCTATGCCTCTTATGCGGCGCGGGGCAATCTGCCGGGGGCCGAGCATGTCGTCGAAGCAGCCATGACTTTGATGCCGATGATCGGCAAAGCCAAAGTGTTACGCAGTTGGGGCGGGATCATGGATATGTCTCCGGATGGATCACCGATCATCGATAAAACCCACATCGACGGGCTGTTTCTGAATTGCGGCTGGTGTTACGGCGGCTTTAAGGCGGTGCCGGGGTCCGGCAGTGCCATGGCGTATTTAATGGCCACAGGAAACCCGCATCCGGCGGCTGAAAAGCTGCGGATGGACAGGTTCCGAACCGGAATCGGCCTGATGGACGAAGAAGGCACCGGTAGTCAGCATAATCTGCATTAGGAGGCACAGAGATGCGAATTCATTGCCCCCTCTGCGGGGAAAGAGACAGCCGCGAGTTTAGTTATACCGGCGATGCCAAACTATTGAACCGCCCGTCGGACGAAGCGGATCTGGATGTTTGGCACGACTATCTGCACCTGCGTGACAACCCGGCGGGCGAGACCAGGGATCTTTGGTATCACGCGATGGGATGCGGCAGCTGGATCGTCGTGACCCGCAATACGGTCAGCCATGAAATTCTGGCAACAGAGCTGGCGAAAGATGTCAAAATGGCAGGGACAGTCTGATGCGGATCGAAGGCAAGGGCTTGATCAATCGCGCAAAGCCAGTGCGCTTTCGCTTTGATGGTAAAACCTATCAGGGTTTTGAAGGCGACACGCTGGCCTCGGCGCTTTTGGCCAATGACGTGCGTTTGATGGGGCGCTCGTTTAAATACCACAGACCGCGCGGCGTTTTGACGGCGGGCAGCGAAGAGCCCAATGCCTTGGTCACGACGGGCGCGGGCGCGCAGCAAACCCCGAATGTCCGCGCTACCATGCAAGAGATTTTCGACGGGCTGGAAGCACGCAGCCAGAACCGCTGGCCGTCTTTGGCGCTGGACGTCATGGCGGTAAACGACCGGCTTTCCCCCTTTTTGTCAGCAGGGTTTTATTACAAGACCTTCATGTGGCCGAAATCCTTCTGGGAGAAAGTCTACGAGCCTATAATCCGCCGTGCGGCGGGGCTCGGGGCCTTGTCAGGCCTGCCGGATACAGACCGCTATGACCGCGCTTATGGGTTTTGTGATCTGTTGGTGGTCGGTGCGGGCCCGACGGGGCTGATGGCTGCCCTGACCGCTGGGCGCGCGGGGGCGGATGTGATTCTGGCCGATGAAGACAGCGCGCTGGGTGGGCGGCTTAATCGTGAACGCGAAGAGATTGACGGCATGCCTGCTGCTGACTGGGCCGCCGGAGTTGTGGCCGAATTGCGCAGCATGGCAAATGTGCGGCTGATGCCGCGCACGACGATCACGGGCGCCTATGATCAGGGCACCTACGGGGCGCTGGAACGGGTCGGCTTGCACCTTTCCGATGCCGGCGCCGACGCCCCTTTGGAAACCTTTTGGCGCATTGCAGCACAGCAGGTGGTGCTGGCGGCAGGCGCGCTGGAGCGCCCGATTGCCTTTCCGATGAATGATCGCCCCGGTATCATGACCGCCAATGCGGTGCGCAGCTATCTGCACCGGTTCAACGTCGCACCGGGTCAGAGGGTGGCTGTTTTTGGCAATAACGATGACGCGCAACGCACCGCGGATGATCTGAGGGCCGCTGGCGTAGAGGTCGCGGCTTTGATTGACAGCCGCAAAGAGGCCGACTTGCAAGGGGGCTTTGCCCGGTTTGCTGGGGCGCAGGTTGTGGGTACCAAAGGGCGGCTGGGGTTGAAATCGATCACGGTTCAAACAGGCAGCGGGCAGGATGAAATCGCCGCCGATTGTCTGGCCGTGACGGGCGGCTGGAATCCCTCGGTGCATCTGACCTGTCATCTGAACGCGCGTCCAGTGTGGAACGAGGCGCTATCGGCCTTTCTACCGGCGCCCAATGCCGTGCCTGGGATGACTCCGGCGGGGGCGGCGAACGGGGTGTTTTCAACGGCGGGATGTCTGGCGGACGGTGTTAAGGCGGCACAGGCGGCCCTTGCGGTCCTGGGCCGCGCGGCAGGGGCCATAGATTTGCCTTCTGCTGAAGATGATCCTTACCGGGTCACGCCGCTTTGGCACGTGGTCGGAGACGGTGGGCGGGCGTGGCTCGATTTTCAGAATGATGTGACGGTAAAAGACGTCAAACTGGCCGCACAGGAAAACTTCCGCTCGGTTGAGCATATGAAACGCTACACCACGCAGGGCATGGCCACGGATCAGGGTAAAAGCTCTAACATTGGGGCTTTGGCGGTCTTGGCGGATGCCACGGGGCGCGGCATTGCCGAAACCGGGACAACAACCTTCCGGCCCCCCTATGGACCGGTGTCACTGGCGGCTATGGGGGCTGGTGCACAGGGTGCTGGGTTCGCACCGGAACGCAAAACCACCTCTCATTTGGCAGCGCGCCAACGCGGCGCGCCGATGATCGAGGCGGGGCAATGGTATCGCCCGTCGTATTTCCCCCGCGCCGGGGAAACCACATGGCGGCAGGCCTGCGATCGTGAAGTTACTATGGTGCGCAATCACGTTGGGATTTGCGATGTATCGACCTTGGGTAAGATCGACATTCAGGGGCCGGACGCGGGTAAACTGTTGGATTTTGTTTATGCCAACGGGTTTTCCAGTCTAAAAGTCGGGCGGGTGCGCTACGGAATCATGCTGCGCGAGGACGGCCATGTCATGGATGACGGCACCACCGCGCGGCTTGCCGCGACCCATTATGTGATGACCACCACGACGGCCGCCGCCGGACAGGTGATGCAGCATCTGGAGTTCATACTGCAATGCCTGCGCCCTGATCTGAAAGCGCGGATTATTTCGGCCACAGAACACTGGGCCCAGTTTGCCGTGGCCGGACCAAAGGCACGGGGGTTGCTGAATACGGTTTTGGACAGCCCAATTGACAACGAGAGCTGGCCTTTTATGGCCTGCGGCGACATTTCGGTGGCCGGTGTGCCCGGGCGATTGTTTCGGATCTCATTTTCGGGGGAACATGCCTATGAAATCGCAGTACCTGCCCGTTATGGCGCGGCGCTGTACCGTGATCTTGTGGCGCGGGCCGAAACCATGGGCGGTGGGGCCTATGGGATGGAAGCGCTTAACGTGTTGCGGATTGAAAAGGGCTTTATCACCCATGCCGAAATCCATGGTCGCGTCACCGCGTTTGATGTTGGCATGGGGCGCATGGTTTCGGGCAAGAAACCCTGTATCGGTCAGGCTGCCGCGCGGCGCGAAGGCCTGAGCGGCGCAACACGAGAGCAGATGGTGGGTCTGAAACCGGTGGTCGCGACAGAGCGGCTGACGGCGGGGGCGCATTTGTTCAATGAGGCCGAGTCGCCAGTGCGTGTCAACGATCAGGGCTATGTGACTTCGGTCTGTTATTCGCCGACGCTGGGCCATGATCTGGCGCTTGGCTTCCTGCGCGACGGGCCAATGCGTCACGGGGATGTGGTAAAAATGGTCGATCATCTGCGCGGTGTAGAAACCCTTTGCACGGTTTGTGATCCGGTGTTTTTTGATCCTGACGGAGGGCGCGCCCGTGGTTAAACTGATTGCAAAATCTCCCTGTGCGGATTTGTTGCCGCTGCATGTCGGGGATTTGGTTCTAGAGGAAGTCGAGGCACGGCTCACTGTGCTGGCGCGATACGATGGCGCGGCGACGGAGTCGGATGCGGCGCTGAGGGCGGCCCATGGGGTGGGCTTTCCGGCGGTGGGGCAAAGCAATGAGGTCGGACCGGTGCGGGTGCTGTGGTTCAGACCGGATCAGGCGATGCTGATCGGACCGGCCCCCGCGGCAAGCCTTTGGCAAGACCATGCGGTCACCGATCAATCTGACGGCTGGTGCCAGGTCCGGTTGAAAGGTGATGCAGGCGATCAGGTTCTGGCCCGTTTAGTGCCGGTTGACATGCGACTGTCGGTTTTCGGTGTCGGGGCTGTCGCGCGGACAGAGCTGTTTCATATGCCCGCTTTGATCACTCGCGTGTCTGATATTGAACTAGAGATCATGGTATTCCGCTCGATGGCGGGCACATTGGTGCATGATCTAAAAGGAGCAATGAAAAGCGTCACGGCCCAACAGGCATTGCGCGGCTAGGGATGTTGGGGCGCTGCCCCCGACCGCTGTGCGGTCTCCCCCGGGATATTTTGGGATCAAAGTGAAGCTGGCGGGGTCTGGACTCTGGCGGGCTGGGTGCCGATATTAGGCGTATGAGTTTGCCCCCCGGATTCCTTGACGAGTTGCGCACCCGCGTATCCCTGACCCAAGTGGTCGGTCGCAAAGTGATGTGGGACCCGCGCAAGTCCAATCAGGGCAAAGGGGATATGTGGGCACCATGTCCGTTCCATCAGGAAAAATCTGCCAGTTTCCACGTCGATGACCGCAAAGGGTTTTATTACTGCTTTGGGTGTCAGGCCAAGGGCGATGCGATTTCCTTTATCCGCGAGACCGAGAATGTCGATTTCATGGAGGCGGTAAAGATACTGGCCTCTGAAGCCGGCATGCCGATGCCGCAACGCGATCCGCAGGCGCAGAAAAAAGCTGACCGCCGGACGCTGTTGATCGAGGTGATGGAGCAGGCGGTGCAATATTTCCGCATGCAGCTGAACGCCGGTGGCGGCGCGGCGGCGCGGGCCTATCTGGATGGGCGGCAGTTGCCCGAGGCCACACGGGCGAAGTTTGAGATCGGTTTTGCACCGGACGGCTGGCAGGGGCTATGGGATCATTTGCGCAGCAAGGATGTGCCCGAAGAGTTGATCCTTGCCTGCGGGTTGGCCAAAGCATCGAGCAAGGGCAACAAGCCTTATGACACTTTTCGCAACCGGATCATGTTTCCCATTCGCGATGCGCGGGGTCGGGCGATTGCCTTTGGCGGACGGGCGATGGACCCCAATGACAACGCGAAATATCTGAATTCCCCTGAGACCGAGCTTTTTGACAAAGGGCGCAGCCTGTATAATCAGGCTTTCGTGCGCGAGGCGGCGGGCAAGGGGCAGACCTTGATCGTGGCCGAGGGCTATATGGATGTGATCGCCCTGTCCCAAGCCGGATTTGAGGCCACGGTCGCGCCACTCGGCACGGCGGTAACCGAAGAGCAGTTGCGGCTATTGTGGCGGATGTCGCCCGAGCCGATTATTGCGCTGGATGGCGATACCGCTGGTATCCGCGCTGCGCGCAGGGTGATTGATCTGGCCTTGCCTCTGCTGGAAGCCGGTCAGTCCTTGAGATTTGCGGTTCTGCCCGAAGGTCAGGATCCGGATGATCTGATCAAGGCCAAGGGGGCCTCTGCCATGCAGGCCGTGGTTGAAGGCGCGCGTCCGATGGTCAGCCTGCTGTGGGAACGTGAAACCGAGGGTAAGGTTTTTGACAGCCCCGAACGCCGCGCCGGATTGGACAAGGTGCTCAAAGAAGCCATTCGCCGGATCAAAGACCCCTCGATCCGCACCCATTACGGGCAGGAAATAGACCGGATGCGGCGTGATCTGTTCTTTCCGCCGCGTGTACGAGACGCCAAAGGGGTCTGGAAGGCCAAAGGGCCTGCAGTACAATCCAGCACGCGCGCCTCTTATCTTGTGTCAGGGGAGAACGGCTCTGAGGAGCGGCTTCGTGAGGCGGTTATTCTGGCGACATTGATCCTGCATCCGGTTTTGATTTCCGATTATGAAGGCACGCTGGAAATGATGGATTTCAGCGATCCGATGCACGCCCGCCTGCGAGATGTTCTGTTGAGGCGGCCGGAAACTGATGCGCAGGCGCAACAGGATGCGATTGGGGAAGTCATGGGCCCTGAGGTTCTTGAAAACCTCTTTGCGCCTCGCCATGTGCAGATTGCCCCGGCTGTGCGCAACGCAGGGGATGCCGAAGTTGCAAAGATGTGTGTGGCCGAAGAATTGGCCAAACTAAAGGCGCGACGCGGAGTGCGGCGTGAGATTGACGAAGCCATGGAAGATCTGACAGGCGTTGCCGATGAAGGGTTAACATGGCGGCTGCAGCAGGCGGCGGAAGCGCTGAACAAGGCCGAACGCAGCGAAACCGAAGACAAGGCGACATATGAACAAGGCGAAAACGGTGTCCTGATCGATCGCGATGAAAGACAGGCCTTGGACAAGTTGTTGCAGGGAATTAAATTCACGAAATAGCATCGACCTTTGACGTCGTGCGCTTTCGTGAGGAAGAGACAGTAAAAACGGGGTAAACCTATGTTCGAATCATTGATTCGCGCGTAGTGATTCGAATGAACAGACGATTCGGATCCGCCCGAAGACCGCAGGAGTAAGTACCGCATGGCCGCCAAAGATAACGACGACCGCAAGCAGGACGATGCTGAGAACGAACCCATGATCGACATGAGCCAGACCGCGATCAAGAAGATGATCGCTGAGGCACGTGAAAAGGGCTACATCACCTATGACCAGCTGAACAAGGTTTTGCCACCTGAGCAGGTCTCTTCCGAGCAGATCGAAGACGTGATGTCGATGCTGTCGGAAATGGGGATCAACATCATCGAGGCCGAAGAGGCCGAAGAAGCCGAGGCGGATGGCAAAAGTACTGCCGTTGCCACGACCTCTGATGCCCGCGAGCTGGCACTGTCATCGGGTGAAACCGAGAAACTGGACCGGACCGATGATCCGGTGCGCATGTATCTGCGTGAAATGGGCAGCGTGGAATTGCTGTCCCGCGAAGGTGAGATTGCGATTGCCAAGCGGATCGAAGCCGGTCGGAACACGATGATCGCGGGGCTTTGCGAAAGCCCGCTGACCTTTCAGGCGATTACCATCTGGCGTGACGAATTGCTGAGCGAAGATATTCTGTTGCGCGATGTGATCGACCTGGAGACCACCTTTGGCAACACCATGGGCGAGGATGGTGAAGAAACCGTAAGCCCCTTGGGGTCGGTTGCGCCGGGCACCGCTGCGGCGGCACCCCCCAAGCCCAAAGAGCCGACACAGGAAGTGGATGCCGACGGTAATCCAATCACGTCTGACGATGATGACGATGATGAAGACGAACAGGCCAATATGTCTTTGGCCGCGATGGAGGCTGCACTAAAGCCCCGCGCGCTAGAGATGCTGGACCGGATTGCGGATGATTATGCGCAGCTGTCCGACATGCAGGATTTGCGGATTTCGGCGACCCTGAACCACGGTGAAGATTTCACCGTCGGCGAAGAGGAAACCTATCAGAAATTGCGCGCCGAGATTGTTGAACTGGTGAACGAGCTTCACTTGCATAACAACCGGATCGAAGCGCTGATTGACCAGCTTTATGGCATCAACCGCCGGATCATGTCGATTGACTCCAACATGGTCAAACTGGCGGATCAGGCGCGGATCAACCGTCGCGAATTCATCGAGGAATACCGCAACCATGAGCTTGATCCCGGTTGGATGGAGCGGATGTCCGAAAAGCCCGGACGCGGCTGGCAAACCTTTGTTGAGCGTTCCGCCGATAAAGTGGCCGAATTGCGCGGGGATATGGCGCAGGTCGGGCAATATGTCGGTCTGGATATCCCTGAATTCCGCCGCATTGTGCAGCAGGTTCAAAAGGGCGAAAAAGAGGCCCGTCAGGCCAAGAAAGAAATGGTCGAGGCCAACCTGCGTCTGGTGATCTCTATCGCGAAGAAATACACCAACCGTGGTTTGCAGTTCCTTGACCTTATTCAGGAAGGCAACATCGGCCTGATGAAGGCGGTGGATAAATTCGAATATCGTCGCGGGTATAAATTCTCGACCTATGCGACATGGTGGATTCGTCAGGCGATCACGCGCTCGATTGCCGATCAGGCGCGCACCATCCGTATTCCGGTGCACATGATCGAAACCATCAACAAGCTGGTGCGCACAAGCCGCCAGATGCTGCATGAAATTGGACGCGAACCGACACCGGAAGAATTGGCTGAAAAGCTCCAGATGCCTTTGGAAAAAGTGCGTAAGGTGATGAAAATCGCCAAGGAACCGATTTCGCTGGAAACGCCGATTGGCGATGAAGAAGATTCGCAGCTCGGGGATTTCATCGAGGATAAAAACGCGATCCTGCCGCTGGATTCCGCCATTCAGGAAAACCTGAAGGAAACCACAACGCGGGTGCTGGCCAGCCTGACCCCGCGCGAAGAGCGTGTATTGCGGATGCGGTTCGGGATCGGGATGAACACCGACCATACGCTGGAAGAAGTCGGCCAACAGTTCAGTGTGACCCGCGAACGCATTCGTCAGATTGAGGCGAAAGCCTTGCGAAAGCTTAAGCATCCCAGCCGAAGCCGCAAGTTGCGCAGTTTTCTTGACCAATAACAAAAGGCGCCCTGCGGGGCGCTTTTTTATTGAAGCGATGCGCCGCGCTGCGGGCTTGTCTATGCGCCCGAATGCATCAGATACTCGGCCAGACTTTGTTGACGATGAAAGAGGCGGGGCAATCATCGGGAGGAGGCGAGATGTTTCAGGGATTTGACAGCCGGACCATTTCCGTGGCGGGCGCGCAGGTTCATTTCAAAACCGGCGGAGAGGGGCCGCCGCTGTTGCTGCTGCACGGCTATCCGCAGACCCATGCCATGTGGCACGGTGTAGCCGATGATCTTGCCAGCACCCATCGGGTGATTGCCAGCGATCTGCGGGGGTACGGAGATTCCGTCGCGCTGAGCAAAAATTTTTCCTTTCGTGCAATGGCGGCGGATCAAGTGGCCGTGATGCAGGCCCTTGGCCATGAGCGGTTCCACGTCATTGCCCATGATCGCGGTGCGCGGGTGGCGCACCGGATGGTTCTGGATCACCCCGAGGCAGTTGCCTCGGTGATGTTGCTGGATATTCTGCCGACGCTGGATGTCTGGCGCTACATGGATGCGTGGTTGGCGCAGCGCTATTACCATTGGGCGTTTCTGGCGCAACCGGATGGCATGCCGGAAAAGCTGATCAACAGCGATCCAGTGATGTTTTTACATGCCGCCCTTGCCGGTCTGTCGGGGCAACTGGCCAGTTTTTCCCCAGAAGCTCTGGCGGCCTATGAGCGTGCGGCCAGAAACCCCGCCGTTGTCTCGGCTTGGTGTGCGGATTATGCAGCGGGTGCGGGCATTGATCTAACCCATGACACAGCGTCCCTTGGGCACGTCTCCGAAATCCCCTGCCGTCTTCTTTGGGGCACGCGGGGGGTGGTGGATCATCATGTTGATCCGCTGCAGGCGTGGCGGGTCTGGTTTGCGCAGGTCACTGGGCGCGGTATCGATGCGGGGCATTTTCTGGTCGAAGAGCAGCCCGCCCTTGTTCTGACAGAAATGCAGACCCATCTGGCAGGTCTTGCGCCGATCTGAGATATAACCCGACGTCCATTTGACAGCCCATCAAAGGAATGATCCTGTAAGCTCGGCAGCATCTGGAGACGCTTGATGGAATTTGACTATGTAATCGTGGGCGGCGGGTCCGCCGGGGCGACTCTGGCCGCCCGACTGAGCGAAGACCGAACCGTCAGCGTATGCCTTCTGGAAGCAGGGGGTAACGGGCGCAGCCGGTTGATCCGCTATCCGGTCGGGGCTCTGCCGATGCTGCCTGCCAAACCCGTTGCGCTGCATAACTGGGCCTTTGAAACTATTCCGCAACAGGGTTTAAACGGGCGGCGGGGGTATCAGCCTCGCGGCAAAGCGCTAGGAGGCTCCAGCGCGATCAATGCGATGATCTATATTCGCGGCAATCCCAAGGATTATGATACCTGGGCAGAGATGGGCTGTCAGGGCTGGTCTTGGAACGAGGTAAAACCCTATTTCCTGAAATCGGAAGATAATGCGCGGGGGGCGGATGAAAACCACGGCGAAGGCGGGCCGTTGCAGGTGTCAGACCCACGATCCCCACGCCCGATCAGTTCTGATTTTGTCGCTGCAGCGGCTGCCAGCGGAATCGCAACAACGGATGATTTCAACGGCGACAGCCAAACCGGTGCGGGCCTGTATCAACTGACCCAGTTCCACGACCGCCGCGCCGGACAGCGGTGCTCTGCGGCGGCCGCCTATCTGGAGCCGGCCCGCCATCGTGCAAATTTGGATGTGCGCACCAAATCTCTTGCCCATCGGGTTGTCTTTGAAGGCAAACGCGCCGTTGGTGTTGTCTATGCGCGTCATGGGATCGAACATACAGTCCGTGCCCGTCAAGAGGTGATCCTCTGCGCAGGCGCGCTACAAACGCCGCAACTTCTGATGTTGTCCGGCGTGGGCAATGGGCATCAGCTTCGCGCGCATGGCATTGATATCGTGCATAATCTTCCCTCTGTCGGGATCGGTTTGCAGGATCACATCGACACGGTGCTTAGCTATGAGGTGAAAACCAAAAACGTCTTTGGCATCCATCCGGGGGCACTGCGGCGCTATTGGATCGAGTTGCAAAAGTTGCGGCGCGGGCAGGCCAGCATGTTCCACAGTAATTTTGCCGAAGCGGGGGCGTTTTTTGCAACCGATCCGGCAAACAACGACTGGCCAGACACGCAGCTGCATTTTGTGGTTGGCCGTTTGAATGATCATGCGCGCCGCATTAACGCAGGCTATGGCGTGTCTTTGCACAGCTGTATTCTGCGCCCCAAGAGTCAGGGTTGGGTGCGGCTGGGCACTAATGATCCAAAGGACCCGCCGATGATTGATCCGGCCTTCCTAGAGGACCCGCGCGATGCTGAATTGTTGCTGCGCGCGGTTAAACGGGGCCGTGCGGTCATGGGGGCTGCGCCGCTTACGAAATGGATCAGCAAAGATCACGAAAGCGGGCATGTGAAAACAGACGCTGATCTGATGGAGGTGATCCGCGCCCGATCTGATAGTGTGTATCATCCGGCCAGCAGTTGCCGGATGGGCAGCGGGCCGGATGCGGCCCTGACACCGGAACTTTGTGTGCGCGGGGTTGATGGCTTGCGGGTGGTGGATGCCTCTGCGATGCCGCAGATCGTCAGCGGCAATCTGAACGCGCCAGTGATTATGATGGCGGAAAAGGCGGCAGATATGATCCGTCAAGCGCGGCGCGGCGGCGCGTAGATGGCCTCGTTTGCACAGCATTTCTGGAACCTCTGGTCACATCTGACCGAGAAGCCCGTGCTTTGGGCGGTGCGCGATCAGGGGGTGATGCGTAAACTTTACGAGATCAACGCGCCGCTTGTGTATCGCCGCTTTAAGGATATGGAGTTTAAGCCGGATGTGCTGCCCTGCACGGATCGTCAGGTGCCGGTGTTGTGGTGTGATCGTGGACATTCGGACTCCTCTCGGTTGGTGTTGTATCTGCATGGTGGCGGCTTTTGCATTGGCAGCCCCAAGACCCATTGCCGGATGATCGCCGCGCTGGCCGGTGCCATCGGCGCGCGGGGGCTGGGGGTTGATTATCGGTTGGCCCCCGAGCATCCGTTTCCGGCCGGGGTTGAGGATTCGGTCGCGGCCTATCGGGCGGTTTTGGCGGCGGGATGGCAGGCAGAGAATATCATTCTGGCAGGCGATAGCGCGGGTGGCACTTTGGTGCTGGCGCTGTTGCACGAGATCGGCGTGTCGGGCCTGCCGATGCCTGCCGGTGCCCTTACCATCGCACCGGCGACCGATTTGACCGGCCAAAGCCCATCGCTGCGCGAAAATCGCTTTCGCGAACATGTCATTCCGCTGGCTTGGCTGAAGGTGTCGCTGTCAAGCTATTTGACCGAAGGTCTGAATGCAAAAGATCCGCGTATCTCTCCTGTGTTCGGAAGTTATGAAGGGGCCTGTCCGGTGTTTATCACCGTGGGTACCGGAGAGATTCTGCGGGATGACAGCCGCCGGATGGCAGAGACGCTTCGCGCGCAAGGGGTGGCCGTGACCTATGAGGAAATCCCCCATGTGCATCACATCTGGCCCCTGCGGTATGGGCGCTCTCGCGATGCCGATCAGGCGGTGGCGAAGATGGCGGAATTTGCGCTGGGCTGTTTGTCGACACGGGATTGACCTCTTGCGGCTGGAGGGGCAAAACCTTTGGATCATTCAAAGGAACGCTGCTGCATGAAGCCATTTTTGATCTTACAACTGCGCCCGGAAACCGAGGTGGCGGATGATGAATTTGCAGCGTTTCTGAGCAAAGGCAAGCTGGCCGCAGCGGATGTGCACCGTCTGCGTCTGGATCAGACAGATATTCCTGCCGATTTGGACTTGTCAGATTACGCTGGGGTGATCGTCGGGGGTGGGCCGGGATGTGTAAGTGATCCCGAGGCGCAGAAAGACCCGATAGAGAAGCGCATTGAGACCCAGATCCTGTCGCTGATGCCTGAAATCACCGCCCGCGACATGCCGTTTCTGGGCTGTTGTTATGGCATCGGTATTCTGGGCGCACACCTTAACGGCGATGTCAGCAAGGAAAAATATGGCGAAGCCGTTGGCGCGGCAGCCTGTGAGGTGACACCGGCAGGGGCCATGGACCCTTTGCTGCAGAATATTCCGCACCAGTTCAAAGCCTTGGTTGGGCACAAAGAAGCCCTGCAATCCTTGCCCGAGGGGTGCACCCATCTGGTGGAGGCGCCGAATTGTCCGATCCAGATGCTGCGCTTTCAGAACAATATTTACGCCACCCAATTCCACCCCGAAGCCGACGGCGACGGTTTTGCCCTGCGCATCCGTCTCTATAAGGACAAGGGCTATTTTCACCCCGATGAGGCCGACGCATTGACCCAAAAGGTGCTGGCCGAAGACATCACCGTACCGGGCGATATTCTGGCGAATTTTGTCTCCCATTACGGAGGGCGCTAACCCATGTGGGTTCTGGATCACATCGCGGTTGCGGCGGAAAATCTGGATGCGGGGACGCGCTATGTCGAGGAAGCACTGGGGGTCTCCCTTGTTGCGGGGGGCAAACATGCTGCTATGGGCACCCACAACCGGCTTTTAGGCCTAGAGAACGGGCTCTATCTTGAGGTCATCGCCATCGACCCGGCGGCCCCAGCACCGGATCATCCCCGCTGGTTTGATCTGGACCGGTTTAGCGGCCCGCCCAGAATTACCAATTGGATTTGTCGCAACACTGACAAGACAAAACCGTTTTCCGATGCGCCCCGCGCGGCCGGAGAACCCGTTGCCCTGTCGCGGGGGGCGCTTTCTTGGCAGATGGCGGTGCCGACAACAGGGATTTTACCCTTGGATGGGGCCTATCCAGCGCTGTTGAAATGGGAAGGCGACAAACATCCTGCTGCGCAACTCCCCGCGTCTGGACTGCGCTTGCTCAGCCTGACGGTCTCCCATCCACAGTGCGATACCCTGCCTCCGATTTTCAGATCAGACCCGCGGGTGCAATTTAACGCGGACAATGCGGTGGGGTTTGAGGCCGTGTTCGAAGGCCCACAGGGACGGAAAACCCTACGATGAAGATACGCGCCGCCCACCCGACAGATGCCCAAGCGATCGAGATGATCTGGTCCCCGATCATTCGCGACAGTCTGGCGACGTTTAACAGCCAAACCAAATCCTCGTCCGACCTGGAATTGCTGATACAAGAGAAAGCCGCGCTGGATCACGGGTTTCTGGTGGCCGAGGCCGAGGGGCAATTGCTGGGCTTTGGCCTCTATGGGCAGTTTCGCGGTGGGATCGGATACGCGCACACGATGGAACATACGATCATTCTCTCCGATGCCGCCCGTGGCAAAGGCGTGGGGCGGGCCGTCATGGGCGCGCTTGAAGCGCACGCGGCTGCGCGCGGTGCACATTCTATGTTCGCCGGTGTCAGCAGCGGTAATCCCGCAGGTGTCGCCTTTCACGCGGCGGTGGGCTATTCAGAGGTCGCGCGTTTGCCACAAGTGGGCTATAAATTTGATCAATGGCTTGATTTGGTTTTGATGCAGAAATTTATAGCGCGGCCCTAAGCTACGAGAAACAAAAGGCGATTTAAGACTATGTCGATCTGGACCCGCATTTCTGACGCGCTTTCGGCCTTAAGCAGTGGCGAAGGCCTGTCGCAGGTGTTTGAAAAACTGCGCACCCCGCCGGAACGCAGTGTTGGTTTTACCATTGCGGTGATTGCGCTCGGGGCCAAGATGGCCAAGGCCGACGGGCAGGTGACGCGCGATGAGGTAACGGCCTTCCGCGAGGTCTTTCACATTCCGTCCGAGGCCGAAGCCAACGCAGCGCGGGTTTTCAACATGGCGCGGCAGGATGTCGCCGGATTTGAAGAATACGCAGAGCGCATTGCCCGTATGTTCAAGGATCAACCGGGCACCTATTGTGATCTGATGGAGGGGCTTTTTCACATCGCGCTGGCCGATGGCGAATACCACCCCAAAGAAGACGACTTTCTGCATCGGGTGGCGGAGATTTTCGGCATGGATGATGCCCGTTTCAAAGCCCTACGCACGCGGTTTGTCCCCGATGCAGAACCGGACCCCTATCAGGTTCTGGGAATCGCGCCCGAGGCGTCGCCTGAGGATGCCCGCGCAGCGTGGCGGGCTTTGGTGCGTGAAACCCATCCAGACCGCATGATCGCCCGTGGTGTGCCCGAAGAGGCGGTAAAACTGGCTGAAAAGCGTTTGATCGCGGTCAATCGGGCGTGGGAAGAAATCAACCAGACGGCGGCCTGATTGATGCGGATCGCCACGTATAATGTGGAATGGTTCAACAAGCTGTTTGATGCGCAGGACAGACCGCAGCCGGATGGCAGCTGGTCCGGGCGTCATGACGTCACCCGCGCCGCGCAACTGGAGGCCGTTGCGGCTGTGTTCAGGGCAATTGATGCTGATGCGGTGATGATCATCGAGGCCCCCGACAGCCACCGCAAACGCTCAGGTGTAAAGGCGCTGGAGGCCTTTGCGCAGATGTATGACTTGCGCACAACCAAGGCCGTCAGCGGCTTTGCCAATGATACCCAGCAGGAAATCACCCTGCTCTTTGATCCGGCGCAAGTGTCGGCCTTGCATGATCCGGTGGAGTCCGGGGATGCGCCGCGATTTGATGGGGACTTTCGTCTCGACGTTGACGTGGATTCAAAATTGGACCGGATACGGTTTTCCAAACCACCGCTGGAATTGGCGCTAACTCATGTGTCTTCGGGCAAGGTTTTTCGGATGATCGGTGTGCATCTGAAATCCAAAGCCCCCCATGGGGCGAAGGATCGGGCCGCAGAGATTCGCATCTCGATCGACAACAGACGCAAGCAATTGGCACAGTGTATCTGGCTGCACCGTCGGGTGATCTGGCACCGGCAGGCGGGCGAGTCGGTGATTGTGCTTGGCGATCTGAACGACGGGCCGGGGTTGGATGAATATGAAAAGCTCTTTGGCCGCTCCGGTGTAGAGGTTGTTTTGGGCGAGGGCACTGAGGGCGCATTGTTTGATCCCCATGCGTATATGGCCGTGAGCCGGAGGCTGGGGGCGAGGCCGGTGACCTCGCGGTTTTACCTCAAGGATAAGGACCGTTACCTCTCGGCGTTGCTGGATTATATCATGGTGTCGCCGGACATTCGGGACTTGCAACCGGTCTGGCGTATTTGGCATCCGTTTGATGATCCGGCCTGTTATAACGACACAGCCTTACGCGCGGCTTTGCTGACGGCATCGGATCATTTTCCAGTGACGATGGATTTGGCAGTCTGACCTTATCGAATCTTCCTTGATGGCCTATATTGGTCCTATGAAACACTTCATCGCCATTCTGATCTGTCTGGGGGCGCTGGCGCAGCCGGCCCTTTCTCAATCTGCCGAGACCAATGAAACCGAGGACGGGTTGTCTTTGGTCGAAGAAGGGTTGCAGCTTTTCCTGCGCGGCCTTTTGGAAGAGATGGAACCGACCTTTGACGATCTGCGCCAGTTCACAGAGGACATGGGGCCAGCCCTTGAGGAGCTGCGCGAGATGTTGGGGGATATGTCGGACTACGAAGCGCCCGAGGTGTTGGAGAACGGCGACATAATCATCCGGCGGAAGACCCCGCTCGAGGTGCCACTGAAAGACGGCGAAGTCGAGATTTAAGACGCGCGCTTCTTGGGTTCGCGGATTTTGACATCGGCGCTTAGGGATTTGGCCAAGGCTGCAAACCGGGCCTGCGCGACTTCGCCAAACAGGTCTTGGGCCTCTGTGGACAGTGTCAGCTCCAGTATTTTCTTCTTGGGATAGAATTTCAGTTTGCCCATGTGATCGGGGCTCACGGTGGTAAACATCGCACCAAACCGCATGGCTTTGCCCAGTACTTCGGCCTGCCGGATTTCCTTTTCGCTCAGCAGGGAAAACAACTCTTCAAACGGGCTGTTATCGCGGCTGTTTTTATAGCGATGCAACAGCGCAAGCCCCAGAAACACCCGTTCACTATGTTTCAGACCACCCAGATTGGCGCGGGTTGCATTGTCAAAACACACTTCGGCGCGGTAATCCGGATGGGCCCGCCAGCTTACGTCATGCAACAGACAAGCCGCGCGGATCAGCCGGATATCTTCATATTTTTCGCCGGGAAACAGGGGTTTAACAAAGTTATACAGCGCCTTGCCGTACCCTCTGATGCGGGCGTCTTTGGATTCGGCGAAACGGCAGGCCTCGATCAGCGGATCACGGTGGCGCAGGATGTCGGGCATTTGCTCATAGAGCATGCCCTCGCGAATTCCATAAGAGGAAATGGCAATTTCCCTGGGGCCAAAGGTGCGCACCAACCGTTTCAACACCTCTGTGGCAAGCGGAACCAGGTCCATACGGGCTTCTGACAGGCCCGCACGGGATCGAAGGTCCTGAAGGTCGTTGGCGGCGATAAATTTGATGGTTTCGGACACTGCTTTGGGGGTCATGCGGTATTCGTGCAAAACGCGGAGCGGATAATCCCGGCGCAGCATGTCCAGCCGTGCTATTGCCCGCCAGCTGCCACCGACCAGAAACAACCGTTTGGGATTGTCCGGAAAGTCTTCGCGAAGGTCGCCGATCACCGATTTGATATAGGCGTCGCGACCCTTTTTGCCGCCCTTGATGTCGCGCAGTTTCAGCGGACCAAGCCGCGAGGTGCGACGGGTGCCGACTTTGCCATGCCCGACCGAGGCCAACTCCATCGAGGAGCCCCCAATGTCACAGACAAGCCCCTCTGCGGTTGGCCAGCCCAGCAGGACCCCTTGGGCCGAAAGGCGGGCTTCTTCTTCGCCGTCAATCACATAGATCGTCAGGCCGGTTTCACGCAGCACATCTTCACAAAACGCCGCGCCGTCATCGGCTTCCCGGACCGCTGCCGTGGCGACAGCTGACAAAGGCGGAAGGTTCATTTCTTCTGCAAGACGTTGAAACCGCTTGATCGCGACCAAAGCGCGGGCGCGGCCTCCGGGGTTCAGATGACCGGTTTCTGACAAACCAGAGCCAAGGGCACACATGATTTTTTCGTTAAAAAAGTAGGCAGGACTGCGGGCGGCGCCGTCAAATACCACCATACGCACCGAGTTGGAGCCAACATCCACCACCCCGACGCGCGACAGTTTGCGGGATGAGGGATCGTCGAACAGCGGTCGGCCAAAGGGGCCATAATCCTCGCCAGATGCGTCAATTGCGCCGTCCATGTCTCATCCCCCAACTTCCGGGTCTACTGTGGTCCTGACCCCAAGCCGGAGTCAATCTTTTGAATGCGTCAACTCGGGCACATCCGCCGCCCCTGCAGAGCCACGGCCAGACAAAGACGGATTTTCCATAAAGAACCGATGACAGCTAAACGGATGATCCTCAACAGCAAATTCGGGGCGGATAAAGCTGCCATCAGGCCGCATCACCCAGCTTTGGGCTTCGTCGGCCAGATTGGCGGCCATGATCTGGCTGACGATCTGCGCTTTTACAGTAGGATTGGTGGCTTCGACCATGGTTTCGACACGACGGTTCAGATTGCGCCCCATCCAGTCGGCCGAAGAGAAATAGACCTTGGCCTTTTTCGCAGGCAGCCCGTGGCCGTTGCCAAAACAGACAATGCGGGAATGCTCCAGAAAGCGGCCAACGATGGATTTGACGCGGATGTTTTCGGATAATCCCTTGATCCCGGGGCGCAGACCGCAAATGCCACGGATTACCAGATTGATCTTCACACCCGCCTTGCTGGCCTCATAAAGCGCGTCAATGACATCGGGTTCGACCAGAGAATTCATCTTGGCCCAAATCTCTGCGGGTTTGCCTGCGGCGGCAAATTCGGCCTCGCGCTGGATGTTTTTGATCAGGGTGGATTTCAAGGTCAGCGGCGCAATATTGAGGTTTTCCAATCCCTCGGGCTGGGCATAGCCTGACAGGTAGTTAAATACTTTGGTCGCATCGCGCCCCAAGGCATCGTCGCAGGTGAAAAAGCTCAGATCGGTATAAATACGCGCGGTGATCGGGTGATAGTTGCCGGTGCCATAGTGGGTATAGGTGACCAGTTTATTGCCTTCACGGCGCACCACTGTGCTGATTTTGGCATGGGTTTTGTAGTTCACAAACCCGTACACCACATGGGCACCAGCCCGTTCCAGCCGTCGCGACTGGCGGATGTTGGCGGCCTCATCAAAGCGGGCTTTTAGCTCAACAAGGGCGGTAACGGATTTCCCCATTTCGGCGGCATCGCACAGGGCACTGACGATGGGCGAATTATGCGAGGTACGATAGAGCGTTTGCTTGATCGCCAGAACATTGGGATCGCGCGCCGCCTGATCCAGAAACCGCACCACCATGTCGAAGGTCTCATAGGGGTGATGCAGCAGCATATCTTTTTGCCGGATCGCGGCAAACATATCGCCTTCGTGGTCTTGCACCCGTTCCGGCACACGCGGGGTGAAAGAGGGCCACAGCAGGTCGTGGCGCTCGTCCAGCACCAGTTCTTTCAGGTCAGCCACCCCGATCAGACCATCAATCTCGACAACCTCTCCGCTGTCGACCTCTAGTTCTTCCATGATCATCTGGCGAAGGGCCTTGGGCGCCCCGCTTGAAATCTTCAGTCGGACAACATCGCCGCGCCGGCGGCGTTTAAGCGCCACCTCGAATTCGCGCACCAGATCTTCGGCTTCGTCCTCGACTTCAAGATCGCTATCGCGCAGCACACGGAAGGAACAATGCCCCTTGGTCTTATAGCCGGGAAACAAGCGCGACAGATGCAGTAGCAGCAGGCTTTCCAGCGGCAGCACCCGATGGGTGCCTTTTTCACTGGGCAGAACGACAAAACGGTCGATCTGTTGCGGGATCGGCAGCAGGGCCTCTAGGGCACGTTTGTCGCTGATCCGCTCCAGCTGCAGGGCAAGGGCAAAGCCGGTGTTTGGGATAAAGGGAAACGGGTGCGCCGGATCAATGGCCAGCGGGGAAAGTACCGGAAATACCTGACTTAAAAAATGGTCGGCCAAAAAGTCTTTGTCTGCGTCGGTCAGATCGTCCTCGGTAAGGATAAAGATGTTCTTTTGCTGCATCTCGGGCAGCAGTTTTCCCCAGACCAACTGTTGGCGCATCATCAATTCGCGGGCATCTTCGTTGATCAGCTCGAGCTGTTGTGCCGGAGTCAGCCCGTCGATGGCGGGGGTTGTGTTGCCCTCATGATCCAATTCGCGCAAACCGGCCACGCGGACGGTGTAAAATTCGTCCAGATTGGCGGCAGAAATCGACAGGAACCGCACCCGTTCCAACAGCGGAACGCGCGGATTGTCGGCTTCCTCCAGAACCCGCCAGTTAAAGGCCAGCCAGCTGAGTTCACGGTTCATGAACCGCTTGGGGCCTGCGAATTCTTCCTCGGGGAGGTCAAGGGGAGCGGGGGTTTGGGACGTCAGGAAATTGGAATGTATCATACAGCGTCTATCAGGGAATAGGTTAACACGAGCATGACATATTCGCGCCTTAAGCGAAATACGCATCCAGAATTTCTGCAGCCAGCGGGCGGGTGACGGCCTTTTTGCGGGCAAGGGCGGCACGATCCAGGGCAGAAACCAGATTTCCGGCATGGCCAAGGTCGCGTTCCATACGACTCACCAAATAGGGGATCACGCTCGGGTCTACAGGGGATTGCCGGTCGGCGAACAGTTTCAGCAAGACAGCTGACAAAAGGGAATCATCGGGCGGGTCGAGCTTTGTGACCGCGGTGCCGACCATGCGGCTGGCCAGATCTGGCAGGCTTAGCGCCCAGCGGTTGGGGGCAAGGCGGTCGGTCACCAGAAGCGGCGCGCCATTGGCCAGTACAAGGTTATGCAAATGAAACAGAGCCGTTTGTGCGGCCTGATCCGCAGCGATGTCGGCAACGTTTTCCACCACAATCGGGTGGTCGGCGAGGGCGGCTATATCGGCGGTTTTCAGGGTGGTGGCTGCGATAATCGAGGCACCGGTTTCTGCCGCAAACACATGGGCCAAATGGGTTTTACCCGCACCCTTTTGCCCGATCAGGGCCATTTTGCCATTGGGCCATGTTTCTGGCGCGGCCAGCGTCGCCACCGCCAGCGCATTGGTCGGAGAGACAAAAAAATCCTCACGTCCAAGGGCTGGCCGCGTCTGCAGATCAAAAGCCAGTTGTGTATTCACCGCTTCAGCCTACGTCATCCGGAAGGTCAGCGGAACCAGCACTGCCTGCGTGCCCAATATATAAAAGGCTGGACTGATACTGGCCGATGACAAACCGCGTAACCACCCCAAGGGCAGCGGCAACCGGCACTGCGATCAGCATCCCGACAAAACCGAACATCGCGCCAAAGGCCGACAGCGCAAAAAGCAACCAAACCGGATGCAAACCGACAGAAGAGCCGACAAGTTTAGGCGTTAGCACATTACCTTCCAGCATCTGACCAACAGCAAAAATAGCGGCGACGATGCCAATGCTGACCCAATCGCCCCAGAACTGAAACAGGGCAAGGCCAATGGCAAGTACGCCGCCCACAAGCGCGCCGACATAGGGGATAAAGGTCAGCGCCCCGGCGACAACGCCAACAACGAGGCCGAACTGTAATCCGGCAATCATCAGGGCAGTTGCGTAAAATGCCCCCAGCAGGAGGCAGACAGTGCCTTGCCCGCGAATAAAAGAGGCCAGTGTTCGGTCAATTTGGCTGGCCAGCCCGCGGATCACCGGCGCATGGTCGCGCGGCAGGAGGGAATCGATTTTGGCGATCATCTTGTCCCAATCCAGCAACAGATAAAACGCGACCACCGGCGATACCACCAGTAGCACAACGATATTGATCAGTGAAAAGGCAGTTGAAATCGCGGTGTTCAATACTTCGCCACCATGATCCTTCAGCGCTTCGCCGATGGAATCAAGGGACTGGCTGATGGTCGAGTTTTCATCAAGAAGATCGGGGAAGCGGGTCACCAGAAAGGCGCGTAAATCGGCAAAAAGTGTCGGGGCAGCCTCAAACAAGGCGGCGGTCTGTTCAATCAAGGTTGGCATGATCAGCAAGATCAACAGCGCAAAGGCCAAAAGCGCCAGCAGCGTAATGATGGTTGTGGCCATGGCGCGCGAGCAGCCCCAGCTTTCCAGCCGGTCGGCCACAGGGTCCAGAAAATACGCCACCGCTGCCCCAATGACAAAAGGCAGGATCACATTGCCCAACGCCCAAAGGATCGCCAGAAGCCCAAGGGCCGTCAGTCCCCAATAGAGCCATTGTTGTTTGACAGAGAGAGCCATAATCAGATTTCCCACACGGTTTGTCACCGTCATCGCCCAAGTCGAGCCGGAATGCAATGAAACGTGGTATTCGAACGCTTGTCTGGCCTTGGACTATGGCTTAGACCGATGCGCAACCCTTCAGATGAAAGACCATGCCCGATGCGTTTGTCCCGCTATTTCCTGCCCGTCCTGAAAGAAGAGCCTGCCGAGGCCAAAATCGTCTCGCACCGCTACATGCTGCGTGCAGGCATGATCAAACAAGCCGCAGCCGGTATTTATTCCTGGTTGCCACTTGGCTTTAAGGTGCTCAAGAAGATCGAGAATATCGTGCATGAGGAACAAGTGCGCGCCGGTCACATTCCGATGCTGATGCCGACGCTGCAATCGGCGGATCTCTGGCGTGAAAGCGGGCGTTATGATGACTACGGTCAGGAAATGCTGCGCATTTCGGACCGGCACGGGCGCGATATGCTCTATGGTCCCACCAATGAAGAACTGATCACCGACATCTTCCGCAGCCATGTGAACAGCTACAAGGACCTGCCCCTGACGCTCTATCACATCCAGTGGAAATTCCGCGACGAAGTGCGCCCGCGGTTTGGGGTAATGCGGGGGCGCGAATTCCTGATGAAGGATGGTTACAACTTCGACCTCACCAAAGAGGATGCGCTGCACGCCTATAATCGCCATCTGGTCAGCTACCTGCGCTCTTATGAACGTATGGGGCTGCAGGCGATCCCAATGCGTGCCGATGGCGGGCCGATTGGCGGCGACTATACCCATGAATTCCTCGTGCTGGCCGAAACTGGCGAATCCGAAGTGTTTTACGATTCCGAAGTGACAGATCTGACCTTTGGTGATCGTGAAATCGATTATGATTCGGTTGAGGCCTGTCAGGGCGTGCTGGAAGAATTCACCAGCCGCTATGCACGCACCGATGAAACCCATGACGAAGCCCTGTTTGCCGATGTGCCCGCAGATCGCCAGCGCAGCGCGCGCGGCATTGAGGTGGGGCAGATTTTCTACTTCGGCACCAAATACTCCGAAGCCATGGGCGCGACTGTGGTTGATTCCAACCAAAAACAGGTGCCTGTCCATATGGGTAGCCATGGCATCGGCGTCAGCCGCTTGCTTGGCGCGATTATTGAAGCAAACCACGATGATAAAGGCATCATCTGGCCCGAAGGTGTCACCCCGTTCCATGTCGGTATTGTGAACCTCAAACAAGGTGATGACGAAGCCGACGCCGCCTGTGAAGCGCTTTATCAGTCCATTACGGCCTTGGGTCTAGAGCCGCTCTATGATGATCGTAAAGAGCGTGCCGGCGGTAAATTCGCCACGATGGATCTGATCGGTTTGCCTTGGCGGATTACGGTCGGTCCACGCGGGCTGAAAAACGGTGTGGTCGAGTTGACCAATCGCCGGACCGGCGTAAGCGAAGAAATGGCGCCAGAGGCCGCAATTGAAAAAGTCGCCGGGATTTACGCGAAAATCTAGGGCTTTCAGTTTGATCTAAATATCCCGGGGGGATCTCCGGTGCGGAGATCGGGGGCAGCGCCCCCTCTGGTTTTTCAAAACATGGTGCGCCCTTCGGGGCGCGCTTTTTTTGGCGACCCGATCGGGTCGCTGTGCCTGCGGCGCGGATATTTAGGGAACAAAGTTGGCTTTAGAAGTCGAGCCCGAGGTCGAGGGTTTTAACCGAATGGGTCAGGGCGCCCGAAGAGATGAAATCTACACCGGTGGCGGCGACTTCGGCAATGCGGGGCAGGGTCATGTTGCCCGAGGCTTCGGTGACCATTTTGCCATTTACCCGTTTGACTGCTTCGATCAGCGTGCCGTTGTCCATATTATCCAGCAGCACGACATCCGCCCCGCCGATGGTCAGAACCTGATCCAGTTGATCCAGCGTATCGACCTCGATTTCGACCCGCATCATATGAGAGGCATTGGCCTTGGTGGCGCTGAGCACTTCTTTGATGCCGCCAGCGGCGGCGATGTGGTTATCCTTGATCAGGATCGCATCAGATAGGCCAAACCGGTGGTTTGAGCCGCCGCCATGCAAGACCGCCTGTTTTTCAAACAAGCGCAGACCGGGGGTGGTTTTGCGGGTGCAGGTGATCCGGCACGCCGTACCTTTGGTTTCGGCAACAAATTGCGCGGTCATAGAAGCGATACCGGCCATGCGGCCGGCGAAATTGAGCGCCACGCGTTCCGCCGCGAGGATTGACGCAGCGCGGCCTTGGATGGTCATCAATGTCTGACCCGGCGCACAGGCTGTGCCGTCCTGCGCCACGGTTGTGACCTTTAGTGCCGGATCAAAAACCCGAAAGGCCAGCGCGGCGACTTGCATGCCAGAAACAATACCGGTTTCGCGGCTGTTCAAGCGGGCCGAATAGGTCAGGCCTTCGGGGATCACCACCCGTGTGGTAATATCACCATTATGGCCGAGGTCTTCGGCCAGTGCCGCGCGGATCATCGGTTCCAGAATCAGGTCGGGCAGGGGGGCGGTCATGGGATCAGGGCTCCGGCGGCAGCTTGAATGGTTCGGGCTTTTTTCAGGGTCATCAGGCTGCGGTGGGCCTGCACCGGATCAGCCGTAGGGTAATCGCTGCGGTAATGTCCACCGCGGCTTTCGCGGCGGGCAAACGCGGCAGCGGTGATCAATGTGGCCGTGGCCAGCATGTTGTGCATGGTATCGCTGTCGGCCTGCTTTTGCAGATCCGTCAGGATTTCCAGCGCGGCAGCAAGACCTTCGGCCTGGCGCACCACGCCGACATGGTCGGTCATACAGTTGCGCAGAATTTGCACGGGATCCGTCAGATTTTCGGGCAGGGCGGCAATTTCAGGAAGCACAACTTCTGCCGCCTCGGATACCTGTGGAATGTCACGCTCCATCGACTCTGCACAAGCGCGTGCAAAAACCATGGCTTCCAACAGGCCGTTAGAGGCCAGCCGGTTTGCCCCATGCAGCCCCGTGGACGCCGCTTCACCGCAGGCCCAGAGATTTTTCAGCGAGGATTTGCCTTCCAGATCGGTGGCAACCCCGCCCATGTGGTAATGGGCTGCGGCGGAGACCGGTATCGGCTGGGTCAGGGGATCAATACCGGCTGCGGCACAGGCTTCTGCGACGGCGGGAAACCGATCAAGGCCGGTTTTTGCGAACACCGTGCGGCAGTCCAGCATTGGACGGTTGCCAGCTTGGGTCTGGGCAAAAATCGCGCGGGCAACGATGTCGCGCGGGGCCAATTCCGCGTCTTTATGTTCTGCCAGCATGAATCGCGCGCCGGCGGCGTTGATCAGCACCGCCCCTTCGCCGCGCAGGGCTTCTGTTGCCAGAGGTGCTGGGTCCAGTCCGACATCAATGGCGGTCGGGTGGAACTGGACAAACTCTGCATCGGCAATCTCTGCACCCACGCGCGCCGCCATGCCAATGACCTGCCCACGAATACGCGGCGGGTTGGTGGTCAGCGCATAAAGACCGGCGGAGCCGCCACCTGCCAGCAAAACAGCGGGGCAATTCAGGCGCACCGGTGCCGTCGGGGTGGCGTCATCGGCGCTTTTCAACCAGACGCCGGTAACGCTGCCGTCGCTTTCTTCAAGAGCCGTTGCCAGCATGCCTTCGAGTACCTGAATTGACGGGGTAAGCAGGGCTTCGGCAATCAGTGCATCCATGATTTCCTTGCCCGCCTGATCGCCCTTAACGCGGACCACGCGGGCAAAACTATGGGCGGCTTCCAGCGACAGCACATATTGGCCATTTTCGTCGCGATCAAAGGGGGTGCCAAGGGTCGTTAGATCAAGAATATGATCCCGCGCGGCCTTGGTCACATAGGCCGCGACCGCCGGATCGACGGTGCCAGCCCCCGCGCCGACGGTATCATTGGCATGGCTTTCGGCGCTATCAGTGGCGGCCATGGCCGCTGCGACGCCGCCCTGCGCCCAGGACGAACTTGCCCCTTTGCCCAGCGGATCGGGCGAGATTACCAGAACCGGTCTCGGTGCCAGTTTCAGCGCCGCATAGAGCGCGCCGATGCCAGCGCCGACAATGACGATGCGATCCGTGGTGATCTGCGGGTCAGACATTCAATTGCTTGCTCAGATCGATCATGCGGGTGACAGCCAGTTTGGCTTTTTCTGCCATCGCCGGTTCAACCTCAACCGCGCCTTCCATGCTGTGCAGCGCATAGAGGATTTTTTCCAGCGTGATCTTTTTCATATAGGGGCACATGTTACAGGGTTTGGCAAAATTCACATCCGGCAGGCTGTCGGAAATGTTGGCGGCCATGGAGCACTCAGTGACCAGCATCACCTCTTCGGGGCGGTTGGTTTCGACCCAATTGATAATGCCCGACGTGGAACCGGTGAAATCAGCCTCTGCCACAACGGCGGGGGTGCATTCCGGGTGAGCGATGATCTTTGTGTCGGGTTGCAATTCGCGATAGGCGCGCAGGTCTTCGGGGGTATAAAGCTCATGCACGATGCAAGAGCCTTCCCAGAAGACGACTTTTTTCTTCGACTGGTTCGCCACATTCTGCGCCAAGAACTGATCCGGCGTCATGATGACGGTATCGCTCTCCATTGCATCCACGATCTGCACCGCGTTCGACGAGGTGCAGCAGATGTCAGAGGCGGCTTTCACCTCGGCGGTGGTGTTAACGTAAGAGACCACTGGTGCTCCGGGGTATTTGGCCCGCATTTCGGCCACCCCTTCCGCGGTGATGCTTTCTGCCAGCGAACAACCCGCCGCCATATCCGGCATCAGCACGGTTTTGGAGGGGTTCAGGATTTTGGAAGTTTCCGCCATAAAGTGCACGCCGCATTGTACGATGACGTCTTCTTCAACTTCGGTGGCTTTGATCGCCAGTTGCAGACTGTCCCCGACAAAATCCGCAATCCCGTGATAGATTTCGGGCGTCATGTAATTATGGGCCAGAATGAACGCGTTGCGTTCTTTTTTCAGGCGATTGATCTCTATCACATAGGGCGCGAAAATCGCCCAATCCGCCGGAGAGACCACGCGATCCATCTTGTCATAGATGTCTTTGGTGGCTTCGGCTTTTTCAAGCGACGGCGCAAGGTCGTAATGCGCGTCCAGCGTGGCTTTGGCGTGGTTCAGGTCCAACACGTCAGGAACCCTCCTCTTGGCGTTTGGGGCTTTCGGATAGCGTCTTCGCGGTCAGGTGACCAGATTAAACTGCGTGTTTTGCAGGCTTAGGCATGGGATTGATGCGTTTTTTAGGTCAATTCCCCTCCCTTTGGTGCCGATGGGAAACCTATTTGTCCATATTGGTAAAGACTTCGGGCAGGATGCGCGTCATCAGGCTGACAAGGTATGCCGTGCTAACGCCAAAGGTCAGCAGACCCGTGATCGATGCGATTGCCCCAAAGATTCGATGCCCTGGTCCCAGAACAATATCGCCGTAGCCTAGGGACGTATAGGTCACGAGAGAGAAGTAAATGGCATCACCCGTGGGCTCCATTGCGCCTGTATAGATCAACGCGATGGCCCAGATCCAAACCTGAACCGTGTGGGCAATGAGCAACATAAAAAAAGCCGCGCCGACGATCATTGCAGCGCGCAACGTCGGATGAAGGTGTTTGGAAAAACGGGCGACCCTGACCGAGACCGAAACGTTAACCCCGATCGAGAAGACATGAATAATTGCGCAGATAACAAGAACCAATGCGCCGAGAGTGAGCTGCTGAAACATGGCGTTGGGCCTTTGGGTGCTTCTACGGAATTGCGGTATCGTAAAGCGCAGAAGGAAGATGCTCAAGCGCAAAGCAGGTATTGACGCAGAGCCCATCTTTCCGACATGTTGCAGGAAATGAAATCGATTACATTGGGGGAAGCATGGATCGCAAGGCGTTAATCACCTGGGGGGGATGGGACGGGCATGAACCGGATAAGGTTGCTGCCCTGAGTAAGGAAATTTTGCTGGCCGAAGGGTTCTCGGTCGAGGTTTACGATACTTTGGAATGCTTTGCCGATGGCGAAGCCCTGAAGGCCTATGATTTGATTGTGCCGGTCTGGACCATGGCGCAGATTGAAAAGCAGTTTGTCATCAACGTCTCCGAAGCGGTGTCTCACGGGGTTGGCCTTGCCGGGGTGCATGGCGGCATGTGCGATGCCTTTCGCGATCAAACCCTGTGGCAATTCATAACCGGTGCCAATTGGGTTAGCCATCCGGGGGGCGCGGATGTCACTTATGATGTGAATATCCTGAACTCATCCTCGCCTTTGGTGGCGGGGATCAAAGATTTCTCGGTCACGTCAGAACAGTATTATCTGCATGTTGATCCCGGGAATGATGTGCTGGCCACCACGACCTTTCCGACGGTGAACTGGTATCACACCCCCAATGGCGTGGTGCATATGCCGGTGGCATGGACCAAACGCTGGGGATTAGGCCGTGTCTATTACAACGCGCTGGGCCATCAGGCTGAAACGATTTCATCCGGTCCGGCCCGTGAAATGATCCGGCGCGGGCTGGTTTGGGCCAGCGAAGGGCGAAAAGCCGCCACAGACGCCGGTGAAACCCACGACATGTACGCCAGCGACTTGAATAACCACGGTTAGGGGCGCACACTCTGCTTTAAACGGCACAGACCGGTAACAGGCAGAGCATATGATCCTAAGGACCTTGGCATTGGCGGGGGGGATTTGCGCAGGCGTAGGTGCTTCGCAATTCCCCGAATATTCGCAACAGTATCTGCAGCGGCTTGCCGGTGCGACAGAGGCACTGGGCACGGTTGTGGCGGATTTTGATGCCTCGGCGGCAGCGGAAGGCCTAAGTCGGGAGGCTGCCTTAGAAAGCATGACCGGCAGTGATTTTGTAGAACGCCGTCAGGCAGATATGCGCCAGACGATCGCGCGCTATCACCAGATGAGCTTTTATCTCGCCGATCTACGTAGCAGCACCGCGCTGGACAGGCTTCTGTCGGCGCATCGGTTTACCGATGCGGATCTGTCCCGTGACACATGGGAAGATTTCAAACCTGCCGTTCCCGTAACCATTGAGGGCCTTGGTTTTGCCGCGGGCGGGTTTTTCGGCGGATATGTGTTGATTTCGCTTCTGTTCGGGGGGCTTTGGTGGGGCCTGCGACGGGCCAGCGCTTGACCCTAGCCAAGGATTAGGCGCAGGGTGCGCGCAACATAAAAAGACGGAGCAGCACAGTGGCCGGCACACCGCCTCCTTTTGCAAAATTTGAATGGATCATCGCCTGGCGGTATCTGCGCGCGCGCCGTGCGGATGGGGGCGTCAGCGTGATGACATGGATTTCGCTGGTCGGGATCACGCTGGCGGTGTTTGCCCTGATTGCGACTTTGGCCGTGCGGTCAGGTTTTCGCACCGAATTTGTCGATACCATTCTGGGCGCCAACGCCCATGTCACCGTCTATAATCCGGTTACTGTCACTGAAACCGGCCAAACCAGCCGCACGATGACGGACTACGCAGAAAAAGCCGCCGCCATCGGTGCCGTACCCGGGGTGACGCGGGCCGCGCCTTTGGTCAAAGGGCAGGTGATGGCCAATTTCCGCAACTCCAATTCGGGTGTGCTGGTCTATGGCATTGCTGAGTCCGATTTACTGGGCATTCCGCGCGTGGCCCAGACCGAGAACTATGAAGGCGACATTTCCCGCTTTTCCGACGGGGTAGCGATCGGCTCGGGCGTGGCACGTGAATTGGGATTGATGATCGGCGACAGGATTACATTGATATCCCCCAATGGGGTCAAAACCGCCTTTGGCACCAGCCCGCGGGTCAATGCCTATGAGGTGGTCTATATCTTTACCGCCGGCCGATATGACATCGACCGCACCCGCGTCTACATGCCCTTCGAAGAAGCGCAGAGCTATTTCAACAAAGAGGGCGTCGCGGATGAGCTGGAGGTGATGGTCACCGATGCCGAAAGGATCGACGCGCTGCTGCCCGCGATCATCGAGGCAGGCGGGCCGGATACGCTGGTCTGGACCTGGCGCGATTCCTCGGGGGCATTCCTGCGGGCACTGGATATCGAAGACAATGTGATGTTCATCATCCTATCGATCCTTGTGCTGATTGCCTCGATGAATATCATTTCAGGCCTGATCATGCTGGTGAAAAACAAGGGGCGCGATATTGGAATTCTGCGCACCATGGGGCTGACCGAAGGCTCTATCATGCGGGTATTTTTTATCTGCGGCGCCTCAACAGGTTTGATCGGTACCCTCTGTGGTGTGGGGCTGGGATGTCTGTTTGTGATCTATATCGATCCGATATTTTCGGCGGTGAACTATGTGTCCGGCGGTGGGGTCTGGGACCCGTCTATTCGCGGTATTTATAACCTGCCCGCGCAATTGCGCGCCGAAGATGTGGCCTCGGCTGTGGTTTTGTCGCTGTTTCTGTCTTTTGTTGTGACGCTGTTTCCGGCCCGACGTGCGGCGCGGATGAACCCCGTAGAGGCCCTGCGCTATGAATGATCCGGTGCTGCAACTGCGCGATATTGCCAAGACTTATAATGCCGGACAAGCCGGAGAGGTGGCGGTGCTGAAGGGGGCAAATCTCAGTCTTGCCGCCGGAGAGGTCGTGGCCTTGGTCGCGCCATCAGGAGCGGGGAAATCCACGTTGCTGCATATTGCCGGATTGCTGGATACGCCGGATACCGGCGACGTTCTGATCAAGGGAGAGGCCGCCGCAGGCCGCTCGGAACGCCGGCGCACGATGATCCGCCGCGCCGATCTAGGGTTTGTATATCAGTTTCACCATTTGCTGCCGGAATTCACTGCTGAAGAAAATATCGTTTTACCACAACTGGCCAATGGTGTTTCAGCATCTGCGGCGCAGGCGCGGGCAACGGAATTACTGGTCAAAGTGGGCGTTGGACATCGGGCTGACCATCGCCCCGGCGCGCTTTCGGGGGGCGAACAGCAACGGGTTGCCTTTTGTCGCGCACTGGCCAATAGCCCGAGTGTTCTTTTGGCGGATGAACCGACAGGGAACCTCGATCCGGATACCGCAGATCAGGTGTTTGAAACCCTGATGCAACTGGCCAAAGACACTGGTCTGGCGGCGCTGATTGCGACGCATAACCTGGAACTTGCAGCCAGAATGGATCGCGTTGTACGGCTGGAACACGGGGAATTACGCGGCGCGTAAGCCTTTTTTAAAACCTCGTGCGTAAGACTGTTTCCGAATCTTGAGGGAGTGGATCGTGCGGCGAATTAGGGTGCTGTTGGTGTCAGTGTGTTGGGTGTTGTGGGCTACGATGGCGGGCGCACAGCAAACACAGGAACGGTTTTGGGTGCTGTGGGAACACATCGAGCAAACTGGCAGCAATTGCCCGAATGCGAGCACTTGCAACGAACGGCGTACCTATGCCAGCCGGTTGTTTAACCCGCAGAACCGCGAAAACATTTATCGGCTGTTTGGCATGTTGGATTTTCAGGCTGCAGTTCGGGGGCAGAAAGCCGATCATCCCGATGCTCCCCGCATTTGCCAGCATCATGATCCCGAGGTTGTTCTAGGTTTTGACCCCGAGGTCCTGCCGCTGTCAGAAAAGCTTGATGCGCTGCGCGGGCTGAAGGGGGTGGCGCTCGACATCACCCGCCTTACAGCACCACAAGGCTATGAGGGGAATTTTGGCGCAAAGCTACAGGTCGCCTTTGAGGAAAGGTTTAAACAAGCGGGCATCGCGATCCTGTCAGAAGAAGAACGCCTCAACGCACCGGGGCAACCCAAGTTGAACATCTATTTTTCGAATACCAACCGCGCAACAGGCTGTACCTATTCGGTTTTTGCCAGCCTGAGCCAAACGGTGCTGCTAACGCGAAACCTTCAGATAAAGCGCGCCGCCGGAACATGGAGCTTTTCGACAGGCCCATCGCAGGATTTTCCCAATGCGGTAGAATATGATGCGATTTTGCGGGTGGCAGATGCCTTTGTGCGTGACTTCAAAATGGCCCAGACGAAATAGCTACCCCGTTGATTTGGGGTGGGCCCTTGTTGATAAAGGGTTTTTTAGTCTGTAGTCTTTTTCCGACATGCATCAGCTATTGGAGATCGGCTATGAAAATCGCAATGACGGGCGGCGCTATTGTGGCCATGCTCGCCCTGAGTGGCTGTAATGTGGCTGTTGGCGGTGGCGGGGCTGCGGTCTCAACCAGTTTTCCAACGGCAACATCGACCAGTACGTTTATCGCGCGCAATTCCTTTACCGTGGTGCCGGATCGTTCGGTCTCGGGGCAATTTGAAGTATTTCCTGCCGGTCAATCTGGCGCTTCTGAATACTGGTGCGCCGCCGGGCAATATATCATTGAAGGACGGGGATTCAGCCCCACCACCCGCGTTTATGTTGCCCGCGCCGAAGGCGGCAGCAAGCTTTATCCGGGCCGTAAGTCCACGACATTTACAACCAATCCCAATGCCGATGTTCTGGCAAAATCTGAACCGAACCCGAACAGCTACAACTTCTCGGTTAAGGATGTTGGCCAGAACCGGATTGCCGAAGCCGGGCGCACGGCCTGTAAACCTGTTAACCCGTTCTTCTTTTAGGTGTTCACCCGCCTAGGACGGCGGGGGCAGGGGGATCGCCGCATCCGCTGTTACGGCTTGCGGGATCGGGCAACGGGTTGCAGCGGGGGCGCCAAGTTCTGAAAAGGCTACGCAACGAATGACGGCTTTGGCGTGGGCACCTTTTTGCGCTGTGCCCGACCAGTTTGTGATGCTCGGATCCGCCGCCCAGATATTGGCGAAAAGCCGACTGGGCACTGAAGGCAGCCTGCCGTCTTTCGCAAAGGTTTCAAACACCTTAACACCATTGGCGTACCAAGTGATCCGGTCGGGCCGCCATGCAAAGGCATAGTGGTTGAACGCGTCTGCGGCATCAAAATCCAGATCAATGAAACGGTTTGTAAGCTTGCCATCCACGAACCAAGCCGCATGAAGTTGTCGGGTATTGCGGCCCAGAAACTCTATGTCGATTTCATCGTGGCGGGTGCCGTAATAGGGGCCGGTATAGGTGAAAAAACCTGTGATCAACCCCGCCCCGCGCGCCGCTTTTAGCACAACCTCATACAACCCGTACCGGCTAAGGTCATGACGCCGGACAGAGCCACCGATGAAACGTTCTGTGTCATGCGGGGCGGGGGCGAGCGAAAGCGTCAGACCCGTCCCGCTGACAACCTGCGATTTGCGCCAGTCGGTTGCAAAGGCCGGATGGTCAAAATCATATTCCGCCATGTGCCAATCGGCCATGTCGCGCGATTTGAAATGGTCAATAAAGCTCATGTCATCCTGTGCCATCGCCACGGAGAGAGAGCCGATCAACAGAATGCCTGCCGGACAGAGAAATCGGACCACCGAAGTTCCTTCGATTAAAGATAATTTTTCACAAATCTAATGGTAAATAAAAGGTTAACCGCCGACGAGCCGAAACCAAAAACGTGGTTAATGTCGGAATTTCAAAGATGTGAACGGATGGTCGTGGACGTTAGGCAGTGCAGCCCCTAGATTGCTTTAAAAGCTTTTTTGAATCCGGAGGGATTGATATGAAAATTGGATTGACCGTCGCCGCTGTTGTTGTTGCCGCTGTTGCGGGGTGCAATACTGCCGGTGGTACGGGTGGATTTATTTCGGAATATTCCTTGCAGGTTCTACCGAGCCCGACGAATCCGGCGGATTTTGAGGTGCTGCAAAAATCTCCGAACGGGGCGACCGATTACTGGTGTGCGGCAGGTGAATACGCCATGAAACGTCTGGGCGTGTCCCCCGCTTCGCGGGTCTATTTGCGGAAACCGTCCGGTCCGGCAGAGTTCCGCGAAGGTCGCCGCAGCATTGGCTTTACCATCGCACCAAGCCCCAGCGTGCAGCAGGCCGCCGCCGCGCAGGGCCAACGCTTTACCAAAACCATGCGAAATGTCGGTGAAAACTGGGGGGCAGAATCGTCGCGTTCTTCCTGTTTCGGTGCGAACTCCGTATTTTTCTAGAGCCGCAAAGTGACAACGGGCCTTTTCACGCTGAAGACCTCGGGCAGTGGGCTGTATGAGTTCACGCCCGAGGTTGCGGACTGGCTGCGCGACCAACGGGCGACGTGCGGGTTACTGACCCTGTTTGTGCGCCATACCTCCTGTTCCTTGGTGATTCAGGAAAACGCTGACCCGGAGGTGCGCACAGATTTGCGCGCCTTTTTTGACCGATTGGTACCGCCGTCTGATCATCCCTCTATGGCCTATTTGCGCCATACCTACGAAGGGCCGGACGATATGCCTGCCCATATTAAATCTGTCTTGATGCCGGTGACCCTGTCGATCCCCGTGGTTGACGGGCGGCTTATGTTGGGCACATGGCAGGGCATTTACCTTTTTGAACACAGAACCGCACCGCATCACCGGCAGGTGGCGGTGCATTTGGGCGCATAGGGTGCCTATCTAGCGGTTTCATTTCCCCCCTACCCAAAGTGTTGGGGACGTCCTATAGTGGCTGTGGATAACTTTAATTTGTCTTCAAGGGAGAGGCTATGCGCTGCCCGTTTTGCGGAAATATCGATACTCAGGTCAAAGATTCCCGGCCCGCAGAGGATCATGTCGCCATTCGCCGACGTCGTTTTTGTCCGGCGTGCGGGGGGCGTTTTACCACCTATGAACGTGTGCAGCTGCGCGATTTGGTTGTGATTAAAACCAATGGCCGCCGAGAAGATTTTGACCGCCCGAAACTGGAACGCTCCATCCGGATTGCCTTGCAAAAACGCCCCGTCGAACCGGAGCGTATGGATCAGATGATTTCCGGGATTGTGCGCCGGTTGGAATCTTTGGGGGAAACCGACATCCCGTCCCACACCATCGGTGAGATCGTGATGGAGGCATTGGCCCGGATCGATACCGTCGCCTATGTGCGGTTTGCCAGTGTTTACAAGAACTTCCAGGCGGCGGATGATTTCGAAGAATTTGTGCACGAGTTGCGTCCCCCTGATCTTACCGAAGAGTAACCCGCCGTGCAGGATGAACGGTTTATGGCGCTGGCTCTGGGCTTGGCGCAGCGTGGGCTGGGACGCACCTGGCCAAATCCTTCTGTTGGTTGTGTTATCGTCAAGCACGGGCGGATCATCGGACGCGGGGTGACGCAGGACGGCGGCCGCCCCCATGCCGAAGTCGTTGCCCTAGCACAAGCTGGCGCGCTGGCCAAAGGGGCCACCGCCTATGTGACGTTGGAACCCTGTGCCCATACCGGCAAAACACCACCCTGCGCTTCTGCTTTGATCGATGCCGGCATCACGCGGGTGGTATCGGCAATGACTGACAGTGATCCGCGTGTTGGCGGGCAGGGTCATGCAATGTTGCGCGCCGCCGGTATCGAGGTCCACACAGGGCTATGTGCCGCGCAGGCCCGACAGGCAAATCTCGGCTTTTTCCGGCGCATAGAGGCGCAGCGGCCGATGGTTACCCTTAAGCTTGCCAATAGTTTTGACGGGCGTATTGCGACCGCGACCGGCGAAAGCCAATGGATCACGGGGCCTGCTGCGCGCCGTCTGGTTCATGCGCAAAGGGCGCAGCATGATGCGGTGATGGTCGGGGCGGGCACCGTGCGGGCCGATGATCCAAGTCTGACCGTGCGCGGTCTGGGGATCGCGCGTCAGCCTGTGCGGGTGGTATGCGCGCGCCGGTTGGATATTCCGCTGAACGGCAAACTGGCCCATTCAGCCAAGGATGTGCCGCTCTGGCTGTTGCACGGAAAAGACGCCGATCCGATGCTGATCCAAACTTGGGAGACAATCGGGGCGCGTTGTATTCCGGTGTCCGGCGGACCCAATCCTGTGCTTGATCCGGTGGCGATGCTAACAGCACTTGCAGATCAGGGGATCACCCGTGTGTTCTGCGAAGGTGGGGGCAGCCTTGCGGCCTCTTTGTTGGGGGCGGATGTTGTGGATGTGCTGGTTGGCTTCACCGCAGGGCTTGCCTTGGGGGCAGAGGGGCGCCCGTCCTTGGGGGCCATGGGCATAGAACGCTTGGCCGGCGCCCCCCGATTTGATCTACAGTCCACCCGTGCTGTGGGCGCGGATATCATGCACATCTGGCACCGACAGGCGGCATCCCACGACTAACGCCAGAACGGCGTCGCGCTAGCGAAGACCCCTTGGATTTTGGACAAAAGCCGCAGTGCGGGCCCCGGTTTGGCAAACTGGTCGGTTCTTAAACGCTCCACCACCGTTTCGGGCGGGCAGGCCTGGGCGGTACGCGGGTCAAAATACCGTGGATAATCGATCAGGGCGGCATGGGTCAGTCCGTTCAGGCTGATGCCGGACTGTCGCCGACCGCCGTGTAGATCGGGATATTGATCCTGCGTCAGCCCCCAACCGGCGTAAAACGGCATGCCAAAACAGGTCACGGGAATGTCGCGCAACAGCGCTTCGAATCCCAGCAAAGAGGTCATGGTCCAGACTTCGTTGACCTGTTTCAACAATTCGATCGGGTCAGTGTTATCGGCCATGACATCGGCATGGCGGGCGGCCTCTTCGGGAGGAATTGTCCCAAGCCGCAGCCCGGCTTCGACGTCTGGATGGGGCTTATAGATGATGATGGCCAAGGGGTTGGCCGCGCGGGTGGCGCGCAGCAGTTGCAGATTGCTGCAAATCTCAGCGCATCCGGTTTTGATCGAGGCATCATCTTCAACCTGACCAGGCACAAGAATTCGATGACCGATGGGCAGGGGCACGGCGGTTTCGGCATCCAGATTGTACTTGCTTAGACCGGCCCTAAGGATGGTATGACGTAAGGCCTCTGCGCGGCTCAGGGCTACATCCGGCAGCTTGGGCGAGTCGTTGATCAGCCGTTCAAGACGGCTTTCGCTGCGCGGGTCGTAATAGATGCCAAGGTCGTCCAGCACCAATGACATCGGTGGGACAAGCGTTGCCCCAAGACCTTTGGAGCGCAGAAACCCATCCTCGATCCGATAAAGCGAAGCAGGGGGGGAGGGTGTGATCTTATCGGCTTTGCCCGCCCAGATCATCAACTGGCTACCATCGGCGGCAGAAGCGGCGCATGCCTTGGTATAGTCATCCTGAAACCGCAGAGTGCCTACAGAGCCAAAAAAGCGCTTCAGCGGCGCGCGTTTCCACAGGCGCATCCCCATCGCAGTCCAGCCCCGATGATCCTCACGCCAGGCGCGGGCTTGGCTGTGCAGGGTGCGCGCGACGGTTTCAAAATCGCAAAGGCAGTCCGTATAGGGGTCATACCATTTGGGATAGAGCAACATCGCCCCGGCAAAAAGTTGTGCGCGGGTTAGGCGGCGACTGCGCCGCGCCACGGGGTTGCGATCATCGGTCAGCCCCCAGCCACCATAAAAAGGTTGCCCAAAAACAACCGGGCGATGCCCTGCCAGAATGGCCTCAAACCCCAGTTGCGACGACATGGTGTATACCGCTACCGCCCCCTCCATCAACGCCCAGGGCGAAAGGGCATCGCTGTTCAGCGAGACACGTTCATTGCTGTCGGAATCGTCAAAATGGCCCGCTCGGTGCCCCATGGCGGTTTCTGGATGGGTTTTGATCACGATACGGTTGCCGGGATGTTCAACCATTGCGGTGATCAGCATGTCGCGAAAGGCGGCTTTATCCGCGCCACTGGCGGTGACCGAAGCATCCCCGCGGGTTTGGTCAATCACCAGAACATAGGGGGCCTCGGGTACTTCGGCGTCAGGATCAAAGGCATTGTATTTTGACAAATGCAGATGGCGCAGCATCGCGATCCCGTCGCGGGCGCGGTTCAGTAGCTGAGTATCATCCAGCGGATGTTTGGCGAGGAGCGTTTCCAGATCACTGGGCTGGCGCCCGTCAAAGTGCACCCCCGTCTGATCCAGCGTCAGGCCAAGCGGCGGGTTGCCCTCGCGGCCAGTTTGGACCGAACGCAGGAAGGCATCTTCAATGCGCAAAACCGGATTGCCGGTGGCCCGCGCAACGGCTTCGCCGCGGGGGGAGGTCGGGCTTTGGCCCCAAACTCCTACCAAATCGTCCGGCCCCGGCTTGCCCAGTTTAATGTCGTAACCAGAAAGGGTCAGGATGCGCCGGATGCGCGATTGGGTCAGAAAACCGCCGTTATAAACGTAAAGCCGCCGGGGTTTTGGTGCCCCGGCGGTTTGCTTGTCTTGAGCTGTCGTCTGCACGGGGCCTAGTTGGCGAGACTGTCGACAGAGGCCACGGTATTCAGCGGACCGGTCACGGCTGTCAGGGTTTTCTGCCAGCGGACATAAGGCGCTTCGGTGACATAGACGGTATCGCCTTCGCGGATCACAAAGTCACGCGCTTGGAACATGCCGTTGGGCTCTGTCAGGTTCAGCAGGTAAATCATGCGCTGCGCCCCTTGCAGATCAGAACGCCCCAGAACCGTATTGGCAATCTCTGCCGGTTCGTTGCGGAAGACAAAGACGCCGGTTGGATCGGCGAGGTTGGAGTTCAGCCCCCCGACAAGCGCAATGGCCTCAATCGCAGAGATGGTCTGGGTGTCAAAATCGACGCGGCTTTGCGCGCCGGTTGCGCCCAGCACGGTAAAGGCACGCCGGTCCTCTTCGACCACAATCCGGTCACCGCCGCGCAGGGCGATGTCAAAGGCCGGATTCTTGTACAGATCGGTCAACCAAACCCTTTCGGTTTTGCCGCCCCGAATGATATTAACCTGCGACACTTCCAGTTCAGAGGTGACGCCACCGGCTTCGGCCAGCATCCCCGACAGGGTGCGCGAAGGACGTTCGATCGGGTAAATACCTTGACCTGCAACATCACCGGCTACGGTTACGCTGCTGCCATCGCCTGCCACACGGGAAATCAAAACCTGCGGGTCCGGCGTTTGTGTGTCCAGTTTCTCGGTTACGATCTTGCGCAGTGCCTCAGGCGTGTTGCCTGCCGCCCGCACGCGTCCCGCATAGGGGACAAAGATGAACCCGGCGCCATCCACCTGAACTTCGCTGAGCACAGAGGAGGTCTGACCCTGCGCGCCCAGCAAAGGCACATCAGAGTTTTCCCAAATGCTTAGGGAAAGTGTGTCGCCCGGTGCGATGGTGTCTGATCCGACAACACCGGCATTAATAAAGCTGGAGGAAAAGCCAAGGGCCGGTACCAGTGCGGTAGCACGGGTGACCCTGTCGTTGACTTCGATCACAAAAGCATCGCCTTGCCGTTGGACCGAACCTTCAAAAATCTCGTTTTTGTCGGGACCGCTGCGGGGAAGAGTACAGCCCGCAAGGCCGACAATAATGCATAAAGCGGCCGCGATGCGGACGACTTTGGGTGCCTCAAATTCCACGATTGGGCTCCTCGATTGTTTACACTGCCTCAGTCTTTTTTTTGTAAACTACGAGAATCGTACCGTAAAATCTAGCGTTGAGAGTCCGGCATCAGTTGACGATTCGTAACTGTTGCCGAGGAGCCGCGTTCCCGGATTTTAAGGCATCATAGGGATCTTGCGGGGCGAGCATCAAATCCACCACCTGACGCAGCAGTTGCCGCCGCCCGCGCGAGGAATAAAACCCGCCCGAAACCTGCGACGTTTCCAGCAGATAATCCCGATAATCCTTATAGGCGCGGTTGTCCGGACGGGTGGGCAGTTTAAAGAAATCAGACAGGCTTTGGGTCGAGACAAACTCCGGTTTTGCATAGACGGCATCGCCAAAAACCTTGAGCGGCAGACCCCGCCAAAGCACCTGTTGGGCGGCGGTGGAATTTACCGTGACGGCACTTCGGGCATGATCCAGCAATTGCGCAAGTTTCCCGCCGCGCACATAGTGCACACGCCCCTTAACATCATGTTTTTTCGAAAGATCACGGATTTGCCGCCGGATCGGGATTTGACCGTTTTCCAACGGGTGGGCTTTGAACACAAGATGGTGGTGCCCTGGGGCCCCTTTGGCAAAACCTTCGATCACAATTTCCAGAAATTCGCTCATCGAGGAAAACGGGCTGTGCATCTGGAAGCTTGAATCATGTTCCAGTTGCAACAGGGCAATGTGATAAGGAAAACCGCCGGTTTTAATCCGTGTGGTCGCAAGGACGCGATCCGCCCAAAGGGTGGGCATCAGCAGAAGGCGCTGGAAATATAACTGGAATTCGCGGGTGACCGGCAGCGCCCTATGGGGTTGGAATTTGCGGTAGTCACCGTTTCGCAGCATGACAAAATAATGATATAGCGCCCCGTAAAAAACGTGCTGGCGCATGTCGCCCCAATGGGCGGGGGCTTCAGGCACGTCCAGATCAGACAGCTCCAGCGCCTTTTGCATGGATGGCACGGTCATCTCCATCAGGCGCGAATTGCCGTTGGAGCCGCCGCGTTCATAGGTGACCCAATAGGGGCGGATGTAGCCTTCTTCAAAGACATGCACCCGAAGCCCCATTCTGTTGGCGATCTCTACCGCTTGCGCGTGGATCGGGCGGGTGTCGCCATAGAGGGCGATATCGGTGATTTCTTTGTCAGTAACGATTTGTTCGAACCGGTCAGGCCATTGATCGGGGCTGTCCTGAAACGGGATATAGCTGTCGCTGTGAAACCAAAAGGCGCGGTCGCCCTGATTGAATCCGACTCGCCAGACATCAGCCCCCGCCAGCCGCAGCATCTTTCCGAGCTTATGAAAAAAAGGCCCGTGTGGCCCCTGCAAAAACAGGAATCTTCGGTCTGAAACCAGATTGCGTCCCATATTTACCTTTCAAAGCAGCAGTAAAACACCTGCTGCAAAACACTCGTTATCTAGAGCAAAATGCATGTTCCTTTGCATTATGAAAGGGTAAACGGTCAAAAATAAGGCAGTACCCCTGCATCAATTGTGGTTAACGCGCCATATTCTGCCATTTTCCGCCGCGTTGCGACCCTTGCACCGCTGTTAGGAGCAGGCTAGTCACGTTGGGAAAGGAGCCTGCAATGTTTACTGGAATTATCACAGATGTTGGCCAGATTTTGGCGCTGGAGCAACGCGGCGATTTGCGCGCGCGCATTGGCACCGCTTACGATGTCTCGACCATCGATATTGGCGCATCGATTGCCTGCAACGGTGTCTGTCTGACGGTCATCGCGCTGGGTTCCGAGCCGCAAAACTGGTTTGACGTAGAGATCAGCGCTGAAAGCGTTGCAAAAACCAATATCGGCACACAAGGTAACGGCTGGGCTGTAGCTGCGCCAGTCAATCTGGAGCGGGCGTTGAAAGTCGGCGATGAACTTGGCGGGCATATCGTCTCTGGTCATGTCGATGGCGTGGCCGAAATCGTGGCGATGCAGGATGAAGGCGACAGCACGCGCTTTACCTTTCGCGCGCCCGAAGCTCTTGCGCAATTCATCGCGCCCAAAGGCTCGGTCACTCTGAACGGCACATCCCTGACCGTGAATGAGGTCGATGGCTGTGAGTTTGGCGTAAACATCATCCCCCACACCAAGGCAGTCACCATTTGGGGCGCGGCCAAAGTCGGGGATGTGATTAATTTGGAAATAGATACGCTGGCGCGCTATGTGGCGCGGCTGCGGGAATGGGGGAGCGCATGAGTGCTCAGTTTCACGACGCAATTTCGCCGATTGAAGAGATCATCGAAGACGCGCGCAATGGGCGCATGTTTGTTCTGATCGACGCAGAGGACCGCGAAAACGAGGGGGATCTTGTGATCCCCGCGCAGATGGCCACGCCCGAGGCGATCAATTTTATGGCGACCTATGGGCGCGGGCTGATCTGCCTGACTCTGACTGAAGAGCGCATCGACGCGCTGGGGCTGGAATTGATGGCGACCTATAATTCCTCGCGCCACGAAACCGCCTTTACGATTTCGATCGAGGCGCGTGAAGGCGTGACCACCGGTATTTCTGCCCATGACCGTGCCCGCACCGTTGCTGTTGCGATTGATGCCGGCAAAACCGGTGCCGATATTGCGACGCCGGGCCATGTGTTTCCGCTGCGTGCCCGCGATGGCGGGGTGATGGTACGTGCAGGTCATACAGAGGCCGCGGTCGACATCAGCCGTTTGGCAGGCATGAACCCGTCGGGGGTGATCTGCGAGATCATGAATGATGACGGCACCATGGCGCGTCTGCCGGATCTGGTGGCTTTCGCCCAACACCACGCGTTGAAAATTGGCACAATCGAGGATTTGATCGCCTATCGCCGTCGCCACGATAACCTTGTCGAGGTCAGTGCCGATCATCCGATCACGTCGGAATTTGGTGGTGAATGGCAGATGAAAATCTTTACCGACACCACCATGGGGGCTGAGCATATCGCGCTGATCAAGGGCGATATTACCTCGGGTGGGCCGGTGTTGACGCGGATGCATACGCTGAACCCGCTTCTGGATATTGTCGGCACGGGCGAAAAGGGCCGTGCTGGTGAATTTGGCGACGCCATGCAGGTTGTCGCCAACGAAGGGCGCGGCGTTGTAGTCTTGTTGCGCGACACGCAGATGCAGCTAGAAATGGAAGACGGTGTATCGCCGGCAACCCTGAAGCAATACGGGCTCGGGGCGCAGATTCTGTCTAATCTGGGCCTGTCCGAACTGATCCTGCTGACCAATTCCCCGTCCCCCAAAGTGGTCGGCCTTGACGCCTATGGGTTGTCGATTGTCGGCACCCGCAAAATTCCGATGGAGCGCAGCTAATGGCCGGACAATCGCATTATATTCTTCCCCGCCCGAGCTTTGACAAAGCGGTGAAAGTGCTGATCGTTGTGTCGCCGTATTATAAAGATATCGCCGATAACATGATCGCCGGTGCCGTGGCCGAGATTGAGGCCGCAGGCGGCAGCTATGAGATCGTCGAAGTCCCCGGTGCGCTGGAAATTCCCACCGCGATTGGCATTGCCGACCGCCAAAGCCATTTTGACGGCTATGTGGCGCTGGGCTGCGTCATTCGGGGGGAAACCACCCATTATGAAACCGTCTGCAATGACTCGTCTCGTGCGATTCAGTTGCTTGGCTTGCAGGGGCTTTGCATCGGCAATGGCATCCTGACCGTAGAAAACCGTCCTCAGGCCGAGGTACGGGCCGATCCCGCGGACCAAAATAAAGGCGGCGGGGCTGCGGCGGCGGCCTTGCATCTGATCGCGCTTTCGCGCAAATGGAGCGCCCAGACCAAAGGAATCGGATTCCGGCCCGCTTCGGAAGAGATCCGGATTGCCGGTCATAGCGACGGATCGAAAACAACATGACTTCCAAGGCCGACCAAAAACGCCAGATGAAATCTGCTGCCCGCCTTTATGCGGTGCAGGCGCTGTTCCAGATGGAAAGTGCCGGGCAGACGGTTGAAAAAGTCATGGTGGAATTCGAAGACCATCGCTTTGGCGCGACCTATGACGGGGATGAAATGGCCGAAGGCGACGTAAAGCTGTTTCGCCGCATCATGGAATCGGCGGTGAACTGGCAGGCCAAGATCGACCAGATGACAGATCGTGCGCTTGTGGCCAAATGGCCCTTGGGCCGGATCGACCCGACCCTACGCGCGTTGTTCCGTGCCGCCGGTGCCGAACTGATCGACAGTGACACACCACCCAAAGTGGTGATCAACGAATATGTCGATGTGGTCAAAGCCTTCTTTCCAGAAGGCAAAGAACCCAAGCTGGTCAACGGAGTGCTGGATCACATGGCCCGCGAGGCCAAGCCCGAGGCATTCTAGAAACTTTATTAGGGCGAAATAAACGGCAAGCGTGTTGCCACACCTGCCGTCCGCGTCATTTCAAATTGAATATTGTTTCGTCGCCTTTTCCTTGGTCGCGCGTGAATTTTACCTGATCCTGCGTCACTCCGATTGTTTGGCAGTTTGACCCAAGATCACGGGCGCCGATCTTTATCGTACGGCACCAGAATCCTTGGTTCCATTTCCAAGCACCGACGGCTTTATGTTTGTTCAATTCGCCGGAAATCTTGCCGCTTGCCTCAATAATAAAAAAGCCCGCTCCCGATGTCAGCTTTTGGCCGACAACCTTTGAATTGAAATCTTCCGCTGATTGTATTCTTTTAAAGGAGTCAGCCATCACAGGGGACATTGCCAAACCGGCAAAGCATGCAAGAACTGTAATTGATTTGAAATACATGTTTTTGTCATTCCATTGGGACCTATGGCTTGACTGTATTCCTCTGGCTTTCTTCGGGAAACCTATCGAAATAGATAGGATGTGACCTTAGAAATCTATCAGACCACGCTTAAAAGCGATAGCAATAGCGTTCTCGCGGGTTGGCGCGCCAAGCTTTTGGCGGGCTGACAGAATATGGCTTCTGACCGTCACCTCAGCCAATCCCAGCCGAAAGGCGATGGCATCGTTTCGGTAACCCGCTGCTAGAAAACTTAGCACATCCCGTTCCCGAGGGGAGAGGATCGGCGAATACGAGTCAGTGATTAGCTTGGATACCCCAAAATCAACGGGCGCAGATATGTACATTGAGATGACGTTGCAGATCTGACGGCGGAGGATTTGCATCTCCGGAGCAACGCGATCAAAGTACGGATCTTCGGAACATAATACGGTAATACGATACTCTCTCGTGGTCACAGCAGTAGAAAATAGCCGGAGGTGCTGATATCCGGCCGCCTTTAGACGATTGTTAATTTCATAGTCGGTCCGGTCGATATCTTTGATCGTGCCGGCCGCTACTGTGAGTTCCGCGCGGCGCAATTTTGCGGCATGGAGGAAAGGATCATGAACCGCCAGCCCTTGCGCTTGGTATTCCTCCAACCAATCCGAGCGCATGGAACTATTCACCCATAACAGGCTGTCGTCTGAGCTATCAAATCCGCAAATATTGAGCGATTGAGCCCCTAGTTTTTGGGCCAATTCATTGGCAAATTCCCACCTGGATTGATCATCCTCGCGTTCAGAAAACCCGGTAACAGCTTCGCCGAGTAGGTTCTGAAAAGGAGGAATGGAATTCATTAAATATACTTATCTGCAGCTTGGCATCAGTTTATAATATGTGGTGGAAAGAGTCATCAAATATAAGCGCTGCGGCAATCCGTGGCGTGTTTCACATTGGTTAAATAAGGTATGTTGGGAGGGCGATAGGAGGTTTATATGCCCAAATTGATCCAGCTTTATCTGAAACATGTGGCCATCGGTTTTGCGATAGCAGCCGTATTTGTTGCAGGACTTTTATACCTGAATATCGCCAACCTCTGGCAATTGGTCAGCAATAGCGACGTAGCCGTTCTGGCGGTTTTCATGATGGTGTTTGTGAACGGGATCGTCTTTTCCGGTGTGCAATTTGCCATCGTGATCATGACCCTGCCCGAAGAGGACGGCGACAGCGGTGGCAAACGCCAGCCCGTTGGCGCACTGGCCTTGGCCCCTGTGACGATCGCGCAAAAGGAAAAAGTGGCGGGCCCGCAAACGCAGCCGTAGGGGTTAACGAATTCCCGAGGACCTGTATGTACAGGTGGGCGCCAGGTAACACAGCCAGGACCGTGACAGAGCCAGCTCCCTCGGATTTGCTTAAGGCCACCGGAATTGAACCACTGTTTACGAGAAGGGCAGCACCCGCCAAGGGGTTAGATAGTCTTTTCCCTATCCTTTGCCAAGGGCGCGCGGGCTTAATAACCTGCGAGGTGGCATAAAGGGTGCTGACAAAAGGCCCGAAGCATTTTTAGATCGCTTGCCTGAGCGGCTCTGTTGCCGTCATTCCATAGCAATGAAAGTGCCGATTTTACCAAGGCCCAGCCAAATATGCGCGCCTCCGGTAGGGTAAGGGTATGTGCAAACGCTTGGCTCATTTGAGCAATGCGATGCGGATCGGTGTAGTCTGCAAACCCGATCGGGTTGGGGAAGGCATTTGCAACCTCATAGGCCGGGTCGCCAATCACCCCTTTCGGATCAATTACCCGCCATCCATCCCCGCAGCGCAGGATATTATCGTGGTGCAAATCCCCATGCAGGAGTTTTGGCGTTGGGCTGCTGGCAAGCAAGGTTTTGGCCGTGTCTTTGGCCCGGTTGATATCCGCCGCGTCCGCCGCTGTAACCCAAGCGGGTGGCCTCATCTCAAGCAGTGGGTCGACCCAGTCTGATAACTGCGGAAAAGGTGACTGGGCCAGCGGTGGGGCCTGCAACAATCGACAGGCCACCTGTGCTAGAATCTCGGTCGCCTTCTGATCCTCTCCGGCGCGGCATAGATCGCCGAGCTTTGGCCCGGCCAGCCAGCGTAACAAAAGCGCCGAGGGGGTGGCCGCCAAAACCTCGACAGCGCCGAAATTGGCCATGTGGTGCAGCCAGATCGGGGCGTCGGCTTCGTTTTTGGCATCCCCGTTGTGAAAGAGTTTAAGCGCCGCATCACCGTAACGGCTTTGCACGCGGTAGATCGTGGCAATGGCGGTGGTTTCCACCTGTCGGGGGGAGGTGATGTCCCATTCTGCCGGTATGCCCATCTCGGTCATTTCTGCGCCCCCCTTTGGCCCGTTCGGGCAAAGGGAGCACGCTGTTTGCCAGCTGTCAAAGCCTAAGCCGCGTCGACCGCATGTAGATCACCGCGCATCCGCGCCATGTGATCCTCCCAGCCTTTATCAAGCGCGAGGGTCAGGCCAAAGGCTTCGGCCCCTTGCGGCAATCCGCTGTGTTCCAGTGCCAGCTTAACACCGCCTGCAACCTCGGAAATCCACCATTTGACGGTACTGACGGCATCGCCCATGGGTTTGATGGTAAAGGTGTATTCAAGATAGCTATAGGGGGTGGCCTTGTTTACGGTGCCCCACATCAGAAGATCACCTGTCTCAGTGCCGAACATCTGGTAGTCCTGCCCCTCAATCAGAGGCGACTTTGGTTTGTGAAACCACTTGGCCAGCTGGGCAGGCTCGGTCAGAAAGGCCCAGACCTGCTCTGGGGTGGTCTTTAGGTAAATGGTCTTCTGCAAAGTTGTATCGCTCATGTTTTGTCCTTTTCAATTGCTGTTTTCAGGGCGTCCAGACGGTCATCCCAGAAGCCGTCAAAGAAGCTGAGCCAGTCCAATACCGGTGCCATGCCCAAAGGGTTCAGGCTGTTCAGCCGTTCGCGACCGCGTGTTTGCACCGTGATCAACCCGCCATCTGACAACACGGTGAGGTGTTTTTTTACTGCCGCGCGGGTCATGTCGAAGTTTTCTGCAACGGCGCCGATCGTCATGGCTTCCTTGCGCAAAAGCATAAGAATTTCGCGGCGTGTCGGATCGGACAGGGCGCGAAAAGCTTGTTGTCCTGTCTCCATCGTGATTCCTTTCATGTGATACCATTTGGTATTCCTTATATGAAACCTTTTGGTATTGCGTCAAGGTGGCATTTCGGTTTTCTTACTTGCATTTTGTTCACCTATTGTTCATGTTTATGCCATGACCGATACCCTTTCCCTTCAACCCGGCCAGCTTTTGGCACGCGGAGTCAGCCGCCATCTGCGGCACCATGACTTTGTCGCTATAGAGGAATTTGTCCCGGATCGGGGATTGCGGGTGGATGTGATGGCGTTGGGGCCAAAGGGGGAAATCTGGGTGGTGGAGTGCAAATCCAGCCGCGCCGATTTTCAGAGTGATAGTAAATGGCAAGGCTATCTGGAATGGTGCGACCGCTATTTCTGGGCGGTAGATGCCGATTTTCCAACGGAATTGCTACCCGAGGATACCGGCCTGATCATGGCGGATGCTTATGACGCAGAGATCATTCGCATGGGGCCGGAGGATAAGCTCGCCGCCCCGCGCCGCAAAGTGTTAACGCATAAATTCGCCCGCCATGCCGCGCTGCGTTTGCAGGGCTTTCGTGATCCGGGGGTCAGCGCCCTTTTTGGGCCTTAACCGCTTCGGCTGCGGCGCGAATCTCTTCGGCGATTTCGATGGCCTCTTCCGGCTCGAAATCCATCGGCAGATCAATGCCGTCACCCTCGATATAAATACGCACCATGCCCAGCGACGTCGGCCCGATTTGCAAATTTGCGGTGACATCGCTTTCTTTGTTGATACCCATCGCGCTTACTCCTGTTTTGTCGCTGCGCTTTGGGTAATCCTTTCACAGAGGTCACGCAACCGCAAAGCCAACTTCAGTTTTCTTGAGATTAGCCCAAGAAACGCGTAGACTCCCCCTTGCATTCGTCAGGGGCCGACTGTAAATCACCCCTCGTGCCGCCTTAGCTCAGTAGGTTAGAGCGCTTGATTGTGGATCAAGAGGTCCCCCGTTCGAGCCGGGGAGGTGGTACCACCCAACCCTTCAGTTTTCTGAATATTGCGCCCGTAATCGGGTCGCAGGGGTTTTGGGGATGTCAAAGGCTGCGCGGCTAATGCCCCAGCAAGGCCAGCCAGACCCATACCGTTAAAATAGAAGAGGCCGTGGCAATCAAAACCGCACTGGCGGCCACCCGTTTGGCGACCCCATACATATTGGCAAAGACATAGGCATTGATCCCAGGTGCCATCGCCGAGGTCAGAATCGCAGAGCGGAAGGCAGAGGTGTCCAGCCCATTGGCGCTGCCAAAAATCCAGACCAGCGTCGGATGCATTACCAGCGAAATAACAACTACATACAGAATGGTGCGTAAATCGCCTTCGGGGCGGTAGCGATACAGCACACCGCCGAGGCCGAACAAAGCCGCAGGCAAGGCCGCGCGACCAATCAGCGATACCGCATCCGTAACCACCACCGGCACCGGTAAGTTACCCAGATTAACGGCAAAGCCCAACAGAATGGCGATGACCAACGCATTGGAAAACATCGCTTTTAAAACCCGCAGGGCGGTGACATGGGGTTTGCCCCCCCGATTGCGCACAACTTCCATCATCGTAATGCCAAGGCCATAGGCAAAGGGCGAGTGGATGGAAATAATCGCGTAATTCGCCTCGAGCGCGTCGGGGCCATAGGCCCGTTCAGTGATCGGCAGCCCCAGTAGCAGGGAATTGGAAAACAGGCAGCAAAACCCGATGGCAACGCTGTCTTCCCACGGGCGGCCAAAGATCAGCCGCGCGCCCAGAAGTCCCGCCATAAAGCAAAGAAAGGCAGCGCCGTAAAAGCTGCCCAGCAGGGCGATATCAAAATTCTGCTTTAGATCCAGTGTGGAAATCGCGCCAAACAACAGGCAGGGAATGGCGAAATTCTGGGTGAATTTCATCAAACCGTCGACACCGGCGTCGCTGAATTTTTTGCCCCAGACGGCCAGATAGCCAAAGCCGATGACCAGAAAGACCGGCAGAATGACTTCGATCAGGGCCTGCATGTCAGACCGTATACCGTAGTGTCAGCCCATCATAGGCGGGCTGAATGTGGTCCGGTGTTTCCTGCAATACGGTTTCGTAATCCAGATCGATATGCATGTTGGTCAGTACGGCGGATTTGGGGGCCATGCGATCAATCCAGTCCAGCGCTTTTTGCAGATGGATATGGGTGGGGTGCGGGTCGCGGCGTAGCGCGTCCAATATCCAGCAGTCCAACCCTTTTAACAGGGGCCAGCTTTCGTCATAGATATCCGAGACATCGGGCAGATAGACCAAATCCCCGATGCGAAAGCCCAAAGCGTCGATCCGGCCGTGTTTGACTTTGATCGGCAGCAGCGTGATGTCGCCGCCAGCCCCGGATACCTTTACCGTATCGTCGATGGAAAAGAGGTCCAGAATCGGCGGGTAAGAGGAATTTGGCGGCTGCACAAAGGCATAGCCAAAGCGCGAGATCAGATCGTTTTGCGTATCGGCATCCGCATAGACCGGCAGGCGGTTCTTGATGTTATAAACGACCTGACGCAGGTCATCGAGCCCATGCACATGGTCGGCATGGGAATGGGTGAACACCACCGCATCCAGCGTGCCGACCTCGGCATCCACCAGTTGCTGCCGCATATCGGGACTGGTGTCGATCAGCACGCGGGTGACGTCCGCGCCTTCTTGGCGTTCGATCAGCAAAGAACAGCGGCTACGTCGGTTTTTGGGATTGGCCGGATCGCAATCGCCCCAATTGCCGCCAATCCGCGGCACACCGCCCGAAGAGCCGCAGCCCAATATGCGAAAGCGGAGTTCAGCCATCAGCGGGCCTGCGTCGATTGCAGTGCGGCCTTGCAGAACAAGCGGTCAAAGTTGGCGCTGGTCTGGGTGGCGAAGGTCTCATAATCCAGTCCAAACACATCGGCACCGACTTTGGCGGTAAAGGCGCTATAGGCGGGTTCGTTGCGTTTGCCGCGATAGGGCGGTGGGGCAAGATAGGGGGCATCGGTTTCCACCAGAATGCGCTCTACCGGCGCGGCTGCAAAGATGTCGCGCAGTTCTTGGGATTTCGGAAAGGCCGAAATGCCGGACATCGACAGATAAAAACCGAGGTCCAAGGCCGCTTCGGCCAAGGCACGACCGGAGGAAAAGCAATGCATTACGCAGCTATAGGCTCCGGCGGCATGTTCCTCTGACAGAATACGGGCCATGTCCTCATCGGCGGCGCGGGCATGAATGATCAGCGGCAGGCCGGTCTGGCGGGCGGCTTCGATGTGGATGCGCAGGCTTTCCTGCTGAATGTCTTTGCTGTCAGCGGTGTAATGGTAATCCAGGCCGGTTTCGCCGAGGCCGACAAATTTCGGATGCTGGGCCAATGCGACCAATGCGTCGACGGTGGCCAGCGGTTCTTCGGCGGCGCTCATCGGGTGGGTGCCGGCGGCATAGAATACCGGTGCATAGGCGTCAGCGATGGCGCGCACTTGGGGTTCCAGTCGCAAGCGGGTGCAGATGGTCACCATGCGGGTTACGCCTGCCGCTTGGGCACGCGCAATCACATCGGGTAATTCCTCGGCAAAATCGGGAAAATCCAGATGGCAATGGCTGTCGACGATCTGCGGAATCTCGGTCATAGCGGCCCTATCGCGCGGCGGTTTTTGCCGCCGTTTCAGTGATCTTGAAAACCATATCCAGCAGAAGCGCTGCGGGGTCAAGGTTCACGGCCCGCCCGTGGCGCATTCGCGCACCCAAATCCTGTTGCAGTGCCGCCCATTGCCGCGCCGCCGCTGCATTTGGCGACAATCGTTGCAGGATGGCGGCCTCTCCGGGGGCGGCTTCGATGGCGGGCGGGCTAACCGCCCCGGCCCGTGCTGTACGGGCCAGAAACAGATCAAGCAGATTGACCAGCATATCCAGCTGCGGTTCTTTGCCTTTGCCAAGGGCACTTTCGGCAAGGGCGATGGCCTGTTGCTGATCCACCCGTGGTGCGGCTGAAAACAGCGTAACAATGCGCTGATAAGTTTTGATCCCGTCCAGATGAATGATCCTCAAAGCCGTCCCGACAGAGCCACCACCCAATTCGGCCAGCTCAACCGGATGGCTGATCTCCTCCTCTCCGGCGGCCTTTAGGGCCTGCGCCATCGCATCGGCGTCTAACGTGGCACATCGCAACTCGCGACAACGCGAGCGGATCGTTGGCAAAAGGCGCGAGGGTTGGTGGCTGATCAACAACAGGATCGCATCCTGCGGCGGTTCCTCGAGCTGTTTAAGCAGCGCATTGGCCGCACTGACATTCAGCTCGTCGGCGGAGTCCACAATCACCACACGGCGTCCGCCATCGGCAGAAGAAAGCGCAAAGAAGTTGCGCATCTTGCGGACTTCATCAACGGTGATTTCCTGCCGCAACTGTCCGGTCTTTTCATTGACCGGGCGGCGCAGCACGAACAGGCCGGATTCAGATCCGGCGGCAAGGCGATGGGACACCGGGTGGTCGGCGTCGATCTCAAGGGTTTGGGCCGCATTTGGCAGATCGCCAAACATGCCGCCGTCACTCGATACGGGCGGGTTGGCGATCAAAAAGCGGGCGATACGCCAGGCCAGCGTGGCTTTGCCGACCCCCTCGGGGCCGGTGATCAGCCACGCATGGTGAAGCCGGTCGCCGTTAAAGGCCTCCAGAAATGCGGTTTCGGCCACGGATTGCCCCAACAGCGCCCGTGTTTCACGCGGATGCGGTGCGCCGTCGATCCGGTCCGGTTCCGGGGGGGTGTCGGTTTTCATGGCCATCGTGCCTGAACAACGGCCAGTACGTTCTCGGCAACCGAGTCAAGGCTGTCATCCCCGTCAATAACCACAAAACGATCCGGATATTCCTGTGCCAGCGCCAGAAATCCGGCGCGCATTTTTTGCTGCAATGGCAGGCCGAAATCCTCAAACCGTTCTTCGGCGGTCTGGCGTCCCTTTGCACGCGCCAGCCCCACTTCGGGGTCCATATCGATCAGAATGGTCAAATCAGGTTCGCGGCCAATCATAAGACTGTGCAGTTGATCGACCACAGCTCGCAGATCACCCCGAGAAATGCCCTGATACATGCGGGTGCTATCGGCGAAGCGGTCACAGATCACAATCTCACCCGCCGCGAGGGCCGGTTCAATCGTGCGTTCCAGATGATCGCGCCGCGCTGCTGTGAACAACAGGATTTCAGTCTCTGCCGACCATCGGTCCGGCTCTCCTTCCAGCACGAGGCTGCGAATTTCTTCGGCCCCCGGAGAGCCGCCGGGCTCGCGGGTATGCACGACCTTATTGCCCGCCGCGCGCAGCCGGTCCGCCAGCAGACGCGCTTGTGTGGATTTGCCCGACCCGTCGATGCCCTCAAAGGAAATGAACATCTGTTCTATTCGGCCGCCTGTGCTTCGCTGGTGACCTGTTTAAATAGCACCTGTGCGGCGGCCTTGAGCCGCGGTAGAAACCCGCCACGGGTGATATCGCGATCCGCCACCAAGGGAATTTCAGCGTCCTGCATGCCCTCTAGCGCAATAACCAGCGTCGCGATTTCCTGCCCTTTGCTAATCGGGGCTTGCAGCGGAGATTTGTAGCGGACTTCGGCTTTCAAATCACCATGGGACAGGGCAGGGACCAGCAAGATCGCATCCCCAGCAGCCACCAGACCAACGGTGGTTTCATTGCCCATCCACACAGGTGCGGTGGCAATTTGCGTGTTGCCCTTTGCAACGGTTTTTTCCACGAATTGCCGGAAGGCCCAGCTGACCACACGTTCGGCTTCTTCGGCGCGGGCCTTTTCGCTGGTCAGGCCGGAAATCACGAAAGTCACACGGCGGCTGCCCTGTTTGGCCGATCCGACCAAGCCATAACCGGCCTCTTGGGTGTGACCGGTTTTCAGCCCATCCGCGCCGATCCCGAGCTTGAGCAACGGGTTGCGGTTGAATCTGTTGTCCGGAGAACGACCATCAAACGGAAATTCGGTCTGGGCGAAAAACGGATAATACTCCGGAAATTCATTGATCAGACGTTCCGCCAAAACACCCAGATCATGCATCGACATGCGTTGGCCGGGGTGTGGCCAGCCAGAAGCATTGGCAAAGCTGGAATCATTCATCCCCAAAGCTTTGGCGCGGGTGGTCATCTGGGCGGCAAAAGTGGCCTCTGATCCGGCCAGACCTTCGGCGACGACAACACAGGCGTCATTGCCTGATTGCACGATGATCCCCAAAATCAGTTCTTCGACGGTTGGCCGGTCACGTTCATTCAGGAACATGGTCGAGCCGCCCATGGCCTTGGCCTTGGAGGACACAGGAAAGCGGGTCTCCATGGTGACGCGCCCGTCTTTCAAGGCTTCAAACAGCATGTTCAGCGTCATCAGTTTCGACATGGACGCCGGCGGGAGCGGAATGTCCGCTTGCTTTTCCAGCAAAACGGTGCCGGTGGTTTGATCCAGCACATAGGCCGAGGTCGCAGCTGTTTCAAAAGCCTGTCCGCTTATCGGGACGGCGAGTGCGAGGATCAGCGCGGTGGATTTCAGGCTTAGGCGGTTAAGCATATGCAGGCTCCGTTTCCGGTTCAGCTAGAGACAAAATAGGCGTCTTCGAATCCAAGACCTTTGACCTTTTTCAAGAGCAGGTTGCGATCGGATTTTGACACCGCCGGTCCGACGATGACCCGCCAGTAGGTTTTGCCAGAAGACGTCGATTTCTTGATGGTGGGCACAACCCCATGCTGGCGCATCGCCTCTGCGGTGCCTTGGGCGTTGCTTTCAACACTGAAAATGCCGATCTGCACAAAGGGTTTATCCAATGTAGAGGTCTTTTGCGGTTTCGGCGTCGATGGGGCAGCCGGCGCGGCTGCAGCTGTTGTGGTGGCGGTTGCGGCACTGACTTCGGCCTCATCGATGGCCGCCGCGGCGACAGCAATCGGATCGTCCAGCGATTGGGTTTCGATCTGCTCGGGGGCGTCCAGTTCTGCCGTAGCGGTGGCGGTGGGTTCTTGTTTGATCTCTTCCTTGCGCAGGGCGGTCACATTCAGGGTCGCGGGGCTGCCGGCCAACATGCCAAGCGCCTCGGCCGCATCAGAGGAGACCTGCAAAATCGGCCCCGGTGTTTCGCGTTCACGGCGGAACAACGCGCCGATGACGAATTTTCCGTTGCTTTCATTGCGGATAATCACCCGTTCAGGATCTTTGGAGTCCGGATGTGCCACCCAGACCCCCCCCAGAGAGGGACGCCCGTCCCAAAGCCCTTTGTCGGTGACCTGAAAGACATCCGGCGCCTCGATATCGCGTTCGACAATCTTGACCGAGGTTTCGGTGCTGGTGGTTGACGGGGCAGCCTCTTCGCTTGCGCCGCCAAACGGCAGGCTCGCTTCGTCACATGCGGCCAGTGCCAGCCCGATTGCCGTAGTTAGCAAAACATGCTTCATTCGTGGGAATGTCATTTTTAGCCCTTTGTCCTCATGGGGTACATGTGCCTGCCCTCTGCTTCTGTAGAGCTTTATTCGGCACGCACCCCCTTCTGCTGCGACTTTTGAGCAGAGCTTAACGCGAACTGCAACGCTTTGGAAGTGGGCAGCGTCAGGGTGGCGGAAATCCGACAGTGAATTTTCGGGTTTCAGAATCAAATCCAAGTGATTAGACGATACCGCAGCGGAGAGGTGGCAGAGTGGTCGAATGCGGCGGTCTTGAAAACCGTTGAGCGTGAGAGCGTTCCCAGGGTTCGAATCCCTGTCTCTCCGCCACTTCCTATTTCACAGCTATGAAGCATTCTTCCCCACCGGAATGTGTCCGGATATTGTAATCGGGTCTTGTGGGGGGCGTCGCAGGGCATTGGCCCCAACATCTAATGGGTCTCTGCCTGCATATTCTTTTACTTGCCTGTGGCGTCGTCACGGGGGGCGACCGGGCCAGATGGCCCGATGCTGTTATTTTTAGCGTCTGATGAAAACAGAACAGGTTGCATGGCGCACGATTTGGGTCGCGTATGATCCCAGCGTGTGCAGCCGGACTTCGGGACGGTGTGCGTTGATCAATAGCAAATCTGCGTTCTCTTTCTTTGCCAGCAGCATTGCTTGTTCACCAACGCTGCCCCGCAAGACATGCTCGATAGCATCGACCTCCGCCTCTTGTGCAATCTCGCTGAGCTCTTTGTGGGCGCGCTGTGCGGCTTCCTTGATGCTGTCTTCGGACACAAAGGGCTCCACATAGCTGAAGTGGCCATAGGGCATCACATAGGCCACATGGAGGATGTCACCGGTGCGTTGTTGCAAGCCCGCCTCGCGGCAGAGCGCGACAGCATTGTTTCGATGCGCGATGTCTACCATCGCCAAAAGAGTTCTTACAGCCATGTCGAAAGCTCCTATTTGCTCAGAAGTTCAGGCAGCCAAGTGGCCATACCGGGGAACATGAACAGGATAATGATAAACAGGCCCATCACACAGAACATGGGGAATGAGGCTTTCGAGATGAAGCCGATGTCCTTGCCCGTCATGCCTTGCAGCACGAAAAGGTTGAACCCGATCGGCGGTGTGATTTGCGCCATTTCGACCACAATCATCAGATAAACTCCGAACCACAGCATGTCGAACCCTGCGGCGCGGACCATCGGTTCGATCACTGCCATTGTCAGGACAATCGAGGACAAGCCGTCCAGAAAACACCCAAGGATAATGTAGAACAGCGTCAGAATGGCGATCAGCGCGATGGGCGACAGGTTCCACGCGCCGATAACCTCAGCCAAGGCACGCGGAATGCCGGTAAAGCCCATGGCCAGTGACAGGAAACCGGCCCCCATCAGGATCAGCATGATCATCGCGGTGGTGCGCACGGACCCCATGATGCTTGAAGACAGGCTTTCCCAGGAAAAACTGCGTTGGACCATCGACAACAGGATGGCACCAAGAACACCAAGGGCGGCGGCTTCGGTTGCGGTAGCGATACCGGAATAGATCGATCCGATGACACCACCGATCAGCAGCAGTACGGGCAATAAATCCATAAGCCGTTTCAGCAGCGGCTCGGTGTCAATGGCGTCAAAAGTGGGGTTGAATGTTTTGCGATTTATCAAGGACCAAGCCACGATATAGGCCATGAACAGCAGCGCCAGACATAGGCCCGGGATCATCGCCGCCATGAAAAGTTTCGAAATACTTTCATTCACGGTCACGCCAAAGATGATCATAGAGATGGACGGCGGGATCAAAAGCCCCAGCGTGCCCGCTCCCGATAGAGTGCCGATGATCATTTTTTCGGGATATTGGCGTTCGCGTAGTTCGGGGATCGACATTTTGCCCACAGTGGCCACTGTCGCGGCAGAAGAGCCGGAAATGGCGGCGAAAACGGCCGATGCCCCAACGTTTACATGCAACAATCCGCCGGGCAGACCGCGTAACATGGGGGCCAACCCTTTGAACAGGGTCTCTGACAGCTTGGTACGGAACAGGATCTCACCCATCCAGATGAACAGCGGTAGGGCTGTCAGGGTCCAGGATGATTGCTCCGACCAGATGGTGACGGCCATGGCATCGCCAATCGGGGTCGAGGTAAAGAGCCACATGCCCACGATTGCCGTGGTCAATAGGGCGGCACCTACCCAAACACCTAGTCCAAGTAGGACAAACAGGGTGCCAAGAAAAATTGCGACGGCGAATGCTTCGGTCATACTTCACTCGGCCCCTCGTGTTCACTGGTTTCGGGATTGATTGCGTCGTAGTCAAAGATCGACTGGATAAAACTGTGCAGGACAGAGACAGCCAATAGGAAGGCACCGATGGCGACAGGCAGTTGTGGAATCCAGATCAGGATCGCATCCGCCCCCTCGCTGCGTTCGCCAAAATCCCAGCTGTCATAGACAAGGCGGTACATATAGAAGGCAAGAAAAGACGTCACGACCGACATGACAGCCAGCCCGATGATTTCGATCACGCGGCGGCTTGTACCGTGAAAATTCTGGATCAAGAGGGCCACGCGGATGTGGCCTTGGGTGCGAAAAGTATAGGCCAGAGCAAGAAATGTGCTGGTGGCCATAACATAGCCAGCCACATCCGTCGCGCCGCCCGCGTAAAAGCCAAAAAGGCGTGAAGCGATGGAATATAGTACCAGCCCGCAGAGAAGGACCAACAATGCGCCGGAAGCTGCGGCACCTATTTTGTAAATGGTGTCCAGCACGTTGGATAATGATCGCAGCATATTTTCCCTTTCCCCAAAATATGAAACGGGCGGCCCGTTGGCCGCCCGTTTTTTTCCTTAGTTGCCGTAGGCGTCCAGAACAGCTTGTCCGGCGTCACCTGCGCGCTCCAGCCATGCGGCTTTCAGCTCGGCTCCGACGCGCTCGAACTCTGCTTGCATTTCAGGGTTCAGCGTTTCAACAGTCATGCCATTGGCTTCGAATTGCTCAATGTACCAGCTGTCCAGTTCCTCGGCCTTGGCCCAGCACTTGGCTTCTGCATCGCCTGCAGCGGCGGTTAGCGCGGCTTTGTTATCGTCAGACAGACGGCTCCAGGCTTTGCCATTGACGATAACCATATTGCGCGGCAGCCATGCTTTTACATCGTAATAGTGGCTGACATGTTCCCACAGTTTCCGATCATACCCGGTTGACCCAGAGGAAATCATCGATTGCGCGACACCTGTCGCAAAAGCCTGACTCAGTTCTGCGGCTTCGATTTTTGTCGGCAGCATGCCCAGACCTTCGGCCATTTTCGAAGTCGTCGCATTATAGGCGCGGAACTTCATACCCGCGACATCGTCCAGCGAGTTGGCACTTTTGATGGAGTAGAACCCCTGAGGGGGCCATGGGCAGGAATACAGAAAGTGCAAACGGCTCTCTTCGAGGGCTTCGATCAGCGCCGGCTTGGAGGCTTCATAGAGTTTTTTGGAATCCGCAAAGCCTGTTGCAAGGAAGGGCACTGAGTCCACTTCGAACAGCGCATTGTCATTGCCAAGCGCTGAAATCAGACGCTCTCCGATGGGGGCCAGACCTTTGCGCACTGCGCCAAAAATCTCAGAACCGCCAAAGAGGGACCCGCCCGGATGTGTAACAATCTCCAGATCGCCTCCGGTGGCGTCGGTTACAGCGGCGGCAAACTCGGCTGCAATCTCGGAATGGTAGTTGGTTGCGGAATAGGCCAGCGCCATATCCCATTTTTCTGCCTGTGCCGTTGTCGCGGCGAGTAGAAGCGCGGCAGATCCTGCAAGTTTGGTAAATGTCTTCATTATTGTTGTCTCCCTGTTGTGGCTATATTTAACCTTTGAACGCACCAATGACGAATGAAGTGCTACATATTGCCGGATAAGTCCATTTTTTTGTCAAAGTGTCGGTCTGATCGACCTTTTCGGGTGGTAACTAAAGAATCCGTAAGTCGTCATTCTCCAGAACTACAATGAAAAACGCGAAGGATTAAAAGGCTGCGGGTCAAAAGGTGGTGGCGAGTCGTTCATCAAACTTGCCAGCAAATTCGCGGTTCCAGAAGATGTGCTGAAGCCTACATGTTGATGACCAGCGGCAATCCACAGGCCTGGAAAGCCCGATATCGCACCGATAACCGGCAATCCGTCGGGTAGCGACGGGCGGTTCCCCACGGCAATATCTGGGCGTATCGGTGCTCCCAGGGTTAGGGTTTCATGGGCCAGTTTATTGACCGGAGCAAACAGCTTGGGATTGGGTTTAGTCTTGAGCGTCGTAAGTTCGGTGCCGGTTGAAATCTGCACCCCGCTCTGCCGCGGGGCCGCGACATACCCCCCATCAACGTCATAAAACGGTCTTTTAGGCATTTTGGCGGTCTCAAAGGTCTGCAGATATCCCCGTTCAACCGCCAGAGGCAGCGCCTTGCCGATGCTTCCCAACAGCGGGTTGGTCCAGGGGCCGAGCGACAGGACGACATTGTCAAAACGCCCAACCGTGCCACCGGTGCCCGAGATGTCAACGCCACCAGCGGTTTTTGACAGATGCCGGATATCGGCCCGCAGGAGCTTTACGCCTTGGGTTTTGGCAAAGGCCAGATAGGCCGCACATAAGGATGCCGGATCGGTAAAAGCGGATTGTACAATGTGAACGGCGGCCTGAAACACCGGTTTCAAATTGGGTTCCAGCGCCTGCAAAGCCTCTGGTGTCAGCACCTCTGCCTGAACATCATGGGCGCGCAAGGATTTGGCTTGTGTCTCTGCGCGCTGGGGTCCTGTTGCCCCTCGATAGGTCATCAGCCAGCCGTCTTGCTGAAGCCCGTTGAATCCGACACGGGCGCAGAGCGCCTCATGGTCCTTGCGAGACTGCCCGATCAGGGCGGTCAGACCAGAGATGCTCTGCGAGGACGGGCCGGAGCGGCATTGTTGTAAAAACCGGAGCCCCCAGCCCAGCAGGGACGGGGCAGCGGTTCTATTCAGCCGAAATCCGGGATGGCGGCCTGTGATCAATCGGGGCAGATTCTGTAGGGTGGCCGGTGTGTTCAGCGGAATAACCGAACTGGTGGCCAGCACGCCGGCATTCCAGCGCGACGTTTGTTGGCCGGGTTCGACCTTGTCGATCAGGGTGACGTCATGGCCATGATCGGTGAGCGCAATGGCGCAGCAAATGCCGACAATTCCCCCCCCTATAATGGCTGTGGTGGTCATGCTTGGGTTGCCAAATGGCGCTGATCCTCGCGTCCCATGGACAGTAGGATCGGATCGGTGTTCTGCCTTTTGGTAAAGGCCTCCTTGCTGGTGAGCCCGTCCCATCCGATCCCCAGAAGCGATTGGGCGATGGCACCGCCCAAAGTGGCACCAGGACCAGTGCAAATAAACACATCCGGAGCAAAGGTTTTGGCCGCGACCTGAATGGCGGTGGTGAAATCATAGGTCTTGGTCACCTGCTTGCCTAAGGTGTAGTTGCGCAAGGCTTCGGTGCTGTTGGCTGCCGGATACCAAACCGCGCCGCGCCCGTCGACCATCGGTATCTTTGGTGTCCCAAACAGCGCCGCCCCAAGCCGCGACTGGCCTTGGGCGGCAACTGGTGCCTGCAGGCTTGTGTGAAATGCCGCGTGGTTGGGCAGCCGCATGGGAAAGCGATCAAAAGCGTCGACGCTTGATTCAAATGCCTTGAGCCCGGCGGCATTGCCCGCCACCACCAGCATCCCTCCGAGATGGATAGAGACTGACAGCGCGTGATCGGGACGGGCATCGATATCGCCGATAAGCGCCAGCAAAGCGTCGCGTTTTGACGGCTGCGCGATCCAGTTCTCATCGACGAAAGGATACAGGGTCTGGCCCCCGATCAGGGTTTCATGCATGAGCGTGCCCATGGTGTTCACGATCTCAAGACCCGCCATCGGGGCAACTGCACCCGCTGCGGCCAAGGCGATGTACCAGCCCATGGAATTACCGGTAACGGCCAGCACGTCAAAGTCTTTTGACAGGGCACGCGCATCCAGCAAAGAGGCCGCATAAATCAGGGCGGACGCATGATCACCGCGACTGTATTTTGCGGCTGAAAAGCGTTCCGCACCATCCAGTGCAGTCAAGGTTTCCTGACCCTGAGCGCGCCGATATGCATCAAAATCCGCCAGCAGATCGCCTTTGGTGCCATGATGGCGGGACAGATACCCAAGCTCTGCCTTATTGTAGGTGCCGCGCCCGGGGCAAATCAGGACTGCCGTTCGTTTCATGTGTTCCCCTCACAGAGCGTTTTGGCCGCTGCCACAATCCCGTCCACCGACGGCAGGGTCGCCGCATAGGCCGGACCGGTGGCGATAAAGCAATCTTCGGCCGTGACGCGCGCCAGATTTGGGCGGTCTGCCTCATAGAACAGCGACATCAGCGCTTCTGACTGGCTGCCGGTTTTGCGGCATTCATCAACGATAAGGATGTTGGTGCAGCTTTCGGTTTCAGCCAGTAAGGCCTCTGTCGCGAGAGGGGCCAGCCAGCGTAAATCGATAATCCGCGCGTTGATCCCCTCGGCCTTAAGGCGTTCTGCCGCCTGCACCGAGAGAAAACGCCCGTTGCCATAGGTGACGATGGCAAGATCGGTGCCGGTGCCTTCGACGCCCACCTCGCTCAGGCCAATGCGCTGTTGCGGTTCGGGGTATTTGGAAAGCCAGCCTTTGTCGCCATCGGCGTGCAGATCGCGCATTGGATACAAGGCGATGGGCTCAATAAAGACCACAACACGCTGTTCTTCGCGGGCCAGCCGGACGGATTCGCGCAGCATCCCAACCGCATCATCGCCGCGCGAAGGGCAGGCGATAATGATGCCGGGAATGTCGCGCAGAACCGCCAGAGAGTTGTCGTTGTGGAAATGACCACCAAAGCCCTTTTGATAGCCAAGCCCCGCAACCCGCAACACCATCGGATTGGTGAATTGCCCGTCCGAGAAAAAGCTTAGCGTAGCGGCCTCTCCGCGCAATTGGTCCTCGGCGTTATGCAGATAGGCAAGGAACTGAATTTCGGGAATGGGCACAAAGCCGTTTTGTCCCAGACCAATGGCCAGCCCCAGGATGGCCTGCTCATCCAGCAATGTGTCGATCACCCGATCCGGCCCAAAGCGGGATTGCAGTTTTTGCGTGACACCATAGACCCCGCCCTTGCGACCGACATCTTCGCCCGCCAGCACAAGCTCGCGGTGTTCGAGCATCAAATCGCTCAGGGCCCAGCCAATCAGACGTGCCATCGGTTGCGGATCATTCATAGCCCGCAGATCACTGCCCAACAGGGCCTCTCTTTCGGTCGCCGTTGGCCCATTGCTGGCGGCACAGTCCCGCTTGGGCGGCAGAATGCTGGCCATCACCTGCGACGCGGTTTGCAGACGCGGCCGGGTCACGACCTTGGTCGCTATCCGATTACAGCTTTCGCCGGTTTCCTCATAGATCGCTAATGCTTCTGCAGGCGTGCAGGCCCCGCTATCACGCAACAGGCGCGCGGAATGCAGCAGCGGATCATTGGCTTCATCGGCCTCGATGGCGGATTTGGCCCGATAACTGATCTCGACGTCAGAGCCGGCATGCCCATAGAGACGCACCGTGCGGATATGCAGGAATGCCGGCTTGCGGCGCTGGCGGACATAGGCCGCCGCCGCGCGGCTAACGCGCAATGTGTCAGCCAGATCAAGCCCGTTACAGGTGAAATACTTCAAGCCCGGTCGATGGGCAAAATTGGCTGCAATCCAGCCATCGGGCGTGGGGGTCGAAATGCCGATCCCGTTGTCTTCGCAGACAAACATCAAGGGCAGAGGCGAGGATTGGTAGCTGGACCAGCAGGCGGTGTTGATCGCGCCCTGGGCGGTGGAGTGATTGGCCGAGGCATCCCCGAAAGAACACAGAACAATCGCATCCTCGGGCAGGCGCGCATGTTCGGGCCGGTTGCGTCGGCTCAGCCCGACGGAAAACGCCGCACCCACCGCTTTGGGCAGGTGGCTGGCAATGGTCGAGGTCTGCGGCGGAATATTCAGCGCCTCAGAGCCGAGCACCTTGTGGCGCCCGCCCGAGATCGGGTCCTCCGACGAGGCCGCAAAGCTAAGCAGTATGTCCCAAGCTGGGGTTTGGCCCGGAACCTGCGCGGCCCGTGCGATCTGAAATGCGGCATCACGGTAATGCAGAAAGGCCATGTCGGTCGGGCGCAGCGCCTCTGCGACGGCGGCCATGCCTTCGTGACCGCTGGAGCCGATGGTGTAATATCCCTGACCGGATTTTTGCATGTTCCGGCTGGTGCGATCGAGTTGCCGTGACAGGCATTGCGATCGAAACAAACGGAGCAAAATGTCAGGGGCAACACCGGTCGGTGCCGCGCCGTCGGGCAAATCATTCGCCGCAAGTCGGCGGTGAAAGTTTTCGTGAACGATTGCTGCGCGGTCCATGATGGCCTCTTAGAAAAAGGCCTGAAGGCCGGTTTGAGCGCGTCCAAGGATCAAGGCATGCACATCATGCGTGCCCTCATAGGTGTTCACGGTTTCAAGGTTGACCATGTGGCGCATCACTTGAAATTCTTCGGAAATCCCGTTGCCGCCGTGCATGTCGCGGGATTGGCGGGCGATATCGAGCGCCTTTCCGCAATTGTTACGCTTGATCAGGCTGATCATTTCCGGCGCGGCCTGAGCAGCGTCCATCAAACGCCCCACGCGCAGCGCCGCATGCAAGCCAAGGGTGATTTCAGTCTGCATATCCGCCAGTTTTTTCTGGAAAAGCTGGGTCTGGGCCAAAGGTTTGCCGAATTGTTTGCGGTCCAGCCCGTATTGTACGGACGCCTGCCAGCAGAATTCTGCCGCGCCCATCACCCCCCAGGCGATGCCATATCTCGCTCGGTTCAGACAGCCAAACGGACCCTTAAGGCCTTCGACATTGGGCAGCAAAGCCTCTTCGGAAACCTCGACATTATCCATGACGATTTCACCGGTAATAGAGGTGCGCAACGAAAGCTTGCCCCCTATTTTGGGCGCGGACAGCCCTTTCATGCCTTTTTCCAGAACAAAACCACGGATTTTGTTGTCATGGGCTTCTGATTTGGCCCAAACCACAAAAACATCGGCTATCGGGCTATTGGAAATCCACATTTTTGAGCCCGTCAGACGGTAACCAGTCGCAGTTTTTACCGCGCGGGTTTTCATTCCCGCCGGATCGCTGCCCGCATCCGGTTCGGTCAGGCCAAAACAGCCGATCCAATCGCCGCTGGCGAGTTTGGGCAGGTATTTCTGCCGCTGTTCCTCACTGCCATAGGCATAAATCGGATACATCACCAAGGAGGATTGTACCGACATCATCGAGCGATACCCGCTGTCCACTCGTTCAATTTCACGCGCGATCAGCCCATAACTGACATAGCTCGCCCCCAGCCCGCCGTATTCTTCGGGGACCGTTGCGCCCAGCAGGCCCATTTCTCCCATTTCGCGGAAAATACCGGGGTCTGTGGTTTCGTTTGAGTAGGCGCTGATCACTTTTGGCTGCAAAACATCCTGCGCAAATTTCCGCGCGGATTCGGCAAGCATGCTTTCTTCTTCTGACAAGCTGGCATCCAGCAGAAGGGCATCCTCCCATTTGAAACTGGAGAGCGAGGGGCTGTCTTTTTTCGAGAGTGAAGGTGTCATGATGAGTCCGTCCGACGGTTATTTTCCAAGAAGAGTGAAACAGGTTGAGCACGATGTAACTTGACTATATGTCGAAAATTCGCAATTTTCCGGCAATATGACAGATTCTACCTCAAAATGGCTGAAAGACGAACTGGATCGCCGGATCATTCGAGAGCTGCAGCGCAACGCGCGTGAGTCGACCTCGAATATTGCAGCGCGTCTTGAAGTGGCCCGATCAACCGTGCATGAACGCATTGCCCGCATGGAAAAGGACGGTGTGATCACCGGCTATTCCGTTGTCCTCAGCCGTAATCCAAGCGAGGAAAACGTGCAGGTGATGGTTTTCCTTGAGATAAAACAACAAGAAACCCGCAAGATTTTGCATAAAATATCGCAGTATTCCGAAGTGCGTGTCTGTTTGTCGATCAACGGCGAGTTTGACCTTTTTGTCAGCGTTGAGGCGCCGCGTATCGAGGATCTGGACATTGTTATTGACGAAATCGGCATGATGCCGGGTGTGTTGCGCACAAGATCCTTTGTTGTCTTTGGCCGACGGTTTGACCGGCGCTATAAGGAAACAGCCCAACGGATCACCGAACAAGTGATGGCCGATACGCGATAATTGCGCCTTTCTGCCGTGTTTTGCGGGCAGAATGGCAGGTTGTTGACAATATGCCGGACTCTGGCGTGACTGTGCCGCGATACGGTCAGTGGATCTTCGGCAACAAGGACCCTCTTATGCACGCGCACAAGCCGCCAACCGCTTTTCTCGGTATTCTGATGCTGGACACCGATTTTCCGCGCATTCTGGGCGATGCTGGCAACGCAGAAAGCTATCCCTTTCCGGTTCGCATTACCAAAGTGCGCGGGGCGGGGGCTTTGGATATTGTCAAACCCGGACAGCCCAACAGCAGCCTGTTGCCCGACTTCATCGCCGCCGCCCAGAAGCTGGAACAGGACGGGGCCGTGGCGATTACCTCTACCTGCGGGTTTCTGGTGCATTTTCAGGATGAGATTGCCCAAGCGGTGGGCATTCCGGTCATCGTTTCAGCGCTGTCGCTTTATCCGGTTGTTCAACAGGCCTGTGGGCGCGCGCCTATCGGGATTCTGACCGCTTCCGCCAGCAATCTGGCCGCCGGTGGGCTAACGGCGGCGGGCATTCCGGCTGATGAGGTGCGGATCGCTGGCTTTGAAACCTGCCCTGCCTTCGTCGATGCCATTTTGTCAGATAAGACCGTATCAAATGCGGAATTCGATATCGAGAGCATCGCCGCCCATGCGGTAAAACAGGCAGAGCACCTGCTGAAGCAGACGCCGGAAATTAGAGGGTTTTTGCTCGAATGTGGCAACCTGCCACCCTATGCCGCCGCAATCCGGAGCGCAACGCAGCGTCCGGTTTTTACAAGCCTGGACGCCGCGCAACTGTTGTGGGATGCCTCAGAACTTTAATCTGTCAGAGGCAAGGGCAAGGGGATCACGTCCGGTCTTTTTGAGCCATGAGAAGACCGGCGGCACACGTTCGGCCAGCGACTCTATGATAACATCGATAAAACACGGGCCGTCATGGGCAAGAGCATCGGCAAAGGCGGACTCAAATTCCTCGAGCGTTTGAACTTGCCAAGCTTTCAAACCAAAGGACTCTGCGATTTTGGCGGCATTGGCTTTGGTGAAATCGACCGAATAGCAATCATTTGCCCCGCGTCCTTCCATCCGGTGAAGCCCCTTGATCCAGCCAAAGCATCCATTGTTGAACTGGATCAGTTTGGCGGGACAGTTAAGCCGAACGAGAGTTTCCAGCTCGCCGACGCTCATGTTGAAAGAACCATCGCCAAAAAGGCCGATTGTTGTTTTCTCCGGCTCGGCTTTCCACGCGCCGACGACAGCAGGAATGGCATACCCCAATCCGCCATAGGCACGCGGGATGATAAAGGTGCTTTCGGTGTCCCCCATGCGCAAGAACCGCGTCATATAAGGGGTGGGAGTACCGGCGTCCGACAGGATATTTACCGGGTGTTGCAGCTGATTAGAAAAAGCCCGCACCACCGGTTCCGGCCGCAACGGCAAATCATGGTCGTGAAACAATGGCTCGGCATTCGCCCAGAATTCCGTGCGGTAGCTGTTGAGGGTTTCAACCCAGTCCGGCGATTTGGCAACGCGATCTTTGGCGGCTGCCCCCAAGGCCTCTAGAACCAGTCGCACGTCTCCGGCGATGGACAGGGTGTTTTCTGTCATGTTGGCCAAGACCTGCGGGTCGATATCCACCTGCGCGACTTTGCGGCTCGGGTTTTTGCTCGGGAAAGACCAACCGATTGAGACGACCGAACCCACCTTGGAACCAAGGTAGACAAGCAGGTCTGCCTCTTCCATCGCCATATTGGCATGGGGGTGATAGCCATTGTCGCCAATCACACCGATGGCAAGCGGGTGGTCATCGGGCATGGTGCTCTGGCCGGTGATCGTGGTGACAACCGGCACGTTCATGGCTTCGGCAAAGCTCTGCAGCGCGCCGCGGGCCCGCGATCTGTTGGCCCCGCCACCCGCAACAAGAAGCGGGCGCTCTGCCTGTTCGATCAGATCAAGAAGGGCGTCGGTGCGGCCTGGTTCGGACATGGTGGGATAGGCGGGGAAGTTTTTGCATTCTTCTTCGATGTGCAGGGAATACAATTCGTCCGGCACCTCGGCCTTCAGCATGTCTTCGGGGATCACAAGATGTACAGCCCCCGGTTTGCCGGTGGTGGCGATGCGGAACGCGCGGCGAATGATTTCCGGAATTTTCTCGGGCGATTTGATCTGGATCGAGGCTTTGGTGACCGGTTCGAAGAGTTTGACGCAGTCCAGTTCGGTGATCACCCCGCGGCCTTCACCGGACAGGGGGACGTCGATGGTCATCAGAATTACCGGCACAGAAGAGGCATTGGCTTCTGCAACCGGAGGCAGGGAATACATCGCCCCAGCACCCGATGGCGCTTCGAATACGCCAACCTTGTTAGAGATTCGCGCATAGGCGTCGGCCATATATCCGGCGCTGCGCTCGTCGCGGCACATGACATGTTCGATCAGATCCGTGCGGCGCTGCAACGCGCTATAAAGCGGCACATTAGTATCACCGGGCACGCCGAACATCGTGTCCACGCCATAACGGCCCAACATTTCAACAAGTATATCTGCACCCAGCATAAACGCCTCCTTTTGGTCAGCCCCAAACTGCGTGGGGGAGGCGTCGACTCGCATCCGACGAATTGCCGGATTTTGGCAATTTGCTGGCAATTTACTGGGCTGCACCGGGTGCTGTGCTCAGCGCAAGTTTGAGGAAACAGACCTTCATTCGGAGACCGTTATGTCGTTCCAATCCATTCTTACTGCCTGTGGCCTGACCGCCGATTACACAACCGGCGGCGCGCTCAAAGTGACTACACCCATCGATGGCTCGATCATTGCCGAGGTGAAAACTCACAGCGTCGCCGATGCCGAGGCCGCGATTGCCAATGCCAAAAAAGCTTTTGCAAAGTGGCGGTTGGTCCCCGGTCCCCGTCGGGGCGAACTGGTGCGGCTTCTGGGTGAAGAACTGCGGGCAGAGAAGGAAAATCTGGGCAAGCTTGTCACCCTTGAATGCGGCAAAATCTATCAGGAAGGCTTGGGTGAAGTTCAGGAAATGATCGATATCTGTGACTTTGCTGTGGGGTTGTCGCGTCAGCTTTACGGTCTGACCATCGCGTCGGAACGCCCCGGCCATGCCATGCGGGAAAGCTGGCATCCTGCCGGAACCTGCGGTGTGATCACGGCGTTCAACTTTCCGGTTGCCCCGTGGTGCTGGAACGCCGCCTTGGCGCTTGTCTGTGGTGATCCGGTGATCGCCAAACCGTCTGAAAAGACCCCTTTGACCATGTTGGCCGTGCAAATCATCTGCGAGCGGGTCATGGCGCGGTTCGGAGAGGACGCACCCGATGGGTTGATACAATGCCTGATCGGCGAACGTGAGGTCGGCGAAGCGCTGACAGCGTCGCCGGACGTGGCGCTCGTTTCGGCCACGGGTTCTGTTCCGATGGGTAAGGCTGTCGCGGCGGATATGTCCAAACGGTTGGGCAAAACGATTCTGGAACTGGGCGGCAATAACGCAATGATCGTGGCCCCTTCTGCCGATCTGGAAATGGCCCTGCGCGCGATTGTTTTTTCCGCCGTCGGCACCGCTGGTCAGCGCTGTACCTCCCTGCGCCGTTTGATCGTCCATAAGGACGTGTATGCCGCCTTGATCCCCCGTTTGATTGCCGCCTATGAAACCCTTGCGGTTGGCGATCCGCTGGAGGCCACTACGCTTGTCGGCCCGCTGATCGACACCGATGCCCTGACGGCGATGGATACAGCCCTTAAGGCCGCGCAGGCCGAGGGCGGCACCGTGCATGGCGGTGGTCAGGCGCTTTGCGATGCCTATCCGGATGCAGCCTATGCGCATCCCGCAATCGTCGAGATGCCAAGCCAGAGCGCGATCATGCACCACGAAACCTTTGCACCGATCCTGTATGCCGTGCCCTATACGACGCTGGAAGAGGCGATCCAGCTGCAAAACGACGTACCACAGGGTCTGTCCTCCTGCATCTTCACGACGGACATCCGCGAGGCCGAAACCTTCTTGTCGGCCGCCGGATCCGACTGCGGTATCGCCAACGTCAACATCGGCCCGTCGGGGGCCGAGATTGGCGGTGCTTTTGGCGGGGAAAAGGACACAGGCGGCGGGCGCGAAAGCGGCTCGGATGCGTGGAAAGCCTATATGCGCCGGCAAACCAACACGGTGAACTATTCGCGCGAATTGCCGCTGGCACAGGGCATTAAGTTCGACATCTGATCTAGGTCATTCTTTGTAAGGAAACCCCATGAAGAAAATCGCTGTTTTGGGCCTTGGCAAGATCGGTACGCTTGCGGCGGAACTGCTGCACCGCTCAGGTTTCGAGGTCACTGGCATTGACATGACCCCGCCCAGAGAGGCGCTTGCCTTTCCGGTGAAATCTCTGGATTTGGCGCAGGGTGATCAGGTCGAAGACGCCCTGTCCACGCAGGATGCGGTGCTGTCCTGTCTGCCCTTTAGCCTGAATGCCAAACTGGCAGAGATCGCCCATGCGCAGGGGATTCATTACTTTGATTTGACCGAGGATGTGCCTACGACCAAGGCGATACTGGAACTGAGCAAAACCTCTAGGGGGTTGATGGCCCCGCAATGTGGTCTGGCCCCGGGTTTTGTCGGCATCATTGGCGCGGATTTGATTGCCTCGCTTGATGACTGTCGCAGTTGCAAGATGCGCGTCGGGGCTTTGCCCCAAAACCCCACGGGGATGATGGGTTATGCGTTCAACTGGTCGCCTGAAGGGGTGGTCAACGAATATCTGAACGATTGTGAAGTCATCGAAGGCGGTGAGATAAAATGGGTTTCGGCCATGGAATGGCTGGAGGATATCTATATCGATGGTGTGCGGCTAGAGGCCTTTACCACCTCTGGCGGGCTTGGCACTATGTGCGAGACCTATCTGGGTCGTGTTGATAATATTGATTATAAAACAATGCGATATCCGGGTCACGCCGCCCAGATGAATTTCTTTTTCCACGAATTGCTGATGCGCGACCATCGTAAGGAGGCCGGTGAAATACTGGTGAATGCCAAACCGCCGGTGCAGGACGATGTGGTCTATGTCCATGTCGCCGCTGAAGGGATGCAAAACGGACGCTTGCAGCGACGCGAATTTGTCCGGGGATACAGGCCGATCGAGGTGGCTGGACAGCAGCGCACCGCGATTGCCTGGACCACTGCGGCCTCGGTTGTTGCGGTCATCGAGATGGTGCGGGACGGTACGCTGCCAAGCCAAGGTTTCCTGCGGCAGGAAGACATCCCCCTTACTGCGTTTTTGCAAACCCCGACCGGCAGCCTTTACGCTGGTTAACCCCGGAAAGTCCTTTCATGTTCAGCAAAGCCAACCGCATCTCAGGCATGGCCCTGTCCGAAATCGTACAGCTTTCCGAAGCGGCAGGCCGGCTTCGGGCCGAGGGGCAGGACGTCCTGTCTTTTGCCACCGGAGAGCCGGATTTTCCGACCCCTGCACATATTCGCGCGGCTGCAACGGCGGCGATGAATGCAGGTGACACGCGTTATCCGCCGACGGCGGGCACCGCTGCCTTGCGCAAGGCCGTGGCCCGGCAGGCCCATGGCACCCAGAAGGCAGAAAACGTGATCATCTGTACCGGTGCGAAACAAGTGATCGCCAATGCATTTGCCGCCACCCTGAACGCCGGGGACGAGGTGATTATCCCGGCACCCTACTGGAGCACCTATATCGATTGCGTGCAGCTTTTTGAGGGCCGTCCGGTGGTGATCCCCTGCGACGCCACACAGGGGTTTAAACTGACAGCGGCCCAGCTTGAGGCAGCGATCACGCCCAAAACCAAATGGCTGATGCTGAACTCGCCCTCAAACCCAAGTGGTGCGGTGTATACCGCGGCGGAACTGGCAGAGGTGCAAGACGTCCTGTTGCGCCATCCCCATGTCTGGCTTTTGTCTGACGAGATTTACGAGCATATCTGCTATGTGCCTTTCGCCTCGGCCACCACGTCGATGCCAAAGATTCAGGACCGCCTGCTGATCGTCAACGGAGTGTCCAAGGCGCATTCCATGACCGGCTGGCGCATCGGCTGGGGCATCAGCACGCCGGAACTGATCAGGGCGATGACCACGGTGCAGGGGCAGATTACCTCTGGTGCCTCGACACTTTCGCAAGCCGCCGCCGTGGCTGCGCTTGAAGGCGGGGTGGATCATCTTGAAAGCCGCCGCAGGGCGTTTCAAAACCGTCGGGATATGGTCTGCCGTACGCTCAATGCGATCACCGGCCTTTCCTGTGCCCAGCCAGAGGGCGCGTTTTATATGTTTCCCTCCTGCCAAGCGCTTTTGGGGCAGGCGTTGGTCGGGGGCCACAGGGTTTCAGACGACTCTGAATTTTGCCGGTTTGTCCTTGAGAAAAGCGGTCTTGTTCTGGTGCCTGGCCGTGCCTTTGGCATGCCGAACCATTTTCGCCTGTCCTATGCCTACGCCGAAGAGGCGCTTCGGGACGGGTTGGAAAGGCTTGGTGAGGTCACGCGACTAAGGTGATAGGGTAAGCGCCAGACCATCGAAAAAAATCATGCAGAGGAGGCGCGCTTTCCCGCCGTTTGCTGCATGCTGTGCATACGCAAAAGATGGACCCAGAAAATTTCGTCGTGATGCGGTGGTTCAAGGGCTTTATCCGCGGCTGAGGGGGCGCTGGATGGCAGGTGATCGATGGCCATCGCCACAAGGCCGATCAGGGTGCGATTGCCAATCGGACCGGTAGAGGCCTACATTAGGTTCTACCCTTCTTCTGTACCGACAAACATCCGGTCTTTGGCGGCGCTAATATGGTGACGCATACTCGCCTCTGCGACCTCTGGCTGTTGCAAGCGGATTGCATTCAGCACGGCGCGGTGTTCGGACAGAACTAGTTCCTGTCGCGCCGGTGTGTCCAACAACGTTAAGGAGCGCGACAGTTTTACGCCATGAGCGATTTGCGGGCCAAGCGACTCTAGCACCGAGGCAAAAAACGGGTTTTTAGAGGCACGGGCGATGGCAAGGTGCAGCTTCTGGTCGGCCTCAACCCCCATGGCGTTGTTTTCATAGGCATCCGCCATCACCTGATAGGCCTGATCCAGCAGGGCAAGATCGGCGTCATCCCTGCGCCGCGCCGCCCATGCGGCTGCAGCCCCTTCGACATCAATGCGGAATTCGTAGCAGCGCTGGACATCAGATACTGACTCCAGCGGGACAAAGCGGATCAATTGTCGATCCGGTCGCCGCAGGACATAGCTGCCCGATCCGCGTCGGGACTGCACGATACCATCATCGCGCAGGCGCGAAAGTGCGGCGCGTACAATCGGGCGGGAAACCGCAAAGCGCTGGGCCAGAACCTCTTCTGTGGGCAAGCGGCTGTGAACCGCATATTCCTCTTTAAGGATTTTCATCAGCAGTTGATCATAGACATGATCGGCAAGTGAAGGGCGCGGGGTCTCGGGCAAAGGGGGCTCCTTGGTGTCAGAATGATTTGCGCATCTCATAAACGCTAAGGGCAGATCTGAAATAGCCCATGTCTTACGATGGCAGCGGGGCGGAGCCTTTCGCCATCGCAACGGTATAAGGGGCGCAGATCAGGTGACCCCCCAAGTGGTTCAAGGTGTGTTTAGCGCCCCGTCTGGTCGCGCCATGTCGCGTATTTCGCTAGGTTCTCCGCATCCGTTGCCGGATAGAGTCCGATGATACCCGCCCCGTGGTTGACCTGTTCCAGAACAAAATCTTCATAGGATTCCATCTGGAGGCATTCTTCGGCAATTTCATCGGCCAGATGGGCAGGGATCACCATGACACCGTCCCCGTCGCCCAACATCACATCCCCCGGGAAAACCGGCGCATCCCCGCAAGAGATCGGGCAGTTGATTTCGATGGCTTCATGCAGGGTAAGGTTCGTAGGGGCCGAGGGGCAGGCGAAATAGGCGGGCATCTCAAGGGCACCAATGCCAGTGGCATCGCGCACACCTCCGTCGGACACAACCCCCGCAGCCCCGCGTTTGGCAAGGCGGGTCACCAGAATTGATCCGGCGGTTGCGGCCCGGCTGTCCTTGCGCGCATCCATGACCAGCACATGGCCTTCGGGGCAGTTCTCCACGGCGACGCGTTGCTTGTGGTCGGGGTTGCGGAAAACGGTGATCGGATTTCGGTCTTCGCGGGCGGGGATGTAGCGCAGGGTGAAGGCCTGACCGACCATGGTCACGGGCTTTGGCTGCACAGGAACCACCCCCTGCACAAACTGGTTCCGCAATCCGCGCTTAAACAGAGCCGTCGCAACAGAGGCGGTGGACACGTTTTTCAATTTCGCGCGGGTCTCTTCGGATAGCTTGTATGCGGTCATGATCAATTCCTGTCGTCTGGCTCTCGTCCGCCCTGTGGGCATCGGTCGGCGGCATATAGTGAACTTTGCTGAAGTGATCAGAAGGCTTAGATTGCTTGGTATAATTTGTCAATATTAGTAATATATTTGCGTATAATTTGCCTAATTACGTCAGAAAACCGGCCGCTTTTGTGCATATCTTTTACAAATAAAGCCGTGCCCCTAAAAGGGGTGGCTTTGAAAGTGAATTGTTGAAGGGGATCGTCTCGGGCCCAAAACTTTACGAATGACGACCGATTTGTGACCCATGGGCGGGGGCAGCGCTGCGCATTTCAGCGATCCGATCCTCGCCTAGGCGCTAAGCGAAGACCAAGTCATAATCCGAAAACACGGTGGCGTTCTACTGTTCGCGTACTTCGCGCACCCACGCGACGATTGTACGGCGGGATTCTTCGTCCAACTGCACGGCATTGGGGGGAGGCATGGCATGGCTGACACCGGCCTGAAGGTAAATGGCCTCAGCCTGCCGCGCCACATCCCCCGGTGTTTCAAGGTGAACCCCTTTGGGCGCCCACTGCATGCGGCCCCAGACCGGTTCTCGGGCGTGGCACATGGAGCAATTGCCCAAGACCACGTCATAGGCCTCTTCGAACCCATCGGCAGAAGCATATTTCTGCTCATAGGGGGTGAGCGGGCGGGCTTCTGCTTCGTCCCATGTTTCGCCGGTTCGCACGGTGGAAAGCCAGGCAATGGTCAGCATCAGCAAAACCGTCACCGCCCATGTCCAATGCGGTCCCTTGCCGGTTTTATGCATGGTGTTGAAATAATGACGGATGGTGACGCCGGTCAGGAAAATCAGGCTGGCAATGATCCATGCATATTCCGTGCCAAAGGCCAGAGGGTAATGGTTGCTCAGCATCAGGAACACCACCGGCAGCGTCAGGTAGTTGTTATGCGTGGAACGGACCTTGGCGATTTTACCGTATTTGGCGTCGGGGGTGCGGCCCGCCTTTAGGTCGGCCACAACGATACGCTGGTTCGGCATGATCTGGAAAAACACATTCGCTGTCATGATCGTGGCGGTGAACGCGCCGAGATGCAGCAAGGCCGCGCGACCGGTGAAAATCTGATTATAGCCCCATGACATAATCACAAGGATCACAAAAAGCAGCAACATCAAGACGGTCGGGGTCTCAGCCAACCGCGATTTGCACATCGCATCATAGAGCAACCAGCCAATCGTCAACGAACCGGCCGAGATCAGGATACCCTGCCAAAGGGCAAGCTCGACTTTTGTCGGATCAAGTAAATACAGCTCTCCGCCGACCCAGTAGATGATCATCAAAAGCGCCGCACCGGACAGCCATGTCGAATAGCTTTGCCATTTGTGCCACGTCAGATGCTCGGGCATGCTGGCAGGCGCGACCATGTATTTGATGGTGTGATAAAACCCGCCGCCGTGGACTTCCCATTCTTCGCCAGATGCGCCCTCGGGAAGGGCCGCATTGGGTTTGAGCATCAGGTCCAGCGCGATGAAATAGAATGACGCGCCGATCCATGCCATCGCGGTGATGACGTGCAGCCATCGCACCGAGAACGCGACCCAATCCCAAAAAATGGCCAAATCATACATGGTGGTTCCTTTAGACTCTGTTGTTGAAGGCAGCCTATGCTGATGGGTATTGTTCTGCTATATCTGCTTAAGTTCAAGCAGCATCAAAAAAAGCAAAATAATGTCCTACCTTGATAATATCCGTACTTTCGTTCGTGTTTACGAGCTCGGCAGCATGTCTGCTGCGGGCCGTGATCTGCGTATCTCTCCGGCGGTGACCTCTTCGCGCATATCGCAGCTTGAAGAACATCTTGGCGTCCGGCTGTTTCAGCGCACCACAAGAAGCCTTGCCCCGACCGATCAGGGAAAAACGTTTTTCACCGCGGCCTGTGACGTGCTGGAGGCCGTCGAGAATGCAGAAGCACAGGTCTCTAATATGACCGACAATCCCAAGGGATCGCTATATGTTTCAGCGCCTTTGGGGGTCGGCAGGCGGTTGATTGCGCCGCAAGTGCCCGGTTTTTTGGCACTTTATCCCGAAGTGAACATGCGACTGCGGATGACAGACCGCAAAGTCGACATGACAACCGAAGGGCTTGATCTGGCGTTTTTTCTGGGCAATCCCGAAGACAGCAACTTGAGAATCCGCAAAATTGCCGATGTGGGGCGGGTCTTATGTGCCTCGCCCGATTACATCGAACGCCATGGTCATCCCCGAGAGGGTGAGGCGTTGATTGCCGACGGTCATGAATGTCTGAACCTTCGTTTTCCGGGGGCAACAGAATTTCAATGGCGTCTTATCACCGATGAGGGCCCCAAGCGGTTTCGGGTAACGGGGCGGTATGAATCCGATGATGGCGATGTACTGACCGATTGGGCGTTGTCAGGGCAGGGCATTGCGATGAAGCCGATATTTGAAGTGGCCGATCATCTCAGAAGCGGGGCGCTTGTCGCCGTATGCGAAGAAACGCCGCCGGAAGCCATTCAAATGGCCTGCCTGTTCACCCACAGAAAAAGGCAGGACCCCAAGACCCGTCTTTTCATGGAATATATCATCGAAAAAATCGCGGGCGTGGTTCGCGCCTCGTAGCTGCCGCGCAGGGGGGTATCGTCAAAAAAATGTGCTTCTTTTGGGACGGTGGCGATGCTGTTGAAGTAATCGCAGCCTGAAACAGATGTTGAAAACGCCGGTCTTGCAGGCGGTGCGGGGCCTTAGGGACGCGAAGACAGGCGTAGGTTCATGTGGCGGTTCACATCTTTATACAGCAGATACCGGAAACGTCCCGGACCGCCCGCATAACAGGCCTGCGGACAAAATGCGCGCAGCCACATGTAGTCGCCGGCCTCAACCTCGACCCAGTCGTTATTAAGATTGTAAACGGCTTTGCCTTCCAGAACATAAAGACCATGCTCCATTACATGGGTCTCAAGAAAGGGGATGACCCCGCCCGGTTCAAAGGTCACAACGCTGACATGCATATCATACCGCAAATCGGTAGGATCAACAAAACGCGTGGTCGCCCATTTCCCTTCGGTATCCGGCATTGGCGTGGGCGTGATGTTCTGTTCGTTGGTGACGATCGCGTCAGGCCGCCCAAGGCCCGGCACCGCCTCATAGGCCTTGCGCACCCAATGAAAGCTTAAGATATCGTCGCTGGTATTGTGCAACGTCCAATGCGCCCCCGGCGGGATATAGGCAAAGCCACCTTCGTGCATTTTGTGGGCCACGCCTTCGATGGTTAATGCCGCGCATCCGGCGACGATGAACAGCACACCTTCTGCCTCTGGATCAAGTTCGGGCGTGTCAGAGCCGCCTCCGGGGGACACTTCCATAATGTATTGGGAAAAGGTTTCGGCAAATCCCGTCATCGGGCGGGCGATGATCCAAAGACGGGTCTTTTCCCAAAAGGGCAAAAAGCTCGTCACAATGTCACGCATTGTGCCTTTGGGGATCACCGCATAGGCCTCTGTGAAAATCGCCCGATCGGTCAAGAGCTGCTCTTGGCCGGGATGACCACCGCGTTGTGTAAAATACTTCGGTGTCATAGGGACTCCACGTAAGGGTTTCGAATCTCATATTAGCCCGGACAGGGTGGAGATTCAGCCAAGAAAGCCCTACAGCTGCCTTCGTCAAAAATTGATAATCGATGGTTTGCATTGGAAAATCAAAGCCATCTTGCGCCTTGATACGGCATCTTTATTTCAGCCGGACTGTGCATTTTTTCAATACCGCACGGCGTGATGGCCCTGTTCGGGCAGACGGATGGCCAAGGTTGCATGGGTTGCCGTGGTTTTCGCTATCGGGTGAAATCGTCGATCACAGTGATGCCCGCTGGCTGCCCTGTGTCCATTTTGGCAAGGGCCGCCCCGACACCGGAGAGCGGAATACGCTTGGTGAGCAGCGCGCTCAGATCAAGCTTGCCTGCTGCGATGAGGTCAAACAGCGATTTGAAACCGCTGGCCCCCAAGCCGCGCATCCCAAACAGAGAAAGCTGACGGGCATAGACCAAATCCAGCAAGGGCAGGGGCACGGTGGTGTGATGTCCCACCGGCATCCCGATTTGCACATGCCGCCCGAGTTTGCGCAGGCAACCAAGGGAATTTTCAAAGGTTGTGGTCATGCCAAGCGCATCGACAGAGACATGGGCACCGCCGCCGGTCACCTCGCGTACGGCTTGGGCAACATTCGGGGTTTGGCTGGCGTTGATGCAGTGATGCGCCCCGAGCTCTGCCGCTTTGGCCAGCGCCGCCTCAGAGATGTCGATGGCGATGATACGCGCGGAGAGCGCCTTGGCCAGCATGATCGTCGACAGCCCGACCCCGCCGCAGCCGTGCACCGCGATCCATTCACCGGATTGAAGGGCGGCACGGTCATTGACCCCGCGCCAGGCGGTGGTGACGCGGCAGCCCATGCCGGCAGCCTCTGCAAAGCCGAGCGTTTCGGGCAAATGCACCAGATTATAATCGCCGGCCTGTACCGCAACTCGTTCGGCAAAAGCCCCCCATTGGGTAAAGCCGATCAGATGTTGGGTGTCGCAGATGGTCGGGTGGCCAGCAGCGCACTCCGGACACTGACCGCAGCCCAGAATAAACGGAGCCGTGACCCGATCCCCGACGCGAATATTGTGGCACGCTGGACCGACGGCCAGCACGACACCGGAAAATTCATGCCCCATGACATGAGGGAGACGGAGGTCTTCTTCTGCACCGGTCCAGGTGTGATGGTCCGACCGGCAAACCCCGCAGGCGCGCACATCAATAATCGCGCCGTCTTCGGGGCAGTCCGGTTCCGGAACCGTTTCCAGTGTAATTTCACCTTTGAACCGGTGGAACACAGCAGCTTTCATAGGGGCCTCTGTTTGGCAAAAAACGTGGCGCGCCCTGTCAAAGGACGCGCCACCCGCGCATGGTGGGTCATACGCAGAGCAGACAGAATTCCGGTGTCACTGGCAAGAGCAGAACGACAGCGCGCGGGGGGACGCGCGCAATCGCTGGGGATCGCTATTGCGCAGGGTCAACCGGTTCGACTGCAAAAAACGCATCGGCATACCACTGGGCTGCCGCGCGGATTTCATCATCACTCAGATCAGCCGCAATAGAAGACATGATGTCGTGATACCGCTTGCCGGTGCGAAAGGCTTTCAGCTGCGTGTCAATATACATCACTGTTTCACCGGCCAGATTCGGCGCATCCTCTATTTCTGCCAGCCCGTCGATCCCGTGGCAGCCCACACAGCTTTCGGGGGCATCATCGGCATTCACAGTGGCAAGCAATCCGGCTGTTGCCTGATGCCCGGAATACCAGGCCGCTACATCGGTGATGGCTTTATCATCCAGTCCCGATGCCACCACTGACATCATCTCGTGATAGCGTTCACCATCGCGAAAAGCGACAAGCTGGCGCACAAGATATTCTGTCGGCTCGCCGCCGATATTCGGCGCAATCGGGAGCTTCGCGACGCCGTCCATCCCGTGACAGGTCCGGCATTGCCGCGCCACCAACTGCCCGTTTTCCCGATCACCAACCGGTTCTGCCGCGGCAGCCTGGGCGGATAAAAATCCGCCCAGAACCATGATTATCGCAGATTTCATTCTGAACCCTCGTAAGAGATGCGATACAGCGCCCCAGCAAGGTCATCAGACACCAGCAGCGATCCGTCTCGCAGCATGGCAACATCGACCGGACGGCCAAGGTATTCACCGTTTTCATCGATCCAGCCCTCTGCAAAGGGTTCGATGCTGGCGTTGCCTTCTTCATCGATCATTGTCACCATGACACGCGCGCCAACCGGCGTGGTGCGGTTCCAGGAACCATGCTGGGCCGAGAAAATGGCGTTCTGATACTTTTCCGGGAACATCTTGCCAGTGTAGAACATCATGCCAAGATCGGCAGCATGGGCGACGGTTTCTACCGCCGGGTTGATCAACCCTTCTGGAAGCTCGTCGTTTGCGTATTCGTTGGTGCGGGTCGTGCCGCCCCCATACCATGGGTGACCAAAGTTCTGACCGGCTTCTGTTTGACGGTTGATTTCGCCCGGTGGAATATCATCCCCCATGCCATCGGTCTGATTGTCGGTGAACCACAATTCGCCGGTCTCGGGATGGAAGTCATGACCAACCGAGTTCCGCACACCACGGGTATAAACCTCACGCTCGGAGCCATCGAGGTTCATACGGATAATGCCGCCGATGCCCCATTCGTTGTAAGAGTCCAGCTTGTCTTTGGGGGCGACGTTAAAGGGCTGACCCAAAGAGATGTAGATCTTGTTGTCCGGGCCGATTTTACACACCCGTGCGGTGTGGTTGTAGCTTTCATCCTCGACTGGGATCAGATCCCCCTTGGCGACAAGGTTAAAGGCCGCGACATCGGCGCTTTCATAGAAATATTCCGCCGCAGGGAACAACAGGACACGGTTTTGCTCGGCGATATATAGGAACCCGTCCTTAGAGAAGCACGGCCCGTTCGGGATAGAAAAGGTCAGAGAGGGGGCGAAGTCTTTGACTTCATCCGCAATGCGGTCCTTGTTACGATCCGTAACCGACCATACTTTGTCTTTACGTGTCCCGACAAAGGTCGCCACGCCCTGCGTGCCCACGGCAATATGACGGGCATCGGGAACAACGGCGTAAAGCTCGATCTTGAAACCGTCGGGTAGGGTGATCTTTTCAAGGGTTTTCTTGATGCCATCGGCAAAGTCACCAGTCTGTTCGATATAGGTGAACTCTGTGGTGCCAGTGGTTTTAAATCCGGATAGTTTTTCCAGATTATCTGGGACATCTGCCCCCTGCGCGATGGCCCCTCCGGCAAGCATGGTCGTTGTGATAAGGGTACTGATTAGTGTTTTCACGATATTTCCTCCTGTAACGTGAAGTCGCGTCATCGGTTGCGCAAAACGCAGCCGTCCTTGTTCACCCGAAAAAAGGCGCGGGCGTTATCTAATTGATGTCGGTAATTTCAGTGGAGCCGGAGCGTGACTAGGGTGGTCCGGTGTTGCGTAAGTCAGGGGAGGCGTGGTTCATTGTGTCCCCCCTGCATGTTTGTAAACGGTGTTGCGCGACATCCCAAGACGGCGCGCCGCAAGGCTGATGTTGCCGTCGCATTCGCGCAATGCTTTGCGGATACGCAGGCAATTGGCTTCGCGCTTGGCATTGCCGCGGCAATCAGGACAGGTTTCTGCCGTCTTTGCCAACTGAGGCAGCAAAGCCAGGACTTTGGCAGCAGTGATCGAGCCGCAAGGATCGCGGCGGGACAGTTGAAACAACAATCTGCGCAAGGAATAGAAAGTCAGATTATCTTCAAGCTGCCGGATCAACCGCACGGCCTCGGCCTCTAGCCGCGCCAGGGGGGCAAATTCGGCCAGCAGGGACACTGCTATGGCATGAAGATCCGAGCGTTCGCTTAGTGCGGGCACGCAAAAGGAATGTCCCCAAATCTCTTTTAGATCCAGTGTGTCTGACCTTTGCTTTGCTGTGGGCGCGCATTGGCTTCTTTCGATGACAATAAGGGCCCAGTTACCGTGATCGGCATCCTCTCGGGACATGCGGTCAAATTGGGTCAGCAAACGCTTGGTTACGGTCTGCGCGCGACTGCCAAGCGCCTCGATGCCATCCAGAATGAGCGTCACATTCCCCGGCGTATCCAGAAGCGGCCCGGAGATCGGGCTAGTGGCGGCGTCATCACTGTCCAGCATGTTGCCCCGCAGAGCAAATTCAAGCGAGCTGTCCTGCGCAATCGAGCAATCCACTTCGACGCAGTGATCCTGTCCCGGAATTTGGGCATGTACCGCACGGGCCGTTTCGCTCAGACCACTGCCGGATTTTCCGCAGATCCGCACCGGCAACCGCAGGGCAGCGGCTTCGGCGGTAATCGCGATCTGTTGCTTTAAAAAATCATCGCAAGAGGCCATGGAAAAATTCGTTTCTTCCGTTCTGGATTGGCGGTTCAGCGCAGGCATGCCAACCGTCAGCGGGCGCCCCTTGGAACGAAAGCCCATCAAACGCCCCCGCGTCGGACGGATTCTGACAAACATCCCCGATCCGCGCCGGTCCTTAAGCAAGGCGGTTTCACCTGAATGGATGCTATCAAGGGCGCGATCATATCCGTCTTGGAAAATGTCGCTGAACATGGGCTGCACAAGGTCCGAAATATTCGGTAGCAGACTGCGTGCCACTGGGGTTGCACCGGTCATTTTTCCATCCTGATCAAAGGCCAGCAATCCAGCACTCTGGGTCGGGAGGTATTCTTCGCGCGGGTGGCAGAACACGATGAGTTCATGCCGGTGGGCTTCGACAAAAATCCGGTTGGAGATATTCAATGCCGCCAGCCCCACCAGCGCGGCAGTATGGGCTTCGCGTGTGGACACCGGAGAGGTCACATCAAGAATGCCTGCAAGGCCGCCATCACTGCGATAGATCGGGGCGGCGATGCAGGTGATGGCCTGATTGGAGGCAAAATAATGCTCGGCCCCTGACACCATGCAAGAGCTGCCATGACGGGCGACCAGCCCCAGCGCGTTGGTGCCGCGCAGGGTTTCATCCCAGATCGAACCCTGAACAATGGTTTTCGACATATCTGTGTCTTCGGCCTCTACATCGGTTAAGACGTCAAGGACGGTGCCCTCCGCATCGCCAAAAGCGATCAGGTAATTGTGGCCAGCAATCTGGTTGGACAGGAACTCCATTTCCGGACGCGCAAGGGCCAGATGCCGTTCCTCGCGCTGGCGGCGCTGATAAAATTGCTCATAGCTCAGAATGACGTTCTCAGAGGTGCCACGCGGGTCCAGACCTAACTCCCGACACCGCCGCCAGCTGGCCGCGATTTCGGACTTTAAGGAAGACGCCAGTATCAGGCCGCTCCCCTCTAGTGTTGGTCGTGCGTGATGCACCCCGTTGTTCATTTCGACCTCCCCATGGCTGAAATGAGTAGAGAATCTTGTTAACCCTTTTGCAACTATTGCCTCAAAGTTGTTCATTTTTGAGCAGTGTTCCTGCGCTAACACCGTTTTTAGGGCAAATGAGACGGGGCTTGCTCAGATATTTCTTGCATCAAAAGGCTTTTTTAAGGGCAGGGCGCGATTCTGATCGGTGGACCGCGCCTCACTTTTTGACAGGAATCGGAGGGTGATAATAAAGGGCTTTGAACGGCGGTGGGGCCTGACGTGGCGCTCCTTGACGGGGCGCCATCATCCAGAATGTGCCCGATCCACCTGGGGCAAGATGCAAGAAGTGGCGTTTTAGGCCGGTGCACCATCGCGCGGCTGATAGGTGAATGCGCTGAACATGGCCTCTGCCGCCGCGCCGGAGGTATCCATGGCAAACATTCCGACAAAATTGCCGGTGAAAGACCCATGGGCACCGCGCCCGCCTTCGTCTGACAGCAGGGATGCATCAAGAACCGGCCCGATCGGAGTCGGGGCATCCGAGCCCATCGCATAGTAGAACTGCTGCCTATGGTGGTCGGTTTTGACCGATAGATGCACCGGACCGGAGGCAATCGGCACCGGATCAATCAGCGGATACTGCAGCTCTCCGTCCGGATAATCTCCGGCACAGGACAGAATGCGCAGCACACGGCCGAATTCAGCTTCCCATGTTATGACAAGCGCGTGGAACTTGAAGCGGTTGTAATAGGTCACAAGCCCCGCTGCCTGTTGATAGCTGGTCGGATCAAAGGCGCAGGTGGTGTCTGCGTCATAGACGAAATTCTCCTGCCGCCGTGCGACCAGAGATTGCTCGAACCAACTGCCGATGCTTTCACGCCCGATCAGCGTCAGACCGGCGTCACCGGTCCGAAAGATACGCGCCGGTTCTGGTGTGCGCAGCCATTGGAAATCTGACGGCAGATCGCCTTTCAGATCATAGGTTTTGACCTGCGGCGCTGCGGTGTCTGCCGGGCCCAGACCCGTGAGCGCGGCATCGGGGCACAGGCTGCCATTGGCCAGATACAGCCAGTCATCCGCACCCCAGATCACGCGATCCAATCCGGTTTCGCGCCCCAAAGGGCAGAACCGCCCCGTGCCATCCGGTCCGCTGATGGGCCGCCCCATCAGAAAGCTGTGAAAGCCTGCGCCGTCAGGGGTTTCAACATATTGCCCGTGGCCCGTACGTTGCAGCGGGTGCTCGGGGTGATCGCGCGTGCTCATGACGTGGTGATCGGGGTGGGTTTCATAGGGGCCGAAAATAGATGTCGACCGCGCCAGAGTCACGGCGTGCTCAAAGCTGGTGCCGCCCTCGGCTGTGGTCAGGTAATAATAGCCGTTGCGTTTGAATAGATGCGGCGCTTCGGTCAATCCGCGTTCGGTGCCGTCATAGATGTTCTGGACCGGCCCGATCAGCCCGTCGGTCTCGGACCATTCCTGTAATAGGATACCGTCAAAGGAGTCATGCGAGGGGTTGCACCCGGTGCCCGGCCCGCGATGGTTCCAGCGCACGTTCATGAACCATTTGCGCCCATCGTCGTCATGAAACAGCGACGGATCAAATCCGCTTGAATTCACATGAATGCGGTCCGACCAGCGGCCATCGATCTGGGCGCAGGTGGTGATATAATTATGGGCATCCTTAAAGGCGCCATCGAACCGTTTTACATCAGTATAGACCAGCCAGAACCGCCCGTCGGCATAGGACAGGCAGGGCGCCCAGATGCCACAGCTGTCCGGATTGCCGCGCATGTCCAGCAAATCCGCCCGATCCAGCGGCCGTGCCACCAGCGTCCAGTTCGCCAGATCGCGGCTGTGGAAAATCTGCACACCCGGATACCATTCAAAGGTGCTGGTGGCGATATAGTAGTCCTCCCCGACGCGGCAGATGGACGGATCGGGATTAAACCCCGGCAGGATGGGATTGCGGATCATGAAGGGTTCTCTCCGTGTTCAGTTGTCAGTGCGGCGCGGTCTCGGGCGGTTAACGCCCTATCTGTAGCGCTGTTGAGCTGTGCCGTACAGCGGGCGGTTCACTCCGCTACAGCCGGGCAACCTCGGGGTGAGAAAAACCAGTCTCGCCCCTGAGTTTAATTTACAAGAGGTCGCCAGGCTTGATCCAGAAGGCGCTTGTCTTGACAAAGGGCCGGTCACGCGCGCTAGGGTGGGATATCCTGATTATACTTTTGAAACTGCTAGGAATGCCCAATGATTACAGTAAAGAATATTTCTGCCCTCTTCGTGATCGGCGCACTGGCCGCTTGCTCTAATTCCGGGGCGAATTATCAGCCCGTGATAGATGGACCAGTAGGTCCGAACTACGGTGCCGACCTTGCCGCCTGTCAGGGGATTGCCGCATCACAGCCGGTTGCGGACGGCAGCACAGCCGGTGCCGCCGCCATTGGCGCTGGGGTTGCCGCCACATCCTCTGTCATCTTCAATGACAACGGGGACAATCTGGGCGAAGCCGCCGCCGTGGGGGCCTTGGTCGGGGCAACAGGGGACGCGTTGCAGAAAAACCAGCAAAAAGAAACCATCATCCGCAATTGCATGCGCGGACGGGGCTATAACGTCGTCGCCTAGACCGGTTTTTGCGCCTCCCAACGTCAAAAGTGACTGGCGTTGGGGGGCACTTGCCACACTGCCGGATTGAGGCGGGTCAGATGGTCCAGCCGCCGTCGATATTCCACGCTTGGCCGGTGGTGAAGGCGGCCTCATCGGCGGCCAGATAACAGGCCAGCGCCGCGATTTCGTCTGCCGTACCGATGCGCCCCATTTTCTGGCGGGCGTTAAAATCTTTCCAAGATTTTTCATAATCGCCTGTGGCGCGCAGCCGGTCATGCAGGGATTTGGTGTCCACCGTACCCGGACAAATTGCATTACAACGGATGCCCTGCTCTACGTGATCTGCCGCCACGGCTTTGCTCAGGCCGATGACCGCGGCTTTTGTGGCCCCATAAACGCAGCGGTTTGGCACGCCAATGGTGCTGCTGGCCACCGAGGCGATATTGATAATAGAGCCGTTGCGGCGCGCGATCATCCCCGGCAGAACCGCGCGGATGGTGTCGAACATCGCCCGTACATTGATCGCAAAGGCCAGGTCAAGCTCGGCAGGAGTGGCTTGCAGAATATTGCCCGCATGCACGATCCCTGCGCAGTTGAACAAGACATCGACATCGCCGGCTTCTGCGATTGTGGTGTTAATTGCCTCTGTATCGGTGACGTCCAGAACACGGGTTTCCATGTTCCTAAGTTCGCCAAGTAGATCGGCATTGATATCGGTGGCAATGACCCGCGCCCCTTCGGCGGCCATGCGTTCGACGGTTGCCCGTCCGATCCCTTGGCCTGCGGCGGTTGCAAAGACGGTTTTGCCTTCTAATCGTTTCATAATCTGTGTTCCGTTTTCCTAAGTCCGGCGCGGGAGGCTGGCCGGACCGATTGGCGCGCTTGTTTCTGGGGTTGGCACTGAGGTGGCGTGTCGCATTCCTGTGCAGGGAATTTGCCAGAGTGACCTTGGACCATGCGCCCCACCTGTCGCGACCCTGTTGGCTATCGCCTCTGAAGGGGACATTCTGCGTTCCTTACCCTCTAAGATCAACAGGCGTCATGACGCCATGGGCGGCGATGGCCTGCCAGTCCCAGTTGATCCCCAGACCCGGATCGGCGGCAGGGCGTGCGCGTCCGTTTTCGATGGTCATGCTTTGCGGCGCGATCAAATCCAGCTGCGGGATATACTCCAGCCAACTGGCGTTTTGCACCGCGCAGACAAGGCTAACGTGCAGTTCCATCAGGAAATGCGGGCAGATCGCAACGTTGAAGGCCTCGGCAAGGGCGGCGATTTTCAGCCACGGGGTGATCCCCCCGACCCGCGCGACATCGGCCTGCACCACAGAACAGGCTCCCGCCGCCAGATAATCTTTGAACTGCGACAGCGCATATAGGCTTTCCCCCACAGCGATAGGCACCGAACTATGGGCCGCCAGCTGCGCATGGGCACCAATATCATCGGCCCGCATCGGTTCTTCGAACCAACCGACGCCGATGTCTTCCAGCATCTTTGCCCGGCGGATCGCTTCGGATAGGGTCAGGCTCTGGTTGGCATCCACCATGATTTCATAGGCAGGCCCCACGACATCGCGCAGCGCGGTCAGGCGGGCGCGATCCTCGGACAGATGTGGTTTGCCGATTTTCACCTTAGAGCCAAGGAACCCGTTTTCGCGCACCGCCAAAGCGTCATCGATCAGGGCTTGCGGTTCAATGTGAAGCCAGCCGCCTTCGGTGGTATAAAGTGCAACATCAGACCGTGCACCGCCCGCCATCACCGACAAAGGCAACATTACCCGTTTGCAGCGCAAATCCCAAAGGGCGGTATCAATGGCCGCCATCGCCAGCGACGTAATAGCCCCGACCGCCGTGGCATGGGTGCTATAGAGCATCTTGTTCCAAAGGCCCTGAATATTCTCGGCCTCCTGCCCAAGCAGCAGAGGGGCCAGCGTGGTCTGCAGCAAGGCAATCACCGAAGGCCCGCCGGTGCCTATCGTATAGCTATAGCCGGTGCCTACCGCGCCCTCGGCGTCGGTGAGGCGCACAATCGGGGTTTCCTGACTGAGGAACGACTGGATCGCATCGGTCCGGCGCACTTTGGGCTTAAGATCAACCATGAAGATTTCGACGCGGGTAATCTTTGCCATTTTCAGCCTCTCAAGCGCGTGTTGGTGTCAAACGGATGGTCTTTCTTTGGGTGTACATTACAGTGTAGCACCGCACCGTCCAAAACCGAGCGTGGATTTTGCAATCTGGCATGATTGTTTTACCTGCCGCAGCAGCGACGAAGGTTCTCACGATTGCTGGCCAGCGGTGTAGGAGCAGCGCACCACCTTGACCAGCCTCGCTACCGTCGGAAGGGCGCCCGCCCGTTGTCGATCCTATGGCGCCCTTTTAATCCGTAAGGCACGCCGGATGCCCCAGTAGCCGGATTTATTGGCCGTGACGATAGGCTGAAATTGCGCTGGCGACGCGCTCATGCAGTTCTGACATTTGTTTGGTCTCGTTACTCTGGCAGCTGTTCTCTGCCAAATGTTTACCAAGTGTATCGCGCACCGCCCGCAATTGGGCCATTGCAGCATTGACTTCGGTCAGAGCGTCATGGGCATTCATTCAATCGATCCTTTTTTTAATGGTCTTAAGAGTTTGTTACAAAACCGATGCGCCAACACCACCAAAAACTTTGATGCACCACAAAATCACGTCGGGGTGAACGGTGCCGGTAGGGTCCGGCAAGCAACGCCTTATCAATTTGGGACTGCTTGCCGGTTGCTTAGTCGTTTTTCTTTCAGGCGCTCTTTGCGCTCAAAACCGGAACAGCGGCGCGTTTTGACAGGATGACCGCCGCTACCACGGCCCCCGCCCCTAAAAGATTGGGGAGCAGTGCCAGTGGCCAATAAGCTCCGACAGCGCCCCCGATCAGCAGCACAACAGTCAGCGGTTTCAGCGGGCCCTCGGCATGCCATTGGATCATGGCGTTGGTGGCATAGATGCCAAAGAGGGCAAAAAAGCCGATTTGCGCCACCTCGATAAAGTCGCCGGTGACCAGCGGCGTATAGGCAAACAGCAGTGGCACGATGTAAAGCCCCTTGGCGATTTTCCAGCTTTCAAATCCGGTGGCCATCGGGCGCGAACCGGCGATGCCAGCGGCCGCAAAGGCGGCCAGACAGACCGGAGGGGTGACGTTGGAATCCTGACTGAGCCAGAAAATGATCAGATGGGCGGTGAGCAGAAAACCTGTCTGCACCGTCGGATCGATCATCACAGGACGGATGGTGACGGCGACCTCAAACGGGATATTGCGCACCAGCTCCCATGCTTCGGCCTTCGACATTCCTGTTGACACCTGCGCAACAAGCGGGTGATCGACAAGGAAGAACAGCCCGGATTTCGCTGGATCTGTAATACCCGCCATGAGCTGATCAACGATCAGACTGTCAGCCATCAAACCGGCCAAAGCAGGGGCGGTCAGAATGGCAAGGATGATATAGGCCGCCGTCACCGGCAGACCCATACCCAGCACCAAAGACGCCAGCGCGATCAGGGCAATGGCCAGCACCAAGGAGCCTTGGGACCATTGTGCAATCATCAGCGAGAAACCGTTGCCCACGCCACTGGTGACAATCGCGTTGTTCATAATGCCGATGGCGGTCAGCAGAATGGCGGTCATCACGGCAGCTTTGATGCCACTAATCAGCGCTTCGGCAATGCGTTTGGGGCCCATGGACACCGGCTTGAACGCCCCGTCGGGGCGGATTTTGGCGATGATACTGGTCAGCCACGAGGTGCCAATCAGCGCAACAATCGCCCAGCAGGCGGCAAAAGAAGGGGTGACGCCACTCAGGAGCAAATAGATCATCACCGCCAGTGGAATGACAAAAACCAACCCGCCCGAGATCATCTTGGCGCGATCCACGGTCAGATCGATATGGGCACCGGCGTCGTATTTCACCGCTTCGATACGCACAATAAAGGCAACCGAGAGGAAATACAGGATCGCAGGTACAACCGACACCGCGACGATGGTGCTATAGGGGATCGACGTATAGCTCGCCATCACAAAGGCACCGGCCCCCATGATCGGCGGCATTAACTGCCCTCCGGTAGAGGCGGCGGCCTCAACGCCAGCGGCGAATTGCGGACGAAAGCCATTGGCCTTCATTAGCGGAATGGTGATCACGCCGGTCGAGGCGGTATTGGCAATCGCAGAGCCGGAGATCGTGCCAGTCAGCGCCGAGGACAGCACCGCCACAAAGGCGGCCCCGCCCTTGATACGGCCTGCGACGATCTTTGAAATCTCGATGACAAAATTGCTGGCGCCCGAGACCACTAGAAAGCCGCCGAAAATCATGAACAGGGTGATATTGGTGACAGAGATGTTGGCCAGAATGCCGAACATGCCTTCGTCGTTATACAGAGTGCGGAACAGCACATCATCCAGCGGCAGGCTGGCGGCGCGAAAGACGCCGGGCAGCATGGTGCCTAAAAACAGGATATAGCTCAGCGACAGGATGATCAGGATCGGAATAACCCAGCCCGACACACGGCGCGACAGATCGATACAAGCGAAAATCAACAGCAGGCCCGCCGCCCAGTCGATGGCCGTGAATTGCCAGCCTTGTCCGGTGACCGCCAGAGAGCGTTCATAAAGCCCGCTTTCGGCCGAAGCGACCCAAAGCGCAGCGGCGGCAACGGCCAGCCCATACGTGATGTCGATGACCCATGCCCATGTCTTACCCGAATTCTTGCCCCAGGGGCTTAGGGTAACGGAGGCGAGAAAAGCAAAGCCGCCAAAATGGATGGCATTCTGCCACAGACCCGGTTCGGTCAAATAGACATTGGTCAGCACATGCCAGATGGCAAAAAGCAGGGTAAAGGCGGAAAACACATACCGCAGACCAAAAGGCCCCGTCGGCAGGTCCAATAGATTGGCCCTTGGGTTTTGTTGCGGTTCGGTCGTGTCGGTCATTGTCTTTCCCCCCAAAAAAAGCAGGGGCACCTTTTGGAAAGTGCCCCTGCAAAAATCGTGTTCGTCGCTTATTTCGCCATCAGGTGATCAGGGATGTCCAAACCAACTTCGGTGTAATAGCGCGCCGCACCGGGGTGCAGGGGAACCGGCAGACCGGCCATGGCTTTTTCAACGGCCATGGCTGTGGTCGCAGGGTGGATTGCCTGCAGGAACGGCAGGTTTTCAAACATGGTTTTGGTCAGCATATAGACGTGGTTTTCGTCAACAGAGGCATTCACCGCAAGGAAGTTAGGCTGTGCGATGGTGCTGACGTCCTTGTCCTGACCCGGATAGGTGCCTGCCGCGATTGTATAAGGCACCCAGAGGTTACGACCAGCATCCATGGCGGCGTTTTGCTCTGCGGTGACGTCCAGAATGGTGAATTTACCTTCATTGGCGGCCATCAGTTTGGTGATCGCGCCTGTGGGCGGACCGGAAGGGATGCCCGCCGCAACGGCCTGACCGTTCGCCAGTGCGTCCGTGGTTGGGCCATAACCAGCCTCAACCAGCGTAAAGTCGGACATTACATCCAGACCCAGACCGGCCAGCAGCACCGTGTTGGAACCGATGGTGCCAGAGTTTTGTTTGCCCATGCCAACCGTCATGCCCTTCAGCGCAGTCAGATCTTCAACTGTGCCGGTGGTGGCTTTTTCAGTCGGGACCACGAATTGCTCTACGTTTTGCCAGAGCATCGTGACCGAGCGCAGGTTAGCCTGTGGTTCGCTGACAGGACCGGTGCCGGTTGCCGCGTAAGAGCCGTACAGCCCTTGCAGAATGGCGAAATCAGCGGTGCCCGCAGAAAGAGCCTGAACATTGGCGCCGGAACCGGCAGAGTTTACCGCTGTCAGGGAAAATTTTTCACTTGGCAGAAGTTTGATTTTCGACAGGGTCGAAATCGCTGTGCCAACAGGGTGATAGGTGCCGCCGGTCGAGGCGGTGTTAAGCACATAGTCTTCGCCTTCGGCGTAAGCTGCCGTGGACAAGGCCAGGCTGGCCCCCAAAACAAGGGTTGTCATGAATTTCATTGTCGTTCCTCCCAAAAAATCGGTGCTGCGCAATGCAGTGCGCCTTGTTTCTGCCGCGCGCCGTAAGTTTTGGATATGAATAAATCTGCAGGGAGGAGGAAAAAGACCCTGCGGATTTCCGCAGGGCAGGCTTAATCGCTCAAAAGGGCTTCTTTATCGAGGTCAAGCTTGACAATTTTTTCGTTCAGCGTGCGTCGCCCAATGCCCAATGCTGCCGCTACATCATCCATCCTGCCGTTTTCCGCCTGGATGGCGCGGCCGATCAATTCCCGTTCAAAGGCCGCAAGGGCTTCGCGCAATGTACCGGGAAAGGGGCGTTCGGGCTGTTGATGACCGGCCATGGCCAGTCGCACCGATCCGCCCCCCCGCCGTTCCGCAAGGACCCGGCGTTCGGCCACGCTTTGCAATTCGCGCACATTTCCGGGCCAGTCATGGGCCAGAAGCGCCGAAATATCCTCGTTGCTCAATTCGGGTTCCGCCAGATCATAAAGCGCGCTTAGACGGCGGGTGTAATAGCGATAGAGCAGCAGCGCATCTTCGCCGCGCTCCGAAAGTTTTGGCAGATCGATGGTCAGCGTATTCAGGCGAAACAACAGATCATCGCGGAAGGTTTTATCAGCCACCTTGGCGGTGAGCTGTTCGGAGGTCGCACTAATAATACGCAGGCTGACCGCATGGGGCTGAGGGTCACCTAGCCGCTGATATTGCTTGCTTTCCAGAACCCGCAGGAATTTGCCTTGGGTCTCAAGCGGCATGGCGCTGAGCTCGTCCAGAAACAGCGTGCCGCCATCGGCTTGGGCCATGATGCCAAAGGGGTTTTCCTTGGTGCCAAAGACCGCTTCTTCGAAACTATTGGCCGGAATGGTCGCACAATTGATCGCCACAAAAGGGGACGCAGGGGCGGCCCCCAGATCATGCAGCGCCCGGGCCACCAGTTCTTTGCCGGTGCCTGTATCGCCAAGGATCAGCACATTGGCCGCACTGGGGGCGAAATCGAAAATCTGATCGCGCACGGTTTTGATCGCCAGGCTGTCGCCGATCAGCACCCGTTCCAGATCGGTCAGTTCGGTCAGGCGGTGCTGCAACCGGCGGGCGCTATCCTCAAGCCGTTTCAATCGGATTGCGTTTTTCAGAATGCCCAACATGCGCCGTGGTTCAAACGGCTTTTCCACAAAGCTATAGGCGCCGTTTTGCAGCGCGGTGACCGCCATCGGAATATCCCCATGAGCAGAAACCAGCACAACCGGCACATGGCTGGTTTCGCTGGCTTTGCTTTGAAATTCCAACCCGGTCATGCCCGGCATGCGCACGTCACACAGAATGACGTCCGGATCAAAGGCTACCAGCGCCTCAAGCCCCTCGGCCCCGCTTTTGACCGCCTGCGTGTCATACCCGGCACTGTTCAGCAGATGGCACAGCGAAACCCGCATTTCACGGTCATCATCAATGATCAGCACTTTGGCTTCTGTCACGCGCTCTCTCCTGTGTGGTCCTGCCAGATCGGAAGGCTTACCTCAAATATTGCACCGGTGCTCGCCTCGCCCAAAGACAGGGTGCCCCCGTGATCGCGGATAATTTCGGTTGCGATGGCCAGCCCCAGCCCCATGCCAACGCCGGACGGTTTGGTGCTAAAGAACGGTTCCTGCAAATCCGCGAGTTTGGCATCTCCCAGACCTGTGCCGTTATCGCAAACCCGAATATGCAGCATGTCTGCCTGCGGTGTCACGGTGATGCCGATCTCGGGAGTGTCGGTGTTTTCCACCGCATGAAGCGCATTTTTTAGCAGGTTGGTAAAAACCTGTTCCAACTGGATTTGATTGCCTGCCACCTGCAAGTTTTCATCTGACTCCGGCAATGCGACCGAAAAGCCCACATCCGCCAGTTCGGCAGAAAGCATCTGCGCGGTTTCCTCGAGCACGGTGGCGATCGAGACCCGGGTTTTGACTTCGGCACGCGCCCGGGCAAAAAAGCGGATCTGACGAGTCACGGCTTCCATGCGTTCCACCAGTTTGTTCAGATTGGCAGCAGTCTGCGCCGAGGTGATCTCTCCGCTGATTTCGGCGGCCGCAAGGTGGTTGCGAAAAGCGCTGATCGGCTGGCCCAATTCATGGGTCACAGAGGCAGCAAGCTGACCTAAAGCGGCAAGCTGCGCAGAGCGGGCAAGTTCTATCTGCGCTTTTTCAAGTTGTTTGTTGGTTTTCAGCAATTCGCGCCGCCGCTGTTCGGAAGCGGCATAGGCCAGTTCAATCCGGCGGGAGCGTAAATAGGTGGCAAAGCCGACAAGAATGGCGATCAGACTGCCCAGCAAGGCGGTGGCGACAAAGGTCTGACGATAGATCGCGGCTTCGGGTTGCAGGTAATGGACTGTCCACCCCTGCCAATCCGCCGCCCCCGAGGCCACAGTGAACGGGGTGCCATCCAGGGCAATCCGGTTTTCACCGAGTGTTTTATACCGCAAGGGGGCCAGTTCCAGCGCGCCGAACTGCCGGCTGTCCACAATCGCCGCGCGTTCCGCATTTGTTAGTGCTGTGGTGGGGCGATAAAGCCAGTCCGGATCAGAGGCCAGCACCACGATGTTTTCGGGGTTCACCGCCAGCACGATTTCGTTTGATGTCTCCCACGAGCGCTGCAGTTCGCTGATATCCAGTTTGATCGCAAAGACGCCTTTGGCAGGGCCACTGCCTGACCGCACCGGTTCGGCCACGAAATACCCCGGTCTGCCCGAGGTTGCCCCGATGGCAAAATAATCGCTGCGCGCGCCGTTCAGCGCTTCTTGGAAATAGGGGCGAAAGCTGTAGTTCTGCCCGAGAAAACTGTTGGGCACACCGGCATTGGAAGAAGCCAGTACCAGACCGCTACGGTCCATCAGGTAAATGGCTTCCAGCTTGGCCTCTTGGGCCAGAATGCGCAGGGCTTCGTTCACATCCGGTACAAGTGCCGGATCATCCAGCACAGCGGCAAACCGTTGATCCTGCGCCAGAACAAAGGGCAAATGCTGATGCTGGCGAAGGGCTTCGTTCAAGGCCCGCTGATACAGCACCATCCGGTTATGGGCGCGTTCGGCGGTTTGACGTTCAAAATACCCCTGTGCACCAAAAAAGGTCAGCACAACCGACAGCAGCACCGTGGCGAGCAAAGTGATCAATATGCCTTTGCGCATTTTTTCAGGAACCTGTGCGGCCTGTGTCATGGCGTGGGTCTGCCTCCTGTCGCTGCATCTGAGGGAATGCGCGCAGAAAAGTAAATAGGAGGCAGCCGGTTATTCGCCGGATGGATGCCCCGGCTGATTACTGAACCGCCGCCCACAGGGCAGGGCGGCGGCTCTGGGATTTAGCCGATGATCTTTAGCAGAAGCTCTGTGGTGTTTTCTTTGGTCATCTCAACCGGATTACCGCCGGTGCTCGGATCGATCAGCGCGCCGGCCACGATGCGGTCGATATCGGGGTTTTCAATACCCAGCCCGGCCAGTGTTTTCGGAATACCGAAAGAGTCGTTGAACGCGTCGACAAAACCGCAGAAACCGTCAAACCCGCCGTCGATATCCAGATACCGCGCGGCTTGGGCCAAGACACCCTCGATTGCCGGTTTGTTGAATTGCAACACCGCAGGCATGCAGACCGCATTGGTGGTGCCGTGGTGGGTGTGATAGATCGCGCCGATAGGGTGGGACAGGGCATGGATCGCGCCCAGACCTTTTTGAAAGGCCGTGGCCCCCATGGCGGCGGCGGACATCATTTGGGCACGGGCTTCGATGTCACTGCCATCGGCATAGGCGCGCGGCAGGTATTCCTTGACCAGACGCATGCCTTCCAGCGCCATGCCTTGCGACATCGGGTGATAATGCGGCGAGCAGTACGCCTCGACACAATGGGCAAAAGCATCAAGGCCGGTGCCCGCAGTGATGAATTTCGGCATGCCGACGGTTAGTTCAGGATCACAGATCACCACGCTGGGCAGGAATTTCGGATGGAAGATGATCTTTTTCTCTTCGGTTTCCGAATTGGTGATCACTGAGGCGCGGCCGACCTCGGAACCGGTGCCAGCGGTTGTCGGCACGGCCACAATCGGCGCAATCGCATCGGCATTCGCACGGGTCCAGTAATCGCCGATATCCTCAAAATCCCAAAGCGGGCGGGTCTGACCGGCCAGAAATGCCACCAGCTTGCCCAGATCAAGACCGGAGCCACCACCAAAGGCGATCACCCCGTCATGGCCGCCCTCGTTAAAGGCTTTCACCCCGGCTTCGGCGTTTTTTTCGTTCGGGTTGGGATCGACATCGGCGAACAATGCTCGTCCCAGACCGGCTGCTTCCAGCAGATCAAGAGTCTTTTGCGTGATCTCCATATCGGCAAGACCCCGATCAGTGATCAGCAGCGGCTTTTTGATGCCCGCAGCCGCACAGGCGTCGGCGATTTCAGAAATCCGGCCCGCGCCAAAGCGCACAGCGGTTGGATAGGACCAATTAGCAGTAAGCGTCATGGGTTATGCTTTCTTCAGGTGGTAGGATTTAGGTCGTGTCAGGTTGTGATAGCCGATGATGGAAAGCCCACCGCCTTTGCCGGTGTCTTTGCACCCGGTCCAGCACAGACCCGGATCAAGGTAATCCGCACGGTTCATAAAGACAGTGCCGGTTTCGATCTGATCGGCAATGGCCTCGGCGCGGGTGGCGTCTTTGGTCCAGACCGATGCAGTCAGTCCAAAATCGCTGTCATTCATCAACCGAACCGCTTCGGCGTCATCCTTAACCGGCATGATACCAACCACAGGGCCAAAGCTTTCTTCGCGCATCACCTGCATGTCATGGTTCACATTAATCAGGATTTGCGGCATCAGATAGGCGCCGCCATCTTCGGGGAACATGGCCGGATCAATAAGGGCTTTGGCGCCTTGGGCGACGGCTTCGGCGGTTTGGGCGCGGACCTCATCGGCGAAACGCACATGGGCCATCGGGCCAAGGGTGGTTTCTGGGTCCAGCGGATTTCCCAGTTTGTAGGTGTTCACAATGGCCATGGCTTTTTCGACAAAGGCGTCAAAATGCTGTTCGGCCACATAGATCCGTTCGATCCCGCAGCAACACTGACCGGCGTTAAACATCGCCCCGTCAATCAGCGTATCCACCGCCGCGTCAATATCGGCATCGTCACAGACATAGCCGGGGTCTTTGCCGCCCAGTTCCAGCCCGACGCCCGTAAAGGTGCCCGCTGCGGCGCGTTCAATCGCTTTGCCACCACCAACAGAGCCGGTGAAATTCACAAAACCAAAGGACTTGGCCGCGATCAGATCAGATGTGGTCTGATGGTCTAGAAAGACGTTTTGAAACACGTCTTCAGGAATGCCCGCCGCATGGAAAGCCTCTGCCATACGCTCGCCCACCAGCGGGGTTTGCGAGGCATGTTTCAGCATCACACTATTGCCGGCAATCAAAGCAGGGGCGACGGTGTTGATCGCGGTCATATAGGGGTAGTTCCACGGCGCAACCACCAGCACAACGCCGTGGGGCACGCGTTTGATCACACGGCGAAAAGCGGCGCTGTCCTCCACCACGATATCGGCCAGAGCCTTTTCGGCAATATCGGCCATATGGCTGGCGCGCTCATTAAAACCGCCAAATTCGCCGCCATAGCGCACAGGGCGCCCCATCTGGTGGGCGATTTCCGGTACGATGGCGTCGTTCATTTTGCCAACATTGGCCACGCCTTCGCGCACCAGTGCGATACGCTCGGCCAAAGGGCGTGCTGCCCATGCAGCCTGCGCGTCCTTGGCGCGGGCTACGGCAGCGGTGGCTTCGTCCGCGGTCAGCGGCGTGCGTTCGGCATAGACCGATCCATCAATCGGAGAGATACAGGTAATCATTCTTAGGCCCTTTCAAAACCGCGCGCGATTTCCCAATCGGTGACAACGCGGTCAAATTCTTCCTGCTCCCATTCGGCGCAGCGGGTGTAATGGTCAATGACCTCATCGCCGAAGGCTTCGCGCAGGAAGGCAGAGTTACGCAAGGTTTCTGTCGCCGCCCGCAGAGTCTGCGGGATATCGGTGGCTTTGGCGTCCTCATAGACATCGCCTGTGGTCGGCGGCGCGAGGGTCATTTTTTCTTCGATCCCCTTGATGCCAGCGGCAAGCATCACGGCCTGCGCCAGATAGGGGTTCAGGTCCGAGCCGCCAATCCGGCATTCCACCCGCACCCCTTTGGTGCCATCGCCGCAAAGCCGGAAACCGGCGGTACGGTTATCAACGGACCAGACGGTTTTTGTCGGCGCGAAAGTCCCCTTTGAGAAACGCTTATAGCTGTTCACATAGGGGGCGAGAAAAAAGGTATAATCCGGCGCATAGGCGATCAGGCCCGCCATGTAATGTTCCATCAGTTTGGACATGCCAAGATCGGCACCTTCTTCATAAAAGGCGGGTTTGCCGTCTTTCCAGAGCGACTGGTGCACATGGCTGGAGGAACCGACTTTGGTGTGGTCCCATTTCGGCAGGAAGGTCGCGGCGTGGCCGTGTTGCCACGCGATTTCCTTGATCGCATTTTTGGCAATCGTGTGGTGGTCCGCACAGTCCAGCGCATCGGCATAGCGGATGTTCAGCTCTTCCTGACCGGATTCAGCCTCCCCTTTGGAATTCTCAATCGGCAGACCGGCGTTAAACAGATGGTTGCGGATCGGGCGCATGACGCCTTCTTCCTTGGTGGTCTGCAGGATGTGGTAATCTTCGTTATACCCGCTGATCGGGGTCAAATCGCGAAAACCGCTTTTGCGGATGTCGTCAAAGGATTTCTCGAACAGGAAAAATTCCAGCTCGGTCGCCATCATCGCGTCAAAGCCCAGCTCTTTCAGCCGGTCGATTTGCTTTTTCAGCATTGCGCGGGGTGAAAACGGGATGGGTTCGTGGCTGTGGTGGTCCAGCACATCACAGAGCACCATCGCTGTGCCCTCAAGCCAAGGCACAAGGCGGATGGTGTCGAGATCAGGCTGCATCACATAATCACCATAGCCGCTTTCCCAACTGGTCGACGCGTAGCCGTCGGGGGTGGCCATTTCCAGATCGGTGGCCAGCAGATAGTTGCAGCAATGGGTTTCTTTGTAAGAGGTTTCCACAAAGTTCACCGCGTGGAAACGTTTGCCCATCAGGCGGCCTTGCATATCGGCAAAACACACCAGCACCGTATCAATGTCACCGGCGGTCACACGGGTTTTCAGATCATCAAAACTAAGCTGTCCGGGCATGGTATTTACTTTCGAAAGAGAGGGGAGGGGGCGGCGATAACCGCCCCCGCTATTGCATTAGCCGTAACGGTAGGGGCGTCCAGCCTTGACCATATCGGCGTTGTATTTCTTGAAAATGTCAACCACGCGCCGCTTGGTGTCGGACTCCGCAGCGATCTCTTCCCAGAAAACCTGAGCGGCGGCTTCTACCGTTGCCCATTCATCGTCCGGAATAGAGGTCAGTTCCATTTTGGTGCCATTGACGCGCAGGTTGGCTTCGCCACCCCAATACCACCACTGACGATAGTAATGCGACTGGTCACAGCAGACGCGGAACAGGGTTTGCAGGTCTTCTGGCAACTCGTTCCAGCGATCCATATTGGCAAAGAACGACCCCGCCCAAGCGCCGGAGATGTTGTTGGTCAGGAAGTAGTTGGTCACATCGGCCCAACCAACGGTGTAATCCTCGGTGATGCCGGACCATGCGATGCCGTCAAGCTCGCCAGTTTGTACGGCAACCTCGATGTCTTCCCATGGCAGGTTCACCGGCACGACACCGAATTGCGACAGGAAGCGACCGGCGGTCGGGAAGGTAAAGATGCGCTTGCCTTTCAGATCAGCAAGGCTGCGGATCGGGTCTTTGGTGGCAAAGTGGCAGGGATCCCAAGCGCCGGCAGAGATGTGTTTCACGCCGACTTTGGAATATTCCTCGTCCCAGATTTCGTTCAGGCCATATTGGTTGAACAGCACAGGCACGTCGAGCGAGTAGCGCGAACCAAACGGGAAATAGCCGCCAAACACGGTGACTTCGGTGGGGGACGCCATAGAGTCATCATCCGACTGCACCGCGTCGATTGTGCCGCGCTGCATGGCCTGAAACAGCTCTCCCGTGGGGACCAGCTGGTCGGCGTAGAACAGTTCAATCTGCATGCGGTCGCCGGCGATGGTGTTGAACATCTTGATTGCCGGATCAATCACCTCGGCGGCCAGCGCGGCCCCCGCATAGGTCTGCATCCGCCATTTTATCGTGCTTTGGGCCAGTGCCGGTGTGGCCAGTGCCGCGGGGCCCGCGAGGGCTGCGCTTTGGATAAACTTACGTCTTGTCGTCATGTTTTCTCTCCTTGTTAAAATCTGTCGGGTTGACCCGATCTGTTATTGTCAATTGCCGTAAACCGTAGTGGGCAGCCAAGTGGCCAGTCCCGGGAAGACCATGACCAGCGTCAGGGCCAGGACCATCACCAGCACAAAGGGGGTGATGGAGCCATAAATGTCGCGCAGGGTAATTTCAGGCGGGGCCATGGCGCGCATCAAAAACAGATTATAGCCGAAGGGTGGCGTCATATAGGCGATCTGGGTGGTGATCGTATAAAGGATACCATACCAGATTAGATCAAATCCCAAAGCACCAACCAAGGGCACATAAAGCGGGGCGACGATGACCAACATCGCGGTGTCGTCCAGAAACGTCCCCATCAGGATAAAGCTAAGTTGCATCAGGATCAGGATCATCCATGGGCTCAGGTTAAGGCGTTCAGTAAACAGGCTTTCGATGGCTTTTACCGCCCCCAGCCCGTCAAACACCGCACCAAAGGCCAGCGCTGCCAGAATGATCCACATGAACATGCAGGTAATGCCAAGGGTGTTGCGCACTGAGTTCTCAAAGACTTCGCGAGTCATCCGGCCCTTGATCACCGCCGCGAAAAAGGCCGCCAGCGCGCCAATGGCAGAGCTTTCGACAAGCGAGGTCCAGCCGTTCACGAAGGGCACCATCATCACCGCAAAGATGATCAACGGCAGCAGGCCCGCGCGCAGCAAGCGCAGTTTTTCGGCCCGTGGCATGTCGCGTTCTTCGGGGGACAGGATCGGGCCCAGATCTGGGTTCATCCGGCAGCGGATCACGATATATATGATGAACATCGCCGCCATCATCAGCCCGGGGACAATGCCAGCAAGCCACAACTGGCCCACCGGTTGACGCGCGATCATCGCATAGAGAACCAGCACCACAGAGGGCGGCACCAAAATACCCAGACTCGAACCTGCCTGAATAACGCCGGTCACCATGCGTTTGTCGTAGCCGCGTTTCAGCAATTCGGGCAGGGCAATGGTTGCGCCAATGGCCATACCGGCCACCGACAGGCCGTTCATCGCCGAAATCAGCACCATCAGCCCGATGGTGCCGATGGCCAGCCCGCCGCGCAGACCGCCCATCCAGACGTGGAACATTTTATATAGATCGTCGGCGATTTTGGATTCTGACAGCACATAGCCCATAAAGATGAACATCGGCAGGGTCAGCAGCGGATACCATTTCATCAGCTTCATGGCAGCGGCAAAGCCAAGGTCATATCCACCCCGATCCCCCCACAACAGCAGTGCTGCGATCACCGCGACAAATCCGATTGCCCCGAACACCCGCTGGCCGGTCAACAGCATCAGCATCATGGTCGAGAACATGAGGGTGGCAATCATTTCATAGGGCATCAGATGTCCTCACCCCGCAAGCGTAGAACATCTTTGAAGAACTCCGAGATACATTGCAGAAGCATAAGGAAAAAGCCGACGATCATGACGGCCTTGATCGGCCACATATAGGGGCGCCATGCCGAGGAAGATTGCTCCAGACGGCCGATTTCCTCTGAGCCTGTCAGAACCCCAAAGAGGTAGGAAATCGGTTCGGTCTTCCAATAGCCGAGCGAATAAGCGGTGGAGCTGATCGCGCCATAAAGCAGCACCAGCAGATAGAAGATCAGAAAGCAGACAGTGATCAGGTCGAACCAGGCTTTGCGCTTTAGCGACCAACCCCCATAGAGCAAATCCATCCGCACGTTTGACCCCAGCTGGATCGAATAAGGCCCGCCAAGGATGTAGTAGCCGACCATCACGAATTGGGCCATTTCAAGGGTCCAGAGTGAAGGCAGGAAAAACGTCTTGCTGACCGAGGACCAAAGCAGAATGCCCATCAGCACAAAAATACCGTACATGGCGACTCGCCCGATGCGATAATTGACGGCATCAACGCCGCGGATATAACCCCGTAAAACAGCGGTCATGATTTATCCTCGGCGATGGCAATCGCACCCGTTAGCCAGTCCGATAGCAGCGCGGCCATGTCGGTTTGCTGTTGGGGGGTGGCAATCAGATCGTTGCGAATTTCGATCATCACGTTCAAATGCCCGTGGGGCAGCGCATGAGCGCGCAAAGTATGGGTCACGCCATCTTCGGGGCCATAGGGCGCGTTGCGTTCCACCAGATTATCGCAATAATCGCTGGCGGTTTGCAGCATAGTATCGGCCAAGCGGCTGTCGCTGTCGTGCAGGATACCGATCTCGACCGCGCGCGGCTGGCCTTTGTAGATCGGCGTAAAGCTGTGGATGGTGACAATCACAGGGGCTGGTTTGGCCGCAATGGTCTTGGTCAGCGTATCGGCAAAAGGGGTGTAAATCGCTGCAACGCGGGCGTGACGCTCCGCGACAGAAAGGTCGCGGTTGCCCGGCACCTCGATCCGTTCGCTTTTGGCAGGCATGGCGTCGGGCGCTTCGGGCGGACGATTGCAGTCATAGACCAGCCGCGACACCCGCGAGGCCACCAAAGGCGCATTCAGTCGCGCGCTGATGCCCTCGGCCACGGCCATCGCACCGGGGTCCCATGCGGCATGGCTGCGGCGGTCAGCCTCTGCAAGACCCAGCCCGTTGTAAACGGCCGGAATGTCATGACTCGCATGTTCGCAGACCAGCACGGCGGCCGCTGGACCTGTGGCATTGACGATCTGTACCGGACCGTCCGTTTGTGAGGATATATTTTTGCTCATGCGGGCTCCTTGCGCATAAACTGCTTGCTATTTGGCGAGTCTGTCAACAGAATTGTGAAATATTTATCAGAAACATTTCTTTCTGGTAAATTTTTATACAAAGCGGAGGTTGCATGTCCGGATCAGGGCAAACCATATCGGATCGCATTCAGGAAAAACTGGATGATTTGACTCGCGCAGAGCGGCAGCTGGCCCTTTCCATTCTGGAGAATTATCCGGCCTCGGGGCTGGGGCCGCTATCCAAACTGGCCGCCGATGCCGAAGTGTCGGTGCCCACGGTGGCGCGGATGGTGCAGAAGCTGGGGTTTAAGGGTTATCCGGATTTTCAGGCAGAACTGCGCGAAGAACTGCACGCCAAAGTGCGCGGCCCGATTGCCAAACATGATACATGGGCCGAGGCCGCGCCGTCGGGTCATATCCTGAACCGTTTTACCGAAGCGGTGATTGAAAACACCCGTCTGACGCTGGGCCAGATCGATCCGGTGGCATTTGATAAAGCCTGTGCCTTGGTCGCGGATCAATCGCGCCATCTTTATGTCGTTGGCGGGCGGATCACCCATACGGTGGCGGAATATCTGTTCCTGCATATGCAGGTGATCCGGCCCAATCTGACCCATGTGGAGTCCACCTCGAATACCTGGCCGCATTATCTGCTGAACGCGCAGGAAGGTGATGTTTTCGTGATCTTTGATATGCGACGCTATGAAAACAACACGCTGAAGCTGGCGGAGCTGGCCCACGCGCGGGGGGCAAAGATTATCCTCTTTACCGATCAGTGGCGATCCCCGGTGCATCAGCTGGCGGATTACAGTTTCAGTTGCCGGATTGTTGTGCCCTCGGCGTGGGATTCTATGGCTACAACGATGCTCTTGGTGGAAACGATGATTTCAGCGGTGCAGGATTTGAACTGGGATCAGACCAAACACCGGATGCAAGAGCTGGAAGACCTGTTTGACCAGACCAAGCTGTTTCGGAAATTCACCTAAGAAGAGCCGCCCTTTTTGCGGGCGGCCCTTAATATCCTAGCTGTTGGGGCGTACCCGAGCCGCGGTCTTTTTGGCAAAAGCATCCAGCCGTTCGCGCGCGCCTTTTTGGGTGTTGACCACACCGGCCACCACGGCCTCGGCATAGGCCGCATCCATGGCTGACATATTTTGCAAATGGCTGATCGCCGAACAGATGGCAAAATTTGTCAGCGGCAGGTTGGCGGCGGCCTGACGGGCCAGTTCCATGGCTTTATCCAAGGACGATCCGCTTTCCAGATATTGCATCATGCCGATGTCCAGCGCCTCTTGGCCCTGATAAACCCGCCCCGTCAGCATCATATCGATCATACGCGCCTTGCCCACCAGATCAGCCACCCGAATGGTCGCTCCGCCGCCGGTAAACAACCCGCGCTGGCCTTCGGGCAGGGCAAAATAGGTGGTGGAATCCGCAACGCGGATATGGGCCGCACTTGCCAGTTCCAGCCCGCCGCCGACAACAGCCCCCTTCAGTGCGGCAATCACCGGCACACCGCCATATTCCATTTTGTTAAAAGCTTCATGCCAGCGTAGGCAGATGTGCATGAATTCTTCGGGGGCGCGGTCGTTGTCGTGATGTTCCACCAGATCCAGGCCGGCGCAGAAATGATCGCCCGCGGCGGCCAGAACAATGGCACGCGCACCAAGACGTGGCGCCTTGGAAAACAGCTCGATCAGTTCCTCGATGGTGGCCTCGTTCAACGCATTGCGCTTTTGAGGCCGGTTCAGGGTCACGACCCAGATACCATCTTCATCTTGTGTCAGGTCGATGTTTTGAAAGTCAGGGAGTTGGCCTGCAAGTGTCATGCGGAATATGTCCTGTGGGTGTCTTTAAGTTCCGGTTAAATCAGAGCGTTCCGGCTAAATCCAGAAGCCGAATTGCACCTCTGCTTCGCGAATACCATCCGGCGCGTGCACCTGAAGCAATGTGCCGGCCTCCCAATGGGGGGCATCCACCATGGCGATGGCGACATTGGTTTCGTAATCAGGTGACCAAGCGGCGGATGTGACTTCTCCGACCCATTGGTCCCCCCGCGATAGGGCCCATGTCGTGGCCACCGGCGGAACAGGGGCACCGGCAATCGATACCGCCCGGATCTGGCGGGTCGGGCCGGTCAGCCTCTCGAGCATGATGGCGTTTTTGCCGATGTAGTCGACGTCATCCGGTGCGTTGCAGAATTTGCCCAAGCCACATTCAAACGGCGAGTTTTGCATTGTCATGTCGTTGCCATAGCTCAGCAAGCCGCCCTCGATCCGTTCGATCAGGTTCGGACACCCAGCCCGCACATCCAGATTTGCGCCCGCATTAAACAGGGCTTCCCATAGGGCCATGCCGTTCTGGTGGCCTTCGACATAGATTTCATAACCGCCCTGTTTAGAATATCCGGAACGGGCGACAATGAAGTCCGTGCCATTGAAGGGCAGCCGTTTGTGGCGGAAAAAGCGGATGTCATGCACCATCGGCCCAAAGATACGCTCCATCAGGATGTCGGCCTTGGGGCCCTGCACCGCCAAGGGGGAGACATCGGGTTCAAACACATCGACATTCAGCCCTGTCCCCAGCGCCAGCCCTTTGATCCAGAAGAGCAAATCACTGTCGGCAATCGATACCCACCAGCGCGTTTCGCTGTGTTTGATTGCGACCGGGTCGTTCAACATTTTGCCATTCTGATCCACAATCGGCACATAGAAACACTGATCCGGCTGCATTTTGCGCAGATCGCGCGGGGTGATCATTTGCATCAGACGGGCGGCATCGGGGCCGACAAGCTCAACCTGACGCTCTACCGCAACATCCCAGACCTGAACTTGGGTTTTCAGATGGTGATAATCCGACACCGGATCTTCAAACACCGTCGGCAGCAGCATCCGGTTATACACGGTATAGGCTTTAACGCCTGCGGCTTCGACGCCCGTGGTAAACGGGGTTACACGCAGGCGGCGGGAGTGAGAGAGTAATGCCATTAGACGCGCCCTTCTTGGATGGATTTGCGGAGCAGGAATTTCTGAATCTTGCCCGTCGATGTTTTCGGGAGATCAGCAAAGATAATTGATTTCGGCGCTTTGAAACCGGCCAGATGATTGCGGCAAAAAGCGATAATTTCCGCATCAGAGGCGGTTTCGCCTTCGCGGCGTTCGATAAAGGCGCAAGGGACCTCTCCCCATTTCGGATCGGGCCTTGCCACCACCGCTGCGGCCTGAACCGCCGGATGACGATAAAGCACCGCTTCGACCTCGACCGACGAAATGTTTTCGCCGCCGGAAATGATCACATCCTTCAGCCGGTCACGAATTTGCATGTACCCATCGGGGTGGACAACGGCGCCGTCGCCGGACCAGAACCAGCCTTCGGCAAAGGCGTCGGCGGTGGCCTGCGGGTCTTTGTAATAGCCCTTCATCACGGTATTGCCGCGAATGGCGATCTCGCCTTGGGTATCGCCGTCCTGCGCAACAGGCGCACCGGTTTCGCGGTCGATCACGCTGACGGATTCAACCATCGGCAAGGCAATGCCCTGCTGGGCTTGCAGGCGGGCCTGTTCAGAGGCATTCAGTTCGGCCCAGCTGTCTTGCCAGAGGCATTTGGAAATATGGCCGTAGGTTTCGGTCAGCCCGTAAACCTGCATGACCTCAAGCCCCATGGCTTTGGTTTGTTCCAGAACCGATGGCGGGGGCGGGGCACCGGCTGTCATGACTTTGATCGGCGGATCAAAGGCGGCTTGCCCGAGGCGCTGCGCTTCGGTCAGCATTTGCAACACAATGGGGGCCGCACCGAAATGGGTGACGCCGTGAGTTTGGATGGCATCCAGAATTTTATCGGCCGCAGGGGTGCGGGTGAAGACCATCGTACCGCCGAGCATCGCGATCACCCACGGATGGCCCCAGCCGTTGCAATGGAACATGGGCACGACCGAAAGATAGATCGGGTAATGCGGTGTCTGCCACGCAGCGACAGTGCCCAAGGCCATCAGATAGGCGCCGCGATGGTGATAAACGACTCCCTTGGGTCGTCCGGAGGTGCCGGAGGTATAGTTCAGCGTAATCGCGTCCCATTCATCAGACGGCAACCCCAATGCGTCTGCATCAGGCGTGCCTTTCAGCAGATCATCATAGGTCAGACCGTCCAGCGTGTTGGCTGTTTCGATGTTAGGGTCCGCGATTTCAATCGTGGGCAGCCGCTGCCCCAGCTTTTCAAGGGCCGCGTTCAGCAGGGGGATCAATTCCTGATCCACGATCACCAGTTTGGTGTCGGCGTGATCCAGAATATAGGCGATGGTCTCGGCCTCAAGCCGCGTGTTCAAAGTGTTCAACACTCCGCCAGTCAGCGCCACGGCAAAATGCAATTCAAAGAGCTCGGGGATATTCGGACAAAGCACCGTGACAGTATCGCCGCGCGTAATGCCCTGCGCAGCCAGACCCGCCGCAACCCGGCGCACCCGATTGGCCGTGTCCGACCAACTGCGTTGCTGGTCGCCATAAATGACTGCCGTGCGATCCCCGTGGAGCGCCTCGGCGCGATGCAAAAAAGAGATCGGCGACAGCGGGACAAAATTGGCCTCTGCCTTTTCGAACTGATCAAAGTTCTTCTGCATGATCGCTCCTCCCAAATTGACCGATGTCCGGTTGTTTCCGCTTTTTTTCGAAGTGCCGCTCAGTCAGGGCCATGCCAAAGGCAGGCTTTGTCGCGGGGGCGCGTCCGATTGCGAAGTGCCGTCTTTTATGTGTCCGTCCTGTTGTCTTGCTTTATTGTGCTAAAAAATAAGGCAGATTGAGAACTCATAGACTAATCATTGAATATTCGGTAAGAGGGAAAAAATCATAAAAGGCATTGAAAAAATCAATGGCAGAGTCATTACCCACCCTAAAGGGCCTGCGCGCCTTTGAAGAGTCGTTCCTGCGGGGCAGCTATACGGCAGCGGCCAAATCTCTGAACGTTCAACAGCCTGCAATTAGTTATCAAATCAAGCGATTAGAAGATGATTTAGGGGTCGAACTCTTTAAAAAACAAGGCGGGCGACTGGTGCCCACCCCAGAGGCTAATGATCTGTTTGCGACATTATCGCAGTCGTTTGACGCCATTCGTCATGTATCAAACAAATTGCGCCGCAGCGCAGCAACACCCAGCCTCACAATCGCGACATATCCCGGAATTGGCACCTATTGGTTGTCATCGCGTTTGCCGTTGCTGGCCCAAGCCCTGTCGGTGAGCACAAAAGTCGTGACCTTGGTGAATGATTCGGAACTGCTGCGGGAAAATGCCGATTGTTGGATTTTGTTTGGAAACGGTCACTGGCGCGGGTTTGAGGCCGAGTTTCTGTTAAAGGAAGAAGTCAGCCCCGTGGTGGCCCCGTCTTTGATGCAGCAGATTTCAGAATCGCCCGAAGGATGGCAGCGCCGCGATATTGCAATTATCCAGCAAGAGGATTCCGAAAACCGTTGGATCACCTGGAAAGACTGGCTGGCGCAGACCGGCAATGCCGCCGAGCTGCCAAACGGGCGGATGGAGGTGAACGACCACGGCTATGCGTTGCATCTTGCGATGGCCGGGGCGGGGATTACGCTGGCATGGTTGGATGTGGTTGAAGAATTGCTGACCAGTGGCAGCCTGATGCGCCTGTCAGAGGCGGTGGCCACGACTGAATCCGGCTATTGGCTTTTGGGGCGTCCGGGATTTTTTGAAACCGAACGCGGCAAGACCATTCTGGATGTGTTCCGCCTGCAAAACAGTACAGAGGTCGGATTGGCGCCCCCGGTCACAATCGCCTGAGTGCTACTTCCAGAAGCCGGATTGCCACGCGCGACAGCTGATGATCCTTCTTATAGATGGTGTAATAGGGGGCGACGCGGATGGTATCGGCTGCATCCAGAATGCGCAGGGCGGTGTTCTTGGGCGAACCGCGCAATCCATGAGCCGTTCAACCGGCGCCTGCAACACCTGGGGGGCCGCGTCCTTTATGGCGCCAATTTCAGTGCTCTGGGGACGGCTCTCTCTGCCAACCCTGCGATCCCGGCGGTGGACAGAAGCTGCCAGGTGATGGCGCAACTGTCGGGGCGGCGGATTGTACAAATGGTTAAGGATGATCTGAAACCCTCTGACATCATGACTCAGGATGGCTTTGAAAATGCCATTCGCACCAATGGGGCAATTGGCGGATCAACAAATGCGGTCGCCCATCTGCTGGCCATCGCCGGCCGGGTCGGCATTGATCTTGATCTGGACGATTGGGATCGCTGCGGGCGCGACACTGCAACGATTGTGAACCCGATGCCGTCAGGCAAGTACCTGATGGAGGAATTCTTTTACGCTGGTGGTCTACCGGTGGTGGTGCGCCATTTGGGCGACTCGGGGCTGTGGCATAAATCGGCCCTGTCCGTTTCGCGCCACAGAACGGTGGACTGCGTAAAGACCTACGCGGATTAGACAACTATAAATGAGACCTACCCTGAAACTCGCGTGGTCTCACCGTGTATGTCGCCGGTGCCGCGTTTTGCCTATGCGATAGAGATGATAAAAGGCCCGGCGGCACGTGATGCTGGAAAAGCCACTGGGGGTGACCTTGTCGGAATGCTAGGCGCTGCAAAGGCGGGGTCATCGCATCCGATTTCAGCTGTCACCCAATTGCGCCGTTGCATCCGGTGATCCGAAGCCGTTTGATGGAACTACTAGAGCCGCTGGACTCGTTGGTCCTGCGCTGAAAAAAAAAGAGAGCAAAGGACGCAACATGTCGTTTAAACCGCATGGAAAACACTTGATCGCAGGCCAATGGGTTTCAGGTGCCGACACTTTTCAAAGCACCCCGGCCCATGGGCCCGCCTATGCTTTCGCTAATGGCACGGCTGCTGATGTCGATTCCGCCGTGACCGCCGCCGAAGAAGCATTCTGGCAGTTTGGGGCCACAACCCGCCTGCAGCGCGCCGATTTTCTGAATGCCATCGCCGATGAAATCGATGCACGTGGTGAGGATGTCACCGTAATCGGCACTCAGGAAACCGGATTGCCCGACGCCCGCCTGCAGGGGGAGCGCGGACGGACGGTCGGCCAGTTGCGCCTGTTCGCCAGTCATATTCTGGAAGGAACCTATCTGGATCAACGTCATGATGGCGCATTGCCAGACCGCGCACCGTTGCCCCGTCCCGATCTGAAGATGGTGCAACGCCCGATCGGGCCGGTTGCTGTGTTTGGGGCATCGAATTTCCCCTTGGCGTTTTCAACGGCAGGCGGCGATACCGCTGCGGCTCTGGCGGCGGGCTGTCCGGTGGTGGTGAAAGGCCATAATGCCCATCCGGGGACCGGTGAAATAATCGCTGAGGCAATCCATGCCGCGATCCAAAAATGCGATCTGCATCCCGGTGTTTTCAGTTTTGTGCAGGGGCAGTCTTTCGAAGCAGGACAGGCGCTGGTTCAGCACCCGCTGATCCGCGCGGTGGGCTTTACCGGTTCTTTGCGGGGCGGGCGGGCGCTTTATGATCTTTGTGCCGCGCGTCCGGAACCCATTCCGTTTTTTGGGGAACTTGGCTCGGTTAATCCGATGTTTCTATTGCCCGATGCCATGGCAAGCCGCGCTGCCGAAATCGGTGCCGGATGGGCGGGGTCCTTAACCATGGGAGCGGGGCAGTTTTGCACCAATCCGGGGGTGGTGATCGCATTGGAGGGCGCGCAAACCGATGCCTTTGTGACCGCCGCTGCAGCAGCGCTCAGGGATACGGCGGCACAGACGATGCTGACCGAAGGTATTGCCAAAGCCTATCAGGCAGGCACGGATGCCATAGCGCAAACATCCGGTGTGTCTGCGGTGGTGACCTCTGAGGCAGAACCCAGAAGGGCGGGGCCAAATCTTTTCACGACGACAGCGCAGGAGTGGCTGGCTTCCGAAACGCTGCAGGACGAAGTTTTTGGCCCGTTGGGTATTGTTGTCACCGTCACGGATACGCAGGAAATGCAGAAGGTTGCACGGGCCCTACATGGGCAATTGACCTGCACTTTGCATATGGATGCGGGCGATACCGCTCTGGCCCAAACGCTTATGCCGGTGCTCGAGCGCAAAGCCGGTCGAATTTTGGTCAACGGGTTTCCAACCGGTGTGGAAGTTTGCGATGCCATGGTCCATAGCGGACCCTATCCAGCCTCAACCAATTTTGGTGCAACCTCCGTTGGTACGATGGCGATCCGGCGTTTCTTGCGGCCGGTTTGCTATCAGAACATGCCGGATGCCTTGATGGGTGAAGTTTGATCTGAGCGAAAACGAGTAAATTCGCCGCCCCCGCCGGTCGTTTCCGGTGGCGGCGGCGTCTGGCTGTGCCCCTAGTGATCCCCTAGAAATTCATCGCAGGGCGAATGGGGTGGTGGTCTTAATTGATCAGGGTAATTTGCCCCGCCGAGATTTCACTGACGCCGTTCAGGGTCGCAATGTGAATCCCGTCCAGATAGATTTCACTTTGGGGACCGTTTTCGCCGGCGATACTGTCGACAGAAATTTCCGGTTCCTCCCCGTTTTCTGTTTCGTATTGGATGAGCAGCGTATCCTCTGCGCCATTGAAATCCATGATCGTGGCGGGATCGCCTTCGCTGATCCAGTCGCCAAGGATGAAAATGTCCTCTCCTGCGCCGCCGGTTGCAACATCATCCGTGCCAACGGTCAGCGTGTCGTCGCCGTCGCCGCCGTTCATGTAATCCCGGACATCTTCGTCCTGTCCGGTTTCCGGATTGATTTCAGTGCCCGAGAGCGTATCGTCGCCGCCCCCGCCCATGATGGCATCTTCGCCAAAGCCGCCAGTCACGTTGTCATTGTCATATCCGCCCTCAAGCGTGTCATTGCCATCGCCGCCGTCAAGCAGATCGTCCCCCTCTCCGCCGATCAGGTGATCATCGCCTGCGCCGCCCTGCAATGTATCGTGATCCGCCCATCCGGTCAGAACATCATCATCTTCGCCGCCGGAAATGGTGTCATTGCCATCCGCGCCGATAATATCATCGATGCCCAGACCACCGGAAAGGCTGTCGTTGCCGCTTTCTCCGAAGATATCATCATTTCCCGCGCCACCGGTAATGATGTCGTCTCCGCTGCCACCATTCAGAATATCATGACCGCCATGGCCGTTGACGATGTCATTACCGCCCCCTGCGGCAATCACATCATTGCCATCGGTGCCGTCGATTTCATCGTCACCGTCCGACCCAAGGACCATATCTGCCGCCATGCCAGCAGCAAGCAATCCGAACAGACCAACCAAACCCAACATACCATTTCCACTTTTCGCACCCACAGGCCAACCGATTCAGGCTGGCACAATAACTTATGCGATGTTGGGCTTAGGAAGAGGTTAATAATTGTTAAAGTTTTACCTAGTTTTCCGAAGGGGGTGGGGTCTGTGTATCGACCGGTGCGGTGGCCGGGGCAGGTGGCTCGCCTTGGATTTCGGCAGAAATCTCGCTCGCCCAATCGCCAATGATCGGAATAAAGTCAATTTTTGACAGGAAATAGACCGCAACAGAGACAAGAACCGTCGCGCCGATAACCGTGCCCAGACCCACAGCCAGACCACGGGCAAACTGAAACGCCAATGTGCGCCAGATATTGTTGTTAATCTTAACGATACGGTGATTGTTGAAGGTTTCCAGCTCCTTGCGGATGCGGACCAGCTCTTCGTTCATCTCACATTGCGGCGTGTTGCTCATACGTCCCCCTTGGCCTGTGGCCTTAAACTAGCGGTGTTATGGGGCGGTGCAAGGGCTGATCCAGAGACGAGGTTGCTCGCTGTAGGAAATATAGAGCGGATGTTTGGGGTGACCGGCTTTGGAGAGGCCAAGGTGAAATAGCGGCAGGCCGGTGTTACGCAGCAAGGTTTCCACGGCGACCCCGCGCGACAGATGCGCCCCATGGGTGCCCCAGGCGCAAATGATCTGATCGGCCCACGCGGCGGCTTTTATAATCGTGGCATCATTTTCCGGCCCGACCGGATCGGTGGCGGCGCGCATGTTCTTGGGATCGGTATCGCGCCAGGCAAAGATATTACAGACCCGAAACGCCCCAAAGCCAAGGGCGCGGGCCCGTCGTTCGCAGCGTTCCACTGTCGGGTCGTTTTGTACCTCGGTCGCGGTAGAGGGGTTGAGCATCACAAAAGCGACTTTGCCCCCTGTATCGTCCCAGATGCGGGTCAGGGCGTAGCGGTAGTTTTCGCAGTCTGAATAGAGCGCGGTCGAGGCGGCATCGTCTTTTTGGTGGGTGCGGGTGATCATGGCAGCGCCCTTGCTTGGGGAAGCCTCGGATGCCTCCGGCGGGGATATTTTTGGAACAAAGTTGGGGCGGCGGTTTTACAGGCCGCCCCGAGGAGATCAGACGCCCGCGTCGATGATGGCCTTGGCCAGAATCGGGATGGTTTTCTCGTTCAAGCCCGCAATGTTCAGGCGGCTATCGCCAACCATGTAAATGGCGTGGTCACGGCGCAGGGTTTCAACCTGTTCCGGTGTTGCCCCAAGGCGCGAGAACATCCCACGGTGTTGGGCCAGAAAGCCGAAACGGTCGGACCCGGAAAGCCGCTGCAATTCCGTCGCCAGCGCGGTGCGCAGGGACAGCATGTTTTGGCGAACCTCTTCCAGCTCGGCCTCCCAATCGGCGCGTAGGGCGTCATCGCTTAGGATCATAGTCACAAGGCGGGCACCATGATCGGGCGGGAAGGAATAGTTCTGGCGGTTCAGGAAGGCCAGCGAGCCTTGGGCCAGCGGTTGGCCGTCGGCTTTTTCAGAGATCGCCATCAGAAGGCCGGTGCGTTCGCGGTAGATGCCGAAGTTCTTGGAGCAGCTCGCCGCAATCAGCGTTTCCGGCATTTCGCTGGCGACCATGCGCACGGCGGCGGCGTCTTCTTGCAGGCCGTCACCAAAGCCTTGATAGGCGATGTCGATAAAGGGGATCGCGCCGGTTTCCTGCAGGGTGGCGATGACTTCGGCCCATTGGGGCAAGGTCAGGTTCGCGCCGGTTGGGTTGTGGCAGCAGCCATGCAGCAGCACCACGTCGCCGGCTTTAACCTGAGACAGATCCTCGATCATGCCGTCAAAATCCACCCCACGGGTTTCATTGTCAAAATAGCGGTATTCCGCCATTGGCATTTTCAGAAATTTCAGGATCGACGGGTGGTTCGGCCATGTTGGCGCAGAAATCCAGACGGTGGCTTCGGGGTTGACCCATTTGATCAGCTCAAAGCCCTGACGGATCGCCCCTGTACCACCCGGTGTAGCCACGGCAGCGATACGATCGCGGGCAACAGAATCGCCCAGCACCAGATCGATCATTGCGTTGCCATAGGCCGGATCACCGGCGAGACCGGTATAGGCTTTGGTCGTTTCAACTTCCCACAGCTGCTTTTCAGCGGCTTTGATTGCGCGCATGACCGGTGTGTTGCCGGTCGCGTCTTTATAGACGCCAACGCCAAGATCGATCTTGGTGTCGCGCGGGTCCTCGCGGTAGGCCTGCATCAGAGCAAGGATTTTGTCAGCGGGTTGTTGGATCAGGTCCGTGAGCATGATTATGCGCCTGTTTCTATATTGAGATAAGGGAACATGCCCCATTCGGCCCAAGAGCCGTCATAGAGCGCGTGGTCGCGGTGTCCCATGCGTTCAAGCGCAAGGGACAGAATGGCGGCGGTGACGCCGGAGCCGCAAGTGGTGATCACCGGCTGCGAAAGGTCCACACCGGCGGCCCGCATGATCTCGCGGGTTTCGTCGGGCGATTTCAGGGTCTGATCGCCATTGAGCAGGCTGGCATAGGGCACGTTGATTGCCCCCGGAATATGGCCAGCGCGCAGCCCCGGGCGAGGTTCTTCGGCGTCGCCCCGGAACCGGCTGGCACCGCGTGCGTCAACAATAGCATGGCTTTTGATTTTGCTGGCATGGGCGACTTGGGTCACATCCTTGATCAGATGCGCCTGCCGTTGCACAGTCATATGGCGGTCGCGAATGACAGGGGGGAGATCCTCTGTCAGGCGGCCCTCGGCCTGCCATTTCGGAAAGCCACCATCCAGCACCGCCACATCGGTTTTACCCATCAGCCGGAACAGCCACCAGACTCGGGCAGCTGAAAACAAGCCGGTGCCGTCATAGATCACAACCTGATGGCCATCCCCGACGCCAAGGGCGCGCAGGCGGGACATGAATTTTTCAACCGGCGGTGCCATATGCGGCATGTCGGAGCGTTGGTCGCTGATTTCTTCGATGTCAAAGAACCGGGCGCCGGGAATATGGGCGGCGTCATATTCCGCCTTACCGTCCCGCGGGTCGGTGGGCAGATACCATGACGCATCCAGAATGCGCAGATCCGGATCTTTCAAATGGGCGGCAAGCCAGTCGGTGGACACCAGGGTTTTTGGATCATCAGAGGACATGGCGGGTCTTTCTGCTGGGACGGACATTTTGTTTCTGCCTACCGTTGTCCCGCCTTAAGGGCAAGTAAAAGGCACAGCAGCAGGCCAACACAAGCCGGTTTTTAAAGGGGGTGCAGCGGTTTGATCCATAGCGCGCGCCACAGAAAGGACGTGACAATCAGCCTAGTCGCCGTGGCGGAGCAAGCGTTGTTTCTGGCGGCCCCAATCGCGTTTGGCTTCGGTGGCGCGTTTGTCGTGGTTCTTTTTGCCTTTGGCGATGCCGAGTTTGATTTTCACCCGGCCCTTATGGTTGAAATACATCACCAATGGCACAAGCGTCATGCCCTCTCGGCCGATCGCGCGCCAGAGGTTGGAGAGTTCGCGTTTGGAGACCAGAAGCTTGCGCTTGCGCCGTTCCTCATGGGGGAACATCGCCTGTTGATAGGGGGCGATATAGGCATTGGTTAGCCAAAGCTCGCCATCATCGACCGAGGCATAGCTTTCGGCAATGTTGGATTGGCCTGTGCGTAGGGATTTGACCTCTGAACCTGCAAGCATGACACCACATTCTATGTCATCCTCGATGGCATAGTCATAGCGCGCCCGCCGGTTCTCGGCGATTACCTTGTAGTTCTTTTCTTCCGGGGTCAGTTTTTTCTTGGCCATGAAGGGGAACTAAGGTGTCAACGGTATGAAGTCCAGACTATGAAGGCTTGAAACGCCTTTTGCTTAGTTCCCTATTTTGGTTCCATCTTGGATGATCACCATGAAATAAAAGCTACCCGCCTATGGCGCTTCGAATCTGATCAGCCTGCTGACTCGTGATGCCTTCCAGAAAAATTTCTTGATACTCGGGTCGTTGGTTGAGCGGAATGCAGGCAATTCTACCAGCTCTAGATGTATAAAACTCTTCAGGTCGTGAGTATTCTCGCATGGAAAGAGCCAATAACTTGTTTTTCGCTTTGCCGGATAGGCCATATTCACGTGTAGCAACAGCAACAAGCCGGTCGCAGAATTCTTTCATTTCGCCAATCGATGTGGAATCTTTGCCTGGTACAGAAAAATCAATCTTGGGAGAAACGCTCAGATCTTGTTGAAGCGATTGGAATAAGAGCGTCGATCCATCCTTGGCGAAGTCAACCACTGTGTCACTAAGAGATATCGCTTCGGTTAGCGTATCTGCTTCGGCAAGCCCACCTTCGGGGTTTGAGAGCGGGACTTGAGACACTCGAATATTCAGGTGATCTTGAGAACTCATGGCGACCGAAAATATTCGCGCATCCTTGCTGGAAACTGGATAAATTGGCAGGGAAGTGCTGATCGACAGATTATCATTTCTTGTTGTGCGGAACCCATCCAAAGAAAATAGCTCCGTCAATGAGGGAGCATAAGCAGCAAGGGACCCATTCAATATTTTGGAGAGAACAGAAGAGTTATTTACGGTATTTTCCACGCCATCAAAAACAGTTTGTGTTTCTGAAAACGAATAAACACCTGTCACCCTTAAGTTAACGTTTTCATCGGCTTTGACTTTGGCAATAACCAAATCCCGCTTCACGTGATACTCTAGCTTACAATCTTTGTTTTTTTCTTTGCTCAATGTGAAAACCGGAACGAGTAATCCGCGTCCGCTCGGCGCCTTTGGATTAAATGTCCCGTGAGTCAAAACGATTGAGAAATTAACATCTTTAGCGTTTTCAATGCCAGATTTGCTGCGGAGGAATGACTCTACTCCTTTGTATCTTGAACAAGCTTTTTCGCTCGGGATCCGGCCCTGAAAATCAACTTTGATGGTTGTGTAGGCATCCCCTGTTTTGAAGCCCTGAGTTGAGAAATTATTTAGCCAGTCTGCATTGTCTGCTGCGCCAACTGAAATTAGGTCCCCCTCGGTAAGACTTGGCGTTGAAGTTTCACCGATTTTGTTACAAGCTAAGTTGCATTGCTTTTTAGAGCCTGCAGTTATTCGGGTTATGTTAATGGTATTATCTGCTTTGCAGTACCATACCTGCTCTTTAGTGGATGAGATCGTGCCTTTAACACAATCTTTTGCATAAACATGGCTCGTTGACGACAGGGAGCATAAAATTGCCCCTGCCAAAACTTTTGTGAAGCGATACATTCGCTTGTTCCCCTAAATCTATAAATCAATACGCACAATTATTAATTGTTTCCTTTTTTTTTCAACAACTTTTTGGATTTATGGAAATTGATAGATAATTCAGATAAATATGCGCCAAGAAATTGTTAGGTCAAAGCAAAACCCAACTGGTTTTTGAACAACACTTGAATAACCCAGCAACTCATCGAGTCGTGGGGTCTTTATCTAAAATATCGCAGTGTTGGGTATCTTTGTTGTGACCGAGGCAACAGCTTCGGTCACTAAAAAATTTTCAGAGCAGGCCCGCGCTTTTCATCGCGGTTTCAATCTGGGCCTTGGTGCCATCCTCCAGCGGAGTCAGGGGCAGGCGCACTTCGCTACTGCCTTTGCCAAGCAAGCTGAGACCGTATTTCGCCCCGACCAGACCAGGTTCGGCGAAGATGGCCAGATGCAAGGGCATGAGCTTGTCCAGCAGCTCAAGCGCCAAAGCAAAGTTACCCGACAAAGTGGCTTGCTGGAATTCAGCGCAGAGTTTGGGAGCGACGTTGGCGGTGACAGAGATACAGCCCTGTCCGCCATGGGCGTTATAGCCAAGGGCTGTGGCGTCTTCGCCAGAGAGCTGCACAAAATCGGTGCCGCAGGTGATGCGTTGCTGGGGCACGCGCGCCAGATCGCCGGTGGCATCCTTGACGCCGACAATGCGGTCAAGCTTGGCCAGCTCACCCATGGTTTCGGGCGTCATATCAATCGCTGACCGTCCGGGGATGTTGTAGATCACAATCGGCAGGTCGCAGGCGTCGTGAATGGCGGTGAAATGCGCAATCAGACCGGCTTGGGTCGGTTTGTTGTAATAGGGGGTGACAACAAGTACCGCATCCGCGCCCACGCGTTCGGCGTGCTGCGCCAGATGGATCGATTCGGCTGTATTGTTGGAGCCCGCTCCGGCAATCACCGGCACTCGACCGGCAGCGGCCTTAACGACTTCTTCGACCACGATTTCATGCTCGCGGTGGGTCAGGGTCGGGCTTTCACCGGTTGTGCCGACGGGCACGAGACCTGTGGAGCCTTCGGCGATCTGCCATTCAACCAAATGTTTGAGCGTATCAATATCCAGCTCGCCGTTTTTAAACGGCGTCACCAGGGCTGGTAGGGACCCTTTGAACATGACACGTCTCCTTTTTCTATATCTGTGGGGCTGAATCGCCCCTGTGTAAGCGCGCGGAACCTAGCCGTGTTTGAAGCATTTGCCAAGTTTGTGAATTGAGGTCGTGGCGTCCTGCCCTACAATGTGGTCATTGGACGGATACAGGCCAAAGGATTATCCGAAAATGCGCAGGGCTATATTATTAATTATTACATTTTTTACAATGAGTTACGGCAGTATTGGGGTGGCGCAGCAGCAAAGTGATGCGCAGATTCTCAAGAATGCTTTTGATGCGATGCGAGCGGGCGATTGGAGCGAAGCCACCCGCCGCGCCCGCGCAGGCCCCGAAGTTGTGCAGGATTTGGTGGAATGGCACCGGTTGCGCGCGGCTCGCGGCGATATGTCGGACTATCTAGCGTTTATCGATGACAATCCGGAATGGCCGGGCATGCCGCTGTTGCGCAAAAAAGGCGAAGACAGCATTCCACGAGGCGCGCGGGCACAATCGGTTTTGACCTATTTCGCCGATGCCGCACCGCAGACCGGAGTCGGCGCGTTGCGTCTGGCGGCCGCCTATGCGGCAACTGGGCAAGGGCAAAAAGCAGAGGCTGAAATCATTCGGGCGTGGCGCACGCTGGACCTGACCCGCGAGGAGCGAGAGGCCTTTCAGCAGCGCCATATGGCGATCATCCGCCCCCATACCACGGCGCGGCTAGACGGGCTGATCTGGCGCGGTAAAGAGGATCAGGCAGAGGCGCTCTATCCCTTGGTGAATGACGCCTGGATTGCTTCTTCCAAAGCCCGCATTGGTTTGCGGCGGCAAGTCGGGGGTGTTGACGGTTTGATCGACGCCGTGCCGGCGGGTTTCGCCAATGGTGCGGGTTTGGCCTATGAGCGGTTCAATTGGCGTGCCCGCAAGGGGCGGGCGGATGCGATTGATTTGATGTTGGAACGCAGCACCTCGGCGCAGGCTTTGGGGGAGCCGTCCTACTGGGGGGGCTGGCGTCGGTCGTTGGCGCGATCGGAAATGCGCAAGGGCAATGCACGGCAGGCCTATCAAATTGCCTCGCGCCATTTTCTGACCGATGGCAGTACATTTGCCGACCTTGAATGGCTGTCGGGCTATCTGGCCTTGCGATATTTGAACGATCCGCAAACCGCCTTGCGGCATTTCGATAACCATCGGGGCGCAGTCGTGACGCCTATCAGCCTTGGCCGCGCCGGTTATTGGCGCGGGCGTGCCTATGAGGCCATGGGGCAGACGGCTCAGGCTCAGAAGGCCTATGCATTTGGCGCTACCAATCAGAGCAGCTTTTACGGGCAGTTGGCGGCTGAAAAAGCAGGGCTACCGATGGATGCTGCCCTGATCGGCAAAGAGAGCTTCCCCGACTGGCGCGAGGGGCGGCTGCGCCGGTCCGAAGTTGTGCGGGCAGGCATTGTCTTGCAGCAGGCGGGCGAGCTTAATCTGGCCACCCGTTTCATGGTGCATCAGGGTGAAACGCTGAACCGCACAGAGTTAGGGCAGTTGGGGGATTTGGCCCTCAGCCTTGATGCGCCCTATATGGCGTTGAAAATCGCCAAAGAGGCGGCCAGCCAAGGGCATGTCATCGACAAGGCCTATTACCCGTTACATCCGCTGCGCAACCGCAGCCTACCGGTTCAAAAAGAACTGGCGCTGTCTATTGCCCGCCGTGAAAGCGAATTCAATCCGAGGGTCATCAGCCCCGTGGGCGCGCGGGGGTTGATGCAGCTCATGCCGGCGACGGCCAATCAGGTCGCGGGGGAAAACGGGCTGTCCTATTCCAAAAGCCGCCTGTTGTCGGATTGGGAATATAACGCACAACTCGGGGCGGCCTATTTGGCGGATTTAAAGGAAGAATTCGGCAATAATCCGATTTTGGTGTCTGTGGGCTATAACGCCGGACCGAGCCGGGCGCATCGCTGGATGCGCGATCGGGGAGATCCGCGGTCAGGCAATGTGGATGTGGTGGATTGGATCGAGCACATCCCGTTCCGTGAGACCCGCAACTACGTCATGCGCGTCAGCGAAGCGCTGGCGGTCTATCGCGTGCGCCTAAGCGGGCAGGTAGAAACGCCGCAATTGCTAAAGGAGCTTGGCGGGCGGTAAGTGGTCCGGTTTTTGCGAGGGTGGGGGCGCTGCCCCCGTCGCCGGTGGCGACTCCCCCGGGATATTTATGTCAAACTGAAAAGCTTATAACGCGCGCCAGCCGATGTCGGAGCGACAGAAGCCGTCGGGCCAGTCGATTTTCTGGACCATTTCATAGGCGCGGTCATGGGCTTCTTGCAGGCTGTCGCCCCGGGCCGTGACGTTGAGCACACGCCCGCCATTGGCAAGGATCTGACCGTTTTTTTCGATGGTGCCCGCATGAAAGACCATGTTGAAGCTGTCTTCGGGCAGATCATCCAGCCCTTTGATCACCGTGCCTTTTTCATAGGCACCGGGATAGCCTTTGGCGGCCAGTACAATGGTCATGGCGTGATCATCGGCCCAATTGGCCTGTGCTTGATCCAATGTGCCGCGCGCGCAGGCTTCGAGCAGGTCGAGCGCCTGTGCGCCAAGGCGCAGCATCAGCACCTGACATTCCGGATCGCCGAAACGGGCGTTATATTCCACCAGACGGGGTTGGCCATCTTTGATCATGAAACCGGCATAGAGCACCCCTTGATAGGGCGTGCCACGTTTGGCCATTTCGGCAACCGTGGGTTTGACGATTTCCAGCAGTGCTTTTTCGGTGATCTCATCCGTCATTACCGGCGCGGGGGAATAGGCTCCCATGCCGCCGGTATTGGGGCCTTCGTCATTGTCATAGGCGCGCTTATGATCTTGCGCGGTGCCCACAGGCAGGATGTTTTCACCATCACAAAGGATAAAATAGGAGGCTTCCTCGCCTTCCATGAATTCCTCGATCACCACTTCGGCACCGGCAGCGCCGAACTCTCCGCCGAACATGTCATCAATCGCGGCCAGCGCGGTATCGACATCCATCGCCACGATGACGCCTTTACCGGCGGCCAGACCATCGGCCTTGACCACAATCGGCGCGCCTTGTTTTTTGATGTATTTCTTAGCGGCTTTGGCATCGGTGAAATGCGCATAGCCCGCTGTGGGCGCCCCGGCGGCGTCGCAGATTTCCTTGGTAAAGGATTTGGAGGCCTCAAGCCGTGCAGCCTCTTTCGAAGGACCAAAACACAGAATACCCGCATCGCGCAGTCGATCCGCCACCCCCGCGGCCAGCGGGCCTTCGGGGCCGATGATGACAAAATCGATGGCGTTTTCTTCGGCAAAGGTCACCACCGCGCCGCCATCTTCGATGGGCAGCTGCGCGCATTCGGCAATCGCGGCAATACCAGCATTGCCGGGAGCGACGATCAGCCGGTCACATTTGGGGTTTTGTTTAACCGCCCACGCCAAAGCATGTTCGCGTCCGCCAGATCCGAGGATAAGGATGTTCATGAAAGCTCCCTTAAGCTTTTCCTTTGTTGGTGGGCGTTCTAAGGTGGAGTCGAGCACAAAACAAGCGAGCAGTGATGAGCGACCTTTTCGACGACCCCGCCCCCGGTCAAAATGCACCGGAATTCACCGTGACCGAAATTTCCGGCGCGGTCAAAAAATCCATTGAAAGCGAATTTGGCCATGTGCGGGTCAAAGGAGAGGTCGGGCGCGTGTCCCGTCCGCGCTCGGGCCATGTCTATCTGGACCTGAAAGATGATCGCTCGGTGCTGGCCGGTGTCATGTGGAAAGGGGTTGCCAGCCGTCTGGCGACCCAGCCTGAAGAGGGCATGGAGGTTGTTGCGACCGGCAAGCTGACCACATTCGGTGGGCAGTCCAAGTATCAGATGGTCATCGAAGACATCGCACCGGCGGGCATGGGCGCGTTGATGGCGATGCTGGAGAAACGCAAAGCGGCCTTGGCGGCCGAAGGGCTATTTGATCCGGCACGCAAGCAACCCCTGCCGTATTTGCCCGAGATCATCGGGGTGGTGACCTCGCCCAGCGGGGCGGTGATCCGCGATATTTTACACAGGTTGCGGGATCGATTTCCGCGCAAGGTGCTGATCTGGCCGGTGGCTGTGCAGGGGGCGAAATCTGCCCCCGAAGTGGCCCGCGCTATCGAAGGTTTTAACGCCATGACCCCCGGCGGTGCGCTGCCGCGGCCTGATTTGCTGATTGTGGCACGGGGCGGCGGCTCGATCGAGGATCTCTGGGGCTTTAACGAAGAAATCGTCGCGCGGGCGGCCGCCGCTTCACAGATTCCGCTGATTTCGGCGGTCGGCCATGAGACCGACACAACGCTGATTGATTTTGCCGCCGATATGCGGGCGCCCACGCCAACGGCCGCGGCGGAACTGGCGGTGCCGGTACGCATGGAGTTGATGACCCTGCTAGAGAATCATCAGGCCCGATTGGGGCGTGGGGTCGAGCAGGCCGTGCAGAATCGCAAGCAACGCCTGCGGGATTTATCCCGTGCCTTACCCAGAGTAGAAACCCTGACCGCTACCGCACAGCAGAAGCTCGACATTTGGGGCGAGCGTTTGCCCATCGCCTTGCGCACAGCAGCGCAGGTGAAACGCAACCGTTTGCTCGATGTGGCTGGGGTTTTAAAACCGTCGCTTTTGGGCCGCGGGGTGCAACAGGAACAGCGTCGGGTGGCAGAGCTTGGTCAACGTCTGGACCAAGGATTATACCGTGCCATCGCCGATCAGAAACGCGCCTTTGAAACGCGGGTGCAGCGCCTGCGCCCCGAGGTTCTGGCGCAGGATAAAAAGCGCAAAGAAGACACCTTGGAACAACTGAACGCCCGTTTTGTGCGCGCAGCTGGCGCGCGGGTGCAGCGTAGTCGCGATCAGCTGGATGCACGGGGGCGGCTGCTTCAGACCCTTGGCTATACCGAAACCCTGTCGCGGGGCTATGCGGTGGTGCATAGCGAAGACGGGCTGGTTACCAACAAAGCAGCGGCGGCCAAAGCGGCTGCGCTTGAGATCGAATTCCACGATGGCCGGATAACGGTTGGTGGCAAGCCCGCCACCAAGGGTAAAAAAGTCGTGCCGCCTGCGACGCAGGGCAGTTTGTTCTAGCGAAGCTTTTGGCGCGCGCGCCATAGGGTGAACAGCCCCGCAGACAGAACGATAGTCACACCGATCAGCACATTGCTGCGCAGGGTCTCGCCGAAAACGACCACGCCCATAAAGGTCGCAAATACCAGTTGGAAATAGGCAAAAGGTTGCACCGCGCTGGCCTCTGCCACAGCGTAGCATTTGATCAGCAGCCAATGTCCAAAGGCGCCGAACACGCAGAGCGCCGCCATCCATCCCCAATCAGAAAGCACCATGGGCTCCCAGCCCCAAAGCCCGACACCGGTCATGGCAATCGCACCGACGGCGCCGGTCCAGAAAAAACTGGTCGCGGCGGTATCCTTGCGGGCGGCAAATCGGGTTAAAAGGCTATAGAGCGCAAACAGGCTTGCCGCAATCAGCGGAATGATCGCGCTGGCAGAGAACACTCCGGCACCGGGTTGCAGAATGATCAGAATGCCAAAGAAGCCAAGACCAATGGCGCACCACCTTCGCCAGCCTACGATCTCGCCCAGAATCGGCCCGGAAAGTGCGGCAACAATCAGCGGGTAACTGGCGAAAACCGCATGGCTTTCGACAAGGCCAAGCTGCACGAATGCCACCACCATGACGCAGACCTCTAGGGCCAACACCAGGCCGCGAGTGATCTGGAGCACGGGCTGGCGGGTCGACGCAGCAGCCCGCAGCCCGCCCTTGGCGCGACTGGCGATGGCGATGACAAAAGCGCCAAAAAACCAATACCGGATCATCACCACCATCAGGGTATTATATTCGCTCGCCAAATGGCGGGAAATCCCGTCCTGCACCGCAAACACAAAAGAGGTGGCGATCATTAAGGCAATGCCAAGCTGGGTGCCCGACAGGTTCATGCGGTGGTGTCCATCTGCGCCACGGTCATATGGCGTTTGCGGCCAAAGCCTTTTATCCGCGACACGGTAAATCCGGCCGCCGAAAGCCCCTGCCGCACGAAACCGGCTGCGGTATAGGTGGCGGCGGTGCCATTCGGGGCCGTGTGGCGACCGACTTCTGTCATCAGGGCTGGTTCCCAGAGCTCGGGATTTTTGGCTGGTGAAAACCCGTCCAGAAACCATGCGTCGGCTTGACCTTTCCAAGCGGTAAGGCAACTGCGCGCATCGCCAATGTGAATGTCGGCAATCAAATCGGAAAGCTCGATCCGGCGCTTGCCCTCGGCCCATTGCGCCAGAAAGGGATCGGCGATGGCGGCGATCTCGGGAAAGGCCGCCAGCGCGCGGGTGATATCATCCGCCGTCATCGGATAGGCCTCAAAGCTGGTAAACCGCAACGGCGATGTCATACCTGCTGCGCGCCACGCCATTAAGGCAGCCAGCATGTTCAGACCGGTGCCAAAGCCCAGCTCCGCGATATGAAACCCGGGCCGGAACCGTGCCGGTAGATCATTGCCGCCTAGAAATACGAAACGGGTTTCCGCCAAACCGTTGTCGAGCGAAAAATAGGGGTCATCGAACTGTTTTGATACAGGTACAACGTCGTCGCGCCACGCCAGATCGGCCTGCTGGTCCCGAGCCATTTTTTGTCCTAGATAGGTCTGTAATAGTCTGTCTAACCGGATGGACAATGGACAGGCAATCGAGGTTTGGCAATGGGTGATGTGACGGTTATGGGCGCAGGCATTTTTGGCCTGTCGGTGGCATGGTCCTGCCTGCGGAAAGGTGCTTCGGTGCGGGTGATAGATCCTAACGGAGTCGGGGCAGGGTCCAGCGGTGGGGTGGTCGGAGCATTGGCCCCTCATACACCCGATCTTTGGAACACTAAAAAAGAGATGCAGTTCCACAGTCTGATCGCTGCACAAGCCTATTGGGCCGAAGTAGAGGCCGCCTCGGGGCACTCCTCGGGTTACGGACGCATTGGCCGCCTGCAACCCATCGCCGATGAGCGCGCGCTTCAGTTTGCGCAGGAGCGTGCGGCGTCTGCACCCGCGCTGTGGCGGGGCAAGGCCACATGGGAAGTCGTCCCCGCAGTGGCGTTTTCGAGCTGGGCCCCGCCCAGCCCCACCGGATTGCTGATCCATGACACGCTCAGTGCTCGGTTGCATCCGCGCAAAGCCTGTGCCGCGCTTGCGGCGGCCTGTCAGGCCAAAGGAGCAGAAATCGTGGCTGATGGTCCCCAAACCGGACAGATTGTATGGGCCACCGGCGCGGCGGGGCTGTATGAAATAAGTGATGCATTAGACCGGCTCGTCGGGAATGGCGTCAAAGGTCAGGCGATGTTGCTGGATTTGGATGCCCGTGATCAGCCACAGCTCTTTGCCGCCGGTATTCACGTCATTCCCCATGCCGATGGCACCACGGCGATTGGTTCAACCAGCGAGCGGTATTTTGACTCTCCGACGCAAACCGACGCATTGCTTGAGGATCTTCATGCCCGCGCCTGTGCACAATTCCCCTTTTTAGGCGATGCTGCGGTGCTGGAACGCTGGGCGGCGCTGCGGCCTCGGGCCAAAACCCGTTCGCCGGTGCTGGGCCCATGGCCGGATCGGGACGGGCATTTCATCGCCAACGGGGGCTTTAAAATCGGCTTTGCCATGGCCTCTCTTGTTGGGGATGTTATGGCAGAATTGTTGCTGGACGGCGTCGATAATATCCCCGACGGCTTTCGCGTTTCCGACAACGCCTAGGGCTGAATGGGGGGCAAAGCCGAGTGACTAGGTTTTTTTCCCGTTATCTGGCATGATCAAGACAGCCAATTTATCAAGATGCCTTTACCCGGAGCCATTATGCCCAGCGTTTCCTCTATCGACCATGTGGTTTTAACCGTCGCAGACCCAGAGGCCACCTGCCAATTCTACTGCGATGTGCTGGGGATGGAGCGCTCAGAGTTCACGTCAGCTGACGGCGATCAACGTATCGCCCTAAGCTTTGGATTGCAGAAGTTGAACCTGCATGTGGCAGGCAAAGAGGCCAAACCCCGTGCCAAAGCCGCGACCGCAGGCAGCACTGATATCTGCTTCTTGACTGCCAATAGCCTGTTAAGCTGGCAGGATCATCTGGATCGTTTCGGGATCAAGGTCCTTAAAGGCCCTGTCGCGCGGACCGGTGCCACCGGGCCGATTACGTCGATCTATCTCCGCGACCCCGACGGTAATCTGGTCGAAATCGCCACCCGCGGCTAAATCCGCGCTTTTAACGCTTGCATCAACGTTGTCAGAACCGCTTCGTAGCGTTCGTTGCTAAGCGCTCCGTTTGCGTCAAACTGATCGCTACACTGACCCACCAGAACCTCCGGTCCTTGCAAAATGTCAGGGCGAAAGGGTTGCAAGCACAGGCGCAGGGAATTCTGCGCCCGTTCGCCTCCGGCCCGCCCGCCAGTGGCAGACAGGATCGCCACTGGCTTACCGGCCCAAGGCCCGCCTTTGGTCCGGCTTACCCAATCCAAAGCGTTTTTCAAAACACCTGACAGGTTTTTGTTATATTCCGGTGTGGAAATTACCACCGCATCCGCCGCCGCAATCTGATCGGCCAAGGCTTGCACCTCGGCAGGAATACCCTCGGCATCCTCCAGATCGCCGTCATACAGCGGCAAGCGCAGATCCGCCGTCACAACATGATCCGCCTCAAACAGGCGCGCCGCTTCGGCCAAAAGTTTGCGGTTAAACGACCCTTGGCGCAAAGAGCCGGAAATCAACAAGAGACTGCTCACAAGAATTCCTTTCACAGACGGGGGGGCAAAGCGGGCTGTTCCAAAGGGATAGACCGGTTTCGCTCAAAGAAAACCGCCATCTTCAGCGGGCTGGGTCCTTTCATTTTGACCCAAATATCCCCGCCGGAGGCCAGCCCCCGACAGGGGGGTGTTTTTAGTATTCCACCCCGATCTGGGCTTTGACGCCGGACCGGAACGGATGTTTGACAAGCTCCATCTCTGTCACCAGATCGGCAATTTCAATTAAATCATCTTTGGCATTGCGACCGGTCAGCACAACATGGGTCATTTCGGGTTTTTCTTCGACGAGAAAACTCACCACATCATTCACATCGATATAATCGTAGCGCAGGGCGATGTTGATCTCATCCAGCAAAACCATGGTGTTGGATGGGTCGCGGATCAGCTCTTTGGCTTTTTCCCACGCCGCCGCCGCCATTTCGATGTCGCGGCTTTTGTCCTGCGTTTCCCAGGTAAACCCCTCGCCCATGGTATGGAATTCACAGATATCGCTGAATTTATCCAGAATCAGGTTGCGCTCGCCACAGTCCATGCCGCCTTTGATGAACTGCACAACGGCGCATTTCATATCATGGGCAATGCAGCGGAAGATCATCCCGAAAGCCGCAGAGCTTTTACCCTTGCCCTTGCCGGTGTGGATGATGATCAGACCCTTTTTGTCGGTCTTGGTCGCCATGATCTTATCGCGGGCGGCCTTTTTCTTTGCCATTTTCATGGCGTGGCGTTCAAGGTCTTCTGGTTTGGCGTCGGTCATCGGGTATCCTGTCTTTGGGGCGCGGTTGTTTTGTTTTTTGTCGGAGCCGCAAGGCGTTCTAGCAGGGCGCGGGCCGAATTGGAGCGCGGCGCCCACAACCCGCGATCAATTGCTTCCTGCAGGCGCTCGGCCATTTCTTGCAGGGCGGGCGCGTTGTGCGTAGCGATAAATTCTCTGGTGTCATCGTCTTCTAAAAACGCGCTATGCACCAGATCAAAATGATGGCTGCGCACCGCACCGGTGGTGGCGGCAAAGGCGAACAGGTAGTCCAGCGTCGCCGCCATTTCAAAAGCACCTTTGTAGCCGTGGCGTTTTACCCCGTCGATCCACTTCGGATTGACCACGCGGGAACGCACCACGCGACCAATTTCATCTTCCAGCGTGCGGATCAGGGGGCGCTCGGGGCGCGAATGATCGTTGTGATAGATCGGGCGATCTTGTCCCTGAAGGGTCGAAACGGCCGCCGCCGCCCCGCCTTCAAATTGGTAATAATCATCCGAATCCAGCAGATCATGTTCGCGATTGTCTTGGTTCTGCACGATCGCTTCTGTCTGGCGCAAGCGGGTGGAAAAAGCCCCTTTGGCTTTGAGCCCCTCAGCGCCCTTGCCATAGGCATAGCTGCCCCATTCCAGATAGGCTTCGGCCAGATCGGCCTTATCTGCCCAGAGCCTTTCGTCAATCATCGCCTGCAGTCCCGCCCCGTAAGCGCCGGGTTTGGAGCCAAAGACCCGAAAGGCTCCCGCGTCGCCTTCGTCCCGAGCCCGTGCGGCGGCAGGGTTCAGATCATTCGGTTCTTCTAGCGCCATGACTGCGCGCGCAGCACTATCGACAAGCGCGATCAACTGCGGAAAGGCGTCGCGGAAAAAACCGGAAACCCGCAGGGTGACATCGACACGCGGACGGCCCAGCACTGATTGCGGCAGCACTTCAAATCCGGTGACACGGCGATTGGCCGAATCCCATGTCGGTTTGACCCCCATGAGCGCCAGACATTGGGCAATGTCATCGCCGCCGGTGCGCATATTGGCGGTGCCCCACGCGGTTAGCAGCATCGTGCGCGGCCAGTCGCCATGGGTTTGCAGATGAGTTTCGATTAACAGGTTGGCCGATTTCCAGCCCAGTTTCCACGCCGTCGGCGTTGGCACGGCACGACTGTCGACGCTGTAGAAGTTTCGCCCTGTGGGCAGCACATCCAACCGACCCCGCGTCGGCGCACCTGATGGGGCAGGTGGGACAAAACGCCCGTTCAGAGCGGTCATCAAACCGCTCCCTTCATCGGGGCCGCAATCGGCAACAATCTGGGCAACCGAACTCTTGGCATAGGCTAGCACCTCGGCACTTTTGGGGCCGGGGGCGTCGTCGGTTCCAGACAGTAAAGCCTCTGCCAAAAGCTCCAGCCGTTCGATGGTGTCGCCGGTGCTGCGCCAGCCATCACTGGTCAGGTTTTGCAAGGTTTCCGGTTTCGGCCCAGACCAAGGAGTCGCCATCTCTGCGCTAAGCGGATCAAAATCCAGTGCCAGATCATCGGCCAATGCGCGGATCAAAGAGGCATCCTGCCCCTGTCCATCCCCACGCGGCACCCGTACCAGCGCTTGCGTCAGATCGCGCGCGAGGCGGCCTTCCGGCGCTTGGCCGAAGATATGCAACCCGTCGCGGATTTGCGCTTCTTTCAATTCACAAAGATAGGCGTCGAGCTTGGCCAGATCGCTATCCTCATCGGTGCCGGACATGCCGACATCGGCATCCAGCCCTGTCGCGCTTGTCATCGACAGGATTTCGCGGCGCAGATGGCTGATACGGCGCGGATCGACTCCGGCGGCCTCATAGTATTCATCAACCAGCGCCTCCAGATCCTTGAGTGGGCCATAGGTCTCGGCTCGGGTCAAAGGGGGGGTCAGGTGATCGATGATGACCGCTTGCGCACGGCGTTTGGCTTGTGTGCCTTCGCCCGGATCATTGACGATGAAGGGATAGACATGGGGCATCGGGCCAAGCACGGCTTCGGGCAGGCAGTCGGCAGAAAGCGCCAGCGCTTTGCCGGGCAGCCATTCCAGATTGCCGTGTTTGCCCATATGTACGATGGCATGGGCGCCAAAGCTGTGACGTAGCCAGAAATAGAAGGCCAGATAGTTATGTGGCGGGATCAGGTCCGGCGAATGATAGCTGTCCTGCGGATCAATATGATAGCCTCGCGCCGGTTGTAGGCCCACCACGGCATTGCCATAACGTTTGATCGAGAGGGCAAAATGTCCTTGCGGGGACTGGGATGCCTTCGGCGAGGATATTTGAGGAACAAAGTAGGGATCATCTTCCGGTTTGCCCCAGCGGGACTCAATCTGGTTGCGCAGCTCCCACGATAATGTGTCATAGGCGGCGCGGTAATCGGTAAGCCCGAGCTGTTCGCCTCCCTCGCGCTCAAAGCGGTCGGTGAGCCAGTTGGTTGGCCCCGCCATCAACGCCTGCATCAGCGCATCTGAATCGGCAGGCGGCTTGTCGATCTGATCGCCCGCAGCGCTGAGCAGGTTCAGTGCGTGCACGGTGGAGGCGGGTGTGTCCAACCCGACGCCATTGGCAAGGCGTCCGTCTTTATTCGGGTAGTTGGCAAGGATCAGCGCGGTCTTGCGATCCTTTGGGGTGGTGTTGCGCAGGCGCGCCCAATTGGCGGCGAGATCGGCGACAAATTCAACCCGATCCCCGCGGGCCTTATAGGTGGCGATAGGGCACTGGGTCGCGTCGTCAAAAAATGCCTCTCCCTTGAAAGAGATCGCGCGGGACAGGATGCGGCCGTCGACCTCGGGCAAGGCGACATTCATCGCGATGTCGCGGCCCGACAGGCCGTTCAGACCAGACTCCCACGCTGACTCATTGCTGGCCGACAGCACAACTTGGAAGATTGGCGATTGATTGGCCGAGGGCAGAGTTAGCGGGTTTTGCGGGCTGTTGGTATCGTCCTGATGCGGAGAGCCGACGGCAAAGGAGGTAGCATTCAAAATGACCTGCGGGGTGGTTTGGGCAAAGAGCGAATCCAGGGTGGCGACCGATACCGGATCTTTGAGCGAGGCCACAAAGATTGGCAACGGGTTCAGCCCGCGCCGGAGGAGGGATTTCACCAGCCGGTTGACCGGATTCAGACCGGCGCCCTGCACCAAAGCGCGATAAAACAGGATCGGTACGGTAGGGGCGTCTGCTGTCCAATGTGCCTGCACGGCTGAAAGATCAGTGATGCCGTCGCCGGGCCAGTAGACGCCGCATTTTAGCAAAGGGGCTGCGGGGGTGGGTCCTTCGTGCTTGTTTAGCATCGCCCTGGCGTAACGTAGCAGATTGCTGGCGTTCACCGGCCCGCCTTCGATCAGATAGGCCCAGAGCGCATCGTAATCTTCGGCTGGGACCGTCGACAATTCGCGCAGGGTTGCATCGGGTTTGTCATCGCCAGGTAGGGCGGCAAAGGGTACGCCGGCTTCGGCCAATCGCGCTGCATATTGTTCAAAGCCGTATTTCCAATAGGCCGCACCGCCCAGCACGCGGGCAATGACAAATTTGGATCGGGTGGCGCAATTGTCCAAATGCAGGTCCACCGACATCGGGTGTTGCAGGTGCATCATATTGGCCAGCCGCAATTCCGGCGGCGCCTGCATCTCTGAGCGGGCCTGTGAAAGTGCTGCCAATTCGGTGTCGGCTGCCGAGATAAAGACGATATCGGCGGGGGTCTGGCCCAGATCAACCGGCTCGTTGCCATCATCGATGGATCCTGGGGTGGCGGCGAGAAGATGCATGAAACGGGGCGCTTTCGCTGAACGGCCGCAGGCGAAGCCTTTGGCGGCGGATTGAAGAGGCAGGCAGGCTTAGTCTAGGGGCTTTTCCATGAACAGGCTGGCGGGATGTTCCGGATAGTCGCCGAAGGGGCCGCGTGCCTGATAGCCGAGGGCCGTATAGAGCGCGACAGCGGCGGCGAGTTTGTCACCGGTTTCCAGTCGCATGACAGTATGGCCCAAGCTTTGGGCTTGCGCCTCTGCAGCGGCCATGAGGGCGCGGGCTGTCCCCAGACCCCGCCCGCTTTGAGGCACATACAGGCGTTTGATTTCGCCATAGGTGCCGTAATCACAAAGGGCAACACAGCCCGTCGGGGCTTGATCCTCCCGGCGCGCCACAAAAAAGGAAATCTTCGGTGAGTCCAGTTCTGCTGCGGTGAAGGTAAAGCAATCCTCGGGCGGGTAGACCGCACGCAGGGCAGCCTCTGATCCGTCGATCAGAGACCGCGCCTCCGTGCTTAAGGGGCTTTCGATGGCGATCTGCAGCTTCATGCGGCCAAGGCGTTGTGGATTGCGATCCGGTCCAGACCGGTCTGACCGATAACAACCAGCCGTGTTTCGCGGGGTTCATCCGCTGCAATCGGGCGATCGAAATAAGTATCCACGCGCGGGCCTACCGCCTGCAAGGTCAGACGCATCGGTTTGCCCGAAACAGCGGCAAAGCCTTTCAGTCGCAGGATGTCATGGGCGCTGATCACAGCGGCAACCTTATCGGCAAAGACCTTGGGGTCGGCGATTTCGGGCAAGGTCACAATGAAGCTTTCGAAATCGTCGTGATCGTGGTCATGATGATGGTGATGATCCTCGCCGTGGTCGTCTGCCTCATCATCATCATGGTGGTGGTGATGATGGTGGATTTCGTGACGGGCGGACAGATCATCTTCGGCCCCGATCCCCTGTCCGAGCAGCACATCCACGGGCAGGGCACCCATCGATGATGTGACGACCTGCACCCCGCTGCGGCTTTCGCCCTTAAGCTTGCTGACCAGCGCGTCGACCTCTTGGCTGCTTAGCAGGTCGGATTTATTCACCACGATCATGTCGGCGCATGCGATCTGGTCTTCGAACAATTCCGACAGAGGCGTTTCGTGGTCAAGGTTTTCGTCCAGTTTCCGCTGGGCATCGACGGCGGCTATATTATGAGCGAACCGGCCCTCGGTGACGGCCTTTCCGTCAACCACGGTGACAACTCCGTCAACGGTGACTTTGGTGCTGATTTCCGGCCAATTAAAGGCGCGCACTAGCGGTTGCGGCAGGGCCAGACCGGAGGTTTCGATCACGATGTGATCCGGCGCGTTTTCACGGCTCAGAAGTTTTTCCATCGTTGGGATAAAGTCATCGGCCACGGTGCAGCAGATACAGCCGTTGGACAGCTCCATGATATCGTCTTCGGTGCAGGTTTCATCCCCGCACCCCTTGAGAATATCGCCATCGACACCAAGATCGCCAAATTCATTGATGATCAGGGCAATGCGTTTGCCTTCGGCGTTTTGCAACATGTGGCGGATAAGTGTGGTTTTACCAGCGCCGAGAAAACCGGTGACAACCGTGGCGGGGATTTTGGATTGCATGAGGCGCTCCTGCGCATAGAGGAAGGGCTGACGTAGAAACGCCGGGGTGGTGGCCCCGGCGATACGGGATTTTTCCCGTTTTATGCACCAATGGCCCATTGAGGCCATCAGAGGCCGTCGATTAGGCTTCGTTATACAGGCGGGGTGTCACAAGGCCGGTTGCGGACAGGCCGCGCATGGCTTTGGCACCGGCCAGAACGCCGAGGTCAACAATTGGCTCGATCAGCACGACCAGCATATAGGCGCCGCCAAAGGCCAGAACCGAAGAGACGTTTTCAGCGCCGAACCCCTGACCGTACACAGCCCAGAAAGCCACCCAGGCAACGACACCACCTTGGTAGGTCGTGGAAAGCGCCAGCGCTTGCGAATACTTCAGATCAACATAGGCGGTGTTGGGCGCGATGATGCGGTTAGCCAGCACTTGCAGAGCAAAGAGCGGCACCAGCAGTGTTGTGACGTTGATGCCATATTGCGGCAGATCAAACGGTGCAAACAGCAGACCTTGAAGCAACAGACCCAGCGCCAGACCGATGGCGGCAGGGGCCGCCCCCAGGATCAGGAACAGGGTGGAGCCAAGAATGAAATGAACTTCGGAGACGCCAACAGGGAAATGCGGCAGCAGCTGAAAGAAGGTGAAAACAGCGGCCGTAGCGGCAACGCTGCGGGTCGCAAGAGACGCAACGCCAGAGGTGCGCACGGTCTCAACCGCCAGTTTCAGGCCATAGGTCGCAGCGGCAGCGCCGGTTCCGTAGCTTAGCAGGATTTTTGCACCATCTACGATGCCGTGTTCGATATGCATAGTCTGTCTCCTCTGCCGTCACACCCGACGGCGGTTATGTTATGGTGCAGGCTGGTCTCCTGGCTCACGGGTCAAAGCGCCTTCGTCACCTTCCCGAAGCCGGGGCTTCAGTGGTTAATCGACGGGCGCTCACCGCTTACAGTCGCGGGGGCGGCTTTGGCATTAGGTCCCGGATTGGGTCACCTGCACCAACATTCCCATTTCATCTCAGAATGCTTTGCATCCTCTGAGAACCTGTTGACCCAGTTGTGGAGTTGATGGCCTGTCTGGTCAAGGCGGATTCCGCCGTTTTGAAGCGGATTCGCGCCCTGTTAGCGATAACCGGGGCCGCTGGAGTTTTTTCCCGATCTCGGCGGATATTCGGGCGGTCGCGCAAAAAGTCATTTGCCTATCGGGTAAAGCGCGGTATCACTTCGGCCATGACACTTGCACCTATACGCAAAGCGCACCCTGGTGACGCTCCCGCTCTGGTTGAGCTGTTTGTCGCAGCTTATGCAGATTATATGAATGATATCAAAGACCTTCCGGATATGACCGAGGGCTGGCCCGAAGCCATTGCTGGTGGGGATGTCTGGGTTGTCGAAAATGACTCCCGTATTGATGGCTGCCTGTTGCTACAGGAAAGTGACGATCATTTGCGCATTGTTAATGTCGCCACCCGCCCCGAATGTCGTGGGCAAGGGATTGGCGGGCTGCTCATGCGATTCGCCGAAGCCGAAGGCGCATTGCGGGGGGTGGAACAGATGGCGCTGTCGACCCATGTCAAAATGTCGGGCAATGTCGCGCTTTACGAACATCTGGGTTGGAGCGAGCTGCGCCGCACCGATACCAAAGTCCATATGACAAAGACGCTATAGACCGAAAGACACCGGATAATCCGCAATATATTGTGGATAACTTGCGCATTTCCGCCACATCCTGTGGCGCGGGATTGACTCACTCCAAAATCCGCCAAACACTTCAGGGTCAATGGAATCAATCAGAGGCCCGCGTTTTTGCGATTTACACGACTGCGTTTGAACGGCTTCAAAAGCTTTGTCGATCCGACCGATCTGGTGATTGCGGACGGGCTGACAGGCGTGGTCGGGCCAAACGGCTGTGGCAAATCCAACCTGCTGGAAGCACTGCGCTGGGTCATGGGCGAAAACCGCCCGACCGCCATGCGTGGCGGCGGGATGGAGGATGTGATTTTTGCAGGTGCTGCCACTCGTCCGGCCCGCAATTTTGCCGAAGTCACCCTACAGTTGGACAATTCGGACCGCTTGGCACCGGCGGGGTTTAACGATCTGGACACGGTTGAAGTGGTACGCCGGATCACCCGCGATGCGGGGTCGGCCTATAAGGCCAACGCTAAGGATGTACGCGCCCGCGATATCAGCATGTTGTTTGCCGATGCCTCTACCGGGGCGCATTCGCAGGCGCTGGTGCGGCAGGGTCAAATTGCCGAACTGATCAACGCCAAACCCAAGGCGCGCCGCCGCATTCTGGAAGAGGCCGCCGGTATTTCGGGTCTTTATCAGCGCCGCCATGAGGCAGAGTTGAAACTCAAGGGCACCGAAACCAATCTGGCGCGGGTTGAAGATGTCGTAGAGCAAATGGCCCAGCAGCTGGCTCAATTAGCCCGCCAGACCCGTCAGGCCCAACGTTATCGCAGCATCGGCGAAGACCTGCGCAAATCCGAAGGCTTGTTGTTGTATCGCCGCTGGAAAGAGGCCGAAGAGGCGCTGGTTGCTGCGCAGAACACACTTACGGAGCGCACCCGTCAGGCCGGTCAGGCCGAAAGCCTGTCGCGTGCAGCGGCCAAAAAACGCGAAGTTGCCGAGGCTGGTCTGCCTGCTCTGCGCGAGGAAGAGGCCATCGCAGCGGCGGTTCTGCAGCGGCTTCAGGTGCAGCGCGATACGTTGAACGACGAAGAAGCCCGCGCGGTTCAGACCATCGACACACTGACCCGCCGGATTGACCAACTGGTCCGTGACATGGCCCGCGAAGGGGAGTTGAACCGCGACGCCGGTGAAACCATCGAAAGGCTGGAGTGGGAACAGGCACAGATCGGCAAAGCCTCGGGCGGGCAGAGCGACAAGCTGGCCGAAGCGTCGGATTCTGCGGCAGAGGCGGCCCAGATACTTCAGGACCGCGAGGCGGCCCTGAGCCAGCTGACCGAGGATGTGGCGCGGTTGGCAGCACGGCATCAGTCGGCCAATCGCCTGCTGGAGGATTCCCGCAAGACACTGGAGCGCAACGAAGCAGAAGCCGCCAAGGCCCAAGCTGCCATGGCGACGTCGCGGGCGGCTCTCGAAACTGCAAATGACGCCTTTGACGGCGCAGAGGCCGCACAGGAAGAAGCCGCCGTGCTGTCCGAAGACGCTGATGCCGCCCTTGAAGAGGCCGATATTGCCCGCAATGAGGCCCAAGCCCGCGAGGCAGATGCCCGCGCGCAACGTTCCGAGGCCGAGGGCGAAGCCAATGCCCTGCGCGCCGAAGTGGCCGCTTTGGCGAAACTGGTGGATCGCGATACCGCCGAGGGCGGGCAGGTGCTGGACCGGATACGGGTAACATCGGGATATGAAAAAGCGCTAGGGGCGGCTTTGGCCGATGATCTGCGCGCGCCTGAAATCGCGGCGGATCGGGCGTCTGGTTGGGCCAGTCTGCCGGGTTATGCCCAGCCGCAGCTTTTGCCCGAAGGCATTGATGCACTGAGCAATCACGTCACCGTGCCCGAAGTCCTTGCGCGCCGCATGGGCCAAATCGGGCTGATCGATGCTGCCGACGGCCCTGTGCGCCAGCAAGACCTGAAACCCGGACAACGGCTGGTCAGCCTTGAGGGGGATCTCTGGCGCTGGGATGGATTTCGCGCCGGTGCCGAAGATGCGCCCAGTGCGGCAGCCCTGCGCTTGCAGCAGTTAAACCGGCTGGTTGAATTGAAGCGCGACCTTGAAGAGGTCGCTGCCCGTGCCGATGGGGCGCGTCAGGCCCATGAATTGCTGACCGAAGAACTGCGCCGCCGCACCGCCGAAGACCAAGCCGCGCGGGATGCGCGCCGCAATGCGGATCGGGCGGTGGCGGATGCGGGGCGGGCGCTCTCCAAGGCCGAAGCGGATCGCAATATTGCCCAAGGCCGGTTGGAATCGCTTGATATGGCGGTGCGCCGCCACGAAGAAGAGGCGCTTGGTGCGCGCACCCGCTTGCAGGAAGCCGAAAGTGCCGCCGCCGATCTGGAAGATCTGGACGAGGCCCGCGCGCGGGTTGGCGATGTTAAGATGACGGTCGAAGCCGCGCGGATCACGATGATGGCGAAACGTTCGGCCCATGATGAATTGCGCCGCGAAGGCGAGGCGCGGGTCAAGCGCAGTCAGGAAATCACCAAGGAAATCAGCGGCTGGCGCCACCGGCTGGAAACCGCAGAAAAGCGGATTGCAGAGCTGGAAGAGCGTAAGCTGACCTCGGAAACCGAACTTGAAGAGGCCCAGGCCGCCCCCGAAGAGATCGCCATCCAACGCGAAGAACTCGCCGAGGCGATTGCAGATGCCGACGCGCGCAAAGCCACGGCCAGTGATGCGCTGGTTGGGGCCGAAACTGCCCTGCGCGAAGCCCTCACCCATGAACGCGATGCCGAACGGCTGGCGGGGGAGGCCCGTGAATCCCGCGCCCGTGCCGAAGCGCAGTCGGATGCCGCCAAAGAGTCAGAGCGTGCCGCCAGCGACCGGATTGGTGAAGAGATGGAAACCACGCCGCAGGCGCTGCTGGAAACGCTGGACACAAATCCCGACGAGATGCCCGCCTCAGAGAAAATCGAGGCCGAAGTGAACCGGTTGAAACGTCAGCGCGATGCGTTGGGGGCGGTCAATCTGCGCGCCGAAGAAGATGCCCGCGAGATACAGGAAGAACACGACACTCTGGTCAAGGAAAAGAGCGACCTTGAAGAGGCAATCAAACGGTTGCGTAGCGGCATTTCCAGTCTCAATAAAGAAGGCCGCGAACGTCTGCTGACCGCCTTTGAGCAGGTTAACAGCAATTTCTCTTTATTGTTCACCCATCTGTTTGGCGGCGGTGAGGCCAAACTGGTGCTGGTGGAAAGCGATGATCCGCTGGACGCCGGCCTGGAAATCATGTGCCAACCACCGGGCAAAAAGCTCTCGACCCTGTCTTTGTTGTCGGGCGGCGAGCAAACCCTGACGGCGATGGCGCTGATCTTTGCGGTGTTTCTGGCCAATCCGGCGCCGATCTGTGTGCTGGATGAGGTCGACGCGCCGCTCGATGACGCCAACGTCACGCGGTTCTGTGATCTGCTGGATGAAATGTGTCGCCGCACCGAGACCCGTTTTCTGATCATTACCCACCACGCGGTGACCATGGCGCGGATGGACCGGCTGTTCGGCGTAACCATGGGCGAGCAAGGCGTGAGCCAGTTGGTCAGCGTTGATCTGAAGAAGGCCGAACAGATGGTCGCGTGATCGTGAGCCGACGGTGATCACGAAACCCGCTAAGGTCTGGCTGACCGACAAAAAGGAGCCTTCTCTTGCGTTATCTTCTTGGATTTCTGGTGCTGACCAATATGGCCACCGCACAAACCGCCCTTGGGGTGCGGGATAGCGATACGCTGCTTGCCCCTGCGGCGCTGACCACTGTTCTATCGGGCAATATCGTGCGGTTTCACGATGGCGGTTTCGCAACATTCGGGCCGGACGGGCAATATGCTTATGCCTATGACAGCGGTGATCAAATCTGGCGTGGCGTTTACGAAGTGCGGGAGGATTCACTGGTCTGTGTGGATTTTGACAACGGTTTTTCACGCTGCGACACCTATATCAAAGACGGCGAACGTCTGATCCTGATCACTGATTCAGGCGACCGATACCCGGCCAAATCCATCGATGCACAGTAGAAATCCCGTCCCCGCGCCAGCTGAACCCCCGCCAGATGTGATTTTAGGATTGTCTGGTGGGATGGATCGGCTACTTTGGGGCGCAGTATTTGCCTTGTTAGATTAATCTGGAAAAGAGTTTATTATGCGCTCCATGCTGCAATCGCTTGTGTTGGCTTCAACCGTGGTTTTCGCCTCTCCTGTCTTTGCAATCAGCTGCGGCAACACCGGCAACGGCTTTAACGCATGGAAGGCGGAATTTGCCCAGCTGGCCAAACAACAAGGGATCGGGCAGCGCGGACTGGATGCTTTGGCGCAGGCGCAATATGCCAGCCGGACGATTTCGGCGGACCGCAACCAGAAATCGTTCCGTTATAGTCTGCCCAAATTTATGGAAATCCGTGGGGCCAATACGATCATTGCCCAAGGGCGCAAACGCAAAGCCCGCAACCCGAATTTCTATGCCGCCCTCGAACGCCAATATGGCGTGCCTGCCGGGGTTTTGATTGCCATTCACGGGATGGAAACCGCCTTTGGTGGCTTTATGGGTGACAGTCAGGTGGTCTCGGCGATTGTGACTTTGACCTATGATTGCCGCCGGTCCGATTTTTTCCGCCCCCATGCGCTGGGCGCGCTGCAGTTGGTGGATCAGGGTTCGATCACAGTGAATACCAAAGGGGCCAAACATGGCGAATTGGGGCATACGCAATTCCTGCCCGGCAACGCGCTTAAATACGGTATCGATGGCAATGGCGACGGGCGGGTGGATTTTTATGACATCAGCGATGCCATGGCCTCGACGGCCAATTTCCTGCGCCAAAAAGGCTGGCAACCGGGCAAAGGCTATCAGGAAGGTCAGCCGAATTTCAAAGTGATCGAACAGTGGAATGCGGCGACGGTCTATCAACAGGCGATTGCGATCATGGGGGCCAAGATCGACGGCTAAACGGGGCTAGATCAGGCTCAGCATTAGGGTCAGGGCGGCAAATCCCGCCCACGCCCGCCAAAGTGCGGTGACGGTGGCATCTATCTCTGAAACACCAAGGTCGCGTTTGCCTGTACTGTTCACATAGGGAAAATCCTGCATTTGTCCGTCATAGCTGCGCGGCCCTGATAGCGCGACATCCAGTACCACGGCCATGGCGGCTTCGGGCCAGCCTGCATTGGGTGAGCGGTGCAGGGGGGCGTCTTTACGGATACGCGGCCAGATATCAAAACGCCCGTGACTCACAGCAATCAGCCCTGCGGTCAACCGCGCGGGTATCCAGTTCACCGCATCATCAATCCTTGCCGCGGCCCAGCCGAAATCTTGATGGCGCGGGGTTTTATAGCCGATCATGCTGTCGGCGGTATTGATCACCTTATAGACCAGCAAGCCCGGCAGGCCAAAAAGCAGGAACCAGAAGGCCGGTGCAATCACCCCGTCTGATAGGTTTTCAGCCGCACTTTCGATGGCGGCGCGGGCGACGGCAGGTTCATCCATCGTGCTTGTGTCCCGCCCGACGATCATCGCCACAGAGGCGCGGCCGTTGCCTAACGAAATCCTTAACCCGTCCGCCACCGCGCGCACATGATCCACAAGGCTGCGCTGGGCCAGTAGGATCGCGGTCAGGGTGATTTCGATCAGGCCAAAATCAGGCAATGCACTCAGGGCTTTGCCGGTCCCCCATGCCGCCAGACAAAGCCCCAGAATACAGAGCACACCATTTAGACGCCGGTTGTCGCCTTTGTTGAACCCTGTATCCAACGCGGCAATGAGACGTCCCATCAACACCGCCGGATGGGGCAGACGCGACCAGAGCCAGTCGGGCTCTCCAAAGAGGGCATCCAGTAGAAGGGCCAGCAGCAAGATCCAGGCGTGCTCGATCACAGGGCGGCCTCTTGCTGCGCCCAACGGTCCGGTGCGGGCAGTCCAAGGCGAATCCAGTTGCGGGAATAGGGGAAAATCCGGCTCCAGACGTGATGCTGGGCCAGCCGATGCTGCAGGGCGGCGGCATCGGCAACGTGATACAGTCGGAACAGGGGCGTGCCGCCAACAAGTTTAGCTTCTGTTGTTGTCATCAAAGCATCCAGTCGCGCAGCATCCTGCGTCAGGCGCTGCCGCGTTTTCTGTGCCCATGCAACATCTCGCAGCGCCGTGGTGCCGATCTCCAAAGCTGGACCGGAAACCTGCCACGGCCCCAAGGCGCTACGCAAAGGGTCGATTAGCGCGGGTGCACCGATGGCAAAACCCAAGCGCAGACCGGCCAATCCCCAGAATTTGCCAAAGCTTTTCAGCACAATGGTGTTCCCGTCGGTGACGCGGTCGATATGGCTGGCGTCTGGGGTGATGTCGCAAAAGCTTTCGTCAATGATGGTCAAGGCCGGAGCGCCCTGCGCAAGGTCTGCAGCCTGCCACAGGCGTCCGTCCGGATTGTTGGGATGCACCGCAACGCGGACCGCACCGCCTACGGTGCTGGTCTGCCAGCCTGCGGCCTCAAAGGCGGCAGCATGTTCGTTATAGGTCGGTGTCTGGATTTCAACGGCACCGACGGGCCGCACCATCGGCAGCCGTGCGATCAGGGCCGAGGCACCGGGGGCGGCGAGCACAGCGGCCTTAGGTGGGATGTTCCAGAACTGCCTTGCGGCGGTTTCCAACGCATCAAAAGCCCCCTGATCCGGCAGGGCAGTCCAGGCATCCTGTGCAAAACGCCCCACGGGATAGGGCAGCGGATTGATACCGGTGGACAGGTCCAGCCAGCCAGTCCGCGTACCGCCATATTCCGCGATTGCGGCATCGATGCCCCCGCCGTGGTCGCGTGTGTTCATTCGGCGTCTGGCAGCGGCGGGTGGCGGGTCACAAAATGGCCCTTGATGGCTTGCGGCCATTGGCGGTAGGGCACCTGACCGGTTTCGCTCTCGGCATGGAGCGTAGCATAGTCAACCACCGCCTGAGCGGCCTCGGCATCGGGGGTGAAATCGCCAAGCGTATAGTTCAGCTTAGCACTCCCCTGAATGGCCACATTGCAGGACCGCACGCAGCCCATCAGGCAGGAAACCCGCCGCGTTTTAACCGCTTCACTGCCGGCAGCGGCGGTCTCGATCAGCGTGGCAAAGCTTTCCCCGTCAGTCAGCGGCTGGGTTTCTGCATCCCAGCCATCCCGCTTACAGGTGTCGCAAATCGTAATCCATGTGGTCATGGGGGCCTCTTTTCTAAGTCGATGCCTTTTGAAAACGATTCCCCGCAGCGGCGCAACCCGTCATCACGACGGATTACGCTTCAAGGACGACTGATTGGGAGCAGGAGGGGGCCTAGCCGCGCCCGTGCGGGGCGTCAAAATCAAGGATCGGGTTGATCGGGATAATCCGGTGCGGATTCACACTCTCATGGCTATAGTGATAGTGGCGCACGATGTGATCAAAATTCACGGTCTCTTTGACGCCGGGGATTTGATACAGCTCGCGCGTATAGCCCCAAAGGTTAGGGTAATCGATGATCCGGCGGCGGTTACATTTGAAATGCAGATGATAGACCGGATCAAAACGCAACAGCGTTGGTAAAAGCCGCCAATCCGCCTCGGTGAGACGATCACCCATCAGATAGCGGTTCCGTGACAGGCGGTCTTCGATCCAGTCCAAGGTGTCAAACAGTTGCCCGACGGCCTCGTCATAGGCTGCTTGGGAGGTGGCAAAGCCCGATTTATAGACGCCGTTATTCACGTCGGAATAGATACGGGCGTTGACCGGTTCGATAGCGTCGCGCAAATCCTGCGGCCAGTAATCATCGGTATTGCCGGTCAGATCATTAAACGCCGTATTAAACATACGAATAATTTCAGAGCTTTCGTTGCTGACGATGGTTTCGCGCTGTTTATCCCAGAGGATCGGCACCGTTACGCGGCCGGACACCTCTGGATCGGCCTTGACGTATATATCGCGCAGGAATGGCTTGCCGTATAGCGTATCACCCGTTGCACCGGGGTAATCGTCCTGCAGGCTCCAGCCGTCGTCCAGCATATCCGGATGCACCACAGAGACAGAGATGTGATCGTTCAGACCCTTCAGGGCCCGGAAAATCAAGGTGCGATGCGCCCAGGGGCAGGCATAGGAAACATATAGATGATAGCGCCCGCTTTCGGCAGAAAACCCGCCCTCGCCAGTAGGACCGGCACGGCCATCCGCCGTAATCCAGTTGCGAAAACCGGCGGTAGAGCGTTTGAATTTCCCACCTGTTTTCTTGGTGTCATACCAAGTGTTTTCCCATTCGCCGTTTACCAACTGACCCATTGAACCGCGCCTCCTTCATTTTCATTTCTGAACCAGACATAATCCAGCCGCGTACAAATCATACCCTGCATCACAGCGCATAAGCCCTGCGTAAATGCGCGCCCTAGCCGCGCCGCCGCCGTTGACGGACCCGCGCACGGGCTTTGATCCGGGCTTGAATGGAGAATTTTTTCCAGCGTTTGCGCAGTAAATATAGCGCCGCCAGAAAAATAAAACCCGCCAGCACCACCCCGAGGAAATCCCCAAGGATGGTTGCGACCTGTTCCAGATTTTCAGCAAAAGCATAGCCGATCAGAACGTATGCGCCACTCCAGATCAGGGCACCGGGCACAGCCGATGCCGCATAGCGCCGAAAGGCAAGCCCGCCCGCTCCGCACAGATAGGTAACATAGGCGCAGGTCGGGCTCAGCACCGTATGGCTGAGCAATACCGCAATTCCGCCACGAGCCTGTAGCAGGGCTTCGCTGCGCCGGATCAGCGGCGCGCTGCGTTTGGAGCGCCGCAACCGTACCAGCAGCGGGCCACCGATGTGATGGCCAAGCGTAAAGGCCAGCATATCCCCTAGCACAAAGGCGCTAAACACCGTGATCAGCACAGACCAGAGCGTCAAATCCCCGACAGAGGCAAAACCGCCTGCCGCCAGCACCATAAAAAACGCCGGCAATGGCACAGCCAGACAGGCCAGTGTCACAACAATGAAAATTACCCACAGGCCATATTGAGGCACAAGCGCCAGCAATGTGTCGATCATTTATTGCCCTGCCGGTAGGTCTCTGCGGTCTCGCGGATCAGGGCGGTCAGTTCGGGCAGGGTCATCCCGAGATCGGCAGCAATATCTTTCAAGGTTTTGGGGCGGTGGCTCTCGGGGTCAAGCTGCAGGGTCTCCAGTACCAGCGGGCGCGGAAGGCCGTAGGTTTTAACGATATAGCGCGGTGTCATCCAGCCGCGCAGCTCAACGTCTACATGCTCGGGATCGTGGAACCAGACAAACTGAAGCAGCGCATGGATGATAAACCATGCCGCAATAATCGCCGCCCCCAAGAGCACACTGAGCAACATCCAGTTCTGTCGCAAGAATTTCTGCACACGCGGGGAAGGCATCGGCTCACTCTTCGATTTGGCTGCCCCGACCATAGGAACATCGCGCCGGACTGCCAAGCGAAAGGCCGCGTGATGGCCTAGGGGGATGTCGTTTTCCCCAAAGGCAACGCCGCGAATCCCGTTGCACGGTCCGCGGGGCTTCGATAGACACAGCAAAAGACGAAGCCCGAAACGGGCCGGACAGGTGTGTCACCGCCATTGACCCAAATAGGGGATGCGCGGCGACAGTCGTCACAGCGTTGCTGCCCATGCAACGATAGGCGTGCCTGTGTCCGGCTCATGACCGAGAGGAAAGGAACCGCCGATGAAACCGCTCGCTCTGATATTGATCTCCCTTTTGCCATCCGCTGCTGCAGCGCATTCCGGCCATATCGCCGATGTTGCCGGTGCAGGCCATGACCATTGGGTCGCAGGCGCAGCCATTGGCGCGGCGGTTGCGATTACGCTTTGGACGGCCCTGAAGGGTAAGAAAAAAGACGAAACCCAAAATGACGAACAGGCCGAGACCGAAGACTCTGCAGAACCGCAGGAAGCCTGAATATGTCCAAAACCGGCGTTATGATTTGCGGCCATGGCTCGCGCAGCCAGGCCGCAGTAGATGAATTTGCGGTACTGGCTGAAAAGCTGCCCGCACTGTTGCCGTCGGACTGGATGGTCGATTATGGCTATCTTGAGTTTGCCAATCCGGTGATCCGCGACGGGCTGGACAGGCTGCGCGAGGCCGGCTGCGATCGCATTCTGGCGGTACCCGGCATGTTGTTTGCCGCCATGCACGCCAAAAATGACATTCCGACAGTGCTCAACACCTATGCGGCGAAACATGGCATCGACGTGTCTTACGGGCGCGAGTTGGGTGTTGATCCCAAAATGATCGCTGCCGCTGGCGCGCGCATTCAAGACGCCGTGGACCGCGCGAATGCCGATCTGGGTTCTGTGGCGCTAGAGGACACCTGTCTGGTGGTGATCGGGCGCGGCGCCTCAGATCCGGATGCCAATGGCAATGTCGCCAAAATTGCCCGCCTTCTTCACGAAGGGATGGGTTTTGGCTGGTGCGAAGTCGGTTTTTCCGGCGTGACTTTTCCGCTGGTCGAACCCTGCCTGCAACATGCCAGCAAGCTCGGCTATAAGCGTATAATCGTGTTCCCCTACTTTCTGTTCACCGGCATTCTGATTGATCGGATTTACGGCTTCACAGATCAGGTCGCCGCCGCGCACCCCGATCTGCAATTCGTTAAAGCGGGATATCTGAACGATCACCCCAAAGTGCTAGAGACATTTGCCGAGCGTGTGACCGAACAAATGGCCGCCGTGCCGCCGCCGAACTGCGGTACCTGCCAATACCGCACACAGGTTTTGGCGCTTGAGGGTGACGAAGCGCGGAAAATCTCGCCTGCCGAACGCGCCGCGATTGCGCAAGCCAAAGGTGCTGATCATCCGGCTTTTGGCGATGTGCCTCCACCGACCTGTGTGATGTGTAAATACCGCACGCAGGTGCTCGGCTTTGAAGCCGAAGTCGGCGCCGTTCAGGAAAGCCATCATCACCACGTCGAAGGTCAGGGCGCCTCTGCGCCGGGATCAAACGTGGCTGATTGCGCGCTTTGTGATCATTTCTGTACCGGTGCCTGCCGGTTGGAAATGGCGGAACATCACCATCATCATCACCATGATCATGCCCACGATCACCATCACGACCATGACCACCATCACCACGCGCCCTATCCCCATGCCAAACATCCCCATGGTCCAGAAAGCGCACGGGCAAAGAAACCCTGAACCGTCAACTTTGTTCCAAAAATATCCCCGCCGGAGGCATCCAACCGCCCCGCAACCCTGAAGGCCTGAACACTTGCGCCCCTATATCAAAGACCCTGCTGCCATCTATGCCGAAAGCTTTGCGACTGTACGGCGCGAGGCACGGCTTGACCGATTTCCGGCAGGGCTGGATGCGTTGGCCGTGCGATTGATCCACGCCTGCGGCATGATCGAGGTTGCGGACCGGCTGGCCTTTAGCCCCAATGCTTATCAGGCAGGACAAGCGGCACTGGCCACGGGCGCGCCGGTGTTTTGCGATTGTGAAATGGTCGGCGCAGGGATTATTCGCCGCTATCTGCCCGCCAATAACGAGATCATTGTCACGTTAAATGACGCCAGCGTGCCAGACCGCGCCAAAGACATTGGCAACACCCGATCCGCCGCTGCCGTAGAGCTTTGGCTCCCCCGTCTGGAGGGGGCAGTGGTCGCCATCGGGAATGCCCCCACGGCCCTGTTCCATCTGCTGGAGTTGATCGACCAAGGTGCGCCGAAACCGGCGGTTATTCTGGGCTTTCCGGTGGGCTTTGTCGGCGCGGCAGAAAGCAAAGCCGAACTGGCCGCACACCCGCGCGGCTGTGATTATGTCGCCCTGCGCGGGCGGCGCGGCGGCTCGGCTATGGCCTCGGCGGCGGTGAACGCACTGGCGGCGGGCTTGCCAGAAATTGCGAAAAAGGAAACGCCATGACCCCTTGGCTGCATATCATCGGTATTGGTGAGGACGGTCTGGATGGGCTGACACCGGCAACGCGAGCGGTGCTGGCGGCGGCAGAAATCATCATCGGTGGGGACCGTCACCACGATCTCTCCGGCAATGCCAGCGCCACCCGTGTGGCATGGCCATCGCCCTTTGATGCGCTGATTGACGTTTTGCAGTCCTACAAAGGCAAACGCGTTGTGGTTTTGGCAACGGGCGATCCGCTCTGGTATTCTGTCGGGGCCCGCATCGGGCGAGAAATCGACCCCAAGGAAATCACCTATCATCCACAACTGTCGGCCTTTCAATTGGCCGCCGCCCGCATGGGCTGGTCGATGGCCGATGTGGAAACCCTTACCGTGCATGGCCGTCCGGTAGAGCAGATGATCGCCTTTATCCAACCAGCCCAGCGGTTGCTGATCCTGACCACCGGGGCACAAACGCCGGCGCAAATCGCACAGTTCCTGACCGAGCGTGGTTTTGGACGTAGCCGCATGACCGTGCTGGCTGCCATGGGCGGTGATAACGAGCAACGCTTTGAGGGAGAGGCGGCTACATGGGATCATACGGTCCCTGCGTTTAATACACTGGCTGTCGAGTGTATTGCAGCTGCGGATGCGGCCCTTTTGCCGCGCGTGCCCGGTCTGGCGGATGATCTGTTTGCCCATGATGGCACCATGACCAAACGCGAAGTGCGTGCCGCCACCTTGGCTAAGCTGATGCCAATGCGCGGGGCGCTTTTGTGGGACATTGGCACGGGCTGTGGTTCGGTCGCAGTGGAATGGATGCGGGCTGCCCGCTATGCCCGCGCCATCGGCATTGAACCGCGCGCAGACCGCCGCATTATGGCCGCAGCCAATGCACTGGCACTGGGTGTGCCCAAACTTGAATTGATAGAGGGCAATGTCCCCGGCGCTTTGACAGGTCTGGACACGCCGGATGCGATTTTCATCGGCGGGGGCTTGAGTCGCGAAACATTCGAGGCCGCATGGGCCGCCCTGCGCCCCTTGGGCCGTTTGGTCGCTAATGCCGTGACTTTGGAAAGCGAAGCCATTCTGGTGGAACTCCATAAGGAATTTGGCGGCGATCTGGTCAAAATCCAGATCAACCGCGCCGAGCCCGTGGGCCCGCGTACCGGTTGGCGCCCGTCGATGCCAGTCACCCAGTGGAGCCTGATCAAGCGATGACAAAAGGTAAGCTTTACGGCGTTGGTCTGGGGCCGGGAAACCCCGAGCTTATGACCCTGATGGCGCATCGGCTGATCAGCGCTGCGACGGTGGTGGCCTATCCGGCACTGGCGGGCGGGCAGAGCTTTGCCCGCAGTATAGCCGCAGGTATTATCCCCGACACAGCCCGTGAAATCGTCATGGATGTGCCGATGACCACGGCGCGCGCACCGGCCCAAGCTGCTTATGACACCGGTGCCGCCGAAATTGCCGCCGTATTAGAGACCGGCACCGATGTGATCTGCCTCTGTGAGGGTGATCCGTTTTTCTATGGCTCGTTCATGTATCTGTTTGCCCGCCTTTCGGCAGAATATCAGGTTGAGGTTGTGCCCGGTGTGACCAGTGTCACCGCCTGCGCTGCCGTAGCGGGCATGCCGCTCTCGGCCCGCAACGAACGGGTCACGATCTTGCCCGGACCCTTGCCCGAAGACGAGCTGCGCCGCCGCATCAAAGGCGCGGAAACTGTCGTGTTGATGAAGGTCGGGCGGCACTTACCGAAAATCCGACGCATCTTTGCCGATCTCGGCCTGACCGAACACGCCTGTTATATCGAACGTGCAACCCTGCCCGAGCAAGTGGTGTTGCCGCTGTCCAGCGCGCCGGAAACGGCACCGTATTTTTCCATGATCCTGTTGACGAAAGGGGCCGACCCGTGGCTTTGAAACCCGTTGTAATTTGCCTGTCGCGCTCCGGAGAGCCGACTGCACATCGCGTGGCTGCTGCGCTGGGGGCGGATGTGCATGGTCGCGAGACCCGCGTTGATGTGGCGGATGCGTTTTTCCCCAATGCTTTGGATCATGTGCGCATGTTGTTTGCGGCAGGCACGCCGGTGATTGGCGTTTGTGCCGCCGGCATCCTGATCCGTGCAGTCGCGCCTTTGCTCGCCGATAAAACCAAAGAGCCGCCCGTTGTGGCGGTGTCGGACGATGGCGGCGTTGTTGTGCCTTTGTTGGGCGGGCATCGCGGGGCCAACCGCTTGGCTCAACAGATTTCAGAGGCGCTGGATGGTGCAGTTGCCGCCGTGACCACTGCCGGAGATGTGGCTTTGGGCGTCGCCTTGGATGAGCCACCTGCAGGGTATCGACTGGCCAACCCTTCGGCGGCAAAATCGGTGATGGCGCGGCTCCTTGGCGGAGAAACCACGCGCGTTGAGGGCGAGAATATCTTCGCGTTGGACAGCAATCCGGACGGTGAGGTCCTGTTGTCCGTCGGCGATGCCCCCGCACCGGATGCGGCGCTGTCCTATCATCCGCAGCGCTATGCTTTGGGGCTGGGATGCGCGCGCAATGCCGACCCCGAAGAGCTTTGGGAATTGGTCAGGGATGTGCTGGCAAAGGCCGGTATCGCACCGCAAGCTCTGGCCTGTGTCAATTCCATCGACCTGAAGGGCGATGAACCGGCGATGAACCTTGTGGCAGAACGCCTTGGTGTGCCGCTGCGGTTGTTCACGGTAGAAGAGCTGGAAGCGCATGCAGATGATCTGGCTACTCCTTCCGAGGTGGTCTTTGCCGAAGTTGGCACCCATGGGGTCAGCGAAGGCGCTGCCCTGGCTGCCGCAGGAGAATCGGCCACGTTGGTGGTGACGAAACAGAAAACCGCCAATGCCACCTGTGCCTTGGCTAAAGCTGATCAGCCGATTGTTGCGCTGGCAGGCCGCTCGCGCGGGCGGCTCTCGATCATCGGCATTGGTCCGGGTCAGCACAGCTGGCGCACGCCCGAGGCCAGCCAATTGGTCGCCCATGCCCAAGAGCTTGTCGGCTATGGTCTTTATATTGATCTGCTGGGGCCATTGGCCCTTGGCAAGGAACGGTCGGATTTCCCTTTGGGGGGCGAAGAAGACCGCTGTCGCTATGCGCTGGAGCAAGCCGCCAAGGGCAAGAATGTCGCACTGATCTGTTCCGGCGATGCGGGCATTTATGCCATGGGGGCATTGGTCTTTGAATTGTTGGATCGCGGGCCGGATGAGATGGGCGTGTCCGATGCCGCCCATCGGGTCGAAGTCGTTTGCACCCCCGGTGTGTCGGCCTTGCAAGGGGCTGCGGCCCGGGCCGGTGCCCCGCTGGGCCATGATTTCTGCGCGATTTCCCTGTCGGATTTGCTGACGCCACGGGCCGACATCGTGAAACGCTTGAACGCCGCCGCCGAGGGCGATTTTGTCATCGCTTTTTATAATCCGGTGTCTTTGCGTCGTCGTACGCTGCTGGCCGAAGCCCGAGATATTCTGCTGCAGCACCGTCCCTTTGACACGCCCGTCATGCTGGCGAGTTCCTTGGGTCGTTCCGAAGAACACGTGCGCTACCGCAAGCTCGGAGAGCTTGAGGTGGATGAGGTGGATATGCTGACCGTGGTGTTGATCGGCTCGTCCAATTCGCGTCTGGCGCATTTGGGCGAAGGCCCGCGCATGTACACGCCGCGCGGCTATGCCCGCAAAATTGATGGCGATCTTTCCAACGTCGGGTAACCCCGCTGCTTTACCCGTGAAAGGGAACAAAATGACGGTCTATTTTATTGGGGCTGGCCCCGGTGATCCGGAGCTTTTGACGCTGAAGGCGCAAAAGCGTATCGCCGCCTGTCCGGTGTGCCTTTATGCGGGCTCGCTGGTGCCCGCCGAGGTTGTCGCGGGTGCGCCCGCGGGGGCAAAGGTCATGGACACCGCGCCGATGACGCTCGAGGATACCCATGCAGAGATCAAAGCCGCCCACAGCCGCGGCGAAGATGTGGCGCGGGTGCATTCGGGTGATCCGTCGCTTTATGGCGCGATTGCCGAACAAATCCGCCGCCTGCGGGCCGATGGCATCCCCTATGAAATCATTCCCGGCGTGCCTGCCTATGCGGCGGCGGCGGCGGCCCTGGGGCAAGAGTTGACCATCCCCGAGATTGCCCAGTCCATTGTCCTGACGCGGATGTCGATGCAGTCCACCTCGATGCCGGAAGGGGAGAGCCTTGAGAATTTCGCCCGCACCGGCGCGACGCTGGCGATCCATCTCGCCGTGCGCAACATGCGCGAGATCGAACGCATTCTGACCCCGCATTACGGGGCGGATTGTCCGGTGGTTGTCGCCTATCGTGTTGGCTGGCCGGATCAGGTTTTGCTGCGCGGAACCGTGGCCGATATTCGTAAGAAAGTCCGCGCCGAAAAGATCACGCGTACAGCGCTTATTCTGGTGGGGCCGGCCCTTGGGGCGGTGCGGGACTTTAAGGATTCCGCCCTGTATGATCCCGATATTCCCCATGTCCTGCGCCCTGTGGTGGGTGTTGATCTGGTGGAGGATCACAACACCTGATCGCGAAAACCAGAAAGTGTCGTGAGGTTTACTTGCGTTTTACATTTCTCGGCGCACCATGACAGGGTGAGTCGAGGAGCGTGCCATGTTTACTTTTCTATCCAAAGAAGTGCGTGACGGTCTGGAGCAGGCCCGAAAGCAATCCCTGCGTAAGGGAAACCGCCTAAGTGTACATTCCGATGGCCAGGTGCACCGTATTTTACGCCTGTGGGAAACCGGCTTTGAGTTGGAACATCGGGCCGGTCTGCGCGGATTGGTCGATGTCTATGACGGGCCGCGTCATCTGTCCCATTGCCTGATTGTAAAAAGCGATGAAGGGGATGGTCAGTATCGTTATGAATTCAAACGCGCCACGCCTGCCCGCGATCAGGCTCCGGTGGATTTTGTCTTAAACGACGTGGCACCAGCCGCGCTTATTCCGCGGTATCAATAACGGGTTAAGCGGTGCTGACGGGTTCCCAAAGTTCGATTGGGTTGTCTTCGGGATCTGTCAGCCGTGCAAAGCGGCCAATGGGCATCGGATCGGATTCCAAGACCTCCAACCCCGCCGCATTTAGCTGCGCAATCATCGCATCCATATCGGCCACACGAAAATTGATCATGAAGGCCCTATCCGGATTGCCGAAATAGTCGGTGTCCACCGCAAACGGCGCAAAGACAGTTGCACCGGCCTCTTGCTGCCAGGGGGGCGTGTTAAAATCCTGCGGCACCAGATCAATACCAAGGTGATCGCGATACCAGTCCGCCAGCGCAACGGGGTCTTTGCTGCGAAAGAACAATCCTCCAATGCCAAGTACTTTTTCCATAAATCCCCCTAAGGCTATTAGGAGAAGCCTATCATAAATCAGGCAGCATGTCGCGATTGGCAGTTGGCCGCATACTCAATGAAAAAAGGTCGACCCGAGGGCCGACCTCTCCTGTTTGTGGGCTGGCATTCGCCCTATTGCAAATCACCAAAAGCCTTGTGTAGCCGGTCAATCGCCTCGTGGATATTTGCCCGCGCAGTACCGATGTTAAAGCGCATGAAATGTTCACCCCCCGTGCCCAAGGTATGGCCCGGCGTCGCGGCGATCTTGGCGGTTTTGTAAATCCGCTTATGCAGTTCTTTGCGGTCCATGCCGGTGTCTTCAAAATCGACCCATGACAAATAGGTCGACTGCATCGGCATGGCAGTAATGCCAGGCAGGGTGTTCACCCCGTCGATCAGCAAATCGGCATTACCCTTTAGATACCCGCAAAGCGCATCGACCCAATGGGCGCCTTCTTCGGAATAAGCTGCTTGGGTCAGAATGACACCAAACAGATTTGGATTGATGTCAAAGCTGCGGTGAAACTTGGCAAAGCGTTTGCGTAATTCGGCGTCAGGAATAGAGATGCAGCCCGTTCGTGCCCCGGCGATGTTAAAGGTCTTGGAGCCTGAGGTCGCCATGATCAGCCGGTCGATAATCTCGGGCGCGGCGACGGGCATCGGGATGTGTTTTTGATCGGGGAATACCAAATCATGGTGAATCTCGTCGGAGACCATCAGAAGATCGTGTTTGATACAAAATGCCGCCAGATCCTTTAGCTCCTGATGGGTCCAGACTCTGCCTGCTGGATTATGCGGCGAGCTGATCAGGATCATGCGCTCCTTACCGGTCATCAAAGCCTCATAAGCCTCAAAATCCATTTCATAAATGCCGCTGCGTTTTGTCAGGGGAAGTTCCGTCAACTGGCGGCCCGTTTTGCCGATTTTTACCGCAAATTCGTGATAGACCGGAGAGAAGATCGCGACATGATCATCAAGGTCTGTAAAGCATTGAATTGCTGTAGCGATGCCGTGGCCCAAACCGTATGTGGTGAACATCCACGACGGGTCCGCCGCCCAGCTGTGGCGGGTTTGCATCCAGTTGGCGATGGCGTCGTAATAGGCGGAAGTGCCGGAAAAATAGCCGTAATTGGCAATGTCGAGCTGTCGGTGTAGCGCGTCCTGCAAAAAAGCCGGTGCAGCGAAATCCATATCCGCGATCCACATGGCAAGACCGTCATTTGGCGAAACGCCAAAGGTGCTTTCCATCCCATCCCATTTCGCCGAATTGGTGCCGCGCCGGTCAATGACCGTGTCAAAATCGATGGGGGTATCTAGACTCATATTTTCGCTCCGTTGATCATTGTTGCCAAGCTAATCTTTCACACAGGGAGCGCAAGAGCGTTGCACGCGGGCCGCCCTTGTCCTACATGAACGCCCATGAGCATTCGACCGATCCTGATCCACCCCGACCCGCGCCTCAAAAAGGTGGCAGATGCCGTTGACGGCGTCTCACCCGAGTTAAAGAAACTTGCCGAGGATATGTTGGAAACCATGTATGACGCGCCCGGCATCGGTCTGGCCGCGCCTCAAATTGGAATATCCAAACGCCTGATCGTCATGGATTGCGTCAAAGAAGAAGGCGCCGCCCCGCAGCCGATGGTGATGTTCAATCCCGAAGTCAAATGGTCCTCGGAAGAAACCAATGTCTACGAAGAGGGCTGCCTGTCGATTCCCGAGCAATATGCCGAGGTGACCCGCCCGTCTGAGGTCGAAGTCCATTGGACCGCCCTTGATGGTGCCGCGCAATCGGGTAAATTTGATGAACTCTGGGCCACCTGTGTGCAGCATGAAGTCGACCATTTGGACGGCAAACTCTTCATCGACTATCTGAAACCGTTGAAACGGCAGATGATCACGCGCAAAATGCAAAAGCTTAAACGCGAGCGGGCCCGCGCATGACCGCGCGCCTCTGTCTGCATTATCCCGATAAACGTCTGCGCAGCATGGCCGCGCCGGTAGAGGTCATCACCGATGAAATCCGCGCCCATTGGCAGGATATGATCGATACGATGGAAGCCATGCCCGGCGTCGGCCTTGGCGCGCCGCAGATCGGGGTGATGTTGCGTCTGGCGGTGGTGGATGCATCCGAGGAACGCGGGCAAGCGGTGTGTATGGCCAACCCTGAAATCCTCCATGCATCGGCCAAGCTGCGACCTCACGAAGAGGCCAGCCCGAACCTGCCCGGTGTCTCTGCAGTGATCGAACGCCCCCGTGCGGTGACCGTGCGCTATCTGAATGCCGACGGAGAGATCGAGGAACGTGATTTTGTCAGCCTCTGGGCGACCTCGGTGCAGCACCAGATCGACCATCTAAACGGCAAGCTGTTTGTCGATCATCTGAAACCGGTAAAACGGCAGATGCTGATTAAAAAATCGCAAAAGCTCAGGAAATCCCGATGAGAATTGTCTTTATGGGCACACCGGATTTTTCGGTGCCGGTCTTGCAGGCGCTTGTGGATGCGGGTCATGACATCGCCTGTGTCTACTGCCAGCCCCCGCGTCCGGCTGGGCGCGGCAAAAAAGACCGTCTGACACCGGTTCATGCCCATGCTGAAACCCTCGGATTGCCGGTTCGCCATCCCACCAGCCTGAAAACCGCCGAAGCACAGGCTGCGTTCGCGGCGTTGAACGCCGATGTTGCTGTGGTTGTGGCCTATGGGCTGATTCTGCCGCAGGCGATTCTGGATGCGCCCGCCAAGGGTTGTCTGAACATCCACGCCTCGCTGTTGCCGCGTTGGCGCGGTGCCGCGCCGATTCATCGTGCGATCATGGCTGGCGATACGCAAACCGGTGTCTGCATCATGCAGATGGACGCAGGACTGGATACTGGCGATGTTCTGGCGCGCAAATCCACCCCCATTGCCGCCGAAGAGACCACAGCCGTCCTGCACGACCGGCTTTCCCTGCTGGGGGCGAGTGAAATTACGTCCGCCCTGGCCCAGCTAGGGACCCTGACTCCGGTGCCGCAGGCGGCCGAGGGCGTAACCTATGCTCATAAAATCGATAAGGCCGAGGCCCGCATCGACTGGTCCCAACCGGCTGAAATCATCGACCGTAAAATCCGCGGTTTGTCGCCTTTTCCCGGTGCGTGGTGCCAAAGCGGTGACGAGCGTTTAAAACTGCTGGCCAGCCGCCTTGCAGAGGGGCAGGGCCCTGCGGGCACGGTGCTTGACGGGTTGACCATCGCCTGCGGTTCCGGCGCGGTAGAGGTCCTGAAAGCCCAGCGTCACGGAAAACGCGCGATGGAAACAGCCGAACTGCTGCTCGGCTTTACACCGGTTTCCCCCCTAAGCTGATTTCAGTTTGACGAAAATATCCCCGCCGGAGGCTAGAAAACTCTGGTGCTGCAGGGGGTTTTGCGCAACGCTTGCATCAAAGCTAACCAGAGGTTCACAATGTCCGTTCTTGTTCTTTTGATCGTCGGCGCCGCCGCCGGTTTTCTGGCCACCCGTATGATGGATATAGAAGCCAGCGTGCCGGTCACCATCGCCATTGGGGTCATCGGCGCTTTGGTCGGCGGGTTGATCCTGCGCATGCTTTTGGCCGCATTCGGGATGTTGTCTGGTTTTCTGGGCGCGGTCTTAGGCGCGCTGCTGCTGATCTGGTTGTTCCAGAAATACGGCTCTAAATCCTAAACTTTCGGCGGCCGCGCCTTATAGACCGGCAGCTTCCAGCCAAATGCGATGCTGCCCGCGCGCAGCACAAAGGTCAAAACCGCCGCCGCGCTCATGCCAATAGAGAGCGGCGCGCCCATCCACAAAAGAACGACACCGGCCAAAGCACCGCTAAAACAGGCGGTGGCATAAATCTCGCCCTGGCTTAGGACGAGCGGCACCTCATTGGCGACAACATCACGCATCAAGCCCCCCAAGGTGCCGGTGACAATGCTCATCACAACAATAATCGGCGCAGAATAGCCAAGGGTTTGCGTCGTCCCGAACCCGACGGCCACTGCCACGGACAGGGCAATCGCGTCCAGCCAGACAATCCATGTTTTGCGGCTGTCGACCAAATGGGCGGTTAAATAAACCAAAACTGCTGCCGCCATGGCCACCGCCAGATAGCTCGGGCTGCCGATCCAGAACACCGGATCGCGGTTCAACAGCAAATCGCGCACCGTACCGCCGCCCACGGCTGTCAGCACACCCAGAAAGACAAAGCCGACAATATCAAGCTGCGCGCGACTGGCGACCAAGGCCCCGGTCAGGGCAAAGACAAATACCGAGGTCAAATCCAGCAGGGCAAATCCGGTCATTCCACCGCCTTGGTTTTTTTCGGCTTGAACGGTGCCATGCCGGCACGGGCCAGTTCATCCGCCTTTTCGTTTTCCGGATGGCCCGCATGGCCCTTTACCCATTCCCAGGTGACCTGATGACGGGCTTGTGCGGCGTCCAGCCTGCGCCAGAGGTCCTCGTTCTTGACCGGCTTGCGGGTTGAGGTTTTCCAGCCGTTCTTCTTCCAGCCGAACATCCATTGGGTGATGCCGCCTTTGACATAGGCACTATCGGTGACAACGGTCAGCGTGCTGGGCCGTTCCAGCGCCTCCAGCGCGTGGATCGCGGCCAGAAGCTCCATGCGGTTATTGGTTGTCTCGGCTTCCCCGCCTTTCAACTCGCGGGTCTTAACCACCTCTGCACCTTGGCGCGCGATCAGCAAAGCCCCCCAGCCTCCGGGACCGGGATTGCCCGAACAGGCCCCGTCGGTATAGGCAAACAGCTCAGCCATGGGCGATGATCAGCGCAAAGCCGGAATAGGCACCGGCAAGGCCGCTGCCATAGCCGGTGGTGGTGGATACAAGGGTAAAACCTGTGTTGTGCAAGGCGTCTTCCAGTTCTTCTAGGCTGTAGTAGGCATAAAACCTGCCAATTTCGTCGCGATGTTCTCCGGTGCCGGTTTTCATGCCTAAAAACAGGACGCCACCGGCTTTCAAAGCACGCTTAACGGCCTTTAGGTGGCGGGGAAAGTCGGTTTTCGGTGCATGCAACAGGGAAAAACTCGCATAGATCGCATCATAGCTGTCCTGCGCGTCCAGATCATCAAAAGTGCCAAGATGTGCATCCACGCCATTGGCGCGGGCGTGGTCGACAAAGGCTTGCGTTGCATCCAAGGCCCGCACCTTTAATCCCTGTCGCATCAGAAAAAGACTGTCTGACCCCGGTCCGGCTCCTAAATCCAGGACCTGCCCTCCGGCAGGAATAAGATCGACAAAGGCCTGACGCGCCTGAATTTGTTCTTCGGGCAGCGGGATCGCCAGATAACTGTCGAGCGCGCCAGCATAGACGTCAATGGTTTCGGGATCGACCATCAGGCCGGAATGCGCAGCACGCGCGGGACTTTGAATTCAACGTTTTCCTCGGCGGTTTCCACCAATTCCACGGTTACATCATAGCGGTCCCTAAAGGCATCCACAACTTCGTTGACCAATATCTCCGGTGCCGAAGCTCCGGCGGTCAGACCCAGTGAAGTGATGCCCTCCAACGCGCGCCAGTCGATGTCTTTGGCCCGTTGTACAAGCTGGGAATATTTGCAACCTGCCGCCGCCCCGACCTCGACCAAGCGTTTGGAGTTCGACGAATTCGGTGCGCCGATCACAAGAATTGCATCACAGTTGCCCGCCATTTCCTTGACCGCGTGCTGGCGGTTGGTGGTGGCGTAGCAGATGTCTTCCTTATGGGGGCCGACAATGGCGGGAAAGCGCGCTTTCAGTGCGTCAACCACATTGGCCGTATCATCAATCGACAGGGTGGTCTGGGTGATATAGGCCAGCTTGCTTTCGTCGCGTACCGAAAGGTTTGCCACGTCTTCAGGGGTTTCCACCAACAGGACTTCGCCCTCGGGCAACTGGCCCATGGTGCCAACGGTTTCAGGGTGCCCCTCATGGCCGATCATCACCATTTGCAGACCGTTTTCGTGGTGGCGTTCGGCTTCGATATGGACCTTGGACACCAACGGGCAGGTGGCATCAACATAGATCATTTCGCGCGCTTCAGCAGCGGCGGGCACCGATTTGGGCACCCCGTGGGCCGAAAAGATCACGGGTCGGTCCGGTGGACATTCGTCCAGTTCCTCGACAAAGACCGCGCCTTTATCGCGCAGGCCATCGACGACGAATTTATTATGCACGATTTCATGGCGAACAAAGACCGGCGCGCCCCATTTTTCGAGGGCCAGTTCCACAATTTTAATGGCCCGCACAACGCCCGCACAAAACCCGCGCGGCGCGGCAAGGTAAAGGGTCAAAGGTGGTTTGCTCATATCGTTCAATCCTGCTGTCGTCACGGCAAGATGTAGCCCCTTTGCGCGTCAGCGCCAAGGCAATACCCTGTATTGAATGCCCAGATCGGTAAGACTTTGCCAAACCGCGACATTTCACGTCGTGATCTTACAGGCAGGCGGAGCATTGCACGGCAAACTGGTCTGGACCATTGGGCGGCACCGCGCAATAAAGCTTTTTAGAATGCCGGATGGGGGATGTATGGGACGCGTTGTTGTTATTGGGGCCGGCCAGGCCGGTGCGACGCTTGTCGCAAAGCTGCGCAATCTGGGATGCACAGATGAGATCGTCATGATTGGCGAAGAACCCGCGCTGCCCTATCAGCGCCCGCCGCTGTCCAAGGCCTATCTGCTGGGAGAGATGACCCAAGATCGCCTGTATCTGCGCCCGCAGTCTTTCTATGACGATAACAATATCATTTTGCGCACTGATACCCGTGTCGAGGCAATCGACCCCGCCGCCAAAGAAGTGCGGATCGGCGGGACGGCTCTGGGGTATGACCACCTTGTTTTGACCACCGGATCGATCCCCCATCGGTTGCCGCCACAGATCGGCGGGGATTTGGGCGGGGTTTATACCGTGCGCAGCCTGTCGGATGTTGACAGCATGGCGTCTGAATTTGTCGACGGGCGACGGGTTTTGATCGTAGGCGGCGGTTATATCGGCCTAGAGGCCGCAGCGGTGGCCGCTAAAAAAGGTCTGAACGTCACTTTGGTTGAAAGGGCTGACCGGATTTTGCAACGGGTCGCCGCACCGGAGACGTCCGATTTTTTCCGCGCCCTGCATCAAGACCACGGTGTTGATATCCGCGAAGGCGTGGGGCTTCAGCGTTTATCCGGAGATCAGCGCGTGACCTCGGCAGAGCTGAGCGACGGCTCAAAGATGGCGGTTGATTTTGTGCTGGTCGGGGTCGGCATCCGTCCGGCCACCGATTTGGCGCAGGCCGCGGGGCTGACCATTGAAAACGGCATTAAGACCGACGCTTTTGGCCGCACCTCTGATGCTGCGATCTGGGCCGCCGGAGATTGCACGTCCTTTCCGCACCAAGGCTGGCGCATCCGGTTGGAAAGTGTGCCTAACGCCATTGATCAGGCCGAGGTTGTGGCCGCAAACATCATGGGGCAGGAGGTCACGTATCAGGCGACACCGTGGTTCTGGTCGGATCAGTATTCGGTCAAACTCCAGATCACCGGTCTGAACAGCGGCTATGACAGCGTGATCACCCGCGTTGGCGCAAAACCCGGGACCCAATCGCATTGGTATTACAGCGGCGATCAATTGCTCAGCGTGGATGCGTTGAATGATCCGCGATCCTATATGGTGGCCAAAAAGGTACTGGATGCGGGCAAAAACATTCCCAAATCAGCCGCCGCAGACCCCGAGGCCGATTTGAAACCCTTTATGCGCTAAAAGGATACGCTGATGAACGATCTGGACATCGCCTATGCCAACGCCGATTTTATTCCTGATGCCGATCTCTACCCGCCGCGCTGGGAGGAAGCGGCCCGTGAATGGCGCGAGATTGAGTCCGCAGTTGGCCGCGCACGGCTGAACATTCCCTATGGCGAAAAGGCGCGTAACAGATTTGATCTGTTTTTGCCCGCCGGTCGGCCTGACGGGGTGATGATCTTTGTCCATGGCGGCTATTGGCGGCGGTTTGACAATAAATATTGGTCGCATTTTGCCGCCGGTGCCACGGCGCGGGGCTGGGCGGTGGCGATGCCGGCCTATTCGCTCGCGCCCGACGTCCGCATCTCGGACATTACTGCTGAAATCAGCCAAGCCGTGAGCCTGATCGCCGCACAGGTCGCTGGACCGATTGTCTTGACGGGGCATTCGGCGGGGGGGCATCTGGTGGCACGGATGCTGTGCAAGGATGTGTCGCTCGCGCCCGAGGTGGCTGCACGGATCACAAGGGTGGTGCCGATCTCTCCGGTGTCGGATTTGCGCCCGCTGACGGGGACTGCCATGAACGCCGAATTACAACTCGATGAAGCAGAGGCCGCTGCCGAAAGCCCGATCTTGCAGGCACCACAAGCGTGCCCTGTGACAGTCTGGGTTGGTGCCGAAGAGCGTCCGGTGTTTCTGGATCAGGCCCGATGGCTGGCGGAGGCATGGCCAGAGGCGGTCCTGCATGTCGATCCGGGGCGGCATCATTTTGATGTGATTGACGGGTTAACCGACCCCAAAAGCGCGCTGATGACGGCGATTCTTGGCGCTTAAGGTCGGGGTTTAACGGCCAAACCTCTCTTGCCAGCATGGCGGCATCCCGCCTTCGCCGGGTTCGGCATGATAGACCCCGCGCGCAATGGCCCGCGCCACACAGAGCGCGGCTGCATGGCCCAACAGGATCGGGTCCATGACCTCATCGACCAAGGGGCGTTGATCGGTGGAAACAGCAAAAATAAGATCGCCGTCAAAAGGCGTATGCGCCGGATAAAGTGCCCGCGCGATGCCGTCATGGGCTGCGGTTGCCATGCGTTGCGCCTGCGCTTGGGTGAGCTGCGCATCGGTCGCAACGATGCCGATTGTGGTGTTGCCCGAAGGCCCGCCCTTAAGCTGCGGCAGGGTCATCGGATCGAAATCCTGCTCTGCGGCTGTGCCATATCCACCGAACTCGGCCTCTATTTCAAAGGGCGCAGCCCAGAAATGCGGGCTTGCGTCAACCGTGGCGCTGCCCAAAGCATTCACCGCCATCATCGCCCCAACGGTATGCCCTGATGGCAGAACAACCGACGTCGAGCCAAGCCCGCCGCGCAAATCCGCCGTGGTCGCGCCATATCCGGCCCCCACAGTGCCAAGCGCGAAAGCATCGCTGGCCTGTGTCAGGGCCGCAGCCCCCAGCGCGGCATAGGGGTTTTGATCCCAGTTTTTATCGCCGCCGTTGGTCAGATCAAACAGAATCGCGGCGGGCACGATCGGCACGCGCTGATCGCCGACAAGAAACCCCTTGCCTGCGGCACGCAGTTGATCCGCCACCCCCGATGCCGCGTCCAGTCCGAAGGCCGATCCGCCCGCCAGCACAAGGGCGTCGGCCTGCTGCACGGTTTTATCCGGGGCCAGAAGCTCGGTGTCGCGCGTGCCCGGCGCACCCCCCATGATATGGACGGCGGCGGTCAAGGGGGTGCGCGCCAACAGAACCGAGGCGCCGGAACGCAGAGCAGGATCATCGGCGTGCCCGACGGAAATTCCGGCGACATCGGTGATCAGGTTGCGTGGACCGGGGCGAAGTTTGTCTGGTGTCATGGTGGAACCAAATATTGCGAATTACCTGCGCACCCTAGGATTACAACAGGTTTTGGCAAAGGGATTTAGCTGGTTCTTTCCAGAGAATTTTGGCAAAACCGGCGAAAGAGTCTTATCTATTGACCAGAAGTAACGATAGGGAAGCCGAAAATGGTTGCATTGGTGCGGCTCGGTCTGCTGGGGGCGGTTGTCCTGACGGTGGTTTATGTCATCGTATCCCTGTATTCCCGTTCTGTACGGCGCGGCAAACTGGAACAAGAATTCGATCAGTCAGAAATGACAGGGGACCGGGATGACTTTATTGCACAGGGCTTGGCCCAATATGAGAAATCCCTGCGCCGCAAGCTGATCCTGCTGGTCTATGTGATCCCTGTTTTGCTTGTCTGCGCACTGGTCTATGTCGTGAATTTTATGTGAGGAACACATGCGTTATATTAAATGGGGGCTGATTGCCGCCGTCCTGCTGACGGTCACCGGCTTTTTGCACTACACCCTGCCACGCACCAATATCGTCTATATCACCGGCGTGGAAATCAAGCTCGAACAGTTTGGTGAAAACTCGATTTTCTGGGCGTCTCCGGACACTGGGGCCAGTCTTCAAGGTGGGCTCGTGCAGCGCGATATCCGCTTTATCGACACGACCAAATCCAATGGTAAACCGCGCGTCTACCGAAATGAGGACACTGGCTGGGGCTGGCCGCCCTATTTCAAACTGGACAGCTCCAACCTGCAGGCCCAAGCGCGTGATCTTACCTCTGGCCGCGACAATCCCCAATGGGTGGCGCTGAAATCTTACGGCTGGCGCAGCGAATTTCTGTCAATCTACCCGAACGCGGTGAGCGTAAAGCCGGTGGACGGGCCCGATGTGCGCATTATCCCTTGGGTCAATATCATTATCCTGATCCTACTGGCTTTGCTTGTGTTCTGGATCTGGCGGATCTTTGCACGCTTTAAAGAACGTCGCATTGATCCGATGCTTGAGGAGGCCGCCGTCACGCTGGATGAGCTTGACGATAAAGCCGATGCCGCCGCCAATAAAGCCAAGGGCTTTTTTTCGCGGATCGGGGATAAGTTTTCCCGAAAATAGGCTATTTGTCCTTTCATTTTGATCAAAATATCCCCGCCGGAGGCCCAAAAACTCTTATGCCTCCGGCGGGGATATTTATGTCAAAGCGAAACCTATTCGCCGTAAGGCACCCAGATGTTTTTGACCTCGGTGGCTTGTTGCAAAAACAGCCGTCCTTCGGCTGCCGGGCTATGCCAGTCTAAGGCCTGATCATTGCAGACCCATGTGCGTTTCAGGTTGCTGGCGGATGCATGCTCTACCAGCCCGGCACTTCCTGCCGTAAAGGCCCAGACCGCATCAATATTCATGTGGCTGGCTAAGGTTGGCGCAAGGTCCTTGTGTAAGCCTGCCACAATATTCACCACCCCTGCAGGCACGTCAGAGGTTTCCAAAATCTGGTAAAAATCTGTGGCCGCCAGCGGGTAGGGTTGGCTGGCCGCAAGGATGCAGCGATTCCCCATGGCGATGGCGGGCGCCATGAGAGAGACCAATCCCAAGAGCGGTGCTTCGTCGGGGCAAACTGCGCCGATCACGCCCACAGGTTCCTTCATCGCGAGTGCTACGCCACGGATCGGGACGCCATGGGCCTGTCCGTCATATTTATCGGCCCAAGCCGCATAGGTGAACAGCCGCGAGACTGCGGTTTCAACCTCTTTGGCACCGCCGGTTTTACCGGTCATCTGATTGATCCGAGTGGCAAATTCATCGGCGCGGGCCGACAGGTTTTCGGCGATATAATAAATGATTTGCGCGCGCAGATGACCGGTGGTTTTAGACCAGCCCTTGGCCGCATGGGCGGCTTCGACTGCATTGCGGATATCCTTGCGATTGCCAAGGCCCACATGGCCCAGAAGTTTCCCCTTGGGCGCGTAGATCGCCTTGGAATAGCCGCTATCAGGACGGGCTTGTTTGCCGCCGATGTAAAATTTCGCGGTGCGATCCAGCTCATCCACGGTTGCGTATTTGGGGGGCGAAACGGGTTCAATCGGTTTGAGGGTTTTGCCTTTAGCTTTGGGGCGGGTATAGGCAGCAAGCCCTTCCCAGCCGCCTTCGCGACCAAAGCCGCTTTCACGCACACCGCCAAAGCCGGCTGCGGCATCAAACAGGTTGGTGGCATTCACCCAAACCACACCGGCCACCAGTTTCGGCGCGATGTCCAGCGCAAGGTTGACGTTTTCAGTCCAGACCGAGGCCGCCAGCCCGTAACGGGTGTTATTGGCCACGTCGATGGCCTCTGCAGGGGTGCGGAAGGTGGTGGCCGCCAGCACAGGGCCAAAGATCTCTTCTTGCATCAAGGTCGAGGCCGGATGCAGCCCTGTGATTAGGGTCGGCGGATAAAAGCAGCCGTTTTCCGGTAAGGCTGTCTGGGCACGGTAGATCGTGCCTTCGCTTGCGTTGCTGTCGACCAGATCGGTAATAGTTTGCAGCTGGATCGGGTCGACAACCGCGCCCACGTCGATGCATTTATCCAGCGGATCGCCGATGCGCAGCCCATCCATGCGGGCGCGCAGTTTGGCATAGAAGGTTTCGGCAATGCCTTCCTGCACCAACAGCCGCGAACCGGCACAGCAGACCTGACCCTGATTGAACCAGATCGCATCCACCAGCCCTTCGATCGCGCTGTCGATATCGGCGTCCTCAAAAACGATATAGGGCGATTTGCCGCCCAGCTCGAGGGTGAGCGCCTTGCCGGAGCCCGCGGTTGCTTCGCGAATACGCCGCCCGACCGAGGTTGAACCGGTAAAGGCGATTTTGTCGATGTCTTCATGGGTGGTGATCATTTCGCCGACCGCACCATCGCCGGTTACGATATTGACCACGCCCTTGGGCAGGCCGGCCTCTTGGCATATCTGGCCGAACATCAACGCAGTGAGCGAGGTGTATTCCGCCGGTTTCAGCACCACCGTATTGCCCATGGCGATGGCGGGTGCGACTTTCCATGCCAGCATCAGCAGCGGGAAATTCCACGGGATGATCTGGCCGCAGACGCCAAGTGCTTCGCGGTCAGGCAGTTCGGCCTCCATCAATTGCGCCATGCCTGCGTGATAATAGAAATGGCGCGCCACCAGCGGGATGTCGATGTCGCGGCTTTCGCGGATCGGCTTGCCGTTGTCCATGGTTTCCAGCACCGCCAAAAGGCGGCTGTGTTTTTGTACCAGTCGCGCCAAAGCATAGAGGTATTTGGCCCGTGCATGCCCGGGCAGGGCAGCCCAAGGGCCTTGCGCCTTTCGTGCAGCAGCGACGGCAGCATTCACATCGGACGGGCTGGCTTGGGTCAGTGTGGCCAGCACGTCACCGGTGGCCGGATTGCGGCTGTCAAAGCCATCACCGGCTTCAGTAAAGCGACCATTGATAAAATGGCCGAAACGATCCCCCTGATCCACCAGCCACGCCAAGGCTTCAGCACGGCTTTCCGGCGCTTTGCCATATTCCATAGAGTTAAAGATTTCCTGAACTGTCATGGCTTTATCCCATCGGGTGGCGGTAACCGGCGGAATAGCTGCCGGTGACGTGGTGTTCGAGTTGGCGTTCGATGTCCCCCAGCAGGGACGAGGCGCCAAAGCGGAAAAGATCGGGCTGCAGCCAGCGGTCGCCGAGCTCATCTTTGATTAGCGTCAGATAGGTGATCGCATCCTTGGCTTTGGAAATGCCGCCCGCCGGTTTGTAGCCGACACGAAAGCCGGTGCGGGCATGATAGTCGCGAATGGCGCGGATCATCACAAGGCTGACGGGCAGGGTGGCGTTGACGCTTTCCTTACCGGTTGAGGTTTTGATGAAATCAGCCCCCGCCATCATACACACCAGTGAGGCACGGGCGACATTGCGCAGCGAGCCCAGCTCGCCGGTGGCAAGAATGGCTTTGACGTGGGCATCCCCGCAGGCGGCGCGGAAGGCTTTCATTTCGTCATAAAGTGCCTGCCAATTGCCTTGAAGCACATGGCGGCGGGTGATGACGATATCAATTTCTTGAGCGCCGGCTTTGACACTTTCGCCGATTTCGGCAACCCGTAATGCAAAGGGCGACAGGCCCGCCGGAAATCCGGTGGAGACCGCCGCGACGGGGATACCGGAGCCCTGAAGGGCGGTCACGGCGGTTTCGACCATATCGTGATAAACGCAGACCGCACCCGTGGTGATCGGCGGCATATCCAGTGCGGTCAGAATGTCGGGGCGCACCGGTTGGCGGGCTTTGGCGCAGAGCCGACGCACGCGGCCTTCGGTGTCATCACCCGACAAGGTGGTCAGATCGATCAGGGTGATGGCCTTCAGCAGCCAAGCAGCCTGATGATCCTTTTTCAACGACCGGCGTCCGGGCAGGGTTTGCGCACGGCGTTCAATCGCAGAGGTATTGGCCTGCGCAAGGCGCACCCAATCCAGATCCAGAGCCATGCCGGGATTGCGCGGTTCCTGCACCTGCGGCAGATGGCTGTTGCGGGTGGCAACGGGGGCGGTTTCGGTTTTTGTCTGCAAGGGCGTGGCCTTTCGGATTTTGACCAGATTTCTGGGCCTCTTCAGCGTTTCATGGGATCAGGCCTATTGCAAGTTTGACCATTTGGTCAAGAGTGACGCGGGGTGGCACCGGCTGCCTGAGTGTGGTGGCGGTGTGCGTTGTTCGTACCGAACAAAGCAGACTTTCGGCGAGGATATTTTTGGAACAAAGTGCACAAGGCAATAGACCCCTCGCGCCGGTTGCGCTATCACGCGGCTGATTTTTGGGAAGGAACACCAGACTATGTCCAGCCATGGCACGCCTCTGCCGATGACCTCTCGCAAATGTGGCCCGTTGAAAGGGCAAGCACATGTGCCGGGGGATAAGTCCATTTCGCATCGCTCGTTGATCCTTGGCGCGATGGCCGTTGGGGAAACCCGGATCACCGGATTGCTGGAAGGCGAGGACGTGTTGGATACGGCCAAGGCCATGCGGGCGTTTGGCGCTGAAGTGATCGAGCATGGCGGCGGTGAATGGTCGGTGCATGGCGTTGGCGTTGGTGGGTTTGCCGAGCCGGAAAACGTGATCGATTGCGGTAATTCCGGCACCGGGGTGCGTTTGATCATGGGGGCGATGTCGACCACAGGGATCTCGGCGACCTTTACTGGCGATGCGTCTTTGAATAGCCGCCCAATGGCGCGGATCACCGATCCGATTGCTTTGTTCGGGGCGCAATCCTATGGACGCTCGGGCGGGCGTTTGCCCCTGACGATTGTCGGCGCGGCTGAGCCTGTACCTGTTGAATACACCACGCCGATGCCGTCAGCGCAGGTGAAATCCGCCGTCTTGCTGGCGGGGTTGAACGCTCCGGGGCAGACCGTGGTCATCGAAAAAGAAGCCACCCGCGATCATACCGAGCGTATGCTTGCCGGTTTTGGGGCCGAGATTGTGGTCGAGGATGTGGCCGAGGGTCACAAAATCACTCTGACCGGCCAGCCCGAATTGAAACCGCAGACTATTGTCGTGCCACGCGATCCGTCTTCGGCGGCCTTTCCGGTCTGCGCGGCGTTGATCGTTGAAGGCTCTGATGTGTTGGTGCCCAACATTGGCCTGAACCCGACCCGTGCTGGTTTGTTTACCACGCTGCAGGAAATGGGGGCTGATCTGGTTTTTGAAAACATGCGCGAAGAGGGCGGCGAACCGGTGGCCGATCTGCGGGCCAAGTTCTCGCCTGATCTAAAGGGCATCGAAGTTGATCCGGCCCGTGCAGCCAGCATGATTGACGAATATCCGGTGCTGTCGGTGGTGGCGTCTTATGCGCAGGGCGACACGGTTATGCGGGGCGTCAAAGAACTGCGCGTTAAGGAAAGCGACCGGATTGATGCGATGGCCAAAGGCTTGCGCGCCAATGGTATTGAGGTCGAAGAGGGTGATGACTGGTGGATCGTCAAGGGTCGTGGCCATGGCAAGGTGGCTGGTGGGGCCGAGGTCGATACGGTGTTGGATCACCGCATCGCCATGAGCTTTGCCATTCTGGGCATGGCCAGCGAAAAGCCGGTGCGCTTGAATGACGGCGGGCCGATTGCCACGTCTTTCCCGATTTTTGAACGTCTGATGGCCGATCTGGGTGCCCAGATCGAGCGCAGCAATTCATGAGCTTTACTGTTGCCATAGACGGGCCCGCGGCGGCAGGGAAAGGCACGATTTCCAAAGCCGTAGCGGCACATTTCGGTTTTGCCCATCTGGATACGGGATTGTTGTATCGGGCGACCGGACGGCGCGTCTTGGCCGGAGAGGACCCGGTGGCGGCTGCACGGGATTTACAGCCCGATGATTTGCAGCGCGATGACTTGCGGACCGCCGACGTGGCACAGGCCGCCAGCCGTGTGGCGGCAATTGTCGAGGTGCGCAGCGCGCTGGTCGATTTCCAAATAAGCTTTGCCCGCCGCGCCGGTGGGGCTGTTTTGGATGGCCGTGATATCGGGACGGTGATCTGTCCCGATGCCGAGGTTAAGCTTTTTGTCACTGCAAGCGATGAAGTGCGGGCCGAGCGGCGATATCTGGAACTGTCAGCCAAGAACGCCGATGTCACCCGTGCTCAGGTGTTGGCCGATGTGCGCGAACGTGACGCCCGCGATGCCGCACGGGATGCCGCCCCGATGGTGGCCGCGCAGGATGCGCTGGTGCTGGATACATCCGATTTGTCGATTGACGCAGCCGTCGCGCGGGCGATTGCGGCGGTTGAGGCTGGATCGCCGTAACACACCGCGGCTGATCTTGGGGTGGGTCACGCAAGTTGGCCGAAATCAACGGCAGGTAAGCTGCTTTCGCCCTTGTGTTGTAGGGTTTTCCCCCCTATATAGCCGCCTGTCGACAAGGCGAAAACGCTGCGACTCAAGGTTATGGGCAGGGCTGGAGAAATTCTTCGGCCTGTTTTTGTGTTTGGCCCTTCCCGTTTTGCGGGGATCTGACTCGTAACATCGCTGCCCCGCTAGACGGGCGACCAACTGAAACCCAAAGACCGGCGGAGACAACCGCATGGCCCGATAAAGCACTATGTAAAGGAAACTGAGACCACATGGCTCAAGAGACATCTATGGAAGAATTCGAAGCTCTTCTTGCTGAAAGCTTCGAAATTGACACACCGGACGAAGGTTCCGTTGTCAAAGGCAAAGTCATCGCGATTGAAGCGGGCCAAGCCATCATCGACGTAGGCTACAAAATGGAAGGCCGCGTTGACCTTAAAGAATTCGCAAATCCTGGCGAAGCTCCTGAAATCGCTGTTGGCGACGAAGTTGAGGTATTCCTCGACCGCGTTGAGAACGCCAAAGGCGAAGCTGTTATTTCGCGCGACAAAGCACGCCGCGAAGAAGCTTGGGACCGTCTGGAAAAAGCATACGCAGACGAAGAGCGCGTCGAAGGCGCCATCTTTGGTCGCGTCAAAGGCGGCTTCACTGTCGATCTGGGCGGCGCTGTTGCGTTCCTGCCAGGCTCGCAAGTTGACGTACGCCCCGTGCGTGACGCTGGCCCACTGATGGGTCTGAAGCAGCCGTTCCAGATTCTGAAAATGGACCGTCGTCGTGGCAACATCGTTGTCTCCCGTCGTGCGATCCTCGAAGAATCCCGTGCCGAACAGCGCGCTGAAGTTATCGGCAACCTGCACGAAGGTCAGGCTGTTGACGGCGTTGTCAAAAACATCACCGAATACGGTGCGTTTGTTGACCTTGGCGGCGTAGACGGTCTGTTGCACGTCACCGACATGGCATGGCGTCGTGTGAACCACCCATCTGAAATCCTGTCCATTGGCGAAACCGTCAAAGTACAAGTGATCAAGATCAACAAAGAAACCCACCGTATCTCCCTCGGCATGAAACAGCTGCAGGACGATCCGTGGAATGCTGTTGAAGGCAAATACCCGCTGGAAAGCACACACACTGGTCGCGTGACAAACATCACCGACTACGGTGCGTTCGTCGAGCTGGAGCCTGGCGTCGAAGGTCTGGTCCACGTTTCCGAAATGTCCTGGACAAAGAAAAATGTCCACCCGGGCAAAATCGTGTCTACGTCTCAAGAAGTCGAAGTCATGGTTCTGGAAATCGATTCCGCCAAGCGTCGCGTATCCCTTGGTCTGAAACAGACCATGCGCAACCCATGGGAAGTCTTTGCTGAGACTCACCCTGTTGGCACCGAAGTTGAAGGCGAAGTCAAAAACATCACCGAATTCGGTCTGTTCATTGGCCTCGACAACGACATCGACGGCATGGTTCACCTGTCCGACCTGACATGGGACGGCCGTGGCGAAGACGTGATCGGCGACTACCACAAAAACGACATGGTTAAAGCTGTCGTAACTGAGGTCGACGTTGAGAAAGAGCGTATCTCGCTTTCCGTTAAAGCGCTGGACGGCGATCCCTTTGCGGAAGCTGTTGATGGCGTGAAACGCGGTGCGATCATCACTGTCGAAGTGACTGCAATCGAAGAAGGCGGCATTGAAGTTGCCTATGACGGTATGAAGTCCTTCATCCGTCGCTCCGATCTGTCCCGCGACCGTGCAGAGCAGCGTCCAGAGCGCTTTGGCGTAGGTGATAAGGTTGACGTCCGCGTCACCAACATCGATGCCAAATCCCGTCGTCTGGGTCTGTCGATCAAAGCACGCGAAATCGCAGAAGAGAAAGAAGCCGTCGAACAGTATGGTTCTTCTGACTCCGGCGCGTCCCTCGGTGATATCCTTGGTGCCGCTCTGAAAGGTGGCGACGAGTAATCGTCCCTCTTCTTTGAGGTTGAAATCGAAAACGGCTCCGTGCAAACGGGGCCGTTTTTTGTTCGGGTGATACGAATCACAGGGCGCACGTTGTGCTGAATTAATCCGCGTCATAGCCGAAATACGGGCAAGAACAGCAGAATGTCGCAAAAAGATCAGGGGATTAGCCCGTATTTTCCGGACTCTTTACCGTTGTAAGAGTTTCTAGAACGAAATTTTGCGCGTATAGTCCTTGGAACGCAGATGGTTATTTTGTGGTCTGCCGCTGGCCACCACTTGGGAGGGTAGAAATGATCCGTTCGGAGCTAATTCAGAAAATCGCTGATGAGAACCCGCATCTTTATCAACGGGACGTTGAGCGAATCGTGAATACGATTTTCGAAGAAATCATCGACGCCATGTCCCGCGGGGACCGTGTTGAACTGCGCGGATTTGGCGCCTTTTCTGTCAAGCAGCGGGATGCTCGTATCGGACGTAACCCACGCACCGGTGAATCGGTTGAGGTCGAGGAAAAGCACGTGCCCTTCTTCAAAACCGGAAAACTGCTGCGCGATCGTCTTAACGGAAAGTAATCCCGGCCCATGCGCTATATCAAATATGCCTTTTACGCGATTGTTGCGATCTGTCTGATCTCGATTTCAGTCGCCAATCGTGATGTCGTCACCCTTCACCTGTTGACCGATAATTTTGCCGGTTTGCTGGGCATTCAGGCGACGATTGACCTGCCTCTGTTCCTAATCGTTTTTGGGGGTATTGCCGCTGGCTTGCTGATCGGATTTGTCTGGGAATGGTTCCGCGAGCACAAGCATCGCGCCGAAGCGGTCCGCCACAAGCGCGACAAAGCCGTGTTGGAGCGTGAAGTGACCAAGCTACGCACCAGCAAAGCGACCCCAGAGGACGAAGTGCTGGCCCTGCTTGAGGATGGCGGCGCGGCGCGCTAAGGACCACATGTCTGTCAAAGTTAAAATCTGCGGGTTGAAAGACCCCGTCCACATTCAGGCTGCCTCTGACGCGGGGGCCGCCTATGTCGGATTCGTGTTTTTTCCGAAATCCCCGCGCAATGTGTCGTTTGAACAGGCAGCGCAATTGACGCAATCAGTCCCCGTCGGGCTGGCCAAAGTCGCTCTGACAGTCAATGCCGATGATGCATTTCTGGATCGACTGATCGAAGCCGTACCTTTGGATATGCTACAGCTTCATGGTTCTGAAAGCCCCGAGAGGGTCACCGAGGTGCGCGCACGCTATGGTCTGCCAGTGATGAAGGCTGTGGGCATTGCCTCAGAATCTGATCTGCCGCTGCTGGAGGCCTATGGGCAGGTGGCCGATCAGCTGCTGGTCGAGGCCAAACCGCCCAAAACCTCCGCACTACCGGGGGGCAATGGCGTGACTTTTGACTGGACTTTGATTGCCGGCCGGCGCTGGACTGTGCCTTGGATGCTGGCGGGGGGCTTGACCATTGAAAATGTGGCCGAGGCGATCCGCATCTCGGGGGCCAATCAAGTGGACCTGTCTTCAGGTGTTGAAAGCGCGCCAGGGGTAAAGGATTCGGGCTTGATCCGGAAATTCATCGCAGCAGCGCAGGCCTAAAGCGATTTCAGGCTGGCAGCGGCTTTACGGCGCGCCATATAGTCAGTAAACGCAGATCAGATCTGACAGGAGAACGGCAATGGCGGACGATCTTTTCAACAGCTTCATGAATGGCCCCGATGAAAACGGGCGTTTTGGTGATTTCGGCGGACGGTTCGTATCCGAAACCCTGATGCCGCTGATCCTCGAGCTTGAGGCCGAATATGAAAAAGCCAAAACCGATGACAGTTTCTGGGCCGAGATGGATGACCTTTGGACCCATTATGTGGGCCGCCCAAGTCCGCTCTATTATGCCGAGCGCATGACCGAAGCCCTTGGCGGGGCGAAAATCTACCTGAAGCGCGATGAGCTGAACCACACCGGTGCCCATAAGATCAACAACGTGCTTGGCCAGATCCTACTGGCCCGTCGCATGGGCAAAACCCGTATTATCGCCGAAACCGGCGCTGGCCAGCATGGGGTGGCAACGGCCACCGTCTGTGCGCGCTTCGGCTTGAAATGCGTGGTCTACATGGGTGCCCACGACGTTGAACGTCAGGCCCCCAATGTGTTCCGCATGCGTCTGCTGGGCGCCGAAGTTGTGCCGGTGACCTCGGGTCGGGGCACACTGAAGGATGCGATGAACGACGCGCTGCGCGACTGGGTGACCAACGTGCGCGACACCTTTTATTGCATTGGCACTGTCGCAGGGCCGCATCCCTATCCGGCCATGGTGCGCGATTTCCAGTCGATCATCGGTAAAGAAGTCCGTGAACAGCTGCAAGCCCACGAAGGCGAGGGCCGCTTGCCCGACACCATCATCGCAGCCATTGGCGGCGGCTCCAACGCGATGGGGCTGTTCTTTCCTTTCCTTGATGATCAATCCGTCAATATCATCGGCGTTGAGGCCGGTGGCAAAGGCGTTAACGAAAAGATGGAGCATTGCGCCTCGCTGACCGGCGGTCGCCCCGGCGTGCTGCATGGCAACCGCACTTATCTCTTGCAGGATGACGACGGCCAGATCCTCGAAGGCTTCTCGATCTCGGCAGGGCTCGATTATCCGGGCATCGGCCCCGAACACAGCTGGCTGCACGACATTGGCCGTGCGCAATATGTCTCCATCACCGATGTCGAAGCCCTGGAAGCTTTCCAGTTCTCTTGCACCTCCGAAGGCATCATTCCGGCGCTGGAACCTAGCCACGCACTGGCCCATGTGATGAAGATTGCCCCAACTCTGCCCAAAGACCATATCATCGTGATGAATATGTGTGGCCGTGGGGACAAGGACATCTTCACCGTTGCCAAAGCGCTTGGCTTTGGCATGGAAGAAAAAGACTGATCCCTACTTTGTTCGTCTAAATATCCCCGCCGGAGGCCTTCCCTCTCTTTGATAAAAAGAGAGGGAACATCGCTTTCACAAGGCGGGGCTACATTGATCAGATCGCGTGATCCTGCAACACAGAGAGCGGCACGATCTCAAGCGCTTTCTGATGGGTCGCAGCCAGATTGACCTTGGGGCCGCATCCCTCTTCGGCGGCTTGCAGGAAGCGCTGGGCACAGAGGCACCATTGATCCCCCGCTTTTAACCCGTCAAAACCAAAGGCCGGGCGCGGGGTTGAAAGATCATTGCCGACATATTTTGAAAACGCCAGAAACTCGTCGGTCATCACCGCACAAACCGTATGAGACCCTGAATCCTGCGCGCAGGTATTGCAATGCCCATCGCGAAAATATCCGGTAACGGGATCGGTCGAGCAAAGGCTCAGCGGATTTCCGAAAACGTTGGTTGATGCATCTTTGTCCATTTCGGCCCTCTTTCCGGTTAGCCCCTGAAAGGCTAAGTTAAAGGGGCCGAAAGGCAAGCGCTAAAGCCCTTCGGCGATTTGGCGGAACATGGCAATATTCTGATCGCTTACCCCGTCGTCGCGAAACTGGCGGTCTGCGGCATTGCTGGCGATCACCACGTTCAGACGTTTGTTGAAATAGATATACTGCCCATATACCCCCTGCGCCAGAAATTCGCCTTCTTCGGCTCCTTTGGGCAGCCACCACTGAAATCCGTACCCCATGCCACCGGCCTCTTTGGGGGCGGACGGCACGGTAGAGGCCGCCAGCCAGTTGGCGGGAACGATTTGCTGGCCGTTATACAGCCCGTCTTGCAAAATCATCTGGCCAAAACGGGCATAGTCCCGCGTCCGCATGTTCAAACCACCCAATACAAAGGCCACGGCATCGCCATCGGTGACGTAATAACCATCATCCTCTTGCCCCAGCGGCGCGATGATTTTCTCGCTCAACAGATCGGCAATACTGCGTCCGGTTGCGCCGCGGATCACCATGCTCAGCACATGGGTATCAATTGAAACATATTGCCAAGTTTCACCGGGGGCGGCGAAGCTATCGCTCAATCCGGCAGCAAAATCATCCAAAGAACCACCAAGCGCAATGGTGCGGCCCATGCGGTTGATGTCAGAGTCAGGGTTAAAATAATCCTCGTCAAACACCACGCCGCTGGCCATGTTTAACACATTGCGAATGCTGGCTCCGTCATAGGCGCTGCCGTTTAATGCGGGGGCGTATTGGGTGACCGGATCATCAATCGAGCCAATTGCACCTTCGTCCAGCAATACCCCAAAAAGTGCAGACAGATAGCTTTTGGCCACAGACCATGAAATTCGGCGATCCTCGGGGGCGGTGCCGTGGAAGTAATCTTCATGAACCAGTTCACCGTCCTTTAGCACCACAATACCCGTCACATGGCGGGCGGTGATCCAATCGTCAAACCCGTCCGGCAGGCGTGCGGCCTCTCCGGCGGGCAGGGGGCTGACCGGCCCTGCGCCTCGCGCAAGCGGGGTGGCCAGAAAAGCGCGATCCATATGAGAGAAATTATCGACGATTTTATCTTCGTGGAACAGGCTGTTGACCGCCAGCAGGCGGGTAATCTCTTCGCGCTTCCAGAGGCCGATGCCCGCCCCAAGAACCAGAAGTGCCAGAATCAGATAAAGGCCGGTTTTCAACAAACGTTTCATATGGTTCTCCCTTGGGTGGACGAAACCATGCAGACCAGCCAAGCGCAAATGTGACGTGGCGGCTAGCGGAATTTATCGGCAAGTTTCTGCAGCGGCGTGCGGGTATCTTCGGTAGGTGCTGCGATTTTGCCCTTGGGGGCATCGCTTTGTGCAGGGGCCGTCTTTTTGCGCGGTGGATTGACCCGCAGCGCCACCGCATTCATGAATTTACCCGCTTCGCCATCGGCCAGATCGGCGGCACCATCGCTGACCCCGCGCAATACGTCATCCAGCCAGTCCTGATCGGCTTTGGCAAAGTCGCGCAACACATAGCCCGACACGAGTTTCTTATCCCCCGGATGACCGATTCCCATCCGCACACGCTGGTAATTTTCGCCGATATGCTGGTGGATAGAGCGCAGCCCGTTATGTCCGGCATGGCCGCCCCCCTGTTTGACCCGCAGTTTGCCGGGGGCAAGGTCCAGTTCGTCGTGAAAGACGGTGATATCTTGCGGCGTCAGTTTGAAGAACCGCATGGCCTCTCCCACCGATTGCCCCGAAAGATTCATAAAGGTCTCGGGTTTGAGCAAGATGATTTTTTCGCGGCCCAAACGCCCTTCGCTGACTGATGCCTGAAACTTGCCCCGCCATGGGGCAAAGCCGTGATCCTCGGCAATGCGGTCCAGAGCCATGAATCCGATGTTATGGCGATTGGCGGCGTATTTCGTACCAGGATTTCCAAGACCAACAAAAAGCTGCATTGCGAAGGTTCCATCAGGTTGATTACTGGCCTGCTCTTACCGCGCCGGAGACGGAATGCAAAGCCGGCGGTGCAATCGAGCCGACCACCCCCCGCGCTGGGCCCATAAAAAAAACGCGCAGCTGAAGCCAGCTACGCGTTTCTTTGTTCTGCACCGACAGAGGCGGAAGATTACTCTTCTGCTGCCTCTTCGGAAGCTTCTGCTTCGCCCTCGTCTTCGTCGTCAGCCGAACGCAAGCTGGATGGCGCTTGCAGGTTGGCGATCACAAAGTCGCGGTCGATTGTTGGCTTGGCACCTGCAGGCAGGTTGATGCTGGAAATGGTGATGGTGTCACCAATGTCCAGACCGGTCAAATCAGCTGTCAGCGTTTCTGGAATGTCACCAGCGGTCACTTCCAGCTCAACTTCGGGACGCACAACAGTCAATGTGCCGCCGCGCTTGATGCCGGGGGCTTCTTCTTCGTTGATGAATTCAACGTGGATGAAGAGTTTGACTTTGCTTGTGCGACGCAGACGCATCAGGTCAAGGTGTGTCGGAAGGTCTTTAACAACGTCGCGCTGTACGTTGCGGCAGATAACGCGCACGTCGTCCTGGCCTTCAACTTTCAGGTTGAACAAAGTGGACAGAAAACGGCCCGCTTTCAGTTTTTTCAGCAAAACGTTGAAAGGGATGTTAATCGCGATGGGCTCTTCGCCACCACCATAAACGACACCAGGCACAAGGCCCTCACGGCGTGCTTGACGAGCGGCCCCCTTGCCTGTCCCCGAGCGTACCGTAACTTCTAGATCAGGAATCTGACCAGCCATAGGAATTCTCCAATATTGAAATGGGGCCATCCTCCAAGGGTGTATGGCCCAGTGAAGTCGCGCGTATAGACAGAAAAGGGCAAAAAGAAAAGCCGATTCTTTCATCGCGGTGTGGCGAAGAAATCCGCCCTCTGGGCAGGCCCCCTGTGGGGCCTAACGGGTTAAGGGTTTGCCACACGGTGCCGACGCCGATTTTTAGGCAGCCGGGTCCTTTATGTCTATGCGCCGATGGCGGCCCTTGCCACCGGACTGACCCGTCAGACCGCATATGGACCCGCGCACATCCTGCCGATCCTATCGGTGCTTTACCTTTTGTTAACCGGCATTATCTGGCGGCTCGGATGGATGCCGGGCCGCCAGTACATCTTAAGCCCAGCGGCCTTCGAAATCTTCGGGAACCATCAGGATGTCCCGCGTGACATTCTTGATGTCGCGTTCTCCGCAGAGCCCCATAGAGGTGCTTAGTTCTTTCTGGATCACGTCCAAGGCAGAGTGCACCCCTGCTTCGCCATTGGCGCCAAGCCCATAGACAAAGGCGCGGCCGATCATGGTGCCTTGGGCGCCGAGCGCCACCGCCTTGAGCACGTCCTGACCAGAACGGATTCCGCTGTCCATATGGACTTCGATCTTATCGCCTACCGCATCCATGATCGACGGCAGCATCCGGATCGAGGACAATGCCCCGTCCAGTTGCCGTCCGCCGTGGTTCGAAACAACAATGGCATCGGCCCCGACGTTCAGCGCCATTTTGGCATCCTCGGCATCCAGAATACCTTTCAGGATCACCGGCCCGTCCCACATGTCACGCAATTGTTTGATGCGATCCCAATCCAGCGATTGATCAAAAGCTTCGGCGATCCAGGTCGACAGCGACGAGCCATCAGAAACACCTTTGGCATGGCCAATGATATTGCCGAAGAACCGGCGTTTGGTTTGCAACATGCCAATACCCCATTGGGCTTTGGTCATCATATTGGCTACCGAGGCAGGGGTTAGTTTGGGCGGGGCGGAAAGACCGTTTTTTATATCCTTGTGGCGTTGGCCCATCAGTTGCAGATCGACGGTAATGACAATGGCCGAGCAGTTGGCGGCCTTGGCGCGGTCAACCAGACGGCGCATGAAATCGTCATCTTTCAGGGTGTAGACCTGAAACCAGAAGGGTTTACTGGTGTTTTCGGCCACATCCTCGATCGAGCAGATCGACATGGTCGAGAGCGTGAAGGGCACGCCGAATTTCTCAGCAGCGCGGGCGGCTTTGATTTCACCATCCGCATGTTGCATTCCGCACAGGCCCACCGGCGCAAGGGCGACGGGCATGGCAACCTCTTGCCCCAGAAGAGTGGTTTTGGTGGAACGGTCCGCCATATCGCGGGCGATGCGTTGACGCAGGCGGATTTTCTCAAAATCGGTGGTGTTCTCGCGAAAGGTCTGCTCTGTCCAGCTGCCGGTTTCCGCGTAGTCATAAAACATTTTCGGGACACGGCGTTTGTAAATCCGGCGCAAATCTTCGATTTCAGTAATGGCGGCCATTGGCTTGTTCCTGCTAAATTCGGTAAGAAGTTTTTACCAATTTGGGCAGTTATTGCAAGATGGAATCGTCGAATCCAAAAAAACGGCCACGCCCGGAGGGGCGCAGCCGTCAATTTTGCAGGGTAAAGCCGGTTTTTTAGGCGCGATGCGCCCCGTCCGCCAGCGATTTCACAAAGCTCAGAACCTCGGCGACGGGTTTGCCTTCGGCGATCTGGGACACAATGGCAGAACCAACAACGGTACCATCGGCCACTTTTGCGATGGATTCGGCCTTTTCGGGGGTGTTTACCCCGAAACCCACAATCACCGGCAGACCACCTGCCTCCTGAATACGGGCGACTTCGGGGCCAACGTCACCGGCTTGGGCTTCGGCGGCACCGGTGATTCCGGTGATCGAAACGTAGTAGACAAAGCCCGATGTGTTCTGCAGCACTTTGGGCAAGCGTTTGGCATCGGTGGTCGGGGTCGCAAGGCGGATGAAATTCAGGCCAGCGGCTTGGGCAGGGATGCACAGCTCGCTGTCTTCTTCGGGCGGCAGATCCACCACGATCAGCCCGTCAATGCCAGCGGCCTTGGCATCCACAAGAAACTGATCGACGCCACGCGAATAGATCGGGTTATAATAGCCCATCAGCACAATCGGCGTGCTGTCATCGGTTTTGCGGAATTCAGTGGCCAGATCCAGCGTCTTTTGCAGGGTCATGCCCCCATCAAGTGCGCGTTGACCAGCTAGCTGGATCGTTGGGCCATCGGCCATTGGATCGGTAAAGGGCAGACCCAGCTCGATGATGTCGACACCGGCGGCTGGCAGACCTTTGACGATCTCAAGCGATGTGTCGTAATCCGGATCACCGGCCATGACATACGAGACAAATGCCTTTTTACCGGCGGCTTTAAGCTCTGCGAATTTGGCGTCGATACGAGTCATGGGGCGTCCTTATCTTATGCGTCACGTTGATGTGCATAAGTTTTGAGGGAAAAGCAATGGGGTCTGAACCTGTAACAAAGGACACAAACCCTTGCAGCGCAGGGCGCAACGGCATATGAGGCGGCGAGTTTTTCATCGGCAATGCAAGGAGCAATGCAATGGGTTTCAAAATGGGCATCGTCGGGCTTCCGAATGTTGGCAAGTCCACTCTGTTTAATGCGTTGACCAAAACGGCCGCTGCGCAGGCTGCGAATTTCCCGTTTTGTACGATTGAACCCAATGTCGGTGAGGTCGCCGTGCCCGATGCACGGCTCGATAAACTGGCCGCGATTGCTGGTTCGAAACAGATCATCCCAACGCGCATGACCTTTGTGGATATCGCCGGTCTGGTCAAAGGTGCGTCCAAAGGTGAAGGGCTGGGCAACCAGTTTCTAGCCAATATCCGCGAAGTCGACGCGATTGCCCATGTGCTGCGCTGCTTTGAAGATGGCGACGTAACCCATGTTGATGGTCGTGTGAATCCGGTAGAGGATGCGGAAACCATCGAAACCGAATTGATGCTGGCCGATATGGAAAGCATCGAAAAGCGTCTGCAAAACATCACCCGCAAAGTGCGCGGTGGTGATAAAGAGGCCGTGTTGCAGGAAAAACTGCTCAAGGCGGCGATGGCGGCCTTGGAAGACGGCAAACCGGCCCGCACGGTCGAGGTGGACGAGGAGGACCTGAAGGTCTGGAAAAACCTGCAACTCTTGACCACCAAGCCGATCCTGTTTGTGTGCAACGTCGATGAAGGTTCAGCCTCTGAAGGCAACGAACATTCTGCTGCCGTGGCCAAAATGGCCGAAGCGCAGGGCGCGGCCCATGTGATTATTTCGGCGCAGATCGAAGAAGAGATCAGCCAGCTTGAAGCCGATGAAGCCGAGATGTTCCTTGGCGAAATGGGCTTGGATGAGGCCGGATTGGACCGCTTGATCCGCGCTGGTTACGAATTGCTGAAACTGCAGACCTATTTCACCGTTGGCCCCAAAGAAGCCCGCGCCTGGACCATCAAAGAAGGCTATCTGGCCCCACAAGCGGCGGGTGTGATCCATGGCGATTTTGAGCGGGGCTTTATCCGCGCTGAAACCGTTGCCTATGATGACTATGTCACATTGGGTGGCGAGCAGCCTGCGCGCGATGCAGGCAAACTGCGCGCGGAAGGAAAGTCCTACAAAGTGGTCGACGGGGACGTCATCCACTTTTTGTTCAACGCCTAATCCTTTGCCGCCGGATCATGCTGTGTTGCCTGTGATCCGGCGCGAAGCTGCTCCCTGCCGCTTTCCCTCGTAGGTCGCGCAACGCGGTGATACCGCTGTTTTGACCCCAAATATCTAGCCTTGACCCGCACCATATCGCGCGGGGTGATACGGGGTCATGTCGATGTTGGGGGGCTGTTTATGGATCAGTTGCGCAATAAGGCGGCCGGTTTTGGCCCCTGCGGTCAATCCGACGTGCTGATGACCGAATCCCGTATAGAGGCCGGTGCTGCCGATTTCACCGATTAGCGGCAAACTATCCGGCGTCGAGGGGCGAAAACCCATCCATTCTTCTGTGCCGGTGAATTTCAAATCGGGAAAGACGGCTGCCACCTGTTGTTTGAGAAACCGTATCGGCGCGGGGCTGGGACCGGCGTGATGATCGCCAAGCTCGACCGTACCCGCACAGCGCAGGCCCATCTCCATCGGGTTGACGCCGAATTTGCCAGACACCATCATCATCGGGTTGCGCGGCATTTGCGACGGGTTTTGATACAGCACATGATAGCCGCGTTCGGTTTCAAGTGGCACCGACAGCCCCAGTTTTTTCATCAGATCCTTTGACCAGATGCCCGCTGTGATCACTGCCGTATCACAGGCGATGTTCTCATCTGCGGTTTCAATGCAGCGCAGCTTTCCGTTGATGATCTGAATGTCCTGCACTTCGGACTGTATGAACCGCCCGCCGTTTTCTTTAAATAATGCCGCAAGTTCGGCAATATATTGTCCAGGATTGGTGATGTGCCCCTGTCCTTCGATCACCGCAAGGCAACGCGTGGCCGGACCCAGAATTGGCTCTTCTTCCTGCACCGCATCGCCGGTGATCAGGGTTGGTCCAAAGCCCGCCTGTTCTTTCAGAGACCAGCTATAGGCGTCGGCGTCAAAGTGGCTTTGGCTTTTATAGGCATAGCTGAGTTTGCTGTCCCTGATCCAGCGCGCAACCTTTGAGCCTTGTACCATAGACCGGTGCTGATCCACGGCATCGCTCAACAGCGGTGTGAGATGTGTGACCGTGCGCTGCGTAGCGGCATCATTGGCCTGCGACAAATATTGGGTCAGCCAGGGCAGCAGTTTCGGAAAATATCCCCATTTCATGAACAGCGGACTATTCGGGGTCAGCAGATATTTCGGCGCATCCCGCCAAAGGCTCGGGGTGGTTACAGGCACAACAGCCCATTGAGCCAAAAGCCCGGCATTGCCAAAAGAAGCCCCCAGTCCGGGTCGTCCTTTGTCGATCAGGATAACCTCTGAGCCCAGTTTTTGCAGCCAGAGGGCCGTGGACACGCCGCAGATACCGGCTCCGATTACCACTACTTTTGCCATGCTGACTCCTAAATCGCCGCAACGGAGGGAGCGTTGCGGCGATTGGGGGAGCTGTCAAATGTAAATTACCCGCGGGGCGGACTGTTTGGTGTTAAATTCGGAACAAGGGTTGCAACAGCCGTGGCATCATCGCTTTGAATTGCAACGGCCCGTCCGTCGCGGCCAGACAGATACAGGCCACACCGGGTTCTGCGACGGGAACGTGATCCACCTCATCGTCTGTGATTTCCACATCGCCCACACCATAGCGCCCGTCTTCATCGGCAAAGGCACCTTGCAGGACCAGTGTCATCTCCAGCCCACTGTGCCCATGTTCTGGCACGGCTTTGCCGCCCGGAATATACAGCAGGCGCACCGAACCTTCCGGATCATTGCTAATGATCGACTGTTTTACCCCCATGCCCAGCGATTTCCAAACCGGCTGTTTTCCTTTCAAGGCTTCCATGACCGGTGCAGGGTATACACCTTGGCGCTTTTTCGGCTTGGGTTCAGGCGCAGGGGCGTCATCCAGCAGATCAAACACGCGGCTGCGCAGATCGTCGCTGACGGTTTCTGTGGCGAGGGACGACAGAACCGAGCCACCTGCCGCCAGATGGCTGTGGTATCGGGCGCGGCATTCGTCGCACATCGAAATATGGCTGGCCACAACCACCGCATAAGGGTGGGGCAGCGTGCCAGACGCATAGGACGCCATCAGGCGGTCCGAAATATGGTGAGTGATATCTGACATAGTCATCAACGGAGTTCTTTCAGTTCGTGGCGGAGCCTCTGAAGCCCCAATCTAATGCGGGATTTGATCGTGCCCAGGGGTAGACCTGTTTGATCATGAATATCTGAGTGGGAAAGCTCCCCGAGATAGGCTTTTTCGACCATATCTCTTTGATCGTCCGGCAGGTTTGCAAGCGCGGTCCGCAGCTTATCTGTTTCCTGTTCGAGCCCGACAATCTGGTCGGCATCGTCATCTACACGTTCTTCGACCTTAAGCGCCTCTGGCACGGGGCGGTTATATTTCCGCGCCATATCGATCTGCCGGTTGCGGGCGATTTGATACACCCAAGCCGACACATTCGAACGATGGGGGTCAAATTGTGCGGCCTTATGCCAGACCGACAACATGACATCCTGCACGATGTCTTCGGCGTGGTTGCCGCTGATCCCGTTGCGCAGGATCATTCCCTTTAAACGCGGGGCATAAAAATCAAACAGCTGCCCGAAGGCGGCCTTATCCCTGCTATCGCGCACGGCAATCATCCAGACGGTCTGGTCTGAGAAAGCGGCTTGCTGTTCAGTCGTCACGATGCCTCCTTGGGCAGAGCGCGCCGCAGCTTGGACCACCCCCAAGGGTAGTTTCGACAGCGGTGCGTGTTCTTTGCTCAGTTGCATCATACAAACCGTTACGATGCGGTTTGCCAAGTGGATCACTTTGCTTTCTACTTTTTTTCATTCTTTTGAATGATCCGAATTCAGGACGGGGCCGTATCCTCTTCACAACAACAAAGCAGGTTCACCATGTCCTTTGACGCTCTTTCCACGCCGCCCCAACGTATCGCGATTGTCGGCGGCGGTATATCCGGTTTGGCCGCAGCCTACTTGCTGGCCCCGCAGCATTCGGTGACCGTCTATGAATCCGAGGCCGCGATGGGGGGGCATGCGCGCACGATTGTGGCGGGTAAAAACGGGGACCAGCCAGTGGATACGGGTTTCATTGTCTTTAATTATGCGACTTATCCGCATCTGACAAAAATGTTTGCCGAGCTCGACGTGCCGGTTCAGAAAAGCAACATGAGCTTTGGCGCCTCTATTGATGACGGGCGGATTGAATACGGGTTGCGCTCGATGCGGTCATTGCTCGCGCAGCCGCGCAATGCGTTGCGGCCTGCTTTCTGGCGGATGATCCGTGATATTCTGCGGTTTAACGAACGCGCGGAAGCCGCCGCTCATAGCGACGACATCACCATTGACGATCTGATGCATGAACTGGAATTGGGCGAATGGTTCCAACGCTTTTATCTGACGCCAATCTGTGGCGCGATCTGGTCCACACCGCCTGAGATGATCCGCTCCTTTCCGGCGCGCTCTTTGGTTCAGTTTTTCAAGAACCATGCCCTGCTTAATCACAAGGCCCAACACCAGTGGTGGACGGTAAAGGGGGGCAGCGTTGAATATGTGTCTCGATTGACCGCCAATCTGGATGCACGCGGGGTGAAACTTTTGGCGGGCACGCCGGTGCAGTCGATCGTGCGGACCGGAGATCAGAGCATTATCGCCGCAGAGGGGGTGGAAACCCGCAGTTATGATCATGTGATCATGGCCTGTCATTCCGATGATGCCTTGCGTCTGCTGGATCGCCCAACCGTCAAAGAAACCGCTGCCCTTTCGAAATTACGCTATCAGGATAACCATATGGTGTTGCACTGCGATGAGCAGCAGATGCCCAAGAGGCGCGATGCATGGTCCAGTTGGGTCTATAAGGCCGACCTGTCAGACGAAGGGGCTTCTGTTGGTGTGACCTATTGGATGAACAAGCTGCAAAATATCGACGAGCGTGATCCGCTGTTTGTGACGCTGAACCCGAAACGGCCGGTGCGTGCGGATCGCATTTATGACGAAAAGGTTTTCCGTCATCCGGTGTTTGATCAAGCTGCCATTCAGGCGCAGTCAGAGGTGGCCGATTTGCAGGGGGAAAACAACACATGGTTCGCAGGGGCGTATTTGCGCCACGGGTTCCATGAGGACGGTTTTGCCAGCGCGGTAGCCGTCGCCGAGCAACTGGACCGCCAACTGGCGCCAGAGCTCGCATGACTCACTGGCCGCAACATATTCGCGGGGAAACTTGCCATGTCCGGCGCGGGGCGATCGGGAACAGTTTCCGCTACGGGGTAGATTACTTTCTGATCGATCCCGACGAAAAGCGCGGTCCGGCGCTGTTTTCGCGCAACCGGTTGAACCTGACAGCGATTCTGGATCGCGATCACGGGGGCAAACGTAATGACGGGGAAGGGGTGGCTTGGGCGCGGCGCGTTCTGGGCGAGCATGGTTTTGAACAGACTGACGAGTGCAAGATTCTGTTGATGGCGCAGCCCAGATGCCTTGGCTATGCGTTTAATCCGGTCAGCTTCTGGCTCGTCTACACCGACGCGGCATTGCGGGCCGTGATTGCCGAAGTGAACAACACCTTCGGCGAGCGTCACAGCTATCTCTGTGCCAATCCGGATTTTAACCCGATTGGTCCCTCTGATGTGATTGATGCGCAGAAAGCCTTTCATGTTTCGCCGTTTCAGGATGTCGGCGGGCGATACCGGTTTCGCTTTAACATCCGGGATGACGGTATCGCCATTCGCATTGCCCTGAACCATGGCGACAACGGGGTCATTGCCACGCTGACAGGCGAGTGCACCGATCTGAGCAATCTCTCGATCCTAACAGCGCTGATGCGGCGTCCCTTCGGGGCGATGCGCACCGTCGCGCTGATTTACTGGCAGGCCTTGCGCCTGAAGCTGAAAGGGGCGCGCTATCGCCCGACTCCTCCGCCGCCTGCGCGTGATGTCACCTGACACACGGCCTCAATTGAAAGAGTTGATCCAATGACACTGATGACGAGCTGTCTACTTGTTGTTCTGGGGCTGATCCTGCTCCGGATATATTTCCTGAGTTTTCGATCCCAAAAGCCGGAGCATTATATCGGCACCACGCCCGCCTTTGACATCCGGACCCATCTGAGTGGGCCGATCCAGTCCGAAGGGGTGATTTTCGGACCAAACGGGCGGGCGGTCTCGCGCTTTGTTGCCGATATGGAAGGCGACTGGAGCGGCAGCACCGGCGTTCTGCGGGAGCATTTCAAATATTCCTCCGGTGAAAAACAGGACCGTGCGTGGCATTTGCGGATCGGGAATGACGGAAGTTTCACCGCCGAGGCCGACGACATTATTGGCAAGGCCCAAGGCCATCAGGAAGGCGCTACCGTGTGCATGACCTATCGCATCCGCCTAAAAGAAGAGGCCGGCGGGCATGTACTGGATGTCACCGACTGGATGTACATGATGGATAATGGCGTGATCATGAACAAATCGGAAATGCGCAAAGCCGGGGTAAAAGTAGCCGAGCTGATCGCCACCATGCGCCAGAAAGAAGCGGCCTGACATGTTTAGTGGGCAGACCTATTGGCTGATCGGCGCTTCCGAAGGGCTGGGGCGCGCGCTGGCGCAACAGCTTTCCGACGCGGGGGCGACGCTGATCCTGTCGGCCCGCTCGGCGGATCGGTTGCAAGCTTTGGCCAATAGCCTGCCGCGGGCAAGGGTGCTTGCCTTTGATGTGTGCGATCCTCAGGCGGTGGCCGATGCCTTCGCGCAGGCCGGAGAAATTGACGGGGTCATCTATTGCGCAGGATTCTATGAGCCGATGCGCGCTCAAGACTGGCAGGCCGAAAAGGTCGACATGATGCTGGATGTGAATTTCAACGGTGCGGTGCGGGTGCTTGGTCATGTTGTCCCGGCATTTCTACGCAAAGATCGCGGCCATATCGTGCTGATCGGATCTCTTGCGGCTTTTCGCGGTTTACCCGGTGCCATTGGCTACGGTGCCAGTAAGGCGGCCCTGATGCATTTGGGTGAAAACCTATATGCCGATTTGGGCCAAACGGGGGTGAAGGTCTCTGTGATCAATCCGGGATTCATCCGCACACGGCTGACTGACAAAAACGACTTCAACATGCCGGCCATCCAAACTCCGGAGGCTGCAGCAAAAGCGGTGCAAAAGGCGATGCAGAGCAACAGGCCGGTGCAAAGCTTTCCGTTCTGGTTCTCTCTGGTGTTTCGAGTCGGGCGATTCCTGCCTGCAGGGATGTTTCGCCGACTCATGAAGGGCAGCGATACTGCCTGATTTGCCCGCTTCTTGGTGAATTCGGGCCAAATTGGCCGTTTTTCACCGGAACAGGGCAGGGGTACTGCCCAAAATCTGGGAGCCCAGTGAAAAAAATGCGGTTTTTTCACATTTCTTTCAAAATAGCCCTTGCGACTCTCCGGCACTATCCGTAAATACCCCTTCACCGGCGGCGCTGATGGCGCGGTTGGGACACTGGATGGGCTGCTGAGGTGGTCAGGACGGTGGGCAAATT
>CANMJD010000006.1 GCA_947498155.1 uncultured Pseudoruegeria sp.
CATCCGGCCAGACTTTCTCTAGCCAGGGTGACACCGTCACAAGCACCACAATCGGTGACTAAGCTGATCTGATCTGACCTGAGATCATAAGAGGCTGTGCCAACTGGCGCGGCCTCATTTTTTTGATCTTAGAGAATCTACAAAACCACCAGGTCTCATTGGTGCCATAATTTTTTGGTTACTTGAGAGTTAACCTGCGCCCATCGTGGCGGAAAAGAATGTGTAAAGTAACTAGAAACTCCAGTTGTTATCCCTGATCGGAGGAAACATGAAAGATCTGTTGATTAGATTGAAAATATTCAAGGCCGATGAAGACGGTGCTGTCTCTGTAGACTGGGTAGTGCTGACGGCTGCCCTGGTTGCTTTTACAATCGCAGTGTTGCCTTCTGTCTTTCTCGGTGTGGACGCCAACAGAAAAAACATGAAAGCTTCGTTTGAAAGCAACGCAAGTTTTGCTGAGCAGGGTAACAATGTCACGGCAACGACGGTCGGCGACTAATCCCCTCGCCGCGACAGGGAACGTCCTTAATGGCCATCCCACCGAAACTGTTCCTAAATTGGAACCAAATACCCAAACAAACCCGCCTTTGATCATCTTTTTGCCCTAATCCCCTTTTAAATTAGGAATCGGACTAGGGATCGGCGTTGGCAGGTCCGAAATTACTCACGGAGGATACGACAATGCGTATGGTTTTTGGGCTCGTGCTCATCCTCGGCCTTGGTATGGCTGGCTTTGCCGTCTACATGGCCAAAGATTACGTTGGCTCTTATGAACGCGCTTTGCAAGCGGAGCGTGCCGTAACGGCCCAGATGGTACCAACAGTCGAAGTGTTCACACTGAACCGGGCGCTGAAATACGGTGAGAAGATCACACCCGAAGACATAAATCGGATCAAATGGCCGGAAAATGCAATTCCCAAAGGGGCCTTCCTGACCGAGGAAGACCTGTTTCCCAACGGCGTCGACGTATTGCGCACCGTTGTGCGTGCTATGGAGCAAGACGAGGCCATTCTAGCCATTAAGGTGACAGAGCCGGGTGAAGATGCCGGCATTACCTCGCGGCTTACGAAAGGCATGCGCGCCTTTGCCATTCGTGTTGATGTGTCGACCGGTGTCTCCGGCTTCCTGCGCCCCGGCGACCGTGTTGATGTATACTGGAGCGGTGACAGCCAAGGCGAACGCGTAACCCAATTGATCGAAGCAGGTGTGCAGCTGATCGCTGTAGATCAGGTGGCAGATGAAGATCGCAACGAAGCCAAAATCGCGCAAACCGTCACCGTGCAAGTCTCACCTCAGCAGGTCGCTTCTTTGGCACAGGCCCAGTCCACCGGGAGCCTTTCCCTGTCCTTGGTTGGTGCAAAAGACGATACAATTGCCGAAGCCATCGAAGTAGATCAACAGCTTTTGCTAGGGATCGAAGAAGAGGTCGTGGTTGAATCCCAGCAGAAAAAAATCTGTACGATCCGCACACGTCGGGGCAATGAGGTGGTCGAAATTCCGATCCCCTGCACCAACTAAAAGATTACTTTCGGGTAAATTCAAACACAAGCGGGGCAATTTGCCCCGCTTACAGATTCAAGTTTTCGAACATGTGTTGCGCGATACCCACATTAGAACAGGGGCGCAACATGTTGATTCTTGCAAAAATTCAACATCTCGGTCATTCTCTCCGAAACGGACAAAAGATCCGTCCTTGAAGTGATCATAGAGGCAGGGTCACATGAGACTTATGAATATATTTTCGGCAGCCCTAATCGGTGCTGCTTTGCTTACATCACACGCTCCGACCGCGCAGGCTGAAACCCTGCGTGTTTTGCGTGGCTCTGTAACAAGTGCTCTGGCGGTTCCGATGAACCGGGCCGTGGTGGTCGAAAGCGAAAACCCCTTTGCGGAAATCTCCATCGCCAACCCCGGCATTGCCGACATCTCGACCCTCTCGGATCGCACGATCTATGTGCTTGGCAAAATCCCGGGCCGCACCACTATGACCCTTTTGGGCGTTGATGGCGGGTTGATCGCGAATGTCGAGGTGCAGGTCACACCGGATGTGGCAGAATTCAAAGAACGTCTGCGCCAGATCCTTCCCGGTGAAAAAATCGAAGTTCGAACTGCAAACGACGGCATTGTACTATCCGGCACCGTGTCCAGCGCGGCCCGACTTGATCGGGCTCTGGACCTTGCAGAACGTTACGCCCCCGAGCGGGTGTCCAACCTGTTGGTTGTTGGTGGCACCCAGCAGGTGATGCTGAAAGTGCGTTTTGCTGAGATGCAACGGTCGGTTAGCAAAAGCCTCAACTTAAGTGCTGCAGCAAGCGGCACCATTTTTGGCGGCGACTCCACGCTTGATGCGGGGAACAACGTTTTTTCGGATAGTTCTAACATTGTTGATGGTGGGATCGTTTCCCCCAATGAGGCCGCCGGTCGGGCATTGCTGGGCTTTAGCGCTGGCAGTCTTGAGTTTAATGTCCTACTGGAAGCTCTTGAATCCAAGGGTGTTGTACGCACGTTGGCCGAACCAAACCTGACCGCCCTTTCCGGGCAAGAAGCCTCTTTCCTTGCTGGTGGCGAATACCCGATTCCTGTCGCGCAGGACAACGGCACCACCTCGATCGAGTTTAAACCCTTCGGTGTAGAGCTGAAATTCACCCCGCGCGTGGTGGATGGTAACCTGATCAACCTTTCCATGGTCGCCGCTGTCAGTTCGCTGGATTCGTCTTCCGGGATTGTGGCCGATGGCTTCACCGTCAACGCCTTTCGCCGTCGCGAAACATCGACCACGGTAGAAATGCGCGACGGCGAAAGCTTTGCGATTGCCGGCTTGCTGCTGGATGATTTCCAGGACACCGTCGGACAGGTGCCGTGGATTGGTGACATTCCGGTGCTGGGCACTTTGTTCCGCAGCACCGATTTCCAACGGGATCAAAGCGAGCTGGTGATCATAATCACGCCGCATCTGGTCACTCCGACACGCGGCGAAGTCTTGGCCCTGCCTACCGACCGCATCCGCCCCCCCTCAGAATCCGAACTGTTTCTCTTTGGAAAAACCTACGGCAAAGCCAAAAAAGTCTCTGGCGCTGCCGGTGAAGTCGCAAGTCAGGACTTTGGTGGCTCTTATGGCTACGTGATGGAGTAAGATGATGCAAAAACCAATCATAACTCTATGCACCATCGCAGGGATCACCGCGCTTAGTGCTTGCGGACAGGATTTTTATCAAGAAGCCGGAGCCAGTCTTGACGAAGGCAACTTTGGCAACCCGACGATGAATAACATCCAGCTGCAAAACGGCGAAAAGTCATACACAGAAAGTCTTGCCCGTCGCTTTGCCGAAGAGGTGAACTCTACGATTACTTTTGCGTTCGACAGCACTGTGCTGGATCAGAATGCCCGCGCGACCCTGGACAAGCAGGCCCACTGGATTCGCCAGTTCCCCGAAGTGCGCTTTAAGGTCTATGGCCACACCGATAAAGTTGGCTCTCCCAGTTACAATAAGTCCCTCGGAAAACGCCGCGCAGACGCGGTTGTACGCTATCTGGGCACCCGTGGCATCAGCCGCTCGCGCCTCGAGGCGGTTGTTTCCTTTGGTGAGACACAACCACTGATCGTAACGGATGGCCGCGAACGGCGTAATCGCCGGACCGTGACGGAAGTGTCCGGATTTGTAGAGCGTCATCCTACTGTTTTAAATGGAAAATATGCCGAAGTTATCTGGCGTGAGTATGTCGCAAGCGCAACAGAGAAGTCGGCAACTGAAAGCGGAACGGGCGGCGATTGATCGTCTCAAAATAACGAATAATTACGGCTTTTTGGCCGTAATGTTGCCCAGATTGCCCCCCATCTTCCTTCAATAGACGAGTGCGACTCAATCCGAGTCGTTTACGATTAGCCCGCGAAGATGTTTGGCGGGTCGGTGAAAGAAGGACGTGAGACATGAGCAGTGGTAGCCCCATGCTAAATCCGGAACCAGCCCCGTTGCTGGCCTGTACGATTTCTCGCGATGTACAGAATTTTGAACTCCTCATCGAGGACATGGAAACCGAGCTCGGCGAAAGCTGGGGGGATCTGGGATTTGAAGACGCCCATTTGTTCCTTCAACAAAGCGAAGCACAGGCACTCGAATTTGTTGCAATCGCCGTTGACAAGGAAGACGAAGCCGAGATCGATCTTGTTGGAAAGCTTGTTAAACAGGCCGAGGAACGCGGGATCAAGGTTATCCTGATCGCCGACAGCGTTTCCCCTAACAGTTTGCACCGTTTGATGCGCATGGGGGCAGAGTGCTTTATCCCCTACCCGCTTCCGGAAAATGAATTGCATGACGCGATTGAAAACATTCGACGTCCAGCGCCCTCAGCAGAAACGCCCGTCGATGCTGCGCAGGAACCGGTGCATAAGGCCACCGGTGATCGCAGTGCTGTTGTGTTGCCGGTTCATGGCATGGCAGGGGGCACCGGTGCTTCTACGCTGGCTGTGAACCTGGCGTGGGAATTGGCCACCATTGATAAGAAAAATCCACCCAAAGTCTGCCTGATCGATCTGGATTTCCAGTTCGGGACGATCTCGACCTATCTGGATTTGCCCCGCCGTGAGGCCGTGTATGAGCTGCTGTCGGACACCGACGTCATGGATGGCGATAGCTTCATGCAGGCCTTGGTTTCTTTCAAAGACACGCTTCAGGTCCTGACGGCCCCCCCGGAAATGCTGCCCCTTGATCTGGTCGGTCCCGAAGATATCGACAAGATCATCGAGATGGCGCGGACCAATTTTGACTATGTGGTCATTGATATGCCCTCGACGGTCGTCAGCTGGACCGAGGCGGTGCTGTCACAGGCGCATATCTATTTTGCGACTCTGGAACTGGACATGCGCTGCGCGCAAAACATCCTGCGCATGGTTAAAGCGTTGAAATCCGAGGACCTCCCGGTTGAGAAACTACGCTATGTTTTGAACCGCGCCCCGAAATTCACGGATCTTTCCGGTAAATCTCGCGTGAAGCGTATGGGGGAAAGCCTTGATATTAAAATAGAATTGCAAATGCCTGATGGTTCAAAGCAAGTCAGCCAATCCGAAGACCATGGACTGCCTCTGGCTGATAACGCCGCAAAGAACCCCCTGCGCAAAGAAATTCTGAAGCTGGCCATATCCATCCACGATCGCAACGTGTCCCAAGAAGCCGCGGCTTAACAAGGTAGAAGGAGGCCTCCTGTGTTTTCACGATATAGCAAGAGCCCGAAGTCATCGAGCCCGGATAAAGCCAAAAAGCCAGAACAGGCTGCGGTAAAGGCTGCCCCTGCCGTTGCGTCAACCAGCCTGCGCAAGGTAAGCAAGACAACCGCCACAGTGCAGCCCGCGGACAAAGAAAAAAAACGCAAAGAACGGCTTCAGGACGTAAAGGTCGAGCTGCACAAACGTCTGCTGGACAACTTGAACCTCTCGGCGTTGGATGCCGCCACAGACAAAGAGCTGCGCGCGGAAATCATTGATATCGCTTCAGAATCCCTTGAAGAACTGGGGATCGTTCTGAACCGCGAAGAGCGCACTGCGCTTAATCAGGAACTCTTTGATGAGGTGACGGGCCTTGGCCCGTTGGAACCGCTGCTTAAGGATGACACGGTCAACGATATTCTGGTCAACGGCCCGCAGCAGATTTTTGTTGAGCGTGACGGTAAGCTGGAGCTTTCAAACATCACCTTTAAAGATGAACGCCATCTATTGCGGATCATCGATAAAATCGTGTCCGCTGTTGGGCGACGGGTTGATGAATCCAATCCTTACGTGGATGCGCGTCTGGCAGATGGGTCGCGCTTTAACGCCATGATCCCGCCGATCGCGGTGGACGGATCGCTGGTTTCTATCCGGAAGTTTAAAAAAGACAAGTTGGGCATCGATGATCTGGTGGCTTTCGGGGCTTTTTCCGAGGAAATGGCTGCATATCTGCAAGCCGCCGTTGCAACGCGTCTGAATGTTATCGTCTCTGGCGGTACCGGTTCAGGTAAAACAACCACGCTGAATGCGCTGTCTTCATTCATTGATGACAGTGAACGCATCCTGACGATTGAGGATACGGCAGAGCTGCAACTGCAACAGACACATGTGGGCCGGATGGAGAGCCGTCCCCCCAACGTAGAGGGCAAAGGGGCCGTCACCCCGCGCGACTGCTTGAAAAACGCCCTGCGGATGCGGCCGGACCGGATCATCGTGGGTGAAACCCGTGGTGAAGAAGTCATCGACATGCTGCAGGCGATGAATACCGGCCATGATGGATCAATGACAACGATCCACGCCAACTCTGCGCGCGATGGTGTGTCGCGTTTGGAAAACATGATCGCCATGGCAGGGATGGAAATGCCAATCAAGGCTGTGCGCAGCCAGATTTCCTCGGCGGTAAACCTGATCGTTCAGGCCAGTCGACTTCAGGACGGGTCGCGCCGCATGACATCAATCACCGAAATCACCGGCATGGAAGGTGACGTTATCTCCATGCAAGAAGTTTTCCGCTACCAACGTGTGGGGCTAACGCCGGAAAACAAGATTCTCGGTCATTTTACAGCAACAGGTGTGCGTTCGCACTTCTCAGAGCGGTTCCGGATGTGGGGTTATGATTTGCCCCCGTCCCTGTTTGAACCCTATGCATCGGAGTAAACCATGCAGATCAACGCAGAACTCATCATTTACGGCGTCATCTTTATCTCTGTCCTGCTATTGGTCGAGGGGATTTACCTAACCGTTTTCGGGAAATCCATCAGCCTTAACAGCAAGGTCAACCGCCGTCTGGAAATGCTCGAAAAAGGCGCCGGGCGCGAAGAAGTACTGGAACAACTCCGCAAGGAGATGAGCCAGCACATGAAATCCAAGTCCATGCCGCTCTATTCGCTTTTGGCGGCCAAGGCGCAGAAGGCCAATATTGCCTTTTCCCCGGTTCAACTGATCCTGGTCATGTTAGTCTTGTCGATGGTGGCCTTTGTCGGCCTGACCATTGGTACTGGCGCCGGCTTGACCGTGCGCATTGTCGTGGCGATCGGTATGGGTGTCGGCGGCGTTTATATGTGGGTGAACGGCAAGGCCAAAAAACGTCTGGCCCTGCTCGAAGAACAACTGCCCGATGCGGTAGAGCTAATGGTGCGCTCGCTGCGGGTCGGGCATCCCTTTTCATCCGCCATGCAAATCGTTGCCAATGAGGTACCCGATCCATTGGGTTCTGAAATTGGGGTAATCTCTGATGAGGCTGCCTATGGTCGCGATGTCGGAGATGCATTGAAAGCCATGGCCGAACGTCTGGACATGCAGGATTTACGCTTTCTGGCGGTGGCCGTGACGATCCAGCAAACCTCGGGTGGTAACCTCGCCGAAATTCTGGCCGGTCTGGCACAGGTGATCCGCGCGCGTTTCCGCCTGTTCCGGCGGGTGAAAGCCATCACCGCAGAAGCCAAATGGTCCGGCATGTTCCTGTCGATCTTTCCCTTCGGTGCGCTGGCAATGGTGTCGATCATCCAACCTGATTACTACGACGAAGTAAAAGAAACCTCTGTTTTCATCCCGGCCTGTCTGGTGGTCGCGGGTTTCCTCTTGGCCAACATGATCGTCATGCGTCGCCTAGTAGACATCAAAGTATAAGGAGCGGGACCCATGGAATTACTCAATACGTTCAACGCCCTCCTGCAAGACAATTTTGGTGAGCTTGGACCCTTTATTATTGTGGGGGTGCTGGGATTTCTGATGATCCTGCTAACCTTGCCGTTCTTGCTGAACCGCAAAGAGGACCCGCTTGATAAAATCAAGAAATCACGTGTCGCGTCTTCGGCCAAAGCCTCCGACAAATCGACCCTGCGTTTTGAATCCAAACACGACAAGCTCGAAAAATACTCCAACTTTCTGGAACCCCAGGACGAAGAAGAATACTCCGCAGCTCGGCTGAACCTTCTGCGTGCAGGCTATCGCGGCAAAAACGCGGTGCGCATGTTCCATTTCGCCCAATTCTCTTTGGGGCTCGGGCTGTTGGGAGTTGGCGCGCTGTTTGCGGTGATTGCCACCCAGACCAACCCTGATACATCGATGCAAAAGACCCTGATGACCGTGCTGATCCCGGGTGTCATCGGCTATATGGTGCCGCGCTACTGGGTGACCAAACGGGTCGAAAAACGCAAAGAAGAAATCATCAACGGCTTTCCCGATGCGCTGGACATGATGCTTGTCTGCGTCGAAGCTGGTCAATCGCTTGACCAATCCATCATCCGTGTGAGCCGCGAACTTCAGGCAGGTTTTCCGGCCCTCGCCGAAGAATTTGCCACCGTCGCCTATGAATTAAAGGCCGGTAAAGACCGTATGCTGGTGCTTAAGGATATGTCCGAACGCGCCGGCGTGCCCGATGTCGCCAGCTTTGTCACCGTGCTGATCCAGTCGACCAGCTTCGGGACATCCATTGCCGATGCCTTGCGGGTGTTTGCCTCGGAAATGCGGGACAAACGGGTCATGCGGGCCGAGGAAAAAGCCAACACCCTGCCGACAAAAATGACTCTGGCAACAATGATGTTGACGATCCCACCATTGCTAATCATCCTGATCGGGCCTTCTGTTTACGGTATCGCAACGATGCTGGGCGCTGGCGGAGCAGCAATCGGAAACTAAGATTTCGTGACGTTAAAACTTACCGCTCAGTTAATCGCAATTTTGCTTCTCACCGCCTGTCAGTTGACGGGCGGTGAAGACGTTCCGCCCCTGCCCGAAGACCCCTATGCGCCCTCTGTCGATCTGAGCAGCGATACAGGGGTGGACGGGCTGATCGTTGGTCACAGGTTGATGGCCGCCGGAGAATACGAACTTGCGCTGAAATCCTATTACCGCGCCGCCGCTGAAAATGGCGTAACCCCGGACGTGCTCAGCGCCGTGGGCTCGGCGAATTTGCGTCTTGGCCGTTTGGGGCAGGCCGAAAAACTTTTGCGCAAGGCGGTTAAGGAAAACCCCGACTTTGTTCCGGCGTGGAACAATTTAGGCGTGACCCTGATGGAGCAGGGCAACTTCGGCGAAGCAAAAGAGGTATTTCGCCGCGCCTATGCGCTGGATAGTGGCGAAAGTGACGCCATCCGCGAGAATTTTCGAATTTCTGCTGAAAAAATTGATTCACAGGGCTATGCTACCAGCAATAATAATGAATTTGCGCTGGTGCGACGCGGAAGCAACGAATTCCTGATCCTCCAGACGCCTGAGGCAACATAGCAGTAAGGACGCAAAAAATGCGCCACCCTATCTTTGTTTCGCTGTTTCTGGCGGGCACGGTTGTGCTTTCCGCTTGCGAAAAATCCGAAGAAGCCGAAGTCGAGCGGGCTGTTCAGGACCTGAATGTCATCGATGAAACCAATCTGAACGACATCATGTTGACGGTGGCTGATCCGACAGAGGCAGTGAGTTATTTCAGAAAATCGGCCTTAGCAGATCCCACCCGCATCGATTTCCAACGCGGGCTGGCGGAATCCCTGATCCGCGCAAAAAAACCGCGTGAGGCCGAAACCGCTTGGAAAAAAGTCGTCGCCTTTGAGGACTCCACCAATGCCGATATTGTGGCCCTTGCCGGTGCGCAAATCCGCAACAGCGACTGGGATGCGGCCCGTGCAACGCTGAACTCTGTTCCCCCGACCTATGAAAGCTACACCCGTTACCGGTTGGAAGCGATGGTCGCGGATGCCAATAAACAGTGGAAAAAGGCGGACACTTTTTACGAAACGGCCCTTGGTCTGACCACCTCTCCTGCCGGTGTTTTGAACAACTGGGGGTATTCCAAGCTGACCCGTGGTGACTATGCCGCGGCTGAAAAGCTGTTTGGCGAAGCCATTGCCTATGACGACAAACTGTTCACCGCAAAGAACAATTTGGTTCTGTCGCGTGGTGCGCAGGGGCAATATGATTTGCCGATCCTGAATGTTACCCAAACCGAACAGGCGCAGCTTTTGTATACGATGGCGCTTACGGCGATCAAACAGGGGGATGTGCGAACCGGTCAGGGCTTGCTGAAGGACGCCATCGATACGCATCCACAACACTTTGAAGATGCCTCCCGCGCCCTAAACGCTTTGGAAAACGGCTAAGCGAAAATGATCCAGCTCGACGTCTCGGCCACTGCGGCATTGATCTTTTTGCCGTTCTGCCTGCCCATCGCTGTTTGGGTTGCTTTTAACGATATGAAATTTATGAAGATTCCCAATCTGGCAGTAGCCTGCTTGATGGGGGTCTTTTTGATCGGAGGTCTGTTTCTGCTGCCGCTGGATGTGTATTTTCAGCGCTGGCTACAGTTCGTCGTCATCCTAATTGTCGGCTTTATCGCAAATATGTTCGGCCTGCTGGGTGCAGGGGATGCAAAATTCGGGGCGGCAATGGCCCCGTTCATTGCATTGGGCGACATCGGCAGCTTTATGATCCTGTTTGCGATTGTTTTGATTGCCGCTTTCACCACCCACCGACTTGCCCGCAAAAGCACCCTGATACGGGGTGCGACGCAGGACTGGGAATCCTGGGAAGTCAGCGATTTTCCCATGGGACTGACCTTGGGAAGTGTTTTGATCTTCTACCTTGGATTGGGTGCGGTTTACGGCGCATAGCCGAAATAACTCTGTTTTCGCCCGATTTTGGCCCAGATTCTTTGATCTTAAGAAGGGAACGCGCCCTTTGAACAAGGGCCAACTATGTTGAGGTCCCTCTAGATGAACATGCAAACCGGCTCGGTAATCGCCCCCCCTGCCCCGCGCTCGATCGACGAGATGCGAATCCCGATCGTCATGATGCGGGATATTCTGCTTAAAACCATTTTTCGCAAGAATGTTGATATCGTTACGGAAATCGCGCAGGCGATCTGCCTGCCTGTGCCGGTCACACAAGAACTTGTCGATATGGCGCGCGAACAGCGGTTGGTCGAGGCCACAGGGACATTGCACGCAAATTCTGGCGGCGTGATGGGCTATCAGCTGACCGATGCCGGTAAGGCGCGCGCGCTGGATGCGCTGTCACAGTCTGAATATTACGGCGCGATGCCCGTGCCGCTCTCGGTCTATCGTGAGCAGGTCAAGCGCCAGTCGATCCGCAATATCCAGATCACCCGCGATCAGCTCACCGGTGCCATGGGCCATCTGGTTTTGCCACCAACCCTATTGGGGCAACTCGGACCGGCGGTCAGCTCTGGTCGCTCGATCCTGATGTACGGACCGCCCGGTAACGGTAAATCTTCAATTTCCAATGGGATACGCGATGCTTTGGGGGATAAGATTTATGTACCCCGTGCCATTGAATACGCCGGGCAGGTCATTACGGTATACGACCCCATCGTCCATAGTGCCGCCGAGGATCAAGTAGATGATCCCAATTCTCTGCGCCGCTCTTCCAACCGGTTTGATACACGCTATGTGCGCTGCGAGCGGCCCACCGTCATTACCGGCGGCGAGTTGTCGCTGGATATGCTGGATCTGGTCTATAACCCCACGGCCCGCACCTATCAGGCCCCGCTGCAGTTAAAATCCACCGGCGGCGTTTTCATCGTGGATGACCTTGGTCGACAGGCCGAACCGCCACAAGCGCTGGTCAACCGCTGGATTGTGCCTCTGGAAGAAAGCAAAGATATTCTGGCCCTGCAATCCGGTGAAAAATTCGAAGTGCCGTTTGACACGCTGGTGATCTTTTCGACCAACTTCCACCCGAACGAGATTTTCGACAAAGCTGCGTTGCGCCGGATCTTTTTCAAGATCAAAATCGACGGCCCCAGCCAGCAGGACTTTCTAAAGATTTTCTCTCTGGTGGCGCGCAAAAAGAAAATGCCGCTCAATGAAAAAGCTTTGATGCATCTGCTCAAGGTCAAATACCCGACGATCGACAACGTCTACGCCAACTACCAGCCGATTTTCCTGATCGACCAGATGATTGCGATCTGCGAGTTTGAGGGCATCCCCTATCAAATGACGCCAGAGCTGATTGATCGGGCTTGGGCGAATATGTTCGTGCGCGAAGAGGCGATCGTTCATTAATCGCGACCATGTGATTTTCATTCGCGCTGGGGTGTCCTAACCTGACCCTATGCGCGAATTACCCCCCCTATTTAGCGATTGGTTCCAGAAACGCGGCTGGCAGCTTCATCCCCATCAGAAACAGATGCTGGAGCGGGCCAACCTGCCGGCCCAACTGCTGATTGCCCCGACGGGGGCGGGTAAAACGCTTGCAGGGTTCCTACCTTCGCTGATTGAAATCAGCGAAAAACCCGCTGAAGGCTTGCACACAATCTACATTTCACCGCTCAAGGCGCTGGCAGCGGACATCAAGCGAAACCTCAGCACGCCAATTGCAGAATTGGGGCTTTCCATTCGGGTCGAAGATCGCACCGGCGATACATCCTATACCAAAAGACGCCGTCAACGGGCCGATCCTCCGCATATTCTGCTGACCACACCGGAAAGCCTTGCCTTGATGCTGTCCTATGAGGATTTCGCTCGTACGTTTGCAGGGGTACAGCGGGTCATCATTGACGAGATTCACGCTTTGACAGAATCCAAACGGGGCGATCAACTGATGCTGGGACTGTCCCATCTGCAGGCGCAGTTTCCTGATTTGCGGCGGGTGGGCTTATCGGCCACTGTGGAAAACCCGAAAGCCATTGCCACCTATCTGGCCCGTGCCCCGGACCCCTGCCCCATTTTGAATGCCGACCCCGGACCTGACCCCGACATTGCGATGTTGCGTACCGATGTTCCGCCTCCGTGGTCAGGCGGTGGCGCTGCCTATGCGATTGACGCAGTCATGGCGCAGATCAAAGCCCATAAAACCACGTTGATATTTCACAATACCCGCGCGCAGGCGGAAATCTTCTTTCATAACTTGTGGTTGGCCAATGACGACGCCCTCCCGATTGGCATTCATCACGGCTCTTTAGATCGTGCCCAACGGGATCGGGTCGAAGCTGCCATGGTCGCCGGAGACCTGCGGGCCATTGTTTGCACCGGCAGTCTTGATCTGGGCATTGATTGGGGGGATGTCGATTTGGTCATCCAGATTGGCGCTCCTAAAAACGTAAAGCGGCTGGTGCAGCGGATCGGGCGGGCAAACCACCAGTATAATGCGCCCTCCAAGGCGTTGCTGGTGCCCGCCAACCGCTTTGAGGTCATCGAATGTGTTGCCGCGCTTCAGGCGGTGATCGCGCATGATCTTGACGGGGACCCAAAGGGGGCAGGCCCCCGCGATGTGCTGTGCCAACATATACTGATCTGTGCCACCGCAGGACCGTTTGAGGCTACGGAACTGTATCAAGAGGTCACGACTGTAGGGTCCTATCGCGGGCTGACCCGCGCGGCTTTTGACGCCTGCCTCGACTATTGCGCCACCGGCGGCTATGCCCTACGGCGCTATGATCAATGGCAGCGCCTGCAGCAGCGCCCAGACGGGATGTGGCAATTGCGTGATCCCAGAACGGCGCAACGTATTCGTATGAATATCGGCACGATTCAGGACAGCGACACCCTGAAGGTGCGGCTGCGGGGTGGACGCGGTGGAAAAATTCTGGGGGAGGTCGAAGAAGCATTCGCGGCCACTTTGACCAAGGGGGATACGTTCCTGATCGGCGGCGAGATCGTGCGCTATGAGGGCTTGCGCGACCTGATCCTGGAGGTCAGCCGGGACGCCAAGAAAAAACCCAAAATCGCTACGTTTTCCGGTAGCAAATTTTCAACCTCGACCCAGCTTTCCCATCGCATTCTGGATTTACTGAACGGTCGTGATTGGCAGGGGTTGCCCGATCACACTGTGCAGTGGCTGAACCTGCAGGCCAAGCTGTCCAAACTTCCGCAACGGGCACGACTTTTGGTTGAAAGCTTTGAACATGACGGGCGGCATCATTTCTGCGTCTACGGCTTTGCCGGGCGCAACGCCATGCAAACGCTGGGTCTTTTACTGACCCAACGCATGGAAGAGGCAGGGCTGCATCCGATGGGGTTTGTCGCCACCGATTACGCGGTTTTGATCTGGGGGCTGGATCAGGTCAGCGACCCTGCTGCGCTTCTGAACCCCGATGGCCTGCGCGACGGAATGGAGAACTGGCTGGCCGAAAACGCGGTTATGAAACGATCGTTCAGGACTACCGCCATCATCGCCGGACTGATTGAGCGCAATACCACCAGCCAAAAGAAATCCGGCCGCCAGACAATGTTTTCATCCGATATTCTCTACGACACATTGCGCAAATACGACCCCGACCACCTGCTGCTTCAGATCACCCGCGAAGAGGCCTTGCGCGGGCTGGTGGATTTTGGACGGATCGAAGAAATGCTGACCCGGACCAGAGGACGCATAGATCATGTCACGGCCACGGGCATCACCCCGTTTGCCGCGCCGCTGTTGCTGGAGGTCGGCAAAGTGCCCGTGCGCGGTGCGGCAGAGGACCGCTTGCTGCTTGAGGCGGCATCGGCGGTACTCTCTAAAGCCGAACCACAGGAATAAGCTTGCGTTTGCGGTGGACAAAAGACATGAACGAAGCATGAACAGTGTTTCGTTTGAATTTGGTGGTGCCACGTTTTGCGCTCTTGGGTCGGGAGCGTTGTACTGGCCTGCGCAATCGCTGCTCTGCGTTTCCGACCTGCATCTCGGCAAAAGCGAGCGGATCGCCCGCAGGGGAGGCCCGTTGATCCCGCCTTATGAGGTCCGTGAAACGCTGGAAAAGCTTCAAAGTGATATCGAGGCGACAGCGCCCGCTACGGTGATCTGCCTTGGCGACAGCTTTGATGACCCCACCGCGGCAACCTCTTTGCCAGAGGCCGAGACCCTCTGGATTACGCGCTTGCAAGCCGGGCGTCACTGGGTCTGGATCGAAGGCAATCATGATCCCGGCCCTGTGAACCTCGGTGGCAGCCACGCCGCCCATTTGACCCGAGAGGGGCTTGTGTTTCGTCATATTGCGTCTAAGGCGCCGATGCAGGAAATTTCCGGGCATTATCATCCCAAAACAACAGTATCGATCAAAGGTCGGCGCATCACCCGCCCTTGTTTCTTGTTTGATCAACGCAGGCTCATTCTGCCTGCCTACGGGGTGTTTACCGGCGGCCTGCGGGGCGAAAACCCGATCTTAAGCGCGCTTTTTTCAGGACAGCCAGATCGGATATTAACAGGAAAGATACCGATCCGTTTGTAAGCCGCAGCTCCGCCGGTGGCCTATACCGGTTTTTATAGATTTATTTAGATCAATATTGAGTTATGCTGCCTTATACGTGCGTATATTTCCCCTGCACAATCATAAGAAATGTGAGGTATCCCCGTTTTGCATCCGGCCCTTACAGCGCTCAATGACATTAGCGTTAGCATGATTTACTGCCCCGTGGAGGGCAGGATGGCGGACTTTTGGTCCAACAGTTATGCCAAAGATCTTTTTGAAAAGGCGGGAAAAACCCGGAATTTCAAATTCTCTCAGGCAGAGATTACCCGCACCCTTGCGGGTCTTGTCTTTGGCCCAGTCGATAAACCGCCCGCCGGATGGAGCCAATTTCTAGCGGAAATTGAAACCGGTAAGCCAATGGCCCGGTTGGAAATCAACATCTTTCCGGACACGCATTACCTGCTCAGCATCTGTAACGCCGGAATGCAGGGCACCATTGTCTCTATTTCTGACATCAGTCAAATGGGACATATCCGTAAACGACAGCAACAGTTAGACAAGCTTGCGACTTTGGGACGTCTGGCCGCAAACTACGCCCATGATTTCAATAACTATCTGGCAATCATCGACCGGCAGTTGGAACTCCTGAGCCTGCAAGACCCCCTGCCCGAGCATACCCAGATTTTGCTAAGCCGGGCACAGGAAACCACCCGTGCGGCGGCTGGACGATCCAATGAGTTGCTGACCTTTTCACGCCCCCGGTCCCAGCAACGGCAATCCGTTCTGATCTCGGAAATTACCGATCGCCTGAAAGCCAGCACCGCCTATATGCAGTCGGATAACCTAACGATCGAGGTCGTCACGGAATTGGAAGCCGCGCTAAAATGTGACGCGATATATTTGCATTCAGCGCTGCTCAATTTGATCGTCAATGCCTGCGATGCCTGCGCCAGTGCAGGCCATATCAAAGTGAGCTTCAGCGAGCCGAGCGACGATTTGCTCGCCGCAGAGCTGCCCAACCGGACCCCCGACCTGAACTGGATCAAGCTATCGGTCTCTGATACCGGAAAGGGGATCGATCCGGACATTCGGGATCAGGTCTTTGATCCGTTTTTTACCACCAAACAGGATCAAGGCGGCAGCGGCTTGGGACTCAGCATCGTCGACAATTTGATAAAGAATTCCGAAGGTACAATTTTTGTTGAAGAAACCTCTGATAAGGGCACCACGATTTCGCTGATATTACGATCCTGCTCCAGTCCCGAGGTGCTCAATGCGGGAAAACACCTGACCCACAGGGAACCGTCCAACCAAAGGATTCTGCTGGTTGAAGATGAGTTCTACCTCGCGGAATCAACACGCAACCTATTGGTTAGAAAAGGTTTCCTTGTCAGCTTGGCCCGTGGATATACCGAGGCCAAAGGTCTGATGGAAACCGAAGACTTTGACGCAATCCTAAGCGACGTCATGATGCCGGACGGCAATGGCGTGGATCTCTGTACAGAGAGTAAAGCCAAAAACCCGCAGCTGCCGTTTGTTCTGATTTCCGGTAATATTCCGGATTCGCTGAGCCAGCCCTTTAAAAATTGCAGGGCGGATCTGGTCCTCACCAAACCCGCCCCAATCGCGATGCTGACCAAAGCCCTGCTGCGCGTCATCGATGATGCACAGAATCCCGATACTCGTTAGCGTCCGCGACCGCCACCGCGTCCGCCACCACCGCCAGAAGGACGCGACGGGCGCGATACGCTTGGCGGTTTGACCGAAGGCGGTCTTACACCGGGTGCCGGCGCTGGTAACGGCGTTGGTCGAACGGGACGATCCGGTTTCCCCGGACGGTCCGGCGGATTGATATCAATATCAATGTCATTGTCGTAGATGGAATCCCGATAGGGGTAGTAGTCCCAGCCATAGCCGTAAGATGCGCCGACAGTAACGCCGTCACATGCGGTCAATCCCATACCGGCAACAAGAAGCAATCCAGTAGCGCCAAATAATCTATTTTTCATCTGAGCTGTCCCTTTCATTGGCCGACACGGAATGAACGCACGATGTCATTCAGCTCATCACGGTACAGGCTGCGCGCGCCGTGTTCACCGGCAATAACGAAGATCGCAACACGGTTTGACGGCAGATCGATCACGCCCACGGTAAAATCTACAGGTTTGCCGTTACGCTGCCCCTCTCCGTGAAAATAAGTAGCACTGCGTCCGCCGATAGAAGTTGTCCGCTTTTCCTCAATCTGCGGCGATTCAACCAGCCGTTTATCGAGGTTGCGAATATAGCTGCCCGCCTGCGCGACGTTCGACACCCCATCCGGAGACAAGAAACCGACCCAAAGGCGGTTATCATTCTCGGGCCGCATGCCAAGAACACGCGGCACGGCGGGCTTTTCGGACGCCTCTGATGCGTAATTCTCAAACCCGCCGGTGGCCAATACCCAATGATCCGGCACAGCAATGTTAAACAGATCACGGCCCCCGCCATCATAGGTCGCTGTGACCTCGGCAAGGGACGGTGCCGTCATAAAGCCTAGGGAAAGCACAGAGGCACAAGCGACTCTGGCGATGCCCTGTAACGAAAACATGTTCATAAAATGTGTCTCCTGCAATTTTCAGTCAGTAGAGACAGGGCAAAAGCCATGATGCAAGCAAATTGTCCCCCATGCCCTCCCCCGCGGTGTTAGAAATCCGCCGTTAGCGGCGCTGCATTCACGATCCGGATTTTTCCATATCCGATTTCCACAGCGCCGTCCTGTTGCAGCTTTTTCAGAACCCGCTGCACCGTCGGCGCAGACACCCCCGAAACCTCTGCAAGGCGACATTGGGTGATCCGGACCCAGTCTGCATTATTCTCTCCGCTGCTCACAGCATCCCGCTGCAAACGCTGCAACGCTTTATAGACCCGCCCACTGGGGCTATGTCCCAAAGAACGCCCGACAATATTCAGCGCCAAAGCCATATTCAAATAGGTCAAATGATATAGTGCCTGCCAGATTTCAGGGTCATTCTGTGTCAGCCGGAGCAAACGTTTTGCCGGCAGATGCACGGTCGTGGTTTCAGACAGGCAGCGCACCGAAACCAGTCGTTTTTGTCGGCTGAGCAATGCCAAATCCCCGACCCAGAATCCCGTAGTGACTTGATGGAAAACCTCTTCCTGCCCAGCATCATTTTGCATCAAGATATGGGCATCGCCTTTCAGTAGTCCGAACAAGCCATTTGCGTCATCCCCGGACTTATAAAAATACTCGCCCTCCTGCAGATGGACGAGACGGGCAACGCTTAGAAACTTGGATTTCACCCCATCGCTCAGCCCGCCGAACCAAACGGAATCAAGGAGAGGGGCAACTGAAACCCCCTCTAAGGTTGTAGATCGCATCTCTGAATTTCCTCATTTGATTAAATTCAGATATAATTACTTTTTCCAGCGGTAGGCAAAAAAAAAGAATGCACTTAAGCTCTGGCCATCATTACGTTTTAAGGATTACAGCCATGAGATTCAAATCCTCGATGGGGCAAGGCTTCGCCGCTCTTGTTGCCATCAGCATTGCAACCCCGGTTTTTGCCCAGACGGAAAAGCCAAATATCCTCGTGATTTGGGGGGATGATATCGGTCAGTCCAATATCTCTGCCTATACGATGGGGGTCATGGGGTATCGTACGCCAAATATTGATAGCATCGCCGAAGAAGGTATGATTTTTACCGACTATTACGGGGAACAATCTTGTACGGCGGGGCGGTCTTCCTTCATTATGGGCCAGTCGGTTTTCCGGACCGGTCTGTCCAAAGTCGGCATGCCCGGTGCAACCGAAGGTATGCAGATCGAAGACCCGACCATCGCGGGGCTGTTGAAGGCACAAGGCTATGCCACCGGTCAGTTCGGTAAGAACCACTTGGGCGACCGTGACGAAATGCTGCCAACGAACAATGGCTTTGACGAGTTTTTCGGTAATCTCTACCACCTGAACGCCGAAGAAGAGCCAGAGCTGGAAGATTACCCGCAAGATCCGGCTTTCCGTGAACGTTTTGGCCCGCGCGGCGTGATCAAATCCTCTGCTGACGGCACCATCGAAGACACCGGACCGTTGACCAAAAAGCGTATGGAAACTGTGGATGATGAAACCTCGGCTGCGGCCTTGGACTTTATCGAACGCAAGACAGCCGAAGGCACCCCATGGTTCACATGGTGGAGCGGTACACGCATGCACTTCCGCACCCACGTCAAAGACGAACTGCGCGGCATTTCCGGTCAGGACGAATATGCTGACGGTATGATCGAGCATGACCGCCATATCGGCCTGTTCCTTGATAAACTGGAAGAGCTGGACATCGAAGACAACACTTTCGTCTTCTATTCCACCGACAACGGCCCGCATATGAACAGCTGGCCCGATGCGGCCATGACCCCGTTCCGTGGTGAAAAGAACACCAACTGGGAAGGCGGCTGGCGCGTGCCTGCCATGGTGCGCTGGCCCGGCAAAATCGAGCCCGGTTCGGTTTCCAACGAAATCATGCACCACATGGACTGGCTACCGACTTTCCTAGCCATGGCCGGCGTTCCAGACATCAAGGAACAGTTGTTGGAAGGTGGCGTCCAAGCTATCGGGCGTGAATACAAAGTGCATCTTGATGGATACAACACACTTGCCTATCTCAAAGGCGAAGAAGAAGAGACACCCCGTCGTGAAATCTTTTACTTCTCTGATGATGGCGATCTGACAGCGCTTCGGTACGATGACTGGAAGGCAATCTTCCTAGAGCACCGGTATCCACAAACCCTGCGCGCATGGGCCGAGCCTTGGACCGAACTGCGTATTCCGTTGCTGTTCAACCTGCGCCGTGACCCTTATGAACGGGCGAACATCACATCCAACACCTATTACGACTGGTATCTGGATCACGTGTTCCTGCTGCTGCCCGCAGCTGACTACGTCAACAAGTTCCTTTCAACTTTCGAAGAGTTCCCACCCCGTCAAAAACCGGGTAGCTTTACAATTGGCGACGCGAAAGACAAGATCCTGAGCAACGCTGGATCGCAATAAAAAATCAGTCGGGCGGCATTTCGATGTCGCCCGTTTACCATTTTTCTTAATCCTTTCTCTCAAGAGGTGTCTCATGCGGACTTCCCTCCCTGTTTTGTTCCTTTGTTCCACAGCATCTTTTGCTGGTCTGGCTGCGGCTGATCCCCTGCCGTCCTGGAATGACACCGCCACAAAAACGCGGATCATCGATTTTGTAGAAGCGGTCACCGACCCTGACTCTGATGCGTATGTGACCCCTGCAGATCGGATTGCGACTTTTGATAATGACGGCAATCTCTGGGGCGAGCAGCCGGTCTATTTCCAGCTGATCTTCGCCATCGATCGCATTGCCGATCTGGCCGCCCAAAACCCCGATATCGCCCAATCTGACGCCATGAAAGCGGCTGCCGCCAAGGATTACAAAGCGGTGATTGCCTCTGGCAAAGAAGGCCTGATCGAAGTGCTTTCTGCCTCGCATTCTGGTGACTCCGAAGAATTCATCGCCGCCGCCAGCGACTGGCTGAATACGGCCACCCATCCGGAAACCGGCTTGCTGTATCGGGACATGACCTATCAGCCGATGGTAGAGCTTTTGCGCTATCTGCGGGATGAGGACTTTGAAACCTTCATCGTTTCCGGTGGCGGCATTCATTTCATCCGGGCCTACGCCGACGCTGCCTATGGCATCCCACCGCAAAATGTCGTCGGCACTCAAACCGTCACCAGCTATGAAGTTGTGGACGGTGTGCCCTCGATCGTCAAACAGCCAGAAATCTTCTTTGTGGATGACAAAGTGGGTAAACCCGTCGGCATCGACAACCACATCGGCAAACGCCCGATCCTTGCCAGCGGCAATTCCGATGGTGATTTCCAGATGCTGGAATATACAACCGCTGGCGACGGTCTGCGTCTAGGCATTCTGCTGCATCACACCGATGCGGAACGCGAAGTCGCCTATGACCGCGAGGGTCACATTGGCGTACTGGACAAAGGGCTGGATGAGGCCGAAGATCGGGGTTGGTTGGTCATTGATATGGCCGCAGACTGGTCACGCATTTATACAGGGCAGCCATGAACACAGAGCTGAACGCACATGAACAGGTCACGGCCCTAAAGGCGCGCATGTCGCGCTCTATCGTCGGGCAAGAGGCCGTCATTGATCGATTGTTGATCGGGCTTCTGGCCAATGGCAACCTCTTGGTTGAGGGCCTGCCCGGCCTTGCAAAAACCCGTGCAATCAAGGCTTTGGCCAAGAACCTAGAGGCCGATTTTTCGCGCATCCAGTTCACACCGGACCTTTTGCCTGCCGATGTCACCGGCACCGAAATTTATCACCAAACCGCGGCGGGCTCGGAGTTCCGCTTTGAGCCCGGCCCGATTTTTGCCAACATCGTGCTTGCTGATGAGATCAACCGTGCCCCCGCCAAAGTGCAATCCGCCCTGCTGGAGGCGATGGAAGAACGCCAGGTCACCGTTGCGGGTACAACCCATAAGATGGAACCGCTGTTCATGGTGATGGCGACCCAAAACCCGGTTGAACAGGAAGGCACCTATCCGCTGCCCGAGGCGCAAATGGACCGGTTCCTGATGCATGTGATGATCACCTACCCTCCCATCGAAGATGAGGTTTTGGTGGTGCGTATGGTACGGAATGAAGAAATTACCGCCGCAAAAAGCAGCGCTGATACCCCCGACACCAAGACGCCAGAGCCGGTCATCCCGCAATCTGCCGTCTTTGAAGCGCGTCGTGAAATTGGGGCCATCCATGTGTCGGATGCCATAGACCGCTATATCGCCGATCTGGTCTATGCCACGCGCACCCCCGAGGTATATTCCGATGATCTGGCCCGCTGGATTGATATCGGCGGCAGCCCGCGTGCCTCTTTGGCGCTGGATAAATGCAGCCGTACCCATGCATGGCTGGCGGGACGGGACTATGTTGATCCCCAAGATGTTCAGGCCATAGCGCCGGATGTCTTTCGCCACCGACTTGCGCTCAGCTTTGAGGCCCAAGGCGAAGGCGTGACGCCGGATCAGGTGGTTGCCGACATCATCAAGCTGGTCGCCCTACCCTAGGAGACCCTATGCGAGACCGCGCCGCCCGCAGCAGACTGGGGCTTTTCCGCCCCACCGAAACACCCGCTCTGGCGGACCGACGGGTTTATGTCGATCTTGATCACCTCCGAGGATTGGAACGCGCGGCACGGCAGATCACCTTTTTGCCGAACCAGCCGGCGGGATCTGTTTTGAATGGCCGACACACGTCGCGCCTGCGCGGGCGGGGGCTGAATTTCGAAGAGCTGCGCGATTATCAACCCTCGGATGATGTGCGCTCTATTGATTGGAAAGTCACCGCCCGCACCGGATCGCCCTATGTGCGGGTCTATACCGAAGAACGCGACCGTCCCGCATTGATCGTTGTGGACCAGCGTATGTCGATGTTCTTTGGCACCGAGTTGAATATGAAGTCGGTCACCGCTGCGGAAACCGCCGCCCTTGCCGCCTTTCGCATTCTGGATCAGGGGGATCGTGTCGGGGGGATCATATTCGGAGATCAGGCGGATGTTGTCGAATTCCGCCCCAAACGCAGCCGGTCCTGCGTTACCGCCTTTTTGACCGCCCTGGCAAAAGCCAATCAGGCGCTTCATGCCGATGCGCCGACTCATGTGCCCCTGCAGCTCAATACTGTGTTAAAATCGATCAGCCGGATCGCCCGCCGCGATCACCTTATTCTGCTGATCAGCGATTTTGACGGGGTAGACGAGCGCACCCAAACCCTGCTCAGCGGCATCGCCCAACATAATGATCTGATCCTTTGTCCGGTGAGCGACCCTTCGGCACAACAAATCCCGTGGCGGGAAAATATCATCTTGTCCGATGGCACACGACAGGCCCAGATCGACACGGCAAAAGACACCGTTGTTCAGGGCCTTGAGGAAACAGGCAAAACCCGTGCCAAACGCATAAGCGACTGGCAGAATAAGATGGGGGCACCGGTTCTTCCCCTATCCTGCGCTGCACCGACCTTGCCGCAAATCCGTCGGCTTATGGGGCTGGGACCACAGGGGCCGCGCCGCAAATGAGCGATACAGCCCCCGACGCACCCGACAGCTTGATCAGCCTGCTAGACCAACTGCAGGAGGTTCCCGAACCTATGCCTGTTTCGTTGTTTCCGCAAACCGTGGGCTGGCTGATCTTGGGCGGTGTTTTGCTTGTGATCCTTGGCTATTATGCATGGCGCTGGTTCCAGAAGTATCAGGCCAACGCCTACCGACGGGCTGCCTTGGCTGAAATCGCCGCTGCTGAAAATGACCCTGCGACGCTGGAAAACATCCTGCGCCGCGCCGCCCTATCGGCCCTTGGGCGAGAGCGGGTTGCAGGGGTGCACGGGGCCGACTGGCTTGCCCTGTTACAGGCAGCCCTGCCAAACCGCGACATGGATATCGATCTTGCGACAACACTGGCCGCCGCCCCCTATCGTCCGACCGCCCCGTCTGCCGAGCTGACGCGTTTTGTGCAGGACTGGGTCCGACATCACGAGGGCCTTGCCTAGATGCTTGAGTTCCTCTTTCCCTTTGCCTTTCTGGCTCTGCCGCTGCCGCTGATCATCTGGTGGCTGGCCCCACCGCGCCGTGAACGGGTCCCTGCCCTGCGTGTGCCCTTTTTTGACGAGATCACCGCCGCCACCGGTGCCGAACCCCAGGCCGGTTCGGTGGTCCTGCGGCGCAAACGCATCCAGATAATCGGGGCAATCCTGATCTGGCTGCTCTGTGTTTTGGCGATGGCGCGCCCTGTTCTGTTGGGGCAACCAATTGAGGATAGCAAAGCCGCCCGCGATGTGATCCTCGCGATTGATATTTCCGGATCGATGGATGCGCGCGACATGCCCGGCCCGGATGGCGCACCGCAGCAACGGCTGGAAACGGTCAAACAAGTCGTCGGCGATTTCATTGCTGCCCGTGAAGGCGACCGCGTAGCGCTGATTGTTTTTGGCTCCAACGCCTATTTGCAAGCGCCGCTGACGGAAGATCTGGAAACCGTGGCCGAGCTTTTGGCGCAAACAGAGGTCGGCATTGCCGGACCGCATACGGCCATTGGCGATGCGATCGGCCTGTCGATCCGCACCTTTGAAAACTCCGAAATCGAACAGCGCTTGCTGATCCTGCTCTCTGATGGCTCTGATACCAACAGCCGTATGAGCCCCGTCAACGCCGCCGAAATCGCCGCCGACAGCGGGGTAGAGATTTACACCGTTGCCGTCGGTGATCCCGAAGCTGAAGGCGAAAACAAGGTTGATCTGAAAACACTACAAGACATCGCTCAACGCACGGGTGGCGAAAGCTTTTTTGCCGGAGATGCCGATACGCTGGCCCAGATTTATGCGCGCATCGACGACCTGACGCCGCGCGAAACCGAAACCCTGACCTACCGCCCGCGCGACCCGCTTTCAGGGGTATTGCTCGGCCTTGCCCTGTCGGTTGGCCTATTGGTTCTGCTGCTTCTTTTTGCCAGCCCCCATTTACGGAAGGGACAGGCATGACCTTTGCGCTGTTTGTAGAAGCCTTCCATTTTTTGCGCCCGCTCTGGCTGATCGCGATACCGCTGATCGGGCTGCTGTGGTTTCTGGCGCGGCGCGGCCAGCATCAGGACGCATCACTGGCTGCACAGCTGCCGCCCCATTTGCGCGCCGCCCTGACTGTTGGGCATCACCACCGCAGGCGCCTTCAGCCCATCGATGTTGTCGCCATGGCGATGATCTGCGCTGCCCTTGGTGCGGCTGGCCCGACCTGGAGCCGTGTGCCAAATCCCTTTGTCTCGCAAACCGCGCCCTTGGTGATCGTGCTCGAAGTCAGCACGGCAATGGAAAACACCGATGTCGCGCCGTCGCGGCTGGAACGGGCCAAGCATAAAATCCGCGACTTGATGACGGAACGCGCCGGAGGGCGCACCGCTCTTGTGGCCTATGCGGGGACGGCCCATCGGGTTGTGCCCTATACCGAGGACCCCGCCGTCATTACCCCCTATTTGGAAGGATTAAGCACCGACACCATGCCAGTAACGGGCAATAATGCGAGCGATGCTTTGGCACTGGCACAAAGCATTGCCGCAACGACCGAGGGGGCCAGTGGCATCCTTTTTGTCCTGCCGCTGCTGGATCAGGCCGATGTCGCCGCTTTCACCGCCGATAATGCCGCTGCGCAGATTGCGTTTCTAAAGGTCGCGCCGGCGGGGGCCGGCGGTGGCGCGCTTGAGGGGTTGAACACCCTTATCACCCAAGAGCTGACAGCCGACACAAGCGATATACGGGCTTTGAACCGGCAGCTGAACGCCGCGTATCAGGCGTCATTATTGCAGGATGACCGTCAGCAATGGGATGATCGGGGCTGGCTGCTGGCTTGGCCGATGGCCCTGTTGATACTGCTGTGGTTCCGGCGCGGGATGACCCTGCGCTGGGCAGCCTATGTGCTGGCTGCCGGATTGATGATGCCCGCGCAACCGAGCCGGGCAGATGGCATTGCTGATTGGTTCTTTACCCCCGATCAGCAGGGGCAGATCGCCTATAATCGCAAGAAATTTACAGAAGCGGCAGACCTCTTTGTCGACCCGATGTGGCACGCCTATGCACAGTATCGCGACGGGCAATATGAGGCCGCCGCCCAGTCTTTCGCCCGCATCGACACCGCCGATGCTGCCATCGGCGAAGGCATGGCCCAGATTAAAAACCGCAGCTATCGCGACGGCGTGCGCGCTTTTGAACGGGCGCTGGAAATTGATCCCGAGAATACCATCGCCCAGCATAACCTTGAGGTGGCCAAAATCATCGTCGATTATGTCGAAACCGCCCGTGAACAGTCCGACACAGGGGAAGATTCCGGCATCGGGGCGGATGAGGTTGTGTTTGATAATGAGGCTGCCAAAGGAGTCGATACAGAGATCGAACCGCCTACCGATGAGGCCGCAGCGCTTTTGACCACAGAGCAATGGATGAACACCGTCGACACCAGCGCCGGGGATTTCCTGCGCCAGCGTTTCGCGCTTGAAGCAGCACAGGGAACACCATGAGAGTTTTCCTGACCTGTCTTCTGATCTCTGGCGCCTTGCCCGTTGCGGCCCAAACCACGGCAGAAGATGTGGCCAGAAAAGTTCTGGAAGCAGGCGAACCCGCATCGGCTGAACCATCCGCCCCCGTGCCACCTGATACCGACACCACAAAGACGGACAGCACCGCATCACCCGCTGACACTTCCGAAGTGGCGGCACCGTCCCCTGCCCCTCTGCCCGCGCCGGATGTGCAGGTCGAGATAGACCTTAATGACACGCTTCCCGGTCAGCCTGTCTCTGTCAGGATCACCGTTCTGGTGCCGACATGGCTGTCAAAACCGGTCGATTTCCCGACCTATGACATCCCCAATGTCATCACGCGCCTGTCCGAAGGGGCGACCAGCCCTACCAGCGCCACGATCAACGGCGAAACTTGGTCAGGGGTGACACGGCGCTATCGTTTTATCCCGATGATCGACGGGGATTTCACCATGCCTGCCGAAGAACTGGTTGTGCTCTATGCCGATCCCGATGCCACAGATGCCATTGAGGCGCGCATCCGCACCGAGCCGATCCAGTTCAGCGCCACGCGTCCCGCTGGGACCGAGGACATGGACCCGTTTATTGCCGCTGAAAACCTGACTCTGAACCAGGAGATAACAGGCACCCCCACCACGCTGACGCAGGGGGGGAGCTTTAGCCGCAAAATCTCGGCGAAGATCGAGGGGACAACGCCGATCCTCTTGCCGCAATTGCTGCCCGAGACCTCTGTTCTTGGGCTGTCGGCCTATCCCAAAGAACCGGCCCTGACCGAAACCGATAATCGCGGCACCCTGTCGGGCACCCGCAGTGAAGAGATCACCTATGTCGCTGAGGGGGGCCTAAGCGCAGAATTGCCAGCAATCACGCTGGATTGGTATGATCTGACCGCCCAAAAGGTACAAACCGCCAGTGTCGAAGCCATTTCGGTCAAAGCAGAGGGACCAGCCATCACGCTGGAGTCGCCACCAGACCTGAGGCGCTATGGCGTTATCCTTGCCACGTTGTGTGGCTTGGGCCTTCTTTTTGCTGCCTATCTGAAATGGGCGCATCCAGCCCTGCAGCGGCACCGCGCCACGCGACGCAGGGCCTATCTTGCCTCTGATCAATATGCCTTTACGCAACTGCGTGAAGCGGTTGAACAACAGGATTTATCCGGCGCTTTGGCCGCCCTGAAACGCTGGGAAACCTTTACCGGCGCGCAAATCACTGCCCCTGTGAAAGCGGCCCTTTTATCCGTTGGGCAGGCGCAATATGCTACGGACGCAGTGGCCCACACTACGGCTGTCTGGCAAGAGGTAAAACCGGCGCTGGACAAAGCCCAAAAGGCCGCCCACTCTGCCAAAACCATTACACGCCACACCGCCGACTTGCCTGATTTAAACCCGAAAGCCAGTACATGAAATTGAACCTTTGCGGCGTGGTGTTCTACGCTTGGACCGCCCTGATCCTATGGGCTTGCGCAGCGGTGGCGGCACCAGACTATGTGGGTTCGCACACCTGTGTGCAATGTCATACTGAAGAAACAGAAGCTTGGTCAGGTTCCCATCACGCCAAAGCATGGCTGCCCCCGACCCCGGAAAACGTATTGGGCGATTTTGGCGATACCAGTTTTACCCATAAAGGGTTAACCAGCCGTTTTTTTCGCGCCGACGGGAAGTATCAGGTCGAGGTAACCGAACCGGACGGGCAAACCACCACCTATCCGATTCATTCAACCGCCGGCATTGCCCCGCTACAGCAATATTTGCTCGAAACCGAACCCGGCAAGCTGCAGTCTTTTGATGTGGTTTGGGATGTCGACAAACAGCGGTGGTATCATCTTTACCCTGACACCGACCTGTCGCCAGACGACGGGCTGCACTGGACAGGTCCATATAAAAACTGGAATGCCCGCTGTGCGGAATGCCACGCCACCGGTTTTGAAAAAAACTATGATGCCGCCACCCGCAGCTATGCCAGCACGCAATCAGAAATCGGCGTCACTTGCGAAGCCTGTCACGGCCCTGCCGAATACCATCTGGATTGGGCAGACACCGCGACCACGGCCCCCGACTGGGGCGCGGGCATCGGAGCGACGGGGCTGACGATTGATTATGATCCGCAAAATGCACAGGTCGAGGTCGAACAATGCGCCAGCTGCCATTCGCGCCGCGAGGCATTTCAGGACGGCAACCCGACCCCCGGCACGCCCTATCACGCGGCCTATCGCCTGTCGCTGTTGCGACAGGGGCTTTATCACGACGATGGCACGATACAGGACGAGGTCTATGTCTATGGCTCTTTCCTGCAGTCCAAAATGGCTGCAAAAGGCGTGCGCTGTAGCAATTGCCACAAGGTGCACGAAGCGGGTCTAAAGGCCGAAGGCAACGCCCTATGTACCCAATGTCATTCTCCTGCGGGCAATCCGGATTTTGAAAGCCTGCCGCTGAAAGACTACGACACGGCCGCGCATCATTTTCACCCCGAAGGCTCGGATGGGGCGCAATGTAAAAGCTGCCACATGGTCGAGCGCACCTATATGGGGATCGATGGACGGCGCGACCACAGTTTCCGCATTCCGCGCCCTGACCTGAGCCTGACGACAAATGCGCCCAACGCCTGCACCGACTGCCATGCGGGCCAAACCGCAGCTTGGGCGGCAGAAGAGCTGGAACAACGCTTTCCCGACAGTCTCCATCGCGGTCCGCATTTTGCCACCACCCTGGCCAATGCCCGCGCTAATCCGGTGCGCCAGTTGAACGCGCTGCTTGGTATTGCCCTGTCAGACGATCAACCCAATATCGTGCGCGCCACGGCAATGGATGTTCTGCGCCAAACCGGTGATCCTGTGGCGGCCAAAGCCGTTGAAGATTTGATCAATGATCCCGATCCGCTTATCCGTGCCTCTGCCATTTATTTGCAGCGCGTTGCGCCGGAACACGAACGTGTGCCCCGTATCGCCCAAGCGTTGTCAGACCCGATGATGGCGGTGCGCTATGCCGCCACGCAGGAAATGCTCCCTGCCAGCCGCCTGATTGCCCGCCTGCCCAAAGCGCTGGATGCCGCTTTTGCCGCAGCCACCAACGAATGGCGCAACTCCTTGCAAAACAAGGCCGATTTTCCCGAAGCCCATCTGATCCTGGGGGGCACCGCCCTGACCCTGCGCAATTTCCCCGCCGCCCTCGAAGCCTTTGGCGAAGCCGTGCGCCTTGATCCGCAACTGGTTCAGGCATGGTCGATCATGGTACGCATTCAGGCAGCCACCGGAGCGCCCGACGCGGCCCGCGCGACACTGGCCGAAGCCCTTGCCAACAACCCGTCCGATCCTTTGTTGATGCAAACTGCCTCTGACCTGTGAAGGGTCACGCTTTTTGTGTTCCGCACAAAGGGATCGTTGACAGAGCATTCAACTTCGCCTTTTGTGACTGGATTATTCTTCTAAGGAGGTCGGAATGTTCAAAGCGCTCGTCGTCAATAAAGACGAAGACGGTACTGTCACCCAAACCATTGATACACTTGATGAAAGCCAGCTCCCCGAGGGCGATGTTACCGTTGCAGTTTCCCATTCCACACTCAATTACAAAGACGGATTATGCGTGAATGCCACCGGTGGGCTGGTGCGCAATTTCCCCCATGTGCCCGGAATCGATTTTGCAGGCACGGTCGAATCTTCGGATGATCCGCGCTACAAGGCTGGCGATAAGGTTGTGTTGACCGGCTGGCGCGTCGGAGAAGCCCATTGGGGCGGTTATGCGCAGAAGGCCCGTGTCAAAGCCGATTGGCTGGTGCCCTTGCCTGACGGTCTATCGCCCGCGCAAGCCATGGCGGTGGGCACTGCCGGATTTACCGCGATGCTGGCGGTGATGGCGCTTGAGGATCACGGGCTGCGCCCCGATCAAGGGCCAGTCTTGGTTACCGGCGCCGCTGGCGGTGTTGGCTCGGTCGCCACGGCTATTCTGGCAAATCTCGGCTATGATGTGGCCGGGGTGACGGGGCGTCCGGAACAAGAAGAATACCTTAAAATGCTGGGGGCAAATTCGGTGGTGCCCCGAGAAGACATGGCAACCCCATCCGGCAGACCGCTGGACCGCGAAACATGGGCGGGCTGTGTGGATGCCGTTGGTGGCGGCATGGTGACCAAAGTGTTGACCCAGTTAAAATACGGCGGCTCGGTCGCCGCTGTCGGCTTGGCTGGCGGTGCTGCGATGGAATCAGCCACGGTGGTGCCCTTCCTGTTGCGGGGGGTGAATCTGTTGGGCATCGACAGTGTGATGCAACCCTATGACAACCGCCTGCGCGCTTGGCAGCGTATCGTCAAGGACCTGCCGATGGACAAACTTGAGAGCATGGTCCAACCGGCGACCCTCTCCGATCTGCCACAGCTTGGCAAAGACATCCTGAAAGGTCAGGTCAAAGGCCGCGTTGTGGTCGATGTAAACGCCTAGGAAACGGCAAAATGGCGCGCGATTTTTTCGGCAAGTTCGTCGGGATTGATCGCGCGCCCCATGGTTGTCTGCGCCGCATCGACCATTGCCGGATCAAGGCCCGGCCCGCGCCGGTGGTTCAGAAGCGCCGAAGCATAATCCGAACGAAACTCCGGATGCCCCTGAAAACTAATAGCAAACCCCGGATACCAGAGCCCGGCAACTGGGCAAAACGCCGAACGCGCGATGACATGCGCACCGGCGGGCACGCGTTCCACCTGATCCTGATGATAGGCCTGCAAGCTGATCTGCGCCGGCGGAGTGCCCAACGCTTTGGGCCAGTCCACGACCGCGTAATCCTGCACCCCCAAGGACCAGCCCTTGTCTGATTTACGCACCTCACCGCCCATGGCCTGCGCAATCAGCTGATGGCCAAAACAGATGCCGATCATCTTGCGCCTGGCCTGCTGGCAGGCGCGAATAAAGATCTCTAGGGGTTCGATCCAGTCATGTGCCTCATAGACACCGAATTTGGATCCGGTGATCACCCACAGATCGCAGGCCAGCGGATCATCGGGCAATTCACCATCCAGAATGGCATAGGGCCGATAGGTCGCATTCAGCGGCGACAGCCAGTCAGCCACCATCGTCGGGTAGTCGCTGAAGGACTCCCACAGTGCGTCCGGCCGCCGACCGGTTTCAAGGATTCCGACGGTTAGTTTACTGGCTGTCATGGGACCTCTCGGGGGGTGTGTTATTTTGCTGTTGGCTCATCGCGCGACCTAAAAGCGCGACAGGTAGCTTTGGTATTCGACCGGCGTTATCTCTGCGGTAATCTGCTGGATTTCGTCCTCCTTCACCGCTGTATAGATGTCGCGATAGGCCGTGCCCAGCACATCAGCAACTGCTTCAGAGCTGGCAAAACAGGCCACGGATGTGCGCCAGTCATGGGTCAGAGGCACGACAGCGGCGGCCTTGGCGTCATCCAGCGGCAGGCCCGGATCGCAGTGCCGGTCTATGCCGCGCGCCATGCCCCCCAGAATGGCCGCCAAGACCAGATAGGGATTCACATCCGCCCCGCTGATCCGGTGCTCGAGCCGCGCGCCCGGTCCCGACACCGCAGGCACGCGCACCCCGGCGCTGCGGTTATCGATACCCCAATCCGGCGCGGAGGGGGCAAAGCTATTGGGGGTATAGCGCCGGTAGGAATTTAGATGCGGTGCAAAGACGGCCTGAAAGTCGCGCATGGTGTCAAGCACCCCGCCAATGGCGTAACGCAGCAATGCCGAGGGGGCGCTGCCCTCTTCATCAAACATATTGGCACCCGTTTCATCCAGCAGGCTGGCGTGTACATGCATCCCGTTTCCCGGTGCATCTCGATAGGGCTTGGCCATAAAACTGGCTTCCAAGCCGTGCTTTAAAGCAACCCCGCTCACCACGCGCCGGAACAAAAGCGCCGTTTCTGCCGCCGCCAAAACATCCTCGGTATGGTGAAAGTTGATCTCAAACTGTCCGGGGCCGTATTCGGCAATCAGCGTATCCACCGACAGCCCCTGCGTCTGGCAACTCTCGGTAATCTCGCTGAGTACCGGTTCCAGTTGCTGCAGCACCGCCAGATCGAAATTCTGCGCAACGGGCGCGCCGATCGGAGGCACCGGCGGGGCATCAGGCCTGTCGCGTTTCTGGCAAAAGTAAAACTCAAGCTCGGTGGCCACCACAGGGCGCATCCCTTTGGCGGCAAATCTTTTCAATACCGCAGCAAGCCGCTGGCGCGGGTCAAGCGCGCTAACCGCGCCGGTGTCATCGCGCATTTCGATCTGCACCTGTACCACATGCCCCGGCATCCACGGCACCTGCCGCAAACTGCCCGCAATCGGCAGCACAACGCCATCAGGGTCCCCGACTACAAGACCAAGCCCCGTGGCGGCTACTTCTTCTCCCAAAACGTTTGGCGCATAGGTCGATAACGGGAGGCGCACCTCTCCGTTTGCGAGTTTTTTAACCCCCGCCCCGGGCAGCCATTTCCCGCGCAGCACCGCGTTCAAATCGCAGAGCATCAACTCGATACGATCCGGCACTCCATGGGCGGCACAATGGGCGTCGTATTCCTGTTGAAAAGGCATCATGGCAAAGAGTGCTCCGCTTTTGAAGGGCGGGATCCGGCTTTATCCAACAAAGGGTCGGATCCCGCCAAAGACCAAATCACAGCCCCCCGGCTTAGGCAATATCATCCACACTCCACCAGATCGGCCCCACCCTTTTGGGCCGTGAAACCAGCGAATTTTCCCGCAGTCGCCAGACAATATTCGCCCCCAAACAGGGCGGCGATTTTATCACAGTTCCCATTGCCTGCAGAATCACCAATATGGATGGAATAGCTTTAAAGGGCTGACCATGAATACCATCGCAAACCACCTTCCTACGGCTGAATTACAGGCGTTGGATGCCGCCCATCATATGCATCCATTCACCGATGGCACTGCGCTTGCGCAAAAGGGTGCGCGGGTGATCACCAAGGCCAGCGGTGTCACCCTGACCGATAGTGATGGCATTGAAATCATGGATGCGATGGCAGGTCTGTGGTGTGTGAACATCGGCTATGGCCGCGCAGAACTGGCACAGGCCGCCGCCGCCCAAATGACGCAACTGCCCTATTACAACACCTTTTTTCAGACCACCCACGTGCCCGCCATTGCCCTGTCCAAACGGTTGGCAGAATTGGCCCCTGCACCCCTCAACCATGTGTTCTATGCGATGGGCGGATCGGATGCCAATGACACCAATGTCCGGCTTGTGCGCCATTACTGGGCGGCCAAAGGCAAGCCCGACAAAAAGGTCATCATCGCACGCAAGAACGGCTATCACGGCTCGACCATGGCCGGCGCAAGCCTTGGCGGGATGAAACCGATGCATGCCCAAGGCGGGCTGCCCATTGCCGATATCGTGCATATCGATCAACCGGATTGGTGGGCCGAGGGCGGCGATCTAACCCCAGTGGAATTCGGACTGGAACGCGCCCGCCAGCTCGAGGCGAAAATCCATGAATTGGGCGAAGACAAGATCGCCGCTTTCATCGCCGAACCCATACAGGGCGCAGGCGGGGTTATCGTGCCGCCAGACAGCTATTGGCCCGAAATTCAGCGCATTTGCGACGCCTATGACATTCTGCTGATCGCCGATGAGGTCATCTGCGGGTTTGGCCGCACCGGCAATTGGTTTGGCTCCCAGACCATGGGGATACGGCCCGATATCATGACCATCGCCAAGGGACTGTCGTCCGGCTATGCGCCCATCGGCGGCTCTCTGGTCAGTGACAAGATTGCAAACACCGTCGCCGATGCCGGAGACTTTAACCACGGGTATACCTATTCCGGCCATCCGGTGTCCTGTGCGGTGGCGTTGGAGAATCTGCGCATTATCGAAGAAGAAAAACTGATCGAAAACGTGCGCGACGTGACCGGCCCCTATCTGGCCGAGAAATGGGCTCAGCTGGTTGATCACCCATTGGTGGGGGAGGCAAAGATCGTCGGGTTCATGGGATCGATCGCGCTGACGCCGGATAAGGCTGCGCGCGCGGGCTTTGCCGCTGGGAGCGGCACCGCCGGTCTGCGCTGTCGGGATCGCTGTTTTGCCAACCAGCTGGTGATGCGCCATGTCGGTGACCGGATGATCATTTCCCCGCCGCTGATCCTCAACAAATCGGGGGTTGATAAAATGCTCGCGCGGGCGGTGAAATCGCTGGATGAAACACTTGCCGCGCTCTTGGCCGAAGGCCTGATGAAATAGGCGCTGTCAGTGGATATTCTTACAGCAAATGACACCCACGGGCGCTATCCCGAGAGCTATTACACCGCCAGCAGCGCAACCTTGCCGCCCTTTGGTGCGGCCAAAGGGGCGCTGCGCTGTGATGTCTGCGTCATTGGTGGCGGCTATACCGGTCTGTCTGCCGCCCTGCATCTGGCCAAATCCGGCTATGATGTTGTGCTGCTGGAGGCGCAGCGTGTCGGCTTTGGGGCGTCGGGGCGCAATGGCGGACAAGTCGGCACCGGACAGCGGCTTGAACAGGACGGGTTGGAAAAACTGATCGGGGCTGAGGCCGCGCGCAAACTGTGGGATCTGTCATTGGAGTCGGTGGCGCTGGTCAAATCACTGATTGCCGAGGGGGGCATGGACTGCGGCTTTACCCCCGGCATCATCCATGCCGATCACCGTCAACGCTTGGTCGGCCACAGCCATGCCTATGCCGAGAAGCTGCAGCGCGACTACGGCTATGCGCAGATGCAGCCGCTGGATAAAACTGCCCTGCGCCAGCTTGTTGACAGCCCCGCATATCACGGTGGAGTGCTGGATATGGGCGGTGGGCACCTGCATCCCCTGCGCTACGCTCTTGGATTGGCCCGCATGGCGCAACAGGCCGGTGTCCGGATTTATGAAACCTCACGCGTGACCGCGCTGTCCGAGCAAAGCCCCGCCAAAATCAGCACCGTTGATGCCGATATCACCGCTGAATATGTGATCCTTGGGTGCAATGGGTATCTGGGCAGGCTGAACACCAAAGTGGCCGGGCGGGTGATGCCGATCAACAATTTCATCCTTGCCACCGACCCCATGCTCCCAGATGACGCCACGCGGCTGATCCGCCACGGGTATGCCGTGGCCGACAGCAAATTCGTCGTCAATTACTTTCGCTTTTCAGAAGATTCACGCCTGCTGTTTGGTGGCTCTGAAAGCTATGGCTATCGCTTTCCAAAAGACATCGCCGCCAAGGTACAAAAGCCGATGCTGGAAATTTTTCCGCAGCTTGCAAACACCCGGATCGATTATGCGTGGGGCGGAACTTTGGGCATCACGATGAACCGTATGCCCGATTTTGCCCGTCTGCAGGGACATATCCTGTCGGCCAGCGGCTATTCCGGCCATGGGGTGGCGATGGCGACACTTGGCGGAAAAATGGCAGCGGATGCGATCCGCGGACAAGCCGAACAGTTTGATCTGATGGCCGCGGTGCCAACACTCACATTCCCCGGCGGTGTGGGGCTGCGCCTGCCGCTGCTGGCGGCTGCAATGCTGTGGTATTCCCTGCGCGACAGGCTTTAATCTATCCCCTGACCTGCCTAGAACGGATCAGGGGTTTAAGAGGGCCTAAAGCTGGCTTCGGCTTACGCGCGACACTTCGGCAGCAATATCAGCGGCGAGCTGGGCCAGTGCCTTGGATTGGGCATCGGCAAGATCCGGTATGGTTTCACCGGCCACTGGCACCACGATGCTGAACCGTTTGGCCCGCTCAAGCGATCCCCCAGCCGGAGAGGTAAGGAAGTATTGCCCCGAGAACCGCAAGGATGCCCCCAGCGTGCCCGACATCTGTGTGACTTTCACCACGACAAGCACATCGGCAGGGGTGTTAAACGGCCAAGGTGCCGCCGCCACCTGCGCCGTCAGCGCGCTATCAAGATTGCCCGACAGCACCATGGTCATCGCCCGATCCGGCGAATCCGCCCATTGCACATTATCCGCCGCCCGCAAAACGCCGTTGCCGGTGACCACGGCAATACCCGTGTCCTTGGCGTAGTCCGGCAGGTCAATGGTTTCCACCTCGACCGTACGCGCCGCTGTCCCTAATTGCTTGGCCACCGGTTGTTCAGGCAACAGATACAGATCAGACGGACCGCCGCAGGCCGCAAGCCCGATCGCAGTCACAACGGCGGCCAGCCCTGTTTGAAATCGTTTCATATTATCTTCCAATCAAAAGCGAATTTGGTTTGCGCTCAATGGTTTTGGCCAAGGAGCTGGCATCTTCGGCGGCTTTGCGGAAGGCCCGCACCGCAAGCGTGGCCTCTCGGTTGATCGGCGAATTGCCGTCATAGGCTGCCAGTGTTGCCTCTGCCTGATTGGCCAGACGATCCAGCCGCTGCACAAGATCAGGAAGGCTCTGGGCCGCGAGGGCGACCTCGTTGGCGGCATTTTCTGCCGAGGCCAAGGTATTGTTCAAATTGGTCACGGCACCGCCGTCTTGCAATTCGGACAAGACCGCACGGACCTGATCCAAAGCGGCGGCCAGAGATTCAGGCAGCGCCTGCATGCCTTCGGTTGCCAGAATTGCATCCGCAGATTGCAATAGGCTATCGGCAGAAGTGGCAAGTTCCGACAAGGGCAGCTCATTGGCCTTTTTGACCAACGCATCAATATCATCTACCAACTGCGGCAGACCCTCGCTGGCGGCCCCGAATTTCTGCGCCGTTTCATTGGCGCTGGCCAGAACCGCATTCAGGTTCTCTACCGCGCCGCCATCTTGTACCTGTTGCAGGATGCTCCGCAATTCGACCAGCGTTTTGCTTAAGGAATCCGGCAAGGTCTGCACGCCCTCGGTCTGCACAAACTGATCAATGGTTTTAATCAGATCATTGGCCGATCCGGCGACTTCCTGCATCGGAAGATCCCCCAATTTGACAACCAGCGCATCGATATTCTCTACCAATGCGGGCAGCTGTTTACTGGCAACGCTGATGTCTTCGGCGGCGTCATTCGCGCTTTGCAGCACGGCGGTCAGATTGTTGATCGCCTCGCTTTCTTCCAGATTTGACAGGATTTCCCTCAGATCGGTAATCGCCCCGCTTAGATCATCGGGTATTTTTTGCATCGCATCAGAGGCCACAAAGGCCTCTACCCCGTCCAGAATATTCACGACAGATTCCGGAATTTCCTGTATTTTCTCGTTGTTTGTCAGCGCCTTGATCCCTGCCAAGGTTTCAATTGCTTGGTTCAACAACTCTTCGAACGGCAGCTTTGACACCCGCGACAGGACCCCTTCGGCGGCGCTGGCCAAAGTGTCCGGTTCCGCCGGAATTGTTGGAAAGCTCGGATAGGGAGTGGCAAAAAGATCAATCTGCGCCGGGGCGGCTTCTGCCTCTTCAACCAAATCGATGAACAGATTTGACGCCAGAATACCGGAAGACGACAATTGCGCTCGCAGCCCGCGTTTGACCAATTCGTTCAGGAACGACAGGGTTTGCTGCTCCTTCTGGTCGGGGTTAACCCCGAGCCGGTTCGGCTGAACCGCAAAATTGGCCACGAGTTTAACCACGTCTGCGCCCTCATCGTCTTTGACAACACGGGCCGACATTTCGGTGACTTCACCAACCTTCAGACCCTTATAGGACACATCCGCCCCAACCCGCAGGCCACGCAAATTGCCGTCAAATTCGCTAGAAAGATACACAAGGGATTCAAGACTGTCGTCAAACAGGCTGTTCCGAGCTTCTTCCTCGTTTTGGTAGAGGTCAAACACCTCGCCGTTTTTGATCACAGAGCCGCCGGAAAACAGCGTATCAAAGACGATGCCGCCCTGAATGATCGAGGCAAGGCTATCAACATTCAGGTTAACCCCGCCGGAGTTCAGCGACACATCGATCCCCGACGCATTCCAGAACCGCGTGCCGGTGGTGATAAAATCATCATAAGGCGCATTAACGTAGGTATCGAAAAGCACGCTATCGCCCGCGTCGGAAAGCGCCATGGTTTCAACCTTGCCCACACCAATACCACGCAACAGGACCGGTGCCCCTACCGTCACGGACCCGGAATTCTGGGCGCGCAGGGTGATTAATGTGCCATTTCCGTCCGAGCGCGCTGGTGGCGCATCACTCAGCCCGACGAATTCTTTCTGTGCCGTGCCTTTCACATTATTCCATGATCCGGCGATATAGGCCCCGGACAGCACCGTATCCAGCCCGCTGATCCCGCGGGCAGAGACTTCGGCGCTGACCACCCAGAACTGGGCATCTGCATCCAGATAAGGCGCCAGATCGCGGCGGATTTTGGAATAGACATGCACGCTGTTCAAATCATCGGAGAATTCAACCTTTTCAACATGGCCGACCTCAACATCGCGATATTTGATCAAGGTTTTACCCGCAACAATGCCATTGGCCTGATTAAAGTCGATCCGCACCTCGACATCCTGCCCCCGCACGGCGGACACGGCAAAATACAATGCGCCGATCAGGGCAATCAACGGCACCAGCCAGACCGCCGATAGACGTATCCGCTTGGGACCTTTTGCCGGTTTCACAACCATTTCGGCAGGCGTGTCAGATGAATGTGTCACTTAGAATCTTGTCCTTCAATCCGGTCCCAAATCCTGCGCGGGTCGAAACTCTGGGCCGAGAGCATCGTAAACGCCACAGAGACCGCAAAGCAAACCGCCCCCATGCCAGGATTAATAGAAATAACAAACCCTAAATGCACCAAAGCGGCGGTCAGGGCTACGACAAACACATCGACCATGGACCAGCGACCGATGAATTCAACGGCTTCAAACAAAAACAGACGGCGAGTCTGGCTCATGCGCCAACTGAACTGGACACTGAGGGCCAGAACCGCAATGGCAATGAACTTGCTCACCGGAATGATCACAGAGGCCAACAACACGACAATTCCGACAAAATAGTCGCCATGGACCAAGAACTCGATCACGCCGCCAATGATCGTACTGTCATAATGCCGCCCGAACATATCGGTGCGCAGCATCGGATAGATATTGGCCGGAATATAGAAAATCAGCCCGGCAAACCAAAGCGCCCAGACCCGTTGCAGACTGAGGCGTAAACGCCCCTGAACATGGGCACCGCACAAACGGCATTTGACCGCGTCCGGCGTGTGTACGGTTCCGCAGCGGGTACAGCCAACCAGCCCGGCGTTGCGTGCGGTGATCCCGTTTATATGTGTGTGTTCAATTGTTTCCATATCGTCCACTTACAAACGGAAGCATCTTTTAGGGCCACGACAATGACCAAAACGCAGTAAATCCAAAAGGCGACCCCAAAGGACAAGGACGCCAGACCGGCAATTTTCACCAGCGCCACCATAGTGCCAACGATGAATATTTCGGTCATCGCCCAAGGCAGCAAATCCTGAGCAAATTGAAAAACCTGTTTGGATTTCGGAAACGGTTCCCAGCCAAATCGCAGGGGTAGAAGCGTATAGATCAACGCCAAAGCCCGCGTGACCGGCAAGACAATCACCAGCATCGCCACAAAAGCACCGGCAATCATCATCCAGCCATTGGAAAAGATCATCACAAGTCCAAGGATCGACGTGGACTGGCTCAGGCCGGATTGGGACATCGACAGAAACGGAAAGCTCACCGCGCCAATCATCAGGATCGCGACCGTAATCGCCAAAGCAATCGACACATCAACCGACTGTTTGCGCGGGGCAAAAAGCACCGTATGGCAACGTCGGCAACTTGCCCGTGCACCCCGCTCTACCGGTTGCACATTGTGCAACAGATCGCAGGTCGGGCAAGCAATCAAACGGTCGAGGTCTTGGTCAATCACGCGGAGTCAGGCTTTCAATCGAAATTTTGGTAATCAGAATAGAGTTGCGTTCAAAGGGCAACAGGCAAATATGGTTTTAAGGGGCTTGCCGCCGAATTTTAGCGGCACCGCGTTGAAAAAGTGGCAAGGCGCGCGACCCCATACGGGAAGGGATCAGATGGAAAATGCACTTGTACCGGAATTTGCGGTGTCGGACTGGCAAAGGTCGAAACGGTTCTACTGCGATCTCCTGGGCTTTGATTGTCGCTATGAGCGACCGGAGGAAGGGTTTTCCTATCTGACACTTGGCGATGCCCAACTGATGATTGATGAGATCGGCAAGGGGCGCACCTTTGGTGATGGTCATTTGCCCGATGCCTATCCGTTCGGGCGCGGGTTAAACGTTCAAATCCGCGTTGATGCGATTGCGCCAATGCTGAAGTCTTTGGTGGACGCCGGCATAGCGCTCTATCTAGCGCCAGAAACCCGCTGGTACCGGGTTAATGACCGTGACATCGGGCAACGCCAGTTTATCGTCGCTGATCCGGATGGCTATCTTTTGCGCTTCTATGAGGAAATTGGCGACAGGCCGACGCAACCGTAATGGCCGCGCCGGTGAACTGTTGAACTGCTACTTGCGACGCATGGCATCCATCAGGGCCGCGCCGAGCGCGTTGTTCTCGGCCCCCTGTTTTCCCGTTGCCGGTCTGGCCGCTTGTTTCGCCGCCGGTTTGCGCCCCGGCTTTTCCTTGGCTGGACCGCGCGCGGCACGGTCTTCTTTGGCAGAGGCCCCACCATCCTTGCGCATGGAAAGCCCGATGCGTTTGCGGGGCACGTCGACTTCGGTCACGGTGACCCGTACCACATCGCCGGCCTTGACCACCTCATGGGGATCTTTGACGAAACGGTCCGCCAACTGGCTGACATGAACCAGCCCGTCCTGATGCACGCCGATATCCACAAATGCACCAAAAGCCGCGACATTGGTGACCGTACCTTCCAGTGTCATGCCAGACTTCAGATCGGTGATGGTTTCCACCCCATCGGTAAAGCTTGCGGTTTTAAATGACGGACGCGGATCACGACCCGGCTTTTCAAGCTCGCTCAGGATGTCGCGCACGGTTGGCAAGCCAAAGGAATCGCTGACAAAATCCTCTGCGCGCACATCGCGAAGGCTTTCCGAATGGCCCATAATGCTGCGCAAATCCCGCCCACAGGCCTGCACGATTTTACGCGCCACACCATAGGCTTCGGGATGCACTGACGACGCATCCAGCGGCTCTGCCCCGTCGCGGATGCGCAAGAAGCCCGCGCATTGCTCAAAGGCATGGGGCCCAAGACGCGGCACTTCGCGCAAGGCCGCGCGCGAGGCAAAAGCGCCTTTGGCGTCACGATGGGCGACAATGGCTTCGGCCAGGCTTTGCCCCAAGCCTGAAACATGGGCAAGCAGCGGCGCCGAAGCGGTATTCAGATCAACCCCAACCGCATTCACCGCATCCTCGACCACCGCTTCCAAGGAGCGCGCAAGGCGATGCTGGTCAACATCATGCTGATACTGCCCCACCCCGATGGCCTTGGGTTCGATCTTGACCAGTTCCGCCAAAGGATCTTGCAGGCGACGGGCAATCGAGACCGCCCCACGTAAGGATACATCTAGATCGGGAAATTCTCGCGCCGCCAGTTCAGAGGCCGAATAGACAGAGGCCCCGGCCTCGGACACCACGACCTTGGTCGGCACCGGCTGGCCCTTGGGCAGAAGCTTAAGCGTATCCGCCACCAGCCGCTCGGTTTCGCGACTTGCGGTGCCGTTGCCAATGGCGATCAGTTCAATACCGTGTGTACGGATCAGGTGCAAAATCGCTTCTTGCGCCCCGCGCACATCCAGTCTGGGTTGGAACGGATAGAGCGTATCTGTGCCCACCACCCTTCCCGTGGCGTCTATGACGGCGGCCTTTACACCGGTGCGAATACCCGGATCAAGACCAAGGGTCGGGCGCGCGCCCGCCGGTGCGGCCAGAAGCAAATCCTTGAGATTGCGCGCAAAAACATCAATCGCTTCGTCATGGGCACGCCCCCGCAAATCCCCGAGCAAATCCAGATAGAGCGAGGTCGACAGTTTTACCCGCCATGTCCAACCGGCAATTTTACGCAGCCATAGATCGCCTTTGCCCTGTCCGGAAATACCGATGGCCTGCGCAATCATCCCTTCGGCGCGGGTCACGCCCTCTTCGGGGTCCGGTGCAATTTCAAGGGTCACGACACCTTCTTTGGACGCGCGCAACATGGCAAGTGCGCGATGCGAGGCCACCTTGGCCCAGGATTCGCGATGGTCGAAATAATCCGAGAATTTCGCTCCTTCCTGCTCTTTGCCAGCAACAACTGTAGTGCCGATAAGCGCTTCTTTTTGCATGAACTGCCGCAGTCGACCAATCAATGTCGCATCTTCGGATAAGCGCTCTGTCAGAATATCCCGCGCTCCGGCAAGGGCGGTTTTTACATCTGCCACCGCGTCGCTGACATAGCCTGCCGCCAGTGCTTCGGGATCAGCCATGCGATCCGCCAGTATGGCTTCGAGCAAGGGCTCCAGCCCGTTTTCCCGCGCGATCATCGCACGGGTGCGGCGCTTGGGTTTGAAGGGCAGATAAATGTCTTCCAGCACGGCTTTGGTGTCGGCCTGCGCAATGGACTTTGCCAGCGCGTCGCTCCATTTGTCCTGTTCCTTGATCGACGCCACAATCGCAGCACGGCGCTGTTCGAGCTCGCGCAGATAGGTCACGCGTTCGTTCAGTTTACGCAACTGCGTATCATCTAAACCGCCTGTCACCTCTTTGCGGTAGCGGGCGACAAAGGGCACTGTCGCGCCTTCGTCAAGCAAAGCGATGGCCGCTTTCACCTGTTCCGGACGGGCAGCAATTTCGGTTGCGATGGTCTGAGCGATACGATGTGCGGTATCCAAGGAAGCCTCCAATGGGTTCAGTCGGAGCTCCGTTCTAGCGCCCCCTGTCAGGCAGGCCAAGCCAAAGCGTATGCCTGCGGCCGATAAAGTCACTTTCAATCAAAGCCATCAAGCCTGCCCCGCCAAAGGCGGTCTTCAGCCCAGCAAATCGCGTGCAATCCGCTCGTAAATCGCTGCCCCAATCGGGATCAGATCATCTGCGAAATCGTAATCCGGATTATGTAGCGCCGCATGATCATTCCCCGGCCCCAAGCACAGCATGGCGGCTTTCGCCCCCCAGCCAAAGACGCCAAAATCCTCAGACGCGCGCATCGGTACGCCTTCGGTGCCATGGGGAACACCGATCGCCTTCATGGCCTTGACCGCCACAGCATAGGCGTCGGGATGATTGATCGAGGCGGCAAAATCGTCGTGCACCTGAAAGCTGACCTGCAAGCCATCTGCATCCGCGCATTCTGTGGCAATGGTTTTGGCTCGCGCTGCAAGATCAGCCATGGCGGAATCTTGTGTGGTCCGCAGCGTCGCAAAAATGACCGCCTCACCCGGCGCGATTCCAAAGCTTGGCACCCCCATCTGCACATGGGTCAGGGTGACACGGGCAAAATCATCATCCAACCCCTTCCCCTGCCCCAAGGCCGTTAAAGCGGGGATCAATTTTGACACCGCCATCGCCGGCGACACGCCATCTTCCGGATCAGCCGCATGGGCGGTTTTGCCCGTCAGCCGGATTTCCAACCCCTGCGAGGCACAATTGATCAGCCCCGGACAGGTGGCAACAAACCCGAAGGGACGTCCCGGTTCGTTATGAATGGCAAAAGCCCAATCGGGTTTGATTGCTTCAAACGCCGGATCAGCAACCACCGCCTTGGCACCGGAACCATCTTCTTCGGCCGGTTGAAACATCAGAACCACCCTTCCGCGCGACACAGGTTTGCGCGCAATCAGGCGGCCCAGCGCCAAAAGCATCACCATATGGCCATCATGACCGCAAAGATGCCCTTTGCCGGAAATCTCCGATAGCCAGTCCAGATCATTCAATTCCTGAATTGGTAGCGCATCCAGTTCCGCCCGAAACAGAACCGTCGGCCCGGCAACACCGCTGTCAAAAACAGCCGCAACCCCGTGGCCACCCAGACCGGTGATTATCTGATCCGGCTGAAGATGCTGAAGGGCAGCGGATATGGTCGCGGCGGTTTGCGCTTCCTCTCCGGCGATCTCGGGCCGCCGGTGTAACGCGCGGCGCAAAGCCACAAGCTCTATCAGATCGGCATTTCCCAGCATCCGCGACTCCCGTAAGATACGATCGGTAAAATCATCCGCACAAAGGCGGCCGGTTTTGTCATGGTGGGCAAGGCAGGTCACGGATGCAAGGGGATGCCTGCGAATGGATCAGCCAATCATACGCATTATCGGGGCGCATCTGTAGGGAAGCGACTTATTACTTTGGCAGTTTTGACCGACTCCAGATGTCGCAATCCGGTCTGCGCCATTGCGATGCTAAGCTCCTCCCCCAAAACCTCCCACAATCGGTCCAATCCGGCCGCGCCACCAGCCGCCATTGCGAATTGCAGGATACGCCCTAAAAAGACAAAGTCCGCACCGGACGCCAACGCCCGCAGGATGTCCTCTCCAGACCGAATACCGCTATCAAAAAAAATCGGATACTCAGTCCCGACGGCGGCGCGGATCGCTGGCAGGGCTTCTATCGGACAAGGGGCGCTTTCCAATTGCCGCGCCCCGTGGCTTGAGACCTGAATGCCATCAACCCCCGCCGCCTTTAGCGCGACGGCGTCTTCCACATCCAACACGCCTTTGACCACCAGATTTCCCGACCAAAGATCCCGCAACCGCGCCAATGTCTCCCAGGTTGCTGCCGCGCGGCTTTCGGTGCGGTCAAAGTCAAAGCCCGGCCGGTCAAAATTGGCCATACGCGGCTTGCCGTTCAGAAGAGTCGAGACCGACCACTGCGGATGCAAGGCAAAATCCACAAACTGGCGGGGGCCAATTTTGAACGGCATTTTGAACCCGTGGCGCAATTCACGCGGGCGTCGGCCGACTTCGGGTACATCGACGGTTAAGACCAGTGTTTCATAACCGGCTGCCTTGGCCCGTTCGACCAATTTGAAGGTACCGACCCCATCGCCGCTAAAATACAACTGAAACCAAGCATATCCCTGCGCCACCTCGATGATATCCTCCATCGCGGTGGAGGCGACGGTTGAAACGCAATGAGGCACTTGAAATCTGGCCGCCAACCGCGCCAGCATCAGGTCGGCACCGGGGGCCGAGAGGTTGCACATACCCATCGGCGCAATACCAAAGGGACGTTGGGTCGCCGTGCCAAAAAGGCGGCTTTCCAATGAGCGCTGGCTCACATCCCGTAAAACACGAGGACGCAGGGTGATCTGATCCAATGCAGCCCGATTTCGCGCCGCGCCGGTTTCCTGCCCTGCGGCCCCGTCGATATAGTCAAAAACCATCCAGGGCAGACGACGCCGTGCCAGTCGGCGTGCGTCCTCTGCGGAATGGATTGACACAGAACACATCAGGCGCGTACGGCCTTCATAAAGCGGTCTTTGATAACAACAGGGTCCATCGTGATCACCGGCATTTTTGCATTGCCGCTGTCACATTTGACAACCATGATCGTCATCTCTCCGCTGTCCAATGCTTCGGTCAATACCCGGCCTGTATCCACATCCTGACATTCGATCACCCGCTCACAACCGCAGGCCTCGGCGACTTTGGCCAGAGAGGTTTTGCGCCCCGCATAGGTCGGCTGATCCCCTGTGGACCCATAGGAGCCGTTGTCGATGATCATCAGGATAAAGTTGCCCGTTGCGTTATTGGCGATGGTTGGCAAGGTGCCCATATTGGTCAGCACAGAGCCATCTCCATCAATGGCAATCACCGGCTTGGGTTGGGCCAGCGCCAGACCAAAGCCGATAGAGGACGCCAGTCCCATCGTGCCCAACATATAGAAATTTGTCGGCTGATCGTCGATGGCATGCAGTTCCTGGCTGGGAATGCCGATATTACACACCACAAGCTGGTCACGTAAAATCGGAGCGATTTCTTTTAGGATTTCTGAACGGATCATGAGTCGCCATAGCCTCCCCAGAAGTTGGCATCGGTCAGGATGGCCACCGGTTTGTTGCACATAAAGGTGTATTTAAGAATGTTGTCGAATTCCTCGACATCACTGCGATTGTGAAAGTGATAGGTCGGGATGTTCAGTTGGGCCAAAAGCGCTTTGGTATGCACAGCCATTTCGACCTGACAGGCCACCGGTTCGCGCAGCTCCCCGCGATAGGAAATCAGCATCGGCAGGGGCATGCGGTAATATTGGATCAGGGTGGCCAAGGTGTTGATGGTGACACCAATGGCGGTGTTTTGCATGATAATCGCAGGGCGTTTTCCGCCCATCCATGCCCCTGCACAGAGGCCCATACCTTCGTCTTCTTTATTGGAGGGAATATGGAATATATCGTCGCGTTGGTCGATTTCTTCAATCACACCGGCAAGCTGCTTGCAGGGCACGGTGGTGACAAAGGAAATGTCATTCGCAACAAGATCATCGGCGATCTTCTTGTCGATATTCATCGGGGAAATACCTTTCTGATCAGACGCCCAACTGCGGCGTTTTTAGGGTTAGGAATGGCGGTGCACATGCACAGCACAGGGGGCATGGCGCACCACACGGGATGCCGTAGAGCCCAGAAAATAGTCGCTTAATCCGGGTTTATGTGACCCGATAACAATGCAATCAACGGCATGAGAATTGGCATAATCAATGATAGATCGTGCCGTATGCCCGACCACGAGTTCGGCAGTGACACCACCGGTGTCATCAAGCTTGCGGGCCATCATATCCCGCGCGCGCTGATAGCCTTTTTGCACGACGTCTTCATCGAGATAGGATTTCACCGAGGATTGTGCTGCCTCATAGACATGCAGGGCAATCACCGCGCCGCCATCGGTCAGCAGCCGCTGCGCAATCTTGATTGTCTCGGGCGAGATATCGTGATCCAGCGCCATGGGAACCAGAATTTTGTTATACATTATGCTCTCCTTGTTTCTGTGCGGACCTCAACACCAGGGCGTCAGGACGATTTTGGGGGTGGCCACCTCTGCATGGCGCAGGGCTTTAAAGGCCGCCGCCCCATCCGAAAGCGGGCGGGTCTCAAACCAGTCCAACGGCCCAAGCCGACCGGTAAAAATGGCCTCTGCGGTGTCGCGAAAATCCTGCGCGGTATACGTGTAGGTGCCGATAAATGTGATTTCTTGCAGGGTCATCCGGCGAATATCCAGACCGCCATCATCTTCGCCTAGGCCAACATGGGCGATCACCCCTCCCGGTGCGACCAGACCCGACGCAGACCTGCGCGTAGCGGCGTAACCGACTGCATCAATCACCAAAGAAAATTCTCCCTCGGCAGAGGCAACAGCCCTTTGTCCACAGCGGTCGATCAGGAAATTCCGACGCCCGTCGTTGGGTTCCACCACGGTAATATCCTCAAGCCCCATAGCCCGCACTGCAAGGGCCGCCGCAAGGCCGATTGCCCCACCACCCAGCACCAATACACGGGTGTCTTTTGTGGGCTGCAAACGCGCCAGCGCCAGCCGCGCAGCGTGCCAGCTTACAGCCAACGGCTCTGCCAGAGCGGCCTTGGCCAAGGGCACCGCTTCGGGGACTGTGACCAGATTGGCTGCTGGCATCGTGATATATTGCGCAAAAGCCCCCTCTCGCGGCGGCATTGAGATAATCTGGCGGGTAGCACAAAGATTTTCGCGTCCCGAGCGGCAGGCCGCACAGGTCCCGCAAGTGACCAGTGGGTTCACTGTCACCCGCTCCCCGTCGCGCGCACCGCCGACAATGACACCGGCGGCTTCATGGCCAAGGATAAGTGGTGCGGGGCGGCGGTCATCATGGCCGAGATAGGCGTGCATATCAGAGCCGCAAATGCCCACCGCTTCGACGCGGATCAGATGTGCATCCTGCGGCACCACGCAGTCCGGAACATCGCGGAAATTCAACTGCTCTACACCCTCATAAACAAGCGCCTTCATTTCGCAGTGAACCCCCCGTCGACCATCAGAGTTTGGCCGGTGACATAGCCCGAGGCCTCAGAGCATAAAAACAGGATTGGCCCGTCGATATCGGCCAGAATTCCGTTGCGCCCGATACAGGTCTGGGCAGCGTTTTTCTCTGCCAGTTGCGGGTCTTCAAAAACCGCTTGCGTCAATTCGGTTGGAAAAAAACCCGGCCCGATGGCATTGGCGGTAATCCCATGGGGTGACCATGCCTCGGCCATGGCGCGGGTCAATTGGCCGATACCTGCCTTTGTCGCGCCATAGGCAATGCCGCCGGGAAAGGCGCGGGTGGTTTGCAAGCTGGCGAAATTCACAATCCGCCCCCAGCCCTTTTGCCGCATCGCAGGCACCAAGGCCTGACTGAGGAAAAACGGGGCCGAAAGGTTCAGTGCCAGGGTTTGGTCCCACCCCGCCTCGGTCACCTCATCGGCTTTCTGCCGCGTGTTGACGCCAGCGGCATGAATAAGAATGTCCGGCGGCCCGAAAGGCGCCGCAATGGCCGCACAGGTCGCGCCAAGGGTTTGCCGGTCGGCAATATCGGCGACGACAAACGCGCCGCTGGCCGCACCAAGTTCTGCCATCAGGCTTTGCAATGCCGCTTCGCGCCTTGCGACCCCGACAACAGACGCCCCCGCCGCCGCCAAAGTCAGGGCGGCCCGCCGCCCCAGCCCCGAGCTGGCACCGGTGACGCAGGCAACCTTGCCGGAGAGGTCAAAAAGGCGACGCGGATCAGCCATCGGCGGAAAGATCAAAGGTTTCGTCCGGAAAATATTTTGCCAAACGGACATCAGCGGCCCGGGCGTGGCCTTCCATGCCCTCAAGTCGGGAAATCCGCGCAGTTGCCTCAGCCACGGATTTGGAGCCTTCGCGCGTTGCTTTCTGCCAGGTGACAATCTTCATATACTTGTGAACACTCAGCCCACCGGTATAGCTTGCCGCGCCGGAGGTCGGCAGCACATGGTTGGTGCCGGTGGCTTTGTCGCCGTAGGACACCGTGGTTTCTTCGCCCAGAAACAGCGAGCCATAGCAGGTCAGCCGCGCAAGCCACCAGTCCAGATCCCGCGCCTGAACTGTCAGGTGCTCGGGTGCATAATCATCCGAGCACGCCGCCATTGCTTCGCGATCCGCACACAGGATCACCTCTGCATAGTCGCGCCATGCGGCAAAGGCATTTTCGCGGTTCAGGTCGGGCAGATCGTCAATCAGGCCAGGCACCATTTCCATTACACGCTCTGCCAAGACCCGATCATCCGTCACCAGCCAGACCGGCGAATTGTAGCCATGCTCGGCTTGACTAACCAGATCGGTGGCGACAACCAACGCATCTGCCGTGCCATCTGCCAGAATAAGGCTGTCCGTCGGCCCTGCGATCATATCAATCCCGACACGCCCGAACAGGATACGCTTGGCTTCGGCGACAAACTGGTTGCCCGGTCCCACGAGGATGTTGGCCTTTGGCAGGCCGAACAGACCAAAGGTCATCGCCGCAACGCCCTGAACCCCACCCATCGCAAGGATCTTATCCGCCCCGCAAATATGCGCAGCATAGACAATCGCCGGTGCCACCCCGATGTCGGGCCGCGGGGGCGAACAGGCTGTAATATGTCCGCACCCTGCGACCTTTGCCGTTGTCACCGTCATGATGGCGCTGGCGATATGGCTATAGCGCCCGCCGGGCACATAACATCCGGCGGCATCTACCGGAATGACCTTTTGGCCCGCTGTAAACCCGGGCACGATCTCCATTTCGACATCCGAGACGGTGGATTTCTGAATTTCGGCAAAACGCCTCACGTTCTCATGGGCAAAGCGGATATCGGCCTTGAGTTTCTCGGGCACGCGGGCGCAGGCGGCTTCGATCTCTGCGGGGGTCATCAAGACGTTGCCCTCGTATTTGTCGAATTTGGCCGCGTATTCCATCGCCTTGGCATCACCGCCTTGCTCAATATCGTTCAGGATGTCCTGCACGATCTGATGCGTTTTAGATGCGTCGGATTTCGCGGTGAGCGTGGCTTTTTTCAGGTATTCACGGGTCATGGCAGAGGATTTCCTACTTGTAGATATCGGGCAGCAGTGTGGTGGAAATTGCAGGCACATAGGCAATCAGCAGAACCACGATAAACATGCAAAGGACAAAGGGGATCGCACGGGCGGCGATTTTCAGAATGCTTTCGCCAGTGATGCCGGAGACCACGAAAAGGTTCAATCCCAAGGGCGGTGTAATAAAACCAACCCCCAGCGCGGTGATCATCATGATACAGAACTGAATTTCATTCATCCCGATGTTATCGGCCAGCGGTTTCAGGATCGGTGCAAGGATCACGATATTCGGCGTGGTCTCCATTACACAGCCTGCCGCAATCAAAATACCAATCATCAAAAGGATCAAAATCCACGGCTCGTCCGTCAATGACGTGACCGAAGTCACAAACCCCTGCGGGACCCCCATAATGGCAAGCGCTTCGGCCAGTGGCGCAGAAAAGGCGATAATCGGCAGGATCACCCCGTTGACCTTGGCAGAGCTGACCAACATCGCCGGAAAATCCGCCAGCGACAGGGTGCGCAGGATAAACCCCATTGCGATGGTGACGACCACGGCCGTTGCACCGGCTTCTGTCGGGGTCAGACGGCCAGAGAAAATCCCGTAAAAGATGATGCCGGGTACGATAAACGCATACCACCCGGATTTCAGCGCACGCCCGAGATTGCCAAGCCACTCGCCCGCCGTCATCGCGCCGCCACCTTCGTAATTATAGATACGATTGACGATCAGATTGGTAATCAGAATAGAGATCAGGATTGCCAGACCGGGGATCAGGGCCGCCAGAAACAGGGTGGAGGCCGAAATCCCCAGCACAAGCCCGATGATGATATAGGCAATCGAAGGTGGGATCAGGATGCCCGTGCAGGCCCCCGCCGCCACCAGCGCACAGGCATAGGGGCGCGGATAGCCGCTTTCGACCAACCGGTCGATGGTCATCCGGCCCACAGCCGCCGCCCCTGCCGCATCCGATCCTGAAATAGCCGCGAACATCCCGCACACCAATACAGTCGCGGAGCCAAAGCCGCCTTTGGCAAAACAGGTCAGCGCTTCGGCCACATCAAGGAATTTTCGCGACAGGCCGGTTCGGACCAAGACGTCACCGGTCAGAATAAACAGCGGCACCGCCGTCAGGGCAAAAGCGTCAATGCCGGCAAACAGGCTTTCGCCGACAAGGCTCAGCGGCAGATCGCCGGACATATACAGCATGGTAATCGCCGCCACGCCAATCGCCGCCCAGACCGGTACGGCCAGCGCGATCAGCGCAACAAAAAGAATGACGGGAAGGTAAAAATCCCACCCTAGTTCGACCGTCTGGTTCACCGTGTTCCAAAGCATGTCGGCCCCCTCAATCGAACAGTTTATCGCCCTCAAAGACGGGCTTGCCATCGATGAGAGATTTGAAATCGCGGCGGAAAGACTGGATCAGCCGCACGATCATCAGCCCAAACCCAAGGGGCACAGCCATCAGGAAAAAGACTTTCGAGATCCGCAGACCGTCGGTCACCGATCCGAATTTTGCCGAGACATGGACCGTTTCATAGGACCAGTAGAGCGCGATCACCGCCACAAACAGCATCACCGCATCGCCGAAAATGTATAAAACGGCCTTCGCGCGGGGGCTGAGATAGTGCATCACCACGTCAATGCGGATGTGGGCGCGTTCTTTGACCGCCGCAGCAGCCCCGATCCACGCGAGGTAGATGAAAGAATAGCGAACAATTTCCTCACCCCAGATGGACGAATAGGAAAATACTTCCCGCCGCAGCACCTCGATCGCCATGGTCGCGACGAGCATCACGTAAAACACCAGCAACAGCCAGCGCTCCGCGTCCCGATTGATCCTGTGAAGTAGTCCCATCCCATCCGCTCCGTTTTTGGCACCTGATGACAGACCGGCCCCTGTGGACGGCAGGCAAAGGTGCAATGCAAGGAGAGGCCGGACGCCCGCTCAAGGCGTCCGACCCGATTTTTAAGCGTCGTGGACGTAGTATTTCCCTTGGGTGCCCGCTGCTTCTTCAAGTTTGGCAAAGGCATCCATGGAACCGGCAAGATCTTTTTTGAACGTATCCCATTCTGCACGTTGATAGCCGCCGGCCTCTTTCCATTCGCCAAGTTGATCTTCGCTCAGGCTGTGGAATTCAACACCGGCCTTGGCCAGTTCGGCCATGGCATAGGACCGTGCCGAAGGTACTTTGGAGAGGTTTTGATGTGCGGTCATTTCAGAACCCCACATGATCCCTTCCTGAACATCCGCAGGCATCGAATTGAACCACTCAAGGTTACAGGAATAGACCTGACTATCTGGCACCGCCTGCGTAAAGGTCACATGGCTCAGGATATCTTTGAAGCCAAAGACATAGAGCGCGCCAACGGACGGATCGAGCGCATCCGCAACCCCCTGTTTGATCGCAGAGGGCGTTTCGCCCCAAGCCACTGGCGTCGGGTTGGCCCCGACCATGCGATAATATTGCTGAAGCATCTTGGAGCCCGGCACGCGGAATTTCACGCCAGACAGATCACCCGGAGACAGAACAGCCCCCGCGCCACCCTTGCGCACCGCAACAACACGCGGATCGATATTGACGTAGAATAGCGCCTTGAACCCTGCGGCCTCGACTTTGGGATGAACCTCGGCGTTCCAGTGATCGGAATTCACCAGATTGGTAAACCGCTGATTGGACCCGCACAAATAAGGCATGTTGATCAAATCAACCGTCGATGCAAAGGGGGCAAAGTTGGACAGGGAATGCTGTGCGGCCTGAATTGTACCGCCCTGAACTTTTTGAACCAAAGCCCCGCCTGCACCCAACTGGCCGCCGGGGGCAAGCTTAACATAGACTTTGCCATTGGTGGCGTTCTGGATGTTTTCCTTTAGATCCAGCTGCATGATCGGATAGCTACGCGACGCGCCCAGAACATAGGCCGTTGCTAGGGTCATGATATGATCCGCAGCTTTTTCACGGTCCCGCTCTTCATTAGCGGTTTGTGCCGTGGCCTCTGTCGACCATAACATTCCGCTGGCCCCCACCACCATCGCAGCAGTAAAGGCGCCGCCGGTGGTGAGCTTTAGAAAATTCCGGCGTGCCGCCGAAGCGAGTGCGCGTTTTTCGGTATCCATTGATAGTCCTCCCGGTATGGAAATCAGCTGTCGTTTTTTTGATCTCTTTTTTGATCCCTGGCAGCCTCTTTTTGTAAAATCGCCACCACGAACAGGATCGCAGCGACGAACAGAACCAGCATTTCACCCACATCTCCCAAGAAGGCATTTCCCGCGAAAGCGCCCAACACAACATTTGCGAAATAAACGGCAAAAACGGCGATGGAAGCAAAAAGGAACATGACAAAATCCTAATGAGTAAAGCGATTCATTTGAAAAGTGTAAGCCTTTACATTAAAAATGCAAGCGCTTACATTTTGTGGTGGAAATTCCCTGCATTTCCAATCTGCTTTAGTGTGCTAAGGACGTCAAAAGAGTTTTAACTGCGGAAAACAAAGAATGGCTGACGCTGATACACCTCCTACGTTGGACGATGTTGCCCACTACGCCGGTGTGTCCACTGCGACGGTTTCGCGTTTCATCAACAAATCCGGCAAGGTCAGCAAACGCACACAAGTGCGCGTCGAAGAGGCGATCAATACGCTGGGATATACACCCAATTTCGCGGCACGCTTTATGGCGGCTAAACGCACCTTTACGATTGGCGCTATCATTCCGACGATGGAAAACGCCATCTTTGCCCGTGGCTTGCAGGCCTTCCAAGAGGCCCTGAACGACCATGGCTACACCCTGCTGGTTTCCAGCTCTGCCTACAAACCGCAAGCCGAAGAAGAGCAAATCAGGACACTGGTGGCGCGCGGCGCCGACGGGCTTTTGCTGATCGGTCACGACCGCAAACCGGAAATCTACGATTATCTGGACCGCCAGCAGGTGCCGGTTCTGGTTGCTTGGTCCTATGATGAAACTGCGCGGGCCCCCTCTGTCGGTTTTGATAATAAAACCGCCATGCAGGCCCTTGCCGAACGGGTATTATCAATGGGGCATCGCCATATCGGTATGATTTCAGGCATCAGCGAAGGCAATGATCGGGCGCGCAGACGGATCGAGGGGGTGCGCGCGGCGTTGCAGGGCTTTGGGTTGGATCCGGCAACCTTATCGCCTCTGGAAGTACCGTATAATATTTCCGACGGCGATCTTGCCCTAGAGACCCTGATGTCGCGCCCTACGCCCCCCAGCGTTGTGTTGTGCGGTAATGATGTTCTGGCGGCAGGGGCCTTACGCGGGGCAAAACGACTGGGGCTCGACGTCCCACGCGATGTTTCTATCACCGGCTTTGACGACATCGAACTTGCGCAAGTGGTCAGTCCCGCTTTGACCACGGTGCATGTCCCGCATCGCGAAATGGGCCGCCGCGCCGCAGAGGAGTTGATCGCCATGGTGCAGGAGAAACGCGCGGGTATCTCCTTTAAGTTAGAAACAACCCTCGTGGATCGCGGGTCAGTGGCGCGGCGTGACGGATGACGCCCTCCAAAGACACGCCCATCCAGAACATAGGGGCGTACGCCCTGCACGCCGCAGAAGTTCTGGTGCTGGGAGCCGCAAGCTGGAACAGAATTGTTCAGGTGCCAAAACTGCCCCAAGGGACGTCGGCCACACTTTTTGAGGCACGGGAATATGAAACCGTCGGCTCGACCGGTGTCGGAAAATCGATGGCCCTTTCCGCGCTTGGACATGCGCCGGTGCTGCACTGTGCCCTTGGGATCGATCACTATGCAGAGAATATCGCAGAAGCCTGTCGCGCCCGGGGCATCGCGCTAATCATTGATCCCCAAAATGCGCCGACGCCGCATCATCTGAACATTATGGATACGGCGGGGGGGCGATATTCTTTGTTTTTGTCAAATGGCGCAGATGATCCGGAAATTGATTGCGACCGCCTATTGCCAATAATCAGCGCGGCCCGAACGATTTTTCTAAGCCTCGCCCTGTCTTCGCTGAAAGCACTGCCGCTCTTGCAGGAAACCACGGCCGACATCTGGCTCGACCTGCATGACTATGACGGACAAAACCCGTGGTATGATGATTTCATTGCCCATGGAGATGTGATCCAGCTATCGGATGTGGCGCTGGAACAGCCCGAAGCGGTTGTGAGCCGGCTTCTGACCGGTCGCGCCCGGATGGTTGTGCTGACTAAGGCCGAAAAAGGGGCTGAAATCTATACAGAAGGGGAAAACCTGACAATCCCACCCTGCCCGGCCCGGTTTTGCGACAGCAATGGGGCGGGGGATGCTTTTTCAGTAGGGCTTTGGCACGGGCTGCAGACCGGTATGCCCTTGCGCGATGCGGGTGCGTTTGCGGCGGCAACAGCCGCCTGCGCCGTTGAATCCCTCGCCTTGTTTCCGGCCCAGACAACCGTTGAAGATATTGCCGCGCGTGTAGCGCAAAATCGCACCAATGCGCCCTAGCACCCAGCCGACCAACATTGCCTAAGTACAGCGCTGCACATTCAGGCCACACGGATCGGTTTATCGGGCACCAGATCCAGCCGGATCACCCGCTCCAGATCTTCGCCCTTCTCGTCAATCAGAATGCTGAGCATCGATTCCAGGGTGAAATAGGCGCGCAGAACGCGAAAAATCAGATACTCCGGCAGCGCCAGAATGCCTTTGGGCACCCCGTTCAATAGCGATGCGGCAACGGCCATGATCGCAGGTGCGCCCGTCGTCACCGCAATGATGGATTGCCATAGGATCGGGCTGTCGGGGTTGAACCGCAACCCCCATTCCAATGTCCCATAGATGATCAGCGGTACCAACATCGCCCGCCGCGCCGAGTTGATCAGCATATAGGGCAGAATGACCTTACCGCGCAGGGTTTTATTCGGCCCGTAAATCAGATCGCGGCAGCGCGAAGAGATATGATAGATTGAGCGAAACCACCGCATGCGCTGTTCGCGCATATGGCTATAAGACGACGGCACTTCCGAGATGTAGCGGATTTTCGGATCGACCACTGAATGAAAACCCAGCTCTCCGATGCGCAGGGAAATATCGGTGTCTTCGCCATTCATCCCTTCGACAAACCCGCCCAGATAGCGCGGGTGATGGGTCCGGTAGACAACAAACATACCGGGGATGCCGACAACCCCGTTCACCGCCCCCATGGCCACCGAGTAAAACCCGTGTTTGACCAACACCTCCAGCAGGCGCGCACGGTCAAACAGCGCCCCCCCCGGCGGCACCGGCACCCCGCCCACGACGCCAACATCGGGATTGGTAAAATAGGGCATGGCGCGTTTGAAGTTGTCCTCGCCAACCAGCGTATCGGCATCCACGCGTACCAGAAATTCGGTCTCGCAGGCATCCAACCCCGCATTCAGCGCATTGGATTTGCCCGGTTTGGGCACATTGATCACGCGTCCCTTGGCGGCTTTACAGGCGGCAAGGGTGTCGCGGGCGATCTCTTCGGTGTCATCGGTAGAGTTGTTGTTCATGATCAGAATATGCACCTCGCCCCCATAAGCAACGGCAGCCCGATCCATGGCGTTGATCGTATCCTTGATGATGTAGCTTTCATTATGTGCTGGTACGATGACAGAGACAGGCGGGGTGAAAGCAGGTGTTTTGGCCGTCAGCACGTCATAGATCGCCAGCAGATATAACTGGCCAAACAGCACCGGCAAAAACAAAAAGACTCCCGGACCGATACCCCCCAGCAAAGTCCATTGTCGCATGACGGCGACAGTCTTCAACTCCATTCCGCCGACCCAAACGGCAATGATTGCGGCAACCGCGATGGTTACGCCAAGGCGCAAAATAGCACGCATCTGGCTAACCGGAATATGTTCGATCCGGATGCGGGCCGGCATATGGCCGCGCTCCAGCAATTTGAACGAATACACCGCAAAGCCGAATAAACCCGAGGCAATGGCACTGAAATGCAGGGAAAACGACACCCCCAGCACCCGATGGGCAAAGGCATTGGCCAGATCAAATGCCGTACAGCCCAGTAAAAACGTCAGCGTCATATCCATACCAAAAAGGCTCCGGTTCCGCGCCTCTCCGTTGCTAAAGGCAGCAAAAGAGACAAAGAAGGAGATCAGGAAAATCCGGATCGAAATCGCATGCCGGCCTTCGTGGGGTGAAAAAACGTAATCACGGTTCGGAAAAATCTGGGTGGCGGCATCACTGTTGATCCCCCAGAGCTGCACCACAGCCAAGGTGGTAAACAACAGCAGCATCTTTGGCGCCTGCCAGTCAGATACCGCCCCGGCAAAGCGCTTTGGCGCACTGTCGACCGAGATGTAGTTGATCTGCTCGCGTTTATCCTCTGCTTCACTCATGTCGACACCCCGGAAATGTCCATCCCCGCAGGCACCACAAGCAGCGCAACACCGGTGCGCGGCAACGTTGCTTGCCCGCGCAGGTCCTGCACCGTTAGCTCGCGGGTGCCCGCCGCCATCGTTACCAACCAGATACTGTCGTCAGTGGGCAGGCTGAGTGGTACATCCTGCGCCGCGATAACAATAATCTGTGCTTTTGCAGCCGACGGCTTCAGGTCAGCGTGGTGCGGCACGATCTGGGAAAGCAGTGCCGCTGCCATCTGCGCCTCTGCCGCCGTCAAAGCAGAGGTTGCGCCCAAGTGAAGCGAACCAAGATCAGAGAGGGCGGCGCGCAATTTGGTCAGGCTATCCCCATAGGTGGCCTCTCCCGCAATCAACCGGCTGCCGGGGGAGAGTTCCGCCACACGTTCCGGCCCCCTGTCGCAAGGCCCGTCGCGTTCGTGGGGCGCGGAAAGGGCAATTTCGAGCAGGTTCTTTGCTGATTGCATCTCGGCCGGTAGCGCGATCTTGGTAAGATAGGCATTGTCTGACCCCGAGATCATGTCTTGATGGATCAAACGATTGTTCAGAGTGACGATCAGCGACCAGTGTTGCGATGCCCGCAGACGCCCCAACTGAAGATCGATATATGCCGCCTCTGCAATCGGCATGGAGTCTGCGCCGCGCAAATCAAACCGCGAGCGCCAGATGGTTTTGTGGTGAAAACGCCTGACCCCCCCATTCGCGCCATTGACCGCCAAAGCGTCTGTTAAGTCAGCGCCGCCCGTCGCCTCTGTCGGGGCCGGAAAAAAACCAATCCCTTCGCGCATCTGATCCGTGCTCAACGCATCCACGGCCTGACCACCGACAAACACTGGCTGGATGCCGCGCTGCGCAAATTGGGTGGCAAGAGCCAGCCGTCGCAGTTGCTCTTGTGGCTTGACCCACGCAGGCCAGGCCACCCGCACCATATCGCCCCAGGCATGGATACGATCGGCGGCAGACTGCAGCGGCAAGTCCAGCGTCAGAAAAATAGCGCTGGTCGTCTCAATCTCTACAACGGCTTTGACACCTTCGTCGGAGCTGCATTGAGAGTGCGAACCCTCCCCTTGCAGAGAAAATGAGACGACCAGTTGGTCTCTTGCGAAATCCGTCGGTGACAGCGGAATTTGCAAGGACCGCCCGACCTCGCCCGGACGCAGCAAAATTTCGCCACGGCGGATGTTGTCGATAGAGATGCGCAGCACCCCTTCGACTCCATCAAGCACCTGAAATGTTGCATCAATTTGGAGGTATCCAGACGTAGGGCGTGCATCAAGAGGGATCTTATATGCAACGCTCTGATAGGCGGGGAGACCGGAAAGAATGACCGGATTATTCGGATTGGCGCGGTGAACCACGGCCTGATACGCACCGGAGGCGGACACGGCGGTCCGCTCTTCAAAGACCAGTTGCGGGCCTTGGGTCATTTCGCTGACATAACGTTGTCCTTTTTCCAGAATATCCATTGTCGAAAGCAGGAGGGCCACGCCTGCAAGGAGAAATCCCAACAGCCCAATGCCGATCATTCGCATTTCATTCACCGATTGTTAAAAGCACTCCACAGAATGATGCCGCCCCCACCTCCAAGCGGGGTCGGCATCTATTTCTGTGTTGTGGTTACGCGACCTGCTGGCCGTCTATTTGAACAACACCCGGACGCTGGTTGTCTGTCCATGTGGACACACAGGGAATCATGTTATGCAGGCAGCGATAGGCGTATTTCCCTGCAATTTCCTGTGTTTCTTCCATCAGACCTTCGGCCAGCGTGACCGGTTTCAGACCAAGAGAAATAAAGGTCTTATTAGACACGCGCAGATCATTTTCGGCAGCCTCGTTGCGCGGATTGTCGACATTGGCAACTTCCGCGCCAGAGGTCTCGGCGACCAGTTTAGCCAAGGACCGCACCGTATGGGTTTCGGTCATCTGGTTCAGGATCGCCACTTTGCCATCCCGAACGGGGGGGTTTGCCACAGCCAGCGCAAGGCATTTCACCGTATCCTGAATATGAATAAAGGCGCGGGTCTGACCGCCGGTGCCATGCACCGTCAGCGGATGGCCCACCACCGCCTGCATCAGGAAACGGTTCAGCACGGTGCCATAATCGCCATCATAGTCAAACCGGTTGATCAGCCGTTCATCCAGCTTGGTTTCATCGGTCTGCGTGCCCCAAACGATTCCTTGGTGCAGGTCGGTGACGCGCAGGCGGTCGTTTTTGGCATAGAATTGGAACAGCAGTTGATCCATGGATTTTGTCATGTGATAGACACTGCCCGGATTGGTCGGATACAGAATATCGCGCTGATAGATCTTGTTGTTGTCGCCCGGGATATAGACCGGCAAATAGCCTTCGGGGATTTCGATGCCATCATCGTCATAGCCGTAAACGCCCATGGTCCCGAGGTGAACAAAATGCACATCCAGATCCAATGCGACAGAGGCCGCAAGCAGGTTGTGGGTGCCAGAGATGTTGTTGTCGACGGTATAGCGTTTTTCGGAGACGCCCTTCATTGAATAGGGTGCGGCACGCTGCTCGCCAAAGTGGATAATCGTGTCGGGGCGCAGCTTTGCCATGATCTCGGTCAGGCGGTCATATTCACGGGCGACGTCGATTTTCTCAAAGTTGATGGTCAGGCCGGTTTTTTCTTTCCAAGCGGCTTGGCGATCTTCCATGGATGCGATGGGTGTCAGGCTGTCGGCCCCCATTTGCGTATCAATATCGCGGCGGGACATGTTGTCGAGAATGGTAATTTTATGGCCCAGTTTCGACAGGTGCAGCGCTGTAGGCCAACCGCAAAATCCGTCGCCACCGACAATGATAATTTCTTGAACATGTGTCATAGTCTTAGTTCCTATACAGGGGGCCCCTCCAGGCGGCCCGAGTTGTTGATGAACTAAGTTTTAGGCCCTGCACCCGGTAAAAACCGTGGTTCGAGGGGGTAGTTTGGCGCAAATTGGCATGGGTGATCTATCCCTTGGGATAGGCCGCTCTCCTATTGGGCCGGCACCTTGGGCGGTCACCCAAGTTTCGCATCAAATCCTTGGCGGGATTCGATTGCACACAACTTTAATGCGACAAGCTGATTCTCAATATCAACCACCCCTCCGGCCCGGGCTTGCTCTTCCAGCTCTGCCAGTAGGCCCTCAAGCGCCGCCTGCCCCAAAAGCGCTGCCGCGCCTTTCATTTTATGCGTGGCCTCCGCCAGCCCAACCGGATCATCCCTAAATATATCTTCGTCGATCTGCTCGATATAGGCCGCTAGTTCGGCAAAAAAGCTTGCCCCGACGTTTTTCACCTTATCGCGCCCTAAAGCCTCGACCAGCACATCCAGAGAGTCGTTTTCCAGTGCAGGATCAGTGCCTTCCGTTGCGGCTTGCCGCTCCGCTGATAAAACCTGCGACAGGATGCCTTGCAATCGTGTGAGCCGGATGGGCTTGGTATGAAAAAAGCTCATGCCCGCAGCATAGGCAGCGTCACGATATTCGTCTTTGCCATGGGCGGTCAGGCCGACAATCGGCGTGGCCGCATTAAGGCCTCCCTCGCGTCGCAGCCTTTTGCTTGCTTCGATCCCGTCCATCACCGGCATGCTGATATCCATAAAGATCAGATCGAACCGGGTCTGCGCAGCCTTAACAAGGCATTCCGCCCCGTTAACCGCCTCATGGACCTCATGGCCCATGCTGTGCAGCATATCGGTCAGGACCTTGCGGTTCACGTCGTTATCTTCAACCAAAAGCACCCGACTGGCGTGGCGAGCCGCACCGGTAGCGGCATCGGTCGGGTCGGATTGCGCCGCCGTCATTTCTCCGCGTTGCAGCGGCAGCGTCAGGGTAAAGCTCGAGCCTTGGCCCACGGTACTGTGGAGCGAAATATCGCCCCCCATACCCTGTGCAATCTTGCGCGAAATCGACAGACCCAATCCATCCCCGCGCGACTGGCGCCCCTTGCCGCTGGCCAGCGCGACAAAGTCGTCAAACACCTGTTCTTGATGTTCGGGTGCAATGCCGGCACCGGTGTCGGTCACGGTAAAAGACACCGATGAAACCGCTTGCCCGTGAATGCCCGCCACCGTCAGTGCAATATGGCCGGTGTCGGTAAATTTAATCGCATTCCCCAGCAGATTGGTCAAAATCTGCCGGATGCGATTGCTATCGCCTATAAACCCCCTGCGCATAGAAGCATCGATCTGCAATACCATCCCTAAGTTCTTTTCACGCGCCAAGGGTTCCAGCGTCTCAACAAGAGGCTCAACCATTTCCGGAAGGTAAAAATCCTGCGGGGCCAGTTGCAATGAGCCGGTCTCAATGCGGGTGATGTCCAGCGCTTCGTTGGTATGTTCCAGCAGGATTTCGCCAGACGCGGTGGCCATTTGCACATAGCGTTCCTGCTGTTGCGTGAGCGCGGTAGTTTTCAACAAGTCCAGCACCCCCAAAATCCCATTAAGCGGCGTACGCATTTCATGGCTCATCATCCGCAGGAATTGCGATTTCGCCTGATCGGTGCGTTCGGCGCGGTTGCGGGCATCTATCAGTTTTTGCTCGTTGATCTTGCGCCCGCTGATGTCCCGAATGTAGGCAATAAAGGTCGTGCCCTGTTCATCCTGGGTCGAGGTAATGTTCAATTCGACAGGAAATTCTTCACCAGATTTACGCAAGGCCGAAAGCTCCACCCGTCCCTTGTCGATGACCCGTGTTGTCCTTGTCTGCAGATAGCGGGTCATACCGGTGTGATGGGCCTCTCGCATCTGTGGGGGAATGATGGTTTCCTCCATGGTTTTGCCGATGATTTCTTCCGGTGCCCATCCAAAGATCGACTGGGCCGATGCATTAAAAGCGATGATCCGCCCTGCATCATCGGCGGTTATGATCGCATCCAGTGACGCCGCCACAGTTGACGCCAGCTGTTTGGAAGAGGTCAGCAGCTTTGCATCGCGCAGCGCTGCACGACGCAACAGGCGGTCCAGCACGATCAACAAGCCCACAAGCAACACCATAAGCGCAATAGCGATCCCGCCGGTGCGGGCTAACTGCGCGGCAAATTCTGCCCGACCCTTTTCAGTGTGTTCGGCCCCCAAGGTGACCCCGAGCAAGGCAATCTTGCGCACCACGGGGCGGATCTCCTGCACCCTGCGCCGCAGATCATCCAGATCAGCCGGTGTAAAAGCGCTGTCCTGATCCAGATAGGCAATGACGGTATCAGAAAAATCATTCATTTGCTTGATCAGGGGAAGGGCATCGGCATTTTTGGCAAATGCGGTGCCGGTTCGGCCATAGTTGATGATGTTCAGACGGCTAAGGGCAATATCAAACCGCAACCTGATTTGGGCATCGCTCAGCGCGCCTTCGAGCAGTTGATCAGAGAGGGTCGCATTCAGATTGGCGAACTCTGTATCCAGTTGGGCAATGCTCCATTGGGTGTCATCGCCCTCGGCAATCGATAGGTCAGAAAGCTGTGACAGAAGGTTGCTCACCATCAGCCCCAACAACAAAACAAGCAGGCCAAAGCCTGCCAGTATTGCGATACGATATCTATTAAGCGCAGACGTCATAGGGGCCTCCTGATCGGGACCACCTTATGGGGCAAGATGCCTTTACTCCAAGACTTTCAACCGGTTCAACTGCCAGATGCTGCGCGAATAATTGGTTTCCGTGTTGTATTTTTCGTCCCTGTCAAACGGGTAGATCACCCAAAACGGGCCCTTATTGCGCACAGACATGGTTTCGCCATCCATACGAGAGGCCACAATCGGCGCATCATCTTGCAGATCGGCAATCGGCATCGACACGGCATAATCATTTAAGGCAACCATTTCGATCGTTTTGCCCTCAATGCCAAGATGCGTCAGCAAGGCCTTAAGCGGGACCCCCGAAAACCGGGTTTCGCCATCGGTCCAAATGGTGCCGGTCACAAACTCCACCTGCTCCAGCGCATCAAGGGCGGCCAAATCCAGCACCACGGGCTGCGCCGCCAGCGGGCTTATGGTCAAGGTCATCACGTCGGCCTGCGCCGCCGTGTGCTGGGCAGAAAAAGTGAACAGCGCCATTACAACCGCAAACAGACGGCTACGGGAAAGATACATCATCGTCAGGATCCTCTTGCTAATCTGGCCTTTGACTACGCTATTGTGGGGAACCTGTTTTGAGGCATTGGCATAGAAACCTATACTTAAGAGTATATATGCCACGATAAGATCATATTTCCCGATATATAAGGGATGAAACATCAAGGAATAAGAGTCGATGCCGAACATTCTTTTAGCAGATGATCACGATTTGGTCCGCGATACCATTGCTGCTTATTTGGAAACCAAAGACGACTTCAAAGTTCTGACCGCCCCCAGTTTTGACACCGCGATGGAGGTCATGCGCGGGCTTGATGTGATTGATCTTCTCATTCTGGATTACAACATGCCGGGGATGAACGGGCTTGAGGGGTTGGAAAAAGCGCGCAAAACTTTTCCGGCCTGCAAAGTCGCCTTGATGTCCGGTGTGGCCAATCGCGATATTGCCAACACCGCCATGGCGCGCGGCGCCCATGGCTTTATTCCTAAATCGCTGACGGCGGCGTCTTTGGTTAATGCGATACAATTTGTGCTGTCCGGGGAACGCTATTTCCCGTTTGATTTTGGCACCGCAACAGCAGAAACCAAGACCGAAGGGGCGTTTGCCAAACTCTCAACGCGGGAAATGCAAACGCTGGAACAGCTATGCATCGGTCTGTCCAACAAGGAAATCGCCCGCAACCTCGACATTCAGGAAGTGACCGTCAAACTGCATGTAAAAAACCTGCTGGCTAAACTGGGCGTCTCCAACCGCACGCAAGCCGCCCTTTTGGCAAAAGAGCGGCATTTGTTTTAGCGCAGGCCCAAGAAAACCACAGGGCAGGATGATGTTGCGCGTTCTGGCGTCATTCTAAGCGCGGTTGACCCTGTTAAACCGCGACGGCTGTTTCCGGCACATCAACGACTTCGGCGTCATCGGTTTGTGGTTGCTTTGCCGCCAGAAACGGAGAGGCCAGCAAGGCGATACCGACCGTGGCCAAGGCAAACAGGGCCAACATGCCGAGCACGGCAAAACCAAGCCCCGCCATCACACAGCCAAGGACAAAAAGAACCGCACCCGATGTGGCGACAGTCAGCTTGTTGATCAGGTTTTTCATAGGTCATCTCCGAGTTTTATATTTTGTTTCGATGACACAGATATAGAAAGGCAGGATGAGGCCTGCCTGACCGGAAGTTTACATTTTTGCAAAGTTCAAAAGAACCCGCAGCCCTTGCGGTGTGTTTTGTGACAGCTCAAGGCGTGCGCCATGACGATCCGCCACCGCCCGCACCAGCGCCAGCCCCAAACCCGAACCCTCTGTCGTCCGTGAAGCCTCAAGGCGCACCATGGGTTTGAGAATTTCATCAAACGCAGACGGGTCCACCCCCACCCCGTTATCGCTCACACCAAGCCGGTTACCCTGCGCCAGAAGTGTGATCGTCTCGCCGCCATGGATCAGCGCATTCTGGATCAGGTTCGCCATCGCCTGCACCAACATTTGACGATCCGCAAAGACGGTGCCAGCAGCCTCAACGTCAATCCGCAATTGCTTGCCTGAATCCTCCACCACGGGGCCGAAAATCTCGGCGATTTCAGACACAAGGTCCGCCAATGGGACGGCTTCAAACCCGACCTGCCCCTGCCCCGCTTCGATCCGCGCAACCCGCATGATCGTATCAAACACCGCCGACAAGCGTCCCGCCTCTTCAAGCGCGATGCCGCGTGCCTCTCCCTCGGGCAGCATTTCCAACTGCGCGCGTAGTCGCGCCAAGGGCGTGCGCAGATCATGGGCAAGGCTTGCGCTCAGGTTTTGGGTCTGGGTGACCAGACGTTCCAGCGCGATGGCGGTATTGTCGAGGTTTCGGGCAATGTCATCCAGATCATCCTTGGCCTGTTCAAGCCCCGTGCGCGCGCCCAAATCCCCGGCGGCCAACTGGCCAAGGGTGGCATTGATCTTGGACAACCGGCGCTGCGCTAAAATGCCGGTGCCCAGCCCGATGGCCAAGGTCCCCGCAATCACCAAAGCTGCTGTTGTCCACAAAATTCCCGCCAGCAATTCCTGTGCCTGCTCGCTTTCTTCGATGGGCAATGCCAGCATAATCGGCGCGCCATTACTGTCCTGCGTCACCGTGATACGCCACAGTTCAGAACGCAGAAAATCATCCTCTAGTTCGATCGTACCTCCGCCCCGCGCGACGGCGCGCTCAAAGGGGCGCGGCAAGCCACGCAAATTATCCGGCGCACGCAGGATCATCGCCGCACTATCTCCCCGCGCATCCTCTAGCACCGCGGTGCCTGCCAAGGCCGATAGCGTGCTATCCACCCGCCGCTCTACCGCCTCGCGCCCAAGGGTCAGCGCCACAAAGATCGCAACCGTCATGCCAAGGGCAAAGATCAGCGACAGCAAGAGCGACAGCCGCAGGGTCGAGGAACGGCGCACCCATTTGATCTGATCCAAAAGCCTATCCACCAAAGACATATCCCTCGCCGCGTCGGGTGCGCAGCAATTGTTTGTCAAAAGGTTTATCGATCTTGGCCCGCAAGCGGCTAATATGGGTTTCCACAACGCTGGTTGTCGGATCGAAGCTCATCTCCCAGACCTGTTCCAGCAACATCGTGCGCGTCACAAGACGTTCGGGACGACGCATGAAATACTCCAGTATTTTGAATTCCTTAGCCATGAGATCAATATCCTGACCCTGCCGTGTGCATTGGCGCGATAGCAGATCAAGCGATAAATCCCCATACGTTAGACAGGTCGGCGCGGCAGAAGTGTCCTCGCCCCCCTCCCGCCGCCGGCCCAGCGCATTCACGCGGGCAGAAAGCTCGACAAAAGCAAAGGGTTTGGTCAAGTAATCATCGCCGCCGGCGTCAAAACCTTCGACCCGTGAATCGACTTCGCCCAATGCGGTCAGAAATAGCGCCGGTGTCGTATTCTTGGAGGCGCGCAGCGATTTCAGCACCGCAAGCCCGTCGAGGCCGGGGACCATACGATCCAGTATCAACACATCAAATTCCTGCCCCATCGCCGCCATCAAGGCGTCTTTGCCGTCGGCAAAATGATCTACCACATGGCCTTCCTCGCGCAGACCGCCCGTGATCCACGGGCCTAATTGTTTATCATCTTCCAAAAGCAAAATACGCATGCTGATCCTGTCTAGCTAAGGGAAATGGGAAAAGGCCGCCGGAAACAGCAGCCTTTTGTGTGAATATTTAGCAAGTAGTCACCGGTGTCAGGTGTCTTTGTGATCGCCATCCTTATCACAGCCTTCGTGCTCCGCTTCTACTTGCAGAATATCACCTGTCTCGGCGTCGATCTCAAGCTCCATCTCGGTGCCATCTTCGGCCAGAATCTCCACTTCATAGACGATAATGCCCCGTTCACGCTCCCGCTCGACCTCCTGTACCTCGCCGGGGACTTCGGCCAAAGCGATTTCGATGATCTGGGCTTCAGTCAGCCCGGTTGCACGGGCCGCCGTCTGGGCCGACACCACGCCAGCAATCCCACCTGCAATGACCAATGCACCCAAAGCGCTTCCTGCAATAAATTTCTTTTCCATGTCTGTTCTCCGTTGGGGTTAATCCGGGGCGTCTTGCCCGGTGACAAAACAGATATGGATCACGCGCTATACAAAGGCATTCGCGCGCGATTACATTTTTGTAAGCTCGGTATATTTGCGAAGGCTACATCATTTCAGCGAAAGCCGCTTCAACGGCTTTTTGATCCTGCCGCCATGCGTCAAACACGCCGGATGCTGAGGCAGGATAGACGTCTTCGCCCCCCGCTTCGACAGCCGCCAATACATCGCGGGCGACGTCCTGAACCGAGTCTTTGGGCCCATCGACTCCGGCCAGCATCTCGGTGTCGATGCCTGCAGGAAACGCATTGATAACCGCCACGCCCTTTGGCGCAAGATAGGCGCGCAGGGACATCGCCATGGACCAGGCCGCCGCTTTTGAAGCGTTATAGCCCGCAAAACCAGGCGCGCTCAGGAAGGAGAGCAACGACAGCATGTTGACCACTGCCCCACCGCCATTCGCCGCGATCACATCGGCAAAGGCTCGAGTCATATTGCGCAACCCGTCATTATTGACCGCCATATCGGTGTTCAGCCCCGCTTGGGACACCTCAAGCGCGCCGCCAAAAGTCAGCGAACCGGCATTATTGATTAGCAGTGTCACATCCGACGCCTTGCGGGCCGCGGCTGCGATTTGGTCGGCGTCGGTAATATCCAGCTGCACCGCAATGATTTTGGCAGGATCACGCGCGATCACGTCTTTCAGCGTATCGGTATTGCGCGCCGCCGCATAAATTTTAGATGCCCCGAGTGCATGCAGTTGATTTACATATTCCCGCCCAACGCCCCGGTTGGCACCAGTGACAAAAGCGACTGAATTGCGAATTTCCATTTTGTTTCTCCATTTGATGTTTCGATTGGGAGAAGATACTCATGCGAAATCAGCGGAAAAACAGGTTGATCATCAGGGATGTCGTGCAATACTTGCATGAATGGAACTTGCATCGCTCAAATCAGTCTTATTGGTGGCCCGTCATGGCAGCTTTGCCGCCGCAGCCCGTGTCATGGGGGTCGATCCGTCATCGGTGTCGCGCACCGTAGCGGGCATTGAACAAGAGCTAGGGATCAGACTGTTTCAACGCTCTACACGCAGGCTTTCTCAAACCGAAGAGGGCGCGGCCTATATCGCCCATATTGCGCCCTTACTGGAAGAATTCGACCATGCCCATGATCTGGCCCGTCAAGCCGGGCTTGGTCCGTCGGGGACTTTAAAGATGACGGCGTCGGTCTCTTTTGCCCATTTCTGCGTTGTGCCCCATTTGGCGGAGTTTACCGCAAAATTCCCCGATATTACGCTGGAGCTGTTACCAACGGATTCCAACGTTGACCTGATTGCTGAAAACATCGATCTCGCCCTGCGACTGGCCCCTGCCCCGCGCGGTGATTTGATCAGCACCAAGCTTGTGGCAACGCGATATGTGGTCTGTGCCGCGCCGGACTATGTCAAAACCACCCCATCGATTTCTGCCCCCTTGGATCTGGAAAAACACGACTGCCTGCGATTTGCCTTGGCCGATTACCGGACCCGTTGGCGTTTTCGATCCGCAACCAGTGAACCGGTCGATGTTCCGGTGTCCGGCAAGATCATTATCTCAAACGCGCTATCCTTGCGGCGGGCTGCCCTTGACGGTTTGGGACCGGCGTTATTACCGGACTGGTTGGTGCGTAGCGATTTGGCCAAGGGGGATTTGATCGATCTGCTGCCCGGCTATGAAGCCGCCGCCAGCAGCTTTGAGACTGCGGCATGGGCGCTTTATCCTTCACGGTCCTACCTGCCGCTGAAGGTCCGATGCATGATTGATTTTTTACGCCAGAAATTGCGGTAAGCCGCCCGGCGGCGCGATCATGCCACCACAAAGGTTAATAGACATTTTATTTTTACCGCGCGATAAGATAGTGCAAAGTTCAGGAAAGTTTCGAGGGGCCCTACCATGCCAAAGCAAAAAATCCGCAATATGGAAGAGTTTGCATCCGTTAGCGGTATCTCACGCCCCACAGTCTCTAAGTATTTCAACGATCCGACCAGCGTGCGCGTCTCGACCCGAGAGAAAATCGAACGCGCACTCAAGGAACATGATTACCGTCCGAATATATTCGCCATCAATCAAAACCGGAAACTGACCAAGAATGTCGGCATCGTTGTCCCATATCTGGCGGATCCGTTTTTTGCCGAAATAGCCCGCCGGATCGAGACCATGATTATTGGAGCGGGTTTTCAACCGATTTTGCTCAGCTCGCACGGGGATGCCAATTCAGAGGTCGCCAATTTGCAGTCCCTGCGTGCGATCAAACCGGCGGGCGTACTGCTGGCCCCATTGGGGCGCACCTCTGACAGAAAGGCCATCCTGCGATTTTGCGAAGAGGTGCCAACGGTCAATTTCGATGCCAATATCGAAGGCGCAGGAGAGGCATTCGTCGGCCATAACAACACCCAGGCCACCAAAATGATGCTGGAATATTTGACACGCACCGGTGAACCGCCGGTCTTTTTCGAAATGAAAACACCCCCGAACCCGAACGCCAACAAACGCCGCCTCGCCTATATCGAAACCATGGAACAGATGGGCCATACGCCCCATCTTATTCAGGCTGAAGGGGAAGGCTGGGATTTTGAAGAATTCGGCTATCGGGAGGGCAAACGCTCGCTGGCATCCGGCAAGCTGCCATCGCAGACCGTCTTTTGCAGTAATGACCGTCTGGCGATCGGATTTTTAACCGCCGCCTATGAATTGGGCCTCCGAGTCGGGTTGGACAAGGACTGTGCGCTGCGCGTTGCGGGCCACGATAACCATCCGTTTTCTCATTACACCTGCCCGACGCTGACGACTGTCTCGCATAATTACTCCGCCATCGCGACCAAGAGTGTCGAAACTATTCTAGGTTTGATCGAATCAGAATCTCCAGCACCAGAACGGAAATCCACCCTGTTTGACGGAGAGCTAATCATGCGCGCCTCTGCCTAAGCGTTTGATTTTACGCGATGTATGGTTTTAATTTTACGCGCGTTAAGAATTAGATTGACGAAAGCAAAGTCTGACTTCTATGCTTGACGAGTGAATTATATTTCTTGGGAGGAAATAATGAAACTCGCTAACGCACTCCGCGCGGCAACTGCATTGACCGTCATGACGACGTCTGCCGCCTATGCTGAAACAATCACAATCGCGACTGTAAACAACGGTGATATGATCCGTATGCAGGGTTACACCGATGATTTCACAGCCAAAACCGGCCATGAAGTTGAATGGGTGACGCTGGAGGAAAACGTTCTTCGCCAGCGTGTCACCACCGATATCGCTGCCAAAGGCGGCTCTTTCGACATCATGACAATCGGTATGTATGAGACACCGATCTGGGGTGCCAATGGCTGGCTTGTCGGTCTGGACAACCTGTCCGCCGAATATGACGCCGACGACATCCTGCCCGCCATGCGCGCTGGTCTGAGCCATGAAGGCACCATGTATGCAGCACCTTTCTACGGCGAAAGCTCCATGATCATGTACCGCAAGGACCTGATGGAAAAAGCCGGTCTGGAAATGCCAACCGCCCCAACATGGCAGTTCATCCGCGAAGCAGCTGCCGCCATGACCGACCGTGACAACGACATCAACGGTATCTGCCTGCGCGGCAAAGCCGGTTGGGGTGAAGGTGGTGCATTCATCACTGTCACAGCCAACTCTTTTGGTGCACGCTGGTTTGACGAAGACTGGAACGCCCAGTTCGATCAGCCAGAATGGAAAGCCGCACTGGATTTCTACACAGGTATGATGGGTGAATCCGGCCCCAACGGTTACGCAACCAACGGTTTCAACGAAAACCTGAACCTGTTCCAGCAAGGCAAATGCGGCATGTGGATCGACGCCACTGTTGCAGCGTCCTTCGTGACCAACCCTAACGATTCAACTGTTGCAGAGCATGTTGGCTTTGCCCTTGCACCAAACAGCGAAGGCGTTGAGAAAAAGGCAAACTGGCTCTGGGCTTGGGCGCTGGCAATTCCTGCCGGTACTCAAAAAGAAGACGCCGCTAAACAGTTCATCGAATGGGCAACCTCGAAAGACTACATCGAGCTGGTTGCTGAAAACGAAGGCTGGGCCAATGTGCCTCCAGGTGCACGTACCTCGCTGTACGAAAACCCTAACTACCAAGAAGTACCTTTTGCACAAATGACCCTGGACTCGATCCTGGCTGCCGACCCGACAAATCCAACTGTCGATCCGGTACCATATGTTGGCATCCAGTTCGTCGCCATTCCTGAGTTTGCAGGTATCGCGACCGAAGTCAGCCAGGAATTCTCGGCTGCCTATGCAGGTCAGCAAACCGTTGAAGAGGCCCTTGCCAAAGCGCAAGCCCTGACCAACGACGCTATGGAAGCAGCTGGCTACCGCTAAGCCTTCTTCCCTTCCGGAGAGCCCACTTACATCCCCAGGTGCTCTCCGGATTTTCCTTCTCTCTTCTCATCAAAGCTCTGCACAATCCCCTGAGAGCATAAACAGAGGAGGTTTGCCCGATGGCAACCCAACACTCCCGATCAGCAGCCCGCATCATGATGGCCCCGGCTGTTATCCTGCTTCTGGGCTGGATGCTCGTCCCCCTGATCATGACTTTGATCTTTTCCTTCAAAAAATATCTTCCCCTTCGTGGCGGCGATCTGGGTTGGGTGGGCTTCGAAAACTACGTTCGCTTTGTCAGCTCTAGCGCATTTTGGCCCGCCGTCTGGACCACCTTGATTATCGTCGGTGGCGTGCTCTTGATTACCATCCTGTTCGGCGTCCTGTTGGCGATCCTATTGAACCAGCCGATGTGGGGCCAAGGTGTGGTCCGCATTCTGATCATTGCGCCCTTCTTTGTTATGCCGACCGTTTCTGCCTTGGTCTGGAAAAATATGTTCATGGACCCGACCAACGGCCTGTTTGCCCATCTGTGGCGCTTTTTCGGAGCCGAGCCGGTGTCGTGGCTGTCCGAGGCCTCGCTCAGCTCGATTATCATGATCGTATCCTGGCAGTGGCTGCCCTTTGCGACGCTGATCCTGCTGACCGCGATCCAATCGCTGGACAGCGAACAGCTCGAAGCCGCCGAAATGGATGGTGCGCCGCCCCTGAAACGTTTTGGCTACATCACCCTGCCCCACCTCAGCCGTGCGATTACCATCGTGCTTCTGATCCAGACGATCTTTCTGCTGGCTATCTTTGCAGAGATCTTCGTGACGACCGGTGGCGCCTTCGGAACCCGCACACTGACCTATCTGATCTTCCAGCGCGTGTTGGAAAGCCAGAACGTCGGCCTCGGCTCTGCCGGTGGTGTCTATGCAATCATTCTCGCCAATATCATTGCCATCTTCCTGATGCGCATTGTCGGCAAGAACCTGGACGCGTGAGGAGGACATCATGGCCCGCGCAGTAACTCAACAACGTAAGATCCTGAACACCACATTGGCTTGGGGTATCGGTCTGCTGATCTTCTTTCCGATCCTCTGGACGATCCTGACCAGCTTTAAGACCGAAGCCACCGCGATTGCCGATCCCCCCGTGTTTCTGGCCTTCGACTGGACGCTGGAAAACTACACAGCGGTGCTGGAGCGCTCCAACTATGCGCGCTTCTTGTGGAATTCGATCTTTATCGCCGGTGGTTCTACCCTTCTGGGGATCATAATCGCCATTCCCGCCGCTTGGTCCATGGCCTTCGTGCCTTCAAAGCGGACCAAAGACATTTTGCTCTGGATGCTCTCCACCAAAATGTTGCCCGCGGTTGGCGTGCTGTACCCGATCTACCTGATCTGTATCAAAATGGGTCTTCTGGACAGCCGTCTGGCTCTGGTGGTGATCCTGATGCTGATGAACCTGCCGATCATCGTCTGGATGCTGTACACCTACTTCCGCGAAATCCCCGGTGAGATCCTCGAAGCCGCCCGGATGGACGGGGCCAGCCTGAAGGAAGAAATCCTTCATGTCCTGACCCCGATGGCCATCCCCGGCATCGCCTCTACCGTACTTCTGAACTTCATTCTGGCATGGAACGAAGCCTTCTGGACCCTGAACTTAACCGCTGCCAAAGCGGCCCCGTTGACGGCATTCATCGCCAGTTACTCCAGCCCTGAAGGCCTATTCTTTGCCAAACTCAGCGCGGCCTCGACCATGGCCATTGCGCCGATCCTCATCCTTGGCTGGTTCAGCCAGAAACAACTCGTCAGCGGCCTGACCTTTGGCGCTGTGAAATAAGGAACCTGAGACATGGGACAAATCAAACTTAACCAAGTCACCAAAAGCTTCGGCGATGTTCAGGTCATTCCACCTCTGGACCTGACAATCGAAGACGGCGAATTCACCGTCTTTGTCGGCCCCTCGGGCTGCGGGAAATCCACCCTGTTGCGTCTGATCGCAGGGCTTGAGGATATCACCTCTGGCCATATCGAGATCGACGGCAAGGATGCCACCAAAGTGCCCCCTGCCAAACGCGGTCTGGCGATGGTGTTCCAATCCTATGCGCTCTATCCGCATATGACAGTGCGCAAGAACATCGCCTTTCCGATGAAAATGGCGGGTATTCCCGAAGACGAGCAAAAGCGTCGCATCGAAGGGGCCGCCAAGGCGCTGAACCTGACCGATTATCTGGACCGCAAACCGGGTCAGTTGTCCGGTGGTCAACGTCAGCGGGTCGCCATTGGCCGCTCGATTGTGCGTGAACCCTCTGCCTTCCTGTTTGACGAACCCCTGTCAAACCTCGATGCCGCCCTGCGCGTTGGCATGCGGCTGGAAATCAGCGAGCTGCACGAACGGCTGAAAACCACGATGATCTACGTGACCCACGATCAGGTTGAAGCCATGACCATGGCAGATAAAATCGTTGTCCTGCGCGCCGGGTATATCGAACAGGTCGGCACCCCGCTGGAGCTGTATCACACCCCGCGCAACGAATTTGTCGCAGGGTTCATCGGTTCGCCGAAGATGAATATCTTCAGCGGTCCCGAAGCGGCGAAACACGGTGTCAATTCCATCGGCATCCGGCCCGAGCACATTGATGTCTCGAAAACCGAGGGTCTGTGGGAAGGGCGTGTCGGTGTCGCCGAACACCTCGGCTCTGACACGTTCATCCACGTTCATGATACCGGTCTGGCTGATATGGTCACGGTACGGATCACCGGTGATATTGCTGTCAAACATGGCGACAAGATCTTCCTATCGCCCCAATTGGAGCAATTGCACCGCTTTGACGCGCAGGGGCTTCGGATCGCATGAAACGCCTTGCTGGAAAAACCGCCCTCATCACGGGGGCGGCGCGGGGCATCGGGCTTTCGCTTGCAGAGGCCTATATTGCCGAAGGCGCAAAGGTTGCGCTGGCCGATATCGATATCGCCCGCGCAACTACGGCGGCAGAAGGTCTTGGACCCTCTGCGGTTGCCGTGCAGATGGATGTCACACAGCAAGACAGCATTGATGCAGCCATTGCCACAACAACCGACGCTTTTGGCGGCATCGACATCCTGATCAACAACGCGGCGCTTTTTACCGCCGCCCCGATCACCGAGATCACCCGCAAGGATTTTGACACGGTTTTTGCCATCAATGTCGCGGGCGTGCTGTTTACCCTGCAAGCGGTGGCCAAACAGATGATCGCCCAGGGCAATGGCGGCAAAATCATCAATATGGCCAGTCAGGCCGGTCGCCGGGGCGAGCCTCTGGTGGCGACCTATTGTGCCTCCAAGGCGGCTGTCATCAGCCTAACCCAATCCGCCGGTCAAAACCTGATCCAGCATGGCATCAACGTGAATGCCATCGCACCGGGTGTCGTGGACGGCGAACATTGGGACGGCGTTGATGCGTTTTTTGCGAAACATGAAAACAAGAAACCCGGCCAGAAAAAGCGCGAAGTCGGCGATGCCGTTCCCTTTGGCCGGATGGGGACTGCTGCCGATCTGGCAGGCATGGCAATTTTTCTGGCAACAGCCGAGGCGGACTACATCGTAGCCCAGACCTTTGGCGTCGATGGTGGGAATTGGATGAGCTAATGACCAAACAAACGCCCCTTACACCCCTAGTCCCCTTGTGCAACGACAGGCTGTCGCAGTTGCCCCCTTCTGTGTCTGTGCCAACCTATGATCGAAGCACCCTGACGGCTGGCATTGTCCATATTGGCCTTGGCAATTTCCACCGCGCCCATCAGGCTTGGTATTTGCACCGGTTGATGCAACAGGGTCTTGCGCTGGACTGGGCGATTATCGGTGCAGGGGTGCGTCCGTTTGATGAGGCCCAACGGCTGAAGCTGGCAAAGCAGGATTATCTGACCACCTTGGTCGAACTTGATCCCGCGCAAACCTCTGCCGAGGTCACCGGGGCAATGATCGACTACATTCCGATCACAGAAGGCAACCGCCCGCTGATCAACCGCATGGCCGAGCCCGATATTCGCATTGTTGCGCTGACGGTGACCGAGGGCGGCTACTACGTCGATCCGGCGACAAAGGGTTTTGACGCCAGCCATCCCGATATTCAGCATGATGTGGCCCACCCCGACACACCTGTAACGGTTTTCGGCGCGATCATCGCCGCCCTGAAACTGCGCCGCGATCAGGGCATCGATGCCTTTACCGGCCTAAGCTGCGATAACCTGCAAGGAAACGGCGATATCCTGCGCCAGACCCTTGTGTCGCTGGCACGGCTGTCCGATCCGGCGCTGGCCGATTGGATCGACCACGCCTGCACCTTCCCCAATTCCATGGTCGATTGCATCGTGCCCGCCACCGGCCCCAAAGAAATCGAACTGGTACAAGCGCTTGGCATCGATGACGCCGCCCCTGTGACCCATGAAAACTATCGCCAATGGGTGCTGGAGGATAACTTCTGTGCCGACCGCCCCGATTGGGACAAGGTCGGGGCAACCTTCACCAACGAAGTGCATGACTTTGAAGCCATGAAGCTGCGTATCCTGAATGGCGGCCATCAGATCATCGCCGATCCCGGTGAAATCCTGTCTGTGGCGACCATCGCCGACTGCATGGCGCATGAAAATATCCGCGCTCTGTTCAACAAGGTCGCGCGCACTGAAATCGTGCCCCATGTAAAACCGGTTCCGGCGATGACACCCGACGCCTATGTCGATCTGATTGACCGGCGGTTCTCAAACCCGCGGATCATCGACACCACCCGTCGCGTGGCCTTTGATGGCGCGTCCCGCCACCCGGGTTTTATCATCCCCGTAATCCGCGATGCATTACAGGCGCATACCCCGATTGACGGCCTTGCGCTGGTCGAAGCCACTTGGGCGCGTATGTGTGAAGGCACCCGCGAAGACGGCAGCATTATCGAAGCCAACGACCCCTTCTGGGATGATCTTCAAACGGCTGCACTGGCCGCGAAGAATTCCCCTATGGTCTGGCTGGAGCAACGTCAGTATTTCGGAGATCTGGCAGATAATCCGCGGTTTGCAGAGGCCTTCTGCAAATGGCTGAACATGATCTGGGAAAAGGGCACCGAAGCAAGCATTGACGCCTATCTAAACAGCTAGGCGGCGATGCGCATTTCTGTGCGCGCCCGAAGCAATTTAAGTGGTAAGGACTACAAAATGATCCTCTGTTGTGGTGAGGCATTGATCGATATGATCCCGGAACCAACCGGATCAGGGCAGCATGGCTATGTCCCCCATTGCGGTGGCGCGATCTATAATACGGCTATTGCCTTGGGACGTCTTGGCCTAAGCACCGGTATGCTGACTGGCCTGTCCAACGATCTATTTGGCCAGCAACTTACCCGAGGGCTGCGCGAGAGCCACGTCGCCACTCGGCTGATCATCAAAAGCGACCGCCCGACCACGCTGGCTTTTGTGCAGCTGAACAACGGTCAGGCCACCTATCAGTTCTTTGATGAAAACTCTGCGGGCCGGATGCTGTCTGCGGCGGATTTCCCCGCCCTGCCCGACGCGATTTCCGCCCTGTATTTCGGCGGGATCAGCCTTGCTTGCGAACCGGCGGCAGAGGCCTATTTGACCTTTGCACAACGCCACGCGGCGACGCGGGCGATCATGCTGGACCCAAACATTCGCGCCGGCTTTATTTCCGATGAACCGCGCTATCGTGCGCGTCTTGCAAAGATGGTTGCCTTAAGTGATGTGCTAAAGGTGTCGGACGAAGATCTGGACTGGATCGATCCTTCCACCGGATCGACAGAGGCCAAAGCCCGCGCTTTGATGACAGCGGGACCTTCTGCGGTGATCGTGACACGCGGCCGCGAAGGGGCGCTGGGGTTTTTGAAAACCGGCGAAACCGCAGAAGCCCCTGCGCAGGCGGTGCAGGTGGTTGATACGGTCGGCGCCGGTGATACATTTAACGCAGGGATTATGGCCAACCTATCAGAAAACGGGCTGCTGACCAAAGACGCGCTGTCCGAACTAACGGTGGACGCGCTGCATCAGGCGCTGGGATTTGCCGCCAAAGTTGCGGCGGTCACCGTGTCGCGTGCTGGCGCAAATCCGCCTTGGGCTTATGAAATGGAAAAGGAACCTGCGTGAGATGAGCGCCACCGAAGATTTGCTCGCAGAGATTACCCGTCGGGCGGCTGGTACGGCCCGTGTTCTTGTCGCAGTGGCGGGCCCGCCGGGTTCCGGCAAATCGACGTTTGCCGAACATCTGGCCGACCGTCTTGGCCCAACAGCCGCAGTTTTGCCGATGGATGGGTTCCATCTCGACAATACAACCCTGCGGGAACTGGGTCTTTTTGAACGCAAGGGAGCGCCGGAAACCTTTGATGCCGAAGGATTTATAGCATTAGTAAAGGCTTTGCGCAGAGAGGCCGATCTTTCCTATCCGACTTTTGATCGGGGGGCAGACGCCACGGTGCCTGATGGCGGCAGGATTGATCAGACATCAAAAATTATCCTGATCGAAGGCAATTACCTGCTGCTGGATCGCCCCCCGTGGTCCGACATCGACAATCTTGTCGATCTGAGCGTCTTTCTAGAAGTTCCCCGCGCCCTATTGCTCAGCCGTCTGATCCGCCGATGGCGTGCGCACGGCCTGTCTGAAGCCGACGCCGCTGCCCGCGCAATGGGTAACGACATGCGCAATGTGGACGTTGTGAACGACACCCTGCGCACACCGGATTTCATCATTCATCAGAATTAATAACCGCCGTTGGGCGCTTTCCGCGCAAAAGGCTTGATGTAAATCTCATATTCGGGAATAAATCCAAATATGAGAATCGATACCCCCCCCGAGACCAAGGCACTGGCGCGCCATTTGCGCGACCTGCGCGAACAGGCAGGTTTAACGCTGGCAATTGTCGCAGACCGTAGTGGTGTTAGCCGCGCAAGCCTGTCGCGGATCGAAAACGCCGGGGTCAGCCCGACCGCCGAAACCCTCGGGCGGCTGGCGAGTGTGTATGCCTTGCCGATGTCACAACTGCTGTCGCCCTTGGACCACGGGTTTCAGCCGGTCCTGCGGCAAGCAGAGCAACCGCAGTGGCATGACCCCGAAAAAGATTTCCAGCGGCGCAATGTGTCGCCCTCCAACGGTCCGCTCACCGTCGAATTGATCGAGGGCCAACTGGGTCCGGCGCAGCACATCCGATACCCCGCCCCCGCGATCAGCGGACAGGAACACCACCTTTATGTGCTCTCCGGAGAGATCGACATCACAGTGGACGGCACGCTTTATCCGCTCCGTGTCGGCGATTGTTTACGCTACATCCTGCGCAGCGAAACCGTTTTCAAAACCACCCACACCCCCTGCCGCTATGTGATTGCTCTGAAATGACCCAAGTATCCGCCACCATCTCCGATATAAGCGCCGATCAGATCAAACCGCATCTGCCAGACCTCTGCCGCATCCTGATCGACAGCGTGCACAACGGGGCGGCAATCAGTTTTATGCAAAACATCAGCCCATCCGACGCCGAAGATTTCTGGCGAAGGGATGTCACGTCTGCTGTGCAAGCGGGTGACACCATTCTGTTTGGCGCATTTGACGGGAACCGCATGCTTGGCACGGTTCAGCTGATCCTTGCCATGCCCCCAAATCAACCCCATCGGGCCGAGATCGCCAAGATGATCGTCCATCCTGATGGCCGCCGGCAGGGGCTGGGCACCGCACTCATGTCTGCAGCGCTCACGAAGGCGCAAGAGGTGGGTAAAACGCTTGTGACACTGGATACCCGCAGCGGCGATATTTCAGAGGCACTGTATCGTCAGCTCGGATTTCAGCAAGCAGGGAAAATCCCTGATTATGCCTATGATCCGGACGGTAAAACCCGACACGCAACTACTTATATGTATCGATATGTATAAGCCGCCACGCTGTCCCCTGCCCGCGTCACGCCGCCCTTGGGGGGCGTAGCGCCATTTCCGCTTCGAACTGGCTTAGAAACACCTGACCGGATAAATGCGTCTGAAACGCTGATTTCTTGAGCCGGTCCATGACCGGACCTTTTACCTCGCTCAGATGCAGCTTGATGCCCGCATCCTTTAACCTGTGATCAATGCTTTCCAAACTCTCCAGCGCGGAAGCGTCGATATAATTGACTGCAGAACACATCAGAACCACATCGCGGATATCCGGCTCGGCGGCAATGGCGGCGTTGACCGTATCTTCTAAAAACCGTGCGTTCGGAAAATACAGGCTTTCATCAATTCGGATCGACAGAAGGTTCGGCAGGGTTTCGACACTGTGCCGTTTGACGTTTCGATAGTGTTCGGTGCCCGGCACACGCCCGACAATCGCGACATGAGGCCGAGAGGTGCGGGCCAAGAACAATAGCAGAGAGGACAAGACGCCAGTCGCGATACCGATTTCCACCCCAAACAGAAGCGTGCCCAGAATGGTGCCCGACATGGCGGCAAAATCGGCCTTTGAATAGGCCCAGGTGCGTTTTATGGCCTCAAGGTCGATCAAACTCAGCACGGCGACGATAATCGTGGCCGCCAAGGTTGCTTTGGGCAGCAAAAACAGCAGCGGCGTCAGAAACAGTGTCACCAGCGCGATGCCGATGGCGGTCAGGGCGCCGGCGGCGGGGGTGCGGGCACCGGCATCGAAATTTACCACGGACCGCGAAAACCCACCGGTCACCGGAAACCCGCCCGACACAGCAGACCCGATATTGGAGGCCCCGAGGGCAATCAGCTCCTGATCCGGATCAATCCGCTGCCGACGTTTGGCGGCAAGGGTTTGCGCAACTGAAATGGTTTCCACATAACCGACCACACCGATCATCAAGGCGGGCAGCAGCAACGCCCGCCACAGATCAGCATCAAAGTCAGGGACAGTCGGGCGCGGTAAGCCGCGCGGAATATCCCCAACGATGGCCACACCGGCAGCACTCAGATCAAACAACCAGACCGACAGGGTCGTGGCAATCACCGCGACGACTGGGGCCACTTTGGACAGACCACTAGCCGCCTTTTTCGACACCCCCAGTCGCATCAATAGCGGCGCTAGCGCGCGCCGCGCCCAGATCAAAAACAGCAGCGCCCCTGCCCCAACCGCCAGCGTATTCAGGTTCGTGCCCGATACTTCGTTCAGCAGGCTCGACAACTGTGCGAGCAGCGTGTGGCCTGTGATTTCTATGCCAAAAATATGCTTCATCTGGCCCAGCGCGATGATTAGCGCACTGGCAGTGATAAATCCGGAGATGACCGGGTGGCTGAGGAAATTGGCCAGAAATCCAAGCCGCGCAACGCCCATGGCCATCAGAATGGCACCGGAAAGAAGCGCCAACACAATGGCGGCCCCAAGGTATTCCGGTGTGCCCTGTGCGGTCAGCTCTCCGATGGCCGAAGCGGTCATCAGAGAGGCCACCGCCACCGGACCAACGGCCAAGCTCATGGATGTGCCCAGAACAGTATAGATCAGCAGCGGCGCAATTGAGGCGTAAAGCCCGATTTCCGGCGGCAATCCAGCCAGCATGGCATAGGCCAGCGACTGGGGCACCAACATGATGGTCACTATCAACGCGGCAATCGCATCGGCTGAAAACCTGTCCCGATCATAGGTCGGGGCCCAGGTCAAAATGGGAAAAAAACGCTTACGCATGGCGAGCCTGCTGTTCTGGAGGGGTCAGGAGATCAGAGTTTGTTGACCGGCACTTTGAGATAGACAGTGCCGTCTTCCTCGGCGGGCGGCATATGCCCTGCCCGCATGTTGACCTGTAACGAGGGAACAATCAGCCGTGGCATCGCCAATTCGGAATCCCGTTTTTCGCGCATGGCGACAAAAGCCTCTTGCGCACGCCCTTGGCCGACATGCTTATTCTCGCTCTTTTGCGCGCCAATAGTTGTTTCCCATGCAAATTCATCCCGCCCCGGCGCTTTGTAGTCATGGCCGACAAAAACACGGGTATCGTCTGGCAGGGTGAAAAGCTTCTGGATCGATGCATAAAGCATCTCTGCCGAACCACCGGGAAAATCGGCGCGCGCAGTGCCGAAATCGGGCATGAACAACGTATCCCCGACAAAAGCCGCATCCCCGATCACATAGGTCAGACAGGCCGGTGTATGGCCCGGGGTGTGCAGAACGGTGGCGCTCAGACTACCAACGGAAAAGCGATCCCCTTCGACAAAGAGTTTATCAAACTGGCTACCGTCGCGCTGAAATTCGGTCCCGGCATTAAAGACCTTGCCGAAAGTATCCTGCACCACGGTGATTTTCTCTCCGATGCCGATCTGGCCGCTGAGCTTCTGTTGAAGATAAGGCGCTGCACTCAGGTGATCGGCATGGACATGGGTTTCAAGAATCCAGTCAACGCGCAGATCGTTCTGTTGAACATAGTCGATGATCTTATCGGCAGATCGAAAATCGGTCCGCCCGGATGCATAGTCGAAATCCAGCACGGAATCGATAATGGCACATCGCTTGGTGTCGGGATCAATCGCAACAAAAGAGGCCGTGAAGGTGCTTTCGTCGAAAAATGGGATGACTTCAGGTTTCATGTAACTTCTCCGTTTTGCTGCTTTAGACATATTAGGATAATATAATATGTCAACGCTTTGGCAGAAATTATATTAGGAAAGTTGAATATTTTTCGTCGCAGGTTATATTCACCCCATAAAACCAAGGAGCCTGCGCGATGAAACCTCAAGAAAGCCTGTCTGCCGACGCCCTTTCTGCTTTTACGCAGGGCGATAGTGATGCGCCCGCACAAGCTGCGCAGTTTTTGAAATCACTGGCGCATCGGGACCGCCTAAAGGTTTTGTGCGGACTTTTGGACGGGGAGCTTTCGGTGGCAGAAATCGAAGCGCAGGTCGGGGCCAGCCAGTCAGCGGTTTCCCAACATCTGGCCCGCCTTAAAGACGAAGGCATCGTCACCTCCCGTCGTGAGGGGCGAAAAATCCTGTATTCTATCTCTGATCCCACCGCGCAGCGCCTGCTGGAAGTACTCTATGTCAGGTTTTGCGCCTAGGCCGGGTCGGTTCGGCCTGCACGCAGAACCACAGCATCGCGCCCTTTGGGGACAGTCAGAAAAACAGCGGATGATCCGCTGGTTCAGGGCGTTAGGACAGCGCGGCGTTGCTCATTTCAATCACCGCTTGCGCACAGGTATCCGGATCTTCGATCAACGCATAATGGCCAAGGCCCGGTAACAACCGGAAAAGACCAGCCGGGGCGGCCGCGGCGGCCGATTGGCCCAAGGTGGCGGGCGTCATCTCGTCGCGACTGCCGGTCAGGGCCAGCACCGGACATTGCGTCCGCGACAGCGCCGGCAAGGCTCCGGGACGGCTTAGTGCAAGATCGGTTTGCGCACCGATATCCGCGCTTGTGGTTTCTGCCATCGCCAGAACGACCTGTCGCGCTTTTTCAGGATCAGCCCCCGAAAAAGACGGTAACCGAGAGTTCAGCGCCTCCCGCCCACCAACAGCCATGACATCCTGCGCCATCGCAAGTCGGCCAGCAGCTTTGGCCGGATCATCAGCATTGGGGTTCAACCCAAAAAGGATCACCGCCCGCGCCGCTGTACGATCCGCAAGATGCGCCGCAACAATCGCCCCGAGGGAAAACCCGCAGAGGATAGCCCCCTCTGCGTGTTTGCTCACAGAGTCTGCATAGGCCTCAACCGTCCCCTGTCGCAGGGGAACTGTTTTACGACGCTGAGACGGCACGCCCAAAACATCCAGAAACCCGTCAAAGACCGCTTCGGTACAGAGGGTGCCCGGCAACAACACCCAATCACGGTCTCGCAGGTCGTCAGTAGCCATGCTGAACCACTTCAGGAGCCGAGTCGGTCTGAGGGCCTTCTTTCACGAAACGCACCGCTTCTTTCATGCTGCGCGTCAGATGGCCAAAGTCGTTGGCCGGAGTCACCAGATGGAACCCCTGTGCAGCACGCTTGCGCGCTTCTTCTGCGGAACCACAGAATATACCCGCAGGGATGCCTTTTTTATTGGCCGCTTTCAAAACCGCATCAAGGGCGGCTTCGGATTTCTCCCGTGGGGTGTTGACGTTTCCATCCAGAGCAAACGCAAGATCATTCGGCCCCATATAGATCATATCGATCCCGTCCACATCGAGGATTTCGTCGATCCGTTCCACAGCTTCGGCGGTTTCGATCATCGGGATGACCATGATAGTTTCATCCGCCTTGCTGACATAGTCAGCCCCTCCGAAGAGCAACCCGCGCGACGGGCCGAAACTCCGGTTGCCGTAGGGTGGGTAACGACAGGCCGAGACAAGATCGGCGGCCTGTTCGGGTGTCGAAATCATCGGGCAGATAATCCCGTAGGCACCGGCATCCAGCAGATGCATGATCTTAGCCGGATCAAGATCGGGTACCCGCACCATCGGCGTGGCCGGCGTTGCCGAGATGGCTTGCATCATCAACAGCGCCTCGGAGAACCCCAGCATCCCGTGTTGCAGATCAACGGTGACGGAATGCACCCCGCTATGGCCAACACCTTCGGCGGCATAGCTTGATCCGATAGACAGCCATGCATTGATGACTGTCTCTTTGGCTTCAAGGCAGGTTCTGACCTGATTGGGGCGCATTATCCTGCCCGCCCGTAGACCGGTAGCAAAGAGGATTTAGCAACAAACCCGCTTGCATCCAGCCCAAGGCCGGTCTCTGCGGCGGCTTCAATGACATCCTCTGAAAAAACCGGCCTTTTGCGGTGATCACCTGTCACCACGACAAGGATTTCCACCACGGCATCGCCAACAGCCGTGATCGACCGCGCGGCACCCGCCGGAATGGAATAGGTGTCCCACGCATTGACTTCCACCGAGACATCGCCGTTATCGACATACTCGATCCGGAACTGGCCGGTGTGCCCGATCAACACCATTTTATCATCCAGATTGAACGGCCCGACCGACTGACCCGGCTGAAGCCGCAGCCATTCAGCAGAAAACCCGTGTGGATTGGTAATCGGGGCGCTGTGTTCGCGATTTTGGGTGATGCCAAACCCGATGACCGGTGCAATTTCCGCGCCGCCACCGCGCAGCTTCTGGTCAATGAAACCGGGCCGGAAGTCCCGAGATCCTTGCGTGACAACCCGCGACATCATTTCGTCACGAGAGACCTCGCGCAGATCAGCAACATCCTCTGCCGGCATCGGTGGGATACGCCGGTCTTCGGGCGGAACCTGATCCCCCCGCGACGTATCGATCAACTGGTTTTCTGACGAAATATACAGCCCGTATTCCGCCGCTTCGCGGATGATCTCCGGATGGAAAATCACTCCACCAGTATTGTCACCGCCAAGAACGGTGAAGAGCCAGCCATCATCCTGCCCCGTATTGGTGAACCCGCGGAAAATCCATGTCGGCACAGACACAATATCGCCCGCTTTGCCAACCACTTCGTTTTCACCGTTTGATCCCCAGCGGAACGTCCACTCGCCGCGCTGAACGATGAACACTTCGGCGGTAAAGTGGATGTGCAGGTTATTGGTGATGCCATTGGGCATGGCGGCGGCACCGATATTGAACCCATGCGCCTCTGGCAGATTGATCACCTGATCACCGGATGAGGTGACACCCGGGCCGATGATCGAGTAGTTTTCCTTTAGGTGCGAACCCGGTTTTTTGCAGTCGATGAACGCAACGGTACAAGACACATAGTCATCTTGTTTGATGTGGCGTGCGTCGGCTTGGTCTTGGGTCATGGTCGTCATTTTTCTATCCTCCTAAGGGCTCAGCCATCCAACCGTTGACCGGTGGCGCGATCAAACAAATGGAAGCGGGCTTGGGGCTTTGGCGTCAGGTAGCACGGCGCATCGATCGGAGCTTCGAAATCTGCATGGCCACGGGCACAGACAGACGTCTTACCAGCGCGCAGCGTGACAAGCGTGCTATCGCCGGTCAGTTCAAGCGCATAGAGCTTGCCGTTGATGGGCGCAGATGTGTCCTGCACAATTTCAAGTTCCTCAGGACGAATGCCAAGAACCACACCCTCGCGGTCCGCCAGAGAAACGGGCACTTCGATGCCTTCAGCCCGAAACACGCCGCCCTTAACGGCACCGTCTACCAGATTCATCGAAGGCGATCCGATGAAACCGGCGACAAACAAATCGGCGGGTTCGGCATAGATCTTTTTGGGTGTATCCAGCTGAACGATCCGGCCTTCGCGCATAATCGCAACGCGACTTGCCAGCGTCATGGCCTCCATCTGATCGTGGGTCACATAAACCGTGGTCACACCCAGTTCATGATGCAGATGCTTTAACTCCGCCCGCATGGTCACGCGCAGCTTGGCATCCAGATTTGACAGCGGCTCATCCATCAAAAAGATTTTCGGTGTGCGCACGATGGCCCTTGCAAGCGCAACTCGCTGTCGTTGCCCCCCCGAGAGTTCCGAAGGTCGCCGATCCAGAAGCGCGCCGAGTTCAACCTTGTCGGCCGTTTCCTGCACGCGCTGCTTGCGTGTGGCTTTGTCTGCGCCCCGCAGTTTAAGCGGATAGTCAATATTTTGACGCACCGTCATATGCGGATAGAGCCCGTAGTTCTGGAAAACCATCGCGATGTCACGATCTTTGGGCGGTTTGTCATTCACCTTTTCTCCGGCGATCATCAGATCCCCCGAGGTGATCTCCTCCAGCCCTGCAATCATCCGCATGGTTGTGGTTTTCCCACATCCTGATGGTCCAAGCAGGACTAGAAATTCGCCGTCTTCGATGGTCAGGCTCTGCTTTGGTACAGCAAGGAAGTTGCCGTATTTCTTTTCTATATCGACGAGTCGGACTTCGGCCATTTGCGTATTCCTTGTGTCTTATTTCACCGCGCCGGCAGTCATGCCACGCGTAAAGTGTTTCTGGATCAAGAGTGCCATCAGGAAGATCGGCACAGTGATCATGACGCCTGCAGCGCTCATGAGTTCCCAAAGGTCACCCCGCTCTGTGCGGAAACTGACCAGCCCTACCGGAAGCGTAACCGCATCCCGGCGTGTCAGGATCAGCGCAAAAAGGAATTCGTTCCACGTCAAGATGAAGCAAAAGATCGATGAGGTCAGAATACCCGGTGCAGCCATCGGCAAAACGATGTCCTTGATCACCCGAATGCGCGAGGCACCGTCAATCATCGCGGCTTCTTCACTGTCGCTCGGGATCGCATCGATAAAGCCCTTGATCATCCAGATGACAAAAGGTGTCACAATGGCAAGGTTAACGATGATCAGCGCGATCCGTGTGTCCAATAGACCAAGGCTGCGGAACATCAGGAAAAACGGCAGAACGATCACGACGGCAGGGATGAACTGCGTTGACAGGATCAGGAAGAACAGGAACTTGCGGCCCCGTACCCGAAAGCGTGAAAAGGAATAGGCAGCAAGGGATGCGCAAGGCACCGCGATTGCGACAGTGACCACAGCCACGATGACCGAATTCATCACCATGCTACCAAGATTCCAGGGATCCGAGAAAACCGTTACAAAGTTTTGCAGCGTCGGCTCGAACCGCAGAGAGATAGAATAGGCGTCTCTGGGTTGTTTAAAGGCGGTCAGGAACATCCATGTGATCGGAAACAAGACCACGATTGAGATCAAGACCAGAAGGGCGCGTTCCCCCCACCATGCGATTTGTTTTCTCATGCTGTAGACATCTTTCTTTCGCTAAGCAGCATCCGGACGTACCAGGCTGAAATCAGCATCATGATCGCTGTCAGAATCCAGGCCAGTGCCGAGGCATAACCCATATCGAACCACTTGAAGCCGACGTTGAAGATAAAGAAGGCCATGGTTTCGGTTGATGTACCGGGGCCGCCGCCAGTCAAGGTCACGACCTGATCGAACATTTTCAGGGCGAAGATCGTTTTCAACACAGCCGTCACCATCAGAACACCTTTCATCTGGGGCAAAACGATGCCGCAAATGATGCGCAGATTAGAGGCCCCGTCGATGCGGGCGGCTTCTTCGGTTTCTTTCGGGATCGACGCCAGCCCCCCCAGACACATGAAGGTCATGTAGGGTGTCCAGTGCCAGACATCCGTCAGGACCAGAATCGCCATCGCAAGGTCTGGATTGGCAAGCCAAGGCACGCCTTCCAAGGCCGGAATGGCCGCCCCCAACCCTTTGGCAATGACACCGAATTCCGGATTGAACATAAAGCGATAGCTTACGCCAATCAGGGCCGGGCTCATAGCGAAGGGGAGGATCAGGATAATCCGTGTAAAGGTGTGCATTGGTCCCTTGCGGCGGAGCAAAAGCGCCAGCGACATGGCCAGAACCAAGGTCAGGATCACACTGGTTACAACAAAGATTGTTGTCACCCAGAGAGAATTTTGAAAGCCGCTTTCAGAGGCGGCATGCAAATAGTTGTTGATACCGACGAAATCACCGGGACGGCGCTGTTTGGTCAGATCCCATTCACGGAATGATGTGACGAAAGAATAGGCCAATGGATAAAGCGTCGTCGCAAGGACAATCACAAATCCCGGGATCAGTAGCGCATAGGACAGCGTACGTTCTTTCACGAAGAACCCCCCCTCTTAAATTTTGCGTTAAATCGACAAAAAAAAGGGGGGCATGATGCCCCCCCTTCTCTGGGAGGTTACCGAATTGCGGCAATTTCCTCGGCAGCTTTGTCGAGGGCTGCTTTGGTGTCGGATTCCTCGCCGGAAGCAAGGCTAGAGATCGCCGTCTCGAGGATCTCTGCGATACGTGGCCAGCCGTCACCGAAGTCAAGGCCCTCGGCAGTTGCCAGTGCATCAGCAGCAGATTGGTGCATACCACCCCAACGCGCATTTACTTCGGCGTCTCGCAAGTTGGACATATGCACCGAAACAACTTCGCTGCCTTCTGGATCAAGCAGAACGTCGCGCTCCAGGGCGGGATCGGTCAGCCATCCAAGGAACTCGGTTGCGGCATCTTTGCTTTTGGAGCCATCGGTAACACCGAAGATCCAAGTGTTGGTAAAGGTTGTGCGACCAGAACCTTCGACGGCAGGCAGAGCGGTGAACCCGACCTGTTCTTCGGTCAATTTGGATTGCTCTGGATCGGTCAGCTGCGAACGCACCCACCACCAGACCGGAAGCATCGCAGAATTGCCTTGCTTGAAGCTATTAACCGCATCTTGCTCGACAAAAACCGCAGAGCCAGCCGGCGCGATTTTATCATTTTTCAGGAACGATACATACATGTCGGTAGCCGCGATGCCCGCATCCGAATTGAAGATCGGGTTGCCATCGGCATCAAACAGATCGCCGCCTTTACCCCAAAGCAGGTTCATCCAAACCATCAGGTTTTGACCGTTGAGCTTGCCGAAGGGCAATGCAATCCCGGCGGCGTCACTGCTGTCCTGAACCGCTTTGGCAACGGTGACCAACTCTCCCCATGTCTTCGGCGCTTCGACGCCAGCCGCTTCCAAAAGGTCCTTACGGTAGAACAACAACTGGACGTGGCCACGTACAGGCAGACCAACCAATTCGCCGTTTAGCATCCCGTGGCGCAGGTGGGCCTTGGGAAAATCGCTCAGGTCAGTGCCTTGGGCTGCGATTTCGTCACCGATGGGTTGCAGCAGCAATTGCAGCGACGGGACCCATTGATCCATGATCGACACGACATCATAGTCCCCACCACCAGCGACCATTTCAGTTGTCAGCGCCTCTTTCATATTTGGAAAAGGAACGTAGTCATAAACGACGTCAATGCCCGTCGCTTCCTCAAAGGCCGCAACACGCGCTTCATGCGCCTCAAATTGGCTCGATTTCACGGCGAGCACATTAACGGTCTGTCCGTCATAAGGCTTTCCCTCAGTGGCCTCCCAGGCAAGCGCCTGCGTTCCAAAGAGCGAAATTGCAATCGCGATGGTGCTAGTAAAATTTCTCATATCGTCCTCCCATTTGTTTTCACAGCCTAGGCGTTGCCAGACCATTTCGTCAATAAAATTATTGATAATTACTTATTAGCACAGCTAGTGGCTTTGTGATAAAGGATATTATTGAGTTTCAAGGCATCCTGCGGAGTACCCAAATGCAAGACAGTTTGGTCGAAGAATTGGAAAACGACATCATTTTCGGCCACTTCGCTCCGGGGGCACGAATCATCGAAGATCGCGTCATGGAACGCTACCAAGCCAAACGCCATGCGGTGCGAAACGCCTTTTCTGCACTGGAAAGACGTGGCCTCTTGGTCCGAAACCCCAACCGCGGGGTCGAGGTTGTTGAATTCACACCAGACGAAGTCGATAGCTTATACGAGGTGCGAATCGTTCTTGAAACAGCGGCGGCAGAGCGAACCGCACTGCCCTGCCCCGAAGCCGTGACCATCAGGCTTGAAAGAATTGCCCGACAGCATGAAATTGCCGCGCAGGAAAAGGATTTCCACGCGGTTTTCTGGCTGAATCAGGAATTTCACGAAGTGCAATACTCCTGCTGTGGCAACCCGCGACTGGCGGAGCTTATCGGCAATCATGCCCGAGCAGCCCAGCCGATTCGCGTAGTGAAATATGATGACGTGGACCATATGAAAACCGTTGTCGCCCAGCATTTCGACATTATTGACGCGATGAAAGGCACCTCTGTCACGGCTTTGGTCGATGCCGTGCGCGCGCATTTGCCGGCTTCGGCCGAAGCCTATCGCACCCTATATGAACGCCGGTTCAGACCGGCCCGACCGGCCAAAAACGGTGTTGATCTGCCATAGGCTCTATGGGGTCTGAAATCGTTTGGGACAGATCACAACATCACCAGATCCGTTGCAGCAAACCAAACAGCTCCGACAAAATCGGACTGTCTTTGCGACGTTCCAACGCGACAAAACTCAGACAAGCCGGCACCGAAACCCTATTGCCCACCGCAAGACCAAAGGAATGCTTTTGATGCAGGGCAACGGATTCTCGGCATAGACTCAGCCCGATACCGGACCGCACCATCTCCAGCATAGAGGCCTCTTGGTCGACCAATGCAATCACGTTCAGACGGCGGCCGAAATCCTCATAGACTGTCGCCAGTAACCGGTGATGAACCGAGGCTTCGGGCGTGCCGATCCAAGGCAACTGTGCCAAGGCCGCCCAATCCGCGTTCTCCACCTGCGCCTGCCATCCGACCGGTCCGACTACACGATAGGAAAAATCCGCAAGCTTCAGCGCATGAATCGGATCTTCGCCTTGGCTGGCCAACAGGCCCAAGTCATCAGGGCGGCTCAAATAGAATCCGGCATCAATGCGCCCGCGTCTCAGCCAAGCAAGCACATCACCGCTCACCCCGTGGACCAGCTCGGTTTCGATGCCGGGATGTTCGGATTGCAGCCGCGCCAGCATCCCCCCCAAACGTATGAACTCCGGATCGACCACAGTGCCGATCTTTAGCTTGCCGCTGATTTGACCGGACCGCTGCCGCGCGCTCCGGTGAAAATCCCCCATCGCTTCCAGGATATGCTCCGCCTTGGGCAGTAATGCCGCCCCGTCGTGGCTGATCTGAAGCCCCGACGCGCTGCGGTTGAAAAGAGTGATTCCGGTTTCCGCACTCAGGCGTTTGATTTGGTGACTTATGGCGGGTTGGGTCAGGTTCAACACCTCAGCAGCCCGCGAAACACTGCCTTCACGGGCAACGGTGACGAAAGCCAATATGCTGTTTATGTTCGAAAAACGATCCATATAAAAATTAGTAATATTACTTAGTGCCAAAAGTCATTAGGTTTTTTGAGCCCCATCCGCCAGAGATCGTCGAAATTCGCGTTTCGGGAGGGGACGTGGCAACCGATGTGGACGGGTTCGCAATTAATTTTGTGGCACGTTGGATCAACACGTTCTCCCCTCATAAGAAGCGCTGGATAAAGGCACGATCAAAAGGTGGAGAACCACAATGTCTGACAGTTCGAATGCGTTCGATTATATCGTGATTGGCGGAGGCTCTGCGGGGTGCCTGATGGCCAATAGGCTTAGTGCTGATCCGGCGAACCGGGTGCTTTTGTTGGAAGCGGGCAAACCCGACACATATCCGTGGATTCATATTCCCGTGGGATATCTGTATTGCATTGGCAATCCCCGTGCGGACTGGATGTATAAAACCGAGCCAGACAAGGGTCTGAATGGCCGTAGCCTGTTGTATCCACGGGGAAAAACCCTGGGTGGATGTTCTTCGATCAACGGCATGATCTACATGCGTGGTCAGGCCCGCGACTACGACAATTGGGCCGATTTGTCCGGCGAAGCGGCATGGAACTGGCAGAATTCTCTGGTCGATTTCAAAGCCCATGAAGATCACTATAAACTGGATGACGATGCCGATCCGGTGTCCGGCGACAACATGCGCTTCTCTGATATGCATGGCCATGGCGGCGAATGGCGCATCGAAAAGCAACGTCTGCGCTGGGATGTGCTGGACAGCTTTGCTGATGCGGCTTCCGAAATCGGCATCGAGAAAACCGATGATTTCAACAGCGGCGACAACGCCGGTGTGGGCTATTTTGATGTCAACCAGCGGTCCGGCTGGCGCTGGAACACCTCCAAGGCGTTTTTGCGTCCGGCCAAGACGCGTCAAAACCTGACCATCTGGACCGAAGCACAGGTCGAGAAGCTGACGCTGACCAAAGAAGACGACGGACGCATCCACTGCACCGGCGCCAAGGTGAACCATCAGGGTAAATCGGTCGCCGTGACAGCGGCTAAAGAAGTCGTACTTTCCGCAGGGGCAGTGAATTCACCCCAGATTCTGCAATTGTCCGGTATTGGTCCTGCAGATTTGCTGAAAGAGCACGGCATCGACGTGGTTCTGGATCAGCCCTTCGTAGGGGAAAACCTGCAAGATCACTTGCAGATTCGTGCGGTCTTTAAGGTCAACGGCACCAGCACGCTGAATACCATCGCCAATTCAATGGTGGGCAAAGCCAAAATCGGTCTGGAGTATCTGTTCAAACGCTCCGGCCCCATGAGCATGTCGCCCAGCCAGTTGGGGGCGTTCACCCGCTCTGACCCCGGCCGGACCCATGCCAACCTTGAATATCATGTGCAGCCGCTCAGCCTTGAGGCGTTCGGCGATGACCTGCATGATTTCCCTGCCATGACTGTAAGTGTCTGCAATTTGAACCCGACAAGCCGCGGTCATGTGCGCATCGCATCGGCTGACTACCGCGATGCCCCGCTGATCTCGCCCAATTATCTGGACACCGAAGACGACCGGAAAGTCGCCGCCGACAGCCTGCGTCAGGTACGCGAGATCATGGCGCAGCCCGCCATGCACCCCTATGAGCCCGAGGAATACAAACCAGGCGTTCAGTATCAAAGCGACGAAGAACTGGCCCGCCTTGCCGGAGATATCGCCAGCACAATTTTCCATCCCGTCGGCACGGTCAAAATGGGTCGCGACGATGACCCGAGTGCCGTTCTGGACCCGCATCTGCGCCTTAAAGGCGTGGCGGGACTGCGGGTGGTGGATGCCTCTGTAATGCCAGAAATCACCAGCGGGAACACCAATTCGCCCACCATCATGATCGCGGAAAAAGCCGCGGGCTGGATCTTGTCAGGCCAGTAGCGGCCACCCCTTTTTTGCGAAACCCTAGAATTCTATCTGGAGGAAGACACATGCGGAATTCGTTTTCCAACCTGCCACTCACCGGCGTGAAAGTCGTTGATTTTGGTCAATATATCGCCGGTCCTGCCGTCGCGATGCTGCTGGGCGACCTTGGGGCGACGGTTGTTCATATCGATCCCCCCAATGGTCCAATGTGGGACAGCCCCGCAAACGCCACGCTGAACCGTAACAAAGTCATCGTGAACCTTGATCTGAAAACAGACGAAGGTCTGGAACAGGCACGAGCCCTTTGCGCAGAAGCCGATATTATCGTTGAAAACTTTCGCCCCGGTAAGCTTGCCAAGCTGGGCATTGATTTCGCGACGATGCGCCAAGAACGCCCCGAGCTGATCACGATTTCCGTTCCGGGTTTTGCCTCGAACGACGAAGAGCGGCGCGAATTGCGCGCCTATGAAAGCATCGTATCGGCCAGCTCCGGCGTCTTTACCGATATGGGATTGAACCGCGTTCTGATGGGGCTTAACCCGTCGTTTTCCCCGCTGCCTCTGGCTTCGGCCTATGCCTCGCAAATCGCCGCCTCTGCCACGGTTTTGGCCTTGCAGTCGCGTCAGGTGACCGGCCTTGGTGATCAGATCGAAGTGCCGCTTGCTGCTGCGGTGATGGAAGGCTTGTGCTACAATTCGATCAAGGTCGATAACATGCCCGAACGTTACCTCACCCAGCGTGAGGTCGAGATCGAACGCCGGCGTGTCGAAGGTTTGCCGATGAATGTCAGCTACGAAGACCTTCAGGAACTCATGGACCCGTTCTTCCGCAGCTACATGTGCAAAGACGGTCGGATGTTCTATGTCGTCTGCCCAAGCCATAAAAACCACGCGCGGCGGTGTCTCGAGGTGCTCGGCCTTTATGACTCGCTGGTCGAAGAAGGCTTGACCTCGGAAGAAAACACCTATCGCCCCTGGTCCGAATGGGAGCATGAAACCTCTTTGGGGGTGTACCCGATGCCCAAGGACTGGGCTGATAAAATCTCTGCGCAGATGAAAGAGGTCTTTATGACCCGCACCTCGCATGAGTGGAAAAAGATGTTTGGTCGCGGCCTGATTCCCGGTGCCCCTCAGCGCTGGTTGCAAGAATGGATTCACGACGAATATGCCGAAACCTCTGGGCTGATGATCGATGTCCATGATCCGGTTTATGGCGACATGACCCAACCCGGCCCTGTGGTCTGGATGGAGGAAAGCGGCGAAGAAGCCCTGACCCCCGCGCCGCGCTGCTGGGTGGAGTTTGATGAAGCGCTCAAAATGCTGCGGAAAATCCGCACCGACATTCCGGAGCCGTCAGATGAGGCCGCAACGGACGGCTGGCTGTCCGGCGTTCGGGTTCTCGACCTGTGTAATGTGATCGCAGGCCCGCATTCGGCCAGCTATCTGGCGCGGTTCGGTGCCGAAGTGATCAAACTGGAACCGGCCGATCCGATGTATGACAGCTGGAACACTGTGATCTACGGCATGTCCCAGATGCGGGGCAAACGCTCTATTCTGGCGGATATTACATCCCGTCACGGGCGACAGGTGTTCGAAGATCTGGTGAAATCCGCAGATGTGATCCTCTGGAATGCGCCGGACAACCAAATCCGCAAAATGGGTTTGGACAAAGAGAACCTGCGCAAGCTCAACCCCGATGCTTTGTTCTGCAAACTCGACTGCTTTAGCGGCGTGCGGCGCGGGACGCGGACCGATTATATCGGCTATGACGATCTGGTGCAGGCGGCGACCGGCATTATGTTGCGCTTTGGGGGTGCGATGGACCGCCCAGAAGAACATGCCCATGTTGGCACCATTGATGTCATGTGCGGGTTCGGCGGCGCTTTGGGTGTTGCTGCGGCTCTGTATCAGAAACATCGCTTTGGCCGCATCGGACGCGGGCGCACTTCGCTATCGTCCAACAGTGGGCTGCTGCAAGTGCCCTTTGCCTTTGATTACAAGGGGCGCGGGCTGTTTGACGAACCCTCCGGCCCCGAAGCCAGTGGCTATGACGCGCTCACACGGTTCTACAGCACCGCCTCGCGCCACATTCTGCTGAGCGCTTATGAATACGATTTGCCGCTGTTCCGCAATGTCGAGGACCTTGAACAGCTGCCGGATCTGGACGAACAGGACCGCGCCGCCTTTTTGGCAAATGCGTTCCTGACCCAGCCTGCCACAGTATGGATCGAACGGCTGCAAGCGGCGGACATCGGCGCGGTTATCTGTGAAAACCTCGACTCCTTGCGGGCACGTAACCTACGGGAAGCCGATGGCACACCCGGCACCGATAACGGGAGCTATTCTTTCTCTCACTATCCCGACCATCCCAGCGGCCACGAGGTCATTCAGCTTGACCCCTATGCGGTGCGCACCACTCGGGGTCGTATATCGGCCCTTAAGCCTTCCGAAAAATTCGGCGCGTCGACCCGTGCAATCCTCAAGGATCTCGGGTATGCCGATAGCGCTATCGAGGCCATGATCAAAGCCGGAGGCTTGAGTGAGTCATGGAGCGAGGCCTATTTGCCCGCATAATCAAAACCCCCTGCCCAGGCAACTGGTGCAGGGGTTTTACGATCCCCTTGGGCGGGGACGCTAACAAAGTGCCCATTATTCGCGCCGGATACCGCGAACTGACCATACGTTTGACACTGTATGGACGACTGTTTGCTATCCGGGATTCACCAGCCATTCAGGAGGAAATATGGCCAAATCACCCCCATTGATGGACTTACCCATCAAAACCGCAGATCGCGGATTTTACGAGGGATTCAGCACACATGTTGCGATCACTTCGAAAATCCTTGTCGCAGCGCTTATCGTCTGGGCCATCGCGGTACCGGAAACCGCCGCCCGCATTCTTGGCGATATGAACGGCACATTGCTTGGTACTTTCTCCATTTGGTACATCTATGTCGTCGCCCTGTTTTTGCTGGTTTGTATCATTCTCGCTCTGATCCCAAGCACCGGACGGCTTAAGCTTGGGCTGGAAGGCGACACGCCCGAATTTTCGAACTTTTCTTGGTTCTCGATGATGTTTGGTGCCGGGATCGGGATCGGCATGCTGACCTTTGCAACCGCTGAACCGATGTATCACTTTGCGACAAACCCGAATGTCATCATGGGTGAATCAACAGGTTCCTCGGCAGATAACGTCACCAATGCATACCTTTGGTCGTTCCTGCACTGGGGTTTCTCTGCTTGGGCCTGCTATGCCATCGTGGGCCTGTCGCTTGCGTATTTCTCATATCGTCGGAACCTACCCCTGACCATCCGCTCTGCACTGACGCCGCTCTTTGGTGAAAAGCTATCGGGTATTCTGGGTCACATCGTTGATGTGGTCGCGGTTGTGGCAACCATTCTTGGTGTTGCGCAAACGCTAGGCTTTGGTGTTGAGCAATTTGTTTCCGGTCTGAACCGCATTGGTTTTGGCGACTGGCTGATCAACGCAGAAACAGGCGACCCGTCCACTGCTGGCGTCATCACCGCCCTGTTGATCATCATGGGCGCGTCGACATTGTCGGCCCTCTCCGGTGTTGGCAAAGGCATCAAATGGCTCTCCAATATCAACATGGGGCTTAGCTTCTTTCTGCTCGCCTTCTTCCTGCTCTTTGGCTCCACCTTCTTTGGGTTGGGTGCGCTGGCACAGGGACTGATCGCCTATATCACCGAACTGCCCAAGCTGCTCTTTACGGTTTGGACAACGGATGGTGTCGAAGGCAGTGAAGCCGCACAGCTGGCAAGCTGGCAGGGCGGATGGTCCGTCTTCTATTGGGCATGGTGGATCGCCTTTGCACCCTTCGTTGGCGTGTTTCTGGCGCGGATTTCCCGTGGCCGTTCGGTCCGGGAATACATCATCGGGGCTATCATTATCCCATCTATGATGTGTTTCGTCTGGTTCACCATCGTCGGCGGTACAGCAATTGATCTGACACTGAATGGCGGCGCAGGAGAAGCAATCTCCGGTGCGGGTCAACAAAACCAGCTCTTTGCGATGCTTGACTTCATGCTCAGCCCCGCGCTGGGGTGGATCATGGCTGTGATCGTCGTGGTTCTGCTGCTCACCTATCTGGTGACCACCGCAGACTCTGCGATCCTGATCGTGAACACCATCAACGCAGCCGGTGCCGAAAAACCATCCGGTCGCCCCCATATTCTGTTCTGGGGCGCTGCTCTGTCCTTGGTTGTGGGCGGGCTGTTGATCGCTGGTGGGGTTGGCGCAATCCAGTCCGCCATGGTGATCGGTGCCTTGCCGTTCTCTCTGGTAATGCTTTTGATGTGTGTCTCTCTTGTGAAGGCCATCATCAAAGACGGCATGCGCGAAAAGAACGGCGTACAAAGCGTTCACATCGCGGAGTAACCGCAAAAAACGAAAGGGGGGCAGATCGCCCCCCTTTCCCCATTCCCGGACGTCCCGGTTACTGTAAAAACCAACGGTCCGAGGGAGAGTTACAGAGGTGGTCGGGGGATTTCGGACCAGTTGCTAAGGTGGATCGCAAGATGAAAGAAGTGATCCAAAATGAAGCAACGCAAGAACCATTCGCCTGAATTCAAAGCCAAGGTTGCGCTTGAAGCGATCCGCGAGGAGATGACACTGGCGGAACTGTCCAAGAAATACGGCGTGCATCCGACCCAGATCGGAACTTGGAAACGCGCAACGATAGAAAATATGACGACTGAGGTTCCCCTGGATTTGTAGACGCTTTGCTTGGTAATTTTAGAAGCAAAGGTTGACGCAAATGTCAGGGCAAATTCGCTATTCAGATGAGTTCTAGATCGACGCTGTGGCACAGGTCACGGAGCGAGGTTATCCGGTCAAGGAGGTGGCCGAACGGCTCGGGATCAGCACCAAATCTCTGTACACCTGGATGGCAAAGTTCTCGAAGCCGCAAAGGCAGACCGACCAAGAGGCCGAGGTCAGACGGCTCAAGAAGGAGCTGGCGCGCGTCACCGAGGAGCGTGACATGCTAAAATAGGCCACCGCGTACTTCGCCAGGGATGCAAAGTGAGGTACGCGTTTATCGACGCGCATCGTCAGCAGCATCCTGTCCGCGTTCTCTGCAGAATGCTCAGCGTTCATCCAAGCGGTTTCTACGCATGGGTTAAAGAACCGTTAAGCCAACGTGCGCTGAATGATCAACGTCAGACGGTGCTGGTGAAGAAGGCATGGAAAGCCAGCGGCAAGATTTATGGGTATCGCAAAATCTATGACGACCTGATCGATATGGGCGAAGCAGTGTCTGAGAACCGTGTTGCACGGCTGACCCGCCTTGCAGGCATTCAAGCGCAGATTGGCTACGAGCAGAAGTCTGGGCAGTATGGTGGCAAGCCGCCTGTCGTTGTGGAAAACACGCTGGATCGTCAGTTCGCAGCCGGTGCGCCGGACAAGGCTTGGGTCACCGACATTACGTATATCAGAACGCATGAGGGCTTTGCGTATCTCTGCGTCGTCATCGACCTGTTCTCGCGGCGTGTGGTCGGCTGCGGCAAGCACTTCGCTGCAATGCGGCTCAAGTCGCGGAAGCGGTCGTAGCTTGGAGAGTAAGTCCGGAATTGCAGACTGTTTAATCGCGACGCGTGATTTCAGCACACGAGGCACGTAACGTAATGGGGACGTTCAGATGTGCATCGAAGACAGGTTGGGACAAGCCCTCGTTTTCCGAGCGCACAAGCCAATGCTGCCTGTATGATCATTTTCTGAACGTTGTCGTGATATTGTCTAAGCTAAGACCTTCGTTCTAAGCGGACGCCGCAGCAAAGTGCACCGTCCGCCTAAGATCAAGTAGAGACGTGGCTCACATCCTTATCTGGCGAATAAATGTCTAGAATGTTCCAATGCCCTGTCGTTGGCGTTGGGTTGTTGATCATCGGCACGTCCAAGACTGTCGGCTTACCGCTGGCAATGGCCGCCTTCAAGGCCGGGAACAGTTCATCTGCAGACGTAATCCGAATGCCTTCAGCGCCATAGCCCTGCGCGATTTCGGCGTAGCCCGGGCCGTTGGTGGGGGCTTTCGCACTACCGGGGAACGTGGTTCCATAGGTCAGACCATAATGCGCCTTTTGCAGCCCTGCGATGGTGCCAAACGCATTGTTGTTCATCACAAGCCAGACGATACCCAGATCAAGCTCCACGGCTGTGGCGAGCATTGAAGGGTTCTGGCCGAAGCCGCCATCTCCGACAAGGCTGATGACCACGCGATCTGGCGCTGCAAGTTTTGCCCCGATGGCAGCTGGAGGACCGAAGCCCATCGTCGCAAACCCACCCGGCGTAAGGATTGAGCCCGGCGTCAGGATGTCGAATTGCTGGCCTACGCCGTTCTTGTTCCACCCGACATCGGTGGTGATAATCGCATCGTCCGGAAGTGCTAGGCGGGCGTCGGCAAGGATGCGCTCCGGCATCATTGGGAAGGCGCTGGAAGTTTGCATCTCGTGGTTTGACGCCTTGAACGTTTTGCGGAATTCGACGACCTCAGCTTTCTTTTCAGTGCGTGCAAAGCCGTCCGGATACATTTTCTTGGCTACGCGGGTCAATACACGTAGCGCAGACTTGGCATCTGCGACAACGCCGATCTCGGTCGGGTAATTGCGCCCGATTTCCTGCGGTTCGATGTCGATATGAATGACGCGTGCATCGTTGCCCTGGGCCCCGATGTTAAACGTGTAGCCCGGATACCAGCTGGAACAATCCGCTTCTTTGAAACGCGTACCCACGGCAAAGATTGTGTCGGCATCCAGACAGGTTTGGTTCACCAACGTCGTGCCCCAGAATCCGGTCATGCCCATGACAAGCGGGTGATCGTCGCGCAGAGCGCCTTTGCCCATCAGACTATGGGCCACGGGAAGGCCCATGTGGTCAACAAATGCGCGAAGCTCTTCACTGGCTTGAGCCAAAAGGATACCGCCGCCGACATAGGCAACGGGTTTTTTGGATGCGGCGAGCGCTTCGACAATCTCGCGTGCCGTTTCGTCATCAATCGAGGGCTTCTTCAGAGCACGGGTATTTTTGGCCACGCGGTCGAAAGTGTCGGAGGAAATCACTTCGGAAAATATGTCCATCGGGACGTTGACCAGCACAGGTCCGGGCTGGCCACTTTCAGCCAGATGAAACGCCTTTTCTAAAATGTCGGCCATCAGGTCGGCACGGTCGACCCGCCAAGCGCGTTTCACGAATGGACGGTAGATTTCCCATTGCGCCGCGTCTGCGTGCAAGTTCACCTCTTGGTGCGGATGCTTGCCGTAGTAATGCGTCGGAATGTCCCCCGCGATTACCACCATCGGGATGCAATCAAGTGCCGCATTGGCGACGCCGGTGGCACAATTCGTCAACCCGGGAGAAAGGTGTGACAGCACCACCGACGCGCGGCCCTGAACGCGGGCGTAGGCATCAGCTGCATGGCTTGCGATTTGCTCATGGCGCACGGTGATGAAATCAATCGGGCTTTCCGCAAGGGCGGCAAGCACCGCGATATTGGTGTGGCCGCACAAGCCAAACACATGATCTATTTCTCGTCGTTCCAGAAAATCAACGATGTGTTCGGCGACAGTTTTGCCGTCCAATTTAGTGCCGTCCATTACGCTATCTCCTGACCGTAGAACTCACCGAACAGCTCTTCTTCCGAAGGACGATCCTCTGCGATGGGACGCGCCACCCAAGTGTAGTTCATCATGTGTTTCATTGTGACATTCTCGTTGGTGATGTTGCCGCCCCAAACGCCGCAACCAAGGCTGGACGTCATCGGCATACCGTTGGTCCAAGACCCTGCATTGGCTTTGGATTGCGGCTGGCGCACCATCATCCGGCTGACCGGGGCAAGGCGGGCAAGACGGTCGATGTTCTCGTCATTGTGACTGTAAATGCCGCAAGAATGCCCTTTGCCGCCAGTGTTGTAGATTGCGGCCACCGTTTCGAGCGCGTCGTCGAAAGTCTCGAAGTGATAAAGCGCCATAAGCGTGGTTAGTTTTTCTTTGGAGAACTTATGCTCAGACCCGATCTGGCCCTGATTTTCGACCATCAGAAATTTGCGATCCTCGGGGATCGAGAACCCGGCGACGTCGGCCGTTTGCTGCGGTTTGCAGGCAATGGTTGGGAAAGTTCGGTTGCCGTTGTCGTCCCACATAGCCTTCTCGAGCATGGCCTTTTCTTCGGCGTTACAGAGGTAGCCGCCTTCTGCTTCAAGTGCAGCGACCATTTGATCGTAGACCGAGCGCTGGATAATGATGTTGCCATCCGCTGAACACCCAGACCCAAAGTCAGAAGTCTTGGAAATCCGCGTGTTCTGCGCTGCGATGTCGATGTCAGCTGTCTCGTCGATCACAATTGAGGAGTTGCCCGAACCAACGCCATAGGCCGGTTTGCCGGAACTATATGCGGCTTGCACCATCGGCTTCCCGCCAGTTGCGAGCGTCAGATCACAGATTTGCATCAGGTGCTGTGTCAACGGAATTGACGGTTTGCGGATTGCCTGGAACAAGTCTTCGGGCGCGCCAACAGCGCGGCAAGCGGCACGCATGACTTCCGTCATTTCAAAGGTTGTTTGCGCTGTGCGCGGATGCGGCGAAAAGATGACTGCGTTGCGCGCATTGGCCGAGGAAACGCCGGTCACAGGTGGGGTCATCGCAGGGTTGGTCATCGGGATGAGTGATGCGATGACGCCGACGGGCTTGGCGTATTTTACCAACCCGCGCGCGCTGTCTTCTTCTACGATGCCGGTGGAAGGTGCGCGCAACACGTCGCGCAGGACCATTTGAATTTTGAACCGTTTGGCAGGGCGACCTGCGCGGTCGCCGATACCGCTTTCATCGACGCCTTGTTCCGCAAGCCGCGTGAATGTCGCTTCGTTGCCTGCGTACCACGCGATGGCTTGGCTCAGTCGGTCAAGCTGCTCTTGGCTCCAGTCTTCGATCTGGGCCTGGGCTGCACGCGCGCGGGCCAGCATGTCTTGGGCCTGAATGCGTTCGTCTTCTGTGAGGTCTCGTGCCATATATGGCGTCCTTTTCAAATGTCGGAATGGGGGATTAAGCGGCCAGCAAGCCCGCCTCGCGGCGTTTGGAGCGGGCGAGGCCGAAGGTCTGTTTGGCGTGGGTCAGGCAGCGGCGTGCGTGTTCTTCGTAACCAAGTTCTGCAACGCGGCTTTGGTTTGGTAGTTCAATGGAATAGTTCATTGGTGGACAGCGCTCGATGATACCTGCGAAGTCGATCCATCCCTCGCCGGGGTACAGCCGCGCGTCGCGGGCCAGTTGAATCATGCCTTCGCGTGTATCAGCGATGCCCGGCAAGCAGTCCGAGATATGCAGGAAATGAAGCCACTCAGGCGGGACATGCAGCAATTCGCCAAGATCAACACGGCTGAGATGCAAATAAAGCGTGTCGACCAGCACGCCCCCATTCGGACGATCTGCCGCCCGCACGATATCGAGAACCTCATCCAGCGTTCGTAGACGCGAAAAGGACGGAAATTCCAGATCAATTGTCAGCCCGTAAGGCGCGGCAAGATCGCAAGTCTCTGCATAGACATCGAGAAGGAAGTTACGGTCGTCACGACGAGTGGTCCAAGCAGACATGATCATATGTCGCGCGCCCATCTCGCCCCCCAGTTCAAGTGCGGCTTCAAATTCGCGGGGGTCGCAATCGTCGGTGATGCGGGCGAGTTCAATATCGAGGACCTTGAGCCCGGTTGTGTCCAGCGCCGTCTTTGTCGCTTGAACCTGTGCCTTGTCGAGCGGCGGATGCGTAAACTCACCCGGAACGTTCATCGGGATGAAACGCGGGCTGACCGCATCGTAACCAGCCCGCGCCGCGACATAGACCAGCTCGGCCGGTGTGCAATTGATCAGCGTCAGATGCGCCAATGAGTATAGCGGATCGGCTGGATATTTTGGATCAACTGACATGGCCACATCCCGTGCGCGTGAGTCTTGAATTTCCTACGTTATAATAAATATCTGATGTTTTGTAAATCATCAATTATTCGGGCTAGGATTGATCCTCACGCGGTTCATATTCGGGAAGATACTTCGGCGGCATCGGGCCTTTGTTCCGTCCGCCTTGCTGCATCTGCTCCCACCCATGTGCCAACACGCCAACAGAGCGGGAAAGGCAGAAAAGCCCGCGTGACAAGGGCGGGGGAAAACCAAGCTCGCAAAAGATTACGGCGGTGGCCCCATCAATATTCATGGCGATTGGCGTGCCGCGTGCCGCTCCGATCTCGGCCTGAACTGCCTCGCCGATTTCGGCAAAACGGCCAGACACTGTGCCTGCCGTCGCCGCCTCACGGACAAGGGCCATCAGGCGAGGTGCGCGTGGATCATCGGGTTTGTGAAACCTATGGCCAAAGCCCGATATTACTTTGCCATAGGTCTCGCGCCAGGCGGCGATGCCGTCAACGGTCGCCGTTTCCAATTCAGCGCCGCTGTCCATACGGCCTGCAATATCCAGATAAAGTTCAGCGCATTGCTCGCCCGCTCCGCCATGCACATCGCCGAGCATATTCACGCCCGTCGCCATCACATTGTTCAGCCCGACACCACAGGTTGCGGCCATGCGTGCGGCAGCAATCGAAGGGGCTTGCGGCCCATGATCGACACCAGCCACAAGCGCACATTCCAGCAATTCGGCCTGTGCAAGCGCTGGCAGGTCACCATTAGTCATCAGCCAGATCATTTGGCCAAAAGTCACGTTGCCAATCAGGTCCTGAATGGGATGTCCGCGAAAGGCGATCCGTCCCGGGGCCATGTCGATGATCGAGGTTCGCCACCAATGGCGCACGGTGTCTGCATCACTGCTCATGTGATTTCTGCCTGTTTTATATGTTGCATTTGGGCGGCCAACCGGATCGGCGCATTGCGCGCGCCGTAGCCGTCATAGCCGCCGCGCCGTTCGACGATTTCAAAGAAGAACCCGCCCCAGAAAGACGCGCTGTAGATCTGGAAATATTCACCGCGACCGTCGCGATCATAAAGGATGTTTCCAGCGCGAAGGGCTGTAATCATATCATCCTCAAGGCCAAAGCGCGTTTGAAGATCGTCATAGTAATTTGCCGCGATGGTCAGTCGCTCGAATCCTGTGGATTGCAACTGGGTCGACGTCTCGAAGATGTCGTCGCTGGCAAAAGCAATGTGCTGAACGCCCGCACCATCACCTTTACTAAGGAAGCTGCCAGCAAAAGTGCTTTGCCCGCCCGCTCCGTTCAGGTTGAGTCGGACTTCGCCTTCCGGGCTGGCTAATGCCTGACTGAGGATCAGGCCCGAAGGATCCACAACATCGACCACGTCCGCTTTCTCCATTTGGAACGTCGTCAGATAGTAGGTCAGCCAGCTCTGCATCTCCTGATACCGCATGGTTTGGGCTACGTGGTCGATCCGACGTAGCCCCGCGGGTTGAGGCGCTTTGGTTTTTGGGGTGGGATCAAATTCGATATCCCAGACGCGGTGCAAATCGGACTTCTCGTCGATGAAATGCACAACCGATCCGCCGACGCCTTTGATGGCAGGTATGTCCAGCTCTCCTGCGCCTACAGGTTGGGAAAAGGCCGGCGCGCCAAGCATAAGCGCGCGTTTCACTGTCTGACCGGCATCGCGCACACGAAGACCCATGTCGCAGACCCCGGGTCCGTGTTCGGCTCGGGCTTGCGCCGCAAATCCATTAGATTCGGAATTGATGACGATATTCACTGCACCTTGCCGCCACAGTTCAACTGCTTTGGATCGATGGTTGCGTTCTTTGCGAAACGATAGTGCCGACAGTACACGCGTCAGCGTGGTTTTTGCAGAAGGGTCCACAGCGAATTCGATGAATTCAAAACCCGTCGCATGGACACGCGCGGGCAGTTCTGCGAGCGGTTGCGGCACGCGTGGTTCGGTCTGGGCGACGTCGTCTAGCAAGGACGCCAACGCGCGATATCCATCGCGAGCATAGGTATCGCGACTGTCGGCAGCGGTCGCGATGACGCGGGCCAGCGACCATGGCCCCTCAAATCCGGCTCGCGCAAGAACGCGCACAAAACTCGCAAGGTTCAATCCACCTTGCCCCGGCAACAGTCCAAATTGGCTCTTGAGGTGAGATATGTCGAAATCCACAGCCGGTGCATCTGACATCTGCACATGGAAAACCCGATCACCGGGAATATCGCGCAGTCGTGCGGATTTGGACCCGTCGGCAAGAGAGAAGAAGGAATTGAGCGCCAGCCCAAAATGCGGGCTGTCTACGGCTTCAACAAGCTCAAAGGCATCAAGCTCACGTATAATATGGGCAGCCCAAGGAAGAGCGATCAGGGCGGCACGGCAACCGGCCTTGCCCGCCCGTTTTGCCAGCTCCTTGAAATCATCGACTAGTGCGTCATGCTCGGTAAATGCGTCTTTTCGGGCGGATGTGCCAACCAACAGGGTCTTGGCCCCGAGGTCCCGCATAAGCCCAAGTTTTTGATCCAGCCGCGCGAACGCCGCCACGCGCTCGGGGCCAGACAGCCCCTCAAAATCATCAAACGGCTGGAACACGTCCAATGTCAGCCCAAGCTTGGCTGCGTGTCGCGCGACGTCTTTTGCCGATCCGGAAAAACCCGTCAGGTCCGGCTCGTGCAGTTCAACGCCCGAGAACCCCGCCGCCGCGATCGTTTCGAGCTTTTGCAGCAGATCACCGGGAACAGAGCTCGTTGCAATGGTAAGTTGGGTCATCCCTGATAGCCGAACAGTCTCGGCAGCCATAGCACAACGTCAGGAACGAGGATCATGAACAAGAGTGCGCCCAGCAAGACCGCGAGAAATGCCCAGATCTCTGAGATGATCTCTTTCAGCGGAATGCCCGTTACCGCGTTGATGACGAACAACAGGATGCCATAGGGCGGCGTGATCAGCCCGAGCATCGAGTTGACCACGATCAACACACCGAAATGTACCAAATCAATGCCCAGCTCGCGGCAAGTCGGGATGAACAGTGGAATGATCACAAGAATGATCACCGTCGCATCCAGAATGCATCCCAGCAGCAAGACCAGAAGGTTGACCAGCAGGATGAACATCAGTGGGCTAATATCGGCACCAGCAAACATGGCAGAGATGGACTGCGGGACGTTTTCCTGAATAACGATGTAAGTCAGGATCATCGACGCCCCGATCACCAAACCAACCGAAGCAGAGGCACGCGCGCTTTCTACGAAGATCTGATAAAGCGTCTTGATCTTGATGGCGCGGTATAGACCCGCTGCAATGACCAGAGCATAAAGGGCGGCGATGGCGGCGGCCTCTGTGGGGGTCGTTACACCAGAATAGATGCAGCCAAGCAGGATGACAGGCATCAAGAGCGCAGGCGTTGCGCGCACCGTCAATTTGGGGAGGTCACGCATTGGAACCGCCTCTTCCTGTCCAAACCCACGCCGATGCGAGATCACGGTGTTCATCCCCATCAAGACGACGCCCATCACGAGGCCAGGCACGATGCCAGCAAGAAACAGATCACCGATCGACGCGTTTGAAACCAATGCATAAAGCACCATTGGGATGGATGGGGGGATGATCGGCCCGATGGTTGCGGTTGCCGCTGTGATTGCGGCGGCGTAGCCACGCGTGTAGCGTCCGCTTTTGACCATCATATCGATGATGATCTTACCGATGCCGGCCGCATCTGCCACGGCAGAGCCAGACATGCCCGAAAAGATCAGGCTGGCCACCACGTTGACATGCCCCATACCGCCACGGAAACGACCGACTAGGGCGATGCAAAATTGCAAAAGCCTGTCAGAGATGGAGCCTGCATTCATGATATTGGCGGACGTGATAAAGAGCGGTACGGCCAGCAGCAAAAAGCCGTCAAAGAGCCTTTGCACCATTGTCGTGCCTGCGATTGCTACGTCTTGCCCAGCGACACCCAGATAGACGATGCACCCGACAAGGATGGCATAGCCAACGGGTGTCCCAATAGCTGCCATGCCGAACAGGGCGATCATCCCGAAGAGAAGTTCCATGCTCATCTGAATGCCTCCCCTTTTGCTTCATCGACAGAGGCGATTGCCTCCAACTCGGTTGCCGGGGGGCCGTATTTGAGCACCGTGTAAATGCGCCAAAGATAGCGAAGTGAGACAACGACCATCATCATCACGAAAGGCGCGAACAGCCACTTGATTGCAATTTTGTCGCCAGTGACAGGTAGCCGAAGGGTCTGGATTTTCTTCAGGTTCATCAACCGATTGTCGAACACTGTCTCCCAGACCGCAGGAAGCGAATAGACCATCGCCACGACCATCAGCACGGCTGTCAGCAGGGCCAAGACTTTGCGGGCAGGACGTGGCACTGCAAGATAAATGACGTCGAAATTAACATGATCGGTTTCACGCACGATAAACGAGGCACCGAAAAATATCAGCCATACCCAAAGAAGCGAGATCAGAACAACCGACCAGCCGATGGGTTCTAAAAAGGGCGTATAGCGAAAAACAATTCCAAGAAGGAAGGTGATGAAAATTACCGCCAACATCATGGCGGCGATAAACTCGGTGCCGCGGGTGAACCATTTTGAAAGGGACTTCATATCTGCTCTCCCGCAGAATTGATTTGTGGCTTTGTTGCCCAGTTTTAGTTGCCGAGCGCGTTGATCTTGTCCAAGACACCGTCTGGCCAAGACGCCGCGGCCTCAGAACCGACGTACTGAGCTTGAACATGCTCGCGGAAGGCGGCCAAATCTGGCGTGTAGATCTCTACGCCTTGGCTGCGAATGAAGTCCGCCAGATTGTTTTCTTTCTCCAACTGCTTGAGGCGACCCCAAGCGGCAGCCGCATCGGCAGCACGCTGAACAGTGAGTTGCTGGTCTGCGTCAAGGCTGTTCCAGGTTTCCGCTGAAAACGCGATGTAGTTCAGGTCAACGAGGTGAGATGTCAGCGCGATTTGCTTTGTCACTTCGTAGAACTTCTTGTCGACAACTGTGGGCAATGGGTTGTCTTGGCCGTCGATCGCACCAGATGACAGTGCAGTGTAAACTTCTGAGAAGGCGAGCGGCGTTGGTGCCGCACCAAGCGCTTTGCCAAGGAACTGCCAAGCGTCTGTGCCCGGCATCCGCAGGTTTACTCCTGCCAAATCGGCGGGTGTTTTCACGTCAAGCTCTTCGCGCGTTTGGCGAAGGTTCACATGACGGCGACCAAGATACATGACCGACAACAGCTTAACGCCTAGCTCGGCTTCAACCGTTGCTTTGAACGGGTCCATCAACGGGTCGTTAAAGACGCGAACCTGATGAGCGGCATCCTGATGGACATAGCCAGTCGCAAAGATCGAAAATTCCGGGAAGAACTGCGCGAGTTCCTGTGCGGATGCGATCGACATCGTGAGGTTGCCGCCTGCGATAGCTTCAAGCTCTGTGCCTTGTGCAAAAAGCGTGCCGTTGTAGCCGGGCTGGTAGTCGGCAAACCCGGAAACCATTGGTGCGAAAACTTTCGCAAGTGCTTCTGAGCGCGCATCGGTTTCAGACCCCGATGTCGCCATCGAGAATGTTGTTTTGTGGCCATCCGCAGCGGCAGGCATTGCAGCGGCGGCGATACCAAGAGCGGCGACAGACGCAATCGCGGCGCGGCGAGTAAGTGTGAACATTGTGGTCCTCCCTAAATCAAAACGCCTCAAGAGCGTTGACGATTCTTATCACCGATTTTTTGCAAATAACAAGATATTTTCCAAAACATCTGATATTATTATTTTGAGCGGTTTATTTCTCAGAGGTCTCTTGGTAGGTCTCGCCCTCGAGTTTTATTTCCCTCCCAGTTTCGGAAGACAGTGCAACAGCCTCAACAACTTCGAGCGATTTGAGCCCTTCAAGCCCAGACACCAAAGGCGCTTCGCGGCCCGCGATGACGTCCGCAAAATGCGCCATCTGCACGGCAAGAGGGTCGTCCATGAGACAATTTAGATTGCGTGCCGAAATCGGCGTCCACCAATCCGGCTCAGAGTCATGTTGCCAAACCCGTAAATCTGGCAAAGACATCCCGCCCCTCGATCCGCCAATCAGATAACAGCTCTCAGACGTCGCTGGATACGCGGGATTTTCCCTTGCGGTCAGCTCCCAACTCCAAGGTGCGACGATGCTATCTGAGACCGAAATCGTTGCAATCGCCCCAGACTTGAAACGCAGAACCGCTGTCGCCAAATCCTCATTTTCGAACCCGCGATGCGATGGCACCGAAATGGCCTGAACGGTATCTACATCCCCGCAGAAATGCCTTAGCAAGTCGACATCGTGAACAAGGTTAACCGATATCGGACCCGCCCCTTTCTTGGTGCGCCAGGGTGCTACTTCGAAATAGTGGTCGGGCTTGTAGAACCAGCAGGTTGCCTGAACTGCGCGGATGTCACCGATGTCCCCTTGCGCAAGCGCTGCTTTTGCCGCCTTGACCATCCCATTGTGCCGGCGATGGTGACCTACAAGCAATGGAACACCCGCTGCATCAGCGGCATTGGTCAGTTTGCGTGCATCCGCAGACGTCACAGTGATTGGCTTTTCAATCAACACAGGGCACCCTGCTTTTACGCAAGCGAGCCCCTGCTCAAGGTGCAAAGGCGTTGGGGTCGCAAGTACGACGCCATCGGGATGAACAGTTGCCAACATGTCGTCCAGCGTTTTGAAAGCTGGATGACCCTGATCCTGCGCGGTGATGAACCCTTCCTGAGATGACTCCACGATTGCGGCAAGTGACAAATCGGGTGCACGCCGGATCACCTCGGCGTGTCGACGCCCGATCAGGCCAAAGCCTACAACTGCTATTCTGGTCGGATCTGACATGTCATGGATTTCCTGAGTCGGTGGTTGCTTGTCCAGGCAACCTACCGATGTCAGGCAAAGATGCAATAACGTCTGATGTTTTTAATTACACCATATAAAAGAAATAATTGATGTCCCTTGCTGTAATGCCTAGTTTATCGGAAGAATTATAAGTTACCGGATGAAAGACCTATGACAAAATCCCGCAATGTTGTTGGCGCCTCTACCTATCAGCGCATCAAGCGAGACATCATCTATGGCGACCTTGCTCCCGGCTCTAAGCTGAAACTTGATGGCTTGCGAGATCGCTATCAGGCCAGCATGTCGACGCTACGCGAGACCCTAAATCGGTTGGCCAGCGAAGGATTTGTGGACGCCTTGGACCAACGCGGGTTCTTTGTAACTCCGGTATCGCGCGAAGATCTCATCGAAATCGCCAATTTGCGCGTTCTGCTGGAATGCCACGCGCTGCGACTATCGATTCAGAACGGTGACACCGATTGGGAAGGTAACCTCGTTGCCGCGCATCACAAGTTACACTTGATGGAACAAGGCATGCTGAAAGGCGACGAAAGCAAGGTCGAAGACTGGAAGCGTTATGATTGGGAGTTTCATCAGGCGCTGATCGAGGCATGCGGATCTCAGAACCTCTTGTCGCTGCACGCCGTCCTTTTCGATAAGTACCTTCGGTACCAGTTGTTAGTCCTGACACACCGTGGCGAAGAGGCTGTTGAGGAGCATCGGAAAGTTTTTGAGGCAGCACTCGCCCGGGACATTGATACGGCCGCGGATACGTTGAAGATCCACATCGAGAAAGGGCTAGAGCATTCGCTTGCGGCCTTTTGATGGCTCATCTTCCATTAGCATTGAACATTCTAGATTGGCGAACGGAAAAGTCCGTTCGCCAATTCTTTAGATGTCAATTTGCTCAGCGATGCTCAACGCATCTTCCAATTCTACGCCAAGGTATCGAACGGTGCTGTCAACTTTCGTATGGCCAAGCAACAGTTGAACAGCGCGCAGATTTCCAGTCTTGCGGTATATTTCCGCAGCCTTTGTCCGCCGCATTGAATGAGTGCCATAGCCGCTAGGTTCCAGACCAACCGCAATCACCCACTTTCGCACTAATCTCCCATACTGCCGCGTTGAGATATGCGGGCGATCATGGAATCGACTTGGAAACATAAAGCGGCATGCAATCATCTCCGCAGATTTGACCCAAGTATTGACTGTATCTCGCGTGTTCTCATTCAATTCAAACTGGACGGTCTTGTTTGTCTTGCTCTGTACGATCGACACTCTTTCGCGAACTTTGCCGTCCCTCACCAGATCAGTGATCATAAGGCGAACCAGGTCGCATCCGCGCAGCTTGCTATCGATAGCGACATTGAACAAAGCGGGGTCGCGAGGATTTCCCGCAAGCTCAAGGCGCGCACGAATCGCCCAAACCTGTTTTGGCAGAAGTGGTCGCTTTTGCCCGATGAGACGGCCTTTATTCCAGGCTCTACGTTTTGGTATGACAGTTGGAAGTTGCACTCTTGGCATGATTTGCCCTCCATATCTCCCTCCAAACCCATACCTCAGCACCTCGCTGACGACAGAGCATAGCACAACTCGCAACGACCGGTTTCTTCGCTGCGTGACGTCGTAGAAAAGGCTGCTCATGCGGCTTTATCAGCGCTGCGAGCGCACGCAGCATAAATATCGAATTCACAGGTTGGGCTCGATGCGTCATTCGCTACAGACATCACCAACGCCTGCTAAGGGCCGTCTGTAACATGGGCGGACGGATCAGCCGGGCGACATGCTGCGGTCGATCTAATGACCGCAACGAGCCCAATGTGACAAATGCTGCAGTGTGCACGAACGTCTGCAATCGCGATGGCGGCATCTGATCCGATAGCCGGCAGGACACCCATGAAGCTTATGAATCCACCCCGTTTTAAACAACAAGAGCTGCCCAAAGACGTCTGCCTTTTCGCCATCTTTGCCAGCTTGTCGATGTCGCATGTCCTGGAATAGACTTGGCGAGATGAAGTCGCTCAAATTCCGAAAGGCTACCGTTGCCGATGTGGTTCCGCTCAGCGGGCTGATCCAGCGCACAATCCGCGATTCAAATGCCAATGACTATGATCAAAAATCAATTGATATGCTGTGTGCGATTTTTGAGCCGGAGCCGCTCACCGAAAGAATCGAAAATGAGGCTATTCTTTTGTGTTTCTCCGGTGCCAATCTTGTTGGAACTGTGGGGCTGAAAGGTGACTATCTGCGATCTTTGTTTGTGGAACCTGCGTTTCAGGGACAAGGGTTAGGCAAAGTGCTGACCGCAAGAATTGAAGAAGAAGCGCGACAGCGAGCAATCCCGGAGATGATGCTTCATTCCTCACTAACGGCGCGGGAGTTTTACGCGGCTCTTGGCTATGAATTTGTGGAATTGCAATCATACCCGGAAGGACCATTCGTCTTGATGAGAAAGCCGCTTAACGTGCGCCCGTGAAAAACCGTGCGCCTCGAAACACCGACAGTGACGTTTGCCGATGTGTTGCGACCGTCGGTTGACGCCTCAGATCGGAGCAGACCTTCGTTTCCGCAGGACCAAGGGTCACTTTGTCCCGCGTTGCCGACATCGGCCATGACACACATCGAGCAACTGCAGCGAATGGCCGGTCTTGTGAAGCTGCATCGCGGCGTTTGACGCCTTGATGAAGGTCCGGTTTGGGCCGTCTGTGACATGGGCGGACGGATCAGCCGGGCGACATGCTGCGGTTGATCTAATGACCGCAACGAGCCCACTTTACCGATCTTCTGTTATGCGGCGAAGGTCGGCTTTGGTGAAAAGGAACCGTCGGTTTGATCGTCAATCTAGTCCCAAAACGAGATCGAAGTGGACCCGATGATCTTGTTTTCAATGGCTTCCGTTATCACGCTCCAATCAACGTTGATACTGTCACCCGCGGGCAAGGTGTCTGCGGGGCTGTTGAGAGCGTAGAGGGTGATGGTCTACTCATGGCGCGATCCGGGCGGTGTATAGCCAATACTTCGAGCATCTTTGTCCGACCCTTCATCGCCGATTGAAGCGGGATTTCCGCGTGGCAGTTTAGATGTCTCTGCGGGTATATTCCAAAGCAGCCAGTACTGGCTGGGTACGTCAACACCATCGACCCTGCCCTGTGGATAGTGATGCATAATGAGGGCAAGGCTTTCGGTTCCTTCCAGCGTGTTTATCCATTCAAGCGGTGGCGTCAGCCCGTCACCACCGTCGCGGATACATTTGAGGTCAGGCGGTAGAGCACCGCCATCCGCGATGACAGGAATTGTCAGAACAAAGGCATCTTGCGCCACGACGGGGATGGTCAGCGCAACGCATGCTATACATGATGCAAATGTGCGGCCACGGGCACCTGTTCGTTCGTGCCGACAATGCCGGTCATCATCTCGTGATCGGGGTAAGTTTGGGATGTGAGGGTGGCGTGCGTGTCAGAGCAAGTGACGGCAACGCTGTCTGCAAACCCAGCGTCTTCGACTGACGCCGCCACAGCAGCACAGTGATCCTAATGAGCTAGGGCTGGAACAGCGAGGACGCACAGTAGCGGCGCAAAAAAGATGGAACGGTTCATGGTCGTGGCCTTTCTCAAATGGGTCATTCGACGGTCAAGCGGCACAAGACTGTGTTGCTTTGTTCAAGGTCGGGACCCCAGATGAATTCAGCTTCCTCAGCCCAGGTGATCTGGTCGTATCCATCCTTGGGATCAACCGCTCGCGCAGAGTAGATAGTCGCTGCATCCCAGCCAGAGGCGTCAAAATTTGCAGTGTCCCAGCCAGATGGCTCATCTTCGGCCTCAAAACCGCAAGCGCCTTCTCCGGCCACAGGGTTTGCCTCTTGCTCGCAGGATTTATCCAGCGGGGCTGTGTGGATCACATGACATTGCCAGTTCGCGTCGCTCACCACGGCCACCGCGCCCGAGCTATCCATGATCTGAACGATCACCCCGCCATCGCCCATCTGCTGGCGATTGGTGCCAATGTATTCCAGGCCGGTATCGTTTTCCTTGAAATCCTTGGCAACAAGGCCAATCACGAAGGGGCGCTCTGCCTCGAAGGTAAAAGTTTCGGCATTGAACGACCGTTCGGTCGTGATCGGGACGCTGTCTTCGGCGACCTGTGCGCCATCAATCCGCATCTCGAACCAGTTGTCCGCCCAAACATCGGCAGTAAAGGTTTCAGCAGTCGCACTGCTTGTTGTAGCAATTACGGCCAAGATCGTAGTTAATCGGATCATGATGTAGCCCTTTGTTGTGGTTTCGGTGATTAAACGGACGTGTTTCGCTTTTCCGTCGCTGAATGTTCTTTCTTTTCAAGCGGAAGCCTTTTTTCTGCTCATGCGTCAGAATAGTTCGGTCCTCTTTTAGTCGCCAGCGGTTGTGTCCGGGATGACAGGAACCAGCAGATGTGCGTCGTACCGCCCGACTGTGTGGATCAAATGAGTCCCTTCGTTGATGGTTGCGTCATGCGCCAGCGTGGGATGATCAAACTGATCGTAGCCTTGTATGGATATCTCAAGCGTTTCGCCCGGCGTAAAACGTGTACTGCTCGGCAGTATCATACTTCCGGATTGCTACGAAGAGGTCCATGTCCGGTGCGCCGTCGTCTGCACCCACAGGCGTAGCTTCATATTCCCCGTCAGTTCGGTTTCTTGATCAAACGTCGTGCGAAAAATGACTTCGCCGGTTTGCGCGGTCTCACAATCAGACTAGTCTCCTTCAATCGGAGGTGTACAATTTTTTGCGGTGTCCGACCCCAATTCCTGCTGAGCCACTCTCTTGCCAGGCTGGATCTCAACCACTTGTTGATCTGGGCGCACGTATTCGTATCCGGCTCCATGCCGAGCATCGACGTGAACGGAAACCGGAGATGCTTTGCCATCACCGGCGAAGAACTCCACCATTCTTGCTCTGACCGTTTCACTTTTTGAGTTGAGCATCAGGTCCATACCTACTTCATAAGCGCGCGCTTTGTAGATCGACTTCTCGCCCTCGACGCTTGCAATGAATTCAAGTTGAACCTTTTGTACGTAATCGCGCACTTCAGGCCGCTTCACGGCCTTGTGAAAACCTTGGGGGCTCATTCCTGCCTCTTCACATGCGGCAGCTATGGTCATGCCCTTCTTGACGCGCAGATCGATTGCTTGGCGCAGCGCAGCGCGCAATCGGCCAACCATTTTACGTGCTGGTCTTTGTTTGTATCCCGCGAAGCAATTGGCGCATGGTTCACAGCACATGGCTCATTATCAATAGGAGCCATGCGGCTATGGGATTGGTTGAGTTTCAATTTACATTCCTTCCAGTTGGTTAAGCCCGACTAGTGGGCGGGTGGAAGAAACGAAGAACAGCGAAAACACCGCATGGCGGGAAAACTGGTGGGATGAAAATCATCCAATCCAGATAATCACTATATTACAGCGCGTTGAATGATTAATGTGGCGGAGAGATCGCTAGAAACGAACCTTCTCCTGAGACGGTGGATACAGCAAGGGATCGATGCGCACTACCGCGCGTTGTCGCGGGGCAATTCTTCCCTCAGCAGATCCACCCACTCCGCGACGCACTCAGATGACCACAAAAACAATGGTTTGGTGTCAACTTGGATCACCTTCCTTTAATTCACGTTTAAGAGCTTCGACCTGAGCTTCGAGGTCATCTTTTGGGGCCGTGACAAGACCCGTCTTTGGGTCTAATTTGTTTGGATCCCCGCTCCCAGGCGGCGGACCGGAAGAAAGCTCAGCTGCGCCGCGGAAAGAATCTTGCGCAAGAGACGTTCCGGTCAACGCCGATGTGGCGTTCGAGACAGCCTGCCAGGACGTGACAAAAACGCCAGCAATCACCGGACCAAACACCAGCCCCGATGCGCCGAAGACGGCCAGACCACCCAAGGTGCTCACAAAAATCATCAAGTCGGACATTTGTGCGTCCCGCCCGACAAGCGTTGGGCGCAGAACGTTGTCGATGGTACCGACAACAAGGAACGCCCAGACCGCCAGACCGACGCCCGCCGTAACCGACCCGTCGATCAGCAGATAGATGGCACCGCCAACCACCACGCCGGTAGCCCCCAGCCCCGGTATCGCCGCGGCGATAGCCATCACCACGCTCCAGAACGCGGCGCCTTCGATGCCCGCCATCCAGAACCCGAACCCGCCTAGCGCACCCTGGATCACACCGATCAGCAAGGTTCCCTTGATCGTTGCGCGGCTGACGGAAACGATCCTGCCATGCAGCTTGTCCTGCAGATCGACCGGCAGTCCGGAATTCTCCAGGATCGGCCGGAACGCCGACGTCTCAAGCGGCAGAAAAAAGAAAAGTGCGTAAATGAAGGTGAACAGGCCCAGAAAGAAACTCGCCGTTCCGTTGGTCAGTCCTGACAGGGAAGATGCCAAGAACGCGGCAATGGATCCAAGCAGTTCATTTGTCTTCTCAACAATCTGGGGACCGGCACCCGCAAGTTCCTCGCGGAACGGAACCCATTGAGGATACTCGAATGTCCCTCCCTTGATCGAGTCGACGTTGTCAGACAGCGTATCCAGCAACTGACCGGCCTCTTCTATCAGCCCTTCGGCTTGGGTCGCAGCAAGATGGAAAATGCCGATAAGGGGCGCCACAACAATGATAATTCCAACCAGTACCGTGATCGTGCTGGCCAGAGCGCTCCTTTGTCCGACGCGGGAAAGAACAGCGCGATAAAACGGTTGAACAAGAACCGCGCAAATCGCCGCCAGCGCCAGAGCAGCCAAGAAAGGACGTGCAATCTCGATGAACACGATACTGATCAGAACCGTCACAGCCGCCAGCGGCACCAGTGTCAATGTCATCCTTGGGCCAGAAGACGGCAAATTCATCTTTTCAGCCACGACAGAAGCGTCCTGTTCCATCTTTTCCGCCCTCCATTTCCGCACCAAAACCATAGCATATCAACGTACTATGGCCATCTCTCAATCCTGTTTCCAACGTCGCCGGACCGATTGACTAGACCCGATTCGGACCCCGTAGTGCCGAGTTTCACCCGCCGATGTCCGCGCCGCAATATCTAACTCATTCGCTCGAAGTTTGGAATTGGGATCCGGGGTAAATCAGCTCGTCAGATTGGGGTGTTAAATCGGTTTTTATTTTCTATTTATAAACACTTATCCTGCAAACGTATTGCATTTTTCGCCCTCTAGCACTAAAATTTGGTTTTGTAGAAACCGACGAGGACCAAATGGCCGAAATCTCAAAAATGCTGCAGGATTTGCAGCAGCGCCGCGACGAGTTGAAATTGCAACTTCACCTCGCTTCGAAGGAAGCCGAAGATGAATGGGAAGAATTGATGGGTGAATGGGACAAGTTCCTGTCACACTCGCAATTCGAAAAGACGGCCGAGGAAGTTGGCGAATCCGCCCGCGAGCTTGGTTTGAAGATGAAAAGCACTTACGACAGTATGAAGAAGCAGTTGGGCTGACAGTCCCAGGCTTGATCATTCGACGAAATCTGATTTCGGCGCCCCGGTCAGCGGGTCGCCGAAAAAATTCAGCGTCTGCGTCGGATAGGCAAGCTCGGTTCCCGAGCTTTTGACAGCCTGCAGAATTGCCAAAGTCAGATTCTCTTTCGTCTGCAGATACGCGTCGTAGTCTGCGCCCTTGGTCCAGACATACATTAGGATATTAACGGAACTCGGTCCAATTTCGTTGATGTAGATGTACTGCGCCGCTTCCGCATCCAGATGGAAATCGCCGCTGTTCTTATGATGCTGCCGCAATGTATCCCGCACCGCCTCGATCTGTTCACGGGTAGACGACAGCACCAATGGAACGACAACCTTGACCCGGCGGTGACGGCGTGCCGAGTAATTCAGCACGACGGAGTTCGACAGATCGGAATTTGGGATGTAGCGCGGGATCTGATCGAACCCGACAACCAGTGTGGACCGCAGATCAATGCGTTGGACGGTTCCGACAAACTGGCCTTCGACCTGGATCGCATCACCGCTTTTGAACCTGTTCTCGCTCATGTTGGTCATACCGGCGACAAGGTTTCGGATCAGGTCCTGGGTGGCTATTGCCACGCCTGCGCCCAACACGCCAACTCCGGTCAGGGCACCGCTGATGTCCACCTGCCAGACCTTCAATAGCGATGTCAGCCCGAATAGCAGAATAGCAAACTGGCTGACCCGCTGGACCCAGCTTGTCTCTCTTTTCGCTGGTCCGATCTTGTCGGCGACCAGAAGCGAAACAAACGGGCCGCTCAGTTGATACCAGGTGGCAAAAACCGCGACCAGAGAAACCGAACCTAGCACCTTGTTCAGTATTCCGCCCAGAATTTCGGGCGGATTGATCGCGTCCAGCGTCAGAAAGATCGCGAAAGTCACGGCCAGAACCTGCACCGCGATCTTCAGCTGTGATGTGACCTCGTCGGTTAGCGAGACTGAAAACCGTTTCAGAAGTGCTTCGAACGCACCGACAGTCCAGTCGGACAGCTTCTTGCGCAGCAAGAAAACAACAAGAAGTGCAACGGCCGACAGCGCAAGAGTGTTCGGGTCGACAGTGACCAGCCACCGGTTCACGGCGTTCCCGAAATTCTGAACGATGCTCGGCCAGTTGGCTGTGTCTAGTTCCACAATAAAGCTCTGTTCTTGCAATGACGATCTGGCAGACACACTGTCACTGGGGGGCACATTAGGCCAGACAATTTTGGCCGTCACATCGCCAGCCTACTACCGTTCCAGCATTTCCCCCGTTTTGGTCCGACGCGACTATTTCTTCTTGCCAGACTTCAGCAATGTCTCGGCAAGCGGCCCCACCAGCCCCGGCAACACCGTTCCAAGCGGGTTTGTGACCACATGCTGGATGTCCGTGACAACACCTTTCACTTCGGTCGCCACCTGGGTCAGTTCGGCTTCAAGATCCTCGATGGCCATGTCCCGAACTTCTGTCGCGCCTTGCACATCCGCATCTGCGCTCATCCGGCTTGCCGCGACGGCCAGCACAACGGCTAGACCGAAATTGACCAGCGCCACGATCAGGGCGGAGGCCTGCGACGACATCGAAACGTTCAGTGCGAAATACGCCGCCATGTTAACCATGATAAGCCCGATGCCAGCCACAAGCCCGGCCGCCGCCATCAACCCGGTCTGGTTCCGAAGGACCGCCATGTGCCGCTGGGCGATCAGACGTTCTGCCCGCAAGGCGATCGAGATATTTCGACTAATACGGTTCATTTTTACTTTCCTCATTTACGGCCGCTGCGACCGGCAAGATAGCCCAGCAGGAAGGCTCCAAACACGGTTACAAGCGGTTTTTTTGATGGCAAATCCTTCAGTTCTTCCAGGAAGTGATCCCAAAGACCTTTCAGTTCATCCACGTTCAGCCCGTGCTGTTCGAGCAGATGTTCAACATCTTGCAACTCCGGATCCGTGGCTTCGTCATTCGTTGCGCTGGTCTCGACTTGCGGTTCCGCGGCGTCGCTTCGGTTCGGTCGGGCCGCCTTGTCGCCGGTACCGGTTGCAAGCTCATACTCTAGCCCGGTCACTGCCGACTTCATCTTGCTTTTATTGACCATCGCACCGGCCCTTTCTGTTCTTCAATCGCCTCGCGCCAACGTCACTGGAATTGCATGTTGAGTGCCATATAAATTTGCCACTTCGGCAATCCGTCGCCTTTGTCAAAGACCGAATATTGCGGTTCGACGAAAAAGTTATAGACGGTATCGCCGCGCTTGGTGACCTTGCCAAAGCGCAAGCCAAGGGGCACCGAGTAGTTGTCATTGGCAAAATTATAGGTCCAGATCGGCGCGCCGCCGGTGTAATAGCCATTGCCGAGTTGATAGAAGGCAAAGGGTTGAAACGCGCCCAAATTGACCCGGTCCCGACCGTTGGTATCGCCCACACCGCCCCGCCACGTTAGCAGATAACCGTATTGGAATACCGGAGATTCCGCGTTGAAATAGACATTCGCCAGCCCCAGTTGCCATTGATCATTTCCCAGCCTGCTGTCGGTGGCCGTGGGCGCCACAACCTGCGGCCCGATCGCAAAGCTGACCGCCGGATTGCCGGTGTCGATCTGGTAGGCGGCGAAAATGTCGAAATCACCGATGCCTTCGGCATCTGATCCGCCTGTTCCCAAAGGAAAGCTGTTATAGGGCAACGACGCACGGATAAGCCAGTTTGTATCGCCCAATGAAACCGGCTGAGCGTAGCGCAAGACAAACTGGTTTCCGGTGGCATTGCCCAGACCGGTGAATTTCCCGATATGATAGTTCTGGATATTGAAGGCTTTGATATCCGCCAAGGGATTGTTGGCCTGCGCAGCGTCTGACTGTGCCTGCGCCTGCAGGGAGAACAGGCCGAAAACTGCAGCGCAGAATGAGGTCAGTTTAATGGTCATTTTCATCTTCAATATCCTCGAAACAAACGTCTAAAATTGCACCGGCGGCGTCAGTCATTGCCGCATCGCCTCGGGCAAGGGCTTTCCAATCGCGCCTGATGGTGGTTTGATCCCAAGATAGGCCGCGATTGTCGGGGCGATATCTACTGTCTCGACAGGGCGCACAATACGCGCAGATTCAATACCCGGGCCAGAGATTATCAGCGGCACATGGGTATCATAGGTCCAGGGCGAGCCGTGGGCAGAGGCTACCGTCAGCCCGTCAAAATCAGCAACAAACCAATGCGGATCAAAGACCACATAGATATCGCCGGACCGCTCGGAATGGAAATTTGCCAGAACGGCGTCTGTAATTCTACCCTTCGGGACAGATCCCTGTCGCAAATCCGTACTGCCCACCGCATAGGCAATACCGGGAAGCTTGCGCAATTCTTCGGCAACCGCTTTTTCAACCGCGGCCGGATCCAGTCCCCTTTCGGCGATAAGCGCCTGATTCAAATAGAGGTAAGGGTTGGAGAAATTCTGGATCAGTTCTTGCGAGGCGCCAAAATCCAGTTCCAGTCGCAAGAAACCCGGCGCGGTATCGATGCGCTGGAAATCGAACAGACCGGCCTCAATCCCCAGTCCGGCAAGATAGTCGGGGTGTTCGGGGGCACCGTGATCTGCCGACAAAATAATCAAGCTGTTGTCCAGCCCGACAGTGGCGTCGACATAGGCCAGAAGATCGGCAAGGCTGGCATCAAGTCGGGCGATATTGTCTTCGGCCTCAAGGCTGGAGGGGCCGAAGATATGCCCGACATAGTCGGTCGAGGACAGACTCACCGACAGGTAATCCGTTACTTCATCTGCGCCGATCTGCTCTGCCGCCATCAGGGTTTTGGAAAAATCGACCGTGATTTCGTCCCCCGCGGGGCTGAGGGTGAGAAAGGTGGTGAAATACTTGCTGTCCGCTGGCCCCCAGTTATGCGGAAAAACGCGCCCGAAACCGGGAAATGCGGTTTCCCACGGCTGATCGTCACGATCCCCGAAAGCATAGGTCTTGGTGTCGTGCATCAGGGACCAGTCCTGATCTGCATATGACGCCACTTTCCCTTGCGCCTCCCAGTCTTTTACCCAGTCCGGATAGGTATCGCGATAAAAGGTGCTGGTGACAAAACGGCCTTCGGATTTCGAAAACCAATAGGCTTGCCCCGCATGGCCCGCCATCGCGATGGCGCCACGATCCTTGACCGAAACGCCAAAGATTTTGGAATCCTGGCCAAAATGCAGCGCAATTTCATCAGACAGGGTCGAACTCAGAATATTGCGCGGGGATCGGCCATCGGTTGTCGCGGCGCGCTGGGTCGGATCAATCTCTGTTCCGGCATCGATTCCGGCGGCCCCAACCAAAGGAAAATCGGGATCCTGCACATTGTAAAACGAAGTGCCCGTGCTGCGGTCAAACCAGAGATTTGCCACCATGCCGTGGATGGCCGGATCCGTTCCCGTAGCCAGCGTAGTGTGGCCCACAATGGTTTCGGTATTGGCGTGCCGGTGATGGGTATTGGCAAAGCTAACGCCGTTATCCAGAAGATAGCGAAAACCACCCTGCCCCAAATGGCTGCCATAGCGATGGATAAGATCGCCCCGCAGTTGATCCACCGTGATCTGAAGCACCAGTTTTGGGGGCTGCTCCGCGCTTGCCAGAGACGCAAATCCGCAGATTCCCCCCATGGCCAGTGCCAGCCCCGCCGCGGGATTTGAAAAGAAAGAGATCATAGCATCCTCTGGATAGATCTGGGCGCGCGCGGGGCGAGCCAAAAGGGTAAGCGATTTGCCTGCGTCAGGCCTTGGTCTCGGCGTCGGCTTTCAGACCGTAGGCATAACGTGCATATCCCGCCCCTTCACCAATCAGTGAGACACCGGCAAAAACACCCAGCAGCACAACGCTGACTTGGGGATAAAGCGAGATCAGATAGATCGATGCCAGAACCGAGATCACGCCTGCGAAAATCACCCAGCCGGAGCCGGCCTCGGGCCGCGCCATCACCCCGATGGCGATGCGCAGCAATCCGTTGATGAGAAGGGCGCCAATCAATACAAGGGTCAAAGCGATCAGACCGTCAAGCGGGCGAAACAGCAGCAGTAAACCCGCAAATGTATTGAATATGCCAAGGATCATATAGCCCAGCCGCGCGCGCCAGCCGTCTTTGGTGGTGAAAACCTGCACCAGCATGACCAAGCCGCCAATCACAAGGAAGACGCCCACAATGGTCTCTACGACCAACGACACCAAGAAGGGTGCAAAAATGGCACTGGCCCCGCCGATCATCATCAAGATACCCAGTGCGAGGAACCATCCCCAGTTTTTGCTGTGATCTTCCGTTGAACCCGTCATCTATTATCTGCCTTTTTTAGGTGCCGGTTGCTGTGCCAGCCGGCCGATTTATCGTGTTCACCATCGCCGGATATGACCGTTTTAGCGTGTGACACTGGATGAGATTTGGAAAGGATTTCGACGTCTGTTTGACCTTCGGTCGGCGGCATGCCTCACCGGCATCAGCGCAATGTGATGCCGGGAAAATGGACCAGATCAACCGGTTGCCAGAACCGCCCGCAGCTGGTTTTCATCGCTGACAGACAGGGTTGTTTCGATGATTTCGCCTTTCAACCCTTCAAGCTCACTCAGCAGTTTTGCCGGACGGTCTGTCCAGCCGATCATCGCAAGTGCCGAGCTGTCGGGCGTTAGTTTCGCCCCAAGTTTCGCGGCGAGCGCGTCTTCTTCATCGGCCTGATCCAGCGCGCCAGCCAAGGTTCCCACCCCGCTGCCGGCAGCAGCCCCAAGCAGTAGACCCGCGGCAGGGTTTCCGACCAGCGCGCCGATCATCATACCCGTAAGCGATCCAAGAGCGCCGCCGCCGACCATGCCGGTTGCGGCCAGCGCGTCGGAATTTTTGACCCGCATTTCACCCTCGGCATTGCGGGTAACAACGATGAAATCATCGATCGCGGCTTCCCAATCGGCATCCATTTTTGCAACACGCAGCAGGGCTTCATCAGCAGCATGGCGGCCTTGAAACAGCACAATAACGAGATTGGACATTTGATATCTCCTGAATTTTTGAAAATCTGTTCCGGCGGCTACAGCAGTGCTGCGGGCAGCCGCCGGATTTTATAACAAGGCGTTACTTGCTGCCGTTGTTTGCGACCATCAGCTCCATGACCTGATCGATCGAGAAGCTCGCCGGTTTCTGACGCGGCGGGAATTCCTCGAAGGTTGCCAGGAACTGGCCGACGTATTTCTGAGCGGGCACCAGGAAATAGATCCGGTCAATCATCCAGTCATAGTAGGTGTTGGATGTCAGATGCGCCTGCTCATATGGGTCGCGCCGCAGGTTTGTGATCAAAGGAACGCGCAGCGCGGTCCAGGGCTCGATCCAGGCCCGCAGGGTAGAAACGGCTTTCTGCTCCAGAAAGATCAGCTTCCAGTCGTCGTAACGCAGGGCCGTCAGTTCCCCCGTATCGGCAAAATAGAAGATCTCGTGACGCGGCCCTTCCTTGGTTTCGCCAGTCAGAATCGGCAGGAAGTCGTAGCCATCAAGGTGAACCTTGTATTCGCGACCAATGGCCTGAACGCCTCCAGCTTTAAGCTCTTCTTTGATGTTGGCATTCCCCGCAGCCGCTAGGAAAGTCGGCAACCAGTCCATGTGATGCATGATCTCGTTTGAGACGCTTCCGGCTTCAATGTGGCCAGGCCAGCGCACCAGCGAGGGCACACGCCAGCCCCCTTCCCAGTTGGTGTTCTTTTCGCTGTAGAACGGGTTGGAACCGGCATCAGGCCAGGTGTTTTTATGGGGGCCGTTGTCGGTGGAATAGTGAACGATGGTGTTATCAGTGATACCCAGTTCGTCCAGTACATCCAGAAGCTGACCCACATGCATGTCATGTTCGACCATGCCGTCCCCATATTCATCCTGTCCGGAAATTCCGAAATTTGCGTCTTTTACATGGGTGCGGAAGTGCATGCGGGTGCCGTTCCACCAGACATAGAAAGGTTTACCCTGTTCATTGGCGCGTTTGATGAAATCAATGGCAGCCGCGACTGTTTCATCGTCCACGGTTTCCATGCGCTTCTTGGTCAGGGGGCCGGTGTCTTCGATCATCCCGTCAGCGGAGGATTTGATCACACCGCGCGGGCCGAATGCCTCACGGAAGGTTTGCCCATCTGCAAGAATAGCATCCCCCGGATAGTCACGGTTTTCGGGCTCTTCTTCGGCGTTCAGGTGGTAAAGATTGCCGAAAAACTCATCAAACCCGTGGTTCGTGGGCAGCATCCGGTCCTGATCGCCCAGATGGTTCTTGCCGAACTGGCCCGTGGCATAGCCTTCGACCTTTAGCAGGCCTGCAATTGTCGGATCTTCTTCTTGCATGCCAAGATCTGCCCCGGGAAGGCCGACTTTGGAAAGACCGGTGCGATAGACTGACTGACCCATGATGTAGGATGAACGCCCTGCTGTGCAGGATTGTTCGCCGTAATAATCGGTGAACATCATTCCTTCATCAGCAACACGGTCGATGTTGGGCGTTTCATAACCCATCAAACCTCTGGTGTAGGCAGAGATATTGGACTGGCCGATATCATCCCCCCAGATCACCAGAATATTGGGCTTGTCTTGGGCAATAGCTGCACCAGCGGCAAAAAACACGCAGGCCGCGATCGCCCCCGCAACGCCCCTATTCCTTGAACCTAACCTATAAGTCATTCTTCCTCCCGGTCGTTCTTTTCTGACACCCCCGCGTCGCTTGAGCGCGGAAACTGCCGTTTGGTTTCACGATCCAGAGAGACATAGAGTAGAGAATCGCCCGATATGTCGGCAAAGGCGAATCTACGGGGTTTTTTCTGCGATAACCGCGGCTGTCGTCTGGGTGATTAGGCTCTGCAGATCCGGTTAGTCACAGAACAGATTGAAGTCTGACCAAAACACACTAGGCTTCGGCGAACAGAGATCAATACGATGGTGAGACGCGGATGCCTGATACACCCAACCGATTTTCGATCCGCGCCGGCGTTTTCCACGGCCCAGCTTCGCTTTTGTCAAAAGACCCCAACCAGTTCCACCGAACGTTGCAAAAGCTTGACCTGCCAAGTGACGCTGAAGAAATAATCGAGACCGAAGCCTATTTCAAGGGCATCGACAGCGTGACGCGTTTGGCGGAAGATCAGGATTTCTTTCTTCGGGTCAGCTTGGAACAAAACCTTGAAGAGCTTGGCGTTTACGGGCGTGCGATCGTTGCAGCCGAAACCCTTTGGGATGCCCTGCAAATAGCCCAGACCGCGCTGCGTTACTATCAGAACAATTCCGAACTGTTCATCCGAACCTATCACGGGCGATGCCGGATCTGGTATATTACCTCGCTGACCGAGTCTGAAGGCTGGCAGGACATCCAATATACCATGGGGTTGCTTGCCACGGTTGTTTTTCAGGCGAATGCGCAAGTGGATCCAGAAATCACGCTTTCCTATCCGCGCGCTTCAGCAGCCCATTTCAACGGCAATGATACCATTGCTTCGATACGGGAGTCCTCCCAAGGGCATATTTCCTTTCACGAAAGTCTGCTGAAAGCAAAAATGCGGTGCTCTGACAGTGTGAGCGGCAGTATCCTGTCGCGCTATTTGCAAGGCAAAACCGTGTTGCAGGGGCCATCTCTTGCGAGATCCGATCTTGTCGCAGGCTTGGTGAAAGCTTCTTTCGGGGTCGCGCCTTGGTCACTTGAAGACACCGCTCGGGTTCTTGGCATCGGGCCACGGTCTTTGCAAATCCAGCTTCGGGACGAAGGCACAAATTTCAGAAAAATTCTGAACAGCCAACGCCATGCCGAAGCCCGCCGCCTGCTGGCCGACGGTGAAAGCATCGAATCCACTGCCGATGTGATCGGTTTCGAGCACCGGCAGAGCTTTTCAGAGGCCTTTACCCAGTGGGAAGGCTGCCCTCCATCAAAATACCGCCTCGCTTTGGCTCTGAACTAACATACCTCTATTGTGCGGGTGCTGGCGTGTTTTTCTGGTTAGCTTCGAATTCGATAAGGCGGCCATTGAACTCCGCACCAATCACAAAAATCACCGCCATCAAATACATGAAAACCAAGGCCGCCATCACCCCCGCCAGCCCCGCATAGGTAACGCTGTAGGATGAGAAATTGGCCACATAGACGGCGAAAATCCGACCCGCGACAAGCCAGAGCAGCACAGTAAGCACGACCCCCGGGAAAATCTGTTTCAGACTATGAGGATGACCGGGAAGCCAAAGATGGCAAGCAAAGACTGTCACGATCAAAAGCGCAAAGGAAACCGCCACCCGCAGGCTGTCATAGAAATAGTTTTCCTCAGCGCCCAACTGGACCGCGCCCACATAGAGCGGTACCGCAAAGGTAAGCACCGCAGCCGTAATCAGCAGGACCGAACCGCACAGAACAAAGACCACGCAGATCGCACGGGATTTCCAAAGCGGGCGGGTATCTTCTTCCCGGTAGGCATCAGTAAGGGCTTGGCGCACGGCATCGACACCATTGGAAGCAAAGAACACCGCCAGAACCCCGCCCACCGTCATCGCCTTGACGCTGCTATCGCGCAAAACCGCCTGCAATTCTCTTACAATCGGGCCCGCAATGGCATCGGGCCATGTCCCGTAGATGAATTCCACAAGGTCAGAAGTAGAGAAATCCGCCGAAATCGCCCGCGCGACAGACAGCGCAAAAATGGTGAAGGGAAACAGCGCCATCATCATCGACAATGCGATATGGCTGCTTTTGGACCATCCATGGTTCGCATCAAACCGGATCAGGCTGGCCCAAAAGGCATGGGCTACGCGTCGTGCTGTCATGGTCTGTCCCCCTGCCCCAATTCCCTCACGCCTATCACAAGGACAGCGCCAAAAGATATAGGCTCAAATCAAGCGGCAGCCACGGGGCGTTTGGCCAATTGACAAGTCTGCGAATTGGGCGTCCTTGCAAGCCGCGCGGAACTGACGTTAACTGACTTCTGCCATTTCGGCTCCGGATTCAGGGGCTGTTCTGGCACGTCGCGAAAGGAAATCTCATGGACGTCTCATTTGCAATTCTGGCCCTTATCGCTTTGGAAGCCGTGGCCTTATGGTTTGCATGGCGCGCGGTTTCCTCGGCGCGAACTTCGCAGGGGGCGGTAGGCTGGGTGGTGTTTTTAATCACTGCCCCATATCTTGGCGTCCCGCTTTACTTGTTTCTAGGGCACCACAAGTTCAAGCATTACATCATCGCCCGCCGCGACAGCGAAGAGATTATTGAAGGCGTCAAGTCTTTCAAGATCGCAAACACACCTGAAAACCCCGTCGACTTTCCCGTCCAAGCCTTTGAAAAGATATCTGAACTCCCCGCAGCGCGCGGTAATAACATGACCTTGCTCATCGATGGCAAAGAAACCTTTGACGCGCTTTTTGCCGCCATCAACGCGGCGCAATCCTATGTTTTGGTGCAGTTCTATATCTTGCGTGACGACGGATTAGGCCGCGCCTTGCAAGAGCGCCTGATCGCCGCGGCCGCACGCGGGGTGACGGTGCGTCTGATGTTTGATGGTGTGGGGAGTGCAAAACTGCCGCCTGCCTATCAGGACAAGCTGCGTGAGGCTGGTGTTCAGGTGGTGGACCCCAAATCCGTAAGAGGCCCGAAAAACCGCTTCCAGATCAACCTCCGAAATCACCGCAAAACCGTGGTCATTGACGGAAACATCGGCTTCACGGGCGGCTTTAACGTCGGTGACGAATACATGGGACTTGATCCGAAATTCGGGAACTGGCGCGATACCCATACAAGGCTGGAAGGCCCGGTTGTTTCCCAGTTGCAACTGATCTTTGTCGAGGATTGGCACTGGGCCACCAGTGAAGTGCTGATTGAGGATTTGAACTGGGAAGCGCTACATGCACCCGAGGACATGACCGCGATGATCGTGGCCACGGGCCCCGGGGACGAAATGGAAACCGGAGCGTTGTTCTTCTTCTCGGCCATCAGTGCCGCCAAGCGCCGGGTCTGGATCGCGTCACCCTATGTTGTGCCTGACACGGATGTTCTGACTGCCCTGAAACATGCGGCCCTGCGCGGCGTTGATGTCCGCATCCTGGCGCCCGAGGTGATTGATCACAAGATCCCCTGGCTTGCTGCCTTTGCCTATTTTGATGAATTGCGCGCCGCGGGCGTACAGGTTTGGCGATACAAGCCCGGCTTCATGCATCAGAAAGTTGTTCTAGTGGATGACGAATTTGCGGCAATTGGTACAACCAACCTCGACAACCGCTCTTTCAGGTTGAACTTTGAAGCGATGGCCGTGTTCTTTGATCCCCGCCCGGCCGCCGGAACGGCAACGATGCTGGAAAAGGACTTTGACCGCGCCTGGTTGCTGGACAAGTCCCTTGCCGAGCAGCCCATGCGCATTCGCGTTGGCGCTCCTATCGCCCGCCTGTTCGCCCCGGTGTTGTGACTTCGGACCCGAGAACGAATCCCCGTTCTTCTTGGAATGGATTGCTGCCTCTGACGACCGAATAACCGATGTCGGAAGCTTAATTCGTAGAGCAGGTTCTTGCATGTTTCGGAAGGCATTTCCCCGCTCTTTGTTCTTCTTGTAGCACTTACCCGTGTTTGTTCCGGACTCGCCAAATCAACCGGGCCACTCCACTATCACAAGTCTGTCTGGCATCAGAGTTTTTGGAACCACCCCCAACCCAGAACTTTGAGATAGGTGAAGTCAGTCTGCCAAAGCTGGTTAATCGCCGTCGTTTTGTCTTTGAACGCGTTGGCGGCCTTGATCACGATGAAGGCAGGGCTGGTGATCAGATCATGCGCCTTCAGCACGCGATAGACGGAAGCTTCTGATACAAAGTAGTTTTCTCGGTCGGTGAAGGTCACAGCCAGCTCCCGTGGTGACAGCTCCGTCTCTTTCAGCGCCAGCTTAACGACCTTGTGCCGCACCTGGTCGGGGATGCCCCTCTCGGGATCATGCTGCGCATAACCCTGTCGGGCAGTGGGTTCCAGACATGCTTGGGCGTGGGAGATCGGTCCTGCAACCCCGCTTCGCCACGCTGCTGATAACGGTCGCACCAGCGGTAGAACGTTGTGCGAGAGATGCCCAGCTTGGCCAGCGTCTGTCGTGCTGACAGATGTGATCCTTCGACCAATCTGATGATCTCCAGCTTCTCGGATGCAGCATACCTTATTCTTGGTCGGCCCCATCCCCGAGCATGCTTTTTTTGATCAGACGCAATTCCAGCGTTTGCTCGGCCACAACTTCCTTCAGATCGCGGGCTTAACGGCGCAGGTCTTTGACCTCGTCAGTCGTGGCCGCACGGGCGGTATCGCCAGCCAAACGCCGCTTGCCTGCTTCCATGAAGTCCTTTGACCATTTGTAGTAAACGCCCTGGGAAAGGCCCTCACAGCGGCAAAGCTCAGCAATACTGTCTTTGCCACGCAGGCCGTCCAAGACGATCCGGATCTTCTCTTCCGAAGAATACTGACTGCGGGTCGCCCGCTCTATGTCTTTGACGATCTTCTCGCCGGGGCTCTTGATTGTCTTTCTCATCGTCCACTCCTCGGTGGTCACGATGAGCCAGAAACACTCTCTTATCAAATCGCCCTAATTGGACCCATAAGCGCTGACGGCAGACATTGGCAGATGTACGGCGCGATCTCACAATCAGACTAGTCTCCTTCAATCGGAGGTGTACAATTTTTTGCGGTGTCCGACCCCAATTCCTGCTGAGCCACTCTCTTGCCAGGCTGGATCTCAACCACTTGTTGATCTGGGCGCACGTATTCGTATCCGGCTCCATGCCGAGCATCGACGTGAACGGAAACCGGAGATGCTTTGCCATCACCGGCGAAGAACTCCACCATTCTTGCTCTGACCGTTTCACTTTTTGAGTTGAGCATCAGGTCCATACCTACTTCATAAGCGCGCGCTTTGTAGATCGACTTCTCGCTCTCGACGCTTGCAATGAATTCAAGTTGAACCTTTTGTACGTAATCGCGTACTTCAGGCCGCTTCACGGCCTTGTGAAAACCTTGGGGGCTCATTCCTGCCTCTTCACATGCGGCAGCTATGGTCATGCCCTTCTTGACGCGCAGATCGATTGCTTGGCGCAGCGCAGCGCGCATGCGTAGGCGGCGGGGCGGAGTGATTGTAGTGAGTTTGTTCATAAGTCCATTGTAACGGCTCAGAAAGGTATCCAAATGCACTGTCTGTAACACACAACCCCTTCAAGGTTTGAGGCCGCCCATGAAGCTGGAAAGAACATCCTGAAATACGGTTATTGACGAAAAATAAAATCGAGAGCGCCAAAAATTAATATCTCGCGAGAGCGTGAGACGACTACCATATCTGGCGCCCGATTTTTGCCCCCGCCCCCCCAAATCGGGTTCAATCTGACAATCAAAAGGGGTGGGCAGCACTAGATTTTTATAGCCAAACACCAAACGCCAAGCCCTACTGCTGCTTGCCTATACATCAATGCTGCTGGCACTTTTGGTGAGAGTGTCAAAGATGGCATCGTGTGCAGGTAACGCATTCCTGAACACGTATCCCCCCAAATCATCCCTGAACCACTCGATCTGAGCCACAAGGCCCGCCCGTGACGTGGCCGGGGTGGTGGCAAGAAGCACGCTCAATTCTTGCGCTAGCTCCATTTCGCAACATTCATCAGTTGACCCGTCAGTTGCGTTTGTCGAAGCATCCAGCGCCTTGCGCCAATCGGCCAACCATTTTACGTGCTGGTCTTTGTTTGTGTCCCGCGAAGCAATTGGCGCATGGTTCACGGCACATGGCTGATTATCAATAGGAGCCATGCGGCTATGGGATTGGTTGAGTTTCAATTTGCATTCCCTCCAGTTGGTTAAGCCCGACATGTGGGCAAGAGGAAGAAACGAACAGCAGCGAAAATACCGCATGGTGGGAAAACTGGTGGGATGAGATTCATCCGATCCAGATATTCAATATATTACAGCGTGTTGTGTGATTACCATGGCGGACCGAGGAGGATTCGAACCCCCGACCCCCTGATTCGTAGTCAGGTACTCTATCCAGCTGAGCTATCGGTCCGCGTTGGTGAGGCGGTGTTTAGTCCTGCCCGCCAGAGAGTGCAAGAGCGAAAATCAAACTTCTGCACCAGAATCTGAAATTTCTCCTTTTGGCAGATAAATCGCGAAAACAGTGCCGGTCTCATCGGTTGAACGCAGCTCCAGACGCCCCCCATGGCCGCGCACGAGTTCCTGCGCGATCACAAGGCCTAGACCGGTGCCACCCTTGCGCGCGCCGCCCTCAAAGGCGGTAAAGAGCTTTTCGCGCGCCCGGACAGGCAACCCCGGTCCGGTGTCCGCCACAGTAATGGTCCAGGCTTCAAATTCATCCACCGCACCAAGCGTCACAGTACCGCCCTGCCCTGTGGCGGCGATAGCCTGCCGCGCATTGCGCACCAGATTGGCCAGCACACGATAAAGCTGTTCCGGATCGGCCCGCACCATCAGATCCGGGGCGATCTCGCTTTGGATAAGCACGTCCTGATCCTGTGCGGCAATGATTTCATTGGCCACAACATCGGCGGCCACATCCTCAAGCAATATCCGGTTCAGACGCGGCGCGGGTTCTTCGGCTTTGCCAAAAGCCAGCGTTGTTTCACAAAGGTTCACCGCGCGGCTGATCGAATTCATCAAACGGGGCACGGCGCGTTGCACCGCCGGATCGCTGCTGATCTCCATACGGTCAGTGAACAACTGTGCTGTGGTCAGGATATTGCGCAGGTCATGGCTGATCTTGGCCACCGCGCCGCCCAACTGGGCCAGACGCTCTTTCTGGCGCAGGGCGTTGGTCAGCTCTGTTTGCATCGACTGCAGCGCCTCCTCGGCTTCGTGCAGCTCTTTGATACTGGCGGTGGGCTGAATGATGCGGCGCGCATCCTCGGGGGCGGCGGCATAAGACTGCATATGATTGACCACCCGTTTGATCGGGGTCACCAGAAAACCGCGCACGGCCAAAAACAACAGGGTTGCGGTAAACACCGAGATTACCGCCGACAGGATCAGGATTCGCACTCCGTAATCCAGCATCAGGTGACGCAGGTTTTCGGTGTCGGTGGTGATCTCGATCAAAAGCCCAGCGTCCTGAACCGGTTGCCCGATCACACGTATGACCTCGTTATTGCCGTTAACCAGACGCATCATCGCATCGCGGATCAACTCCATCGCTCCGGCGTTCCGCAAATCAAAGGTCTTTTCGACCGGAGCCGGCATCGGCGAAGACAGCACAAGCTGGCGCACCTCGTCGCGGCGCAGCACGACGTTGAACACATCGGCATTGGTCAGCAGTTCTGCCTCCAGTTCCGGATCGATCATGTCGTTGGCCAAAAGCGCCAGCGAGGCGATTTGCGACTTTTCCAGCTTCAAAAGCAGGTAATCCTCGCGGAACCGCGCCACCGATGGCACAAAGATCAGCACCTCCGCCAACATCACGAAGACAACCGTTAACAGAAGGAAACGCCCAGAGAGCGAATTCAGGAACATGGTCTTTTCAGCCCCCTAAGGCAGGTACTTTTGTACGGCGCGCACCAGTTTTTTGACACTCGGATTATCAAATAGCTTTGGCGTAAAGTAGGCGCTTGCGGCGCGTTTGTTAACCTCTCCCAACGTCGGATAAGGGGCTATCATGTTGGCAACGGACGACATTTTCAACTTATTTGCAATGGCCATGGCCCAGATGCCGATCAACTCTCCGGCCTGCGCCCCGACAATAGAGGCACCAACAGGGCGTCCTTTGACCACCATCACCTTGATCAGACCGGTGGTTTTGCCTTCGGCGATGGCACGATCATTCTCTTCAAAATCATAGCGTGCAACAAACAGAGCATCGCCGAATTTTTCGCGCGCTTGGGCTTCGGTCAGGCCGACTTGGGCGATTTCAGGATCGGTATAGGTGGCCCAGGGAATATGATCCTGCCGCGCCTTGGAGGGCAACCCGAACAGGATAGAGCGGATCACAACCCCTGCATGATAGCCCGCCACATGGGTGAATTGCAGTTTGCCTGCCACATCCCCAACCGCATAGACCTTACGGTTGCTGCTGCGCAGATCATCGCCAACGGTGATACCGCTGCGATCATGGGCAATACCACCCGCCTCCAGATCAAGTCGCTCAATATTGACCTTGCGCCCGACGGCCATCAGCAAATGCGAGCCCTTAAAGACCCGACCGTCTGTGACCTCTACCTCTATCGCCCCTGCCGTACCGCGAATCTCTGCGGCGGTGGCCTCTTCTTCGATCCTGATGCCTTCAGCCCGCAGGCGTTGCAGAGCGATGGCGGCCAGTTCCGGATCATCCTTGCCCAGCGCCTTGGTCCCTTCAATGACGGTGACCTCACAGCCCAGACGCCGATGCGCCTGCGCCATCTCCATGCCAATCGGTCCCCCCCCAATGATCAGCAAATGTTCGGGCCGCGCACGCAGATCAAAGATGGTTTCATTGGTTTCATAGGGCACTTTATCAATGCCGGGGATCGGTGGCACAAAGGGCGAGGAGCCAGTCGCAATCACAAAGCGCCGTGCGGTGATCACCGTATCACCCGCCTGCACTTCGGTTTCGGAAATAAAGCGGCCATATTCACGGATCACCTTGACGCCAAAGCCTTCAAACCGCTCTTGGCTGTCGACGGGGGCGATGGTCTCTATCACCTTATGCACGTGATCCTTGGCCGCCGCATAATCCACCGAAGGCCGGATTGGCGTCACGCCAAAGGGCTGGCCTGTCTGCATGGCATGGGCGTGTTTACCCGCCGCCAGCAACGCTTTCGACGGCACGCAGCCGAAATTCAGACAGTCGCCACCCATTTTGTGACCTTCCAGCAGCACCACATCCGCGCCCATCTGGCTGGCCCCTGCCGCGATCGACAGCCCGCCAGAGCCTGCACCGATAATACAAACATCGGTTTTAATCTTTTTCATGGCTCAGACGTCCTTTGACTTGGAAAAACTTTTGATCAGGATCGGCAGCGCCGCCAGCGCACAGAGCCCGAGAATCGGCAGAAGGATTTGCGGTTCGAAAATGATGCCAAGGTTCGGCGTTTCGCCCCTCTCGAATACCTCACCCAGGCCTGCGCCCACCGACGTATAGACCACACCGCCTGGAATGATGCCAAAAAAGGTAGAGACCACAAAGCGGTACAGCGACACCCCGACCAGCGCCGGAATGATATTGGCGACAAAAAACGGCACCGCCGGCACCAAACGGATCAGGAACAGCATCGACCACTGGTTGGCATCAATGCCGTCCTTGATCTTTTTGACCGTGCCTTCAGAGGCATCCATACGGGCCGAGAGCTTTTCGCCCATGCCCCATTGGGCGGCCAGAAAAATACCGGTTGCACCGATGGTGGCGGCAGTAATGTTAAACAGCGCCCCGGGAAACACCCCAAACAAGAAACCGCCGGTCAGCGTGGCAATCGTGGCGCCGGGCAGGGAAAACCCGACAATGATGATATAAAGGCCAATAAAGGCCAGCGCGGTCAGCACATAATGGGAATCGCGAAAGGCGATCAGCCTGTCACGATTGTCCGACAGAGCCTCAAAGCTTAGATAATCGCGCAGGGTAAAGGCCCCGAGCACCGCAATCAGCAGTATCAGAATCATCGGAAGCTTTTTAACCAACCCGCTTTGGCTGGCTTGCTCTGTGTCGCGCATCATCTGATCTGCCCTTTATCATCACATTGTTTCTGTGGCATAACATGCGGGTTCGCAGGGCTATTCGTAAGGCCCTTCACAGCGCGTTGATCTTTGGTGACAGAAAAGTGGGCTTTTGACCCGCTTTCCGACAGCTTTGTAACAATTGGCCGCTGAAAAGTGGAAAAACCTGCAACAAACCGGGAAAACGCGAATTGACTTCCCGCTGACGAAGCCCTATTCGCTGGGCCTCGAATGTAATCGGCCTCCGAATCCACCGGGGTTCCTGGCCGCAATCTGATGGAGACGGGCGATGAAACGCACCTACCAACCTTCTAACCTGGTTCGCAAACGGCGCCATGGTTTCCGTTCGCGCATGGCGACTAAAGCCGGTCGCAAGATCCTGAACGCACGTCGTGCCAAGGGTCGTAAAGAGCTGTCCGCATAAGCGACAGATCTATCTACGGATTTGAAAACCGCCGGGTGCCTTTGTGGCAGCCGGCGGTTTCCGTCTGTCCGCGTGAACTTTGCCGATGCTGTTTTTGCGCAATGCCGGTGGCGATAGCGCAGCAGAAGGCTTATCTAACGGTCAGCCCTGATCCAAGGAACCTGCTGTGTTGGTGACGCTGACAAAACGAGCCGATTTTCTGACCGCCGCCCGCGCCCGCAGGCAGGCGACAGATGGCTTCACACTTCAGGCCCGCAATCGCAACGAAGCCACACCGGGCGATATCCGGATCGGCTTTACCTGTTCCAAAAAGGTCGGCAATGCCGTGGCCCGCAACCGTGCAAAAAGACGGCTGCGCGAAGTGGCCCGAGAAGTCCTGCCCGCGCAGGGTAAGGCCGGATGGGACTATGTCCTGATCGGGCGTCCCGAAAAAACCGCCAACCGCCCCTATTCAGAATTACTAGGCGACATGCGCTATGCACTAAAGCGCGTGCATGAAGGGCGCAAATGACCCCACTGGCCCATATTGCCGCCCTGCCCATTCGCGCCTACCGGCTGATTTTTTCGCCTTGGGTCGGCTTCAACTGCCGCTATCAGCCCACGTGTTCGGCCTATATTCTGGAATCGCTGGAAAAACACGGCGCGATCAAAGGAACATGGCTGGGCACCAAACGGGTGTGCCGCTGCCATCCCTGGGGCAAAATGGGCTATGATCCGGTGCCGGATCAAAAAGACGACTGACCCCTTTGTAATTCCTCCCAAAGCCACTAGGTCTACCCCATCCCCAAGAACGCAGCCCCCGATACGCGGGGGTGTTCAACAGATGGAAGACAAAACATGAGCGACAATACCTACACGCCCCCAGAGGTCTGGGTTTGGGAACAAGCCAGCGGCGGGCAGTTTGCCAATATCAACCGTCCGATTGCCGGCCCCACCCATGACAAAGAGCTTCCGGTTGGCAAGCACCCGTTCCAGCTGCATTCTTTGGCCACGCCGAATGGTGTCAAAGTCACCGTGATGTTCGAAGAGCTGCTTGAAGCCGGTGTCTCTGATGCGGAATATGATGCATGGCTCATCAACATCGGCGAAGGCGATCAGTTCAGCAGCGGCTTTGTTGAGGTCAACCCGAACTCCAAAATCCCGGCGCTTCTGGACAACAGCGGTGATGAACCAGTGCGGATTTTTGAATCCGGTGCGATCCTGCTGCATCTGGCCGAAAAATTCGGGAAATTCCTGCCCAGCGATCCGGCCAAACGGCCTGAAATGCTGTCTTGGCTGTTCTGGCAAATGGGCAGCGCGCCCTATCTGGGTGGCGGTTTTGGCCATTTCTATGCCTATGCCCCTGAAAAATGGGAATACCCGATTAACCGCTTTGCCATGGAAACCAAGCGCCAACTAGATGTACTGGACCGGCAACTGGCAGAGAACCGTTTTATCATCGGTGATGAATACACCATTGCCGATATGGCGATCTGGTCATGGTACGGACAGCTTGCGCTCGGGCGCCAGTATAATGCCGGCACCTTCCTTGATGTGGAAAGCTATACGAACGTACAACGCTGGGCCAAAGAAATCGATGCGCGCCCCGCCGTGCAACGCGGCCGCATGGTGAACCGCGCCTTTGGCGATCTGGACATGCAATTGCGTGAACGCCACGACGCCAGCGATTTTGCGACCAAGACCCAAGACAAGCTGGAAGCAGACAGCTAAGCCCACAGGCAGGCGCACCCCGTGGGCCTGCCTATTCTTTTTCAAACATGATGATGACCTCGCCAATCGGCACGCCAAACCTGCGCATATAGGCGCGGTTCAGCAGACGATCCTCTGAAAGCTGCCACATCCAATCATCAAAAGAGACCCGAAGCGTGCCATCCGGCACCGGTAAATCAATCGTATAGACCCAGTTGAACGTGTCGCCGTCTTCTGTGCCGGTGGCCTTGCCGATAACGCCGGGGGCTGTGCCCTCCCAGGTTTGCGCTCCGGTTTTCGTCAGCGACCAGACACGTTGCTCGGTTTCGCCATCGGCATAGGTGAAATCCTCAACCAAGGTCAGGGTTTGCCCGTCCCAAGTGCCGGTGATCTCCACCTCAAAGCGCCGCCGCACCGTTCCGAAGACATCCTGAAACTGCCCATAGGCGACAGTTTTTCCTTCAAAGAAGTCCTCAAGGTTCAGCTCTTGCGTCCCCAGCTTTCGATCGGTCAAGGACGGGGTGCCGCTACAGGCGGATAGTCCGAAAAACAGCGCTATACAAAGCAAAACCAACCGCATGATCAGGGTCCTTTTATCTGGTGCCTTTCCCTTGATACGGCGCAGCACCGCCATCGGATGTAAATTGATCACGCATCGCTTGTTTGACAGCGAAAACTGCATTAAGTGCCGCTTATGCTAGATGATCATGACGATATTCACCCGCTTTTCCATGGCGCGCCCTCCACGACGGAGTTCAAAAAACTCCGCAAACGCATTGTGCGCCATACCCGCGAGGCCATAGAGCAATACGGTATGATCGAACGCGATGCGCGCTGGCTGGTTTGCCTGTCCGGCGGTAAAGACAGCTATACGCTGCTGGCCGTCCTGTATGAGCTCAAATGGCGGGGGTTGTTGCCGGTCGATCTGATCGCCTGCAATCTGGATCAGGGACAACCGGGCTTTCCTGCAACGGTTCTACCCGCTTTCCTTGAAAAAATGGGCGTACCGCACCGGATCGAATATCAGGACACCTATTCCATCGTCATGGATAAAGTCCCCGAGGGGCGAACCTTTTGCGCCCTGTGTTCGCGGCTGCGTCGTGGCAACCTCTATCGTATCGCCCGCGAAGAAGGATGTTCTGCAGTTGTCTTGGGGCACCACCGTGACGACATTCTGGAAACCTTCTTTATGAACCTGTTTCACGGCGGACGTCTTGCGACCATGCCGCCCAAGCTGGTGAATGAAGAGGGCGATCTTTTTCTCTATCGCCCGTTGGCCCATGTGGCCGAAGCCGATTGCGAGAAATTTGCCACCGCGATGAACTATCCCATCATCCCTTGTGATCTCTGCGGCAGTCAGGACGGGCTGCAACGCCAGCAGGTCAAACAGATTCTGGATCAGTGGGAAAAAAACGCCCCGGGCCGCCGTCAAGTGATGTTCCGCGCTTTAATGAACACCCGCCCTTCGCATCTTTTGGATCCGAAGCTCTTTGATTTTGCAGGATTAACCCGCGATCCATCCGCATTTGATGAAAATGCGGTGCAACTTCCAAAACTGCGTTAACCGATCCCTGTAGCCGATCCTTTATTGCTGAATGGAACGCATTTCAGCAACGTAAGGAACCGGCGACCATGCAACTGCACAAACGACCAGCTGTCCAATCGTTCCGTCACGGTTTACGCAACCTGATTGAAGGGCCACAGATACTGGCCTTGCTGCCCGCACTCACCCTTGCCGCCTTCTGGCTCGGTGGGGAGGTTGCCCTGCTCGCCTGCGCACTTGGCCTGCCCGCCGCGCTGGCGCTGATCGGCGCCGTTGAGACGAAAGAACAGGAAACACCCGACATCACGCGCAGTCAGGTGACATCTTTCCCAGAGCTATTGCATGCCCATATTCCCGAGGCTGGCAGCACAAAACGGCTACCGGCCTGCCTGATCCTGCAGATCGATGATTTCAAAAAACTGGAACAGGAACATGATGCGGATTCGATCGATCTGATCCTGCAACGTTGTCATGATCATCTCGAATTATCTCAACGCGAAACCGACATCGTCCATCCCCAAGGTCAGGGGCGGTTCGCGATCCTGATTGCCCCCGAAGGACGCATGTCGCTGGACGGGATTATCCAGATCGCCCAACGCATGCAAAATGCGATCGCCAAACCCATTAGCCTTGGTGGCTCGACCCTATTCGTTACCGCCTCTGTCGGGTTCTGCCTGGGCGGTCGTGCGCCGCACAAAACCGGCCAATCGATCTTCAAAGCGGCGCATTCGGCTTTGCAAGAGGCTCTTCACCACGGCCCCGCCGCCATCCGCGCCTTTACAACAGCCGCGCAACAAGCAGGCGAAAGCGACGCGGTGCAGATTGCCGATATTGTCGATATTGTCGAAGCTTTTGAAAACGGTGACATCAAGGCCTGGTTTCAACCCCAAATCTCCACAGAATCCGGTGAGATCACCGGCGTAGAGGCATTGGCGCGCTGGGAACATCCGCAAAAAGGCGTCATTCCTCCGGCGGCTTTCCTCCCCCTGATCCAAGAGGGCGGGCTGAGCGAGCAGCTTTCTTCTGTTATGCTCATTCAGGGTTTAACCGCTTTAAAAAATTGGCAGAAATTGGGATACACCATCCCAACCGTAGGGGTTAACTTCTCCTCCAATGAGTTGCGCAATCCCAAGCTTGTGGATCATATCAACTGGGAGCTTGACCGGTTTGACCTCAGCCCGGATCGGCTAACTCTTGAGGTGTTGGAAACAGTTATTGCCGGTCCGGGGGATGACATGATCACCCGTAATCTGACCGGTCTCTCCAAAATGGGCTGCGGCATTGATCTGGATGATTTTGGCACCGGACATGCCTCTATTGCGAATATCCGGCGGTTTTCAGTGGACCGGATCAAAATTGACCGCTCCTTGGTGCGCAAACTGGATGAGGATCAGAGCCAGAAGAAACTGATCGCGGCGATTTTGGTTATGGCTGAACAGCTTGAGGTGGATACTTTGGCCGAAGGTGTGGAAACCATCGGCGAACATGCTGCTCTGGCGCAACTGGGTTGCGCCCATGTGCAGGGATTCGGCATCGCCCGCCCCATGCCCTTTGCCGATTGCTCCGCTTGGATCGAAGGCCACAACACAAAACTCTCTCGCCCCGCGCAATTGGGCCGAAATGTCGGGTAGTTGTCATAGGTATAAGGAGGATTACCGGAAAACTGCTTGACCTTTGGCCCCATGAAGGGTTGAACCACCGAAGACTTTTTCTTGGAAGGTGGCAGTCCCGACATGGACGATCAGAATAAGAATCTTATCCTCGCAACAGCCCTCAGTTTCCTCGTGATTCTGGTTTGGTTTGTGTTTTTCCCACCGGAAGAACCCCAAATCGATCCGAATGCGCCTGTCGCTGTTCAATCCGACGCTTCTGGTGATACTGCGAATATCGCCTCAACCCCGCCTGTTGCCGCTGCAGCAGGTGATGCGGTACCGCCCTCGCAAGAGGCCACACCGGTCCAAGCGGCACGGATCGAAGTCGATTCCCCCAAGCTTACCGGGAGCATCTCGGTACTTGGCGGGCGGATCGATGATCTGGAGCTTAAGGGCTATCAGGAAACGCTTGATGCGGATTCGCCACTGGTCCGGCTGATGTCCCCCGTTGGGACTCCTGATGCCTACTACGCACTTTACGGATGGGCCCCTGCTGGCAGCCTTGGTTTTGACGATGTGCCGGGTGCCAATACCGAATGGCAGATTGAAAGCGGCACCAAACTAACGCCGGAGACACCCGTTGTTCTGCGCTGGGAAAACAATTCTGGCCTGATTTTTCGCCGCGAAATCAGCGTCGATCCCGAATACCTGTTCACCATTACGCAGTCGGTTGAAAATACCAGCGACTCTGCCCAACGTGCCCAACCCTACGGTATCGTTGCGCGCCATGGCGAACCCGATATTGATGGTTTCTTCATCCTGCACGAAGGTGTTGTGCGGCTGAACGATGGCGAACTGGAAGAGATCGACTATGACGACATGCCGGATCTGGACGTCAACAGCCGAGAGGCTGCCCGCGCCGATGTGGTTGAAGTCGCCGAAAACGGCTGGGTTGGTTTTACCGATAAATACTGGATGACAACGTTGATCCCCCAAGGGGGCCAGCCTTTCACATCTGTTGCCAAATACGTTCCAGGTGCGGATATCTACCAGACCGAGGCCCGCCAGCCGACCCAAACAATCGAACCTGGCCAAACTGTTACAGTCCAAACCAATCTGTTTGCCGGTGCGAAAGAATGGGAAGCCATCCGCCACTATGAAAAAGACAATGGCATTCAGAACTTCGTTGATTCCATTGACTGGGGTTGGTTCTTCTTCCTGACCAAACCGATCTTCCGTTTGTTGCACGCCCTTAATGGCTTTATCGGCAATATGGGCTGGTCGATCATCGCACTGACTTTGATCATCAAAGGGCTGCTTCTGCCGCTTGCCTTCAAATCCTATGTCTCCATGGCGAAGATGAAAGAGCTTCAGCCCGAGATGGAGAAGATCAAGGAAAAAGCCGGCGAAGACCGTCAAAAGCTCCAGCAAGAAATGATGGCGCTTTATAAGAAAGAAAAGGTCAATCCAGCCTCCGGGTGTTTGCCGATCCTTCTGCAAATTCCGATCTTCTTCTCGCTGTATAAAGTGATTTTTGTCACCATCGAATTGCGTCACGCGCCATGGCTTGGTTGGATCAAAGATCTTTCGGCCCCCGATCCCAGCTCGATCCTGAACCTTTTCGGCGCACTGCCGTGGGGTGTTCCAGAAGCGGATTCGATCTTTGCGCTGGTGTCGCTGGGTATCCTGCCGATCCTGCTGGGGATTTCCATGTGGTTGCAACAAAAGCTGAACCCGGCCCCCACAGATCCGACCCAAGCAATGGTCTTTGCCTGGATGCCATGGGTCTTTATGTTCATGCTAGGCAGCTTTGCGTCGGGTCTGGTGCTGTACTGGATCGCCAACAACACAATCACCTTTACGCAGCAGTATCTGATCATGCGCAGCCAAGGGTATCACCCCAATGTCTTTGGCAATATCCTGTCGGGCTTCAAACGTAAAAAGCCCGAAAGCAAATGACCGCGCGCCTTGCTGATATCTGGCGCCACCCGATCAAGGCCCATGGCCGCGAAAGCCTTTCTCAGGTTCTGCTGAGTGCCGGTAAAACGCTGCCATGGGACCGCACTTGGGCGGTCACCCACGAAAAAAGCAAGGCCGATGGCACAGGTTGGGCCAGTTGCGTGAACTTCTCGCGCGGGGCAAAAGCCCCCGCGCTGATGGCAATCACCTGCCGCTTTGACGAAACCACCCAACAGATTACCCTGTCCCACCGTGACAAACAGGATCTGACATTCGATCCAACGGGCGATCCGCGCCCCTTCCTTGACTGGATTGCCGCGCTGATGCCTGCAGATCGCGCCCAGTCCACCGGCTTGATGCGTGCGCCAGACGTCGCCCAGACCGACACCGATTTCCCATCTGTCAGCCTTAACAATCTTGCTTCCCACGCAGAGGTTGCGCAAAAACTCGGACAGGATATCTCGCCGCTGCGCTGGCGCGGAAATCTCTGGCTCGAAGGGCTGGCACCCTGGGTCGAAAAAGACTGGGTTGGTAAATCAGTCCGGATTGGTGAGGCAGTGCTTGAAATCCGCGAGGAAATCACCCGCTGCACCGCAACCACCGCCAATACCACCACCGGCGTGCGCGATGCCGATACACTCGCCACATTGCGCGACAACTGGGGTCATCAGGAATTTGGCGTCTATGGCGTCGTGACCCACGCTGGCCTCATCACACGCGGCGATACAGTAGAGCTGATCTCATGACATTTACCTTTACCTACGCCGAAGACCCCTCGCAGGCCGACGCCGAAAAAGGCCGATTGCTTTTTGCCGGCAGCACTGAATTCGTCAAAGGTGTGGTCGCCATGTCCGGCCTGCCCGAAGCCGACCGGATGGAGGTTTGCTTTGCCGGACGATCCAACGTCGGAAAATCCTCGCTGATCAACGCGTTGACTGGCCGCAAAGCTCTGGCGCGCGCCTCCAACACGCCGGGGCGCACACAAGAAATCAACTATTTCACTGCTGGCGATGACATTTATCTCGTCGATCTTCCGGGGTATGGTTTTGCCAATGCCCCGGTTGCCGTGGTCGAAAAATGGCAGCGCCTGCTGAAAAGCTACCTGTCGGGCCGCCCGTCTTTGCGCCGCGCCTTTGTGCTGGTGGATTCGCGCCACGGGATCAAACCCGTCGATGACGAAATCATGAGCCTGCTGGATAAATCCGCCGTCGCCTTTCAGGTCGTAATGACCAAAACCGACAAACTGCGCGGCAACGCGCTGGAAAAGACCATGGAGCAGGTCAAAACGGCGCTGGCCAAACACCCCGCCGCCTATCCGGAAATCATCATGACCTCTTCGGAAAAAGGCGAGGGCATCGCCACCCTGCGCGCCATTATCGCTACGCTGGAATAAACCCTTTCAGTTTGACCCAAATATCCCCGCCGGAGGCATCCGACGCGGTCACCCCACGCCCGCATTCCCCTCTTGGCACACCTCCCGCAACGCTCTAACAAAGCGGGAACGAGGACCAACATCATGAAGAAACAAGACGCTATGAATCGCGATTGGATCGCCACCGCCCGCACTCTGTCCCAAGCCCTGCCCTATTTGCAGCGCTACGATAATGCGATTGTTGTTGTAAAACTGGGCGGACACGCCATGGGCAGCCTTGAGGCCATGGATGATTTCGCCCGCGATGTTGTGCTGCTTCAACAGGTCGGGGTCAATCCGGTTATCGTGCATGGCGGCGGGCCGATGATCAATGAAATGCTCAAAAAGCTCGACATCCAATCCGAATTTGTAAACGGCAAGCGTGTCACCGATGAAGCGACCGTCGAAGTCGTTGAAATGGTACTGTCGGGCCGCGTGAACAAGCGTATCGTTCAGGCGATCAACCGTCAGGGGGGCAAGGCCGTCGGCCTGTCGGGCAAGGATGCCAATCTGATGATCTGCGAGCAAACAAATCCGGATCTCGGGTTTGTCGGCACCCCGACTGAAATGCACCCCGAAGTGCTACACAACCTTTTTGCTGTCGACACCATTCCGGTAATTGCCCCACTTGGCACCGGCCGTAATGGCGAAACCTTTAACGTGAATGGCGATACGGCGGCAGGCGCGATTGCGGCGGCGCTCAAGGCCGATCGGCTGTTGTTGCTGACCGATGTTGATGGCGTCAAAAATGCCGATGGTGAGGTTGTGACAGAATTGACCGCCGAACAAGTGCATCAAATGACCGCCGATGGCGTGATCGCGGGCGGTATGATACCGAAAACCGAAACCTGTCTGGACGCGCTGAACGGTGGTGTACGGGCAGCGGTTATTCTGGATGGTCGGGCCCCGAATGCGGTGTTGCTGGAGCTTTTCACCGAACATGGGGCGGGCAGCATTATCCGCAGCACTTAAACGTGATTGGCGCTCCGCTCTTTGCGGACTATCCTTGCCCGCATGGAGCATGAAACCACCCTCCGCCTCGCGGTATTTTTGGGCCTCTTTGCCCTTCTTGCACTGGCTGAAACCCTGCTGCCGCGCCGCCCGCGCCGGCACAGGACATCGCGCCGCTGGATGACCAATTGGGGCTTGGTGCTGATCGATACGCTTACCCTGCGGCTTATGGCCATTGCCTTGCCGCTGCTGGCCGTCGGCGCGGCACTAGATGCGCAGTCGAAAGGCTGGGGGGTGTTCAACGCCATTGAAGCACCGATCTGGCTTGAGGCAATCATCTGCATTCTGATCCTTGATCTGGCAATCTGGACGCAACATCTGATCACCCATAAAATTCCCCTATTGTGGCGCTTGCATCAGGTGCACCATGCCGATGGCGACATGGATGTCACCACCGCGATCCGCTTTCATCCTTTGGAAATTGCCCTTTCTATGGGGCTGAAAATCGTTCTGGTCTATCTGCTCGGCCCCCCCGCCTTTGCCGTCATCTTGTTTGAGATCATCTTGAACGGCACCGCCATGTTCAACCATGCCAATCTGCGGCTTTCGCCAAAACTTGACCGCATTTTGCGCTTGGTGATTGTCACACCGGATATGCATCGCGTGCATCATTCCGAAGATCGGGCCGAACATGACAGCAACTACGGTTTTTCCCTGTCGATCTGGGATCGTCTATTTCGCACCTATATCGCGCAGCCGTCCCAAGGGCATGACGATATGACGGTCGGCTTGCGCTGGCAGGATGAGCGGCCTTCAAAGCTGGGCTGGAGCCTGATGCTCCCGTTTCGCAAATGAACCTGCAGGCCCTTGATGCGCAGGCACAGGAACGCCATCTACGGGTGCTGGCCCTCGCCCCCCCTGTGCCCGACGCCTGCCTGCCCACAGGCACGCAAACCGTCGCGTTGATTGGTCCGGATGAGCCTGCCTTTTGGCCGATCTTCAAGGCATCAAAGGAAATGCAGGATGGCAAAGCCGATCCCATGGATCGCTGGAGCGAACGCATTCTGACACCATGGGCCAGCTCCTTAGACGCAACGGCGATTTTTCCGTCCGACGGCCCGCCCTACCCGCCGTTTATCCAATGGGCCCTGAACAGCGGTGGCATCTGGCAATCCCCTGTTGGTCTTTTGGTTCATCCAAAGGCCGGGCTGTTTGTTTCCTTTCGCGCCGCCCTTGCTCTGCCCTTCTCTTGCCCCGAAGTTGCGCCAGAACTCTCTCCCTGTTCAGCCTGCCGCGCACAGCCTTGCCTTACGGCCTGCCCTGTAGATGCGCTGCAAGGCGACAACTATGATGTGTCCGCCTGCTACGCACATTTGAGCACAGAGGCCGGAACGGATTGCCGCACGGCCGGTTGTCGGGCACGGCGGGCTTGCCCGATCAGCCAAGCCTATGGCAGGGTAGAAGCGCAATCCGCTTTTCACATGAAAGCCTTTTATAAATCATGACTTTACACCTTATCCTGAGCCGCCATGCTAAATCCGATTGGGAGGATCCGCTGGCGCAGGATCATGACCGCGTCTTAAACCCTCGTGGCGTAAAAAGTGCCGATGCCATCGGGCACTGGCTCTGTGAGAATGGCTATAGTCCGACAGAGGTGCTTTGCTCTTCGGCCCGCCGCACCGCGCAAACCTATGAAGGCATGCTGCCGCACTTTGACACGCCGCCAACGCTGGCGCTTTTACCCCAGCTCTATCTTGCCGGGGCGCATATCATGCTGCATTGCTTGCAATCAGCCAGCAGCGCGTCCGTGATGATGATCGGGCATAACCCCGGCATCGCGGAATTTGCCGAACTGCTGCTGCGCACCCCACCACGGGACAGTGATTTCATGCGTTATCCCACCGGTGCGACAGCTATCATGCGGTTTGACAAAACATCCTGGCGCGATGTGGGTTTTGGCGACGGGAGCTTGCTTGATTTCACCGTGCCCCGCCGCCTGATGCCCTAACAACCGCTCTTGACGTGCAAACAGATCACCTAACGAAAAAACGCCGGCACGGGATGTCCCTGCCGGCGTTTTCAATTTCAATGGTCCAGAGAGAGCTTGGCTTAGTGGCCGAGAATCTGGCTGAGGAACAATTGTGTGCGTTCGCTCTTTGGATTGTTAAAGAACTCTTCAGGTTCGTTTTGTTCGACAATCTGACCTTGGTCCATAAAGATCACGCGGTTGGCCACCTGACGCGCAAACCCCATTTCGTGGGTCACGCAGAGCATGGTCATGCCTTCTTCGGCGAGCTCGATCATCGTGTCGAGCACCTCTTTGATCATTTCAGGGTCAAGCGCTGATGTCGGTTCGTCAAACAACATGATCCGCGGTTTCATGCAAAGCGAGCGGGCAATCGCCACACGCTGCTGCTGACCACCGGACAGCTGGCCCGGATATTTATCGGCCTGATCCGGAATCTTAACCTTTTCAAGGAAATGCATCGCCGTTTCTTCGGCTTCTTTCTTGGGGGTTTTACGCACCCAGATCGGCGCCAAGGTACAGTTCTCAAGAATGGTCAGATGCGGGAAAAGGTTAAAGTGCTGAAAGCACATGCCAACTTCTGAGCGGATCTTGTCGATGTTCTTAAGATCAGACGACAGCAATGTGCCATCAACCGTGATGGACCCCTGCTGATGTTCTTCCAGCGCATTGATACAGCGGATCAGGGTAGATTTACCTGAGCCCGACGGGCCACAGATCACGATCCGCTCGCCCCGGTTGACGGTCAGGTTTACATCCCGCAGCACATGGAACGAACCGTACCATTTGTTCATGTTCTGGATGGTGATTGCGATCTCGTCAGAGACCTTCATTTGAGCTTCAGCCATTATTCAGGCCTCCTTATCGGTGGTCGGTCGCAAGGCGACGTTCGAGCCATTGTGAGTATTGCGAGATGCCATAGCAGGTGACAAAGAACAGAAGGGCCGCGAAACCCAAAAGCTCCCAGTACACGCCGTTCCATTCCGTCGAGGCAAGGATCGGCCCGCGGATCATCCCGAGAATGTCGAACATCGAGATAACCGACACCAGCGTTGTATCCTTGAACAGCCCCACGGCAATGTTAACGATCCCCGGGATGGAAATCTTCAGCGCCTGCGGCAGGATGATCAGGCGCATCGCCTGTGCATAATCCAAGCCAAGGGAATCCGCTGCCTCATATTGGCCTTTGGGTAACGCCGCCAGACCGCCGCGGATTACCTCTGCAATATAGGCCGCCGAGAACATCGTGATCATGATCACCACGCGCAGGAAAAGGTCGACAGAGGATTCAGGCGGGAAGAAATATGCCAGCATCACCGAAGCCACAAACAGCAAGGTAATGAGCGGCACACCGCGAATGAATTCAATGAAGACAACGCAGATCATCTTGATCAAAGGCATGCGGGACTGCCGCCCCAAGGCAAGGGCGATCCCAAGCGGCACGGACAGCGACACACAAGTCACCCCCAGCATCATGTTCAACATAAAGCCCCCGAGATCACGGCTTGGAACCGCGCCCAGCATGGCATTATCCGATGCGCCTTCGGGGATCAGAAATCCGCCGATGGTCCAGACCACAAAGGCCGCCACGATGCCGCCAAAGAAACCGGTCGCAAAGCTGTTTTTAACGAAACGGCTATAGACGACGTAGCCTGCAACAAATCCCGCAAACGCCAGAATTGGCGCAAGGATAGTGCCACCCCAGATCAGCCAAAAGGCCAAGAAGGGATAAATGACGGTAAAGGCCAACATCTTGCGCGGCAGATCAAAGAACAACACCGGTGCGGCGGCTACGCCAAGCAAGACAAAGGCCAGCGCTGGACGCCAGTAGTATTCCACCGGATATTTGAACCCGAACAGCAGCTGATTCCAACGTTCGGACAGAACCGAGAAACAGGCGCCGGATTCGCCTTGCAGCACCTCACGGCATTCCGCCAGACTGTCGGTGTTCCAGACCCCATTCAAAATCCACGGTAAGGTCGCCGCCAGAATAAGGTAGATCAAATAGGCCGCAACAATGCTTAGCAGGGCATTTGCCGGTGTTGCGAACAGGTTTTCACGCATCCATTTTACCGGCCCCGTTGCCGTAAACGGCGGCGGAGATTGCGGAATGGTTTCGGTACGGACAAATGCCGTCTGATTGTTTTGTGACTCTGACATGCCCTAGCGCTCCTTCAGCTTCACAGCGTTGTTGTAGACGTTCATGACCGTCGAAATCGCCAGCGAAATCGTTAGATAGAACAGCATCAGCAGCAGAACGCATTCAATGGCGCGCCCGGTTTGGTTCAGGGTAACCCCGCCCAGCGTTGCGGTGATGTCCGCATAGCCAACGGCAATCGCCAGTGAAGAGTTCTTTGTGATGTTCAGATATTGCGAAATCAGCGGCGGAATAATCACCCGCAGCGCCTGTGGCAGCACAACCAGTTTCATCACCCGACCCGGGCGCAAACCCAGCGCGGCTGCGGCTTCGGTCTGACCTTTAGAAACAGCCTGAATACCGGCGCGCACGTTTTCAGCGATAAAGGCACCCGTATAGATCGACAGGGCAAACCATAGCGCAATCAGTGGACCACCGACTTTGATACCGCCGGAAAAGTTAAACCCTTTCAGCGCGGGCAAATCCAGGCCAATGGGTTGACCCATAATGAAAAACATCAGGATTGTCGGAACAAAGAAAATCCCGAGGCTCGGCAAGAAGGTTGGTAGAAGTTTGCCAGTATCATAGAGCAGTTTCGTCGCATACCGACGATAGGCAAATACGCCGATGACCGAGGCAAGGAATGTCGCCACAACAACCATGGATCCCGGTCCCCAAACGGGTGCCGGAATATAAATACCGCGATTGGTGAAGGCGAATGCGTTCATGACCATAGAGGCAGTCGCGTCATCACCCCGGAATTCCCGTGGCCCCGGCAGAACTGCAATCATGATGGTGAAGATAATCACGATCCAGATCAGAACCGGAATATTTCGAAAGATTTCAACGTACCAAGACATCAGCTTGGACACGAGCCAGTTATTGGACAGGCGCAAAACACCGGCGATCACGCCAAAGATCGTGGCGGTTACGCAGGCCAGAAATGCAACAAGCAGCGTGTTGAGAATACCCACAACGGCCGCGCGGGCGTTGGAGTCCTGACTGTCATAGGAAATTAGCGTTTGGTTAATATCGTAACCCGCAGCGCTGCCTAGAAAGCCCCAGTCAATGTTCAGACCCGCAGCTCGCAGGTTGCTCATCAGGTTATTACCAAGATAGGCGAAAGCGACAATCAGCGCTAACAAGGCGATCGCTTGAAAAGTCAGCGAGCGATAGCGCGTGTCGTTTATCAGCATGGATAGCCGAAACGCCCCTTGTGGAGGGTCGGTTATAGTTGCCATTGATTTGTTCCCCGTCATTCCGAAGCACTGGCCGCTTATTGCGCGCTCTTAGGTCGGATCCGAATTGTTATATATCGTTGTTCTAAAAGGTAGAAAGGGCGCGATACGCTCGCGCCCTTTCCCAAACTCGTTCTTAACGGAACGGAGGAGAATACAGCAGGCCGCCATCGGTCCACTGTGCGTTCAAGCCACGGGCCAACCCAACAGGGGAAGATTCGCCGATGTTGGCTTCAAAGATCTCGCCGTAGTTCCCGCTCACGGCCAGTGCTTTTTGCGCCCAGTCAGCCGGCAGGCCCAGCATTTCGCCCAGGTTGCCTTCTGTACCCAGCAGACGGTTAACCTCTGGGTTGTTGGTGCCAGCAGCCATTTCCGCCATATTCGCGGAGGTGACGCCCAGCTCTTCAGCTGCGATCAGGGCGTTCAGTGTCCAGCGCGCAATATCTGCCCACTCGTTGTCACCGTGACGGACCAGAGGACCAAGCGGCTCTTTGGAGATGATTTCCGGCAGAATCGCATGATCTGCAGGATTTTCAAATGTCGCACGAGTCGCCGCCAAACCAGAAGCGTCTGTGGTATAGGTATCGCACGCGCCGGCCAGATACTGTTGCTGACCTTCGGCGTTTGTTTCGATAGGCACAGGCTCATAGCTGATGTTGTTGGCACGGAAGAAATCGGCCAGGTTCAGCTCTGTTGTTGTACCGGTTTGGATACAAACGGTTGCACCGTCGAGTTCTTTCGCGGAGGACACACCCAGTTCTTTTGGAACGATGAAGCCCTGACCGTCATAGTAGTTGATGCCGACAAATTCGAACTTCAGATCGACGTCGCGGCTGAAGGTCCAAGTTGTGTTACGGGCCAGCAGATCGATCTCACCGGAGGCCAGCGCTGTAAAGCGTGTCTTACCGGTTGTTGGAACGAATTCTACAGCTTCTGGATCGTCCAGAACGGCGGCAGCAACGGCGCGGCATACGGCAACATCGAAGCCTTCCCAAACGCCATTTGCATCTGGCGCAGCAAAGCCAACAAGCCCAGTGGTTACACCACAGTTCAGCTTGCCGCGTGCTTTAACATCGTCCAGCGTACCGGCTGCAGCTACACCTGCGCCAAGGCTCGCCAGCGTCAATGCGCCAAGAAATACGGATTTTTTCATTTTTACCTCTTCCTGATGGAACCGCCAAAAAATGGCGGCTGGACCGGCCTATTTTGACCGTAATTAAATCGCGACAAGCTTAAGCCGTCAGCGATGCCACAAGTTTGGGCAAATATCCGATCAAAGGTCAAGGGTTGGACCCAAATTTCCGCATCAACTTATTTCGCAGCTGACACCATATTTGCTTTGACCCCTCTTTGAGCAGTCAAACCGGCAATTGGCGTCTATTTTGTCAAAGAGAAAAAACGCGCGGCATGGAGGAATGCCTGCTTTTTGATATCAGAGGCCTCTCGGGCTTCTTCATCATCGCCCCATTGTTCGATCTGCCATTCCTCATCGATTCGGGAGAATTTCCAAAGGTCTTCGGCTGAATAACATTTGTGCGTTGCCGCCAAGCCAATCACCAGAGATCCTGACAGGCTGACCAGATCGTGAAAGGCCGTCAGCTCGTAGGGGTTAAATTTCGCCACCGCACTCCGCAATGGGGCGATGGCGTCAGGCTCTTGCTCAAAATACATGACGCCTTCGCCGGTTTTTAACCGAACCCCATAGGTCTCTGCCAGCCAGTCCAGCAACGGGTCCCAGGCCTCTGCCTGACGGTGCGTTAGAGATTGCGGGCTAGCGGCGCGATAACACAGAAGATCGGTTTCCCCATAGGCACACAGCATATCGGCGACCGCGTCAAACTGCGGGATAACCTTGTCGATTGCGGAATTGGCCGAGCGGGTAAAGGGCATGGTCAGCGGGTTAATTTTCTCTTCTTGAGCGTCCCATTCCGCCGCAATCTCGCGGGCCATAGCCTGTGTGGGAACGATCAGCCGTGCCTTACCAGGTGTGCGCAACTTGCGTCCGTCCAGCAGCACCTCAAAGCCCGCCTCGGCAGGGGCAACCGTTGTTTCTTTCCAAAACCGTTTCTGTTTCCAATCGGCCATATTCTTAGTCCCACAGCACGCCGGGCAGCGCGTCAAAATCGTCTACAATTGCATCTGCACCGGCCTTTATCAGACGATCAGCGTCATGATAACCCCACGTCACCCCGACACAACGCACGCCCGCAGCCCGCCCCATTTCCATGTCAAAGCTGGTATCGCCGATCATCACGGCCCGATCAGAATCAACCCCTGATTCTGAAAGTGCGGCCAAAACCATCGACGGATGGGGCTTTGACGGGTGGTGATCGGCAACCTGTTCGGTAACAAAACGACCGCTTAGCTGATGGGCATCCAGAATGAAATCCAGCCCACGGCGGGATTTTCCGGTGGCCACCCCCAAGAGGACTTCGGGCACAGCCCAGAGCGACTCCAGCGTTTCTTTGGCGTTTGGATACAACGGAGAGGACAAATGTTCCTGCTGGCGTCCGGTGGCATAGGCCTGTTTGTAGACCGCGACCATCCGGGCCAGTTGCACCTCAGATGCTTTCGGGCAAAGGCTCGCTATGGCCAGCGGCAGGCTCAGCCCGACAACGGATAAAGTCGTTTCCCGTGGTGGCAAAGGCAGATCTACCGCTTCAAAGGCCGCCATCATTGCCGCAAGGATCAGCTGTTGGCTGTCCACCAATGTGCCGTCTACATCAAAGATCGCCAGCTTGAGCGCTGCGCTCATTCCAGATCCTCAAACGGGTCGGCAGGCACGTCTTCGGCGCGCCAGTCAAAGGTCTGCCATGTGTGTTTCATATGGTCCGGCAGTGGCGCGACAAAATTCATCTGCGCCCCGCTGACGGGATGACGGAAAGCCAAGGACCGCGCGTGTAGATGCAGTTTCTTGGACAACTCTCCGCCCAATTGCGCGCCCCAGCCATCGCCCATGTTCTCCTGACCGGAACCGCCATATTTGCCATCACCGATGATCGGATGACCGAGTTCGGCCATATGCGCGCGCAGCTGGTGGGTCCGGCCGGTAATCGGGATCAGCGCCATCCATGCCAGACGCTGCCCCAAAGCCGACAGGGTCGCATAATCGGTGGTGGCGCGTTTAGCGCCTTCGGTGGTGTCCACTTGGTTCGGGTGTACACAGATCATTCTTTCGGCCTCACCCCGTCCGCCATGGCCCGGCGCTTTGATCAAACCGTATCGCACGGTGCCCATTCGCGGATGAGGCACACCGGCCACCGCCGCCCAATAGATTTTACGGGTGGCCCGGCTTTGAAAGGCTTTGGTCAGGCCGGCAGCGACACGGCGGGTCCGCGCCAGCAGCAGAATACCCGAGGTGTCTTTGTCCAAGCGGTGCACTAGGCGGGGTTTTTCGTCATAGCCAAAGCGCAGCGCATCGGCCATGCCATCGATGTGGCGTAGCTGCCCGGTGCCACCTTGTGTCGGCACGCCGGGCGGTTTGTTCAAGGCGATGATGTGATCATCCCGATAGAGCACAGCCTCTTTCATCATTCTTTCATCGGATTCCGTGATCCGGCGCATATAGGCCGGTGCAGCGGGCTTTTTGTCATCGCTGGGAAGCGGCGGCACGCGCACGGATTGTCCGGCCTCAAGACGGGTCGAGGTTTTCACCCGCCCGCCATCAACTCGGATTTCACCCTTGCGGCACATCTTTTCGATGCGGCTTTGAATGACTACCGGAAACTGGCGGCGAAACCAGCGATCGAGCCGTTGATCGGCATCATCTTCGGACACCGTAATATGTTGTACACCGCTCATTGCCAAATCCCACGCATCAAAGCCATTCCAAGAAACACTGCCCCGATCGACAGCACCACAGATCCCATTACATACAGCACGGCCAAACTGGCCTCGCCCCGTTCGTACAGCACAATCGCATCCAGCGAAAACGCCGAAAACGTCGTAAACCCCCCCAGCAATCCCACCGTCAGAAACGGGGCGAAATGCATAGAGCTTTTATGCAGCAAGGTAATAATGATGCAGCCCATCGCAAAAGAGCCGATCACATTCACCATCATGGTGGCCAGTGGAAAACCGGGTCCCAACATCCGCAGGACGCCGACGCCCACCAGATACCGGCCCGACGCCCCCAAGGCCCCGCCTGCTGCTACTTGTAACAGTGTCCAGATCATCGGCTCTCTCTTTCCCGATCAGGCGCGCTTGTCAACCATTCTGCCGTTTGACGCGGAGTTTCGCAAAGTAATCCACGCGTTTTTTCAACTCGCGCTCAAATCCGCGTTCCGGAGGCATGTAATAAACCCCGCGCTTCATCGTGTCGGGGAAATAGTTCTGACCCGAAAACCCGTCTTCGGCGTCGTGATCATAGGCATAGCCATCGCCATAGCCCTGATCTTTCATCAGACTGGTGGGGGCGTTCAGGATATGTTTGGGCGGCGGTTCGGAGCCGGTTTTTTTGGCCGCCGCCATCGCCGCCTTATAGGCCACATAGCCGCCGTTGGATTTTGGCGCCAGCGCCAGATAAATAACCGATTGCGCCAATGCTAGCTCCCCTTCGGGGGAGCCGAGCCGTTCATAGGTTTCCCACGCATGCAGGCAAACGGTTTGCGCCTGCGGATCGGCCAACCCGATGTCTTCTACCGCCATCCGCACCAAACGCCGTGCTAAAAAGCGCGGGTCCTCACCACCGGTGAGCATACGCGCATACCAATAAAGCGCGGCATCCGGATCAGATCCGCGCACGGATTTGTGCAGGGCGGAGATCAAGTTGTAATGTTCCTCACCACCCTTGTCGTATTTCGCCGCCCGTCGCATCAACCTTGTGGTCAGCGCATCGGTGTCGAGTTTCTTATCGGTTTTCCACGCCGCCACCTGTTCAATCAGGTTCAACAGTGCGCGCCCGTCCCCATCGGCCATTTCCAGCAGCGCCTCGCGGGCGGCACCGGTGAGCGGCATTTGGCGGTCCAGTTCTTTCTCGGCCCGTTGGGTCAAACGTTCCAGCTCTGCCAGATCAAGCCGGTTGAGCACTAGAACCTGCGAACGCGACAACAGCGCTGCGTTTAGCTCAAAGCTGGGGTTTTCGGTGGTGGCTCCGACCAGAAGGATGGTGCCGTCCTCCATAAAGGGTAAAAAGCCGTCCTGTTGGGCTTTGTTAAAGCGGTGGATCTCATCGACGAACAAAAGGGTGCCCTGCCCGTTCTGGCGGCGGATTTTGGCGGCCTCAAAGACCTTTTTCAAGTCTGGCACGCCGGTGAAAATCGCGCTGATTTGCACAAAGGCCAGATCGGTCTGATCCGCCAACAGCCGCGCGATGGTGGTTTTGCCCACCCCCGGCGGCCCCCAAAAGACCAAAGAACTAAGCGAGCCGGACGAAAGCATCACCCCCAGAGGACCCTCTGGCCCCAAAACCTGATCTTGCCCGATCACCTCTTGCAGGGTTTTCGGGCGCAGACGGTCGGCCAAGGGGCGCGGTGCCGTGCTGGCGGCATCGCGGGATGCCAGTTCAGAGTCAAAAAGATCAGCCATTTCTACACTCTAAAGCGCAAGACAACCCGTTGCCCAGAGCGAAGCACCTCTAACGTGATATTTCGACCGGCTTTACGCAATGCCGGCCCGACGTCCTTTGTTTTCTCGACGGCACTTCCGTCGATGGCGGTGATGACATCGCCCCGCCGCAACCCGATGCGCGCGGCAATCGGGCCTGTTTCTGTCACAGCGACACCGGTCAAGCCAAAGGGCAGCTTTAGCTCTTCTTCGACGGCCGGATTAAGGTTGGCGATGCTCAGACCTTCTAGAATATCGCGCTGCGACAGGGTTTTCGCCGCGCGTTTGGGGCGATCCGGCGCCACCACCATCGGCACAACCACATCATGCAGCTTGCCCTGGCTAAGCAATTGCAGGGTGGATTTTGCACCTATCCCCGCCACGGACATGCGATAAATCATTTCGGGTGGCGAATTGACCGGCAGATCATCCACCATCAGGATCACGTCCCCCCGACGGACACCGGCTTTGGCAAAGGGGCTTTCAGGGTGCATGTCGCTTATAATGATGCCTTCGGGGAGCGTCAGCCCCAAACTCTCGGCCAGATCACCGTCCACCGCCTGCCCTGTCAGCCCCGCCCATGGCCGCACAAATTGGGTTCCGCCGTCTTGGGCCTGCTTTAGAAACTGCGCGACAAGTGCGGTGGGGATGGCGAAGCCGATACCATTGGAGCCGCCGGAGCGGGTCAGGATCGACGTATTCACCCCGATCAGATCACCGTTTACATCAATCAACGCACCACCGGAATTTCCCGGATTGATCGGCGCATCGGTTTGCAGGAAATAGCCACGGGCAGAACCCGTCGCCGTCCCGGAACGGGCCAGCCCCGACACAATCCCACTAGAAACCGTCTGCCCGACGCCGAAGGGGTTGCCGATGGCCAGCACCAGCTCTCCGACTTCGACCGTGCTACTGTCGCGCAGCGGCAGATATGGCATGTCCTGCGCATCGCCCTGTAGCTTCAGGATTGCCAGATCGCTTTGCTGATCGGCCAAAACCACGCTGGCAGAGAACTCACGGCGGTCGGTCAGCACCACACGAATATCGGTCGCCATGCCCACCACATGGTAGTTAGAGACAACATAGCCATCCGCCGTCAGGATCACACCGGACCCGAGCGAATTCTGCACCCGCTGCTGAGGTCGGGCGAATTCGCGGAAAAACTGTTCAAAAAACGGATCGCCCGCAAAGGGGCTGCGGCTTTGGGTCTGCACCACGCGTTTGGCGTAGATATTCACCACCGCAGGTGCAGCCTGTTTGACCAAAGGTGCAAAGCCAAGGCTGATTTCGGCCTTTGACGATGGCACGCGGGTTTCTGCCATTAACGGAACAGTGGTCATCAACGTAAGGGAGGTTAAAACCAGAATGATTTTCCGAAACATGAGGCGTTCTCCTTGGATCAGACACCCGATATGTGCGGTGTTGGGCGGATTTGCAATGTGTTTGAACTATTCTCTACGCTTCAAAAACTTCAGCCCCGAATAATCGCCATCCAGCGCGCAAACCTTAACGTCCACCCAACCCAGCGGCAGCAGATGGCGGCGCAGGTCGTCTTCTGACACCCCTGCATGCAGCTTTGATGCCTTCTTCGCCCAAGATAGCCACAGCATCCCGCCGGATTTAAGTCGCGGGATCGACGCCTTGGCCGATGGGGCGATTCCTTCTGGTTCAGACAGAAAAACATGCACCGCATCCAAACCCGTGCCGGATTGCACAAATTCGACGTCTGCCGCATCCGCCAGCAATGCCGGATATCGCGCGGGCGCATTGATCAAACCGACCCGAAACCCCGGCTTAAACCCCAACTTCTGATACAGCGGTTTCCCAGAATATCCGGTTTTTCTCATCTGTGTTGGTCAATCAGGATCGGCAGACCGTCCGGATCGTGGACAACAAAGCTGGCAGGCCCCGTTTCACCACCCTGTTCCTGTTCGATCTTTATCCCTCCTGCGGCGAGTTTGGCTTTGATCTCGCGGACATCACTAAAGTTTTCCGTGTTTTGCGCCGTCTGATCCCAGCCCGGATTGAAGGTCAGCATCTGCCCTTCGAACATGCCCTGAAACAGCCCGATCAGCGTCTCTCCGTTTTTCAGGATGAGGTAATTGTGATCAATCTGACCTGCGAATACCTGAAACCCCAGATTTTCGTAAAACGCCTGTGATGTCGCAAGGTCCTTGACCCCGAGGCTGACCGAAAACGCGCCCAAATCCATATCAAATTCCTTTCGAATATCCGCATTCATACGGGCGGTATTCTTGGCCAGATTTCACCATCAGGCAAATCTTAGCTGCGCCTCTTTCAAAACAGACGGCTCAAACGAAAAGAGCCCCGCTGAAATCAGCGAGGCTCTCTAACTGCAAAAGCAGAAATCTTTAGTCAGCGAAGTCGATTTCTTCGGCTGCAACGCGGGCTTTGTCGCCTGCGCCTTTTGCGTCGACATCACGGTCAACGAATTCGATGATCGCCATCGGAGCTTGGTCACCATAACGGAAACCAGCTTTCAGGATGCGAACATAGCCACCCTGACGCTCTGCGTAGCGGGGGCCCAGAACTTCGAACAGTTTCGCAACATAGGCGTCCTGTTTCAGTTGGGACGCAGCCTGACGGCGCGCGTGCAGATCGCCGCGTTTGCCAAGCGTGATCAGCTTTTCGATGATCGGACGCAGTTCTTTGGCTTTGGGCAGGGTTGTTTTGATTTGCTCATGCTCGATGAGGGAGCCAGCCATGTTTGCGAACAGGGCTTTACGGTGCTCATGAGTACGGTTCAGGCGGCGGTAACCACGTGCGTGACGCATATTATTTCTCCTAATGTGCCCTCTACGGGCGTTTGTACTTTGTCTGACCAGTGATGCGTGTCACCGGCTCTCCTTGGGGCATTCGCCCAGATATTCCCCGCACGGGCGGGCATTTGTGGGGGCCGTTTAAATCCGGCCCCCGAAATCGTCAACCTTAGAATTGGTCTTCGAATTTTTTGGCCAGATCTTCGATGTTCTCTGGCGGCCAATCTTCGACGTCCATACCAAGGTGCAGCCCCATGCCGGAGAGCACTTCTTTGATTTCGTTCAAAGACTTGCGGCCGAAATTCGGGGTGCGCAGCATTTCTGCTTCGGTTTTCTGGATCAGATCGCCGATGTAAACGATGTTGTCGTTTTTCAGGCAGTTTGCAGAACGTACAGACAGTTCCAGCTCGTCCACTTTCTTCAGCAGAAGCGGGTTGAACTCGAGACCATCGTCCTCGTCCTGACGGCCAGCAGCTTCTGGTTCGTCGAAGTTTACGAAGATCGACAGTTGATCCTGCAGAATACGCGCAGCAAAAGCCACAGCGTCATCTGGTGTGATCGAGCCGTCTGTTTCCAGTTTCAAAGTCAGCTTGTCATAGTCCAGAACCTGACCTTCACGGGTCGGCTGCACTTCGTAAGCAACTTTTTTCACAGGTGAATAGATCGCATCGATCGGGATCAGGCCGATAGGCGCATCTTCGGGCTTGTTCTTGTCCGCGGAAACATAGCCTTTGCCAGTGTTCACGGTCAGCTCGATGAACAGGTCAGCACCGTCATCAAGGTGACACAACACGTGCTCTTTGTTCAGGATCTCGATGCCAGCTGTTTCAGCAATATCGCCCGCGGTAACAACCGAAGGACCCTTTGCGGAGATCGACAAACGCTTTGGTCCGTCAACTTCCATGCGGATCGCAACGCCCTTGAGGTTCAGGATGATGTCGGTGACATCTTCGCGAACACCCGCAACCGAGGAAAACTCGTGCAGCACGTTGTCGATTTGAACAGAAGTGATGGCAGCGCCTTGCAGGCTGCTCATCAGAACACGGCGCAGTGCGTTGCCGAGAGTAAGGCCAAAGCCCCGCTCCAGCGGCTCTGCCACGACAGTTGCCTGACGTGCCGGATCGTTGCCTGGTTTGATTTCCAACTGCGTTGGTTTGATCAGTTCTTGCCAGTTCTTATGGATCATGGATGTGTCGCCTCCATACTTGTTCCCAGCCCATGTCCAGAACGGGGAACGCCCGAGGGTGTCAAATGACGAAAAGACGGGCCACAGGAATCCTGTAGCCCGACTGCATAAACGTAAGTCTTAAACGCGGCGGCGTTTTGGCGGGCGGCAGCCGTTGTGTGCGATCGGGGTAACGTCACGGATGGATGTGATGTTGAAACCGATAGCAGCCAGCGCGCGCAGAGCCGATTCACGACCGGAACCCGGACCTTGAACTTCGACTTCCAGCGTTTTGACGCCGTGATCCTGAGCTTTCTTGCCCGCATCTTCCGCAGCCATCTGGGCAGCGTAAGGTGTGGATTTCCGCGAGCCTTTGAAACCCATGGTGCCTGCAGAGGACCAAGAGATCGCATTGCCCTGAACGTCGGAAATCAGGATTTTTGTGTTGTTGAACGAAGAATTGACGTGTGCAACGCCAGTAGCGATATTCTTGCGCTCTTTTTTCTTAGTACGAGTCTTTTCGCGTGCCATTGATCAAACCCTCCTTACTTCTTCTTGCCAGCAATGGCCTTCGCAGGGCCTTTGCGTGTGCGAGCGTTGGTGTGGGTCCGTTGACCGCGAACAGGCAGGTTACGACGGTGGCGCAGGCCACGGTAGCAGCCGAGATCCATCAGGCGCTTGATGTTCATCTGAACTTCACGACGCAGGTCACCTTCAACGGTGTAGGTCGCGTCGATGTGCTCACGGATGGACAGGATTTCTGCGTCGGACAGTTCATTCACACGACGTGTGGAATCGATGCCTACGGATTCGCAGATCTCTTTTGCGGAAGTCGAACCAATACCAGTGATATAGGTCAGGGCGATTGGGACGCGTTTACCTGTCGGGAGGTTAACGCCAGCGATACGTGCCAAGTGTCATTTTCCTTTTGCGTTGCGGTTCCGTAGTACCAGAACCTTTTTTCACAACGGAAGCCCGAGGGTGATTAAACCAACGGGCCACTGCTGAATTCTGTTTGAACGGAGCCTTAAGCGAATCCTAAGACCCTGTCCGATTCTCACATGAGAAGGCGTCAAATATGGTCTTTTGACCGAAACGTCAACCCGCGTTTGAAGCTTACTTCAAGACCGCAGAAATCGCCGAAGCAACCTCTTCGATTTCACCCAGACCATTGACCGAAGTCAGATCGCCTTTGGCATAATAATAGCCTAACAAAGGAGAGGTCTTTTTGTAATATTCCATCAGGCGGGTTTTCAGACTGTCGGCGTTATCATCGGCCCGACGTTTGAATTCGGTGCCGCCACAGTTCGTGCATTTACCATCTGTCGGGATCGGCTTGGTTTCGTCGTTGTAGACTTCACCACAGGCACCACAGGTCGAGCGCGCAGTAATCCGGGAAACCAGCGCCTCATCATCGACGCTCATTTCAATGACCGCATCCAGCGTCGCGTCATGGCTCGTGAGCAGCGCGCCCAGAGCATCGGCCTGTGCCAGCGTACGCGGGAAGCCATCAAAGATGAAACCGCCGCCGTGATCGCCGTTCAGTTTCTCTTCGATCAGACCGATCACGATTTCATCGGTGACCAACTGACCGGAGTCCATGATCGCGGCAACCTTATTACCCATCTCGGTACCAGAGGTACGTGCTTCGCGCAGCATATCCCCGGTCGAGAGTTGGATCATGCCACGTTCTTCAACAAGGCGTCGTGCTTGTGTCCCCTTGCCCGCTCCCGGCGGTCCAAGCAAAATGATGTTCATCGTCTGGCTGTCCCTTTTTTACCGCGACGTTTCCCGCGCAGCTGCGATTTCTCGATCAGACCTTCATACTGGTGAGCCAGCATGTGGGACTGAACTTGCTGAATGGTATCCATCACCACAGAAACCACGATCAACACGGATGTGCCGCCAAAGTAGAAGGGGATCGACAATTGCGCCCGCAGAATCTCTGGAAAGAGACAAACTGCCGCAAGATAGGCCGACCCCAGCACCAAAACGCGGGTCACGACGTAATCAAGATACTCGGCGGTTTTCTTACCCGGGCGGATACCGGGGATAAAGCCGTTCTGGTTTTTCAGGTTGTCAGCCACATCTTCGGTTTTGAACGCCACATTGTAGGTGTAGAAATACGTGAAGAAGACGATCATCGATGTGAAGAACAACAGATACAGCGGCTGGCCGGGGCCAAAATACGCCAGAATGGTGGACATCACCGGACCGGTAGACCCGCCAGAGAATGTCGCAAGCGTCGTTGGCAGCAGCAGCAGGGAGCTGGCAAAGATCGCAGGGATAACACCGGCAGGGTTTACTTTGATTGGCAGGTGGCTGGTGCCCCCGTCATAGACCTTCATACCGACCTGACGGCGCGGATACTGGATGTGCAGCTTACGCAGCGCCCGCTCCATAAAGACCACAAAGGCAATCAGCGCGATCATCAGCAAGATGACCCCCACGATCACCACAGGGGAAATCGCACCGGATCGGCCCTGAGACAGGAACTGGATCAGCGCCGCAGGCACCTCGGCAATGATGCCGACGAAAATGATCAGAGAGATACCGTTACCAATGCCACGGGCAGTGATTTGCTCGCCCAGCCACATCAGGAACATCGTCCCCCCGACCAGCGTAATCACGGTGGCCGCGCGGAAATACCAACCGGGATCAGTCACAAGGTCGCCGGCTTCCAGCGAGACCGCCAGACCATAGGCCTGGAAGGTCGCCAAAAACACCGTACCGTAACGGGTGTATTGGTTGATTTTCTTGCGGCCCTGCTCGCCCTCTTTTTTCAATTGCTCAAGCGACGGCACCATAGCCGTCAGCAGCTGAACAATGATCGAGGCAGAGATATAAGGCATGATGCCAAGAGCAAAAATCCCCATCCGGCTGATCGCGCCACCGGTGAACATATTCAATATGCCCCCGATACCGGCGCTGGCTTGCTCCATAAAGTCGCGAAGCGCGTTACCGTCGATCCCGGGAACCGGAATATAGGTGCCCAACCGGTATACGATCAGGAGACCAAGGGTGAAGAAGATACGGGAACGGAGTTCGGTGGCCTTGCCAAAGGCCCCCCAGCTCATGTTTGCCGCCATTTGCTCTGCTGCAGATGCCATTAGGCCCTCTTTCTAACGAAAACACCGCCGGGTCCGTTTCCCGGATCCGGCGGCGCTTGGAAAACTGATTGGATATGTAAGCGGCGCGGCGGCCGCTCACAAGAGCTTATTCAGCGGCTGCCGCGGTTGTGACCGTCAGAGAGCCGCCAGCTTTGGCGACGGCTTCAACGGCGGACTTGGAAGCGCCGGTGACAGAAATCTCAACCTTGGAGGTGATTTCACCTTTGGACAGAACGCGGATACCGTCTTTTTTGCGGCGGATCAGACCGGAAGCAACCAGTGCATCCTCGTCGATCACAGCTTTGACGTCGATTTTGCCTTCGTCGATGAATTTCTGGATCAGGCCCAGGTTTACAACCGAGAATGCCTTGCGGTTCGGCTTGTTGAAGCCGCGCTTGGGCAGACGTTGGTACAAAGGCATTTGACCGCCTTCATAACCTTTGATCGCCACACCGGAACGGGATTTCTGACCTTTGATACCACGACCACCGGTTTTACCAGTGCCAGAACCGGGACCACGACCGATGCGTTTTTTAGCTTTGGTTGCGCCCGCGTTATCGCGAAGTTCGTTCAATTTCATGTCGCTTCTCCTTTGCCGGAACTGCCCTCCAGCGACGGAAGTGGGCAAACACGGCTTTTGCATATGATTCTAGGCCAGTGATCTGACCACCGTGGGCGTATACGCCGAAGACCAGACCGGCACAAGACCCAAGGCGGGCTTACTGTTCATTCTGCGGCAAGCCGTCGTTGATCTCGTAATAGTCGCCCTTATCGGCAACAAAAATATGTTGCTTCAACTTGACGCCTGTCGGCCCGTCAATCGCCCCCATCGATATGCTGGTCCAGTCCTGAAACACCGCATCAAAAAACAGGGACGATCCGCAAATCGAACAAAACCCGCGACGGACTTTTTCCGATGAATGGTACCAGCGCATATTTTCCGCCCCTGTAATCGTAAGATCCGCCGTCTTGACCCCTGCCCCGGCTTCATAGTGACCATGATGTTTACGACAGTTTGTACAATGACAGGCGGTGGGCGCCTCTAGGAAGGTTGGCGCGGTAAAGTGAATGGCACCGCATAGGCAAGACCCTTTGATCATCGTGACCTCCGTTGGGGACAATTACATATCCGTGGAGCATAGCGATGTTGTACGGCCTGAGAATCAGAAAACGCCCCGAGATTGAACCGGAGCGTTGGCGACTAATAAATTAGTAAGGGCTTTGGTGCGGTTATCGCAGACCAGCAGAGTTCCGAGCAACAGTCTCGATATCAGCGAAAGTAAGACCAACGTCTTCAAGTTCGCGTGTGGTCATTTTGCTCAGTTGATTGCGTGTCTTGCGGTAGTCAGCGCGCTTCGCGAAACCGGCGAAAAAAGCCGAAATGTTGGAGTGCAAAGTTGCTGCCAGACCAGAGCCAGCAGAAGCGGAGTTGTAACCAGCTGTATGTGCCATTGTGTTTGTCCTTTAGGCTCAGAGAAACGGGTCATTGGAGAATCTCTCCTTCCCGGTTGAAGCTTATTTATGTTCATCAACCAATATTGACACCCCACAGTTTGGTCGACCCGCTATGCATAAAGCGCATAGGAATTAGGCAATGGTCCGCCAAACCCGTCTTCTTTATCAGCGGCAAGCGAATATCGGGGCCCTGCACGGGAGGGCCGCCCCCCAAACAAAAAAACGCCCCCGAAACCGGAGGCGTTCTTAATCTTTCCGTGGTGAAGTCACCAGAAACGTGGCTTAGCCGCGCTCTTCGATGATTTCCACCAGATGCGGGATCTTGTTGACCATGCCGCGTACGGAAGGTGTGTCTTCCAGTTCGCGGGTTTTGTGCATCTTGTTCAGGCCCAGACCGATCAGCGTTTCACGCTGTTTGGCAGGACGACGGATCGGGGAACCGATCTGTTTGACTACGATGGTTTTCGCCATGGATCGGTCTCCTTACGCTTCTGCTTCAGCTTCAGCAGGCGCAGCAGCCGGTGCGGAATCTTTTGCCAAGATATCTGCAACCTTCTTGCCACGACGCTGGGCCACTTGGCGCGGAGAAGATTCGCTCTTCAGACCGTCCAGAGTAGCGCGGATCATGTTGTAGGGGTTCTGCGAACCGATCGATTTAGCAACAACGTCCTGGACGCCGAGCATTTCGAAAACAGCACGCATTGGACCACCTGCGATGATACCAGTACCTTGTGGTGCGGTACGCATAACGACTTTACCAGCGCCGTGACGGCCTTGGACGTCGTGGTGCAGGGTACGGCCTTCGCGCAGCGGTACGCGGATCATTTGACGCTTCGCTTGCTCAGTGGCTTTGCGGATCGCCTCAGGGACTTCTTTTGCTTTACCTTTGCCAAAGCCGACGCGACCTTTTTGGTCACCGACAACAACAAGAGCTGCAAAGCCAAAGCGTTTACCGCCTTTTACTGTTTTAGATACGCGGTTGATAGCAACCAGACGATCTGCGAATTCGGGTGTTTCTTCGCGGTCGCGACGATTTCCCCGACGGTTTTCACGTTCTGCCATGCGGCATTCCTTTATCTACTGACGTTGAAACGTCAAATTATCCAATCCTGGTGCCTGACATGACGCCAATGGCCCGGATCATCGGGGCGACGCGCTGCGCCGCCCTCACTTTTTAGAACTTCAGACCACCTTCACGGGCAGCTTCGGCCAGGGCCTTCACTTTACCGTGGAAGAGGAAGCCACCACGATCGAAGTAACAAGCTTCAACACCGGCAGCTTTGGCGCGCTCAGCAATAGCTGTGCCCACTTTGGAAGCGGCTTCGATGTTGTTCTTGCCTACAACGCCCAGATCCTTCTCGAGAGAAGAAGCCGCAGCGATTGTCACGCCTTGTGCGTCGTCGATCAGCTGGACGCTGATGTTCTTGTTTGAACGGTGAACCGACAGGCGAACGCCACCCGGATTCCGTTTTTTCAGTTTGTTCCGAACGCGCAGGCGGCGCTTCAGAAACAGTGTTCTTTTGCTGTTTGCCATTTCCTGGGTCCTTACTTCTTCTTACCTTCTTTGCGGAAGATATACTCGTCTTTGTATTTGATACCCTTGCCTTTATAAGGCTCGGGTTTCCGCCAGGCGCGAATATTCGCAGCAACCTGACCAACGAGCTGTTCATCGATACCTTCTACAATGATGATGGTCGGCTTCGGCGCGGTGACGGTAACGCCAGCCGGTACGTCGAAGTTTACATCATGGGACAGACCAAGGCTCAGCTTCAGGGTGTTGCCCTGCATCTGTGCCCGATAGCCCACACCATTGATCTCAAGCTCTTTCTTGACACCATTGGTGACGCCCTCAACCAGGTTCGCAACCATGGTACGGGACATGCCCCACTGTTGACGCGCACGCTTGGATTTGCCGCGAGGCTCAATCTTTACGACGTTATCTTCAACAGAGATTGTGACATCATCAGTTGCGGTAAAGCTACGGGACCCTTTGGGGCCTTTCACTTCAATCGTTTGACCGGAAACAGACGCAGAAACGCCAGAAGCCAGTTCAACGGGTTTTTTACCAATACGAGACATTCCAGATCTCCTTAGAAGACGGTACAGAGCACTTCGCCGCCAACATTGGCAGAGCGTGCAGCTGTATCCGACATCACACCCTTAGGTGTGGAGACAATGGAAACACCCAGACCCTGGCGTACAGCCGGGATATCTTTCGAGCCCATATACACACGACGACCGGGGGTCGAAACGCGCTTCAGTTCACGAATGACGGGGGTGCCGTCGTAGTATTTCAGTTCGACTTCAAGGGTCGGGTGACCGTTGGCGTCGGTGCCTTTGTCGTAACCGCGAATGTAGCCTTCGTCTGCCAGCACATCCAGAACCCAACCGCGCAGCTTGGAAGCTGGGGTGGATACAGAGGATTTACCGCGCATTTGGGCGTTACGGATACGGGTGAGCATATCGCCGATAGGATCGTTCATATCGTTCTCTCCCTTACCAGCTGGATTTAACCATGCCCGGAATTTGGCCATTGGAGCCAAGTTCACGTAGCATGATCCGCGAAACTTTCAGTTTGCGATAGTATGCATGAGGACGGCCAGTCAGCTGGCAGCGGTTATGCAGACGTGTCGCAGACGAATTGCGCGGCAGTTTTGCCAGCTTCAGGCGAGCGGAAAAACGCTCTTCCATCGGAAGGCTCTCATCATTCGCGATTTCTTTAAGAGCAGCGCGCTTGGCAGCATATTTAGCCACCAGAGCTTCGCGTTTCTTTTCGCGTTCGATCATTGCTTTTTTAGCCATGTTTCTCTTTCCCCGCTTAGCTGTTGAACGGCATGTTGAAAGCTTTCAACAGCGCCTTTGCTTCCGCATCGGTGTTCGCGGTGGTGCAGATAACGATGTCCATACCCAGCATATCAACAACTTTGTCGAAGTCGATTTCAGGGAAGACGATGTGCTCTTTCAGGCCCATGGCATAGTTGCCACGACCGTCAAAAGATTTGCCGGATACGCCACGGAAGTCGCGCACACGTGGCATTGCAACAGTGATGAGACGATCAAGGAATTCGTACATCATGTCGCCACGCAGGGTCACTTTGGTCCCCAGAGGCATTTCTTCACGCACACGGAAAGTCGCGATCGATTTACGCGCTTTTGTGACAACAGCTTGTTGACCGGAAATCAGTGTCAGCGCTTCCTGAGCGGCTTTCACTTTTTTCGTGTCTTTGGTTGCTTCACCGATACCCATGTTCAGAACGATTTTTTCCAGCTTAGGCAGCTGCATGTCGTTCTTGTAGCCCAGCTCTTCTTTCAGAGCAGCGCGGATGGTTTCTTTGTAAAGCGTCTTCAGACGCGGGGTGTAGTTTGCAGTATCCAACATTAAACAGCCTCCCCGGTTGTCTTGGCGAAACGGACTTTCTTGCCGTCTTCCTCACGGAAGCCAACACGAGTCGCTTTGCCGTTGCTGTCCAGCAGTGACAGGTTGCTCAGTTGGATCGGCATTGCCTGTGGCAAGCGACCGCCCTGTGCGTTCTGAGATTGCTTAACGTGACGGATGGCGATGTTCACGCCTTCTACGATTGCTTTGCCAGCTTTCGGGTCAACAGACGAGATTTCGCCTTCTTTGCCCTTGTCTTTGCCGGCCAGCACGACGACCTTGTCGCCTTTTTTCAGCTTAGCAGCCATGATTACAGCACCTCCGGAGCGAGCGAGATGATTTTCATGAAGTTCTTGCCGCGCAGCTCGCGAACAACTGGCCCAAAGATACGTGTACCCATTGGTTCATTGTTGTTGTTGAGGATAACCGCAGCATTGCGGTCAAAGCGGATGGCTGTACCGTCTTCACGACGGACTTCTTTAGCTGTGCGAACGACGACGGCCTTACGGACGTCCCCTTTTTTCACACGGCCACGTGGAATGGCTTCCTTAACCGAGACAACAATGATGTCGCCAACGGATGCGTATTTACGCTTGGAACCACCCAGTACCTTAATGCACTGAACACGGCGAGCGCCGCTGTTGTCAGCAACATCCAGGTTGGTCTGCATCTGGATCATGTGGTTTCTCCCGACCTATGGGGTCCTTGCGGAACACCCCCAGGGTTTCGATTAAACAAGAAGGTCTGGCTTAGTCTGCCAGAACCTCCCAGCGTTTGGTTTTCGAAATTGGTGCGCATTCTTGAATGCGAACTTGATCACCAATCTTGAAGTCGTTCTTCGCATCGTGAGCCCGGTATTTTTTGGACTTACGGATGGTTTTCTTCAGAACGGGGTGTGTAAAGCGGCGCTCAACGGAGACGGTTACAGTCTGTTCGTTTTTGTCGCTGGTTACGGTGCCTGTCAGGATACGTTTGGGCATGCTTCAGGCTCCCCTTATTCTGCAGCCGCAGAAGCGGCTTTTTGGTTCAGCACGGTTTTAACGCGGGCCACCTGACGGCGGATTTCGCGAACACGTGCGGTGTTTTCGAGTTGATTCGTTGCTTGTTGGAAGCGCAGGTTAAAGGCTTCCTTTTTCAGCGCGGTCAGGTCCTCACGGAGCTGATCCGGCGTTTTATCACGCAGTTCTTGGGCGCTCATCGCCATATTCCTTTTTCAACATCACCAGAGGGCCCCCAATTTTGGGTCACCCTGATTCCGGTGGAGTTCATAGATGAGCGGCCCCTTTACGCCTATTTCTAAAGGGCGGCAAGGGAAAACATCTGAATTTCTTTGATCCGTAGTGTTTGGTGATTTTTTGTTTTCATGCAACAATCGGAATGTAGAAAAACTCCCCTGCCCCAAAACCGATCTTGGGTCAGTACCGGACAGCCATGATAAAAGGATAGCCTACCATGAAAAACTTATCGATCACTGCGCTTCTCTTGGCAAGCTGCACCACCATGGCCTGGGCATCTGACGTACCGCTTGGGGATACGGCGGCGGATAATATCCAAGGCAAGCCCTTTTCTCCCTATGCCAGCCGCAATTTCCCCGAGCGCCCGCTCTGGGGCGACACCCATCTGCACACCGGCCTGTCCTTGGATGCCGGTGCTTTTGGAAATACTCTGCTGCCTGACACCGCATGGCGGTTTGCCAAGGGCGAGCGGGTGATTTCCTCAACGGGCCAACCTGTCCGCCTCGCACGGCCCTTGGATTGGATGGTGCTAACCGACCACACCGATTTGATGGGGTTCGCGCCCGATTTGCAGGCGGGTAAGCCGGGCGTGCTGGCCGATCCGAAAGGTCTTGAATGGTACGAAGGCTATACAAAAGGCGGGGACGCCGCTGGCAAGGCCGCCTTTGATATCATCGGAAATTTCTCGCAAGGCACGCTGCCAGAGGCGTTGCTTCAGGCCTACAGCCCCGGCGCAGACCCCTTTGCCTTTACTTGGGAGCATATCGTAAACGCCGCAGAGGATCATAACGACCCCGGCAATTTTACCGCCTTTATCGGGTTTGAATGGACCTCGGTGCCCAAGGGTTTCAACCTGCACCGTAATGTGATGCTGCGCGACGGCGCGGCGCGCGCGCTTCAGGTCATTCCGGCAGTGACCCAGCCCCCGCATGGCGATACCGACCCAAAGAGCCTGTATAAGTGGCTCGAAGACTATCAGGCCAAAACCGGTGGGCGCGCTGTTGCCTTTGCCCATAACGGCAACCTGTCCAACGGCTGGATGTTCCCCACCGAAGAAACCTATCACGGGGGTCAGGTAGATGAAGAATACGTTCAGCAACGGGCAAAATGGGAACCGCATTATGAGGTCACCCAAATCAAAGGCGATGGGGAAGCCCATCCCTATCTCAGCCCCGATGACGAATTTGCCGACTACGAGAACTGGGACGTCGGCAACCTTGACCTGACCGAATTGAAAACCGAGGACATGCTCCAACACGAGTATGCCCGCGAGGCGCTAAAGCTAGGCTTGGCGCTTGAGGAAAAATTTGGTGTGAACCCGTATAAATTCGGCATGGGCGGCGCCACCGATAGCCACACCTCTTTGACCACCGCCGAAGAAGACAACTTCTTTAGCAAATCGGTGAGTGTTGAGCCTTCAGCCACCCGCGTGTTGCATCCCTTTGTCGAAAGCGATCAAGCCGCCTTTGAAGGACACACGCTAGTGGCTTCCGGCTATACTGCCGTCTGGGCCACCGACAACACCCGCGCCGCCATCTTTGATGCCTTTAAACGGCGCGAAACCTATGCGACCACCGGCCCCCGGATCGGCTTGCGCTTCTTTGGTGGCTGGGAATTCTCGGATGCCGACCTCAGCACACGCACAATCGCCGATACCGGTTACACCAAAGGCGTGCCGATGGGCTCAGACCTACGCCCACGCGAAGGCGAAGGGGCCCCGAGCTTCCTGATCGCGGCCCTGCGCGATCCGGTTGGTGCCAACCTTGACCGTGCGCAAGTCATCAAAGGCTGGCTCGATACCGACGGCACGCTTCAGGAAAAAGTCTATGATGTTGCTTGGTCCGATAACCGTCAACCGGATGAGAACGGCAAAATCCCCCCTGTGGGCAATACCGTTGATCTAGAGGTTGCCGGTTGGACCAATACCATCGGAACCGCCGAGCTGATCACCGTCTGGCAAGACCCGGATTTCGATCCGGCGGAACGGGCGTTCTATTATGTGCGCGCCATCGAAATCCCGACCCCGCGCTGGGTGGTCTATGACAAGGTACGCTACGGCATCGAACTGCCCGAAGAGGCCGAGCTGATCCATCAAGAGCGCGCCTATTCCTCGCCGATCTGGTATACGCCCGAAGGCTGATCATTCTTCAAGCGACTAAATGGCCCCGCATTCGAAAGCGGGGCCTTTTTTATGTGAAATCTGATGAGGCTGGGCTTAGGGTTACAAAAAATGGATTTGAAAGCCGCTGCATGTTTACCTTTGATGAAACCACATTCGGCCAGCTCAACGCCGAAGATTACGACGAAACCCAGGACCCCGGTACGACGGATCAGGCAGTCGCCTTCATCTCTAATATCGCAGGGAAGGGCCGCATCCTTGAACTGGCGATCGGGACGGGACGCGTTGCCCTGCCTCTGGCGGCCATGGGCCACCGGATTGAAGGCATCGAAGGCTCGGTTGAAATGGTTGATAAGATGCGGGCCAAAGCGGGAGGTGCCGAGATTTCCGTACACATCGGCGATATGACCGACGTCGCGGTGGCGGGACCGTTTGACCATATATTCCTGATATTCAACACGTTGTTCAATTTACCCGATCAGGCCGCGCAATGCCGGCTATTCGAAAATGTCGCGGCCCGTCTTGCCCCGGGCGGTAGCTTTCTGATCGAAGCTTTTGTTCCGGATCTCAGCCCCTTTAGGAACCATCAGAGTCTGGGCACGCGCCGTTTGACGCCGGACTCGCTCTGGATAGAAGCTGTGCAACATGACCCAGTCGCCCAGACGCTGCACTTTCAGCGGGCGCGCATTTCCGGTGATGGGATCAAACTTGTCCCCCTGCCCCTGCGCTATGCCTACCCGCCCGAGATGGACCTCATGGCACGCCTTGCCGGATTAAACCTGCGCGCGCGCTGGGGCGGCTGGCAAAACGAGGCCTTTACCGCAGACAGCAAAATGCAGATAGCGCTCTATGAAAAACCCATGCGCTAACCCTCGCGCTTCCTGATACCGTAAGCTAAGGACCAGTCATGTCTGAAATTGAATCGCTCTTTGTGACCCGCCTGTACCGCGCCCGCCTGACCGAATTTGGTGAGACCGTCGATGCGCAAGAACTCGAAGCCTCTTGTTATTCCATCGCCGAAGATGACGAAGCTGGACAGGACTGGTGCGAGGCCAACGCCTATCCGGGCTATACGAGCTATGCATCGCTAACCGATCTGGGCTGGCGTTTTCCGATCTTTGAGGCCGTGACCAAATTGCTCGACCAACATGTCGCCGCCTTTGTTAAAGACCTCTGCTTTGATCTGGACGGGCGGGAACTGAAACTCGAAGATCTCTGGATCAATATCCTGCCCGAAGGCGGCAGCCACGGCTCGCACATCCATCCCCATAGCGTCATCAGCGGCACCACCTATGTGGCGATGCCCGAAGGCACCTCGGCGTTAAAGCTGGAGGACCCACGTCACGCCATGATGATGGCCGCGCCGCCGCGTTTTAAGGATGTGCGCCGCGATCTAAAGACCTTTATCTATATGAAACCCGATGTCGGCGATGTGCTGCTCTGGGAAAGCTGGCTGCGCCATGAGGTGCCGATGAACATGTCCGAAGAAGACCGGATATCAGTGAGCTTCAACTACAACTGGGCATAAGGAGAATGCGAGGCGCTGCCTCGCGCTCCGGGATATTTTTGTCAAAATGAAGAGGCGGACTAGGGCCGCGATGCCGACAGCCCGCTTTTCCGCTAGGCATCGAGATAGCCAAAGCCGTGTTCCTGTAGAAGCGGCATTAACTTCTTTAATCGAGAAAATTCTATCGCAGACGTCGGCAAGCCAACGTTTAATCTTTGTTTAACTGCTTCCAGAAATGCTCAAGTTACTATGGCCAAACTATGCCACTTCAAGCGCAGCGATCGCTTCGACATACGTTTTAGCGGTCTCAACTACTTCTTTGAAAGCAATCCTTCCGACCTCAGAATAGGTTGAAAGACCTGCCTGAATTTCGATCCTTCCACAATACCGATGATAGGTTAAGCACCCTACTGACCAGTCCCGCATGGTAATCATTGAAGGGAACGGAACAACCCGCTGGCCGCTTTCCTTTCCTATGCGCGTCTCAGAGCCAAAGAAGCGGCCTCGGCTAATATCAGCCCCCCTGCCCCACCGATGAAACAGGCGGCAAACCGGTTTAGCCGTTGCAGAGTTTTGGGCTGCGTCATCATGTGGCGCGCCTTGCTGGCCAAGAGCAGATAGGGCAGTAACGCGCAGAAAATCACTAAAATCGTCAACACTGACAGCACCGCCCATTGGGTGACATCCACGGCATTCAAATCCAGGACCGTTGGTAAAAGGGCGAGATAAAAAACAATGGTTTTCGGGTTGCCGAGCGTCACGAAATAACCCGCAAGGAAGGAACCGCCATCTGTGCGAGTGGTTTGTTTTTGGACTTTGGTCAAGCCAGCCTCTCTTGTCCAAAACACCCAAGCCAAATAGAGCAAATACGCTGCCCCCAAAAACTTGATCAGCAGAAACGCGTTTGCGAAAGTATTCGCGACAGCAGCCAAGCCTACAGCAGCCACCGTCAGATAGGTGACATCCCCCAGCGCGATACCGGAAAGAAACATCAAAGAGGCGCGCTTGTTGCCCCCCAGCGCTTGCCCTACAAGGGCAGCAATACCGGGGCCGGGGATCACCGCAGCGATCCCGAGGGCAACGATATAGGCCAAATACGGAGCAATCGTTTCCAAACCCGTCTCCTAATTCATTCGATACGAGAGGGCCTTTTCAGGCATTGAGATAGCCAAAGCCGAGCGACAAGAATGCCCCGACATGGACAACCATGATTGCGCGGTCTTTCCACATCACACCGACCAGAAACCACAAAATAATTCCTGCAAAAAAGAAGAACACGTTCCACGGAACAATGTTTAGTCCGGTGAGACCATAGCCCACCAGTTGAATGGCCGTAGCCAGCCACTTTACAAGATCAACAGTCTTCATGGAAACTTCCTCAATAAGGGTGCGCTAATTACAAAAAGCCCCTGCCAATCACTTGGCAAGGGCTTATTTTTCTTCTGGTCCACATCCGCGACTTACTGAAATAAATCACTGTCGTGTGTAGCGTCGAACCGCTGTCGCGGTTCGCAACGATTTACCAGTCTTCGCGAACGATCGTGCGGGTTTTCACCGGCAGTTTCATCGCGGCAAGACGCAGAGCTTCACGCGCAACATCTTCGTTAACGCCGTCGATTTCGAACATAACGCGGCCAGGTTTGACCTTGCATGCCCAAAAATCAACAGAGCCTTTACCTTTACCCATCCGGACTTCAACCGGCTTGGAGGTAACAGGAGTGTCTGGGAAAATACGGATCCAGACACGACCCTGACGTTTCATGTGACGTGTCATTGCACGACGGGCAGCTTCGATCTGGCGTGCAGTCACACGCTCAGGGGTCGTCGCTTTCAGACCAAACGTCCCAAAGTTCAGGTCAGACCCGCCCTTTGCTTCGCCTTTGATCCGGCCTTTGTGCATCTTGCGGAATTTTGTGCGCTTTGGTTGCAGCATCTTTCAGTTCTCCTTAGCGACGGCCGCCAGCACCACGAGGTGCAGGGCCTTCTTGGAGCTCTTGTTGCTTACGCTCACGTGCGGAGGGATCATGCTCCATGATCTCGCCTTTGAAGATCCAGACCTTGATCCCGATGATACCATAGGGGGTCATAGCTTCGGCGTGAGAGTAATCGATGTCAGCCCGCAGGGTGTGCAAAGGCACGCGGCCTTCACGATACCATTCGGTCCGTGCGATTTCAGCGCCACCCAGACGTCCAGCGACGTTAACACGGATACCAAGGGCACCCATACGCATGGCGTTCTGAACAGAGCGTTTCATCGCGCGACGGAAGGAAACACGGCGTTCCAGCTGCTGAGCGATATTCTCGGCAACCAATGCTGCGTCCAGTTCCGGCTTGCGGACTTCGACGATGTTAAGGTGCAATTCGCTGTCAGTCAGGTTGGCAAGCTTGCGACGCAGACCTTCGATGTCTGCCCCTTTTTTACCAATGATGACGCCAGGACGTGCAGTGTGAACGGTCACGCGGCACTTTTTGTGCGGACGCTCGATGATCACACGGCTGATGCCGGCTTGTTTGCACTCAGTTTTGATGAACTCACGGATCTTCAGATCTTCCAGAAGAAGATCGCCGTAGTCCTTGGTGTCGGCGTACCAACGGCTGTCCCAGGTGCGGTTCACCTGAAGACGCATACCAACGGGATTTACCTTATGACCCATTACGCTTGCTCCTCAATTTGGCGAACCTTGATGGTCAGCTCGGAAAACGGTTTGATGATTTTGCCAAACCGGCCACGAGCGCGCGGGCGACCGCGTTTCATGGTCAGGTTCTTGCCAACGTATGCTTCTACGATGACCAGCTCATCAACATCCAGGTTGTGGTTGTTTTCTGCGTTGGCAATGGCGGACTGAAGGCATTTCTTCACGTCTGCTGCGATACGCTTGTTAGAGAAAGTCAGGTCCGTCAGGGCCTTGTCGACTTTCTTGCCGCGGATCATTTGCGCAACCAGATTCAGTTTCTGCGGGGACGTACGGAGCATGCGCAGTTTTGCCATTGCTTCGTTGTCGGCCACGCGGCGAGGATTTTTCTCTTTACCCATGGCTCTTACTTCCGCTTCGCTTTTTTGTCAGCGGCGTGACCGTAATAGGTACGAGTTGGCGAATACTCACCGAACTTCTGACCGATCATGTCTTCCGAGACGTTGACTGGGATGTGTTTCTTGCCGTTGTAGACGCCGAACGTCAGGCCAACAAACTGAGGCAGGATCGTGGAACGACGCGACCAGATTTTGATGACTTCGTTACGACCGCCTTCGCGGGACTTTTCAGCCTTCTTGAGGACATAAGAGTCGACAAAAGGCCCTTTCCATACAGAACGCGACATAATTACCGGCCCTTTTTCTTAGCGTGACGCGAGCGGATAATAAGCTTCTGCGACGCCTTGTTTTTGTTGCGGGTACGCGCACCTTTGGTTGGCTTGCCCCAAGGCGTAACAGGGTGACGACCACCGGATGTACGCCCTTCACCACCACCATGTGGGTGATCGATCGGGTTCATAACCACACCACGCACAGAAGGACGGATGCCTTTGTGACGGTTGCGGCCAGCTTTACCAAGGTTTTGGTTGGAGTTGTCTGGGTTAGACACGGCACCAACGGTGGCCATGCATTCCTGACGCACCAAGCGCAGTTCACCCGAGGACAGGCGGATCTGAGCGTAACCACCGTCACGACCAACGAACTGAGCATATGTACCAGCTGCACGGGCGATCTGGCCGCCTTTGCCTGGTTTCAGCTCGATGTTGTGAACGATAGTACCGATCGGCATACCGGAGAACGGCATTGCGTTGCCCGGTTTGATGTCGGCTTTTTTCGAAGCAACAACCTTGTCACCAACAGCCAAACGCTGAGGCGCAATGATGTAAGCTTGTTCGCCATCTTCGTACTTTACAAGCGCGATGAATGCAGTCCGGTTCGGGTCATATTCGATCCGCTCTACGGTGGCTGCAACGTCAAACTTGTTCCGTTTGAAGTCAATAATACGATAGAGACGTTTCGCGCCCCCACCGATACGACGCATTGTGATCCGTCCGGTGTTGTTCCGTCCGCCATTCTTGGTCAAACCCTCTGTAAGGGACTTGACCGGGCGGCCTTTCCAAAGCTCCGAACGGTCGATCAGTACCAGCCCACGCTGGCCTGGCGTCGTCGGTTTGTACGACTTAAGTGCCATGCTTTCTGTCTTCCGTTTGCTATGCGGGGTTTAACCCGCAGGTATAGGCCCCCGAAGGTGCCCGATGGTGTGGTTTGACAGGGTGACCTGCCCGACCGTGAAATCTGCTGAATCAGCAAAAAGCCACAGCCCCGGACGAATCCGAGGCTGCGGGATGGATGGCGTTTAGCAGAGGGGTTCTGGGGTGGCAAGGGTGCAATCGCCGCAAATTCCTTTACCGCTGGAATAGCGGAATAAAACCGCGAACATTGGCGTTTCTGCTCCACATGCCCCTATTTCACCAACGGGCATTTCGCCCCTGGACGGTGGTTTTGCCTAACCGAGATGCCGCGCGATTTCTGCAAGATGCCGCATGTCGGTACCACAGCACCCCCCGAACACCGAAAGATGCGGATAGGTCGCCCGCAGCGCCGCCAATTGCAGCCCTAACTCTTGCGGGTTGCCAGCGTCCAGCTCTTTAGCATTATCAAGCTCTGCATGGCTACAGCGCGAGGCATTGGCAACGATACCATTAAGCCTTTGCATCCACGGGGCGTCTTGCAGCGCCAGCTTAATGTGAGCGGGATGGGCGCAGTTGACCAAATAGTAGCGTGCATAGGCATCTGTCGCACGATCCACGGCCTCTATGGCGGCGGCAAGGCTCCCACCGCTTGGCAGATGCCCGTCAACCTCTAGGGTAAAGGATATGATCACCGGCAGATCATACTGCCGCGCCGCCCTGATGATGCCGATCGCTTCGACGGGATCAGCAATGGTATAGCCGCTCACAACATCCATCGGCGTTTGCGCCAGCACGGCCATTTGGGCGCTGTGATAGGTCTGCGCCGCCTCTGCAGTCATCTGTTCAGTAGGTGCATAGGCATCAGCGCGCGGCCCGATGTTGGCACTCAGGATCACGTCAGTATCAGGATGCTGCGCCCGCACTTCGGCCATCAAATCTATGGCTTGCCGGTTCCGTGTCGCAAGAGTCTGCGCATCATAGCCAAGGGCTGCCCCGCGATCCCGGTTGGCTACCCATGTCGCGCTCTCCAGAATGGCGCCAAGCCCCCTATCTCGGGCGAGCACAATCAGATCGGTGTAATAGCCGCGCAGCAATTCCCGCCCTTCTGCCGTTTCCAGCAAAGGAAACGCGGCAAAGCCCGGTAGGTCGATGCCCTTGGTAAATAACAGATCGGTCTCAATCCCCGCATAGGTCAGAAACAGGTGTTGGTCAGTGAAAGGAAAACCGGCGTCTTGGCGAGACATCGCGTCTGCTCCTTGGATCAGTGCATCACAAGATACCTTTAGAGACTAGCGCGAAGCTCCCCGCTTTGAAAAGGACGCCGAAAGATCAGCCCTTGCCCCGCGTCTGATGGGGATCAATCGCATGGCGTTGCAGCATATTAAACTGCGCCATGATGAACACGGCCAGCGCGATAGGAAAACCGAAGGTTTCGATAATGACCCATGCCTCTGTCGACATGGTCCGCCAGACGATTTCATTCGCCACGGCAAGGACAGCAAAAATCGCGCAAATGCGGCGCGTGAAGATCATCCAGCCTTCCTGCTGCATCGGCACCATGTCCTCCATCACAAAGGCTAGATAGGACTGGCCTCGCAAAAGACCGATGCCCAGCAGCCCCGAGATCAACCCATAGGCCAGCGTTGTTTTCATTTTGAAAAACCGCTCGTCGTTAAACCACGCCGTCAGCCCGCCAAAGAGGATCACCAGTACCGCCGTCACGATCTGCATCCGGCTCAGCTTGCCCGTAAGAACCCGCAACAGTGCCATGGCCACCAGCAAGACTGGCACAAAAACCACCGCCGCCATGATAAACCCAGAATACTCCCGCCCCAACACTTCAAAGCTCTGATCTTTCCAGCGCATGTAAAGCACAAAGAAGACCAGCGTAGGGCCGAACTCCAAAAGGAATTTCAGTATTGGGTTTGGATTTTTGTCGGTGAGCATAGCGATCCTGTGCGGAGTAATCGGTCGTCCCGTTGCTCTATCACCCTGACGTTAGCAGGCAAAGTCCTAAGCGCAAAAGCTGTAGAATTCGGCGAGGTCAAAAGGCTGCGATGCGGAGTTTTCTGCCGCTCACCACAAAGTTGGGCCATAACAATGCCACAAGCCGGATGTGCCAAACTCTCGCTTAGCTTAACCACCTTTGGACCCAAAATCCTGACAAGGGACGCAGTTACAAGACAATGCAAACAGTTCTATTTACCCCAAGGGCAGAGTGTTTCGACCTGTTGGCGGCCAAGTTTATTCAATGTGTTAATGTTATCTATATAAATCTTAGCGGGGTCCAAAACGTGAGCGAGGGCTTTAGTCATCTGATCCTGACGCAGAAGATGGATGGTTGGATAAGGTGAGCGATTGGTAAAGTGGCTAAGATCGTCTGCTGCCACACCCTCAAACTGATATTGAGGGTGAAATGATGCTAATTGCACATGCTCCGTCAGCTCTGCTTTCTCCAATAGCTGCTGAAACCAATCGAGTAAGGCGAGGTAATCATCGAACTCTTCCAGTCCTTGGGTAAACATGAGCAAGCTAGTGGCAACGTCATTTTCGTTCGTCCCAAGCAGGCGCTGTAATTCAATCAGATAGAACTGCTTCAGGTTTGCATCGGTGGTGGCATCACAAATGGCATAATAGACTTGGTTGCGGTCTATGACGACAGAAGAAAAAGGGCATAGATTTAATCCTACTACCATTTGGTCAAGCCATCGGCGTGTGTTTTTAACCACCTCTTGGTGAGCTGTTGATAGCGTCTTAAGGTCAAACTTATTGATGCGATACATCCTTACTTTTCTGACCAACTTAAAGCATGTTCTGCCCGCAGTTCCAATTTGTTTGTAGATGCCAAACCCATCGACACGGTGCAGTCTCAACCGCCTATAGTGACAGACCATCCTTTGCCATTGGCAAGCGGCTCAAATCGGACCACGACAACTCCGCCTATTGTGTAAGCCATCGCCTACCACAGAAAAAGCCCCCCGCAGGTGCGAGGGGCTTTCTATTATTTTAAACCGAAGGGCAGGAAACCCGCCACCCAATCAAAGTCCGGTGGAGACGTCGATTGTGTTGCCCTCTTCGAGGGTCACATAGGCTTTTTTCACGTCTTTACGCTTGCCCAACTGGCCGCGGAAACGCTTCACTTTACCTTTAGTGATGGTTGTATTCACAGCCTTCACTTTCACACCAAAGAGGCTTTCAACGGCTTCTTTGATCTGTGGTTTGTTTGCGTCGATTGCGACTTCGAAGACAACGGCACCGTTTTCGGATGCCATGGTTGCTTTCTCAGTGATGATCGGCTTGCGGACGACGTCGTAATGTTCTGCTTTAGCGCTCATTTCAGACGAGCCTCCAATGCTTCGACACCTGCTTTTGTGATCACCAGAGTGTCACGCTTCAGGATGTCATAGACGTTGGCACCAATGGTCGGCAGGATATCCAGACCGTCGATGTTTTTCGCAGCGCGGGCAAAACCTTCGTTTACCGTTGCACCATCGATCACCAGTGCGCGTTTCCAACCCAGCTCTTTGACCTGTTTGGCCAGAGCGGCTGTTTTGCCCTCGGATGTAGCATCCTCGATCACAACCAGTTCACCAGCTTTCAGCTTGGCGGACAGAGCGTGACGCAGACCCAGCTTGCGGAATTTCTTCGGCAGCTCGTGGCCGTGGCTACGTGGGGTTGGCCCCTTGTAGATACCACCACCGCGGAAGATCGGTGCATTCCGGTCACCGTGACGTGCGCCGCCGGTACCTTTCTGACGATAGATCTTCTTGGTCGAGTAGCTGGTTTCAGAGCGGGTTTTTACCTTGTGAGTACCAGCCTGAGCGTTGTTACGCTGCCAGCGGACCACACGGTGCAGGATGTCTGCGCGTGGCTCAAGACCAAAGAGGGCCTCGTCCAATTCTACAGAACCGGCATTGCCGCCGTCCAGTTTGATTACATCAGCCTTCATTCTTCTGCTCCTTCAGCCGGAGCCTCGGCAGGTGCTTCTGCAGCAGCGGCTGTTTTCAGCGCGGCTGGGAAGGGAACACCCTCAGGCAGTTTCTTTTTAACAGCGTCTTTGATCGTGACCCAGCCACCTTTGGAGCCCGGAACGGCGCCTTTGATCATGATAAGACCACGATCGACGTCGGTCAGAACGACCTCAAGGTTTTGGGTTGTCACGCGGGCAGCACCCATGTGACCGGCCATTTTCTTACCTTTGAAAACTTTGCCGGGATCTTGACACTGACCGGTCGAACCATGCGAACGGTGAGAGATCGACACACCGTGGGATGCACGCAGGCCCCCAAAGTTGTGACGCTTCATAGCACCAGCAAAGCCTTTACCGATCGACGTGCCGGACACGTCAACTTTTTGACCTGCAATATAGTGCTCTGCAGAGATCTCTTCGCCAACAGCGATGAGGTTCTCTTCGGAAACGCGGAATTCCGCGATTTTCCGTTTAGGAGCGACGTTAGCTTTTGCAAAGTGGCCGCGCATCGCTTGGGATGTGCGTTTTGCTTTAGCCGCGCCAGCACCAAGCTGAACAGCAGTATAGCCATCGCGGTCAGACGTACGCTGATCCACAACCTGCAGGCTTTCGAGTTGAAGAACGGTTACAGGAATCTGCTTTCCGTCTTCTTGAAAAAGACGGGTCATGCCGACTTTTTTAGCGATTACACCAGAGCGCATCTTCGATACCCTCCTTAAACCGAGATCTGGACGTCAACACCAGCCGCAAGGTCGAGCTTCATCAGCGCGTCAACGGTTTGGGGTGTTGGGTCAACGATGTCGAGCAGACGCTTGTGCGTACGGATCTCGAACTGATCGCGGGATTTTTTGTCTACGTGGGGGCCACGCAGAACGGTAAACTTTTCGATTTTGTTCGGAAGCGGGATCGGGCCACGCACTGTCGCGCCTGTGCGCTTAGCGGTGTTGACGATTTCCTGTGTGCTGGCGTCCAGAACACGGAAGTCAAATGCCTTCAACCGAATACGGATATTTTGGCTTTGCATCGCAATGCCTTTCGTCGGTTTATTGAGGTTGAGAGGTCGAGAGCGCCTTATTGCGTCCCCACGTCGAACCTAATGATCAAGGCTTCAAATCGAATCCCCGATCACTGTTCACAGAGAGTGAACCCGCGCGCAATACAGGGGATAATGCAGGCTGGCAAGAAAGAATTTCATCCGAGCGCCTTATATCGCTCGGCTCAACCCTCGGCGCTATTCTGAACGCGCAGCATCAACGCCGCCAGGGTTTCTTTCTCTGTTTCGGTCAGCCCTTGCAAAAGGTCCTGTTCGACCTTGAGAACCTGCGGAACCAATTCTTCGAATACATCCCGCCCCTTCCCGCTCAGCTTTAACACAAAACGACGTCCGTCCTTGGGGTCCGGTTTTTGGCTCAGGAATTTGCGATCTTTCAATCGCGCAATCGCACGGCTGACGGTGACCTTATCCATGCTGGACCGCACGACAATATCAGTCGCCGTCAATCCATTTGTAGAACCCAAGACCGCCATGATCCGCCATTCCTGCACAGATAGCCCATAGGCCGTTTTATAAACCTCGGATACTTTCGAACTCACGGCTTTGTAGAAAACCCGGACTTGATAGGGAAAGAACTGATCAAGTTCAAACGCTGCGTTGGGGTCTTGCACGTCGGTGTTCTCCGCATTCGGGTTGATGGTTCAGCCTTTGTATAGGGCTATAAACCCTCCCAAAAGCCAAAATATGCCCCGAACGGCTGCAATCTGCCCTTTCTTCGCGTCGCGTTTGGAAAGTAGAGCATCACCGTTTTCTGCGCGCGGCCGGTTTTCAAAGCCACCCCGACCGTGATGCACATCAGGTTTTGCGCACACCCCCCTGAGCGCGCCATTCATCAATCCCCGATTTGGTCATGCGGTTTCCTCTTGCCAGATGCTTCGCCACTTTCTTGCCTTCTCGACCGATTGTACCCGCTTAGCCTTGAAAGCTGCGCCAGACCCCGGCCAGGGGACTGTTTAGTGAAACAGGCCAACGGGCTTACTGCATTCTTCACTGTCCCTGACGACGCTGACATACCTCAATGTCCTTATTTCATGGGATATCGAGGGTATCTCAAAAACATATTGACACAATATAGTTTCATATGAAACATATTTGAAGGCCCTAGGTTCAAAAAATGAAGCAGTTATGCTCAGCATGGAGAAAAAATTAAGAATATGCTGAAAGCATGTGTTGCAGTGTTATTCGGACTGACAGCTTCGATGGCCGTGGCAGGATATCCAGAGCAACGCGTTTCGATCATCGTGCCTGTCCCACCGGGAGTCCTCGAAGACGATCTGAACCGCATGATCGCTGAAGATTTCCAAAATGAATATGGTGTTCCAACCGCAGTACTGCACAAACCGGGTAGTCGCGGCGGCCCATTCCCGGGTGCTGTAGAAATCGCCGAAACCATGAAAGCCAGTGATCCTCTGGACCTGTCCAATACCCTTGGCGCGGTGCATTCCGAAGCCCAGCTACTGAGCAACCTGAGATTCATCGATCTTGCCAAATCCGAAGGCAATAACATCGTCGAAGGGGGCACGCATATTCTGGCCGATACCGGCGGCTTTTATATGTCACCGACGGTCAGCTTCGGGCAGGACCCACAGACGGCGTTGGAACGCCAAAGCATTCCGGCGAAATGGATTTATGTTAAGCTGAAGCACAAAGACATTGCCCATACGCTGCTAGAGTGTGTTGATGAACACAGAGCAGAAATCCTTGTCATAGGGGCTTTTGAGCATTCGAATTTCCGCGAAGACCTGTTCGGTGGCGTGACGCTTAACGTTATGGCACAGACCAAAATCCCCAATTTCCTAGCGTATAAGAGATAGTAACATGAATAAAATCGTACTTCTTGGAGTTAAAGGCGGCCCGGCAATCCGTCAGGGTGGCGCGATGCCAACCGCCTCGTTGTTGCAATTGGAGGGCCAGAATATCGTGATCGATTGCGGGATCGGCGTGTCACGTAGCGTGGTCGAGGCCGGCGTTTCCCTGCTTGATATCGATTCGATTTTCATCACTCATCTGCATTCGGACCATGTGATTGAACTAGGGCCCCTACTTTATACGGCCTGGACCACCGGTCTGAAGAAAAAGGTCAAGGTTTTTGGCCCTACAGGCATCGAGGACTATTGGAACGGGTTCTTGGCCTCGATGGTTTTCGATCAGACCATCCGTATCGAGGACGAAGGCCGCACCCCAATTCGTGATCTGATCGACATTCACGTCTTCGGAGAAGGCCCTGTCGATGATCTGAATGGGATCAAGGTAACAGCGCTGCGGGTGGATCATCCGCCGGTGACCGAATGCTATGCGTTGCGGTTTGATGCCGAGAGCGCTCAGGTCGTGTTCTCTGCAGATACCTGTTATTTCCCGCCACTGGCAGAGTTTTCGCGCGGGGCGGATGTTTTGGTCCATGAGGCCATGCTGATCGAGGGTGTCGAATATCTGGTGCGTCGCACAGGTGGCATGGACAGGCTGCGCGCGCATTTGCTGGCCTCGCACACCCCTGCACAGGATGCGGGCAAAATCGCTAAGGCAGCGGGGGTGGCGACTTTGGTACTTAATCACCTTGTGCCAGCGGATGATCCAAATTTTACCGAAGCCGACTGGCAGGCCGAGGTTTCCAAGGACTGGGATGGCCCAACAATCATTGGGAAAGACGGACACGTCATTCCGCTCTGAGCACCGCGAAGCAATAGATACCTGTGCCGATCTGGCACCTAAATACCCGCACGCGCGCAGCGTTTCAGACTTACGAATTGAACGTTACGGAGAACAAGAAGATGGCTAAAGCATTCCCATCCCAAGGCGATATGTCTGAAAAGATAATCACCTCTGCAGATATCGCTGTGCACGGGGTCACCGTGAACAGGTTGGCGCTCTCTAGCGATGACGATGAACGCAGCGCATTGGCGGCGCGCTACCTGGGGGATGCCTCGCGTGCGGTCTATTTGATCCGCCCGGATGAGCCTGTCGCCGCGCGCTGGCAGTCTTATGACAGTGAAGCCGTTTCGGTCGCATTCAACAAAGCCAGGGGAAAGGTCTAACGCGATGGCTGATCTGATATTGCCCCCAACCTCGACCGCAGCGACGATTTCTATGCCGCCCCGCTTCAAGCCCATAACGGGCGGGAGGAGCCCGCGATGCATGCATTGAACGCCCGTCAGAACCCGATCCTCGCCAACCATTTCGGCGATGCAATGGTGCTGGAAAAGGCCTTGAACACCGCACGCAAATCAACCCGGACGCAAATTTGAATTGGAGAAAGAGATGAATGTGAAACCTGATCGCCGCGACATGGTCACCGCGTCCACACCCGTTGGAACACAGGCAGGCTACATGCCCGGCTGGGCCAATGACTTTGAAACCGAAGCCCTGCCCGGTGCCTTGCCTCAAGGGATGAACAGCCCGCAGAAATGCAACTATGGTCTTTATGGCGAACAACTGTCCGGCACCGCCTTTACCGCCAACCCGCCAGAGCGCACATGGTGTTACCGCATCCGCCCGTCGGTCAAACATTCCTCCCGCTACACCAAGATCGACGTTCCCTATTGGAAATCCGCCCCCAATATTGACCCCGATGTGCTGTCGCTCGGGCAGTATCGTTGGAATCCGGTTCCCACTGCCGAAGGTCTGAACTGGATCACCGGGATGCGCACGATGACGACCGCCGGTGATGTAAATACCCAGGTCGGCATGGCCAGTCACGTCTATCTGGTGACCGAATCCATGGTCGACGACTATTTCTTTTCCGCCGACAGCGAGTTGCTGGTGGTGCCGCAAGAGGGACGTCTGCGGTTTTATACCGAGCTTGGGATCATCGACATTGCGCCAAAGGAAATCGCGATCATCCCACGCGGTCTTGTCTATCGGGTTGAATTGATCGATGGCCCGGCGCGGGGCTTCGTCTGCGAAAACTATGGCCAGAAATTCGAACTTCCCGGCCGCGGCCCGATTGGTGCGAATTGCATGGCCAATCCGCGTGATTTCAAGGCCCCAATCGCCGCCTTCGAAGACCGCGAAGTGCCCTCTACCGTGACGGTCAAATGGTGTGGTCAGTTCCACAAAACCGAAATTGGCCAAAGCCCGCTTGATGTTGTTGCATGGCACGGCAATTACGCGCCCTACAAATACGATTTGCGCACCTACTGCCCTGTTGGCGCAATCCTGTTTGACCACCCTGATCCGTCGATCTTTACCGTCCTGACCGCGCCATCAGGCGACCCTGGCACGGCAAATATCGACTTTGTTCTGTTCCGCGAACGCTGGATGGTGATGGAGGATACATTCCGCCCGCCGTGGTATCACAAGAATATCATGTCCGAGATGATGGGGAATATTTACGGCGAATACGACGCCAAGCCCCAAGGGTTTGTCCCGGGCGGGATCAGCCTGCATAACATGATGCTGCCTCATGGTCCCGACCGGCAGGCCTTTGAAAAAGCGTCAAATGCCAATCTGGGGCCCGACAAACTGGACAACACAATGTCCTTCATGTTCGAGACAAGGTTTCCACAACACCTGACAGCATTTGCTGGAAACGAAGCCCCCCTGCAGGACGACTACATCGACTGCTGGTCGGATATGGAAAAGAAATTCGACGGAACACCCGGCAAAAAATGAAACTATATTCCTATTGGCGATCCACCACCGCCTATCGGGTTCGGATCGCCCTAAACCTCAAAGCGCTGCCCTTTGAGACCGTTCCAGTCGACCTTGTGGCAGGTGCGCAAAATTCGCCTGATTATCTGGCGCTCAATCCCGGCCACGGGGTGCCGACGCTTGTGCTGGACGATGGGCGGGTGCTGACGCAATCCATGGCTATTCTGGAGTGGCTGGAAGTGGAATACCCAGAGCCCGCATTGCTGACGGGCGCACCCCTTGACCGCGCCCACCAGCGCGCGGCAGCGATGAGCATTGCGGCAGACATCCATCCTGTGAATAATTTGAAAGTGATCAATAAGCTTAAGGGCATGGGGCATTCCGGCGAGGAGACAGTCGCGTGGATGTGTGATTGGATACACAGAGGGTTTTCTGCGTTCCACTCCCTGATCAGGGACGACACACCCTTTTGCTTTGGTGACCAACCGGGTCTGGCAGATATCTGCCTCATACCCCAACTCTATAACGCACATCGGTGGGACCTTGATCTAGCGCCGTTTTCCCGATTGACCGACATTGAAGCACGCTGCCTTGCGCTTCGCGAATTTGACACTGCGCGGCCCGAAAACCAGCCCGACGCGAGCTAACGAAATGAGGAATTTGACATGAGTGAACTACAGAAATCCTGGGTAGACAGCGCAAATTCGGCCGAAACCGACTTTCCCTTGAACAATCTGCCCTACGGCGTCTTTTCCGTCGGCGATGAAGATGCGCGTTGCGGTGTCGCAATCGGCGATATGATACTGGACGTCGCCCTTCTTGAACAAGAAAGCCTGATCACGCTGGACACCGCGCCGGTGTTGAACCAGCCCTATTGGAACGATCTGATGGAGCTTGGACCGGAGAAATGGGCAGAGTTGCGTACCAGACTTATCGCGTTGTTGAAAGAAGACGGCGACGCTGCGCTTTCCGGGAATGCGGCCCTCAAAAATTCCGCATTGATCCCAATGGATTCGGCAGATTTGCATATGCCGCTTGTGGTGAGCGAATACACTGATTTTTACGCTGGCCGCCATCATGCGGTCAACGTTGGCACGATGTTTCGAGGGGCCGAGAATGCCCTGCCGCCGAACTGGCTACACATCCCTATTGGCTATAATGGACGGGCGTCCTCTGTGGTTGTCTCGGGTACAGATATCCGCCGCCCTTGGGGGCAGCTTAAAGGCCCTAACGATCAATTGCCGCGTTTTGCGCCCTCTATGCGCTTTGATATCGAGCTGGAAATGGGGGCGATTGTTGGCACCTCTTCGGACCGTCCGATCACGGTTGCAGAAGCCGATGCAAATATCTTCGGTTATGTCCTGCTGAACGACTGGTCTGCCCGCGACATTCAGGCATGGGAATATCAACCGCTTGGCCCCTTTCAGGCAAAAGCAACGGCGACCTCGATCAGCCCCTGGATCGTTACCGCCGCCGCGCTGGCACCTTTCCGCTGCGACACGCCCGAACGCGACTTCGAACTGCTAGACCACCTCAAAGACGATGGGCCTATGCTGTTTGATATCGATCTTTCCGTCACGCTGACACCCGAAGGTGGACAGACAAGCGAGATTGCCAGCACGAACTATAACGTGATGTATTATTCCGCCGCCCAACAACTGGCCCACCACACGACCTCCGGCTGTCCGATGAACGTCGGTGATCTGCTCGGCTCAGGCACAATTTCGGGGCCAGAAAAGAACAATCGTGGCAGCCTTCTTGAACTTAGCTGGGGGGGCAAAGAACCCTTCACACTCAGCGACGGGACGGTGCGCAGTTTCATCGAAAACGGCGATACACTGACCCTTATGGGCAGCGCCACAGGGGACGGCTATCGCGTCGGCTTTGGTGTTTGTACGGGTAAGGTCCTGCCCGCTGCCAAATCTCCCTACGCAACCTAAATACAGCTTCGGAGACAGGAGCATAGAGCGCCAGAAGCCAGCAGACACTACCGCTGGCACCTCTCGGCATCTCTTGCTCCTGCCCCCGAAAAGAAGATGCAACGGAGCCAGTTCAACTCTGGACAGATCAATCACTCTCCCGATGAACAGCCCCACCCAGCCGGTCAGCATCCCGCACAACTTTGTTCCCAAATATCCCGGGGGAGGCGCCTTC
>CANMJD010000007.1 GCA_947498155.1 uncultured Pseudoruegeria sp.
TTTACCGTGGTCAACGTGGCCGATTGTGCCAATATTGACGTGCGGTTTATTGCGCTCAAACTTTTCCTTAGCCATGGGAGGCTCCTTCTTTTTCAAATCGCGGTGAACCGGTGGTTCACCCTACAGGGTTGGTAGGGTGGGCAATTTGCCCACCGCTGTATGCAATTAAGCGAATTTCGCCTGAATCTCGTCGGAGATGTTGGACGGAACTGGATCGTAGTGGTCGAACTGCATGGAGAAGTTCGCACGACCGGAAGACATCGAACGCAGGGTGTTGATGTAGCCGAACATATTCGCCAACGGAACGAATGCGTCAATCGCAATCGCGTTGCCGCGTGTGTCCTGCCCCTGAACCTGCCCACGACGGGAGGTCAGGTCACCAATGATACCACCTGTGTATTCTTCAGGTGTGATCACTTCTACCTTCATGATGGGTTCCAGAAGTTTCGCGCCAGCTTTACGCATGCCTTCACGCATACACATACGCGCGGCGATCTCAAATGCAAGGACGCTGGAGTCAACATCGTGGAATTTACCGTCGATCAGGGCAACTTTGAAGTCGATCACGGGGAAGCCAGCCAACGGGCCGCTATCCATAACCGAGTTGATGCCTTTTTCTACACCGGGGATGTATTCTTTTGGAATAGACCCGCCGACGATACGGCTTTCGAAGGAGTAACCTTCGCCAGGCTCTGTTGGCGTGATGATCATTTTCACTTCGCCGAACTGACCGGAACCACCAGACTGTTTCTTGTGAGTGTAAGAATGCTCAACTTCATGGCCGATGGTCTCACGGTAGGCCACTTGTGGCGCACCAATGTTCGCTTCGACTTTGAATTCGCGCTTCAGACGGTCCACAAGGATGTCGAGGTGAAGTTCGCCCATGCCCTTCATGATGGTCTGACCGGATTCAATATCCGTTTCGACGCGGAAGGAAGGATCCTCGGCAGCCAGACGGGCCAGACCCTGAGACATTTTCTCTTGGTCGGCTTTGGTCTTAGGCTCAACAGCAATCTCGATCACAGGATCGGGGAATGTCATTGTTTCCAGAACCACAGGATCGTTGATCGCGCAGAGCGTATCACCGGTTGTGGTGTCTTTCAGACCTGCCAGTGCGATAATGTCACCTGCAAACGCTTCCTGAATTTCTTCACGATCGTTGGAGTGCATCATCATCATCCGGCCAACACGCTCTTTACGACCTTTGGTCGAGTTCAGAAGCGAGTCACCTTTGTTCAGCGTACCCGAATAGATACGTGTGAACGTCAGTGTGCCAACGAAGGGGTCGTTCATGATTTTAAACGCAAGGGCAGAGAACGCCATGTCATCATCCGCACGACGCGGGATGTCACGGGTTTCAGTCTCGTCACCGGGTTTAAAGCCCATGTAATCAACAACGTCGAGCGGGCTCGGCAGGAAGTCGATCACAGCGTTCAACAGCGGCTGAACACCTTTGTTCTTAAAGGCGGAACCACAAAGAACCGGAATGAACTTGATGGCCAAAGTACCCTTACGGATCAGGGCACGCAGTGTTGCCACGTCAGGCTCTGCGCCGTCCATCAGGTAGTTTTCCATGGCTTCGTCATCCATCTCGACCGCAGTCTCGATGAGTTTCGCACGCCATTCGTCAGCCAGTTCTTTCAGCTCGTCACGGATTGGACGTTTTTCCCAGGACGCGCCCAGGTCTTCGCCAGCCCAAACCCACTCTTCCATGGTGATCAAATCAACCATGCCTTCGAGTTCGGTTTCGGAACCGATTGGGATCTGGATCGGAGCAGGTGTTGCGCCTGTCCGGTCTTTGATCATGTGAACGCAGTTAAAGAAGTCAGCGCCGATTTTGTCCATTTTGTTAACGAACACAATGCGCGGAACTTTGTAGCGGTCAGCCTGACGCCAAACGGTTTCAGTCTGAGGCTCAACACCGGCGTTGGCGTCAAGCACAGCAACGGCGCCATCAAGAACCGCCAGCGAACGCTCAACTTCAATGGTGAAGTCAACGTGGCCGGGAGTGTCGATGATGTTCATCCGGTGCTTTTCGGTTTCTGCCGACTCACCGTCTTCAGTGCGTTCCCAGAATGTGGTTGTCGCAGCCGAAGTGATGGTGATTCCGCGTTCCTGCTCCTGCTCCATCCAGTCCATGGTGGCCGCACCATCGTGCACCTCACCAATGTTGTGGGATTTACCAGTGTAATACAGGATGCGCTCCGAACAGGTGGTTTTACCTGCATCGATGTGCGCCATGATACCGAAGTTACGGTAGCGGTCGAGGGGGTATTCGCGTGCCATGGGAAGGGTTCCTTGGACGAATGGGTTACCAGCGATAGTGGCTGAAAGCTTTGTTAGCTTCGGCCATCTTGTGAGTGTCTTCGCGCTTTTTAACCGCGGTGCCGCGGCTGCTGACAGCATCCATGAGCTCGCCTGCAAGGCGCTCTTCCATGGTGTTCTCATTGCGGGCGCGTGCGGCTTTGATCAACCAACGGATGGCCAATGCTTCGCGACGCTCGGGACGGACTTCAACCGGCACCTGGTAAGTAGCACCACCAACACGGCGGGAACGTACTTCGAGGCTCGGTTTGATGTTTTCCAGCGCCTCGTGGAAAACCTCTACAGGGGCTTTCTTGAGCTTGGATTCAACACGGTCAAAAGCGTTGTAAACAATGCGCTCGGCGGCAGATTTTTTGCCGTCGATCATCAGGTTGTTCATGAATTTAGTCAGAACGCGGTCACCAAACTTTGCGTCTGGCAGGACTTCGCGCTTTTCTGCGGCGTGACGACGTGACATCTCGCTCTCTCCTTATTTAGGACGCTTGGCGCCGTATTTCGAACGACGTTGTTTACGGTCTTTGACGCCTTGGGTATCCAAAACACCACGCAGGATGTGGTAACGGACACCGGGAAGGTCTTTTACACGGCCGCCACGGATCAGAACCACAGAGTGTTCCTGAAGGTTGTGGCTTTCACCTGGGATGTAAGAGATGACCTCAAAGCCATTTGTCAGGCGCACTTTGGCAACCTTACGCATCGCAGAGTTCGGTTTCTTAGGTGTGGTTGTATATACACGTGTACATACACCCCGTTTTTGTGGACACGCCTGCAAGTGCTGCGACTTCTGGCGCTTTACTTTTGGCTGGCGCGGCTTGCGGATCAGCTGTTGGATCGTTGGCATTCAGGTCATTCCCCGTTTTGCAACATTTAGACTCGATACGCGAGCCCGAGCCCACGCGGTGAAATTTAACGTGCAGCCCTTTCAGACAACACAAAAACCCGCAATCGTTTCCATTCCGAGGCAAACGACGCGGTGAGTTCCCAGAGGAGCAAAGCCATAGAAAGCGGCTCTGATCTTGATCACTACAATTTAGAATTCGGCGGAAATGGGATTAGCCCCCAAGCCGGATGTGGCGCGTAATATGGGGAGTCGCGGAGCTTGTCAACAGAGGTTCGGCCAATCGCACCCCCCTACCCGCAATCGCGGCAAAAACCGGGCGCCGTGGCAGGATTGAGGCAAATTAACCAATGCCATCTTAAAATGGCCAGAATGAGATCAAACTAAAACCAGATCTGCCCTTCTATATGGAACTGTAAAAAGTAAGCCAGTGTAAAGGCGATTTAGTGTGAAGCAGATTCGTTCAAAAATGATAGATTTGTCGGCCATAGAGCCGGTGCAGCCGCGTGCTGATTTCCCCCCTTATCGTGCGCCGACAGGTCGGCTTTCCCTGACCGGGATCGAAATTTGGTCGGCAGAGGAAGGCTTAATCCACCAGTTTGGCACGCAGGATCACATCACCCCCCCTGCTTTGGGATTATGTGCCCGAGACACGCTTGATCCGCAGGATTACTTTCGGGCTGGATTGCGCCTTGGTGCCGATACGCTCTGGCTGCGGGATGTAACGACGGGTCAGCAACTCTCGCTCGCCGATCGCACGGTCTCATCTGATCAGACGTTTCTGCAAGGGCCGCCGCCCGCCCTCGCGCTGCTGCGCGACCACATTACCCGATCTTTGCTGTCCATGCCGACAGCCCATTGCACCGGCATTGCAGGTGGTACGTCAATCATGACGCCACAAGGCTATGCTGACGTTGAACAAATGCGCCCCGGACAGCATGTGCTGACAAAGGATGCCGGCACCCGCGTGATCCTTGGGATCGCCCGCTGCGAGATGTCGCGATTGACGCAACTCAGCTTGCCGCAATTCGCGCCGATCTATTTTCCGCCCTCCTCGGTTGGTGTCCAGAATGAAACCTGTCTTGCGCCCGACCACCCCGTCTGCATATCCGGCCCCGCAGTGTATTACGAGTTCGGCGAGCAAGAGGTCTATCTGCACGCCAAGGAATACATTTCTCAGGCCCGTTCTTATCAACAGAGCACGCCGGCCGATCTGACCTATTACCATGTGGTGCTGGATCAACCCGCCGTCCTACGCACCGAGGCCCATTGGATCGACAGCCTGAACACCTGCGATGTCGCACCGGAATGGTTTGCCGATATGTTTGAAAAGGGCCAGTTGAAAACCGTGCCGAATATGCCGCTTGAAATGCTGCAGCAACCGGCCCCCGAGCGGCGACATCTGCGCCGGTTTGAGGCACAGACGCTGTTGGCTGAAATGTCGCGTAACTTCTGATCAGTCGGGCGCATCCTGCGCCTGACGTTCCCGAAACAGCACCCAGCCCCCCATCGCGACGACAATGGCACAACCGATCAAGGTCGGCACATCCGGCCATTCATCAAAGAACAACAGTCCCAAAACCAGCGCAATCAGCAAGCTGGTATAGCGAAACGGCGCGACGAAACCGACGTCGCCAACCCGCATCACCGAGACACTAAAAACATAGCCCAGCAAGAGCGACACCACGCTGCCACTGAACAATATCCAATGCACGCCTTTGATCGGCACCCACTCGCCGCCAATCATACCAAGCCCTCCAAAAAGCGTAACCGCCACAGAGGCCGCTACCGCAATCGTCATCGAGGGAACAGACACCGGTATCACCCGGGCCAGCAGATCACGGGCGGTGATGGCGACCACCGTGATCAACCCAAAGACAGAATAGATGTTAAACCCATCGGTTCCGGGGCGCACGATCAACAGAACACCAAAAAACCCAACGACAATCGCGCTCATACGGCGCCAGCCAATGGGTTCTTTCAAAAACACCGCCGCTGCCAGCGCCACCGTCAGCGGCAGGCTTTGCAGGATCGCCGACAGATTTGCCATCGGCATGTTAAACAGCGCGGTCAAAAAGAAGAACGTACCCACGACCTCCAGAACACTGCGCAGCCCGATCAACAGGGTTTCCTGACGAGAAAGCCGGATCGACAGGCTGCCATTGCCCCACGCCATGCCCAGCAACAATAAGGTGATCAAGGTGCCGCGCATAAAGATCGCCTGAAACAGCGGAATATCCGGCGCCAGCGCCTTCATAAAGGCATCATTGACGGTGTAGCCCGCCATGGCGCCAACCATCAAAAGGGCGGCGCGGCTGTTGTCCTGCAAACGCATCATTCCGCGCCTTTATAAAGAGAGAGGTGTCTAAGCGGACCTTCCTCGAATTTAGAAGCCGCGTAAAGACTGCCTGATGCGTTCAATAATCTCGGCATTCTGTTTTGCACTTCGCTGAAAATATACCGTGCCAAAGGCTGAATCCTCTCTGGACGGTGTGGCGAGTTTAAAACGCACGATTTCACCCGAGGCATAGGCAAGTTCGATGATCTCACCGGCGTCTCGCTTCTTGCGGGCTTTTCGGGGCGGGCTGCGGTCAATTTCCAGCGTAATCGAAATATTCATCCCCTTATGGACCGCATAGAACCGAGAGACATCCTGTACCCGCCCCTTTAACCGCCCATTGGCGGATTTGGTATAGCCGACAATCTGGAATACCCGCCCGATTCCGGGGGCTTTAGACTGACGCAGCGGGGCCAGTTTGTATTCCTTCTGCTTTTTCATTGTGTCGTAGATATGCTCTGAAATGAAGGCCAGCCCGTCGATCGAATCCGTCGATTTGAAGCTGGTTTTCTCACATTTCACCCGCAGATATAGAAACGGGTTTACCACCACCTTTTCCGCTGGACGGGTGTCGCGATCCCAATATTCCTGCGCGACGATAAAGGAATACTGGGTCTGGGTTTTGCCATTTTCGAGTTTAACCTTTTGCGTTTCAGCCACCCAACTTTTGTCCACGGCGATCTCGATCCCGCAGGCCTTTAGCCGAGTGCGCGTAAGATCAGCCGGTAAATAAGAGGGATCATAAAGCGGTGCATCCTGCGCAAAGGCGGGATGAAACAAGCAACACAACAGACACAGTAAAACACGACGTACCACGGAAACTCCTTGAGTCAAAAAGCGCCTCCCCACAGCCTAGCACAAGAGCAAACCAGCGGCCTAACATAGAAAAAGCCCCCGCCACTTTGGGTGACGGGGGCTTTCAAATTTTAAAAGGGAAGAGGTCTTACTCTTCGCGGCTTTCCGGTGTGTCAATGATGACGGCGTCAAACTCGTCGCCGCCAACCACATCGTTACCAAAGACAGTGTCGACTTCGGATTGTGCCGCAGGTGCGGCCAAAGCAACAGCTTCTTCGGCTTCGGCGCGACGGGCTTCGAGCACCACATTGTCACGGTCCTGCGCAACACGACGCATTTGCTGCGTTGCACCACCAGTACCGGCAGGGATCAAACGACCAACAATGACGTTTTCTTTCAGGCCAACCAGTTTATCCCGCTTGCCCTGAACCGAAGCTTCGGTCAGCACGCGCGTTGTTTCCTGGAAGGACGCCGCAGAAATGAACGACCGTGTTTGCAGCGAAGCTTTGGTGATCCCCAGAAGGATCGGCTCGCCTTTGGCCGGACGACCACCGCGAGCAATCGCCTTTTCGTTCGCTTCGTCGAACTCGGCCTTGTCCACGTTTTCGCCTTTGAGCAACACAGTGTCGCCGCTGTCCTGGATTTCCCATTTCTGGAGCATCTGACGGACAATGACTTCGATGTGCTTGTCGTTGATCTTCACGCCCTGCAGACGATACACGTCCTGAACTTCGTCGATCATGTAGTCAGCCAGCGCTTCGACACCCATGATGGAGAGGATGTCATGCGGCGCGGGGTTGCCGTCCATGATGTAGTCGCCTTTCTGGACAAAATCACCTTCCGCAACCGGAATGTGCTTGCCTTTAGGCACCATGTATTCGACGGCCTCCAGCGTGTCATCTGCTGGCTCGATGCTGATACGGCGCTTGTTTTTGTAGTCGCGACCGTAACGTACATAACCATCAATCTCTGCGATGATCGCGTGATCTTTGGGGCGACGTGCCTCAAAGAGTTCCGCAACCCGTGGCAGACCACCGGTGATGTCTTTGGTTTTCGCACCCTCACGTGGGATACGGGCAACCACGTCACCAGCTTTGATGTCAGAGCCTTCTTCGATCGACAGAACCGCATCAACGGACATCGGATAGGTTACCGGATTACCCGCATCATTGCGCACTGGCTCCCCGTCGTCACCGACGATGATGATCTCTGGCTTCAGCTCGTTGCCTTTTGGCGCTGCACGCCAGTCGGTCACGATTTTCTGCGTCATGCCTGTCGCATCATCGGTATCGTCGCGGACCGAAATCCCCGAGTACAGATCAACAAACTTCGCCTTACCCGCTTTTTCAGCGATGATCGGCAGCGTATACGGATCCCATTCAAACAGCTTGTCGCCGCGGGCCACTTTCTGACCCTCTTTGACGTGCACTTTGGAACCGTAAGACAGTTTGAAGGACGCGCGTTCCTGATCGTTTTCGTCGATGATCGCCAGAACCATGTTCCGCCCCATCACGATCAGCTCGCCATGGGCGTTTTCCAGCAGCATCGCATTGCGGAATTCGATGCGACCTTCTTGACCGGCCTCTTGGAAAGACTGCTGGCCACCCTGCGCAACACCACCAATGTGGAAGGTCCGCATGGTCAGCTGTGTACCAGGCTCACCGATGGACTGGGCCGCGATGATGCCGACGGCCTCACCTTGGTTGACCAGCGTACCGCGGGCAAGGTCACGACCGTAGCACATGGCGCAAACGCCCTCTTCGGCCTCACAGGTCAGCGGGCTACGGATCCGCATAGAAGCCACACCGGACTCCTCTACGATATCAGCTTTGCGCTCGTCGATCAGCTCGTTCTTGGCAAGCAGAACTTCGTCTGTGCCCGGACGCAGAACTTCGTCTGCAGAAACACGGCCCAGAATACGTTCACCCAAGGAAGACACAACTTCACCGTCATTCACCGCCGCTTCGGCCGTGATGGCGATTTCGGTGCCACAGTCATGTTCGCGAACGATACAATCCTGCGCCACATCCACCAGACGACGCGTCAGATAACCGGAGTTCGCTGTTTTCAGCGCGGTATCGGACAGACCCTTACGGGCACCGTGGGTCGAGTTGAAGTACTCAAGCACGGTCAGGCCTTCTTTAAAGTTCGAGATGATCGGCGTTTCGATGATCTCACCGTTCGGCTTGGCCATCAGACCGCGCATACCGCCCAGCTGTTTCATCTGCGTAACAGAACCACGCGCACCGGAGTGGGCCATCATGTAAACCGAGTTTGGCTCACGTTCAGCGCCCGCCTCGTCACGACCGGTATCAGAGATGGTTCCCATCATCGCGTCGGTGACTTGGTCGTTACACTTGGACCAGGCATCCACAACTTTGTTGTATTTTTCGCCCTGAGTGATCAGGCCGTCCATATACTGTTGCTCAAAGCCTTTAACCTGATCGCGTGTCTCATCAACGATGGTCCACTTGTTGTCAGGAATAACCATGTCGTCCTTGCCGAAGGAAATCCCGGCTTTGAACGCTTCACGGAAGCCCATGGTCATGATCTGGTCACAGAAGATGACGGATTCTTTCTGACCACAATAACGGTAAACCGTATCGATGACCTGCTGGACTTCTTTCTTCCGCAGAAGACGGTTCACCAGATCAAACGGCGCTTTGGTGTTCAACGGCAGCAACGCCCCCAGACGCATCCGGCCCGGGGTGGTTTCATAGCGTTTGTACACTTCAAGACCGGTATCATCGATCTGTTTGATCCGCGCCTGAATTTTGGAGTGAAGATGTACCGCACCCGAATCAAGCGCGTGCTGAACTTCTTCGACAGACGAGAAGACCATGCCTTCGCCAACCATGCCTTCGCGTTCCATGGTGATGTAGTACAGACCAAGGATCATATCCTGCGATGGCACGATGATCGGAGCACCGTTTGCAGGGGACAGAACGTTGTTCGTGGACATCATCAGAACACGCGCTTCCAGCTGGGCCTCAAGGCTCAGTGGTACGTGAACCGCCATTTGGTCACCGTCAAAGTCGGCGTTGAACGCGGAACAAACCAGAGGGTGCAGCTGGATGGCTTTACCTTCGATCAGCGTGGGTTCAAACGCCTGAATGCCCAAACGGTGCAGCGTCGGCGCACGGTTCAGCATGACGGGGTGTTCGCGGATCACCTCATCCAGAATATCCCAGACTTCGGGACGTTCTTTTTCCACCAGCTTCTTGGCTTGCTTCACGGTGGAAGACAGGCCTTTGGCTTCGAGGCGGGAATAGATGAACGGTTTGAACAGCTCTAGCGCCATCTTCTTGGGCAAGCCACACTGATGCAGCTTCAACTCGGGACCGGTCACAATCACCGAACGGCCAGAAAAGTCGACCCGTTTACCCAAAAGGTTCTGACGGAAACGACCCTGTTTCCCTTTCAGCATGTCAGACAGCGATTTCAGAGGGCGCTTGTTGGCACCTGTGATCACGCGGCCACGACGACCGTTGTCAAACAGCGCATCCACAGATTCCTGCAGCATCCGCTTTTCGTTGCGCACGATGATATCGGGCGCACGCAGTTCGATCAGACGTTTCAGACGGTTGTTCCGGTTAATCACCCGACGATACAGATCGTTCAGATCAGAGGTCGCAAAACGGCCCCCATCCAGCGGCACCAGCGGGCGCAGCTCTGGCGGGATCACAGGGATCACGGTCAGGATCATCCACTCCGGACGGTTGCCGGATTCAAGGAAGGATTCCACCACTTTCAGACGCTTGATGATCTTCTTGGGCTTCAGCTCACCTGTGGCTTCGGCCAGATCGGCGCGCAGGGTTTCAGCTTCGGCTTCCAGATCGATCATCGACAGCATTTCACGGATCGCTTCCGCGCCGATACCGGCGGTGAACGCATCCATGCCATAGATGTCTTGCGCATCCATGAATTCTTCTTCGCTCATCAGCTGGCCGTAGGTCAGATCCGTCAGACCGGGCTCGATGACGACGTAGTTTTCAAAGTAGAGAATACGTTCCAGATCACGCAGCGTCATATCCAGCATCAGACCGATACGGGATGGCAGCGATTTCAGAAACCAGATGTGCGCAACGGGTGAGGCCAGCTCGATGTGGCCCATACGCTCACGGCGGACTTTTTGCAGCGTTACTTCGACACCACATTTCTCGCAGACAACGCCGCGATATTTCATCCGCTTATATTTGCCGCAGAGACATTCATAGTCTTTGATCGGGCCAAAAATACGCGCACAGAACAGGCCGTCACGCTCTGGTTTGAACGTCCGGTAGTTGATGGTTTCCGGCTTTTTGATTTCACCGAAAGACCACGAAAGAATCCGCTCTGGGGACGCCAGAGACACTTTGATTTCATCAAAGGTCTTCTGGGGGGCCAGAGGGTTGAACGGGTTGTTTGTCAGTTCCTGGTTCATCTTAAATTCCTTGAGTAAGGGCAGAGGTTAGCGACGCGGGTGAGGTTGCCCTCACTCGCTGCTGTCCTCTGCATCCAGGAGTTCCATGTTCAGGCCGAGGCCACGGACCTCTTTCACGAGAACGTTGAAGGATTCCGGCACGCCGGCTTCAAAGTTATCTTCGCCTTTCACAATGCTTTCATAGACCTTGGTCCGGCCTGCAACATCATCCGATTTGACCGTCAGCATCTCTTGCAAGGTGTATGCAGCGCCATAGGCCTCCAGAGCCCAGACCTCCATCTCACCAAAGCGCTGACCACCGAACTGTGCTTTACCACCCAGCGGCTGCTGTGTGACGAGCGAGTACGGCCCAGTCGAACGGGCGTGGATTTTGTCATCCACAAGGTGATGCAGTTTCAGCAGATACTTCATGCCCACGGTCACCGGACGGGCGAATTGCTCACCTGTGCGGCCATCAAACAAGATGGACTGACCGGACTGAGAGAAGCCCGCCTTAACCAGTGCCTCATTGACGTCAGCCTCTTTGGCCCCATCGAAAACAGGTGTCGCGATTGGCACACCACGGGTCACATTGCCCGCTTTTTCCAACAGCGAATCCTCGTCGATTCCGGCCAGACCTTCCTCATAGACATCATCACCGTAAGCGATGCGCATGGCTTCGCGTACAGGTGTCATGTCGCCGGAACGGCGGTATTCACCCAGCGCGTCGTCGATCTGGATACCCAGACCACGGCTCGCCCAACCCATGTGGGTTTCAAGGATCTGACCAACGTTCATCCGCGACGGAACACCCAGCGGGTTCAGACAGAAGTCAACCGGTGTACCATCGGCCAAGAACGGCATGTCTTCCATCGGTACAACCTTGGAAATAACACCTTTGTTCCCGTGACGACCGGCCATCTTATCGCCCGGCTGCAGCTTACGCTTCACCGCGATAAAGACTTTGACCATCTTCATCACACCCGGAGGCAGATCATCGCCGCGACGGACCTTTTCGACCTTGTCCTCAAAACGCGCATCCAGCGCCCGTTTCTGTGCTTCGTACTGGCTGTTCAGCGCTTCAAGAATCTGCGCGTCGGACTCTTCTTCAAGGGCCAACATCCACCACATGCTTTTGGGCAGGGTTTCCAGCAGTTCTTCGGTGATCACAGAGTTCGGTGCGATACCACGAGGGCCTTTGACAGCGGTTTTACCAAGGATCTGGGTTTTCAGACGCGCATAGATGTTACGCTCCAGAATGCCCAATTCATCGTCGCGGTCACGTGCAAGGCGTTCAACTTCCTCACGCTCGATCTGCAGGGCACGTTCGTCTTTTTCCACACCATGGCGGTTAAAGACGCGTACTTCGACAACGGTCCCGAAATCACCCGGTTTAACGCGCAGCGATGTATCACGCACGTCTGAGGCTTTCTCACCAAAGATGGCGCGCAGAAGTTTTTCTTCCGGTGTCATCGGGCTTTCGCCTTTTGGTGTGATTTTACCAACCAGAATATCACCCGGTTCAACATCCGCACCGATGTAAACAATGCCCGCCTCATCGAGGTTGCGCAGTGCTTCTTCACCGACGTTCGGAATATCGCGTGTGATTTCCTCTGGCCCCAGTTTCGTATCACGGGCGGCCACTTCGAATTCTTCGATGTGCACCGAAGTGAATACGTCATCGCGGGCGATACGCTCGGAGATCAGGATGGAGTCTTCGTAGTTGTAGCCATTCCAAGGCATAAACGCGACGACCACGTTTTTACCCAAAGCCAATTCACCCAGATCCGTGGATGGACCATCGGCGATGACTTCGTTTTTGCCAACCGTGTCGCCTACTTTCACCAGCGGACGCTGGTTGATGCAGGTGTTTTGGTTGGAACGCTGGAATTTGCGCAGGGAGTAGATGTCAACGCCGGGATCACCGACCTCAAGATCGGATGTAGCACGCACAACGATACGCTGCGCATCGACTTGGTCGATAACACCCGCCCGCTTCGCCATAATGGCCGCACCGGAGTCCCGTGCAACAACTTCTTCGATGCCGGTCCCGACCAGTGGTGCCTCTGCCTGCAGCAAAGGAACAGCCTGACGCATCATGTTCGAGCCCATCAAGGCACGGTTGGCGTCATCGTTTTCAAGGAACGGAATCAAGGACGCCGCAACGGACACCAGCTGTTTGGGCGATACGTCGATGAGGTCCACGTTTTCACGCGGGCTCATGGTGTATTCGCCGGACTGACGGGTGTTTACCAGATCGTTAACGAACGCGCCGTTCTCATCCAGCGTTGCGTTGGCCTGCGCTACGGTGTGGCGCATCTCTTCGGTGGCCGACATGTAAGACACATCATCCGACACCTTGCCATCCACAACCTTGCGATAAGGTGTTTCGATAAAGCCGTATTTGTTCACACGGGCATAGGTCGCCAAAGAGTTGATCAGACCAATATTCGGCCCCTCCGGCGTTTCAATCGGACACATACGACCGTAGTGGGTTGGATGCACGTCGCGCACCTCAAAGCCCGCACGTTCCCGTGTCAGACCACCTGGCCCAAGCGCCGACAAACGACGCTTGTGCGTCACTTCGGAGAGCGGGTTAGTTTGGTCCATGAACTGCGACAGCTGTGAAGAGCCGAAGAATTCACGCACCGCAGCCGCTGCCGGTTTGGCGTTGATCAGGTCTTGTGGCATCACTGTGTCGATTTCGACAGAGGACATACGCTCTTTGATCGCGCGCTCCATGCGCAACAGACCAACGCGGTACTGGTTCTCCATCAATTCACCAACCGAACGCACACGACGGTTGCCGAGGTGGTCGATATCGTCGATGTCGCCTTTGCCGTCGCGCAGTTCCACCAGCGCTTTGATACAAGCGATGATGTCTTCCTTGCGCAGGGTACGCATGGTGTCTTCGGCATCCAAATTCAGACGCATGTTCATTTTCACACGGCCAACCGCGGAAAGATCATAACGTTCGGAATCAAAGAACAGCGTGTCAAACAGCGCCGAGGCGGCTTCGACGGTGGGTGGCTCACCCGGACGCATGACGCGGTAAATGTCCATGAGCGCGGTGTCGCGGCCCATGTTCTTATCTGCCGCCATGGTGTTGCGGATGTAGGGACCAACGTTGATGTTGTCGATGTCCAGAACCGGAATGTCGGTGATACCGGCATCGATCAGATCTTTTAGTGTGCCGCCGATCAGTTCACCGTCTTTGTCGTGCTCAAGCGTCAGCTCGTCACCGGCTTCGACGTAGATCGCACCGTTTTCTTCGTTGATGATATCCTTGGCAACAAATTTACCAACGATCGCATCAAACGGCAGCAACAGCTCGGTGACTTTGCCTTCGTCGATCAACAGTTTCACCGCACGCGGTGTTACTTTTTTGCCGGCTTCGGCAATGACTTCGCCGGTGCCTGCATCAACCAGATCATAGGTCGGACGGGTGCCGCGCACACGCTCGGGGAAGAATTTGGTGGCCCAGCCCTTATTCTTCACCAGCTTGTAATCAACGGTGTCGTAATAGGCATCCATGATGCCCTCTTGGTCCAGACCCAGCGCATAGAGCAGCGTGGTCACGGGCAGTTTACGGCGACGGTCGATCCGCGCAAAGACGATGTCTTTTGCATCGAATTCGAAGTCCAGCCAGCTACCGCGATAGGGAATGATGCGGCAGGCAAACAGCAATTTACCAGAGGAATGGGTTTTGCCTTTGTCGTGGTCAAAGAACACACCGGGCGAACGGTGCATCTGCGAAACGATCACCCGCTCGGTGCCGTTAACAACAAAGGTGCCGTTTGGTGTCATCAAAGGCATATCGCCCATGAACACGTCTTGCTCTTTGATGTCCTTAACCGATTTTGCACCAGTATCTTCGTCGATATCAAACACGATAAGACGCAGCGTCACCTTAAGCGGTGCGCTGTAGGTCATGTCGCGTTGCTGACATTCTTCTACATCGTATTTCGGCCGTTCAAGCTCGTATTTTACGAACTCCAGAATTGCCGTCTCATTAAAATCCTTAATCGGGAATACCGATTGGAAAACGCCGTTGATGCCTTCGCCGTCAAGCGGCTGCAGCTGGTCGCCGGATTTCAGGAATAAGTCATAAGAAGATTTCTGAACCTCAATCAGGTTCGGCATCTCCAGAACTTCACGGATCTTGCCAAAATACTTACGTAGCCGTTTTTGGCCAAGGTAGGTCTGAGCCATGCGCGTGGTCACCTTTTTTTCTCTTCGCGGGCACGATCTTGTCGGGGCCACAGGGCCGCGCCGCACACGAAACAGGAATGGTTCGGACAATTCATGGACACCGTCCCACCGGCATCCTCCCGACCTATGAACCACACCTTAGAAAATGCTTAAGGCCTTTAAGCCCTTTCTAAGACAGGTTCGGCTGGACCCGAATTTCTCCGGATCCAGCCTGAAATTTTGTCGCTTCGGAGCTAGGCTCCGGCCAATTACTTGACTTCGACTTCGGCGCCAGCTGCTTCCAGCTTGCCTTTAACTTCTTCAGCTTCTTCTTTAGAGACGCCTTCTTTGACAGCTTTGCCGCCAGCTTCAACGAGCTCTTTCGCTTCTTTCAGGCCAAGACCTGTGATCGCGCGAACTTCTTTGATGACGTTGATCTTGGAAGCACCAGCGGCTTTCAGGATGACATCAAATTCAGTTTTTTCTTCCTCAGCAGCGCCACCGGCGTCTGCAGCACCAGCAACCATTACGGCGCCACCAGCAGCAGGCTCGATGCCATACTCGTCTTTGAGGATTGTTTTCAGTTCTTGTGCTTCGAGAAGGGTCAGACCTACGATCTCTTCAGCAAGTTTTTTCAGATCAGCCATTATACTGTTTCCGTTCGTTAAAGATGTGTTCCAACGTTTGGGATTTCAACCCTACGCAGGCTCATGTTGCTTAAGCGGCTTCCCGCTCCTCCAGAGTGGAGAGGATGCCAGCGATGTTCGAAGCAGGCGCGCCAATAGCACCAGCGATGTTGGAAGCAGGTGCACCAATGCAGCCAACGATAGAAGCAATAAGCTCCTCGCGGGACGGCATTTTCGATACAGCTGTAACACCAGCGCGGTCCAGAGCATTCTCACCCATTGCGCCGCCAAGGATCTCAAACTTTTTGTTATCTTTGGCGAATTCTTCGGAAACTTTGGCCGCAGCCACAGGATCTTCGGAGAAGGTCAGAACAGTCATGCCCGAAAGGTAAGAAGCGATGCTTGCGCAGGGCTGACCTTCCAGAGCGATTTTGGCGAGCTTGTTTTTGGCAACGCGAACAGACCCGCCAACGTCGCGCATACGCGCACGCAGGTCTTGCATCTCAGCAACCGTGAGGCCTTCGTAGTGTGAAACCACGACAACGCCAGAGCTTTCAAAGATTTGGCCGAGCTCTTCGACCAGTTTCTCTTTTTGTGCTCTATCCACAGTGTTACTCCAAAATTGAGAGGCTTTCGCCCCTCGGCTCAGTTTGTGCCCCTGACAAGTCAGAGACGTTTAAGTCCTTAATTTACGGGACAAATCCAAAACCACCCGAGGTCACCAAGGGCAAAATTCTGTCATTTCCCGTCTCAGGCAGGAATTATGAGACAAGGCCTCACCCACCGTCTTGGACGAAAGACAAACAGCGCTCGACGAATCGAACGCTGGATGCAGGGTTGGGATGTATTGTGAATTCGCCCGAACCGCAAGGGGGGAATAGTCAAATTCTGTGTGAGTTTTCATTGTGTAAGCACAAAGTACACCGCGCCCAGAGTTGCCCATAGGTCAATCCCGGGAAACTCGCGAATACCACCTTAGCTGTCCACATTGGAATCTCTCACTACCTGCGCCCTACCCCACCTCGTTCAAATATCGTAAGGTTGTGCTTTCTGGGGGAAGTTTGCCGTGATGGGTATTGTACGCAAAGTAAGATCAACAGATGACATTGAAAGCGCCCGCTCCCTTGTCTGGGAGTTCTTTGATCAGCTTCGGCTGCGCTATCCGGATATGCTCGAAACAATCGATACCTACATCAAAGAGCAGGATGTCGCCGGGCAGCTAGAAAATTTTGACACCTACTTTCTTCCGCCCGCCGGAGAATGCCTGTTCGCAATGCTAGACGATAAGCCCGTCGGGCTTGTGATGCTGCGTCCGCATGGGGACACCGACGGGGAAATGAACAGGATGTATGTTCACCCCGCCGCGCGCGGTTTGGGCATGGGGCGCAAATTGGGCGAAGCAATCATCAACGAGGCCGAGGCTCTGGGCTATGGCACCCTTTGGCTGGACGCCCTGCACCGCCACGTAGAGGCCCTGCCGCTGTATGAGAGCCTTGGGTTTGAATATTACACCGACCCGAACGCCTTTGGCGGAGATGATGAACGGGTGATCCATATGAAGATGGCCCTAAAGAGCCACACATGAAAAAAGGGGCACCCGAAGGCACCCCTTTTAAATCTTAACTAAACCGAAGCTTAGTTGCCTGTAGCGTTGTCCACAGAAACAGTTACGCCGGGGCCCATGGTGGAGCTCAAAGCGATCTTCTGCATGTAGGCCCCTTTGGAGCCGGATGGACGGGCTTTGGAAACCGCATCGACAAAGGCGCGGATGTTTTGGGTCAGCTGCTCTTCGGAGAAGGAAGCCTTGCCAACACCGGCGTGTACAACACCGGCTTTTTCAGCGCGGAACTGAACTTCGCCGCCTTTGGCCGCTTTAACAGCTTCGGCAACATCCATGGTCACTGTGCCAACTTTAGGGTTTGGCATCAGGTTACGTGGACCCAGAACTTTACCCAGACGACCAACGATTGGCATCATGTCAGGAGTCGCGATGCAGCGATCAAATTCGATCGTGCCGCCCTGAACGATTTCCATCAGATCTTCTGCGCCAATGATGTCCGCACCAGCTTCTTTTGCTTCGTCAGCCTTTGGGCCACGGGCAAATACAGCAACGCGAACGGTTTTGCCTGTGCCGTTAGGCAGGGAAACAACGCCGCGCACCATTTGGTCGGCGTGACGTGGGTCAACACCAAGGTTCAATGCGATTTCAACGGTCTCGTCGAATTTTGCCGTGGCGTTGGTTTTCACCAGTGCAACAGCGTCTTCAACGGTCAGGTTTTCTTTGCCAGCGAATGCTTCACGGGCCGCTTTTGTGCGTTTTGCAAGCTTTGCCATGATTACTTCACCTCGATGCCCATGGAGCGCGCGGAGCCAAGGATGATCTGCATAGCAGCCTCGACGTCGTTTGCGTTCAGGTCTTTCATTTTCGCTTCTGCGATCTCACGGACCTGCTTGGAGGTCACGGACCCTACGGTCTCACGGCCTGGCAGCTTGGCGCCGGATTTCAGCTTGGCGGCTTTTTTCAGGAAGTAGGACGCTGGTGGCGTCTTGATGTCCATAGTGAAGGACTTGTCCTGATAGTAGGTGATCACGGTCGGGCATGGGGCCCCAACTTCGAGGTCCGCTGTTTTCGCGTTGAACGCTTTACAGAATTCCATGATGTTAATGCCGCGCTGACCCAAAGCCGGCCCAACGGGGGGCGACGGGTTTGCTTTACCGGCGGGCACTTGCAATTTCATCGTGCCGGCGATTTTCTTGGCCATGTGGCCTCTCCTTATCCAACGTTCTGACTAACGCGTTAGCAGAACACTCATGTTGTGTGGTTCGGCATCCCGGGCGCGCCCGACATAACCTCCCACGCTTGCACCACTCAGATTTCTTTCGAAACCTGCGTGTATTCCAGTTCGACCGGGGTTGCCCGACCAAAAATCGACACCGTTACCTTCAGGCGCTGGTTGCCGTCGTCTACTTCTTCGACCATGCCGTCGAACCCTTCGAACGGGCCGTCGGTGACGCTCACTTTTTCGCCGACCTCGAAATGGATCAGCGTGCGTGGCGCTTCGGCGTTTTCCTCAACACGGTTGAGGATCTGGTTCACCTCGGCATCGCGCATCGGCATCGGTTTGCCTTGTGGGCCCAGAAAACCGGTGACGCGGTTGATCGAGTTGATCAGGTGATAGCCACGGTCGCTCATTTCCATACGCACAAGCACATAGCCCGGCATAAAGCGGCGTTCTGTGGTCACCTTTTTGCCCCGGCGCACTTCGATCACCTCTTCGGTGGGCACCAGCACTTCTTCGATTTCAGCCTCAAGACCGGCTTCCTCGACGGCGACTTTGATTTGCTCGGCGATCTTTTTCTCAAAGTTGGAGAGAACGCTCACCGAATACCACCGCTTTGCCATCTTGCCTTACGTCCTTGCATCATCGGGTAACGACCCGAATTTTATACCTAATTTTGCGGCTTATCCGCGACTTCCCCAATATAAAACGGCGCGCCGTTCGAATCGAAGCGCGCCAGTCTTAGGGAAGTGCGGGCTGATTACAGCCTTGCCGCCCGAATTACAAGCGTTTGGCGCTTAGCCAAACATCCCAAGCAGACCCTGCAAACCCGTGCGGATTACCAGATCAACAATCGTAAAGAAAATCGCCGTCAAAGTCGCCATGATCAACACCATTACGGTGGTCAGCGCCACTTCGCGACGGGTGGGCCATACGACTTTAGAGATTTCGCCGCGAACCTGTTGGATAAACTGGAGCGGGTTTGTCTTAGTTGCCATCGTCTGTCTGCCTTCTATCGGAACAGGCTGCAGATACGGCCAAAAGCGGGGGTTTTCAAGTCAAATACGCGTGGGCCGGCAAATTACAGATCAGGGCTGCAATTGCGTCAGCCCTTTTTCGCGCGACAGCGACTCCCAATCGCGATCATAAGCTGCCCGACTGGCATCCTGAAGATCAAAGGGCCATGGGGCGTATTTTGGGTGTGCTTCGCCCACCGGAAAGGCTTTGCGCGCTTTCTTGGCCAGCATCTCGTTCTCGGGCTGTTCTTCGGCCCACGTACGGGCCACGGCCACCGCTGTGCGCGACAAGCCACCGTGCACGATGGTTTGGGGGCGGCGGATTTGGCCAACCGCTTGCGGCGGCAGAAACTGGCTCAGGATTTGCGGCAAGACCTGATGATAGCTCTCATAGCGCCAGATCACCAAATCAGAGAGAAAGGGGATCAACAGCAAACGTTTCACCAGATTGGACCAGATGAGTCTATCCGGGTTCACGCCGGTGACAAAATTGGAAAAGCTATCGTATTCGCCGCGCAGCAGGGCCTGACTATAGGTCGAGACCAGATAATCCGCCGGCTCACGCAGGGACATCATCAAGGTCACGTTGTTTTCACGCAGGGTTTTGACAACGCCCTCGATGCGCAGATCGGCGGTGGGATAGAGCGGGTCCAGCTGGGTGGCATCGCCGCGAAACATCGCCCCCAATAGATTTTCTTCCGACAGCACCACCGTGCCTGCACCCTCTGCCAGTTCCCGCAATGCGGCCCGCGAGCGACTGGTGGGCTTGCCGCCATCTACTTGCAGATACTGCCGCAGCGACAGACCGGAGTCGCGCATATGGCTGGGACCGGCGAATTTCACGCCATGGTTGGTCAGCACATCGCTATTCTGGTCGAGCATTTTCTGAAAATGGGTAGAGGCCGTTTTATGCGCCCCAACATGTAGAAAGACTTTGATCGGATCAGTCACAAAAGGTCACCGGTTGCTACAAAGCGTCCTCTACAAATGGCCTGGCAGGGGCTGAGGGACTCGAACCCACGACCCTCGGTTTTGGAGACCGATGCTCTACCAACTGAGCTAAACCCCTAGGCCGAGCGATGGAGTACGACGCTTATTCAGGGGAATCAAGAGCCCATTCCAAAAACTTTTCCAATATCTGCGAAAAGAGGGTGAAATGTTTTTGTGCAGCTTGCGTTACCGGTTCTTTCGGCAGGACCTACCAGAGATTGGGGCGGTTCAATCCGGCAACGCAGGTCGATTCCCCTTGCAGCACCGGCGCAGTGCCCTGTGTAAAATCCTGAGCAAGTTTTCGACCGATCCAGCCATGGGGCATCGACAAGGGCAGCGGCGGGCGGACCTGCTGTGGTGTCACCGGCACAAAGCCAAGCTTGCCGTAGAACGCCGGATCGCCATAGGTCATCACCGCATCTACCCCCTGATTGCGCAGACCCGCCAGTGCATGCCCGAGCAAGCGTTGCCCCACTCCCTGCCCTTGATGGACGGTGGCCACGGCCATCGGCGACAGAAGAAAGACCTCTTGCTGATCCTGCGCAAAAGACAATCGAGTGAAAATCCCCGCCGCGATCAGTTGATCTCCGCTTTCGGCACGAAACACCACAATATCCGCCGCCGGTGTCGTGGCAAGCAGGGCCGCCACCATGTGTTTGATCTCAGCACCTTCGGCCTCTCCCTCGGCATCGGTAAAGGCCGAAGCAAACAGATCAGCCAGCGCGGCCTCTTTTCCATTGAAACCCGAGGTTATCTTCACAACCATCCCCCACTAAATTGCGATGTTCCTTATCCTAAATGCGATCAGACCCGTTTTTAAGATCAAACGGGCAACAGCGCCCTGACTGGCCGGAGGATGCTTAGGGGATGCGCTGCCGTGGTGGGTTGAAAGTGCTCCATCGCTTCGGTACTTCAAAACCAGCAGCACAAAGGGGCAAGTGATGAGCCTTCGCAAACGGATCAGCAATTCGCCACAGTTCAACACCTTCGTTGCCCGCCTGATTGCCCGTCATATCCGGCGGGTTTGGCGCACCTCGCAGTTTGACTCTCACGGCTTTGACGATCTGCGCGCCATGACCCGCGCCGGAGAGCCGGTGATTGCCGCCTTGCTGCATCAGCGCCTGATGCTCTCGCCCTATCTGTTCCCGCCCCGCGACGAAGCGCCGATCTGTTCAATCACCTCTTCGGCCAAAGCCGGAAAGCTGGCCGGATATGTGCAAAAGGAATTTGACTTTGAAACCGTGCCCTTGCGCCGCAATACCAGTCAGGTCGCCCTGACCCGCGCTATTGTGAAAAACATTAAGGCAGGCACTTCTGTCGGTTTTGCGCTGGATGGCCCCTCCGGGCCTGCCCGTGTCGCTTCTACCGTACCGTTGATCTGGTCGCGCATGACCGGTCGGCCGATTTTTCTGGTGACCTATTCTGTTGAAAAGCAACGCAGGCTCAAGACTTGGGATCGGATGATGCTGCCCAAGACCCACAACAAGGGCGTGTTGCTCTGCGAGCCGTTTCCGATCACCGTGCCGAAAAAAGCCTCTGCCGAAGAGATCGAGGCCGCGCGGCTGGAGCTTGAAATCCGTTCCAATGCTCTGGCTGAAAAAGCCGACCGGATGTGTGGCCACGCCGGACCATTGCTGTAGGCAGGGTGGCGGGACGCCGGATCAGCTCAGCGCCAATTCTGCCAGCGCGGATTGATAGCGCAGCTGCTTATCCAGCAGAATAATGTCTTCAACGGCCCGTCCCAGCAATTGGCCATAGGCTGGCAGGCGCATACAGGCAGCGGGTGTTGAGGTTGCCATTCGCAGGGCGGTTTCAGCCGTCACCCCCGTAAGGCCGGCCAAGCGGCAAACCCCTTCGGCCTGCGTGACATGGGCACCGGCAAGGCTGCCTTCGGCATTTACCAAACGCCCGTCTTTCAGGGTGATCCGGTGGCCATACAGATCAAAGTGATCCCCCCCGCCCACGGTTGCCATAGAATCCGAAACCAGAAACATGCGATCGGCGACAGGACGCGCCCGAATGGCCAGACCGACCATCGAATCCGCCACATGTATTCCATCACAGATAATACCCGCAAACAGGTCCGAATTGATGATCGCACCCACCGCCCCCGGCTCCCGGCTGCCCATCGGAGACATGGCGTTGTACAGATGGGTCGCGCAGCGCGCACCTGCGGCCATGGCAGTCTGCATTTGTGCCTCGGTGGCATCCGTATGCCCCAAGGACACCACTGCCCCCATTTTGACCAGGTCCGCGATCTGTTTCGGCGAAGCGGCTTCGGGGGCAAGGGTGATCATCACCGGAACGTCATTGCGCCGCAATGCCTGTACCACCGCCAGAGTACGCGCATCCATCGGACGCACAAATTCAGCCGCATGGGTGCCGCGACGGGGCAAGGAAATATGCGGGCCTTCGATATGCAAACCCAGAATGCCAGTATCGCCCTTTGCCGCGATTACGGCGGCGGCGGCGGCATCCAGCACCTCGGGGCGGTCGGTAATCACCGTCGGCATGATCCCAACAGTGCCAAAGCGGCGATGGGCCGCGGCGATCGTTTGCATGCCTGCCCGTGTCGGTGTGGCATTCAGCAAAACATCGCCCCCACCATTGACCTGTAAGTCGATAAAGCCCGGCGTGGCAATCCCAGCCAATTGCACAGGCGTCACACCCGCTGGCACCGCTGGCTCAATATCCGTCACCGTGCCGTTCGCGATATGCAGACACCCGCCAGAGATCAGCTGTTTCCCATCAAAAATCTGTGCGGGTTGAATCCAATAGGCCATCACAGGGCTCCCGTTCGAATCGAAGAGAAAAAGTAAGGATCAAGCGCGATCTGGATTTGTGCTTCGATCAGGCGCTGCACCTGAGAGCCGCTTAAGCCTTCGGCGCGGTCCAGCACGTCGGGCGCAAAGACCTGCCAGAGCAGTGGATCGGGGATCACCGCCGCCAGATCAGCCCGCAGTTCCGTGACCGCTTGCTGTGCTGCAGCTTCGGGCCAGTAATAGCGAATGCGGTCCGCCAAACCGAAATGCCGCTGCACGTACAGCGCGCCCGCATCATTATGGTAATGGCTGTGCCAATGGGTTGGATCAGCCTGCATTACCGCCTCCATCGCATCGCGCAACGCCAAAGGCCCGCCTCCGATCATCGACCGAACCGTGTCCAGCGCATAGAGCGCCTGCCGATAGGCAAAGCTCAAGGCAGGGCCGACCTTTTGAAAGGCAAAACCCTGTGCCGCCAGCGCCGGAAAGACTTCGGGGTGTTGATAATCGGTGGAATGGGCCTCAAGACACACCGCCGGATAATCCGCCAATGCAGGCAGAAACCCTGTATCGCGGGTCATCGGAAAAGGGTGCACGCGCATCGGTCCGAATTCGACTCCCGGCTGCACAACCAGCCCGCCAATGAGCGGGGCCAGATCGGCAAATTCATCGACATGGGCCTGCAAGGTCGCACGGGCTGCTTTTGGTGTGGTGGCGGTGATATCACCACCCTCATCTTCGCGGGCACCTCCGGGCGGGGGCACTTCTGTGCCGACGACAAACAACAGATCCTCAGCCGTGTCTCCCGCCGCCTTTACACAGAGCCGCGCCAGATCTGCGGAACGAGAGGCGGTTTGCGCATCATCCAATTGTGCAGCCTCACCGGCACAGCCTTCAGAGCAATCCAGATGGATTTTGCGAAATCCGGCTTTGACATAGTCCTGCAGCATGACCTGCGCTTTCGCCATCGCCTGATCCACCGGGGCCGAGCGCCAAGCCTGTGGGCCCAGATGATCGCCGCCAAAAATGATCCGCTCGCGGGCAACACCGGTCTGATCTGCCAGATCATGGACAAAACCGATAAATCCAGCGGGGGTGATACCGGTATAGCCGCCGTCCTGATTGACCTGATTGCTGGTGGATTCAATGACAACCTTGCGGTCCAACCGTTCGGCCAGCCGCAACGATGCCTTCAGCACATCGGGTTGGGCCGAGCAAACCGACGGGATCGCTACGGCATTACCTGCGCGGTTGGCCTGCACCAGTTTTCGCAAATGCTCAGACATGGCTGTGCTCCTGATAGGCCGCAAAGGCAGCGCCGCGCGCGCCGCTGGTATCCCCGCCTTGGGGCAACACGATCGGCGGGACGTCATAGTCGGCGACCTGCGCCTGTCTGGCGGCCTCCATCATGGTTTCGGCCACGCCGTCAATCTGGGATAACCCGCCACCCAGCACGATAACCTCAGGATCAACCGACAATGTCAGGGTATGGATAAGATCGCCCACCATCGCGCCCCAGATTTCCCAGACTTTGCGGGCGGCGTCATCTGTATGCCGCGCGGCGACGATGTCGGGCGGGGTCCAGTCTTTGCCAGTCACCGCTTTGGCGATGTTGCCCATCCCCGTGCCGGAAACATAGGTTTCGATACAGGCCACCCTTCCGCAGCCACAGGCAAAGAGCGGCAGATCATAGGCTGCAATCAAATGCGCCGGCGCCGAGGTATGGCCATATTCACCGCCCGTCAGGGTCGGGCCGGTCAACAGTTTGCCCCCCACCGCCAAGCCACCACCCGTTCCGGTGCCAAGGATCAGGGACATCACACTATGATGGCCACGCCCTGCGCCGAACACCGCTTCGGATAGGGCCAGAGCGCGGCAGTCGTTGACATAGGTAACGTCCCGCCCCAGTGCCGTCATGATATCCTGCGGGAAAGGTTTACCAGAGGCACACAGATTGGCCGTCAGGGTCAAGCCGCTGCGCGGATGAACCAATCCCGCCGCGCCAATGCCGATGGGCAGCGCTGCACCCGTCGAATTATCTCCCCACTGGATCAAATCAACCACCGCAGCAACCAAAGCCGGATAGGTTTGCGGCGTGGGCACACGACGGCGGTCCGCAACCTGCCAGTCGTCGTCAAACACCTGCAGCTCGATTTTAGTACCGCCAAGATCGATGCCCGCAGCTTTCATGAGGCCACCGGATAGAGTTTGACGCCGGATACCACACGGCTCAGGGTGCCGCGTCCGGTAAAGGGATCATCGACATTGAGCCCCAGATCAGCGGACCACCGCACCGCATCCAGCTGTGCCGTCGCCACACATAGCGGGGCCGCCCAGCCCGCGCCAAAGGGCATATCAATCGCGATATCGCCGCCGACGCCAACCGTTGTGACGCGGGTTTTCGGAAACTGCGCGCGCAGTTCTGCCGCCAAATCCTGCTCATAGGCATTGGCCGGGGCCTCTGCACCTTGAAAGATCGTTATCAAAGTGCCTTCGGTGACAAAAGATTTCGGACCGTGACGAAAGCCAAGCGTGCTATCCCAAAGGGCGGGAATATCACCGGCAGAAAGCTCCATCACTTTGAGCGCCGCCTCGCGGGCAGCAAAGGCCAAAGGACCGGTACCGACATAGACCACCCGTTCCGGACGCGGCTGCGACGCATAGCTTTCCAGCAATCCGCTCAATTGCGCCCCAAGGGCCGTCAGCCGCGCGCCCGGATCGCAGGGCGCATCAAACAGCGCCAATGCGGTGTAAAGCATGGTTGAAAAGCTGCTGGTCATGGCAAACCCCGCATCATGGGTCGCATCGGGCAGCAGAATGACTTTTTGGGCTGCGGTTTCGGGCGTGCGAGTCGCCAGTGCGCCGTCCCTGTTGCAGGTAATATGCAGACGTGGCGCGGTCGGCGCCAGCGCATCCAAGGCATCCAGCGTGCCGATACTCTCGGTCGAATTGCCCGAGCGTCCAAAGCTGACCACCAGCGGGCACTTGCCCGTCAGATAAGCCTGCGGGCGGCTGACAAGATCGGTGCTGGGAACGGACCGAAAGCGCCCCTTCCCTTCGAGGCCAGCAACAATGATATCGCCAATATAGGCGCTGGTCCCGGCCCCACAAAACCAGATTTCATCAACCCCAAGGCCTTCAATCCAGTTACGTAATCCTAAGACATCCAGCGTCGCTCCCCATGCGGGCCAGATATCGGGCTGGCTGTGGATTTCACGCCATGTGGCCCAGCTGCTCAGGGAGCCCAAATCGCTTAAAGAATTCATGTTGTCTGTGTCACTTTTTTAAGTGTGGTCGGTGTATCGGGATCAAGACCCAATGCAAGCGCGGTGTTCAAAATCACCGGATACATGTGCGCCAACAGCAACGCCGACGCCGCTGCGGGGGTCAGATCTGTTGCCGCCACATCGGCGGGCGAAATCCGGTGCACATCACACCCTACGCCGCGAAAACGGGCTTCGGCCTGATCCAGACTGTCCTGAATTTCCGCCACGCCGGTATCCAGAATAAGCACCATCAACGGGTTGGTCGCCAGTTGCAGCGGGCCGTGCAGCACCTCAGAGGCCGAATAGGCCTCGGCATGAAGCGCACAGCATTCTTTCAGCTTCAGCGCCGTTTCGATTGCCGCCCCATATCCTGCGCCGCGCCCGATAACATAGACATGACGCGACCGTAACAGTGCAGCCTGCAGGGCTTCTGCCTTTGGGGTTTGCATCGACACTTTGGCCATGGTGGCCACCGCTGCTGCATTGCGCGCGGCATAATCGGGCGACAGGGCAGACAGCATTGCCGCCCCGGCTGCCACCGCCCCGATCACGGTTTTAGTAGCGGGCACCGCAAGCTCGGGACCTGCCCCAATCGGCACAGTCATTTCTGCCGCAGCTTCGACGGGCGAGTCCGGCTGGTTGGTGATCGCCACCACCGCCGCGCCGTTGCGCGCCGCCCCTTGGGCAGAGCGTACAAGGTCATCACTGGCCCCGCTTTGAGAGATAACCAAAGCGGCGGCCCCTTTGACACATACCCCCGACCCAATAGAGAAGATCGACGGCGGCAAGGATGTCACCGGCACCCCCAACGCCGCCATCAATTCATAGGACAGGATATTGGCCGCCGCATCCGATGATCCACGGGCAACCGTATAGATCCCCCGGACATTTTTCAGCGCAGATACATCCGGTGTCTGGGAGGCCGCGCGGCAAAAAACTTCACGGGATTCGGCGGATTCTTTGGCCATCAACTGACCGGCTTGTTTCTGTTCCATGCTCATGCTCGCAGCTTCCATTCGTCAAATTCTGCCCAGGTGTCGTGCATCCGGACCATGCCCCCGTTGATGCGCGCTTCATCCAGCGCCATGGCGACCAATCCGGCCTCCAAAGCGTCGACAACGCCAACAGGGAGTGTTTTGGAGTCACCGCGCAAAAACGCGGCAATATCAGCGACCATCATGTGATCCGCCCCGTAGTGGGCGGACATATGGGCGGGATCGCCTTGGGTGTAATCGTGATCGGCAATGATGCTGCCATCCCGTGCCGTGGCCTTCAGATAGCCGCGCACAAAATCGCCCTCGGCCATGCCCAGCGCGCCCATCACGCAGAACCGCCGATGTTCATCGGGTACGTTCAGATTGGTATGAAACGCGAGGCTTGCGCCGCTATCATAACGCAAGATCGCGGTTTGATAATCGATGATATCACCGTCCGAATGAAAGGCATCGGGCACAGACTCCCAGACGCTTTGCTTGCGGTGCATGATCTCGTTTTCGGTGTTCGAGGTCGGCGCAAACTGCGGCACAAAGGATTTGCGTCCGCCAAAGCTCGCCACTTCAACAGGGCGCGCGCCGGTGATCATGTTGTAGATGTCCAGATCGTGGCAGCATTTTTCCAGCATGAACCCGCCGGACCACCTGATCATCCGCCGCCAGTCGCGCATGAAAAACGCCCCGTGATAGGGACCGATATGTTCATTGGCTTCGAGCGAGACAATCGGACCAAGCTGATCCATCACCGCCCGCAGATCGACCATATGCTGCGAATAGCGCAGCACCAGCCCGACCATCACCTGATCGGTGCCATGTTCGGCCAGCAAAGACGCCAGCTCCATGGTTTCGGATTTTGTCGTGACAACCGGCTTTTCGGTAAAGATACGCACCCCTGCGGCCAGTCCAAGCTTGATGTGTTCCAGATGAAAACTGTTGGGCGAGCCGACAAAGAACAAATCCGGCTTGGTTTGCGCCAGCATATCGGCAACGTCTTCGAAACGTGGGGTATCCTCTCCGATCATCGCAAGATGGGTCGGTTGCGGGTCATAAAAACCCACGACTTCAGCCTCGGGCATCGCATCCTTTAACAAGGACAGCACATGACCGGCGCGAAGCCCGATACCTGCGGTGACGATTTTCATGCGACCAAGGCCGGTGCGGCCATGCGCCGGAATACGTTGCCATTGGCGTCAAAGACGTGACAGTCCTGCGGAGCAAGCGACAATGTCACCGTCTGCCCTTCGCGCACCTCGGTATTCCCGCCCAAAGAGGCACAGAAGCGAATGTTCTCGCCGACGGTGCCATAGGCAATCGAAATACCACCCAGCCGTTCCAGCACCCGCACTGCGACATTGACACCCTCAGTCCCGACCGAGACATCTTCGGGGCGAATGCCGACCTCAACCGCGTCGCCAACTTTGGCGGAACCCGCATCGACGGGCAGCACCATCTGATGTCCACCATCCAAGGTGACAGCCAAGCCGCCCTCGGTGCCGATCACGGTGGCCGGAATAAAATTCATGTTCGGCTGTCCGATAAAGCTGGCGACAAATTTGGTGGCGGGGTGATGATACAGCTCCATCGGGGTGCCGAATTGCTCAACCCGTCCGCCGTTGAGCACAACAATCCGGTCGGCCATGGTCATAGCTTCGACCTGATCATGGGTCACATAGACCATGGTGGCGTCCAATTCGCGGTGTAGCTGGCTCAACTCGACCCGCATATCCCCGCGTAAGGCCGCATCCAGATTGGACAGCGGTTCATCAAACAGGAAAACCTTGGGGTTGCGCACAATTGAACGCCCGATGGCGACCCGCTGGCGCTGCCCACCGGAAAGCTGCCCCGGTTTAAGCTGCAATTTATCGGTCAATTGCAGGATTTCAGCGGCGCGCGCGACCCGCGCTTTCAATTCGGCAGCTGGCATTTTCTGCACCCGAAGCGGGAAGGCGATATTCTCGAAAACGCTCAGATGCGGATAAAGCGCGTAGGACTGAAACACCATCGAAATGCCGCGATCCACGGGGTGTGCGGCGCTGACGTCTTTGCCCCCGATTACGATGCTGCCCGAAGTCGCCTCTTCAAGACCTGCGATAATCCGCAACAGGGTCGACTTCCCGCAGCCCGATGGCCCGACAAAAACCACGAATTCCTTATCCTGAATGGCAAGGCTGATATCATGCAGGACTTTGGCGGTTCCAAAAGATTTACTGATTGCGTTCAAGTCGAGCGTCGCCATGGCGCGGCATCCTTTTTAGAAAGAGAGGAAAATGTGCGGGCCGCAAACTGGCGCAGCCCGCACAAGGAGAGTGAGGCCTTACAGCGCTTCGTCGAGCTCTTCGCCGGCGATGGTCACCAGATTGTCGACTGTGTCATCCTTGAGGATGATGCCCTGCACCATATTGGTGAAGACCGACTGCAGCGATTTGAAATCTTCAACCAGCGGCTCTGGACCACCAGTGGAGATCGTCGCGGTGAAGTTTGGCCAGATGCCATCGGCGTAATACAGATCGGTTTTACCCATGGCGGCATAGTCCAGAATGGGAGTCAGACCCCAAGAGCTGTCCAGATCGTACTGGCTGTCACCCGAGGTAATCCGCTGGGCCAGCTCATGGGCCAGATCTTCGTGGCCGGAGCCTTTGAACACGACGATAGAGTCAGTGATCAGGATGGTGCCGCTTTCGCCAGACGGACCGGCAGGCACGGGCGCAACCAACTGGTTGATGTCTTCGTTGTGCTGGCCATACCCCCATGGGCCGGACACATACATGGCGATTTGACCATCGTTGAACAGGTCTTTCAGCTGGTCACGTTCCCACGCGGTCGGACCGTCTTGTGCCACATCCACAAGCTTACCGTAGAACTCCAGCGTTTCGCGGGTCTGCTGGCTGTCGAGCATGTTCTCGCCAGTGGCAGAATCGATCACCACACCGCCGTTGGAATAAAGGTAGTTCAGGAACTGGTGCATGGTGTTATCGAAGTCTTTGCCCGCAAGGCCAACACCTGCAGCGTCGGTGTTATCCACCACGCCTTTGGCCAGCGCATACATGTCATCCCAAGTTGCCGGGGCCGCACATTCCTGACCGGAAGCCTCGATCAAATCGCAGTTCAAATAGAGCGCTTTGGTCGAGAACGCATGGGGGTAACCCCAAGCAGTGCCCTCAATCGTGACCGTGTTCAACACGCCGTCCTGAAAAGGGGTTTCAGGGTCGATGTTAGCCGGCACGATCAGATCGTTATTGGCCAGCTGACGCAGGGTCCGGCTGCCCATATAGGCGATAGAGGGGGGATCGCCAGCCGCGGCCAGCGTCAGGGATTTATCCTGACATGTGCCCCATGGCACGGCCTCGAGGTTGACTGTAACGCCTTCGTGGTCGGCGATGAACTGATCGACGACAGCCTGATCGGCTTCGCGTACTTCGCCGCCGCACATGATAAAGTGCAGGTTGGCATCCGCTGCCTGCGCTGTCAGCGCCGAGCAGGACAGAAGGGCCGCGCCCAATGTGATATGCATAGTTTTCATTTTTACTCTCCGTTGGTTGGTTTTTTATTCTTTCACCGCGCCAGCCGTCAGTCCGGCGACAAGGTATTTTTGCAGGAACAAGAAGATAACCATGACAGGGAGAACCCCCACCAAGGCAGCGGCCATCATCTCGTTCCATGTCACCGACTGATAGCCGATGAACTCGTACAGACCGGCGGGCAGCGGTTGCAGCTCGCGCGTCTGGTTAAAGGTAATTGCAAAGAGGAATTGCTGGGCATAGGCGCCGATAAACACCGCCACACCGACGACGATCAAACCCGGCGTTGCCAGAGGCAGTACCACACGGCGCAGGGTGTACATGCGCGACGCCCCGTCCACGAAAGCCGCCTCTTCCAATTCGCGCGGGATTTTCTCAAGGTAGGAGCGTAGCAGCCAGATACCCGTCGGGATCAAAAACGCCACCCCCGGCACGATCATCGCCCAATAGGTGTTTAGCAGCCCCATGGTCCGCAGCACCCGATAAAGCGGGATCAGCAGCACCGCACCGGTGAACATATTCACCCCGAGAAATACCGCCAGCGAAGCATTCTTGAACGGGAACTGCAGCCGCGCATAGGCATAGGCCGCAGGGATCACAAAGAACATGGTGATCGCCGTCACCGCCGTCGCAATAAAGATCGAGTTAAAGATATAACGCCCCAGCAGCGGCACGGTTTCCCACATCTTTGAATAGGCATCAAAACTGAAGTCATCGGACCAGAATTGGTAAGGGCTGCGGAACAGATGCTCGAGCGGGCGCAAAGAGGCCATGAACATTTCAAAGAAAGGCAGCAGCATAAAGATCAGGAACAAAGCGATGCAGAAATAAATTCCGACCATTTGCAGTTTTGTGTAGCGGTCCATCATCTTACTTCACCCCGTATTTCTTGTTCACCTTGTTCAGGAAGAACAGGTAGGCGAGTGAGAAGGCCCCTAGCAGCATCACGATAATCACCGCCCGCGCCGATCCTTCACCGAATTTGTAGTTGCCGATGGCGGTCTTATAGGTATCCACGATCAGCGTGGTTGTTGCGCCGCGTGGCCCGCCTTCGGTCAGGATCCAGATGATCTCAAAGCTGTTGAAGGTGAAAATCGCGGACAGCAGCGACATAGAGACAATCACCGGCATGATTTGCGGGATTGTAATGCGGCGGAAGCGATACCACCGACCGGCCCCATCGACCCAAGCGGCCTCATAAAGATCGCGGCTCACCCCTTGCATCGCAGCCAAGAAGAACAGTGTCACCATGGGCACGCCGACCCAGACATCCGTGACAACTGCCGAATAAAAAGCCGAAGATTTATAGGCGAGGAATTCGAACGGACCATCGGTCAGACCGATCTTCTGCGCCACACCGGACAGGATACCGAAGTAGCCATTGTACAGCCAAAGCCAGCCGATACAGCCGATTGCAATCGGAATGACCCAAGGCGGCATGACCAAGACCCGAAACAACGCCCGCCCCGGTACGGCGGCATTCAACAAGACCGCCCCGATCAGCCCCAGCACCAGCTTCAGGCTGACCGAGAGGAACATCCAATAAAAGGTGCGCACGATGGTGCGGTGGAACTTTTTGCTTTCAGCCAGATCCTGATAATGCTCAAGACCGACATAGGTTTCCCCACCGAGCCCTGCCTCCATAAAGGAAAGCCGGATGGTTTCAGCAAGGGGCCAGGCCACGATGACAGCAATGAACAGCATCGCAGGAGCCACAAGAAGCCAGGCAAAGACGCTCTCCGAGACAACGGCCCGACGCTTCTTTTCAGCGCTCCGCACCATGCCTTGATTATCCGCTATTTCGGTCAAATCAGCCCCCCAGATTTCGGCAACGAATCAATTTCCTCATAAAGCATACCAAAGAAGCCCCTCAATAATACCAAAATAATACCAAAATTCCGAATTTTTGATTTTCTCGTTGATTTACAGTTATTTTTGACATTTATCTACATATACGCCTTGCAACAGGAGTCGTAATTGGTATTAAAAAATCATACCAAATCAGGAGAAACCCGATGACCGCTTCGACCGATCTTTTTGATCCACAGCACTGGTTCAGCGCCGGTCGGGGTCCGCGTTATTTGCAGTTGCACCGCCACATCAGTGCCGCCATCCAATCCGGTGATCTAGCGCCAGAAGACCAACTGCCCGCCGAACGGGACATGGCCGAGCGCGCTGGCATCAGCCGGGTCACTGTGCGCAAGGCCGTGGCGCAACTGGTGGCGGAGGGTCTGATTGAGCAGCGTCAGGGCGCGGGCTCTTTTGTGCGCGGGGCGACACCGCGCTTGCAGCAGTCCCTCTCCTCGCTGATCTCGTTTACCGAAAACATGTCGGCCCGCGGCAAGACCTCTAGCAGCGTGGTTTTGGAGTCAGGTCTTTTCCTGCCAAATCAAAACGAAATGCTGACCCTTGGGCTGGGCGCGCATCAAAAAGTCGCCCGCGTTCACCGGCTGCGCAGTACGGGCGATACGCCAATGGCCATCGAAATGTCATCGCTGCCCGACGACATCCTGCCCCACCCCGAACAGGTGCAAACCTCGCTTTATGCAGTGCTGCGCAAAACCGCGCTGGCCCCGACCCGCGCCATACAGCGGGTCACGGCGATCAATGCCTCTGACCGCGACTCCGATTTGTTGCAACTGGCCGCAGGCACCGCTGTTCTCAAGATCGAGCGCACGGCCTTTCTGGCCACGGGGCGTCCTATCGAATACACCAGCGGACTTTACCGCTCTGATATCTATGACTTTATCTCCGAACTCAGGCAAGAATGATATGAAATATAGCTGCCGCCTTGATGGCCCCCTGATGCATTGCACCCTGACCAGCGACCGTGATCTAACAGCGCCGGTCTTTTGTTTTTCCGGCATGGCCCCGATGACTGCAGATGTAGGCGGCAGCAAGGTCGCTGGCACCGGCAGCTATACCGAAATCGCCTTACCCGACCTGAAAGCCGGTGTACCCCATGTTGTCAGCCTGTCTTTTCCCGACGGCTTCACCCCCGCCAACCGTGCATGGATGCCGCTGGGGCCCTATCTCAGGGCCGCAGGTGACGTGATCCCGCTGCCGCCGACCCTTGCTGGGGTGCGCGACATGCCACCGCCCAAAGCACGGGAGTTTGAAGGACTTAAGCTGATCCCACAGCCAACGGGGTTTATGGCCGAAGCTGGCGAAATCACGGTTACGGGGCTGGCCACGGATGATCCAGCCTTTGCCGCCGCGCAAGCGCTGGCGCAACGCCATGGGCTCTGCCCGCTAATCCATGCAGAGGGCTTTGCGCTTGATCTGGAGACTGCCGATCTGCCCCCCGACGCCTATGAAATTCACATTTCACCTGACGCCGTCACCGTCAAAGCTGCCGGATACGGGGGGCGGTTTTATGCCGCCATCACCCTGCTGACGCTGCTGCAGTCCGAAAAGGGCACCTTGCCCTGCGGCATCATCACCGATCAACCGCAATTTGACTGGCGCGGGCAACATCTGGACACCGCGCGGCATTTCTACAGCGTAGAGACCATTCTAAAGCTGCTTGATCTGATGGCCCTACTCAAACTGAACCGTTTTCACTGGCATTTCGCCGATGATGAAGCCTTTCGCCTTCAGATCGATTGTTTTCCCGAACTGTGGCAGCAAACCGAAATGCGCGGCGAAGGCCATCTGCTGCCGGCAATTTTCTCGGGCGACATTTCGGCTGGGGGTAGCTATTCCAAAGCCGATGTGGCCCGTATCCTTACCCATGCCAAGGCCCTGAACATCGAGGTCATGCCCGAAATCGAAATTCAGGCGCATACACTGGCGATTGCCTACGTCTTTCCCGAGGTGCGCGACCCCGCCGACAACGGAGCTGAGAAAACCGTACAGGGGTATACAGGCAATGTTTTAAACCCCGCCATGCCCAAAACATGGGAGGTTCTCAACGCGGTGATCTCGGAAATCGCCGATCTCTTTCCGTTCGAGCGCATCCATCTGGGCTGCGATGAGCTGCCCGCAGATACATGGATGGGTTCGCCAAAGGCCAAAGCGTTGATGGCCGAACAGGGGCTCAAAACCACCGAAGATTTGCAAGGGTGGATGGCGGACCTGATCGCCAAGACCGTCATCGAAAACGGCAAAAAACCGGCCGCTTGGGAAGAGGCCGCACAGGGCTGCAATGGCGGGATCGGTAATGGGGCCATTCTGTTTTCATGGACGGGCCAAGGCCCCGGTGTGGCGGCGGCCCGAGCGGGGTATGATGTGGTGATGACACCGGCCCAACACGTCTATCTGGATATGGCCCATAGCGATGACCCCGATGATTGGGGGGCCAGCTGGGCGGCTTTTGTCCCCCTAGAAGAAACCATCAACTGGGCACCGGTGCCGGAACCCGACATTGCCGACCGGATCATTGGGATTCAGGGGGCGTTTTGGTCGGAATTCACCACCAAAGACGGGCAAATCTGGCCGATGCTGATGCCCCGAATATTGGGGGTATCCAGTCAGGCTTGGCAGCACACGCCGCTAACCGTTGATGCGCTGCGCAGCCTTGCGTACCATTACCAGACGTTTCTACCGCGCGATTTCTGGCAAGACAGTGTCGAAGATGGCAGGCGCTGAAGAATCATCGACAAGCGCTGTGACAATAGGATTGTGAACCACCCCCGACTCCGGCCATGATCGGGATTGGGGGATGTTTGATCCTTCCATCGCGTATCGCCCAATAGAAAGAACCGTCCATGCCACAGCCCCTCACGCCACTTGCGCTTGATCAATGGGATGCATCCCTGTCGCCGATCATCGACGACATGAAGGGCGCGCCGATCAATGTGCATAAACTAATGGCTCATAATCCGGCGCTGCTGAAAGCATGGTGGGATTTCCGAAACTATTCGGTGAATGGCGGCAGCCTTGGCCCGCGCCTTGGAGAACTGGTGATCCTGCGCGTCGGCGTGCAGCTCTGCGCCTGGTATGAATGGGGTTCGCATGTGGATCGCTCGTTGCGCTGCGGGCTGACATTACCGGAAATCAACGCTGTGCTAAAACGGGATACGGCAGGTTTTGCGCCAGCGGAAAGCACGCTGTTGCAGGCGGTGGATGCCCTGATCGAACAGCATGAGATTCCGACGGCTTTGTTGAACCGGTTATCGGAGCATTTTGAAACCGCCCAGATCATGGACATCATCGCCATTCACGGCATGTATGTCATTTTGGGCTGCATGATCCGTACTTGGGGATTATCGCTTGATGAAACGGTGAATGCGCGGATCAAGGACCACACCACGCCCAACGGCTTTGCCACAGCCGCACAGGGGTTTCATCAGAAATCAGAATAGAAAAAGGGCCAATGCTTTGGCCCCATCTCCGGTGTTTCTAATCGTCCATTTTCAGCGCAGAGATAAACGCCTGCTGCGGGATTTCGACTTTTCCGGTAACTCACTAAGAACCAAACTTGCTATTCATAGACCTGCGCCACACCCATAGGTGTATTTGTATTAATTTATTTGCACCATAGGGTTGAAATTTGGGTTTTTGATGTTCAATTCTATAATTCTAGATGCTGCGGCTTCTATTTATCGAAACAAGTTGAAAGGTTTACACAATGGGTAAAGGTCAAGGAAATGGTGGCGGCTGGCCGAGTCAAACCGGTAATCCATCGGGCGGTGGACGATCCAACGGTACTTCCGGTGGAAACGGAAAATAAACAAAGGGGCTCTTGGTTAAAGAGCCCCTTCATCATAAAATGTCCCAATGTGGCTTAGGAAGATATTTAATCGTCCATTTTCAGCGCAGAGATAAACGCCTGCTGCGGGATTTCGACTTTGCCGAACTGACGCATCTTTTTCTTACCGGCTTTTTGTTTGTCCAGAAGTTTACGCTTCCGGCTCAAATCGCCCCCGTAACACTTCGCGGTCACGTCCTTGCGCATCGCCGATAGGGTTTCACGGGCAACCACCCGCCCGCCAATCGCCGCCTGAATCGGGATTTTAAACATGTGACGTGGGATCAGATCTTTCAGCTTCTCCACCATCGCCCGACCACGCATTTCGGCGCGATCGCGGTGCACCATCACCGAGAGCGCATCAACGGGTTCTTCGTTCACAAGCACCTGCATTTTCACAAGGTAATCCTCGCGATAGCCGATCATCTGATAATCAAAGGAAGCATATCCCTTGGTCACGGATTTCAGCCGGTCGTAGAAATCAAAAACTACCTCATTGAGTGGCAGATCGTAGACCACCATCGCACGGCTGCCCGCATAGGTCAGGTCTTCCTGAATGCCGCGGCGGTCCTGACAGAGCTTTAGCACATCGCCCAGATATTCATCCGGCACCAGAATGGTCGCCTTGATGCGTGGCTCTTCGATGTGATCAACAAGCGTCAGATCGGGCATGTCGGCGGGGTTGTGCAATTCTTTCATCGAGCCGTCACGCATATGCACATGATACACCACCGACGGCGCGGTTGTGATCAGCTCAATCCCGTATTCACGCTCCAGCCGGTCGCGGATCACCTCAAGGTGCAAAAGCCCGAGGAAGCCACAGCGGAAGCCAAAGCCCAGTGCTGCGGATGTTTCCATTTCAGAGCTAAACGACGCATCATTCAGCGAGAGTTTCTCAATCGCCGTGCGCAGGTCTTCGAATTCGGCGTTGTCGACTGGGAACAGACCACAAAAAACCACCGGCTGCGCAGGCTTAAAGCCCGGCAATGGCGTTTCGCAGCCGCGTTTGTCATGCGTAACCGTATCGCCCACCCGCGTATCGCGTACCTGTTTGATCGAAGCGGTCAGAAAGCCGATTTCACCAGGCCCTAATTCGTCGATGACAGCCATCTGAGGACGGAATACACCGATCCGGTCCACCGGATAAACCGCATGGGTCGACATCATCTTGATCCGCTCGCCTTTTTTCAGAACCCCGTCAATCACGCGGATCAACACGATCACGCCGAGATAGGCGTCATACCAACTATCCACAAGCATCGCCTTCAGCGGTGCGTCGCGGTCGCCTTTGGGGGCAGGCAATTCATTTACGATAGCTTCGAGCGTTTCGTGGATGCCAACACCGGTTTTCGCCGAGACCTGAATGGCGCCAGAGGCGTCAATGCCGATCACATCTTCGATCTGTTCAGCCACACGATCACAATCCGACGCCGGAAGGTCGATCTTGTTCAGGACCGGTACGATCTCATGGTCGGCCTCAATCGCCTGATAGACATTGGCCAGTGTTTGCGCTTCTACCCCTTGGGTGGAATCCACGACCAGCAAAGAGCCTTCAACCGCCTTCATAGAGCGGGAGACCTCATAGGCGAAATCCACATGGCCGGGGGTGTCGATCAGGTTCAGCACATAGTCCTGCCCGTCGTCGGCCTTATAGTCGATACGCACCGTGTTGGCTTTGATCGTGATCCCGCGTTCACGCTCAATATCCATGCTGTCGAGCAGTTGCTCTTTCATGTCACGCCCTGCCACGGTGCCCGTCTCTTGGATGAGCCGGTCAGCAAGGGTGGATTTGCCGTGGTCAATGTGAGCCACGATGGAGAAGTTACGGATTTTAGCGAGATCTGTCATAGCACGCATATGATGCGGAATCGGGGTGTGGTCAAGCGGGGTTGAACGCTTGGGCCTTTACTATTGATTGGCCTCGGGCTTTTTGATGAATTCTGGCCACCAATTCCAGCGCCCCGCGATGCCAAACAAGCACCAAGGACCGGCGGGTGCACATGCGCGCCCCGAAGGGGATCGGACGCGGGGATGATGCAGAAGCGTCCCCCCTAATTGCAATGCAGGTCTTAAACCGCAAACGCCTATACAGTCTGCAATTACGCTTTCGCGGTGATGGAATCGGATTAGACGAGTCGGCGGTTTAGGGTTTTCGTTCTGAGTGACACCGGCCGATCTTAAACTCCCCCACTGCCACATCGCCGGAAAAACTGCCGCCTTTCATGGTGCACCCTGTCACCTCTTCTGCGGCGGAACGCATGGCGACGGCGATATCCACCTGTTGCGGTTTATAAACAAAGCCAGTGCGCACGACCTCAACCGAGTCCTCTTTACGGCGCACGGTAAAATCAAGATCCCCACGGGTGACGGTCTGTGCCTCTTGACCGAGGTAGCGATAAGTTGGCGCAGAACAGCCCCCAACCCCAATGATGCACATCAGACCGGTTATAAAACCCCGCATCGCACTTCCTTTTCACTGTGAAACCGTCCTGCCTAGCCCACTCCAAGAAAGTAAAAATTGAGTTAATTTGAGGGGTTCCGGTCAGATCGCCGCCCCTTGTGCGTTTCAATTGAAAAACCACACTGATTCTGGCATAATCTTCACATGAGAAACCTGTCAGGGAGACATTCGCAGATAAGCGAGGCCCCTGTTGGCATGAGGCAGCACTATGAAAAAACTATTATTAGCGGCCGCAATCGTCGCTGTTACCGCCCCCCTTGCATCCGCGGGCACCGTTGAACGGGCCTGCCTGAAGTCCGACCGCAAAAGCGCAAGCCGTGCGCTGTGTGGCTGCATTCAGGATGTTGCGGATCAAACTCTGACACGCGGCGATCAGAAGCTGGTGGCGAGCTTCTTTAAAGACCCGCATCGCGCGCAGGAAATCCGCCAGTCTGATAGCCGCAGCCATGAGACATTCTGGAAGAAATACAAATCCTTTGGCAAAACCGCCGAGGTTTATTGCCGGCGCAGCTGATCGATCAGGCCTTGGCAGGCGGATTCGATCAGACGGATCGGGGTGTCAAAATCCCGCGTATAATAGGGATCCGGCACCTCTGAGGGGACGGATTCCGCTGCGTACTCCAAAAACAGTTTGACCTGCGTTGTGTTTCCAGCCGGGCGCAGGCGCTCTATGTCGGCGATATTCTCGGCATCCATTCCCAATATCAGATCAAACCGGTCAAAATCTTTGGCATTGAACTGGCGTGCGCGCAGATCAGCAAGGTCATAGCCGTGTGTACGGGCGGCTTCTTGCATAGGGGCATAGGGTGGTTTGCCGATATGCCAACCGGCAGTGCCAGCGCTGTCAATGACGACCGACAGGCCCGCCTGTGCTGACAAAGCCCGAAAGACCCCCTCTGCCGTCGGAGAGCGGCAAATATTGCCAAGGCACACAAATAGGATGGATGTTGTCATCCTTTAGAAGTGGCTGATTGCCTTGCACCGGTCAAGGGGCGCGCGCACGCCAGTGCTAATCAGGGGCTGGGGGTGCCGCAGAGCGACGCCCCCTACTTCTATCGCCGCCTTATTGGTCTTTATGGGCGCCGTCTTTGTCCATGTCGCCATGGTTCATAGCCCCGTGATCCGCCTTGCGCTCATTGTCGACGGGAATTTGGACCTCAAGCTCACCGGCGTTTTCAAAGACCAATGTGACATCCAGCATCTCGCCTTGTTCAAACGGGCCTGTCAGCCCCATGAACATGACATGATAGCCACCGCGTTTCAGCGCTAGCGTTTCGCCAGCATCGACTTCGAATCCGCCTTCGACCTGCATCATTTTCATGACGCCATCGCCCATGTCTTTATGGGTGTGCAGCTCGACCCGTTTGGCCGCATCAGAGCGTACCTCGATCAGGCGGTCGTCGGTTTCGGTGTGGTTTGTGATCTGCATGAAGGCGGCACCGGCTTTGGCGGTGGGGCTGGCGGCGCGGGCGTAGGAATCCTGCACCATCATCGCCATGTCACCGGCAAATGCAGCCGAGGACAACAGGACGGCAGACAGAGTCACGCCAAGCGTTTTTGAAAAAGACATCGGAGTCTCCTGTAAAGAATAGAGTTGGGAAGTTTTTTTGGGAATCAGGCCGCTTGGGGTGGTCCGCGTCCTCGGGGCACCGGAGGCTGCGCTCCGCACCGTTGCACCTGCTGAGTCGCAAAAAGAATCGCTGTTTGTGTGGCAGGGGCCGCCGCAACCGGTTTCCGGCCAATATCGGCCATCACAAGATTGGCAAAACAATCAGGACAATGATGGCAGGTCTTGGTCGGCTTACCCTCCGCGTCCACCGCAACCTCGATGGCAATATCATCGATGCAAAGGATCGCACTGCCCGCTGCCTGCGCTTGCCCTTGCACAAGACCAAAGGCCACGCTGGAAAACACCAGCATCACACTGAGGAATAGGGCCGAAACGATGCGATACACAGCAGTCATACAAACTGTTTAAGCACGGGGCGAAAAGAGTCCAATAGACAAAAAGAAGCGGCCCCGCCGTTTCCGGTGAGGCCGCAAATTATTTTTAAATTCCAGTCGCTTAAGCGGAAGCTTGGGCTTTTTGGATTTCTTTTTTGACTTTCAGAGCGTTCGCGGACAGCTCGGAGTCTTTTGCTTTCGCCATGAATGCGTCCAGACCACCACGGTGATCAACAGTGCGCAGGGCAGAAGCGGAAATACGGAATTTGAAGCCGCGACCCAGGGTCTCGGACTGCAAAGTAACGTCGTTCAGGTTCGGCAGGAACCGGCGACGGGTACGGTTTTTAGCATGGCTGACGTTGTTGCCAGTCATTGGGCCTTTGGCGGTCAGTTCGCAAACGCGCGACATGTGCTCTTCCTCATCTCGGGGTCGGCGTCAGGCGGATCCCTCCACCGACTAGACAATTGAAACAGGCGCCGCCGCAGCAACGCCTTTTATACTGTTGGCGGGGAATACGGCCATTGCGCGGGGAGGTCAAGCGATTCATTTGCCCTGCGCCAGTTGATTTAGCAACTTGCGGGCCGCTGCTGTTGGCGTGGTTTGCCCTTGCGCCACAGATTGCCCCAAATGCTGCATTTGAGCGCGAATAACCGGGTCTTCCTGCAGTTGTGCCAGAAGACCATAGCGGACCTCTTCTTCGAACCAGTGGCGCGACTGCCGCACGCGATTCGCCTGCCAATGGCCCTCTGTCTTACGCCAGTCGGCCAGATCTTGCATTTCTGCCCATGCCTGCAGCAGACCATCTTCTTGCAGGGCAGACACCAGCATGGCTTTGGGAAACCCCTCAGGGTCCTGTGCGCGTTTGCGCAACAGCCGCAATGCACCCGTGTAGTCGGCACAGGTCCGCATCGCCGCCGGTTTCAGGTCGCCATCCGCCTTATTGACCAGAATGATGTCGGCGATCTCCATGATCCCGCGCTTGACCCCCTGCAATTCATCGCCGCCCGCCGGGGCCAGTAGCAACAAGAACAGATCACTCATTTCGGCCACCATGGTTTCGGACTGACCAACCCCGACGGTTTCGATCAGCACCACATCAAAGCCCGCAGCTTCGCAGAGCATCACCGCCTCGCGGGTGCGCCGTGCCACACCCCCAAGCTGGCTTTGGCTGGGCGAGGGTCGAATAAAGGCATTGGGGTCCCGTGATAGCCGCTCCATCCGGGTTTTATCCCCCAGAATCGATCCGCCAGAGCGCGTCGACGAAGGGTCCACCGCCAAAACAGCCACCCGCAACCCCTGCCCTGTCAACATCATGCCAAAGGATTCGATGAAGGTGGATTTACCAACCCCCGGCGTACCAGAGAGCCCAATGCGCAGCGCCTGCCGTTGCGTGCCCTTGAGGGTTTGCAACACCTCTGTCGCCATCACGCGATGATCCGCGCGTCCGCTTTCAATCAGCGTGATCGCGCGCGCCAAGGCCCGCCGCTGTCCATTTTTCACGCCATCGGCGAGTTCTGACACATTCATCACAGGCACTAAGCAACCTTCCGCACATTCGTCGGGCATCCCGGTTGACGCCCCGCCCCATTTCTTGCCTTGATCAACGCGGGCTGTCCAGCATCCCCAAGCATTTGAGGCAAAGGTATATCACGATGAAACGATCCATGCAGATGCTTTCTGTGGTTGCGATAACTCTCGCCACACCGCAGCTCGCGCAAGCCGAAGACGGTATTTTCGATGTCTACCTGCGCGGCATCAAAGGCGGAACCTTGACGCTTAAGGCCAATATCGGCACCAACGGCTATGCCGCCAGCGGATTGGCCCAGACCACGGGGCTGGTCGGTAAGATCGCCAAATTCCGCTATAGCGCCAAAGTCAGGGGACAAGTTTCAGGTACAAAACTGCGCCCCCTCAGCTATTCGGAAACCGAATACACAAGCCGGCGCGACTCAACATCAAGTATTGACTACACCAGCGGCAAACCGGTGCTGACGGATGGCAAAAACCGCAAGCCGCGAGACTATGACATTGATCCGGCGGATCAATCAGACACGGTGGACCCGCTGACGGCGATTTTTCTGACCGTGCGCGCGGTGCCCGAAGAACAGGTATGCGCGCTGTCGCGGTTTGTCTTTGACGGGCATCGGCGCAGCAAAGTCACCCTGTCCGCACGCAGCAAGACCGAGACCGGATATAGCTGCAAAGGTGAATACCGCCGCGTCGCAGGCTATAAGCCCAAAGACATGCAGGAACGCACTACTTTTCCCTTCACCATCGACTTTGAGCCAACCACCGATGGCAAATTTCACGCCACCAAGATTTCTTCGGCTTCTCTCTATGGCAGAGTTGTGATGAATCGCCGATAAGGACGGGGTGACGACGTTTAATCTCCCGATTGATGCGGTTCTGCCGGAACTGCTTACCGCCCTTTCGCAGGCGGGCCGTGTTGTACTGCAAGCCCCCCCCGGGGCGGGCAAAACCACCCGTGTGCCGCTGGCCATCCTTGAGGCAGGCACCTCGGGCAAAATCCTGATGCTGGAGCCGCGCCGCCTTGCCGCGCGGGCAGCCGCCGAACGCATGGCCGATACATTGGGTGAACCCGTCGGGCAGCGGGTCGGATACCGCGTGCGCGGGGCGGCCAAAACCTCCGGCGCCACACGGATCGAAGTGGTAACCGAAGGCATTTTGACCCGCATGATCCAGTCTGACCCCGAATTGACGGGCATTGGCACGGTGATTTTTGATGAATTCCATGAACGATCGCTAAATGCCGATCTGGGCTTGGCCCTCTGTTGGGAAATCCGCACCGCCTTGCGCGATGATCTGAATATTGTGGTGATGTCGGCGACACTGGATGCGGCCCCCGTCGCCGATTTGCTCGATGATGCACCGGTGGTTACCTCCTTGGGCCAGAGCTATCCGGTTGAAACCCGCTGGCTGGATCGCCCAACCACCAAAACCACCCGCTATGAAACGGCCATGGCCGAGTTAATCCATAACGCCGTGCAGGAAACCGACGGCGGCATCCTGGCTTTCCTGCCGGGCGAGGGCGAAATCAGGCGGGTGCAATCCCTGCTTGGCACCCTGCCCGACGACGTGGTGATCCGCCCGCTCTTTGGCGCGATGAAATTTGCCGAACAACGCGCCGCCATTGCCCCGGCGGAATCGGGGCGCAAACTGGTGCTGGCCACATCTATCGCGGAAACTTCGCTGACCATTCAGGACGTGCGGGTGGTTATTGATGGTGGCAAAGCTCGGCGTGCGCGGTTTGATCCGGCCTCCGGCATGTCGCGGCTTGTGACCGAACGCGTCAGCCGCGCCGAAGCCACCCAGCGACAGGGGCGCGCCGGTCGGGTGGCCGAGGGCCACTGCTACCGCCTGTGGACCAAAGGCGAAGAAGGCGGTCTGCAGCCCTTTCCGCCCGCCGAAATCGAAAGCGCCGATCTGACGGGATTTGCGCTGGAACTGGCGCTCTGGGGCACCGCCGATGGCAACGAGCTGGCCCTGCTGACGCCGCCAAACCCCGGCGCTTTGGCACAGGCGCGCAGCCTGCTAATGGGCTTGGGCGCGCTTGATAGCGGTCACCGCATCACCCTCCATGGCAAAGACATCGCAAGCAAACCCCTGCATCCGCGTCTGGCGCATATGTTGATCAAGGCAGGGGCGCAGGCCGCCCCGCTGGCAGCACTTCTCGCCGATAGAGACCCGCTGCGGGGCGCGCCGGTTGATCTGGACCTGCGCCTTGCTGCCCTTCGGGGGAGTCGCGACCAGCAGGCCAATCCCGCCGCCCTTGCCCGTATTCGAGAGGACGCAAAACGGCTGAAACGCGGCCTGACGGTTCGCCCGCCCCTTTCGACCGCAGAAATGGCAGCCCTTGCCTATCCTGACCGGATCGGGCTGCGCCGCGCCGGGGATGATCCGCGCTGGGTGCTATCGGGGGGATCTGGCGTGATTATGTCCGCCGAAGACCCGATGGCCGCCACGCGGCTGCTGGTGGTCACAGATACCGATGGCAAAGCCAAAGACGCCAAAATCCGCCAAGCCGTGCCACTGAGCGATTCCGAATTACGCGCACTTTACGGATCTGAAATCCACTGGGTCGAGCATTGCATCTGGTCCCGTCGCGACCGGAAAATTCTTGCCCGAAGGCAAGAGTGTTTCGGTGCATTGGTCCTGCAGGATCGCATCTGGAAAGAAGCCCCCGCCGAGGCCCGCGCACGGGCCGCCGTCGAAGGCCTGCGCGACATCGGTTTGCGCTTTAGCCCCGCAGCGGACCGGTTCCGGGCACGGGTTGCCCTGCTTGCTGCGGGCGATAACAGCGTGCCGGATATGTCAGAGGCTGCCTTACTGGATAGGCTGGAAGACTGGTTGCTACCGCATCTGGGCGACACCCGCACCGAGGCCGACCTGAAAGCGCTGGACCTGCTGGAACCGCTGCGCAACATGCTTAGCTGGGATCAGCAACAACGCCTCGACCACATGGCACCCAGCCATTTCACCACGCCCTTGGGCAACCGTATTCCGATTGATTACAGCACCGAGCATCCGGAAATCGCCCTGCGCCTGCAGGAAATGTTCGGCACGACAAACCACCCGACCGTCGGCACAAATCGCACCCCCCTACGGGTGACCCTTTTGTCCCCCGCGCGCCGCCCTTTGCAAACTACAATGGATATTCCCGCCTTCTGGCAAAGCTCCTATGCCGATGTGCGCAAGGACATGCGCGGGCGTTACCCTAAACACCCCTGGCCCGAAGACCCGACCCAAGCCGATCCGACCTTAAAGGCAAAACCCAGAAAATAGGGGCGCTGCCCCCGCCGCCTTGGGCGGCTCCCCCGGGGATATTTGACGAACAAAGTACCTGCCAACTTTGTTCCATAAATATCCCCGCCGGAGGCATTAAATCTAAAAGACCCTAGGCAGGTTCACCCTCAGCCTTGAGATTCAGCGCTGCCGCAATCAGCGTGCGGGTATAAGGCGTTTGCGGGTTGTCAAAAATCGCATCGCGTGTGCCAGCTTCGACCACATCGCCCTGTTTCATGACGATGACCTTATGAGAAAGCGCCCGCACGACTTTCAGATCGTGGCTGATAAAGAGATAGGCCAATCCGTATTTTTGCTGCAACTGGCGTAGCAGTTCGACAATTTGCACCTGCACTGTCATGTCCAAGGCCGAAGTCGGTTCATCCAGCACCACCAGTTTCGGGCGCAGAATCATCGCGCGGGCAATCGCAATCCGTTGCCGCTGCCCGCCGGAAAACTCGTGTGGATAGCGATCCATGGTGGCCGGATCCAAGCCGACTTCCTCCATGATTTCCGCCACCTGTTCGCGGGGCGGACGGTTATCGCCCGTGTTATGGATCGTTAGGCCTTCGGATATGATCTGCTCTACCGTCATGCGCGGTGACAAGCTGCCGTAAGGGTCTTGGAACACGATCTGCATTTCACTGCGCAACGGGCGCATCGCCCGCGCCTTCAACCCCTGAATATCGCGCCCTTGAAAAACAATCGGCCCTTGCGAGGAAATCAGCCGCATAATCGCCAAGGCCAGCGTGGTTTTACCCGAGCCAGATTCACCGACAATGCCCAAGGTTTCCCCCTGACGCACTGAAACAGAGGCCGCATTAACCGCTTTCACATGGCCCGACACCTTGCGCATCAGCCCAGAGGTGATCGGGAACCAGATGCGCAAATCCTTTGTTTTGACAATCTCCTTGGCACCCGTTGGCACAGGGGTTGGTTCCCCCGTCGCCTCTGCTGCCAGAAGCATTTGCGTATAGGGGTGCTGCGGATTGCTGAATATTTCCGCCGTCGGGCCGGTTTCGACAATCTCTCCGCCCTGCATCACACAGACCCGATCCGCAATTTTGCGCACGATGCCCAGATCATGGGTGATGAACAAAAGGCTCATGCCTTCTGCGCGTTTCAGATCGGCCAGAAGTTCAAGGATTTGCGCCTGAATGGTCACATCCAGCGCGGTTGTCGGCTCATCCGCGATCAGCAAATCCGGTCCGTTGGCCAGCGCCATGGCGATCATCACCCGCTGTCGCTGCCCACCGGAGAGTTGGTGCGGATAAGAGCTCAGGCGGGTTTCGGGATCGCGGATACCGACTTTATGCATCAAATCCAGAATGCGCGCACGGGCCGCATCGCCGCTGAGGCCTTGATGGATCAACAAGCTTTCGGCCAGTTGCTTTTCCAGCGTGTGCAGCGGATTGAGCGAGGTCATCGGCTCTTGGAAGATAAAGCTGATATCGTTGCCGCGCACCCCGCGCAGGGTGTTTTCGGACGCATCGATAAGCTGCTGGCCTTCATAGGTGACCGAACCGCTGACCTGCGCGCTACTGGGCAGGAGAGACACCGTTGAGAGCGCCGTTACCGATTTGCCAGAGCCGGATTCCCCGACCAAGGCGACGGTTTCACCCTTGTCGATATGAAAGGACACACCCTTAACGGCAGGGCTGTCCTTGCCGTCCTGACGGAAACTGACCCGAAGGTTTTGCACATCTAGAACGCGTGTCACTGAAATGTTTTCCTTGGGTCAAACGCGTCGCGAATGCCTTCAAAGATAAAGACCAGCAGCGACAACATGATGCAAAACGTAAAGAAGGCCGTAAACCCAAGCCATGGAGCTTGCAGGTTTTGTTTGGCTTGCAAGGTCAATTCCCCTAGCGACGGCGCTGATGAAGGCAGACCAAATCCCAGAAAGTCCAGCGAGGCCAGCCCGCCAATCGCGCCGGTAATGATAAACGGCAAGAAAGTCAGCGTCGCCACCATGGCGTTGGGCAGGATGTGGCGGAACATAATCGTGCGGTCCGACACGCCAAGCGCTTTGGCGGCGCGCACATATTCAAAATTGCGCGCCCGCAGAAATTCAGCCCGCACGACGCCCACCAAAGCCATCCACCCAAAGAGCACAGTGACAAATACCAAAAGCCAGAAACTTCGACCCAGAATGGCAAACAGGATGATGATGATATAGAGGCTGGGCGAGGAGCTCCAGATTTCGATGAAGCGCTGAAACAGCAGGTCGATCCAGCCGCCGAAATAGCCCTGAATGGCACCGGCAGCGATCCCAACCACAGAGGACAGCAGCGTCACAATCAGCGCGAAGAACACCGATAGGCGGAAACCGTAGATCACCCGCGCCAGCACATCGCGTTTGGTATCATCGGTCCCCAGCCAATTGTTGCTGTCCGGAGCAGAGGGGGCCACCCCCTGAATGTCGACGATAGTGTCGTATTTATAAGGGATCAGCGGCCAGAGCACCCAGCCTTTTGTCACCTCTTGTCCGTCTACCATGCCAGTATCGCGGGCTTCTGCCATGATGGCTTCGGGATCGTCATAACAGCTTTCCAGCCCGCCGGTGACGATCAAGCATTCGACATCTTCATATTGATATTGCGCCTCAATCGGCAGATCGCCACCAAACTGGGTCTCGGGGTAGAAATTAAAGATCGGTGTGTAGAATTCACCCTGATAACGCACAAGGATCGGCTTATCGTTCACAAAGAACTCGGCAAAGAGCGAGGCACCGAACAGGATGCTGAAAATGATCAGCGACCAAAAGGCCCGCCCGTTGCGGCGGAAATTGCGCATGCGGCGCTGGTTCAGCGGAGAGAGCGCCATGATCAGGTCTCCCTCGAGTTAAAGTCGATGCGCGGATCAACAAAGACATACATCAGATCGGACAGGATATTCACCAACAGCCCCAGCAAACCAAAGAAGAAAAGCGTGCCAAAGATCACCGGATAATCGCGCGCCACGGCAGCCTCGAACCCCAGCCGCCCCAGCCCGTCGAGCGAAAAGATAGTTTCGATGATGATCGAGCCGCCAAAGAACACACCGATGAACAGACTTGGGAAACCGGCAATCACGATTAGCATCGCATTGCGGAACACATGGCCGTAGAACACCCGACGGTCCGCCAGCCCCTTGGCTTTGGCGGTAATCACATATTGCTTGCCCAATTCATCCAGAAAACTGTTTTTGGTCAGCAGGGTCAGCGTCGCAAAGGATGAAATCGTAATGGCGATCACCGGCAGGGTGATATGCCAGAGATAGTCAAAGATTTTGCCAAAAAAGCTGAGTTGGTCAAAATTGTCGGAGGTCAGTCCGCGCAGCGGGAAGATTTGCCAATAGGATCCACCGGCAAAAAGCACCAAGAGCAGGATCGCAAACAGAAAACCCGGAATCGCATAGGCGACGATGATCAGGGCCGAGGTCCATGTATCAAAGGCGCTGCCATCTTTTACGGCTTTGCGAATGCCCAAGGGGATAGAGATCATATAGGCCAGCAAGGTCGACCACAGCCCCAGCGTGATCGAGACCGGCATTTTTTCCAACACCAAATCGCGCACAGAGACAGAGCGAAAATAGCTCTCTCCGAAATCAAAGCGCATGTAATCCCACATCATATTGCCAAAGCGCACCAAGGGCGGCTTATCAAAGCCAAACTGGCGCTCCAGATCTTCGATGAATTCCGGCGGCAGGCCACGGCTGCCCTGATAGGAGCCCTGCTCTCCGCCACCGGCTGTATCTATGCCCGCATCACCACCGGTGCCCGAGATTGACTGGAACACATCGCCTTCGCCTTCGAGCTGGGCAAGGATTTGTTCAATCGGACCACCCGGAACAAATTGGGTCAGCGCGAAGTTGATGATCATGATCCCGAGCAGCGTCGGAATGATCAACAACACGCGACGGAGGATATAGGCGCCCATGGATTTTGCCTGCCTTTATTATCTGCGGATCACTTTAACGCGCCCGCGGCTTTCAGCTTTTCGCCTTTGTCGGCGTTATACCACCAGAAGTCCAGATAGCCGAGGCCATAGGGCGGCAGCGGGTCCGGGTATTCATACTGGTCATAATAGGCGACGGTGTGTTTGTTCTTGAACCACTGCGGCACCCAGAAACGTTCAGCCCGCAGAACGCGATCCAATGCGCGCACAGCGACCTGAAGCTCTTCGCGGGTCTCTGCAGCCATCACGGTCTGGATCAGCGAATCCACCGCTTCGCTTTTCAGCCCCATCGAATTGAACACAGAGTTATCGGCTGTTTCAGACCCGAAATACTGCATCAGCCCGGCACCGGGCTCATAGCCCATGGGGAATTGATCGGTGATCATATCAAAATCAAAATTGCGGGTCCTGTCGGTGTATTGCGCCGAATCCACGCGGTTATAAACCGCATCAATACCCAGCGCCTGCAGCGAGGACACATAGGGGTTGATCACCCGATCAAACGTCGGCGAATCCTCTAGGAATTCTATTTTTAGCGTGTCGCCCGCTGCATTGCGCCGCAAACCGTCATCCCCGACAACCCATCCGGCCTCATCCAGAAGAGCAGAGGCTTTGCGAAGATTGCGACGATCCAACTGGCGCGCACCGGAAGACGGCGGCATGACCGCCTCTTCGGTCAACACACCAGCGGGCAACACATCGGCCAAAGGTTCAAGCAGGGCCAGTTCCTCAGGGCTAGGTGTGCCTGTGGCTTTAAGCTCTGAGTTATCCCAGAAAGAGGTAATCCGCTCGTAGAGGCCAAAAAACAACGTGTCATTGGACCATTCGAAATTGAACATTAGCCCGATGGCTTCGCGCACCCGCGGGTCCTGAAACTGCGGGCGACGCAGGTTCATCACAAAGCTTTGGCCTGGCGCAATGGTGCCGTCCTCAAGCTCTGCCTTGACGACGGTGCCATTGTTAACGCCCGGAAAATCATAAGCTGTTGCCCATGTTTTCGAGGAGTTTTCGATCCGAAAAGTATAGGCCCCGGATTTAAAGCCTTCAAAGGCGGCGATGCTGTCGCCGAAGTATTCAATCCGGATGCGGTCAAAATTATTGCGGCCAATGTTGATCGGCAGCTCTTGGCCCCAATAATCGGGATTGCGCTTATAGACGATGCGCTGGTTGATGTCATAGCTGTCCAGCATATAAGGGCCAGACCCCAAGGCCGGTTCCAGACGGGATTCATCCAGTCCCGCGTCATTATCGATGAACCATTTCTTGGAAAACACCGGCAGACCGCCCACGGTGTCGATCACGTCGCGCTTTGGAATATCGGCCTTGAAGGTGTATTTGATTTGCTGCGGGTTCAGCACCTCGGCTGTTTCCACCTGTTGGGCCAGCACCGCGCGGAAAGACGGCAGACCGTCGTTCAGGAAAAGCTCGTAGGAAAACAACACATCCTCGGCGGTGAGGGGCGAACCGTCAGAAAAAGCCACTTCGGGCCGCAGGGTAAAGATCACCCAGTCGCGGCTTTCGGGGTATTCAAGCGATTCTGCCAGCAAGCCGTATGACGCGCCAATCTCATCAGAGGTCTGGGTCAGCAGCGATTCAAAGAACACGCTGGACAGCGCACCTGCACGGCCCTTGCGGGTATAGGGGTTCATGGAATCAAACGTGCCAGAAGTCCATGTGGAGATCTCACCGCCTTTGGGGGCATCCGCATTCACATAGTCCAGATGTTTAAAATCTGCCGGATACTTCAATTCACCAAAGGTCGAAATGCCGTGGGATTTGATTGTCGCTTCTTGGGCAAAGGCCATCAGAGTCGACATCAGCAGGGCTGCAATCATGAGTGGAACAGATAATATCACCCTACGCCTTACGTCGTTTGAATAAGACCAAGTCGCCGTAACCGCACGCGCGTGGGTGAGTGTCATCATTAACCTCCGGAGCAGATTGAGTTCTGTTTTTGCTTATCTTTGACTAACCTAGACTAAATTTCTCCTGCACCCACATTCAAGTTGAGTTTTCGTGATCAAAGGTGATTACGTTGCCTTTTTTCGCCAAAGCAGGGCCGAATTGCGCATTTATGCCGCTGGCCGTTGGATCACAGCCCGAAAAACCCGCATCCCGCGCTACCATAAAAAAAGCCGCCCCCCATGGGAGCGGCTTAAAATCAATCAATGAAACCAGTACTTATTTGATGGTTTCAAGATAGGCGACCAGATTGGCACGATCTTCGATCTTTTTCAGACCGGCAAAGGCCATTTTTGTACCTGGTGCATATTTTTTAGGGTTGGCCAAGAAGCCGTCAAGGTGGCCGTAATCCCAAACGCCGTCCATTTCAGCCAGTGTCGCGGAATAGCCAAAGCCTGCTTCGGAACCAATGTCGCGGTTCACAACGTTAAACAGGGTCGGGCCTGTGCCATTAGCGCCAGCCTCAAGCTTGTGGCAGGCTTTACACTTGCCGAATACTTTTTCGCCCTTGGCGATATCTGCCGTGGCCAGAACTTCTTCGAAGGTCGGGCCTTCTTCGACTTCGGCACCGCCATCGCCCGTATCCACTTCGATCAGATAACCGGAGGCATGGTCATCGCCGTGGTCGCCGTGGCCGCCACCGGTGTGATACAGCGATTCAGCTACCCAGCCGCCTAAAAGGAAGATCAGGAGCGAGCCGCAGAGTCCGGCTGTAATCTTTGTCAGTGTCATTGTGTCGAACATGTCGCGATCCATATCGTCGGAAATTTTTTCGGTATCTACCCGCTTCCCCCGCCCTGTTGCAAGGTGTAGTTACCGCGACCAATCGCCTTAGTTGCGAAAAACACATGCTGGAGCACAATAATGATGACGGGACGCATCGCATTTCAGGGCGAATTAGGCGCTTATTCCCATCAGGCCTGTAAGGATGCCCGTCCTGATATGGAGGCCCTGCCCTGCCGGACTTTTGAAGATGTGATCGAAACCGTGCGCAAAGGCGATGCCGATCTGGCCATGTTGCCGGTGGAAAACACCACCTATGGCCGCGTGGCGGATATTCATCGTCTTTTGCCAGAAAGCGGCCTGCATATCGTCGAAGAGGCCTTTGTCCGGGTTCATATCAACTTGCTCGGCACCAAGGAATCGACGGTTCAATCGATCAAAGAGGCACACTCCCATCTGGTACTCTTGCCGCAATGCGCCAGCTTTCTGCGGGATAATGATATCCATGGCCGCGTCAGTAGCGACAATGCCCGTGCCGCGCGGGATGTGGCCGAATGGAATGATCCGAGCATCGGCGCACTTGCTAGCGAGTTGGCCGGAGAAATCTATGGCCTTAAGGTCCTTGCCCGCCATGTCGAGGATAGTGACAACAACACCACCCGTTTTCTGATCATGTCCCGCGCACTGGACCTGAAACGACGGGGCAGTGCCGGTATGATGACCAGTTTTGTCTTCCGCGTGCGCAATATTCCCGCCGCGCTTTATAAGGCGATGGGTGGTTTTGCCACCAATGGTGTCAACATGACCAAGCTGGAAAGCTACATGGTTGATGGCAACTTTACCGCCACGCAGTTTTACGCCGACATCGAAGGCCACCCCGACGACCGCAATGTGCAGTTGGCGCTCGAAGAGCTGGATTATTTCACCTCGCATGTCGGTCTGTTGGGCGTTTATCCCGCCGACCCCAAGCGTCGTTAAGAAGAAAAGATCAGGAAACGCGTCCTTCGTGGATGCGTTTTTCAATCTCCGAGGCGAAATACCCCACCCGCTTTTTGTACCGGCGTTGCAGGTTGTTTTTAGCCAGCTTCAACGACTGCAAGAGCAGTTTTGCCGACAGGCCAGAAGCCTTGATATCGGTTTTCACCGTCAATCGGGTGCGGGTGCGTGACAGGGCCACCAGATCCACAACAAGATCACCGGTGATCCCCCGCATCACCCCTTGCAGATGTACTGCCGTAGGGCGCTCCATCGAGATCAAATCCGTGGCTACTTGGCGTTTTTTGCCGCGATACTCAAACCCCATGACCCAATGGGGCATCGGACCGTCGGGACCATCTTCCTGAGTGCGGGCCACATCAATGCCCCGACGCAGGGCAATCCGTTCAAAGTAACTAAAGTCGGTCACCGCAGTAAAAACCGACTCAATAGGTGCTTCAATATCTTCGCGTGTTGAAAATCTCATAAGGTCTGCCCCGATGTGTCGCCATCTATCTGACGCTAATCAAGTTTATCCGCAAGCCAGTTAAGCAATAAAAAATGGGCAATAGAGCCTTCTCTTGCGGGGTTTATTTGCGGATGTTTCCCCGTAAATGACAGTGCCATATCCTCTCGGCTGACCCATATCGCGTCATCAAGCTCTAGCGGATCAACGACAATTTCAGTGTTTAGCGCAACGCCCGCACAGCCGATCATCAAAGAATTGGGAAAGGCCCAGGGCTGGCTGGCCAGATAGGTAACCGGACCGACTTTGATACCGGATTCTTCCAATACTTCACGGCGCACGGCGGCCTCGATCGTTTCCCCCGGTTCGACAAAGCCCGCCAAGAGCGAATACATGCCTTCCGGCCAATGCGGGCTGCGCCCGACGAGAACCGAATTATTGTGTGTAATCAGCATGATGACCACAGGGTCTGTGCGCGGAAAATGCTGACCACCACAGGCGGGGCAACTGCGTTGCCAACCGGCATTTATGATCTCCGAGCTTTCCCCGCAGCGTGCGCAAAACCGGTGGGTGCTGTGCCATTCCAGCAATGCTTTGGCCGTCGCCGAAAACTCTGCATCTCGCGGTGTCAATTGTCCCATGATGCCACGTAGTTCCGCAAAGACCTGCCCCTCTGGCAGACCGGGATAGGCATATTCATTGGGATCATAAAACGCGGACATCGCGGCTTCATCGACGGCTTTTGGCTGCCAATCCGACACATCACAGGCAAAGCGTGGCCCCGCGTCATCCAACCCCAGAAACATCGGTTTTTCGGGGGCGTGCCCCCAAATGTCGTGATGCTTATTTAACCAAACGATGGCGTTAGCAGCAGTTCGGTCAATCAGGATCTTACCACGCCAGATTGCCATACAGCGCGCGGCCGGATCGGCCTGCAATTCGGCGATTCGATCCGGGTCCGTGCGCAGCTCTGCCGCACGGTTCAGCCCCGAGCCACCAAACGCAACTGTTTCCGCAATTTTCATTACTGCCCCGTCCTGCCTGTCAAATTTTGCCCGACCCTGCTCATTTTTAATCGGGAAGTCAAAACCTTCTCACGCTTTTTGGACACTTGCTTTTTCCGCGCGCGATCCGGCGTCAGCGTGTGTGAACCCACCCCCAGACCAAAGGCTATTTAACGGTGTCAAAGCGATGATGAGCACAAAACAAAGCGGGAACTTGGTTGCGTGCTTTACACTGGCATTCAGCCGGTCACGCAGATGCGGCATCCTTTTTCAGGGGACGTCAGGTTTGCTTACCGATGTCGCGTTTATCTTGATCTGTTTCTGTGTTAGGCAAAAACCGGTTCATGGAAAGAGAGGCAAAAATGCGTTTAGCTAGCTTTATATTTGGCTGCGGTCTGGCGCTGAGCTGCGGCGCGCTAAACGCGCAGGAAATTTTCACCGGCGAGGCCATCAACCAGACCGTTGATGTTCAGGGCACACCGTTTGGCTTCGGAAACGGCAGCATCGTTGTCGCGCCTATTCCTTTGTCAAATCCGACCGTCGGATCGGGGCTCATTCTGGGCGGCGGCTATCTTTTCAATATGGACGCAGAAAGCGATACGTCCTTTTTTGGCCTCGGTGCCCTGCGGACCGATAATGGCACTGAAGGCTATGCCTTGGCGGGGAATTTCGCGCTTTCACAAAACCGGTTGAAATTCGGGTTTGCCGCAGGCGCCGTGGATGCGTTTTACCCGTTGTATGTCGGGGGCGTTCCGATTCAGATCAACCAATCTGGAGAGTTGTTTCAGGCGAATTTTGCCTATGGCTTAACCAAGGATTTTTCCGCCGGTTTGCATCTGCGGTATATCGACACTACGATCAAGCTAAAGGGGATCGGAACGCTACCGCTCGAGGTCATCCCTGATTCCAATCTGGCAATTTTCAATTTTGGTATCACCGCAGATTACGACACCCGCGACGATACGATCTTTCCCACATCCGGTTTTCACATTGCCGCCAAAACGACCCACGGCTTCATCAGCGGCAGCCGGAACTATGAAAAAGCAACTTTGCGCTTTGATTATTATAGCCCTGCCCCGCGCCCAAAAGACGTAATCGCTTTTCGCCTTGCCGCCTGCGCGGCTTCGGACTCCGCACCGTTTTATGACGCCTGCGCACTTGGAGGAGATGATGCCTTTCGCGGCTATCCTTCGACCCAGTTCATCGACAATAACCGACTGTCGCTTCAGGCCGAATACCGCGGGCAACTCACCGAGCGTTTTGGATATGCCTTGTTCGGCGGGTTGGGCGTGACCGGAAAAACTGCCAGCACCCTGCTGGAGGATGAGGCAAAATCCGCCGTGGGGCTTGGCTTGCGGGTGCGACTATCCAAGAAATTCCCGCTGGATTTCGCCGTTGATGCCGCGATCAACCAAGAGGGTGAACAAAGCAGTTACATCTATGTCGGTCAGCGCTTTTAGGCTTCGGCTAGGATCGCGGGCCATAGGGCCGCGTTTTCTTTGCGAAACATCCCGATATGACCGATGGATTTCAGGCCGTAATCCTGCGGTCTAAGGGTAAGCTGTGACTTATAGGCCTCCGGATAGAGCTGCATCAGTCGCCAGACCGCCACTGGCGGCACCATGAAATCATCCGACACCGCAACGGCCTTAAGCCGTCCACGAAAAGCGGCAAAGTCCGGATAGGGTAAATCCCCGCCCACATCGTTCATGTAGAACCCTTTCTTGGTACACCAGCGCCGCCACTGCCAATACACAGATGCCGGAATATCCGGTCCCAAGCCCAACAAACGACCGGGCAGATAGCCCATTATTTTGGTCAGCAAAGGGCCCAGTCCGTACCAGAACATGCCAACTTTCGGCAAAGCCCCACGCGGATGATCGCTAAAATGCACCGGCCCGCTGGCCACAGTGATAATCCGCGTCAAACGCCGCGCTGCTGCGGGCTGAAACGGGATCATCAACCCGCCAAGAGAATGGCCGATGGCCCAGACAGGCGTTGCCGGCACACGGGCTTCCAATGCGGCCTGCGCGGCAGCCTGATCAAATTGACCCCATTGCGCCATCGTGGTTTTGGAGTCCCGTGCAGCCTTCTGCTGAGATTCTCCGAGATCCCGATAATCATAGGTCAGGCAGGCATAACCGTTTTCAGACAGCCACTGGGCAAAAGCCCGATAATACCCCTGCGGGACACCGGTCGCAGAATGCAGAACAATTGCGGCTTTGGCAGGATAACCCGGTCGATATAGCCGCCCAAAGAGCCGCGCGCCCCCCGACGAAAAGGTCAACTCCTCTACCGTTGGTAATGTCTCGGCAAGGCGGGGATATTGCAAGGTCATCGGGCTTCCAATTCACTTAATTAAACAACTGGACCGATTGGTCTAATAGCAGCTATAGACCAATCGGTCTACCCCCTGTATGGTCCCTTTATGTCAACAGCTTCCGCCCCCCCCTCAAAGCAGACCACCAAGATTCGGCTGATCGAAACCGCTGCCCGCCTGTTTCGCGAGCAAGGTTATCACGGCACCGGCCTGACCGAAATTCTCAGCGAAAGCCGCGCGCCGAAAGGATCGCTTTATCACCATTTTCCGGCGGGCAAATCCGATCTGGCCCTAGCCGCAGCCGATTGGGCCTCTCAGGGTATGCTGAAAATCATTGATGATTCCTTTCTGCCTGCCGAAAACTTCAAACAGGGTGCGACGACCTTTTGCTACAAACTGGGCAAACTGTTTGATCTTTACCCCGATTGGCGCGGCTGTCCGGTGGCCTCTATGCTGTTTGATGGCGAAACCAATGAAAGCTTCCTGAAATATTCGGATAAAATCTATACCGATTGGTATGATGCCACGCAGGCCCATGCCCTACGGCTCGGGCATCCTGAGGAACGGGCCGCAGGTGATGCCGAAGCGCTGTTGCTGATGATACAGGGTGGCTGGATGATTGCGCGTTCCCGCCAGTCTGCCGACATCCTGCGCCGAATTCCGCAACAACTCCCCCTGTAACTCCCTCTTGCACTACGCGCGCGAAGCAATTATCTGAGGGGTCGAGAGGTTGGCGCGGGCAAGCGCCTCGCCAACCCGGTCAGATCCGGAAGGAAGCAGCCGCAACGAGTCCCGTTTGGGTCGATGTCCAGCCTCTCACCTATTTCCACTACTTGCTTGAATTCGGAGGGTTTTATGATTGTCGCATTGTCCTCTTGGGCCGCAAAGCACTGACCCACAACGTGGGGCGCTTCCTTGGCCTGAGATTTGAAAACGTCGCACCAAAACCGGTGACGGCGCCCGAATCTTACTCTATTCAGGCAGACAAATGACATCTGATACATATACGCTTGCCGATCTTGGATGGTCGGCCCATTTCATGCAGCAACTTGACCTCGAAGAGGTCGAGACGCTGATCCCTGCGCGGCTTAGTGCGGTGCAACGCGCCACCGCCACAGCACGACACGAAAACGGCGAGGCACAGGTCTTGGTCCCTTCGGATCAAAACACCGGTGACTATGCTATCGGGGATTGGGTGCTGCTTAACCCCGATCTGCTGCGTATCGAACGGCGGTTGGAGCGGTTTTCCGTGCTTGAACGCCGCGCGGCAGGCACCGATGTTAAAACCCAGTTGATGGCGGCCAACGTCAATACGTTGTTTCTGGTCAGCAGCTGCAACGACGACTTCAACCCTGCTCGGCTAGAACGCTATCTCGCGTTGGCCGCGCAATCCGATATTCAGCCGGTGCTGGTGCTCACCAAGGCCGATCTGGTGGATGATCCGGACAGTTTTACCGATCAAGCCCGAAGATTGGCGCGCGATTTGCCGGTATTAACACTGGATGCCCGCTCCGAGGAGGGCGTTGCCAAACTGTTGGAATGGTGGCCAAAACGGCAGACCGCCATCTTGTTGGGCTCCTCCGGGGTTGGAAAATCCACCTTGGTCAATTCCCTCACCGATGCGGGGCAGGATACCGGTGGCATCCGTGAAGATGATGCAAAAGGGCGCCACACCACCACCGAACGATCGCTACACCGCTCTGAACATGGCGGCTGGCTCATCGATACGCCGGGCTTGCGTGCCTTGCGCCTGCATTCTGCTGCCGAAGGCATCGACAGCGTTTTTGCCGATGTCACCGATCTGGCCGATACTTGCCGGTTCAGCAATTGCACCCATGAGAACGAACCCGGTTGTGCCGTGCGGGCCGCGATCAACGCCGGCACGCTTGATCCCGAACGGCTGGACCGCTGGCAAAAACTCCGCGCCGAAGATGACCGCAACAGCGAAACCATCGCGCAATCGCGAAAGCGCGAAAAACGGTTTGGTAAAGTCGTTAAGGAAGCCATGAACGAGCGCCGCAAACGCGGCAAATATTGACAGGTTATCGACGGGCCGCTTTTTGTGGCCCGTCAACCTCTAAAGTATCGTAGCCCAAAGCCGTTGCGCATCGGTTTCCACTGCCTCGGGGTGATGTTGGCGCAAGCGAACAAAGGCAGCACTCGGCTCCTCTCCTAATTCCACCAGACAGCGCAGCGCGGCCATCCCAGACCGCCCGCGCCCGCCAAAACAGTGAAACACAACCGTTTCGCCCTGCGCCAACCGCGCTTGCACCTTTTCGGAAAGGGCCTGCCAAATGGGTTCATCCTCTGGGCGCGGCACGCCAAAATCCTCCACCGGGAAAGCCGCATGGGCCATATTCGCGGCCAGAACGGCGTCACCAAGCCCCATACAGCCCGCCTGCTCCATTTCTGAATCTGTGGTCAGGGACACAACCAGACTGGCCTGAAGCGCCTGAAATTTTTTGACATCCTTTGCCAACGAACCGTGGCGTCCGGGTAATGGCGCAATCGCTATCCGCCCCTGACCGGCCTGAAGCGAAAAAACCGCAAAATCGGTCATCTTGACGTTGTACCTTCTGTGCCTGCCCACCTGAAAGGGCAGGCTTGGCAAAGAGTGTCGGGATTGCCGCGCCAAAAGCGGGTTCTGTAAGGCATCTCGGGACTCCTCTGTTGCAATTATGGGCTCCAGTCTAACCCATGCTTGCAGCCAAGCCACTGCAGATTTAGGGTCATGCCGGAAGACAGGGAGCCAAAATGTCCGAGACAACCGATTCCGCCTATCAGGTGCTTGCGCGCAAATACCGTCCTGCCACCTTTGCCGACCTGATCGGGCAGGATGCCATGGTACGCACCTTGAAAAACGCCTTTGAGGCCGACCGGATCGCCCAGGCATTTATCATGACGGGCATTCGCGGCACCGGCAAAACCACCACTGCTCGGATTATCTCTAAGGGGATGAACTGCATCGGAGAGGATGGCACCAGCGGCCCAACCACGGAACCCTGCGGCAAATGCGAACACTGCGTCGCCATCGCCGAAGGCCGCCATGTCGATGTGATGGAAATGGATGCCGCCAGCCGTACTGGCGTCGGCGACATCCGTGAAATCATTGACTCCGTACATTACCGAGCGGCCTCTGCGCGCTACAAAATCTATATCATCGATGAGGTTCACATGCTGTCCAACAGCGCGTTCAACGCGCTGCTCAAGACGCTGGAAGAGCCCCCCGCCCATGTCAAATTCATCTTTGCCACCACCGAAATCCGCAAAGTGCCGGTGACGGTGCTCTCGCGCTGTCAGCGGTTTGATTTGCGCCGGATCGAACCCGAAGTCATGATCGCCCATCTGCAGCGCATTGCGGGACTTGAGAAGGCAGAAATTGCCGAGGATGCGCTGGCGTTGATCACCCGCGCGGCCGAAGGATCTGTGCGCGATGCCATGTCGCTGCTGGATCAGGCCATTGCCCATGGTGCAGGCGAAACCACCGCCGATCAGGTCCGCGCTATGCTGGGGCTGGCGGATCGCGGGCGGGTGATGGACCTGTTTGAGATGATCATGCGCGGCGATGCCTCCGCGGCGCTGACCGAGCTTTCGGCCCAATATGCCGACGGGGCCGACCCGATGGCAGTGCTGCGCGATCTGGCTGAGATCACCCATTGGATATCTGTCATCCGTATCACCCCCGAGGCGGTAGAAGACCCGACGATCAGCCCAGATGAGCGCACACGCGGACAATCGCTTTCGGCAGCTTTACAAATGCGGGTTCTGACGCGGATGTGGCAGATGTTACTGAAAGCCTTGGAAGAGGTCGCCCTTGCCCCCAATGCGATGATGGCCGCCGAAATGGCAGTGATCCGACTGACCCATGTTGCCGATCTGCCCACACCGGAAGATCTGGTCAGCAAGCTAAAGGATATGACTCCGCCGCCTAACCCCTCCCCGAATGGTGGCGGGGGCGGCGGCATGAGCAACGCACCCAGCGGCGGGGCACTTTCAGCGCCTGTACAAGGCAGTGGGGGCGCCTCAGCCCCGCAGGGCGGCTCCTCCGGGGCGCGGGCAGCACTGGCGGTGGCCAGCGAGACTGAAAACGCGCTTGCGCGGTATGCCCGCTTTGAACAAGTTGTGGATTTGATCCGACTGCATCGCGATGTAAAACTGCTGGTCGAGGTTGAAACTGGCGTGCGACTGGCCCGCTATGAACCGGGGCGCATCGAATTTGTTCCCGCCGACACCGCGCCGCGCGATCTGGCGCAACGCCTTGGCAGCAAGCTTCAATCCTGGACCGGTGTGCGATGGGCCGTGACCGTGGTGAACGACGGCGGCGGCACAACCATCGCCGAAGACCGCGACGCCGAACGGCTGGCGCTGGAGGAAACGGCTAAAACCCACCCGATGGTTCAGGCTGTGTTTAACGCCTTTCCGAAAGCAAAAATCACCGCCATCCGAACCGCGCAGGAAATCGAAGCCGAAGCGGCGGCAGAGGCTTTGCCCGAGGTGCCCGATGAATGGGACCCCTTTGAGGACGACACCTAAGCCCATTTTACAAACCATGGTTAATCCGCAGCGGCCCCCGGATCACGGGAGCCGCATTGACCGCCTGCGCCTTACATCCGGCGCGTAAAATACAGCTCTTGCCGCCGCATGCGCTGCAACTCTTCTGCCTTGCGCCGTTCGTGGATCAATGACGCGGTCTCCGGACTGAGGGGGGCACCGGCGCGGCGCGGCGCAGGACCAAACCGGGCACTGGTGACGGCGGATAGCATTTTTTCTAACATGTCACTCTCCTTGACAAACGGTATCATTACTTACGTAAATGCGCCCCAAAGGCCCAAAACTCAAATCAATATGATTCCCCAACTGTTAGTTGAGCTTACATGTTATGACCCTATCCAAACTCCCCTCCCTGTCGGCCCTACGCGCTTTTGAAGCCGCGGCCCGTTTGGGCAGTTTTACCAGAGCCGCCGAAGAGCTGAATGTCACCCACGCCGCCATCGCACACCATGTGCGCAGCCTTGAAGCTGAGTTCTCTGAAACCTTACTGGTCCGGCACGGGCGCGGCATGGTCCCCACGATACTGGGTCAGCAATTGGCTTATGATTTGAACGACGGCTTCTCCACAATCGGTGAAGGGGTCGAGAAAATTCGGGAAAACAGGATGCAACGGCCTTTGAACATCTCCGTAACACCTGCGTTTGCCAGCAATTGGCTGATGCCGCGCATCGGTGAATTCTGGGCAAGCCATCCCGAAGTCGAGTTGAACATCAACCCCACGGTGTCACTTGTGGACCTAAAGCGGGACGGGTTTGACATGGCCATCCGCTATGGTGATGGAAATTGGTCAGGTGCAGAGCAACAAAAGCTCTCGATCGGCGGGTTTTGGGTGGTGGCACATCCCGAGCTGTTAATCGATAGACCCGCCAAATGCCTGCAGGATGTGATGGATTTGCCTTGGGTGCTGGAGCATCACATGAATGAATATCGCACCATTATCGAACAGGCAGGCGTCGAGTTTGACGGCCTGAACCTGACTTTGCTCAGCACAAATGAACTGGTGCTCTCTGCCGCCAGGGCGAAACTCGGGGTAACGCTGCAGCCCCGTTCTCTGGTGGAATCCAGCGTGCAATCCGGCGCGCTTACCAAGGTTTGTACCCTACGCCATGAAGGGCTGGGATATTATATGCTGCACCTCGCTGATCGAAAGCCCAAAGGCTTGCGCATCTTTATGAAATGGCTCAGCGACAAGGCACGCCTTGAACACGGCTGACAGGAAAAAGGCCCCGCGATCGCGGAGCCCTTTCCCTTCTTGCCTGCCTATTCGATTATTTCTGGTACGAGGCGTTCCGGTAGCCTGCTTTTTGCGCTTTTGACATCGCATTTTGCAGCTGTGCCGGAGTTTTGAAAGGTCCGACAAGAACCATTTTCAGGGTCATTTTCCCTTTTTTATATTTTCCATACCGCACAGGAAGACCCGAGCGTTGAAGCTTGCGCGCGGTCGCCTCGGCCTGTTTCGGATCGGTAAATGCGCCGATATTAACATAGCGGTATTTCGCCAGCGCTGATGAGGATTTTACAGCCGGTGATTTGGCCGCTTTGGCACGTTTGCTTGCGTTGTTCTTACGGTATTCGATCTGCGCCTTAGTCAGATTCAAGTCCTGACCGACCTCTACCTCAACAAGGCGACGCGGCACGGTATCGGTCCAGACAAGGCGCATCTGCGCATCACCCATAGCGGTGCGGCGGTTGCGATAGGGGTTCATTCGGTCATCTTCAAAGGCCGGTTTATAGCCCTTGGGAATTTGTGGTGCCGCTGGGCGGATGACCCGCGACTGCGGCGAAACCGGCGATTTCGGGGCAACCTTCGGACCAACACCAAAGTCACCCGGATGCTTCTGCTGAGGCCCGCAACGTACGTCATAGCCACCGGAGTTGCCGATATACTGTTTTGAAACAGCCGAGACATCGGGACATTCCGGCGAGGCTTTGCGCGGAGCGGCCTGTGTGGTTTTGGGGGCTGGCGCGGGCGCGACGGGCTTAGGCGCGGCAGGCACGCTTGCGGCGGCGGCAGCGGGCGCTGTTGCCGCCGGTGCTGGCGCGGTCTGCGCCGGTGGGTCTTTGATCACCGGCACTTTGTTTGGCTGTGCTGTTGCAAAAGTCGGCTTTGCCCCGCAAATGATTTTGCGGTCACGGGTTACCCGTGGCACCCATGTAGTTGAATCGCCAACACCGGCGCGCACAAAGACGCAGCCGCTGCTGTCAACATATTGGCTTCCTTTGAAGCTTGAAGGCGGGAATTCCGCCGGTCCTGTAGACTCTCTCAGGGACTGAGCCGGTGCAAAACTTGCGCTTGCGATTGTCAAGATCAGTCCGAGAGCGGTTGTTTTTATTGCTCGCATTGTGGCGCCCCCACACAAAATGTTGTGTCAGGATGCAGGATATAGACGAATCAGTAAACCCCCTGATTCGAATCGTATGCATTATTTTGTTCCGAACATCCGATCTCCGGCGTCGCCAAGACCGGGGACGATGTAGCCTTTGTCATTCAGGCATTCATCCAGTGATCCGGTGACAATCGGCACATCCGGATGGGCCTCTTTCATCCGCGCCACCCCTTCGGGGGCGGCAAGCAAGCACATAAAACGGATGTTCTTCGCACCGGCTTTTTTCAGCAGATCAATCGCCGCCACCGATGAATTCCCCGTTGCCAGCATCGGATCAACCGCAATTACCAAACGGTCCTCAAGCGCATCGGGCACTTTGAAATAATACTGTACCGGCTGCAGCGTTTCTTCGTCGCGATAAAGCCCGACAAAACCGACCCGCGCGGAAGGGATCAGTTCCAGCACTCCGTCCATCAACCCGTTTCCGGCCCGCAAAATCGAGATCAGCGCCAGTTTTTTACCGTCCAGCACCGGCGCTTCCATTTCTTGCAACGGCGTGTCGATGGTTTCTTTCGTCATCGGCATGTTGCGGGTGATCTCATAGGCCAACAGATGGCTGATTTCGCGCAGCAACTGGCGAAACTGGTTCGACGGCGTGCGCGCATTGCGCATATGAGAAAGCTTATGTTGCACCAAAGGATGGTCGACGACGGTCAGATGTTCACGCATTGGCGGTCTCCAGACGTTTGATAAGGGCTGCGCGGGTGTCTGCATCACAGAAAGCGGCATGGGCAGCGGTGATATTAAATTCGGTAAAACTGTCGGCATTATAGCCGAAAGTCTCGGCAAGGCGGTCATATTCGCGTTTCATGGTGGTGTGAAAAAACGGCGGATCATCGGTCGAGATGGTGACTTTCACACCGTATTCACGCAGCTTTTCAATCGGGTGATCGGACCATTTCGAATAGACCCCAAGGGCGATATTTGAGCCGGGGCAGACCTCGAGCACGATGCCGTCCTTTGCCAGCCGTTCCACCAAAGCGGGGTCCTCAATCGCGCGCACCCCATGGCCGATGCGTTCGACCTTCAGATCATCCAGACAGGCACGAATGCTGTCTGGCCCGCCCCATTCTCCAGCATGACAGGTCAGACGCAATCCAGCTTCGCGGGCCATGTCATAGGCATAGGCAAAGTCACCGGGCTGGCCGAATTTCTCATCGCCCCCCATGCCAAGACCGGTGATGAATCCCCCCACCGTTTCCGCCGCACACAGCGCTGATTTCTTGGCATTTTCGGGTCCGAAATGACGCACCGGCGTGACAATCCCTTTCAGGATAATCCCGTCTTTGACCTCTGCCGCTCGGGCGGCTTCCTCGATGGCGTGCAGATATTCCCGCCATGCCCCCAAATCGCCACCGCCGCAAAAATCAGGCGAGATAAATGCTTCGGTATAGATCACCCCGTTGGCAGCACTTTCCTGTAGCACAGCCGTGGTCAGGCGGCCAAAATCCTCGGGCGTTTTTAGCGCCTCTGTTGCGGCCTCATAGACCTTGAGAAAATGCCAGAAATCGGTGAAGGCGTAGCTGCCGTCCTCGTTAAAAACACCGGATAGGTCGATATTTTTTTCTTTGGCCAAGCCCCGAATAAAGGCAGGTGGCGCGGCCCCTTCGATATGCAAATGCAATTCGACTTTGGGCAGATCGGTGACGCTCATAAAAAACTCCTTCCGGGCCCTTGGGCCGGTATCTCCAGATGGGCCGCAAGGCTGGCCGCGACATCGGCAAATCCGATCTGGCCGATGGCTTTGGCACCAGCCCCAAAGGCCAGAACCGGCACCCGTTCGCGCGTGTGATCGGTGCCTTCCCAAGTCGGGTCATTGCCATGATCCGCCGTGAAAACCATCAGATCATCAGGGCGTAATTTCGCCTGCAGGCGCGGCAGTTGGCGGTCAAACCATTCAAGGGCGCGCGCATAGCCCGACACGTCCCGCCGATGGCCATAAAGGCTGTCGAATTCGACAAAATTGGCAAAAGTAAAACTGCCCTCAACCGCGGAATCCATTGTATCCAACAGATGCTCCATCAGCGCGGCATCGCTGCCTTTTTTAACATCGTCGATCCCACGCATTGAAAATATATCGCCAATCTTTCCAATCGCATGCACGGGGCGGCCTGCCTTTTGAGCCCAATCACAGAGGGTATCTTCGGGCGGCAATATTGCAAAATCCTTACGGTTGGTGGTGCGGGTGAACCCTTCTGCCACGCTCCCGACAAAGGGGCGGGCAATGACGCGGCCGACTTTCATGCCGTGCAGCCTCGGGGCCAGATCCCGACAGAGTTTCAGCAACCGCTCCAGCCCGAAATGCTTTTCGTGGGCGGCAATCTGAAACACGCTATCGGCAGAGGTATAACAGATCGGATAGCCGCTGCGCAGATGGGCGGCACCCTCTTCGGCGATGACAACAGTGCCAGAGGCATGGCGATCCCCCAGAATGCCATCAGTGCCCGCCAAGCGGCAGACCTCGGCAACCAAATCCGGCGGAAAGCTGGGCTGGGTGTCAGGGAAATACTGCCACTCCCATGGCACCGGCAATCCGGCCAATTCCCAATGGCCCGACGGGGTGTCCTTGCCCGCTGAAACCTCGGTCGCCGCCCCCCAGAGCCCCGTGGGTTCAGCCGTCAAATTAGGCGTCGGCGCGCCAGAGGCCAGCCGGATCGCCGCCCCCAGCCCCAAAGCATCCAGATGGGGCAGATGCAGCGGCCCGCTGCGCCCCTGCTCGGCCTGCCCTGCTGCACAGGCCTGCGCGATATGGGCAAGCGTATTGCTGCCTTCATCACCAAATTCCGCTGCATCAGGCGCACCACCGCAGCCAACCGAATCCATCACGACAAGAAACGCACGCGCCATCAGCCAATCCTCCGGTAAATCAGCGGGGGCGTATCGATATTACCTCCCGAAAGGGTAAAGGCCGCCCGCACTTTGGGGGCCATCGCTTCGGCAACGGACATATCCGCCGCATGCAGCCGCAGGTACGGTGTATGCTCATCGACGGCTTCGCCAAGGCGCAGAATATGCGACAGGCCCACAGCGGGATTGATCGCATCACTTTGCACCATACGCCCCCCCCCAAGCTGCACCACAATCTGCCCGAGCGCCTCTCCGTCAATGGCGGCGATTTTACCGCTACCCGGCGCCATGATGTCAATCACCACAGGTGCCGAGGGCAGCCGGTCCCGCCAATGTTCGACAAAATCATGCGGTCCGCCAAGCTCTGAGATCATCCGGCCAAACCGTTCTGCGGCGGCGCCGGATTGCAGGGCATCGGCAATCGCATGGGCGCCGGACTCAATATCGCCTGTGACGCCGCCAAGGCTCAGCAATTCACCGCCAAGGGCCGTGGTCAACTCTGTCAGGATCGGCGCGGACAGATCGCCGGTCAATACGCTCATGACTTCCATGATCTCAAGCGCATTGCCCATGGTACTGGAACAGGGCTGGTTCATATCAGTGACCAGCGCACGCGTCGGGCAACCGGCCCCGTTTGCGGTTTTCACCAGTGTATCGGCCAGACCAACCGCCTGCGCCTGGGTTTTCATAAACGCGCCAGAGCCGCATTTCACATCCAACACCAGACCGGATAATCCGGCTGCCAGCTTTTTAGACAGGATCGAGGCCGTTATCAGATCGACGCTATCCACCGTGGCGGTCACATCACGGATACCGTAAAGCCGCCGGTCAGCCGGGGCGATACGGGCCGAGGCCCCGACAATCGCGCAGCCGGTGTTTTCGACAATTTGGTGCAACCGTTCTTGGGACACATCCGTAGAAAGACCGGGGATCGACTCCAGCTTATCCAATGTACCACCTGTATGGCCCAACCCGCGCCCTGAAATCATCGGCACATAGGCCCCGGCCGCCGCCAAAGCAGGCGCAAGCAGCAAGGAAACGCAATCCCCGACCCCGCCGGTGGAATGCTTATCCAGCACTGGCCCGGGCAGGTTCCATTTCAACACATCCCCACTGTCGCGCATGGCCTTGGTCAAGGCCACGCGTCCGGCCTCTCCCATGCCGTTCAACAGCACCGCCATAGCAAAGGCGGCGGCCTGTGCATCACTGACCGAGCCATCGGCCAACCCATCGGCGAACCAGCCAAGTTCGGCGGCACTAGGCGTATCACCGACGCGCACGCGGGTTATGATGCTGCGGGCATCCACGGCTTAGGTGTTTTCCATATGCGCCGACGTGAACGCTCCCGGCATTAACTCTGCCAAACTCATCGTGCGTTCCGTGCCTTGCAGGTTGCTCATCGTTACCTGTGTCTGAGGATCGCCAAATTCTGCCAGTTTTTGCCGACATCCACCACAGGGAGCCACCGGCAAAGGGCTATCGGCCAAGACCAGCACTTCGGTCAGGCGGGTCACGCCATGGGCCACCATCTGCGCAATTGCCCCGGCTTCCGCGCAGGTGCCTTCGGGATAGGCGACGTTTTCAACGTTACACCCTGTGTAAATCACCCCATCCGACCCGCGCACGGCGGCCCCTACTTTGAAATTCGAATAGGGGGCATAGGCATTGCGCCTCACGGCCTCGGCTGCATCGCGCATCGTCATAAGGGTACGCCTTTCCGTATCTGGCATTGACGTTGCCGCCAATTGTTGACCTCTTGGTCAGATTTCATGCCTGTGCGCCCGCGTTTATGCAAGTGTTGGACGCAAAATAATCGCCCCTGTCCGCCACGGCATTCGCGAAGTTTGGTATGCAAAACATGAGTGGCCATCGCAGCCCGCGTGTAGAGAGGTCGCATTGACCCATCGTCAAGAATGGGAGTATCCGCCCTATGAAAATTGATTTAAACCTAAATCAACTCATTTGGCCCAGCAGGAGAATAGCGTGTCTGACACACCAAAGGATAAGCAAACATCTGCCCTTTTTTACCATGAACACCCCAAACCGGGCAAATTGGAAATCCGCGCGACCAAACCGCTGGCCAATGGCCGCGATCTGTCACGGGCTTATTCCCCGGGGGTTGCCGAAGCCTGCGTTGAGATCAAAAACGATCCAACGACAGCCAGCCGATACACCACGCGCGGCAATTTGGTGGCGGTCGTTTCCAACGGTACCGCTGTGCTGGGTCTTGGCAATATCGGAGCGCTGGCATCCAAACCGGTGATGGAAGGTAAGGCGGTTCTGTTCAAGAAATTCGCCAACATCGACTGCTTTGACATCGAAGTTGACGAAAAGGACCCAGAAAAGCTCGCTGATATTGTCTGCGCGCTCGAGCCGACTTTTGGCGCGATCAATCTGGAAGACATCAAAGCGCCGGATTGCTTTATCGTCGAAAAGCTCTGCCGCGAGCGGATGAATATTCCAGTGTTCCACGATGATCAGCACGGCACTGCGATTGTGGTGGGTGCGGCGGCAACCAATGCCTTGCATGTGGCCGGTAAGAAATTCGAAGACATCAAAGTCGTCTCCACCGGCGGCGGGGCGGCGGGCATTGCTTGTCTGAACATGTTGCTGAAACTCGGAGTCAAACGCGAAAACGTCTGGCTTTGCGATATTGCCGGTCTGGTCCATGAAGGCCGTACCGAAGAAATGACCCCGCAAAAGGCGGATTATGCGCAGGCTTCGGATCTGCGCAGCCTTGGGGACGTAATCGAAGGTGCCGACCTGTTTCTGGGCCTCTCCGGCCCCGGTGTTCTAACCCCCGAAATGGCCGCCAAAATGGCTGACAGCCCGATTATTTTCGCACTGGCAAACCCGACACCCGAAATCACCCCAGAAGATGCGCGCGCAGCAAAACCGGATGCTTTGATTGCGACGGGCCGCTCGGATTTTCCCAATCAGGTCAACAACGTGTTGTGTTTCCCGTTCATCTTTCGCGGTGCCTTGGATGTGGGCGCGACAGAGATCAACGATCACATGAAAATCGCCTGCGTGGAGGGCATCGCCGCACTGGCCCGTGCCACAACCAGCGCCGAGGCCGCCGCCGCCTATAAGGGAGAGCAGCTGACCTTCGGGGCAGATTACCTGATCCCCAAACCGTTTGATCCGCGTCTGATGGGAGTTGTAGCCACGGCCGTGGCCAAGGCTGCGATGGAAAGCGGTGTCGCGGTGCGCCCGCTTGAGGATGTCGAAGCCTATAAAGCCAAACTGGATGCCTCGGTCTTTAAATCGGCGATGATTATGCGTCCGGTCTTTGAAGCGGCGGCCAAAGTCCAGCGGACCATCGTCTTTACCGAGGGCGAGGAAGAACGGGTCTTGCGGGCGGCTTCGGCGATGCTTGAGGAAACCACCGACAAGCCGATCCTGATCGGACGTCCGGATGTGATCGAAAGCCGCCTAGAGCGGGCCGGTTTGTCCATCCGTCCAGGTCACGACTTTGATCTGGTCAACCCCGAGAACGACAGCCGTTATCGCGAGTATTGGCAAACCTATCACGGCATCATGGCCCGCGACGGCGTGACACCCGATCTGGCCAAGGCCATCATGCGCACCAACACCACAGCCATTGGCGCGGTCATGGTGCAGCGCGGCGAAGCCGACAGCATGATTTGCGGCACCTTTGGTCAGTACCAGTGGCATCTGAACTACATCAAACAGATCCTTGGTGCCGGTGGACTGCACCCTGTTGGGGCGCTCTCGCTGATGATCCTTGAGGATGGTCCGCTGTTTATTGCCGACACCCACGTACATCCCGAACCAACCCCCGAGCAACTGGCCGAAACCGCCATCAGCGCGGCCCGGCACGTCCGGCGGTTTGGCGTCGAACCGAAAGTGGCAATCTGCTCTTATTCACAGTTCGGCAACCATTCTTGTGACTCCGGTCTGCGGGCCCGCGCCGCGCTGGACATTCTGAACAACAGCGCCCTTGATTTCGCCTATGACGGCGAGATGCACATCGACGCTGCCTTGGATCAGGACATTCGGGATCGCGCCCTGCCCAACAGCCGGTTTGACGGTCCGGCCAATGTGCTGGTCTTTGCTTCTACGGATGCGGCGTCCTCGGTGCGCAACATCCTGAAAATGAAGGGAAACGGGCTGGAAGTCGGGCCGATACTGATGGGCATGGGCAACCGCGCCCATATTGTCACACCCTCGATTACGGCTCGCGGATTGCTGAATATGTCGGCGGTCGCAGGAACGCCGGTTACTGATTACAGCTAACCCGCAAAACCCGTAACACAATCAAAATCCCCGCCCTCATCCGGCGGGGATTTTTGTATTTAGCAGCAAATATCTTCACCAAAAATCTTCCGATTTGTCAACGAATTTACAACATGTTAGCGCCAAAGGTGTCAATCCGGCGCAGGATCAGGCCTTGCCCCCAGCTCCGCCCCGACGGTACAGTCTTCTCGAGAGCGCTGATCGGAAGGAAGAGGAGCCTGCCGTGACCTACCAAGAGACATATGCCGCGTGGAAATCAGATCCCGAGGCATTCTGGATGAATGCCGCGAAGGAAATTTCGTGGTTCAAGCCCCCGAGCAAGGCCCTGTTTGATGAGAACGCCCCACTTTATGAATGGTTTGCCGATGCGGAGGTCAACACCTGCTACAACGCGGTTGATCGCCATGTAGAGGCAGGGCGCGGCAATCAAACGGCGGTGATTTACGACAGTCCCGTCACCGGCACCAAGCAGAAAATCAGTTTTGCCGATCTGCAAAGCCGTGTTGCCTCGCTTGCTGGTGCTTTGCGCGCGAAAGGCGTGGAGAAAGGGGATCGCGTCATCATTTACATGCCGATGGTACCCGAAGCGCTTGAGGCGATGCTGGCCTGCAGCCGTATTGGCGCGGTGCATTCGGTGGTCTTCGGCGGCTTTGCAGCCAATGAGCTTGCGGTGCGTATTGATGACGCCACCCCCAAATGTATCATTGCCGCCTCTTGCGGGATCGAACCCGGTCGGGTGGTGCATTATAAACCGCTGCTGGACGGTGCCATCGACCTTGCGAACCACAAACCTGATTTCACGGTGATCTTTCAGCGCGATCAGGAAGTTGCCGCCCTCAAAGACGGCTATGATTTTGACTGGCACGGGTTTCAGGCCGGTGTTGAACCGGCTGAATGCGTGCCCCTGCCCGGCAATCATCCATCCTATATCCTGTATACCTCCGGGACCACCGGCCAGCCCAAAGGCGTCATCCGCCATACCGCCGGGCAATTGGTGGCGCTAAACTGGACCATGGGCAACCTTTACAACCTGAACCCCGGCGATGTTTTCTGGGCAGCCTCGGATGTGGGCTGGGTCGTGGGCCATAGCTATATCTGCTACGGACCGCTGGTGCATGGCAACACCACGATTGTCTTTGAAGGCAAGCCAATCGGCACGCCGGATGCGGGCACCTTCTGGCGGGTCATTCAGGAATATAACGTCAAATCCTTCTTTACCGCGCCCACCGCTTTCCGCGCCATCAAGCGTGAGGACCCGACGGGCGAATTCGTCAAGAAATACGATCTGTCTTGCCTGAATGCCCTGTTCCTTGCCGGTGAACGCGCCGATCCGGATACGATTATTTGGGCCCAAGACCAGCTCGGCGTGCCGGTGATTGACCACTGGTGGCAGACTGAACTCGGCTGGCCAGCGCTTTGTAATCCCATCGGTATCGAAGAATTGCCGATCAAACTCGGCTCACCTTCCGTACCGGTGCCTGGATATGAATTTGCCATTCTGGATGATGCGGGCCATCCGGTGCCTGCGGGCGAGCTGGGAGCCATCACCATCAAGCTCCCACTTCCTCCCGGCACTTTGCCCAATCTGTGGCATGCTGAAGAACGCTATTTAAGCAGCTATCTGAACAACTATCCCGGATATTATGAAACCGGCGATGCGGGCTATATCGATGAAGACGGCTATCTTTACATCATGGCGCGCACCGATGACGTAATCAACGTTGCCGGTCACCGCCTGTCGACAGGGGCAATGGAAGAAGTCCTTGCCAGCCATCCGGATGTAGGGGAATGCGCGGTCATCGGGGTTACCGATGCGCTAAAAGGGCAATTGCCCATGGGCTTTTTGTGCCTGAACACCGGCGCAGATCGCAACGCCAAAGAGATCGTTCAGGAAGTGGTGAAGCTGGTGCGGGAAAAAATCGGACCTGTGGCAGCTTTCAAGCTGGCCACGGTGGTTGATCGCCTGCCCAAAACCCGCTCCGGTAAAATACTGCGCGGCACCATGGTCAGCATTGCCGATGGCAAGGATTTCAAAATGCCTGCCACAATTGATGATCCGGTTATTTTGGATGAAATCAAAGCCGCGTTGCAGGCAATTGGCTATCCCAAAGTCTGACCGGTCAAACCTTTTAAAAATTCGAACCCCTACACACACGCAGTGTAGGGGATTCTCTTGAGGCATGCGAAACGACTAAACAAATTGCTCGCGGATCAGGCGTTCTTCTAATCCGTGTCCCGGATCAAACAAAATTCGGTGGGCGATGGACAGATCAGAGGAAATCTCCACGGATTGCACATTGGCCACCGACCGGCTGTCGGCTTCGGCCATGACCGGGCGTTTATCCGGCTCTAGCACATCAAAACGTACCGTGGCCGTCTTGGGCAACAAGGCGCCGCGCCAGCGACGCGGGCGAAAGGCGGCAACCGCCGTCAGCGCCAAAACATCCGCCCCGATAGGCAAAATCGGACCATGGGCGGAATAGTTATAGGCCGTCGATCCCGCAGGCGTACTGAGCAATGCACCGTCGCAGACCAGTTCATCCATGCGTTTACGCCCGTCCACCGAAATGCAAAGCTTGGCCGCCTGCGGTCCTGCCCGCAGCAAAGAGACCTCATTGATTGCCAAGGCGTGATGAATTTCACCGTCTTTGGTTTCAGCACGCATGCTAAGGGGATGAATGATCTCTTCTTCGGCTTCTGCCAGACGCGCCAAAAGATCGTCTTCGGCATAGGCATTCATCAAAAAGCCGACCGTGCCACGGTTCATCCCGTAGACCGGCAGATCCAGCTCTTGGGTGGCGTGCAGCGTTTGCAGCATGAAACCATCCCCGCCTAAGGCAACAATCACATCCGCCTTCTCTGCCGGGACGCTCGTGTAGCGCGCGCAAAGGGTTGCAAATGCGGCCTGCGCCCGCGTACCGCGACTGGCGGTAAAATGGATATTTGGACGTTGGGGCATGGGGCCTCCTGCTATTCCCGCCCAACGTCGCGTGACTGTAAAGGAAACTCAAGTCCTCTTTCGGCGGCGTTGTTGCCGCAGCGATGTGCAACAGCGTCGTTTTAATGCCTTCTGTCTTGGGAAAACATTCGTTACATAGCGCCAACCTTCACTCTTGGACTCAATCGGAGACCTCAATGACCGACGCCATTCGCGACCCCGGATTTTTCACCGAAGCCCTCGAAACCCGTGATCCAGAGCTTTTTGGCTCTATCCGTCAGGAATTGGGTCGCCAACGCGACGAGATCGAGTTGATTGCTTCCGAAAACATCGTCTCTGCCGCCGTGATGGAAGCGCAAGGCTCAGTGATGACCAATAAATACGCCGAGGGCTATCCGGGTCGTCGCTACTATGGCGGCTGCCAATATGTGGACGTGGCGGAAAACCTTGCGATTGATCGCGCCAAGCAGCTGTTTGGCTGTGAATTTGCCAATGTGCAGCCCAACTCCGGCTCTCAGGCGAACCAAGGGGCTTTTCAGGCGCTGATCCAGCCCGGTGATACGATTCTCGGCATGAACCTTGCCTCCGGTGGTCACTTGACCCACGGTGCTGCCCCGAACCAGTCGGGCAAATGGTTCAACGCCATTCAGTATGGTGTGCGCGAAGATGACAACCGCATCGACTATGATCAGGTACAGGCGCTGGCCACTGAACATCAGCCTAAGCTGATCATCGCCGGTGGATCGGCCATCCCGCGTCAGATCGATTTTGCCAAATTCCGTGAAATTGCGGATTCTGTCGGGGCATACCTAATGGTTGATATGGCGCATTTTGCTGGTCTTGTGGCCGCAGGCGAGCACCCCTCGCCTTTCCCCCATGCGGATGTCGCGACCACAACCACCCATAAAACCCTGCGCGGCCCGCGCGGTGGCATGATCCTGACCAATGACGCAGCGATTGCGAAAAAAGTGAACTCCGCAATCTTCCCCGGCATTCAGGGTGGCCCCTTGATGCATGTGATCGCGGCCAAAGCTGTGGCTTTTGGCGAGGCTCTGCGCCCCGAGTTCAAAACCTACCAGCAGCAAGTGCGCAAAAATGCCGTGGCGTTGGCGGATCAACTGATCAAAGGCGGGCTCGACATCGTCACCGGCGGCACCGATACCCACGTCATGCTGGTCGATCTGCGCCCCAAAGGCGTGAAAGGCAACGCCACCGAAAAAGCTCTTGGGCGCGCCTATATCACCTGCAACAAAAACGGCATCCCCTTTGACCCTGAAAAGCCGATGGTCACCTCGGGCATCCGTCTGGGCACGCCAGCCGGTACAACTCGTGGCTTTGGCGAGGATGAATTCCGCCTGATCGCCGATCTGATCGTTGAAGTGGTCGAAGGTCTGGCCGCCAATGGCGAAGAGGGCAATGCCGAGGTCGAAGCGGCAGTCCGCGAGAAAGTCGCCAAGCTTTGCGCGGCTTTCCCGATGTATCCGAACCTTTAAGCTAATGGCGGCGGGCGGATCATATCGATCGGCCCGCCCGCCCCGCATATGGCTGCCCCAAGATGTCGACAGCCTGTGCGAGGTCTATGAAACGGCCCTACGATCCGCACCGCCGCAGCTTTCCGATGCTTTTGTTGCGGGCGAAGTTACAAATCTACGCAACATCTACCTCCCAAATACGCACACCATGGTCATTGGCGCGGTCGGCGCGGTTTACGGCTTCATCAGCCTGAGTGAGAACCAGATCATGGGGCTTTTTGTGCACCCCAAGGCGCAACGCCGCGGTTACGGGCGGAAATTGATGGCTTGGGCAAAGTCACGCCACCCTACATTACAGGTCGAGGTCTTTGCCGAAAACCAACCTGCCATCGCCTTTTACACGGCGCAATCCTATGAAGTCATCGCAGATTCCCATCATCCAGAGACCAATTTGCCTTTGGTCCAACTTCGTTGGGCAGCGGGTAATCCATCCTGATTTGTAAAGGCGCTACAGGCCAGACTTAATGCCTCACTCTGTTTGCAAACCGGCATGGGCAGCGGCCAACGCTTCGACCTTGATCAGGACATCCGCACGGGGCAGACAGGATTTCCGACTTTCAAGGCTGACGTGCAGCAACATCTGTTCAGCGCTGGCCAACAGCCGTCCGTCCGCATGGTACATCTCGTGAAATAGCTTTAGCTTTTTGCCCTGTCCCAACAGCAGTTTTGTATCGACATGGATGCGGTCCCCCGCATGGGTTTCATCCAGAAAACGGATATCGATCTGCACGGTGAAATAGCTCAGCCCCGAGGCGATATACTCATCATCCGCGCCAACGGCGGCCATGGCCGCATCCGCCGCATCCGAGAAAACCTGACCATAGCGGCTTTCGTTCATATGGCCGTTGTAATCGGTCCAATCAATCGGGATGACCCGCGCCACACTGCGCAGGGGGCCATTTTGACTGGGCAGTGGCGGCAGACTGGTTTCATGGTGGTTGATCAGCGCCCCCGCAGCGGTGCCCTGCTGTTTCAATGCGCGCAAAATCGCCACCAGATTGTCATCCCGCCGGCGTTCCAGCGCACGGATCGACAAGGCAGCGGATTGGGCGTCGGACTGATCCGCGATGGTTTGGGTCAGCTCTTCCGTCAGCTCTGGCACATCCATCAATTTGGTCCATGGCCATTGCAGCGCGGGGCCGAATTGGGCGATGAAATGGGCCATGCCGGCCTCTCCGCCAGCGATGCGGTAGGTTTCAAACAGCCCCATCTGCGCCCAGCGCAAGCCAAAGCCATAACGGATGGCGTTGTCGATTTCCTCTGTGGTGGCGATACCGTCCTTAATCAGCCACAGCCCCTCGCGCCAGACCGCCTCTAGCAAACGATCCGCGATATGGGCGTCTATTTCCTTGCGCACATGCAGGGGATACATCCCAAGAGAGGTCAGAATTTCTTTGGCCCGCGCCACCAGATCAGGCGGGTTCTTGGCACTTGGCACCAACTCGACCAAGGGCAGCAGATAGACCGGATTAAACGGATGCGTCACCACAAGCGCTTCGGGGCGTTGCAATCCCTGTTGTAAATCAGACGGCTTAAAGCCCGAGGTCGAAGACCCGACAATTGCCGCCGCCGGGGCGTGTTTCTCGATCTCTTGATAGACTTGCTGCTTCAACGCGCGGCGCTCGGGCACACTTTCCTGTATCCACTGTACCCCCCTGACAGCCTCTGCAATCGTGTCGCATTTGATAAGGTTTCCCTCCGGCGGCAAGGCACGTTCATAGAGCATCGGTAAGGCATGACGGGCATTGCGCAGCACCGCGTCGATCTTGGCCTCCGCATCGGGATCAGGGTCGTATAGGTCTACATCCCAACCGTTCAGCAAAAAGCGGGCCAGCCACCCGCCGCCAATCACCCCACCGCCGATAATGGCCACGGTTTTTGTCATGCGATCCTTTTGCGCAGCCGCCCCCATTAGCGTGGACCCCGTTTTGTAAGCGACAGTTTTTCGCGCACTGCCTGCGGCCCCATAATCCGCGCACCCATATTTTCTGCAATTGTGACCGCCCGAGACACCAGTTGCGCATTGGTCGCCAGCTGGCCTTTGGCGAGCCAAAGATTGTCTTCAAGACCGACGCGAATATGGCCGCCAGCCAGCACCGCAGCCGCCACATAGGCCATTTGATCCCGTCCTAAGGAAAAGGCAGACCAGTGCCAGTCAGAGGGCACGTTGTTCACCATGGCCATAAAGGTGTTCAGATCATTCGGCGCGCCCCACGGCACGCCCATACAAAGCTGCACCAAAGCATCGGGTTTCAAAATGCCTTCGGCGACCAACTGCTTGGCAAACCACAAATGTCCGGTATCAAAAGCCTCGATTTCCGGCTTCACCCCAAGATCGGTCATCATCTGCCCCATGGCACGCAACATGCCCGGCGTGTTGGTCATCACATAATCGGCTTCGGCGAAATTCATCGTGCCGCAATCCAGTGTACAAATTTCGGGCAGGCAGTCGGCAATATGGGCCATACGCGCGGCCGCGCCGATCATGTCGGTGCCATCGTTTTGCAGCGGCAATGGGGCATCTGGCGGCCCAAAAACCATATCGCCCCCCATGCCCGCCGTCAGGTTCAGGACAACATCAACATCAGCGTCCCGTATCCGCTCTGTCAGCTCCCGATAGAGCGTCAGATCCCGTGCCGGTGCGCCGGTCTCTGGGTCTCGCACATGGCAATGCACAATCGCCGCCCCTGCTTTGGCAGCGGCAATGGCGCTTTGTGCAATCTGTTCGGGTGAGCGTGGCACATGGGGCGAACGATCCTGCGTACTGCCGGAGCCGGTCACAGCACAGGTGATAAAGACGTCTTTGGTCATCTTGAGCGGCATGGCATTTTCCTGAAAGCAACGCGATGGTGGCGTCTGCAAGTCTACAGGAGCGCAAGACAGGCCCCCGTTCAACAAATATTTCAGGGCTTTGTCCCATAGATCGCCTTTCGCACCCCCTAAAAATCGTCATTATAGCCCGCATAAATTATGCGCCCCGATGAGCGAACCCCGACAATCAATACAGGAACGGCCTATGAATATTCTACAGCTGCAAGACGTCGCCCTGCACTGGCGCGAAGAGGGTGATCCAGCGGGCGCGCCGATCGTCTTTGCCAATAGCCTTGGGACAGATATGCGGATTTGGGATAAAATCTTGCCGCTGTTACCCAAGGGCCTGCGGATTATCCGCTATGATATGCGCGGCCATGGCCTGTCGTCCTGTCCTGATGGCCCCTATGCGATGGGCGCTTTGGTGCGGGATGCAGAGCAGCTTCTGGATCATTTGCAGATCAGGGATTGTATCTTTGTCGGCCTATCCATCGGCGGTATGGTGGCGCAGGGATTGGCGATAAAACGGCTGGATATGATCCGCGCGCTTGTGCTTTGCAACACTGCCGCCAAAATCGGTACTCCCGCACAGTGGCAAGAGCGAATGGACACGGTCCGCGCCGGTGGCATCGAGGCCCTTGCCGATATCACCATGGAGCGCTGGTTTACCAAAGCCTTTCGCCAGACCCCCGAAGTGACCGGCTGGCGCAATATGGTCACGCGCACCCCGCTCGAAGGGTACCTTGGCAGCTGCGCAGCGGTTTCCGGCACCGACTACTTTACGCCAACGTCTGGTCTGCGCCTGCCGACATTGGGCCTAGCTGGCAGTGATGACAGCGCCACCCCGCCTGATCTGGTCCGCGAGACTGTTGATCTTATTCCAGGCAGCATTTTTCAATTAATCCGACGGGCGGGTCACATCCCCTGCGTCGAACAACCTGAACAATTTGCCGAATACTTAGGCGATTTTATCACGGGTACAGGCCATCTTTCCGACTAAACTGTCCATCATAAGAATGACTTCGCCCAAAAATCGTCAAGGCCGTCAGAAGTTTGCTTGACATATGGCCCAGTCTGTCGTGCGCTGGGGTATGACAAAACGCCCAGATTTTTTTAATGAGATGATTGATGGCGGTTCGATCCGGCCAGCCTATCAAAAAATCACCCAATGGTTCGACAGTCAGGGCGAAGAAACGCTTGCCCTGAAAAAGGCCGAAGCAGAGACCCTGTTTCGTCGGATCGGTATCACTTTTGCGGTTTATGACGATACCGGCAATACCGAACGCCTGATCCCGTTCGACCTGATGCCGCGCGTCTTTACCGAACGCGAATGGAGCACTCTGGAACGCGGTGTGAAACAGCGCAGCCGCGCCCTGAATGCTTTTCTGTGGGATGTGTACCACCGAGGTGAAATCGTGCGCTCTGGCCGCATTCCGGCGGATCTGGTCTATAAAAACGCCGCCTATGAACCCTGTGTTGCCGGTATCGCTCCGGCGCTGAACATCTATTCCCATATTGTCGGTACCGATCTGGTGCGCACCGGACTTGATGAGTTCTATGTGCTCGAAGATAACTGCCGCACCCCGTCTGGCGTGTCCTACATGCTGGAAAACCGCGAGATCATGATGCGCATGTGTCCGGAGCTGTTCCGCAGCGCCCGCATCGCGCCGGTGGACGGCTACCCCGATATGCTGCGCAAAACCTTACACGAGGTCGCGCCGGTCAAATGCGATGGAGAGCCGACAGCCGTCATTCTGACGCCGGGGGCGTTTAACTCGGCTTATTATGAACATTCTTTCCTTGCTGATCAGATGGGTCTCGACCTTGTCGAGGGTCAGGATTTGTTTGTCGACGGTGATTTTGTCTACATGCGCACCACGCGCGGTCCGCAGCGGGTGGATGTGATCTATCGTCGGATTGATGACTCTTTCCTTGATCCGCTGTGCTTTCGACCGGATTCCATGTTGGGCGTACCCGGATTGATGAATGTTTACCGCTCTGGCGGCGTGCAGATTTGCTCTGCCCCCGGTGCTGGCGTGGCGGATGACAAAGCCATCTATACCTATGTGCCCGATATGGTCCGGTTTTATCTTGGCGAAGAGCCAATCCTGAAAAACGTGCCCACCTGGCGCTGTGGCGAACAGGATTCCTACAAATATGTGATGGAAAATCTGGCGGATCTCGTGGTCAAAGAGGTCCATGGCTCCGGCGGATACGGCATGTTGGTCGGACCGGCATCGACCAAGGATGAAATTGCCTCCTTTGCCGAGCGCATCCGCAAGAATCCGCATAATTATATCGCCCAACCTACCCTTGCGTTGTCCACCAACCCGACATTCGTCGAGAGCGGGTTAGCCCCGCGCCATGTGGATCTGCGCCCCTATTGCCTGATGGGCAAAGAGGTTCGGCTGACCCCCGGTGGCTTGACCCGCGTGGCCTTGAACGAAGGTTCATTGGTTGTGAACTCGTCGCAGGGTGGCGGCGTCAAAGACACTTGGATTGTGGCGGATTGATATGCTGAGTAGAACCGCAGAAAGCCTATACTGGACCTCCCGCTATATCGAGCGCGCTGAAACCACGGCCCGCTTGCTCGAAGTTGCCTATCGCATGTCGCTCACCCCCAATAGCAGCGGTGGCCATGCCAATGAATGGGCCTCTATTCTGGCCGCCGCCGGGGTGACCGCCACCTTTGCTGAAACCGGACAAGAGCCGGATGCCGAGAACGTCACCAAATTCATGTTGTTTGACGATCTCAACCCGTCCAGCATCAAGAATTGCATCCGATCCGCACGGGAAAATGTCCGCAGCGCCCGCCCCGCTTTGACAAGCGAAGTTTGGGAAACCCTCAACGGTGGTTATTTACAGTTTAACGAGCTGGAAAACGGACGTGCCTCGGCCCGAGAGCTGTTGCCGATGTGTGATTGGACCAAGAGTCAGGCCGCTGCTGTGCGCGGCAGCTTTGAATCAACGCAGTTGCGTAATGAAGGTTATGATTTCTTTAATCTGGGCTATTACATCGAGCGCGCCGACAACACTGCACGGCTTTTGGATGTAAAATACTACGTGCTGCTGCCGACCATCGATATGGTAGGGGGGGGGGTGGATCAGTATCAATGGTCCACCCTGTTGCGCGCCGTCTCGGCCCGCCGTGCCTATCATTGGACCTATAGCGGGGATTATTCTCCGGAAAAAATCGCCCATTTCCTGATCCTGAACCCGTCAACACCACGGTCGCTGCTGCATTGTACCGAGATGATCGACTTCCACCTGAGCCGCCTTGCGCGGGCTTCCGGCAGCCGTAGTCTGGCCAATCGTCAGGCCATGACGGTCTATGGAAACCTTGTCGAAACCGACATCAGAAGCATCGTCTCGGACGGGCTTCATGAATTTCTGACCGATTTTATCGCTGAAATCCGCAAGCTGGATGAAGCAGTAAACCGGTCCTATTTGTTCTGGGGGCAATAATGCGTCTGACCATCGAACACACCACCCGCTATTCCTATGATCAGCCGCAACGGCGGATATCCCAAAGCCTGCGCATGGTGCCTGCCTCCTTTGAGGGCCAAAGGGTACTTGACTGGGAGATCTCCTGCGAGGGCGGCACAATCGGGGCCGAATTTACCGATGGCGCTGGCGATGAGGTGAAGACCCTAACCGTTTCCGGTCCAGTGGAGCAAATTGAAATTGTGGTGCGTGGCACCGTTGAGACCGCGGACACCACTGGCATTTTGAAAAAACACAAAGAGGTGATTCACCCGACGGTCTATCTGCGCGATACGCGCCTAACCGATCCTGATGGCGGTATCCGCGTGATTGCGGCTACTGCACGCGACTCCTACCCCGACGACCAATTGGGGCTGGCCCATGAGCTTGCACGCCAAACCGCGGAAAGGGTTGTCTATACCCCCGGCACCACGGATCAGGACGTCACCGCCACGCAGGCGCTAGAGGCCGGGATGGGCGTCTGTCAGGATCAGGCCCATGTGTTGATCTCTCTGGCCCGCTGCGCAGGTCTGCCTGCCCGCTATGTCACCGGCTATTTGCATTCCACCAGCGATGGGGCCTCGCATGAGGCCAGCCACGCCTGGGCAGAGGTTTTTGTCAAAGACATCGGATGGGTCGGTTTTGATCCGGCCAATACCTGTTGTCCTGACGAACGGCATATTCGCCTTGGATCGGGGCTTGACGCCCTAGAGGCTGCGCCTGTACGAGGGATCAGTTTTGGCAGCGGTGAAGAGACAATGGACTTTTCGCTTTCCGTGTCTCAGACCTCTTCGCAAAGCCAACAATAATATCGGAAAGAGCGCGCGCGCATGACCTACTGCGTCGGATTAATGCTGAAAGAAGGACTTGTTCTTCTGTCTGATACCCGCACCAATGCGGGGATCGACAATATCTCTTCTTATCGGAAAACCTTCACCTTCGAGGAACCCGGAGAGCGGGCCATTGTGATCATGACGGCGGGCAGCCTGTCTGTAACCCAGACCGTGATCGCTAAACTGCAAGAGGCCATCGAGGACCCGGACGCAACACCTGCGACCTCGGTAATGCAGGCCAATAGCATGCTGGGCGTGGCCGAGATCGTTGGCAACATGCTTTCGAGCGTGGCACAGGAAATTCGGGCAAAGATGAACAGCATGCAGCAATCTGCCTCTGCCAGCATGATCGTGGCCGGTCAACGCAAGGGCGGCACCATGCGGCTGTTTTTGATCTACCCCGAGGGCAACTTTATCGAGGCTACCGAAGACACGCCTTATATCCAGATCGGCGAACATAAATACGGCAAACCGATTCTGGATCGTGTGATCACCACCGACACCCCGATCAATGAAGGCCGTCTTGCGGTTTTACTTTCGATGGACAGCACCCTGCGTTCTAACCTCTCTGTTGGCATGCCGCTGGATTTGACGGTGATCAAGGCGGATGAATGCCGGATCAACGAGCGCCAGCGCATCGAAGAGGGCGACGATGAATATCGGGCCCTTTCCGATGAATGGTCCAATGCCCTACGCGATAGTTTTACGACAATCCGCAACAAGCTGATAGAGCACGACCCAGCGCTATAGTTGCGATCGCCCCTCCTTTGGCCGCTGCCAGAGGCTGGCGTTGCACCTTCCCAAAGCCACTTCTGCCCCATACTGTGTAAGGGTTCTTGTTGTTTGGTATTTTTCACTCAGAAAGGTAGTCCCCTGTGTCCTCGATCGACTGGCTTCCAATTTTCCGGGAGTTTATCACACTCTTGGTGGTGATCGATCCTGTGGGGACGATCCCCGTATACCTCTTTGCCGTTGCCAATGTGCCTGCGCATTTGCACCGTCGCTTTGCGTTTCGCGCTGTGAGTATTGCGACGCTTGTTCTGTTGGCGTTTCTGGTTGGGGGGCAAGTTGTCCTTGAAACCCTTGGCTTACATCTTGGCTCTTTTCAGATAGCAGGCGGTATCATCCTGTTTTTGTTTGCGCTTTCGATGATCTTTGGCGACTCCAAGCCGCAAACCGAGATCGCAGACGCCGAGCGCGATCACCTGTCCGGTGCTGTATTTCCCTTGGCGATGCCATCCATAGCCTCCCCGGGCGCTATGTTGGCGATTGTCATCTTGACTGAGAATAGCGCCAATAATGTCGCCGACCAGACGATTACTGCCGCGCTTTTAATACTTGTGCTGCTGTTGACCCTCGCGCTGCTGCTGGCGGCGTCCTTCATCCATCGGCTGATCGGCAATACAGGAGCCTCTGTTATTTCGCGGGTCATGGGAATCATTTTGGCAACGATTGCAGTCGATGCAATACTTGGCGGGTTTGATACGCTCAATCTTGTGGACATTGCCCCCATTGAGACCCCAAGTGCGCTGATCGAAACCGTAGAATAGCTGGTTCAATGCCCCGCCAAGCGCGGGGTGGCGGGGCATTTCCTAAAGCAAAATGTCGTGCTGGCCGCTGTTAAGCTTTGCCCTTTTCAGTCGTTTTCTCCGCAACGGGAGGGATTTTCGGGATTTCAGGGTCGCCCTCATAATGCGGCGACATGATCTGCACCCCGTTTTCGGCGAAAACATCCAGAATGTGGCTATGCAATTCAGACAAGATTTTCTGCATATATTCACCGCGTGTGGTGAACCCGTTGACTTGATAGTTCACCGCAAAATCGCCAAGCCCTGTGCGCAGCACAAAAGGGGGCGGCGTCTTTTTGATATAGTGGGTGCGGGAAAGCGCCTCCAGCAGTAACGCCTCCACCTTTTCCTGTGGCTCATCATAGCCGATACCGACGGTCGTATGGACCATCAGGCCACGTCCATCAATCTTGGTGGAATAGTTGATCACTTCGGAATTGAGCATTTGCGCATTGGGCACCGAGATCAATTCGTTCTTCAGCGACTTTATATAGGTCTCCATCAGTTTGATCGCGACGACATCACCGGTGTGATTGCCGACTTTAATCCGGTCACCGATATTGGCGCTGCGCCGATACAGGACAAAGAGCCCAGCCATGGCGTTTGAGACCACAGAATTAGAGCCCATGGAAACCATCAATCCAAGCAGGATCGAGACCGCCTGAAAGGCCTGCGAGGAAGAGCCCGGAATATAGGGATAGCCCAAGATCAGCGCAAAAATAACCAACAGACCGCGCAGAATGTTAAAGGTCGGCCAGATCCAATGCGCCTCGAACCCGTCAAAAGACAGGGTACCGGCCTCGATGTTATCAAAGACATTGCGCAAAAGGCGCAGCAGGTAGCGCGTGGTAAAATAGATCACCAGAAGCGTGACGAAATTTGGTGTATATCCGACGATCGACTTCAAAAGATCAAAAATCGGGTCGCTGATATAGGTGATCAGAATGGTGGCGATCGGGCGTGTTTCCACAAAGGACAACAGCACAAAAGACACGTAGTAATACACGGCCAAAAGGATCAGGCCCAAGATAAACAGCCGGACCATGACACTGATAAACTCAGAGATGGCGCGGCCACGGATGATCTTGCTGGTGGCGGCCTGTATCTGTTTTAGCCGTTTTTCTGTTGTACGGCGGACAAAATCAGGCGCTTTCCGGCGCAGCAACAAAAGCACATACATTGCCGCCACAAAAAGGACCGTCCATCCGGCAATTCGCGACAGGCTTTCCATCCGCGCGTCGGTGGTGCGCGCACGGCGGAATTCTAAAATGGCTGCTTTGATCGCAAGCCCATTGATCTGGGCCAGCAGCGGCAAATCGATGAATTCCAGCTCCGCGTCTTCGGGGATGAAAAACGCGACCTGTGAGCCATTTATCTGGATGCTGTATCCAAGGGCTTTATCCTCGACAACGAGGTCAATCTGGTCTTGATCACCAGCCCGTGCGACGGCTTCGATTTGGTCAATAATCCGGTCGGCACGTTTCTGGGCCGGATAGGACTGGGTACCCCGAACGGAAAACAAGTGCTGACCATCGATAACAACATCTCCGATGCCCCCGTTAAGCTGCCCGCTTCCATCCGGCGCTCCATCGGTCTGCGCCTGTGCAACAGCCCCAAGGGCACCCCATAACATCACTGACAAAACAGCCAAAATCCGGCGCAGCATCTTTGTTCCCCTAACGCTTTTGTTGGCTCACATTAGCCAAGAAGCGCGGAAGATGTCTGCAAAATAGATCAAGACAACTGCCCCATTTGCCAAACAGACCCGCCACTATGGCGAGTCTGCCGCAGTTTTACCTGACAAAGCGCCGCTGCCACCTGATCCGCACGGCGATGACCGGAGGCTGGTCTTTAAGAAGGGCGCCCCAATTGCATAACGATCCGGCCTTCAGCGCCCCGCAACAACAGGCCCGCGCCGGTGATTTCATAAGAAACCACAGTGGACAGCGCCTGTTGGAAATCCTGTTCAAGTTTATCGTAGGGGGCCGGACAGGCCATTTGCGTTACCGCCGCCTGACCGAAAGCCAGCGCGCTGCCCTCTTGGGTATAGGTGCCAGAAAACCGGTTGCAGCCCGAAAAGCCGGACACATTGCCTTGCCGTTCAAAGGTCATTGTCGGGGGACGGTCCACAATCAGGATCGGCCCGCCAAACCCTGTGACGATCCATTCACCAGCCAAATCATCGTCTGTAAGGGGCATTTCCGCGCTGACCTGTTCCACCATGACATCGACGTTTTGCCCCGCCCCTCGTGTTAAGGCTGGCGTCATGGTGGTGGTGCGATAGAGTGTTTTACCTTCAACGATAATCTCCGCCTGCACCGCATAGGTCATACGCGCGTCGATCAGGGCATCGTCATAGACAAGTTCATAGGCAATCGGCACCTGCCCTGTCAGCGCAATTCGTTTGGCGGCAAGCTGGGTGGCGGCCACATCCATTTTGGAAACATCCATCAGCCTCACGTCAATGACAGCCGTGGGCGGCAAGGCCATACGGTCCTTTTTGAGGATGGACCCGCTTAGGGTCTGATCAGCGGCAAACACCGGCAGCGCCCCGAGTGCTGTCAGTGCACAAGCGCCAAGAATCGCTGTAATCCGCATGGTGATATTCCTTTTCGGTTTCTTAAGGTTGCGCCCGTCGCAAAGCCTGAGCCCCTAACCTAGGTATCTTCCCTGGCGTCTGACAAGCTCACCCTTGCAACTTCTCGCTGATATAGGCGGCAAAACGCGCGGCGGCGACAGGCAGGTAGCGCCCTTCTTGTTGGCACAGCACGACCTGAACCGTGGGAAACTGCTTCAACATCGCCTGCTGTGCCCCGCTGGCCGCATCCGGTGATGCCTCGAGATCAAGGGCAGGCCAGAACTGCAAACTGGGGCGGCCCGAGGCCCGGTTCGGGCGTACGAAGCTTTCTGAAACCTGTCCGATAGGCAGGTCGAGCCGTTTATCCTTAAGCTGGATATCCAGCCATGCGCGCAAACCGGTGCCGATGGGGGGCAAAATCACGTCATATTCAAATAGATCCGCGCTGCGCAACGTCGCCTGCTGGCCCGCCTCTTGGGGAACAACAGCAACCAGCGGCACGTGATCCACGGCCAACGTGGTGATGCCGGTCCGGTAGAGCGGCTGCAAAATCAGCGCAAGGTCAATGCGCCCCTGCACGAGGTCAGTGGCAAAACCGTCCGATCCACCGCGCGAGACTTCGAAAGTGACTTTCGGGTGACGGTGGCGAAATTGGTTAATCGCCGATTGCAGGAACCCATCTGCCAATTCTGCACTCACCCCGATCCGGATATGCCCGATTCTTACGCCGCGTAATTCCGAAACTGTTTCCGAAGCGGCGCGCAATTCATCAAGATGCGTAATAAAGCATCGATAGTAGATCTCGCCAATTGTAGACAATCGTACACCGTCCGAGAGCCGATCAAACAAAGCATCCCCGATCTCCTCCTCCAGCGCTTTGATCTGTCGGGTCAGAGAAGATGGGGAAATTGCCAATAACTCCGATGCCTTACGGAAAGAACCCTCCTGCACGACAGTGCGCATCGCGGTGTATATCTGGACGTGACGCATCCGGAAAATCCCATGGTGTTGCAAATACTGCAACACTACGTGCCATATTTTTAGGCTGACAGCAACGCCCACTTATCGAAATGTTCCCCCGTCGCTGCCTCACAGCAGCCGAACGAATAAACAAAGGGACTTCGAAACCATGATGAACAAACTTCTCGCTACTGCTGCTGTTGCGACCGTAATGGGCTCTGCCGCCTATGCTGAATGTGCTGACCCGATCAAAGTTGGCGTCTTGCACTCACTGTCCGGCACCATGGCGATCTCTGAAACCACCCTCAAAGACACGATCGAAATGCTGGTCGACACTCAGAATGCTGCCGGCGGCGTCTTGGGCTGTGAACTGGAAGCCGTTGTTGTTGACCCTGCGTCCGACTGGCCCCTGTTTGCTGAAAAAGCCCGCGAGCTTCTGAGCGTCCACGAAGTTGACGTGATCTTCGGCAACTGGACTTCCGTGTCTCGTAAATCGGTTCTGCCAGTCATCGAAGAGCTGAACGGCATGCTGTTCTACCCTGTTCAGTACGAAGGCGAAGAAAGCTCCAAAAACGTCTTTTACACAGGTGCTGCCCCCAACCAGCAGGCCATCCCTGCAACAGATTACTTCCTTGAAGAGCTGGGCGTAGAGAAATTCGCGCTGCTGGGCACAGACTATGTCTACCCCCGCACAACCAACAAAATCCTTGAGCAGTACCTGAAAGACCAAGGCATTGCCGAAGAAGATATCTTTGTAAACTACACACCTTTCGGTCACTCCGACTGGTCCAAAATTGTTGCTGACGTTGTTGCACTGGGTGAAGACGGCAAAAAAGTCGGCGTGATCTCCACCATCAACGGCGACGCAAACATCGGCTTCTACAAAGAGCTGGCCGCTCTGGGTGTATCTGCGGATGATATCCCTGTGGTTGCCTTCTCCGTGGGTGAAGAAGAGCTTTCCGGTCTGGACACAACCAACCTTGTGGGCCATCTGGCGGCTTGGAACTACTTCCAGTCTGCCGAAGGTGAAGCCAACGAAGCATTCATCGCCGCTTGGAAAGAGCGCATGGGCGAAGAGCGTGTGACCAACGACCCAATGGAAGCCCACTACATCGGCTTTAACATGTGGGTGAATGCGGTAACCGATGCGGGTACAACCGATGTCGACGCAGTTCGCACAGCGATGTACGGCCAGACCTTCCCGAACCTGACAGGCGGCACAGCTGAAATGCTGGTCAACCACCACCTGTCCAAGCCGGTTCTGATTGGTGAAATCCAGGACGACGGTCAGTTCGACATCATCTCCCAGACTACAGAAGTACCGGGCGATGCATGGACAGACTTCCTGCCAGAAAGCGCTGTTCTGAAATCTGACTGGAAAGACCTCGGTTGCGGCATGTACAACACCGAGACTGAATCCTGCGTTCAGCTGAAATCCAACTACTAATCGTCGATTGTTCTAATCGATACGCGAAGGGGGCTACGGCCCCCTTCACTTTCCGCGGGCAGGAAATACCATGACAAATCGACTGACAACACTCTGTATGGCGATTGCCATGCTGCTGACGGGTCTGTGCGCCGCCATTGCACAAGACCGTGACATCCCCTCCATTTTGCAAGAACACGCCGCGATCATCGCCAAAGGCTCCCGCAAGACCATAGAGCCCGCGATCGTCGATCTGCGCGACAGCGGGCAGGTTGACGCCCAAATGGTGCTCGAGGCATGGCAGGCCAAGGAACTTTGGCAGCGCAAGGCAGATGGTCAGTTTTTCACCACCACCAAAAACGAAGACAATAGCTATACGCTCTTTGATGTGATCACCGGTTCAGAGGTCGGCACGGCAGATAAAAAAGAGCTCAAGCAAATTAAACCGAATTCCGGTATCCGCGGCATGATCGGCGCGGCATTGGTCCAGTTCCAGCTGATGGATGCGGACCCTGCCAAACGCCTTGATGCGCTGACCGCGATTGACCGAGACCCCAATCCGACCCATTTGCCCGCCCTGCGCGCTGCCATCGACGCCGAACCTGACGCCGACATCAAAGAAACCAAAATCCGGCTGGAACGGCTTTTGACGATTGCCTATGGCGCGGATGAGGCAGAACGTGTTGCTGCAATCGAAAGCTTTTCCGACGCGCTCAGCGTGGATGTGCGCGCGAAGCTCAACCCGATCCTTGCCACCACCCGTGTTGCCACGGCCACCAAATCCACGGCCAATATCGCCGCACAACTGACCCCCGGCACGGACCTCAGCAAAGAAGACGCCTATGCGCTGCTGGTTGCAGCCGACCTTGCCCCTGCCGCACCGACACAGGATGAAATCCGTCTTGCCTTAGGCGATAACATCATCGACGGCCGCGTTGGCGGGCAACCGATTGCCACGCTGAACACCATCGAGGGGCGCGAATTCGCATATGAGGCGCTGGCCGATGATGGCCTTGTACCGCCGCTCGTCACCGCAGATGAGATGCAATGGGCGATCGAGGATCACCTGTTCTATGACGTCTATGATGAGCCCTCCAAAGCCGTCACCGATGCCGCCGAAACCACCTTGCAAAGCATCAACACCCGCGTTGGCTTTAATCAGGCGCTGGACCTCGGACTGGACGGGCTATCACTGGCTTCGATCTACTTTCTGGCCGCCATCGGTCTGGCCATCACCTTTGGTGTGATGGGTGTGATCAACATGGCCCATGGTGAATTCATTATGATGGGCGCTTACACCGGCTATGTGGTGCAACAGTTTATCACCGACTACACGCTCTCGATCATCGTCGCACTGCCTCTGGCCTTTGGTGTGACTTTTGCCGCCGGTGTAGCGATGGAACGTCTGGTGATCCGCCACCTGTATCACCGTCCGCTGGAAACCCTGCTGGCCACCTTCGGGATTTCGGTCGCCCTGCAACAGATCGCCAAAAACATCTTCGGCACACAGGCCCGCCCGCTGACAAGCCCCGCTTGGCTGGACGGTGCATGGGTGCTCAATGACGTGGTATCGATCAGCTACATCCGCATCGCCATCTTTGTACTGGCGCTGATCTTTTTGACCCTGCTGCTGTTCATCCTCAATAAAACCCGCCTCGGACTCGAAGTCCGCGCGGTCACCCAAAACCCCCGCATGGCGGCCTCAATGGGCATTAACCCCGATAAGATCAACATGCTGACCTTCGGCCTTGGCTCCGGTATCGCCGGTATCGCCGGTGTCGCCATTGGGCTCTTTGCCAAAGTCACCTCGGAATTGGGCAGCGACTATATCGTGCAAAGCTTCATGACCGTGGTTGTCGGAGGCGTCGGCAATATCTGGGGCACCCTCGCTGGTGCAACAATGATCGGCGGGCTGCAAAAAGGGATCGAGTTCCTGAACCCCTCCAACACCCTTGCCGCCCAAACCTATATGATCATCTTCATCATCATCTTCATCCAGTTCCGGCCCCGAGGCATTATCGCCCTCAAGGGCCGCGCGGCCGGAGATTGATCCCATGATCCTTACACAACTTTGTTCCAGAAATATCCCGGGGGGATACGGGGGGCTGGCCCCCCGAGCCTTCCAGAAAGCACTGCAGTCATGAACCGCTCCTTTTTTGCCAAAAACCCGTCTGTGCTGATCTTTATCGGCTGTCTGGCGCTCTTCACCCTTGGGGTGACCCTGCTGTCCGAAGCCTTCGGCACCGGTGTTATCTCTACCAGTTTTGTCAAAACACTGGGCAAAACCCTGTGCCTTTGCCTGATCGCCATCGCCATGGATCTGGTCTGGGGCTATTGCGGTATCCTGTCCCTTGGACACTTCGCCTTCTTCGGGCTGGGGGGCTATATGATTGGCATGTGGTTGATGTATGCGCGCACCGCGCAAATCGTCACCACCTCTATGGCCGAAGCCGATATTCCACCCACCGCCCAAGAGGTCACTGATGCCATCGGCAACCAGATCTTCGGCGTGGTCGGGGGCAGTGATTTCCCGCTGATCTGGAGCTTTGCCGACAGCCTGACCATTCAGCTGGCCTTTGTGGTGCTGGTGCCCGGTGCCTTGGCGCTGGTCTTTGGCTGGCTTGCCTTCCGCTCGCGGGTGACCGGTGTTTATTTGTCGATCCTGACCCAAGCCATGACGCTGGCCCTGTCGCTCTATCTGTTTCAGAACGACTCCGGGCTACGCGGCAACAACGGCCTTTCGGGCCTGCAAAACATCCCCGGCGCCGAGGATATCCCGCAATCGGTGATCTCGCTCTATTTCTTCTGGGCCTCTGCCCTTGCGCTGATGCTTGGCTATCTGCTGGCCGCTTGGGTGGTCTCGGGCAAATTCGGTTCTGTCATCCGTGGCATCCGCGACGACGAAGCCCGCGTACGCTTTCTGGGCTATTCGGTCGAAGGCTATAAGCTCTTTGTCTTTACCCTGACAGCCGTTATCGCCGCCATCGCCGGAGCGCTGTATTACCCGCAGGCCGGCATCATCAATCCGGCGGAAATCGCCCCGATTGCCTCGATCTATCTGGCGGTCTGGGTCGCCATCGGCGGGCGCGGCCGCATCTATGGTGCGGTGATCGGTGCGGCGGTTGTTTCCCTGCTGTCCAGCTGGTTCACCGGCGGGCAGGTTCCCAGCATCAACCTCGGTTTTTATACCATTAACTGGGTCGATTGGTGGCTGGTGCTGCTGGGCTTCTCTTTTGTGCTGGTCACGCTCTTTGCTCCCCAAGGCATTGGCGGTCTGTTTGACCAACTGGTCCGTAACCGTGCCACCCCCCAACGCGGCGGTGCGCCCCTTGGCCCCGATGCCAGCGCCCTACAAGAAAAGGAGGCGGATAAATGAGCACGCTTCTCGAAGTCTCTGGTGTCTCTGTGTCCTTTGACGGCTTTAAAGCCATCAACAACCTGTCCTTTCAGATCGGGTCTGCCGAACTGCGGGCGGTGATCGGGCCAAATGGAGCTGGCAAAACCACCTTTATGGATATCGTCACCGGCAAAACCCGCCCCGATGAGGGACGGGTGATCTGGGGCGAGAAATCCATGAACCTGTTAAAAATGAGCGAAGCCAAAATCGCGCAGGCTGGGGTGGGACGTAAATTCCAGCGCCCCACCGTGTTCGAGGACCAAAGCGTCTTTGACAATCTGCTGATGGCACTGAAAAAAGATCGCGGACCGGTTGAGGTGCTGTTTTACAAACGCAGCGGTGAGGACATTACCCGCGTTGAAGAAATGGCCAGCCAGATCGGGCTGCAAGAGCAATTGCACCGGACCTCGGGCGAGCTGTCCCATGGTCAGAAACAATGGCTTGAGATTGGCATGTTGCTGGCACAGGAACCGCGCCTTTTGCTGGTGGATGAACCTGCTGCCGGTATGACACTGGCAGAACGCGAACATACCACCGACCTTTTGCGCGAAGCGGCCAAAACCCGCGCCGTTGTTGTGGTTGAACACGATATGGAATTTGTGCGCCGGTTGAACTGCAAAGTCACCGTGCTGCACGAAGGCTCAGTTCTGGCTGAAGGCTCTATCGATCATGTCACCAAAGATCCGCAAGTGATCGAAGTATATCTGGGACGCTAAAACATGCTGCAAACCAAAGATCTTACCCTGCATTATTCGGGCTCCCAAATCCTGTATGGCATCGACGTCACCGCCGAAGTCGGTCAGGTCACCTGTGTCATGGGCACAAACGGGGTGGGCAAAACCAGCCTGCTCAAGGCGCTGTCAGGCACCCATCACCGTACTGGCGGACAATATTTGCTGGATGGTGAGGACATCGCCAAACCCCCAGCCCACGTCCTTGCCCACAAGGGCGTCGCCTATGTGCCCCAGGGGCGCGATGTATTTCCGCTGATGACGGTGCGTGAAAATCTGGAAACCGGCTTTGCCTGTCTGCCGCGCTCCGAACATTTGGTTCCGGATCAAATCTTTGAACTGTTTCCGGTGCTCAAGGAAATGGAGGGCCGTCGCGGCGGTGACCTTTCCGGCGGGCAGCAACAACAGCTTGCCATTGGCCGCGCCCTGATTGCGCAGCCCAAACTGCTACTGCTGGATGAACCCACCGAAGGCATCCAGCCCAATATCATCCAGCAAATCGGGCGCGTGATCGAATTTCTGCGCGACGAAGGCAAAATGGCCATCATCCTTGTCGAGCAATATTTTGAATTCGCCTACGGGCTGGCGGATGAATTCTTTGTTCTGACCCGTGGCGAAGTCTCTTTGTCAGGCGCTAAGAGTGAACTGGCCAAATCCGACGTCATGGCCTCGGTTTCGGTTTAATAACGCCGCGCTGTTTTTCGCTGGAAATGCCTTGGGTGATCGACAATAGTCCGCGAGGACTTGAAAGGATTACCTCATGGCATTTCTCGCGGCACTTTCCGACCTCATGGACAAGAATGGCGTCCTAACCGGTGCGGATGCCTTGCCCTACGGGGCCGACTGGACCGGCAAATTTGCCACCACGCCTCTGGCGGTGGCCCGACCGCGCAATACCGCCGAGGTTTCCGCCATCGTAAAGCTCGCAGCCGCGCATAAGGTCGCCATTGTGCCCCTGTCAGGACGCAGCGGGTTGGTCGGCGGAGGCGCTGCCGAAGGCGCGCTGGTCCTGTCGCTGGATCGCATGAATGCAATCCGCGAAATCCGCACTACCGCAAGGCTGGCGGTGGTCGAAGCGGGTGTCATCATGTCCAACCTGCACAAGGCCGCCCATGCGCAGGATCTATCTTTTCCGATGACTTTCGGCGCCAAGGACAGCGCAATGATTGGCGGGATGCTTTCGACAAATGCCGGCGGCTCAAACGTGCTGCGCTATGGCAATACCCGCGCCTTGGTTATGGGGGTAGAGGTGGTGATGCCGGACGGTGAAATCCTTGATGTCATGAGCGAGTTGCACAAGGATAACTCCGGCTATGATCTGAAGGATCTGTTCATCGGGGCCGAGGGCACGCTGGGTATTATCACCGCCGCCGTGGTCAAACTTGTCGCCCGCCCCAAGGCCTTCGCCACCGCCTTTGTCGCGCTGCCCGATCTGTCGGATGCTTTGACGCTGCTGAATGCCGTTCAAGCGCGCACCGGTAATGCGGTCGAAGCCTTCGAATTCATGACCGCCGGGTACATTGATCTTTATCGCAAACTCTTCCCCGATGCGCAGATGCCGTTTGCGGACACTCATCCCGTTCAAATCCTGATCGAGGTAGGGGCGACGTCCGAAACCGATGCCCTCGCCGATGAAGATGGCAGCCTCCCGATTGTAAACACCCTGCAGGACGTCATGGCTGAAATGCTTGAGGATGACCGGCTGGCAGATGCGGTCGTTGCCCAAACCGATGAGCAGCGCATTGCGCTTTGGAAAATCCGCGAATCTGCTGCCGAGCTGGCCTTTCATCGTCGTCCCTTTGTCGACAGCGATATTTCTGTACCCCTGGATCAGGTCGTGGAGTTCATTACGCGTTTTAACGCACGGATCAAGGATTTGGACGCTGGGGCGGAGGATCTGATTGTTAGTCATTTGGGCGATGGCAATATCCACCACACGCTTTGGCCGTCACGCGATGATCCGCAACTGATGGATGATATCCGCACGCTGGTCGAAGACATCGTTGCCGATTTGCGTGGCAGCTTTTCGGCTGAACATGGCATTGGCCTGAACAAACGCAATACAATGGCGCGACGCAAAGACCCGACGGCTTTGAACGTCATGCGCAAGATAAAGACAGCGCTCGACCCCGAGAACATCATGAACCCCGGAAAGGTGCTGCCACCCGAGGTTTAAATGTAAGAAGTCGTGAGCGTACCAAGTCCCTCAATGCGGATCCGGCAGCTTTGGCCGCGTGCAATGGGCCCAACGCCAGCAGGCGTACCGGTGTAAATCAAATCCCCCGCCGCAAGGGTTATCAGGCCGGACAAATGCGCGATGATATCGGCAACCGGCCAGATCATTTCCGATAGATCGCCCTCTTGCTTGAGCACGCCGTCAACTTCGGCGGTGATCCGGCCCTGTGCTGGGTGGCCGATCTCGGTCACCGGATGCAGCGGCCCACAGGCGGCGGATTGATCAAACCCTTTGCCCATATCCCAGGGGCGGCGCTTTTCTTTGCCAGCCGCCTGAAGATCGCGGCGCGTCAGATCATTACCAACACCGTAGCCCCAGACCGACTTTAGAGCCTGATCGGCGGCAATATCCGCCCCGCCCGCGCCAAGGGCAACAACCAGTTCAGCCTCGTGATGCAGGTTTTGTGTGGCCATCGGATAGGGTAAAACCGCCCCGTCATCGACCACAGCGTCTGCCGGTTTGAAAAAGAAAAACGGTGGTTCGCGATTGGGATCATCGCCCATTTCGCGCGCATGTTCTGCATAGTTGCGCCCGACGCAAAAAATCCGGCGCACGGCAAAACGCTGTGTTGAGCCCGCAACCGCCACCGACGGGATCACCGGTGGAGAAAGTACAAAATCCGCCATGGCAGGGTGCTCCTGATAGGTCCCGTCTGATTAGGGGCCAACCACCAGACAGGGTGCATTACGTGATTGCAATCGGGCGCAGGCCAGCTGCGCTTGCTGTTGAGAGAGATTCTTGAAATGCGCCTCAAAGCCCCTGCGCGACTTTACAATCGTACGTTGGGAACCATCCAGCGCGGTGATCTCGTTCAGAGCCGTCTTCAAGAGTATTTTCTCGGCCTCATATTGCGAATTATAGGTACCCACCTGAACGCCGTAGATTTTGTCGTTCTCAAGGGATGCGCGGGTGATGACCTTTTGTGAATCATCAAACAAGCGCCCTTCGGGCTGGACAGAGGCCAGCGTCAATTCTTCGGGCCGCACAACCGCACCATCCGCAATCGAAGGCGGGCGCACCTCGGGGTCAGTGGCGTTATTCAGACGCGATTCTTCATAGGCGGCTTCTTGAGCAGCACGGACGGCGCGCTGGATATCATCTTCGAGCGCCAGCATCACAGCAGAAGTTGTGGCCGGTCGAGGGGTTGGCCGCAGGCTTTTAGACACTGCGGTAATCTTGCGTGTGGTCAGACCGGCAGCATCCGCGAGCGCATAATTCGGCGCACCCGGCTTGCGGACCGGCGAGTTGTTTGGCGTTTTGCGGAAACCGATATCCAGAAGCTCGGCGATGCGGGCGTTGCGGGTCGCGGTGGAGCGTCCGCCAAAGACCGTCGCAATCACCCGCTTGTTGCCACGTTCAGCAGAGGCCACAAGGTTGAACCCTGCTGCACGGGTATAGCCGGTCTTGATCCCGTCGGCCCCGCGATAGGCATTCAGCAGACGGCGATTGGTGTTGTTCACGGTTTTGATCCCCGCATCAGTGGAGCGACGGGAGAACAGATTGTAATACTGCGGATAATCGTAAAACAGACGACGGCCCAGAATGGTCATGTCATTGGCGGTGGACAGATGGCCCTCTTCGGTCAGGCCATGGGCGTTCTTAAAGGTGGTGCGGGTCATGCCAAGCGCTTTGGCGGTGCGGTTCATCCGGCGGGCAAAAGCGGCCTCGCTGCCTTCGATTGCCTCACCCAAAGCGGTGGCCGCATCATTTGCGGACTTAACCGACGCCGCCCGCACGAGATAGCGCAACTGGATTTTCTGCCCCGACCGCAAACCAAGCTTGGAGGGCGGTTCAGAGGCCGCCTTGGAAGAGATGCGCACCACCGTATCCATGGTGATCTCGCCATTCTTTACGGCTTCGAAAACCACATAAAGCGTCATCATCTTGGTCAGCGATGCCGGATGCAGCCGTGTGTTAGCATTTTTGGCCTGAATAACCTTGCCGGATTTTGCATCCATGATCACCTCTGCGTAGGGTGCGGCCAAAGCCGACAGCGGGGCCAAAGCCACCACGCACAATAACGCAATCGGAATCGATAGTTTACGGACGTACTGCCCCAGACGTTGTTTCACGTCGCTTGCCTCTTGCTGCCTCGGATACCGCCGTGTTTTCACGATCAGTTTTGTTATATCGCCCACCGTAACACAGGCATTGGAATCCGAAAACTGATTTGTTTATAGGGCGGTGCCGGTAAGGTTGAATGTCGATTGCGACATGTGGTGGGCAGGCAAAGGGCTATCCCCCAGATGTGGAAAATAGCCCGTCGGATAGCCTGTTGCCGACATGCGTCACTCTTGTGAAAAATTGCCAAGCATCGAAACAAGCGCCGCCAGATCGCGGCACTCTCGATACCGCGCGTGGGTTGTCGGTGCGGTATCCTGTTCAAGCGGTCCGGTCAGATCATGCGGAATATAGACCCCGAATGCACCCGCCTGCAGCGCCGGAATCACATCCGATCGCAGGGAATTCCCCGCCATCAAAGCCGCCGAAATGCTGCCCCCATGGCGCTGGAAAACATCGGCGTAAATCTGGGGTGTTTTATGCGAGACAATTTCTACCGCGTCAAAATAATCACCCAAACCAGACTGCGCCAGTTTACGTTCCTGATCCAACAAATCGCCCTTTGTTATCAGGACAAGGCGGTAGGTTTCGGCCAGCGTCGCAACGCTTTTCTGCACTGTGGGCAGCAAATGGATCGGGTGTTGTAGCATGTCCTGACCGGCCGCGATCAGCTCGCGGATGACGGCACCGGAAACGCGGTTTTCAGTGACCTCCAGCGCGGTTTCAATCATCGACAGCACAAAGCCCTTGATACCAAACCCGTACTGCCCGAGATTGCGCCGCTCCGCTGCCAAAAGCCGGCTCTGCAATTCCTCGGGCGACACGTAATCAGACAGCAACGCGGCGAATCGGTCTTGGGTCAGTCGAAAAAACGTCTCGTTCTGCCAAAGCGTATCGTCCGCATCCAAACCGATGGTCTTCAGATTCTCATACATCTTTAACTGTTTGCCCCCAAAGCTGGGCACACCCTCTTTTCACTGCCGTAGAAGCCTCTATATACTCCATGCAGAAGCCACAACGGATGACACTTTGCTGCTGGACCCAAAAACAACGCCTCATATGATGTCCGATAAGGATGACAATGACGATGGCGACACAAGTCTGCTGACAAAAACGCGGACCAAAACCGCGCGTCCGCCGCTGTATAAAGTCATGCTGTTGAATGACGATTACACGCCGATGGAATTTGTTGTGCATGTGCTTGAACGCTTCTTTGGACTGAACCATCAGCAATCCTTTGAGATCATGCTGACCGTGCATAAAAAAGGGCTGGCGGTGGTTGGGGTGTTTTCCCATGAAATCGCAGAGACCAAAGTCACGCAGGTGATGGACTTTGCCCGTCGCCACCAGCATCCGTTGCAATGCACCATGGAAAAGGAATAACGGGCAGCAGCCCGTATCCCCATGGCCCGCTCCCCCCGCCTTTCGCTCACCCTTGGCAATGGTGACGTCATTCTGCCCCCTGAGGGTAAGATTTTGCTGCTGCGTCCCGGTGGCACCGAAGATCTCTCTGCCTTGCCCAAAGAGCGGGTCGAGATCGTGCAAGGGTTTTATCCGGATGACGCTGCCCTGACCGCACAAGGGTTCACGGTTGTGGAAACCCCCGCCACAGAGTACGCGGCGGCGGTTGTCTACCTGCCCCGCGCCAAAGCCGAAGCACAGGAGCTAATCGCGCAGGCTTCTGCCTGTACCCAAGGCGGGTTGGTTCTGGTTGACGGGCAAAAAACCGACGGCGTCGATAGCCTGATCAAAGCGGTCAAAAAGAAAACTGACAGCCCTGTTGGCGTTTTTGCCAAAGCTCACGGAAAGCTGTTCTGGTTTACTGGCGGTGACTTTGCTGACTGGCGCGTGGCAACGGTGAAATCGCCCGAAGGTTTTGAAACCGTGGCCGGTATCTTTTCAGCCGACAAGATCGATCGCGGCTCTGCCCTCTTGGCCAAAACCCTGCCGCAGTCCCTGTCGGGGCGCGTTGCAGACCTTGGTGCAGGCTGGGGATATTTGTCCCGTGCGATCTTGCAATCTCCCAAGGTCAGCCATCTGACCCTGATTGAGGCAGAGCGCCGCGCACTGGACTGCGCCCGCCAGAATATCACTGATGAACGGGCCGAATTTATCTGGGGCGATGCCACGGATATCAAACTGCCTGCCTTTGATACCATCGTAAGCAATCCGCCGTTTCATACCTCGCGCATGGGCGAACCCGCCCTTGGACAGGCGTTTATAACCTCTGCTGCAGGTCTGCTGAAACCCAATGGTGACCTCTGGATCGTGGCCAACCGCCACCTGCCCTATGAGGCCACGCTATCGGCGCTGTTCCGCGAAGTGACGGAACTGGGCGGTGACAGCGGGTTCAAAACCCTGTATGCGCGGTATCCGAAGAAATCTCGCACGCTGCGCCGCTAGATACCGGCGCTGCCAACTGAACCTTTTAGGATCATTCAAGATGTCTTTTTCAATCAATGGAAAAACTGCGATTGTCACCGGTGCCGCCAATGGAATTGGGCTGGCCATTGCACGGCATTTTGCCGATCAAGGGGCAAATGTCATGTTTGCCGATGTGGACGAAGCGCGGCTGAAGGATGAAATCGGCGAACAGGCCGAGGATGGCAATATCCGTTATTTTGCCGGTGATTTGCGCGAAAAACTGACATTGGCTAATCTGCTTTCGGCGACGCTTGATGCTTTTGACCGCGTGGATATTCTGGTGAACGCCTCCCGTCAGGTCTGCCGTTCTGTCCCGCTGAGCGCCAGCGATGACGCGGTAGAGGCTCTGTTGCATCAGAACCTGATGACCTCTTTGCGCCTGTCGCAACTGGTCGCGCGCCGGATGATCCAACAGGCCGAAGATGACGACATCAATACCGGGATGATCGGCTCTATCATCAATCTGACCTCGATTGCCGCGCGCCGTACCCATCCGGAACTTATGGCCTATTCGATTAGCTGTGCCGCACTAGATCAGATGACACGCTCGCTTGGCGCGGCCCTTGCTCATGATCGTGTCCGAGTGAACGGCGTGGCTTTCGGTAGTGTGATGAGCGCCAGCTTGCAGTCGGTTCTGAAAGATCACCCCGAATATCGGGAATCCATTCTAGCCGCGACCCCGCTGGACCGCATTGCCTCGGCCTCAGAAGTGGCTGAAGCCGTGCAGTTTCTTGCCGCCCCTGCGTCGGATTTTATGACCGGCCAGATTATCACCGTCGACGGGGGGCGCAGCTTGCTCGACCCTGTTGCAACTGCCGCGCATTGATTACTCTGGTGCTGCGGTGACCGGCGCGCTGGCATCCAGCGGATATTGCGCCTCGCATGAGGCAATCTTTTGATTGGTTTCCTTGACCAGCGTCGTACGCTGTTTCTGGAGGGAGGCCAGCTTGCGCTTTTCAGCCTCAAGATCGATGGCCACCGGTTTGCTGACAGGGCGGGTCTGGGTTCTGGTGCAGGTCCGCACGTTGCCCCAGGGATCATAACACCAATCCAGCGCCGTGGTGTAGCGCACATCCGTCACATAGCCAAAGCCACGCTGGATATTGCCCTGAGTATCCAGAATAAGCCCTTCAACAGTTTGCAAATTCTGCGCGGCAAGGTTCAGGCAGCGCTCGCGCGGGGTAGAGCACCCGGCCAACAGGACCACCAGACCGGAAAAAATCATCAAGGTTGCTTTCATATCGCTAGGCTAATCCAAGGGTGGATGCGTTACAAACCCCAAACGCTCCCTTTCGCCCACTGGCGCATGGATTAAAAAAACGCTAAGGCGGAAAAAACCAGAAAACAGGACCGCACATGACCGACCCGTTTGATGACCGCAAACCCCGTGCTGCCGCTTGGTTTAAAGAGCTGCGCGACCAGATCGTAGCGCGCTTTGAAAGCCTCGAGGACAGCCAGACCCAAGGCCCCTTTGCCACGCAAGAGGCCGGCCGGTTTGAAATCAGCGAGACCAAACGCACCGCCGATGACGGTAGTGATGCGGGCGGCGGATTGATGTCGGTGATGCGCGGCGGGCGGGTTTTCGAAAAGGTCGGCGTCAATATTTCAACGGTATACGGGACTTTGGGCGAACGCGCACAGGCGGCCATGGCCGCCCGAAAAGACTTGCCCGGCCTTAAGCAGGATCCGCGTTTCTGGGCCTCGGGGATTTCGTTGGTGGCGCATATGCAAAACCCCCATACCCCTGCTGTTCACATGAATACACGCATGTTCTGGACGCCGCACGGTTGGTGGTTCGGAGGCGGATCGGACCTCAATCCCTGTCTGGAATATGAAGAAGATACAGTGGCATTTCACAACACGCTGAAATCTTACTGCGATGGTCATGATGCCGCCTATTATCCGCGCTTCAAGGACTGGGCCGATCGCTATTTCTACATCCCGCACCGGCATCGCGCCCGTGGGGTTGGTGGTATCTTTTATGATGACCTGAATACCGGCGATTGGGAGGCGGATTTTGCCCTTACCCAGGATGTGGGACGCGCCTTTCTGCCTGCCTTTCTGCCAACGGTGGAACGCAACCGTGATAAAGCATTTGGCGCGGCAGAAAAGGACGCCCAACTTGTGCATCGTGGACTCTATGCCGAATATAATCTGGTCTATGACCGGGGGACGAAGTTCGGGCTTGAGACTGGCCATGATGCCAATGCGGTATTGATGAGCCTGCCGCCACTGGCCAAATGGGTATAAGGCTTTAACTGTTACTGGATTTTGCCCTAACAGGCCCTGCGTCTATCCCATCGCAGCTTGCATCGCAAAGGCTTTGGGAGTCGCGCCGGTCCAGCGTTTAAAGGCCGTGGTAAAGGCCGCCTGATCGGAATAATCAAGCACATAAGCCACTTCGGAAATCGGCAGCCCGTCGCACAGGTAACGGCGGGCCAAATCTTCGCGCAGACGGTCCACGATTTCGCGAAACGACACGCCGCTGTCGCTGAGACGGCGGGCGAAGGTGCGGCGACTCATGCCTAGGTTCGCTGCGATTTCATCGGCAGAGGGCAACCGTCCGGGCAAGCCGTCAAGCAGCAGTTTTTCGATTTTGCCCCGCAACCCCTGATCTGATATCGGGGCTTGGGCGAGCAACAGCTCTCCGTAGTTGACCAGATGATCGCGCAGCGCCGGATCATAGGTCGGAATGACAAGGTTCAAGGTCGAAGGCGCCATCTGGATTTCATCAAGCGGGGCATCAAAGACCACCGGACAGCCCAGCAGTTTCTTTAGCACTTCGCTATGGGCCGGTGCCGGATGTTTGAACCGCACCTCCAGCGGATAGAATGAAACACCGGTGATACGCCGCATGACCGCAATTGCAGAGGCCAACGAAAATTCCCGATACGCCCCGTTCTGATTCAGCTCTTCGACCTCGCAGCGCATCTGAAAAGCGGCCGTTGTGCTAGATGTTTGCAGCCAGAACACCGTTGTCGGATTGGTTAAAACATAATAGCGCGAGGCAGCTTCGATCGCGCTTTTAAGATCCCGGCTGTATTTCGCGATATAATTGGTCAATGTGCTGACCGACTGAAGTGACAACCCGGCCAAAGCGCCAAAGGCCTCATGACCCGACATTTTGCTCGCCCGTTCGCAAAAGGCCGCCTCTAGCCCGATATCGATCTGACCATCCCGCTGCTCTAGCAGCGCGGGGTCGATCCCGAGCTGCTCCAGAATGATGCCAGACGCCCGTCGGTTGCTGGATAGCCGATCTAATGTCGCGGCCATATGGGCCAGTCGCTGAATGGGGACAGAGGGAAGAGTTGACATAAACGGAACCACTTAAAACTAAATGCTTAATCTTGACGCCTTAGGCATCGAAAAAGCAAGAAGGTTTGAAAATGATAACGTTAACAAAACTATATCGATATCAAAAATCCACAGGCCGGTCGGTTTTTACTGGGGTTTTGGGTTGAAGCAGGGTCAATCGAACTGGATGTCGGACTTTGGGCCCACATCAAGCCGCAGGATATGATCGGCCTTATCGGTGTCATACAGCTGTCGAACCAACGGGTCATGCCCCGGGATGATCAATTGCTTATCTGACGCCAAAGCCTCTAGTCGATAAAACCCGTCCAGCATGTCCTGCAAATCAACCACAATTGGAAAAGGTTTGCGCAGCCAGAGGTTTTCATAAAAATGCGCCGCATCCGAAGCCAGAACCATCCAACCCGCCTGTGTGCGCACCCGCACCGCCTGCAACCCGCGCGAGTGCCCGCCGATCCGGTGTACAGTTACCCCGTCGGCAACCTCTCCGTCGCCATCAAAAAAGACGACCTTGCCGGAATACAACCGCTTGACCGCTTCGCAAATGTGATCGGCAGTAAAGGGCATTTTTAGCGTATCGTGGCACATACAAGGACCGGTGGCATAGGCCATCTCGGTTTCCTGCAGATAGAGCGTTGCATTGGGAAACAGATGCAGCCCACCCGCATGGTCGTAATGCAGATGGGTGACAATGACCTTGGTGATGTCGTCCGGTGTCAGGCCAAGGGGCCGCAGGGATTCCACCGGGTCCATACGGATCGGACGATCCCGCGCGGTGGCTTCGGCCATGTCATAGCCTGTGTCCACCAGAATGACTTCAGGCCCGCGCCGCAAGACCCACATGAAATAGTCCATCGCATGGGCAGCGTCATGGTTGTCATCAAAGATAAAGCTATCGCCGCGCGTACGGGCATTGCGATCTGCGTATTTAACCGCGTGGATTTCCCAGGTGCTCATCGGATGACCTCATCAAATGTTTGGATGATCTTATCGGCAACCATATCGCCAACCGCTGCGTCAAACGACTTAAAATGTGCCGACTGCAAATGCAGATCAAAAGCCGCGCGATCTGTATAGATTTCATACAGGAAAACCACATCATCCGAAGCCCCGCGCAGCACATCAAACTGCAAACAGCCGCTTTCCTCGCGCAGGGACGTTCTGGCATTTTCGACCATTAAGGGCAGAAAAGCCGCGTGTTGGCCGGATTTTAGCGTGAAGTGAACCGTTACTGCGTACATGGCTGCCTGCCCTCTTTTTGAATGCACAATCGTGCGGTGTTACGCCTGTGGGCGATCCAGAACCGCGCCTACGCCTTTTGCTGGCTTGAGCGGCAATGACATTCGCCTTGCTTTTAATGCATGCATTAATGTATACATTAAAAAGAGCGCTAGTAAATGTATTACTGCGTGTATTATATGAAAATGGCAAGCAACGCCCGCAAAAGGACCAATCGACCATGACCCAGAATTTTGAAATTGCCGTATTCGAAGGGGATGGCATTGGCCCGGAAATCACCGCCCCGACAGTCGAAATCCTGAAAAAACTGGCAGCGCAATCCGGCGGCTACACTCTTTCCTTTACCGATGCGCCTGCGGGTGCGGCCCATTACGCCAAAACCGGTGAATCGCTGCCCAAAACATCCTTGGATGCGGCCCGCGCAGCGGATGCGATCCTGCTGTCGGCCATGGGGCTGCCTGATGTGCGCTATCCCGACGGAACAGAGATTTCGCCACAAATTGAGCTGCGCAAAATCCTTGATCTGTTCGCCGGGGTGCGTCCGGTGACCGTGCGTGCTGGCCAGATGGGGCCACTGACCCTACCCGAAGGGCGCGACATTGATTTTGTCCTGATCCGCGAAAGCACAGAGGGTCTGTTCTACAGTCAGGGCGCTGGCGAAGTCACCGAGGATGAAGCCCGCGAAACCCTGCGCATCACCCGGAAAACATCCGAAAAACTGTTCAAATTTGCGTTTAACCTTGCGCAAAACCGCAAAGACCAAGGCCGCAGCAAAGGCGAAGTCACCTGTGTTGACAAGGCCAACGTCTTTCGCGCTTTTGCTTTCTTCCGTGCGCTGTTTGATGCCGAAGCAAAGAAACACCCTGAGCTGACCGCCAACCATGCCTATGTCGATGCCACCGCCCTGTGGATGGTGCAAAAACCATGGGATTTCGATGTGATGGTTACCGAGAACATGTTTGGTGACATTCTGTCCGATCTGGGGGCCGGATTGATGGGTGGCCTTGGGCTTGCCCCTTCTGCCGACATTGGCGAAGACCACGCCGTCTTCCAACCGTGCCATGGATCGGCCCCTGACATTGCAGGCCAAGGGCTGGCCAATCCTTTTGCGATGATCCTGTCAGCGGCGATGATGCTGGACTGGCTCGGTACCACCCATAACAATGCCGCCCTGCTGGCCGATGGCAAACGCCTGCGCGAAGCCGTCGAGGGGATTGTCTCCTCTGGCACAGGCCTGACCCGCGATCTTGGCGGCTCTGCTGGCACGGCGGATGCGGCAAAATCTGTTGAGGCGGCCCTGTTTACCCCCGCAAGCACCGCAGCGGCCTCATGAGCAGCCCAGAGCTGATCCGTGTTTGCTGTGTTGGGGCTGGCTATTTTAGCCAGTTCCACTACGGCAGCTGGGGCCGTATGGCAGGCGTTGATCTGCGTGCTTCGTGCAACCGCGACATCTCTAAGGCCAAAGCCACCGGCCTGACCGCCTATGATGATCTGGAACAGATGTTAGCCGCAGAGACACCCGACCTGCTGGACATCATTCTGCCGCCCATCGCCCATGCCAGCACCATCCGCTTGGCAATCCGCCATGGCGTTAAAACCTTGATCTGCCAGAAACCCTTTTGCAATGACTTGGCCGAAGCCCGCCAAATTTGTGACGAAGCCGCCGCAGCAGGCGTCACCATCGTGGTGCATGAAAACTTCCGCTTTCAACCTTGGTATCGCGCAATCAAATCCGCCCTTGATGACGGGGCCATCGGCACTGTGCAGCAAGTGACCTTTCGCCTGCGCCCGGGGGACGGCCAAGGCCCTGACGCCTATATGGACCGCCAGCCTTACTTTCAGCAGATGGAACGGTTTCTGGTCCATGAAACCGCTGTTCACTGGGTCGATACCTTCCGCTATTTGCTGGGCAACCCAAGTGCCGTCTATGCCGATCTGCGCCGGATCAATCCGGTGATCGCCGGCGAGGACGCCGGATATATCCTGTTTGATCATGCTGATGGCGCGCGCGCTTTGTTTGATGGCAACCGCCATCTGGATCATGCGGCCGACAACCACCGCCGCACCATGGGTGAGGCCCTGTTTGAAGGCACAAAAGGCACGCTGGAACTGATGGGCGATGGCTCTGTCTGGCGGCGCGCCTTCGGAGAAACGGACAAAAATCAAATCCTCGCACCGGATTCCCATGACGGATTTGGCGGTGATTGTGTGCATGCCTTGCAAAAACACGTCATTTCGGGCCTTCTTCAAGGCACACCCCTTGAAAACGAGGCCGCAGACTATCTAAAGGTCATCGAGATAGAAGACGCCATCTACGACGCCGCCCAAAGCGGGCAAAAAATAAGACTGGAATAGATTTGACAGACCCCGCTGAGAAACCGCAGTCAAATACGCAACGGGCCATTCAGGCCATGCGTCACATGATTTTTTCCGGTGAATTGACGGCAGGGTCTGATCATCTTGAAAGCGAGCTTGCGGACCGGTTGAACATGTCTCGCACACCGGTGCGCGAAGCGGCCCTGACGCTAGAAAGCCAGGGCTTGCTGGAAATGCGCCCCCGAAAAGGCGTGCGCATCTTGTCGGTCTCTCCGGATGATATGCGCGACATCTACGATGTGCTGACCGAACTTGAAGGGCTCTCCGCCCGCCGCGCTGCCAGCTTTGACTATTCCAACAAAGAACTGGAAAAACTCGCCACAGCCATTTCGGAAATGGAAGCCGCAATCGCGCAAGAGGATCGTGAAATATGGGCCGAGGCCGATGACCGCTTTCACGCCGAACTGGTCCATTTAGGTAAAAACTCGCGGATCGAAATGATCGTCGCCATGATGAGCGATCAGGTCCGCCGCGCCCGCTCCATCACGCTGTTCATGCGGCCCCTGCCGACGCAATCCAACGAAGATCACCGCAACGTCTTTGAGGCCATCCGCTCTGGCAACGCCGATCTTGCCGACAGGCTGCACCGCGCCCACCGTGAACGGGCCCGCGATGTGATCCTATCCCTGTTGGAGCGCCACCGGCTCAACCATATTTAACCGCGTTTGGGCACAACCTCATAGCCCGCTTCCTCTGGCTCATCATCGACCATTTGCGCCGGAAACCCTGGCGCCTCCACCTGCAAGCCGGTGCTCTCTTCAAGGCGTTTGATGATATTTGGCGACAATTCGCGCGTGCCAAAGCGGGCAATCCCGTCCTTGAAAATGTCGATCAGCAGCGGGTTAAGCTCCAGTGGCACCGCAGAGCGGTTCGCGACCTCCTGAAACAGCCCGATGTCCTTGAGCACCAAATCCATGGTGAAACTGATATCGCGAGAACCATTCAGGATCACCTGGCTTTCAGTTTCATGCACAAAGGAATTGCCCGAAGAGATCCGGATCGCCTCATAGGCGGTGGCCAGATCCATCCCAGCGGCTTTGGACACCATCAGCGCCTCCGCACAAGAGACCAGATTGGCCGTCGCAAGGTAATTGGTCACCACCTTCAAAATGCTGGCCGACCCGATATCACCGGTGTGTAACACCCGCCGCCCCATCGTCGTCAGCAGCGGCAGAATGCGGTCAAAAGTGTCGCGCGCACATCCGGCGAAAATGGCGATATTGCCGGTATCGGCCCGATGACACCCGCCCGACACCGGACAATCCACCGCCGCCCCGCCTTTGGCGGTTACCATCGCCCCAAGCCGTTTAACCTCGGCCTCATCGGTGGTCGACATTTCCATCCAGATTTTACCGGGCCCAATCGCTGATAACAGCCCGTTTTCGCCTTCTACGACCTCTGCAGAGGCCTGCGGGCTGGGCAGGCAGGTAATCACCGCATCGCAGTTTTCCATCAATTCCGCCGGGGTTTGCGCCGCCCATCCGCCCTGCGCAACCGCCGCGGCAACTTTAGCTGGATCAAGGTCCAACACCCCAATCTTATACCCGTTGCGCAGCAAACTGCCCGAAAGCTTGCCCCCGACATTCCCCAAACCGATAAATCCGATATTCACATTGTCCCCCGTTTCATCTGCGCTTTGATCACCCGATGCTGACCTGCGTCAAAAACGACGTCTGTCCTATTCGCGACCCGCCCCTCTCTGCATTGGCGCACCATTGCTGCGCAGTTCCGGCCATTGCCGCCCCCTGCTCCGAGTTCTATCTTTGACTTGAAAAGGAGGCCCCTATGTCTATCCGCCCTGTCAAATCGATCTCTCACGCTGTGCCAACGATGGAAGGTGCTGGCGTCAAACTCCATCGCGCATTCGGCTTCGAAGACCCGACAATGCTCGATCCGTTTTTGCTGTTTGACGACTTCCGCAATGATCGCCCCGAGGATTTCCTCAAAGGCTTCCCTTGGCATCCCCATCGCGGCATCGAAACCATTACCTATGTGCTGAACGGCACCGTTGAACATGGCGATTCACTGGGCAATGAAGGCACGCTGTCTGCAGGTGATGTGCAATGGATGACGGCGGGTTCCGGCATCCTGCATCAGGAAATGCCCAAAGGAAACGACAAGGGCCAGATGCACGGCTTTCAACTTTGGGCCAATCTGCCCGCCAGCCTAAAGATGACGACACCGCGCTATCAGGATGTCGGCGGAGGCGAAATTCCGGAAATTATCGATGATGACGGCACCCGCGTCAAAGTCATCGTCGGGCGCTTCTGGGGCAAAACCGGCCCCGTTGATGGCATTTCAGCCGATCCGCAATATCTCGACATCTTTGTACCTGCCGGGGTGAAAAAGACCTTCAAGATCGATACCTACCGCAATGCCTTTGCCTATATCTTTGACGGCAGCGCCCGCTTCGCCGATGCCTCTAAACCGCGCGGAGTGTTGCTCGAAAAAGAAGTCCGGGGCGAAGAGCTGAACATCCGCGACCTATCGGGCGACCGTACTTTGGTGCAATTCTCCACCGGAGATGAAATCACCGTTCAGGCGGGCGATACGGGGGTGCGCTTTCTGCTGATTTCCGGTGCGCCGATTCAAGAACCGGTGGCTTGGCACGGCCCGATTGTAATGAATACCCGCGAAGAGCTGATGACTGCCTTTGCCGAACTGCGCAACGGCACGTTTATCAAACCGGCGCATTAACTTTGTTCCGATAAATATCCCGGGGGAATCGCCAAGGGCGATGGGGGCAGCGCCCCCGCCCCTAAGATTTCAGAATGCGCCGCACCATATTTTCATAAATCCGGCTTAGCTTTTCCGCCTCAAAATCCGAATGTGTCATGCGCCACGTTTCCACGCCGGACAGAAGCGTCAGGATCGCCGCAGAGATCAACCCAACGTCCGGCACATGAAACACACCGGCCTCCCGCCCTTTTTCCAGAATGCCCTGTAACACGGCCTCATAGGCGGTGACATATGCCGCAATCTGCGCGGCATGCTCTGGCGTCAGCGCCCGTGCTTCATTGCGCAACAATTGATCGGCAACGGCGTGGTCATGATGAAACGCAATGTGAAACTGCACGAAGGCTTTCATCGCCGCATTGGGGCTGGTTGCAACATCCAATTCGGGCAGAGCCGCAGCCCGCATCTTAAGGAAATCGAGCATCAACCCGAACAGCAGGCTTTGCTTGTCCTTTGTATGTAAATAAATCGCGCCCGCCTGCACCCCGACGTCCGAGGCCAGTTGCCGCATCGAAACAGCGTCATACCCCTGCTCTGAAAACAGTAAAAGCGCAGAGGCTTTGATTTTTGCGCCGGTATCTTCGGCGCTGGTTCCGGTTTTACGTGCCATGCCCCACATTGGAACTGAACACCCGTTCTTGCAAGCCTTCTCTTGCGGGAAAAGCCGCCGCCGCCTAAGACAGATCAACCTATTCTTTAATTTCTTTCGGATTGCGTATGCCCCGACTGGCTATTGCCCTGTTGCTCACAACCCTGACCAGCGCCTGTCTGGAACAGCCGGATCTGTCGGCCACACCGCCGCCCGCGCCGGACGACGAATTTCCGGTGCTGGCGCCGCTTGATACCCTGCAGTTGCCCGATGCAGATACCGCGCGCGCCGATGCTGTGTACAACGATCTGAACGCCCGTGGAGCCGCCCTTAGAAACCGCGCCACCGCCCTGCGGACTGCGCCGTAAACGACCCCTTTGCTGCCCGTGGCACAGTGGCGGCAAAATCACCCGCCCCGACATTGCAAGGCCCATGGAATCCAGATAACAGGCGGGCAACCTAACAAGCTAACGGAGAACATCATGACCCAACCCCTGCGCCTTGGCATCGCCGGACTGGGCACCGTTGGCATCGGCGTCATCAAAATTGTCCGCCAGAAGGCCAATCTTCTGGCCAGCCGCAGCGGCCGTCCGATTGAAATCACCGCCATCTCTGCCCGCGACCGCAGCAAAGATCGGGGGGTGAACCTCGCTGATTATGCATGGGAAGACGATCCGGTTAAACTGGCGCAACGCGATGATGTGGATGTCTTTGTCGAATTGATGGGCGGCAGCACCGGCCCGGCCAAGGATTCGATTGAAGCCGCGATTGCAGCCGGCAAAGACGTTGTTACCGCCAATAAGGCGCTTTTGGCAGTGCACGGACAGGCATTGGCCGAAGCCGCCGAAGCCGAAGATCATGTTATTCGCTTTGAAGCCGCCGTTGCCGGTGGCATTCCGGTTGTGAAATCCCTGACCGAAGGGCTTGCGGGCAATGACATCGAGCGTGTTGTCGGGGTGATGAACGGCACCTGTAACTACATCCTGACGCGGATGGAAAATGCCGGTCTGCCTTATGACGCCGTCTTTGAAGAAGCAAACCAGCTTGGCTATCTTGAGGCCGACCCGACCCTGGATGTCGGGGGTATTGATGCCGGTCACAAATTGGCGCTCTTGGCGTCCATCGCCTATGGCACCAAGGTCAATTTTGACGGGGTGCATCTGGAAGGCATCCAGCGCGTTACCATCGAAGATATCGAACAGGCCGCTGACATGGGCTTTCGGGTCAAGCTATTGGGCGTGGCCCAGATGACCGGGCGCGGCCTTGTGCAGCGGATGACCCCCTGTCTGGTGCCTGCGAGTTCTCCGTTTGGGCAGCTGCAGAACGCCACAAACATGGTGATGATCGAAGGCGACAACGTCGGTCAGATCGTGCTGCGCGGTGCGGGAGCGGGCGAAGGCCCGACAGCCTCTGCGGTGATGGGCGATGTGATCGATATTGCCCGTGGTACACGGGTGTCGACCTTTGGCCAGCCGGCCAGCAGCCTGCGGGACGTAAAATCCGCCGCTGTCTCCAGTCCGGCCGCCTATTACTTGCGTCTTGCGCTTGAAGATAAACCAGGGGCTTTGGCCAAAATCGCCACGATTCTGGGAGAATCCGGTATTTCCATCGACCGGATGCGCCAATACGGCCATGACAATACCAGCGCGCCCGTGATCATCGTCACCCATAAAACCGACAGGCAATCACTGGATAATGCGCTTGCCGGGTTCCAAAATATAGACGTTCTTACAACGGAACCTGTCGCAATTCGTATAGAAACTCTTTGATAACTTGTCCGCAGGGTATCCGCAGGGTAAACCGGCGGTGGCCCAATTTAACTTGCAGGACTTTTTATGACTGACCCTATCGAATTCTCCGACCGTATGTTGTCGCTCGGCTTAGCGCGCGTTTCTGAAGCAGCGGCCATTGCTTCCGCCAATCTTGTCGGGCGCGGCGATGAAAAAGCCGCCGACCAAGCGGCGGTAAACGCTATGCGTGACCAACTCAACATGCTCGACATCAACGGCGTTGTCGTCATCGGCGAAGGTGAACGCGACGAAGCCCCGATGCTGTTTATTGGCGAAGAGGTCGGCACCGGTTCCGGCCCCGCCGTGGACATCGCCCTTGATCCGCTGGAAGGCACCACGCTGACCGCCAAAGACATGCCGAATGCGCTCACTGTGATCGCCATGGCCCCGCGCGGCACACTGTTGCATGCGCCGGATGTTTATATGGACAAGCTGGCCATTGGCCCTGGCTATGCCAAGGATCTGGTCTCGCTGGATATGTCTCCCGCAGAGCGCGTCAACACCCTTGCCAAAGCCAAAGGCTGCGGTCCCGAAGGCATCACGGTCTGTATTCTGGAGCGCCCGCGCCACGAAGACCTGATCGACGAAGTCCGTTCCACCGGTGCGGCGATCCGCCTGATCACCGATGGCGACGTCGCCGGCGTGATCCACTGCGCCGAAGCCGAGATTACTGGCATCGACATGTATATGGGCTCCGGTGGCGCGCCCGAAGGCGTGCTGGCAGCATCGGCTCTGAAATGCATGGGCGGTCAGATGTGGGGCAAACTGTTGTTCCGCAATGACGACGAACGCGGCCGCGCCGCAAAGGCCGGTATCACCGATCTGGATCGCATCTATTCGCGCGATGATCTGGTGACACAGGATGTGATCTTTGCCGCCACTGGCGTGACCGATGGCTCCATTCTGGCCGGAATCAAGCGTGAACCCAATGCGTTGACCACAGAAACCATCCTGATGCGGTCCAAAACCGGTTCCGTGCGCCGGATGATCTATCGTAACCCTGTTTGATGACACGTACCGGATTGCTGCTCATTGATTTTCAGACCGGCTTTCAATCGCCGGTCTGGGGGCAGCGCAACAATCCGGACGCCGAAAACAATGCTGCGCGCCTGCTGGGCGCGTGGCGCGACACGGGCCGCGACATTTTTCATGTCCGCCATATTAGCACTACCCCCGACAGCCCCTTGCATCCCGATCAAAATGGCACGAATTTCATCCCGATGCTGGCGCCACAGGGGCCGGAACCGGTCTTTGAAAAGCAGGTGAACGCCGCTTTTATCGGCACCGATCTGGAGCAGCATCTGCGCCGTACAGGCATCACCGATCTGGTGATCTGCGGGCTGACCACGCCTCATTGTGTGTCGACCACCTGCCGCATGGCCGCCAATCTGGGATTTACCGTGACCCTTGCCCATGACGCCTGCGCGGCCTTTAGCGGCAATGCCGATACCGGCTGGGCGAACCTGGCGCCGATGGCGGCGGAAGATATTCACAATACGGCCATTTCCCATTTGCATGGTGAATTCGTCACCGCCCGCAAAACCGCCGACATTCTACAGGATCAACCATGAGCTTTCTGGGTGTTAAGACCTCTCTCAGCAATCGAAGCTGGCGCGGGCTGGATGTGGAACAAGAACGTCAGGCCGAGGCGATCCATCAGGCCACCGATCTGCCGATCCCGCTGACCCGTACCCTTGCGCGGCTGGCGGTGCCCACCGAAGAGGCGCAGCCCTATCTAACGCCCTCCTTGCGTGATCTGCTGCCTGATCCGCGCAGCCTGAAGGATATGCAAAAGGCCGCTGCCCGCTTTTTGCAAGCGGTCAAAACCAAGCAACGCATCGCCGTGTTTGCCGATTACGACGTGGATGGCGGCAGTTCTGCGGCGCTGCTGATCACATGGCTGCGCGATATGAACCGAACCGCGACACTTTATATTCCCGACCGGATCGACGAAGGATATGGCCCGAATGAACCGGCGATGGCCGAGCTTGCCGCCAACCATGATCTGATTATCTGTGTGGATTGCGGCACGCTGTCCCATGATGCGATTGCAGCGGCCAAAGGCGCGGATGTGATCATTCTGGACCACCACCTTGGCGGCGAAACCCTGCCGGACTGCCATGCAGTCGTGAACCCGAACCGGCAGGATGAAACCGGCGATCTGGCGCATCTCTGTGCGGCGGCTGTGGTGTTCCTGATGCTGGTCGAAGCCAACCGCCAAATGCGCGATGACGGTGCCAAGGGGCCGGGTTTGATGGCCTATCTCGACCTTGTGGCGCTGGCAACCGTGGCCGATGTTGCGCCGCTGATTGGGGTGAACCGCGCCCTTGTACGCCAAGGGCTAACGGTCATGGCGCGTCGTCAACGGGTCGGGCTTGTGGCCCTGTCGGATACGGCGCGCATGGATAGCGCCCCGACGCCCTATCACCTTGGCTTTTTGTTGGGACCGCGTGTCAACGCCGGCGGACGGATTGGCAAGGCCGATCTGGGTGCACGGCTTCTGGCAACGGACAACCTTCAAGAGGCCAAAGCCATGGCCGACCGACTGGATGAGTTGAACACCGAACGCCGCGACATCGAAGCAACCGTGCGCGCACAAGCCATGGAACAGGCCGAAGCCCGCGGCTTTGATGCGCCACTAGTCTGGGCCGCCCAAGAGGGCTGGCACCCCGGTGTCGTCGGCATTGTCGCCAGCCGGTTGAAAGAAACCACCAACCGTCCTGCCATTGTCATCGGTTTTGAAGACGGCATCGGCAAAGGCTCTGGCCGCTCGGTTAGTGGCATTGATCTGGGGGCGGCGATTCAGCGGCTGGCCAGCGAGGGGCTGCTGATCAAAGGCGGCGGGCACAAAATGGCCGCCGGTCTGACCGTGGCCGAGGACAAGCTTGACGCCGCGATGGAGAGGCTCGCCGCCCTACTTGCGAAACAAGGCGCGGCGGACATCGGCCCTGCCGATCTGAAACTGGACGGCATGTTGATGTGCGCCGCCGCGACGCCGGAACTGGTTGCCCAGATCGAAACCGCCGGTCCCTTTGGCGCGGGCGCCCCTGCCCCGCGCTATGCGTTTGCCGACCAGATGATCCATTTCGCCAAACGGGTGGGTGAAAAACACCTGAAAATCACTTTTTCCGACGGGATTGGCCCCCGGCTTGAAGCGATTTCCTTTGGCGCATTTGATGGCCCTCTTGGCCCGGCGCTGGAAAATCACGGCGGCGCTCGGTTTCATCTGGCCGGACGGCTGGAGATCAACACATGGGGCGGTCGGCAAAAAGTGCAGCTGCGCCTTGAGGATGCCGCCCCCGTTTAGCCAGCGATCGAAAGTTTTTTCACATTCTCGCAAGAATCAGCTTGCGGAGTCCGCGCGGGTTTCCTAAATACCGCCGCACAGCAAGGCTGCTCCGTTCGTCTATCGGTTAGGACGTCAGGTTTTCAACCTGAAAAGAGGGGTTCGATTCCCCTACGGAGTACCATGCTGGCTATTCCCCCACATCGATGATTCCGGCGCATAGGCCAGACTGGTTTAGAACGCCCATCCTGCGCTTATGCCCCAGAGTATCGGAAGCAACAGCGCCGTGGCCAAAGCGTTCATCCCCATGGCCAGCCCCGAAAACGCTGCGGCTGTTTCGTCATCTTGCAGCAAACGGGCGGTGCCGATGCCGTGACTGACTGTCCCGATCGCAACGCCGGTGGCGCGCGATTCCGTCACCCCGACTAGGCGCAGCACCGCTGGCCCGAACATCGCCCCGATAATGCCCGTGCCCAGCACCATGGCCGCTGTCAAAGATGGAACACCGCCGATCTCCTCGGCGATGCCCATGGCCACGGGCGCAGTCACCGATTTTGGTGCCAAAGAGGCCAAAACCGACCCCGTTCCGCCAAAAACCCATGCCAGCCCTACCCCAGTGACCACCGCAACAATCCCGCCGCAGAGCAGGCTGACCCCAAGCGCCACTGCCGATCCCTTGACCAGATGGAACTGTTTATAAAGCGGAATTGCCAAGGCCACCGTCGCCGGACCCAGCAGGAAATGCACAAACTGCGCGCCCTCGAAATAGGTGGCATAGCTGGTTTGTGTCACCATCAGCAACGTCACGACCGCGATTACCGCCAGCAAGACCGGATTGAAAACCGGCAGACGTCCGCTGCGCTGATACACCCAGTTGGCCGCCTGAAAGGCAATCAGTGTTAAGGTCAGATGAAACAGCGGGGACGCGCTCAGATAGACCCATGTATCCTGCAGGCTATTCATGGTCTTTTCCCCCACCGCTCAGCTTTTTCATCAGCCAGCCGGTCAGTGCGATGGTGATCAAAGTACCCGCCACCAGCGAAAACCCGATAGGGAGCAAATCCTGCCCCAGCAGTTTGAAATGCACCATGACACCGGCGCCGGCGGGAACAAATAAAAGCGACATGTTCTGCATCAGCCCGCGTCCAACCGCGTCGATCTCTGGTGGAATGCCGCGTTTCAGGGAGAAAAACAGAAACAGGATCACCATGCCAAGTACCGGCCCCGGAACAGGCAGCCCCGTCCCTTTGGCACAGAGTTCGCCAACCAGTTGGCAGGTAAAAATCAGCGTGAGCGCTTTGAGCACATGGCCTCCTATTCGGCAGGGGTCTCTTGGATCGACCCTTAGGTGATCGCTTTGCAAAATTGTTTATATAAATCGTAGCTTTCTAGGCTTTGAGTGGCGTATTCTAACAATAACGGCATATGGGATTCCACATGCAACAGGATTCGATATTTAAAAAGGTTACCACGGCATGAGCATTCGGAAATTCTCGGTACTGGCAAGTGCTTCACTCTGCGCGTTTTTATTGGCGGCCTGCAACGAAGAGGAAGACCCCACTGCCACAGCCCAAACCGCCGTTAAGGTTTCTGTGGCAGCCGTTTCCGAAGAGGACATCACCAGCGAGACCTCGTTTATTGGCAAGGGCGAAGCCATCGACAGCGTGGAAATCATCGCGCGGGTCCAAGGGTTTTTAGAAGAAAAAGTGATCGAAGACGGCGCTGTTGTGCAGGAAGGGGATTTGCTCTTTCGGATCGAGAGCAGCGCCTATGACGCCACGCTTTCGGCCCGTCAGGCCGATCTGGCAAGTGCCGAAGCCAATGTAGAGCTGGCCGAGATCGAATTGGACCGCAAGACCCAACTGGTCGCGCGCGACACCGCACCGGAAAGCGAACTTGATGTTGCCAAAGCCAACGCCAAAGTAGCTGAGTCCGCCGTACTGGCCGCAAATGCCGCCATCGAAGAGGCACAGCTGAACGTCGACTATACAGAGGTGTATGCCCCCTTTGAGGGACGCATTGGCCGGATCGGCGCCAGTGTCGGCGATCTGGTCGGCCCGTCTTCGGGCACGCTTGTGACCGTTGTGCGCCAGAGCCCGATTTATGTCAGCTTTTCCTTGAATGAAAAACAACTCGTCAACGTACTTGAAAATCTTGATGCCAGTATCGGTGAGCTAAGCGAGCCAACAAAATCACCGGACGTCTATTTGATCCTGCCGAACGGCCAAAAACTCGACGAGGTCGGCAAGATTGTGTTTGCCGATAACCGCATTGATCCGACAACGGGAACGATCTCGATCCGGGCAGAGTTTGCAAATGAGGCTGGGCTGATTGTCGACGGGCAATTCCTAACCGTGGATATTCTTGCCTCTGAACCGGAATCCCAACTTCTGATTCCGCAGGCGGCTGTGCAGCGCGACCAAAAAGGCGATTTTGCGCTGGTCGTGAACACCGAAGGCGTTGTGGAGCAGCGCTATATCACCCTGAACGGCCAACATGAAATCAGCTATATCGTGGCGGACGGCATCCAGATCGGGGAAAACGTGATTGTCGAAGGCCTGCAACGTGTGCGCCCCGGCGTGACGGTTGACGCCGTGCCAGCGGCGACAGCCCCCGCCGACGTCGCCCCTGCAGAAGAGGGCTGAGCACATGCTTTCAACGGTCTTTATTTCCCGCCCCAAGCTGGCGCTGGTCATTTCGCTGGTGCTGACGATCATGGGCACCATTGCCTATTCGGTCCTGCCGGTTGAGCAATTCCCCGACATCACCCCGCCCGTAGTCGGGGTGTCGGCCAATTATACAGGCGCCTCTGCCGATACAGTCGAAGGCTCTGTCGCTGCCCCCATTGAGGCACAGGTCAACGGCGTTGATGATATGATCTACATGTCATCCACCAGTTCAGACAGTGGCAGCTATTCCCTGAATGTAACCTTTGAGGTTGGCACCGATCCCGATATCGCCTCTGTGAATGTGCAAAACCGCGTTGCGCAGGCGATGGCAGGCTTGCCCGCAGAGGTCACCCAATCCGGTGTTGTCACTCAAAAATCTTCGACCAACATGTTGCTGTCGATGGTGTTGCTCTCGCCGAACGGCAGCTATGACGAAGTCTTTTTGTCCAACTATGCTTCGATCAACATCAAGGATGCATTGGCCCGCGTCGAAGGCGTCGGCAAAGCCGATGTGATGACCGATTTTTCCTATGCCATGCGCGTATGGCTTGATCCGGACCGGATGGCCAGTCTGGGAATGTCCGTTGGGGATATCATTGCCGCCGTGCGGGAACAAAATCTTGAGGTCTCTGCCGGTCAGATTGGCGCTCCGCCGGTATCAGAAGATCTGCAATTTCAATATACAATCAAGGCGCAAGGGCGGCTGCAAGCTGTCGAAGAATTCGAGGGCATCGTGCTGCGCACCGGTGATGACGGCGCGATTGTGACGCTTGGCGATGTCGCTGAAATCGAACTCGGGGCCAGCAGTTATGCGGCCAATGGTCGTTTTTCCGGTGAACCGGCGACGGTTCTGGCGGTCTATCAGGCCCCCGGAGCAAACGCGCTGGCGGTGTCGGATGCGGTGGAGGCAGAGATCGACCGCCTATCCAAAGCCTTTCCCGACGATATGGAATACCAGATCCCGTTCAACACCACGGATTATGTCGAGCAATCGCTGAATGACGTGGTCGAAACCCTGATGATCACCTTTGCGCTGGTGATGACCGTGGTGCTGATTTTCCTAGGCAACCTGCGCGCAACCTTTGTGCCAATGGTCGCTATTCCGGTATCCTTGATCGGGACCTTTGCGTTCCTGCTGGCCTTCGGGATGTCGCTGAACACGATTTCGCTCTTTGCGCTGGTGCTGGCCATCGGGATTGTGGTGGATGATGCGATTATCGTCGTTGAAAACGTCGAACGTATCATGGCCGAAGAAGGCCTTTCGCCCCCCGAAGCAACCCGCAAAGCTATGGCGCAAATCACCGGACCGGTGATTGCGACAACGCTTGTTCTTCTGGCGGTTTTCGTTCCTGTTACCTTTATGCCTGGCATTACCGGGCGGCTGTTTTCGCAGTTTGCGATCACCATTTCGGTGGCCGTGGTTATCTCTTCGATCAACGCGCTGACCCTGTCGCCCGCGCTTTGCGCTCTGCTTCTGCGTAACCGCACCGGAGAGCCGAAAGGCGTGCTGGCACTGTTTGAAAAAACCATCGGCGGATTGCGCGATGGGTATGTCGGGATTGTGCGACGCTTTGTGCGTGTCGCCAGCCTGAGTATTGTGGTTTTGATCGGTATCTTTATTGCTGGTGGTGGCCTGTTGAAAGTCACCCCCGCCGGTTTCCTGCCCACCGAGGACAACGGCTATCTGTTTGTCGATGTGCAATTGCCCGACGCGGCCTCTTTGTCGCGGACTGGCGTTGTCACAGAGCGGGTCTCTGACCAGATCCTTGAGATTCCCGGCGTGCTGGACACGGTGGTCGTGAACGGTTTCAGCATGCTGAACGGCCTCGGCTCAAACGGTGCGATGTTGATTGTAAGCCTTGCACCATGGGATGAACGGACGACCCCAGAGCTAAGCGCGCAGGGCATTCTGGGGCAAGTTCTGGCAATCGGTCAACAAGAGGCGGCGGCAAGCGTGATTGCCTTTAATCCACCGCCAATTCCAGGCTTGGGCACCAGTGCGGGCGTCGAGATGATGGTGCAACAAACCGCTGGCGGGACGCCCCAGGATTTGGCTTCGGCCCTTGGCGGGCTGGTCTATGCGGTCAACCAACGCGACGGGATCGGCAGCAGCTACACCACTTTCCGCGCAAATGTGCCGCAGGTATTTGTTGATCTGGACCGCGAAAAAGCCAAGTCGCTTCAGGTACCGGTCTCAGAAGTGTTCCAGACCATGCAGACCTATCTTGGTTCCTATTACGTTAACGACTTTAACCTGTTTGGTCGGGTGTATCGGGTGATGATGCAGGCGGATTCTACCTACCGCGATCAGGTAGAAGATATCTCCCGCCTCTATGCCCGCTCTTCTACCGGTGCCATGGTGCCGCTGGGCACGTTGATGGATGTCGAAAACGTTCTGGGGCCCACGGTGTTGACCCGCTATAACATGTTCCGCGCTGCCACTGTGACAGGCATCCCTGCGGCGGGCGGATCAACGGGCGATGTGATCAAGATTATGGAAGAAGAGGCCGCCACTGCGCTGCCCGCGGGGTATGCCTATGAATGGACGGGAACCGCGCAACAACAACAGGATTCCGCTGGCATGGTTCAGGTGATCTTGGTGCTGGCGGTGGTCTTTGGTTATCTGTTCCTTGTTGGCCAATATGAAAGTTGGTCGATGCCGGTGGCGATTTTGCTCTCGGTTACTGTGGCGCTCTTCGGCGCGATTCTGACGATTTTTATCACCGGCACCGATATGAACCTCTATTCGCAAATCGGGATGATCATGTTGATCGGGATGGGGGCGAAAAACGCCATTCTGATCGTTGAATTCGCTGTGGAACAGCGCGAATCCGGCCTGTCGATCCGCGAAGCCGCTGTGACGGCGGCCCATATGCGGTTCCGCGCGGTGATGATGACGGCGATGTCCTTCTTGCTCGGGGTGGTGCCGCTTTTGCTGGCCTCCGGCGCCGGTGCCGCAAGCCAACGGGCCATCGGTTATGCGGTCTTTGGCGGTATGCTGATGGCAACCGTTGTCGGGGTCATCCTGATCCCGGTGCTCTATGTGGTGTTGCAAACCCTTCGGGAACGTTTGAAGGGCGAATATAACGGCGCGGATACGCCCTTACAAAAGCCCGCAACCGCTGAGGCACCTGCCGATTAAGGCAAGACCATTAAAAACGCATTCAAATTGTGATATAAAAGGGGCGCTGCAAAGCGCCCTTTTGCCGTTTGGAGCACTGGAAAGACCAAACAGAACCGGTGTGCAATCCGCATTTGGCCCTTTGACTTACAGCCACAACAAGGGACAAATTATTATGAAAACGCTATATTCTACATTGCTCGCCGGATGCCTTTTTCCATTGTCAGCATCTGCTGAAACACCCGAAGAACGCGGCGCCTATCTTGTAGAGGGCATCGCAGGTTGCGGCAATTGCCATACCCCAATGGGGCCGGAAGGCCCGATCCGGGAACAAGCCCTTTCAGGTCGGCTGGTTGAGAAAAACGACGCCTTCACCGCCATCGCTCCCAATATCACCCCGGCCTCCGCCATCGCCGACTGGAGCGATGCCGAGTTGGCCCGCGCCATTCGCGAAGGCATTCGCCCCGACGGCTCGCTGATCGGGCCACCAATGCCCTTTGCGATGTATCGCGGCCTTTCCGACAGTGATCTGAGCGCGATTGTCGCCTATCTGCGCATCCTACCCGCGATCGAGAGTGACCTGCCGACCTCGACCTACAACATCCCCCTGCCACCGGCCTATGGCCCGCCCATCGACACCGTAGCCGATGTTGCCAAAGCCGAAACCGTCGAATACGGGGCCTATCTTGCCGGTCCTGTGGCCCATTGCATGGAATGCCACACCCCAATGGGGCCCATGGGCCCGATGATCGACACAGACCTCGGCCGCGGCGGATTTGAATTTCACGGTCCCTGGGGCACATCGGTGGCCAGCAACCTGACCACCCATGCGGATGGGTTGGCAAGCTATAGCGACGATGAGATCAAAGCGATGATCACCATGGGAAAACAACCCGATGGCACCCCGATGATGCCTCCCATGCCCTATGGCTATCTCGCACAGATGGACAGCACCGATCTGAACGCAATCGTGCTCTATCTGCGTAGCCTGCCCGCGTTGCCGGATGCGGGCTAACACAAAAAAGGACGCGGAGATCCCCTGCGCGTCCAACTTCACTTTGTTCTTAAAATATCCCGGGGTCCGGGGCAGCGCCCCGGCCTTGCCCGGCGCTTAGTGGGTCCAAACGCCCCGCCGGTTGGTGGCGAAGTTTTCGCCATAACCACCGGGACGGATATTCGGCTTGCGCTTATGCGGCTCGGTGACAGTGAACTCCAGCCCCTTTTCGGTGGCATATTCAACAGCGGCCTCTTTGCTCTCAAAGCGCAGCTTCACCTGACTTTGGGTATCGTCGCTGCTGGTCCAGCCCATCAAAGGATCAACCGAGCGCGCCGAGGCAGGTGCATATTCCAGAACCCAACTATGGGTCTTGGCTTGGCCGGATTGCATGGCATTGCGGGACGGTTGATAAATACGGGCAGGCATAAGGCGTTCCTAACTTGATCCCTGCGGTTATCCTGAATCTCTGCGCCCAGATCAAGATGCCATTTACACGCAGGGGGCCGAATTATACGGGTGCTGGCCAGATCGCCTGATCCTGCCCCAGAGGCCGCGCCCCGCGATCATAGTGCATTGGCGCGCCCATCAGGCGCAGCGCAGGCCGCAGGCGTTTGGCCTTGCCCCAGACCGTAGTTTCCACCTCTGCCGCATAATCCTGTGCCACGGCTTTGCCGATCTCCGTCGCTTCCCTTGCCGGGGATCGCCTCATCAATGCCTCCGCCGTGGCGGCTAGCGACAGGCGCGCGGTGGCCACAGGGGTGCCAAGGGCCGCATCCCGCAAAGCTGTGGCCACAGTGGCAGCCATCAAATAACCGGTGGCAAAGTCCAGCGCCTGCACCGGCAGGGGCGTCGGGCGATCGGTTCCAGCCCACTCCTGTCCGGCGGCGGCAATGCCGCTGCTCATCTGCACCAACGAGTCAAAACCGCGACGGTCGCGCCAGGGTCCTTGCCAACCATAGGCATTCAGGGTGACTTCGATCAGATCAGGGGCCACAGAACGCCGCCAGTGATCGCCAAGCCCCAGCACATCCAAAGCATCGGCGCGATAGCCATGCACAAGAACATCCGCCTGCGACAGCAAGGCGGCAAATCTTGCCTGTCCGGCGGGCGCGCGTAAATCCAGCCGCGCGCAGCGCTTTCCAAGGGTCACTTCGGGCGCTAGAGAGGCCTCTTCCCAATCCGGTGGATCAAGGCGCAGCACATCAGCGCCGAAGCCTGCCAGAAAGCGGGTCGCAACCGGACCGGCCAAAATCCGGGTCAAATCAAGCACGCGCAATCCGGCCAAAGGGCGGTCTGCTCTCCCGCCAAAATCCCGCAATCGCAGGGCGCGTGGTATATCTCTCTGCACCAAAGGGGATTCGGTCAGCAAAGCGCCCTGCGGATGCTCGTGCCATGCCGTACGGCTGCGCATTTCTGCCGCCACACCGCCTTCGGCGACAACCGCGGTTTCCAAATCGGTGGCGCGCCAGTTTGCCACCTCTTGTCGTACCGCTTCTGGGGCGGCGGCGCAGCCCAAAACCCGCAAAGTCGCCGCGCGGTGGTTGGCGGCGTTGGTGTGCAGACGAATCCAGCCATCCGAGGCCTGATAGTCGCCCGCAATATCATCCCAGGCCGGCGGCATATTCCAGCCTTGCGGCGCAATGGAATAGCCCGCCCAGAGCGACGCCAACCGCCGATCCACACGGACGTCCGCCAAATCATTACGTTGCCCCAAGGCTTGGGATGCCTCAGCAATCGCTAGTCCCGCCAGCCCCATGGCGTCTGCAAGAAAATCGGTCACCCCAAAACAAGAGGCAAGCTGCGCGTCGCCGTCGATCTGCAAAGGGCCGGTGACCCCGATTTCTTTTTTCAAATGGTCCATGGCGAACCTATACCGCAAAACACTGCTGATTTTCCATCACCCTGACAGGCTGCTGTCAGGAGAATGTCAGGGAAGGGTTGAACCTGAACAAAAAGGGATCAAGTTATCAGGTCTGAAAAGGAATCGCCCCATGGATAATCCCTTGCCCAATCTGCCCGACGTTTCGGCGCATAAAGCCCGCCTGAAAATGGAGGGCGGGCGCAGATTTGTGCTCAATACCGACTTTGATCCGGCAGGCGATCAGCCCACCGCTATCGCAGAACTGTCAGGCGGTATTCTGGACGGCGAACGGGATCAGGTTCTGCTTGGCGCGACCGGCACCGGTAAAACATTTACCATGGCGAAAATCATCGAAGAGACCCAGCGCCCGGCGATTATTCTTGCGCCGAACAAAACCTTGGCCGCCCAGCTTTACGGCGAATTCAAAGGCTTCTTTCCCGAGAATGCGGTGGAGTATTTCGTATCCTTTTACGACTACTACCAGCCCGAAGCCTATGTGGCCCGCACCGATACGTTTATCGAAAAAGACAGCGCCATCAACGAGCAGATCGACCGGATGCGCCATTCGGCCACCCGCGCCCTTCTAGAGCGCGATGACGTGATCATCATTGCCTCTGTGTCCTGTATTTATGGTATCGGATCGCCGGAAACCTATACCGAAATGACGCAGGATTTGCTGACCGGCGAGGAATATGACCAACGCGAGGTGATGAAGGGTTTTGTTGCCCAGCAATACCGGCGCAATGACAATGCCTTTTCGCGCGGTTCCTTTCGGGTACGTGGCGATAGCATCGAAATCTGGCCATCGCATCTGGAGGATCGCGGCTGGCGCTTTTCCTTCTTTGGCGAAGAACTGGAAAAAATCACCGAATTTGACACGCTGACCGGCGAACGCACCGCGACGCTGGATAAGGTCCGGGTCTATGCGAATTCGCATTATGTGACCCCGCGCCCGACCCTTGTGCAGGCGATCAAGAACATCAAAAACGAATTGACCGTGCGGTTGAAGCAGTTTGAAGACGACGGCAAGCTACTCGAAGCCCAGCGAATCGAACAGCGCACCAAATTCGACCTGGAGATGATGGAGGCACAGGGCTATTGCAACGGGATCGAGAATTATTCCCGCTATCTGACCGGACGCGCCCCCGGAGAGCCGCCCCCCACGCTGTTTGAATATATCCCTGACAATGCGATTGTTTTCGCCGATGAAAGCCATGTCTCCGTGCCTCAGATCGGCGGCATGTATAAGGGCGATCACCGACGCAAATTCACCTTGGCAGAACACGGGTTCCGCTTGCCCTCCTGTATGGATAACCGCCCGCTAAAATTCGAGGAATGGGATGCGATGCGCCCGCAGTCGATCTTTGTTTCGGCCACACCATGTGCGTGGGAGTTGGAACAGGCCGGCGGGGTTTTCACCGAACAGGTGATCCGGCCGACTGGGCTATTGGATCCACAAGTGGAAATCCGTCCCGTGGGCATGCAGGTTGATGATCTGCTGGATGAAATCCGCAAGGTCACCGCCGCGGGGATGCGCACGCTGGTAACCACGTTGACCAAACGCATGGCCGAAGACCTGACCGAATACCTGCACGAACAGGGTATCAAAGTGCGTTATATGCACAGCGATATCGACACGCTGGAGCGGATAGAAATCCTGCGCGATTTGCGGCTGGGGGCCTTTGATGTGCTGATCGGGATCAACCTGCTGCGCGAAGGGTTGGACATTCCCGAATGCGGGTTGGTGGCCATTCTGGACGCCGACAAAGAGGGTTTTTTGCGTTCTGAAACCTCCCTCGTGCAAACCATTGGCCGTGCGGCGCGAAATGCCGAGGGGCGGGTGATCATGTATGCCGACCGGATCACCGGCAGCATGGAGCGGGCCTTGGCCGAAACCGACCGGCGACGGGAAAAACAGATCGCTTATAATATTGAGCACAACATCACACCGGCGACGGTAAAAAAGAACGTCGAGGATGTCTTGGCGGGGCTCTATAAGGGCGATGTGGATATGAACCGCGTCACCGCCACCATCGACAAACCGATGCACGGCGCCAACCTGATGGCGCATCTCGAAGGTCTGCGTACCGATATGCGCAAAGCCGCCGAGAATCTGGAGTTCGAAGAAGCCGCCCGCCTGCGCGACGAAGTCAAACGGCTGGAGGCGGTGGATTTGGCGGTGTCAGACGATCCGCTGGCACGACAGTCCGCCATTGATGCGGCAAGCGATGCGGCGGTGAAAACACGCGGGCGTTCAACGGCGGGTAAACCCGGTCAGCGCGGTGGAAATGTGAAACGCAAACGGGGGTAGGATACTGACGTGTGCCGTCTGGCCCGACCCTCCCTTCGAGAGAGCGCATACGCCCTCACCCAGGATCAGACGTTTGCTTTACGTCGCACTGCCTAGGTAACGCCTTGGCGGGATAGAAGGAGTAAATTAATGGAAACAGCCTTAAACTCGCTGGTAACGACCAATATTTTATTACTTTTCATTGCGGTTCTACTCACCGCCCATGTTTTCGGGCGGTATTGGACCACAGTTAAAAAACAAGACCTCAGGGATGAAAGCGACCCTCTGGCTGGCCCTGAGAAAAATCCGGTCCTTCAGCGCGCCCAATACATTGGTGACTTGTTGCAGCAGGGCGATGATTCAGAGATAGTTCTTTTTGTCATGGCAGAGCATGCCCTAGCACTGAAAATCGAGGAAATCGAAGAGGCGCTTGTTGAAGGTGATGACGACCGGCTCAGGCAGTTGCTCCGTACGGACCTCGAGGATTATGAAGATCGCGAAGGGATTTATGACCCCATATGGGAGATTTTTCGCAAAGGTGGTCGTAAAGTGAAACCTATGAAGGAAACACTCTTACAGAAGCTGAATGCATTGTTTGGGCTTGGAGGAAAGTAGATGTTCTATCTGGTCGTTCCCCGAAATCACCCTATCTTAGGACTGCAATAATGCTCGAAGTCTGCGTCGATACCATCGCCAGCGCCAAGGCCGCCGTACGCGGCGGGGCGGGGCGGATAGAGCTTTGCGCGGCCCTCTCAGAGGGCGGGCTTACCCCCTCGGCGGGATTGATGCAGGCGGCGGCTGCCTTGCCAGTGCCGGTTTTTGCCATGATCCGGCCTCGCAACGGGTTGTTTGATTTCTCATCCGCCGAAATGCAGATCATGCTTGAAGACATCGCCGCCGCAAAGGCAGCGGGATTGGACGGTGTTGTCCTAGGGGTGCAAGACACTGACGGCGGGCTGCATATGGCGCATATGGCGCGTCTGATGCAGGCCGCTTCAGGGCTGGGCACCACCCTGCATCGGGTGATCGATGTTGTGCCGGACCCACTGTTGGCGATTGATCAGGCAGTAGAATTGGGCATGGATCGTGTGCTGACTTCGGGTGGTGCGGCGCGCGCCACCGACGGGCTGGACCTGATCGCACAAATGGTCACTCGCGCCGCCGGACGGCTTTCAATCATGCCCGGCAGCGGGGTAACGGCGGAAAATGTGACCGAGGTCCTGAAAAGCACCGGCGCAACCGAGGCCCATGCCTCTTGTGCGCGCCCTGTAAAGGGCGATCCGGCGTTTTCGAATTTCGATCCAGCGGGCGGGCGCAAGGAAACATCTGACGTCGTGGTAAACGAAATGGTCCAAGCGATAGCAGGTGCTTTCGCCTAACCCCCACAGCCGACATCGTGGACTACTTCAACCAGTCCGACACAATGCCAATGGATTTAACCACCGTATTTGTGTCTTCGGCGATCTCGTAAATCTCATCATCCAAGCGTATGTATCTATTTCCTTTCCCCGGCGCGGGGAACTTCCATTTATCAAGATCGGTAATGTCATCCCAATCCAGATCGGACGGCAGCTTTTCTCCGCGGGTATAGCGTTTGATTTGTCCGGGTGGGATGGCTTTGGCTTTCCCGTTCGTTTGGCGTTTAACCTGCCCCGAAGGCACTTTCTTTTTGCCGTTGCCTTTTTTATCGGCCAACGCGCCACTGCCGAGCAATAGCGAGGTGCTAAATACACCGGCCAACATCCGTCGTCTAGAAATCATAACTGGTCTCCTTTTCCTGGAGGTCCAGTCAACAGCAGCGCCGTTGCGGAGTCAAACAGAGGACGCAGAAGGGCCAGTTAACGCTTCTTCACAAATTCCGTGAGGATCACTATGCGCTGGCCCTCGACACGGCCTTCGATATGGCCTGCATTGTCAGCAACAAGCCCGATGCCTCGCACCGCAGTGCCCCGTTTGGCGGTAAAGCCTGCGCCCTTGACCGGCAGGTCTTTGATCAAGGTGACCGTATCCCCTGCCGAAAGCACGGCACCATTGCTGTCGCGATGCACCACAGCGGGCACTGTCGCACCGGCCTGCGCCCAGACCAGACGGTCCTCTTCCAGATAGAGCATATCAAGCAAGTCACGCGCCCAATCCTGTGCCTTCAGCCGGTCCAGCATCCGCCACGAGAGCACCTGCACCGGTGCGTGTTCGCTCCACATCGACGAAGACAGCCCGCGCCAGTGGTTGGGATCGGCTTCGGTGCCGTCCAGTTGATCAACGCAGGTTGCACAGAGCAACGCCGCCTGTTCAGCGGTGCCATCGGCATCCGGCCCAACCCCATAGGCGCGTAAGGTATCAGTGCTGCCACACAGCTCGCAAACGCCATCGGCGCGAACGGTGAGAGTATCAATCAAGGACATAAGCAGGGCTCCGGTTACTGGGTCTTCCCCGTAAACCGAACGTCGTTGGCGGAAAAGCAAAATAGGACGACCCACCGGCATAAAGCGGATTTTTGCGATGCATATTTGTCAGGGAGGAGTATTCGGCGAGGAATAACAGCATGGTACTCCGTAGGGGAATCGAACCCCTCTTTTCAGGTTGAAAACCTGACGTCCTAACCGATAGACGAACGGAGCAGCCTTGCTGTGAAGCGCCTTTTAGGGAAAGCCTGCACCAGACGCAAGTGGGTCGGGCGCAGTTTTTCACCTAATCATAATAAAAAGAATCTGCGTCCTGCACCGCTGTCAGAATTGGCAACGGTACTGTCAGGGGCGCAGCTCTGCCATCGCCTGATGCGCGGCCTCGGGACAGGAAGCCACTCTTAAGGCCGAGCAGTCCGCCGTCGTTTCGGCGTCGGCGGCGGCCAGATAGGTCAACACCAACAGCCCCACCAGAGTGATTACAACACGATGACTGGGTTTCATTTCACGTCTCACTAACTTAATCGATTTTTGCACAATGTCTTATGACTATTCGATTTTGCGTGATCTGAACGTTAGTCAGACGCTAGCCAACCTGCCGTCCCCGTGACCAGACGCCATGGATGAGCGGCACGTCACCACTTATGCGAAAGCGCACAAGATCGGCCCGCAATCCTTCGGCGATCTGACCCCGATCCTGCAAGGCCACGGCCTTGGCTGGCGCTGCGGTCACGGTGGCAATGGCACGAGGCATATCGCCCCAAATCTCTCCCAGCCGGATCGCGGCGAGAAACAGCGACGCAGGCACATAATCAGACGACAGGATATCCAAAAGCCCCAAACCGGCCAGTGTTTCGGCGGCGACATTGCCCGAATGCGATCCCCCGCGGATCAAATTGGGAGCGCCCATCATCACCGCAATCCCCTGTGCGCGACAGGCTTCTGCTGCCTCTACTGTTGTCGGGAATTCGGCAAGGCGAATGCCATAGTCGGCCGATGTGTTTACATGTGCCGTGGTGGTATCATCATGGCTTGCCAGCACCGCGCCGAAACGTTGGGCCTCTGTGACGGCGACCTTTTCATGGGCCTCGCCATAACGCGCCCGCAGATCATAGAGGTTCTGGATATGGGCCTCAAAATCAGCGGTCGACATCGGGTTTTTCCCCATCACATAGCGCTCGAATTTCTCAAGATCGCGGAACTGGCGCTGACCGGGGGTGTGATCCATGATGCTGACGATGCCAACCCGATCTTCGGGTGTAAACGCGGCCAGTTCCTCGGCCAGCGTTTCAGAGCAAACTTCGGCGCGCAAATGCAGAAAATGGCTGATCTTGAGGGCGTCATTCTCGCGCAGGGCCCAGAGCTCACTGGCCAGTTGACGAGCATATTGGCCATAACGCGATTTGCCCGACAGGATGGACCCCACCCGCATCGCATCAAAAACCGTGGTGATCCCCGTGCCCGCCAGCTCGGCATCATGGGCCACAATCGCTGCGGCATGAGGCCAGTCGACCTTGGGACGCGGCTGGATATGGCGTTCCAGATTATCGGTATGCAGTTCAATCAGCCCCGGGCAGATGTAATCGCCCTCGCAATCGATGGCGCCTTTCGGGACGGCTGCCCCCGAATTGATCGCGGTGATGAAACCATCCTCTATTTGCAGACCTCCCGTCACAGTTTCGCGGGGCAGGATAAGCTTGGCGTTGGCGAGCGTAATACTATGTGTCATTGCTGTGTCACGTTTCTTTGGCAAAGGAGCGGCAAAAGGAAGAGGCCGTTATGCAATATCGTCGATATGCGATTTACTACACGCCGGACGCAGGTCCATTGGCGCAATTCGGGGCGAGCTGGCTGGGCTGGGATCCGGTGGCGGGGCAAACTGTACCGCACCCACCGACTTTGGGCCTGCCTCATTCGGTTAAAACGCTGACCGATGTGCCGCGCAAATACGGTCTGCATGGCACGCTTAAGCCGCCGTTTTTCATGGCCGAAGGGCAGGATGTCGACGGATTGCACGGGGCGATTTCCACCCTTGCGCTGGATGCTGCACCGGTCTGGATTGATGCGCTGAAGCTGCAGCGTCTGGGGGGCTTTGTCGCCCTTGTGCCGGTTGGCGATCAAAGCGATCTGGTCAATCTGGCGGCCCGCATCGTCATGGAGCTTGACGCGTTTCGCGCCCCGCCAAGTGACGCAGAACTGGCCCGTCGCCGCAAAAACCCGCTGTCGCCCGCCCAAGAGGACATGCTGGCGCAGTGGGGCTATCCCTATGTGCTGGACGAATTCCGCTTTCATCTGACCTTGACCGGCGCGCTGCAAGAAGCCGAGGCAGAGGCTGTTCTGGCGGCCTTGCACCCGATTGTCGACCCGCTGTTGCCGGTGCCGTTTCTGATCACTTCCCTGACCCTGTTGGGCGAGGATGAAGACGGGATGTTTCACGAAATCCAACGCTACGCCCTTACCGGATAAAGGATCGAGATCGCCTCGGATACCGTTTGCGGCAGGGGCGAGTCATTCTCGATCTGGTGGACGTGGCGCAGCCCGTCGGGCAATGGCGCTGCCGCGCGGGTCAGCCGTTTGGCAATCTGGTCGCTATCTTCACGCCCGCGTGCCTGCAGCCTTAGGGCCAGCGTTTCCGGACGTGCAGTCAGGTTCAGCACAATCAGCGTTTCAAACCGCGCCTGCGCCACCGATAGCATCGCCCGAGAGAGGTTCACCAGACAATCCTGCCCGCCTGACAAGCGTGCCGCGATGGATGCAGGAATGCCATAACTCAGCCCATGAGCCTGCCAGTGCAGGGCAAATTCCCCCTGCGCAACCCGCGCGGTAAATTCGGCCTCGCTGACCCCTTCAAAGGCCTCTCCCCCTGACGAACTGGGTCGCGAGATAACCCGGCGCACCAGATGCAAGTCGGGCCGCGCTTCTTTCATCGCTTCCATAACGCTGTCCTTGCCCACCCCAGAGGGTCCGACAACGGCGATCAGCCGACCTTCTGTCATTGCAGCGCCTGCGCCGATTGGCCGATTTCAATGCTGCGATCACAAACCCGATCCCGCGCATCCAGATCGTGGAAAATCCCGACAATGGCCGCGCCGCGCGCTTTGGCATCGGTGATCAGCGACAGCACCACTTCGCGGTTGGCCGCATCAAGGCTGGCCGTGGGTTCGTCCAGCAACAAAACCGGATAAGGGTGGATGAAACCGCGGGCAATATTGACCCGCTGTTGCTCGCCGCCGGAAAAAGTCGTGGGCGACAGCGACCAGAGCCGTTGCGGAATATTTAGACGGTTCAGCAGGATTTTGGCCTGTTCGCGGGCCTGCGCCCCATCCTGGCCAAGCGCCAGCAAGGGTTCGGCCACCACATCCACCGTCGAGACCCGAGGCACCACCCGCAGAAACTGGCTAACATAACCCAGCCGGTCGCGGCGCAGGGCCAGAATGTCACGCGGCTCGGCAGAGGCCACATCCACACCAGCCACCATAATGCGGCCCGCGTTCGTCAGGTAATTGCCGTAAATCATCCGCATCAGAGTGGATTTTCCCGCTCCGGACGCGCCGGTCAGAGCCACGCATTCACCGGCCGCGACCGACAAATTCGCTTCTTGCATCACCGAAATTTCGGCCCCGCCCTGATTGTGCAAGGTGAACTGTTTGCTGACCTGTTCGATCTCTATCATCATCGCGTTCCTTATACCTGCAACACGCTGGAAACGAGCAACTGCGTATAGGCATGTTGCGGATCATCCAGCACTTGGTCGGTCAAACCGGCCTCGACCACATGGCCGTCCTTCATCACCATCAGCCGGTCCGCCAACAGCCGCACCACGGCCAGATCATGGGTGACGATAATCGCCGACAGCCCCATTTCGCGCACCAAGCCACGCAGTAGATCCAAAAGCCGCGCCTGCACACTGACGTCGAGCCCGCCGGTGGGTTCATCCATGAAAACCAAACGCGGACCGGTCACCAGATTGCGCGCGATCTGCAGCCGCTGTTGCATCCCGCCGGAAAAGGCCGACGGGCGATCATCGACGCGGCTTTCGTCAATTTCAACACGTCCCAGCCAGTCCACTGCGGTTTCACGGATGTCCCCGTAATGGCGCGCGCCGACCGCCATCAGCCGTTCGCCAACATTGCCGCCCGCTGACACCGACATGCGCAGCCCGTCGCGGGCGTGCTGATGCACAAAAGCCCAATCGGTGCGCGACAGCATCCGGCGTTCGGGCTCTGACATGGTGACCGTATCGACCAGGCCGTTAACCCGCGTATCAAATTTCACCGCCCCGCGATCTGGCGGCAAGTGACCCGCCAGACAATTCAGCAACGTTGACTTGCCCGAGCCGGATTCCCCGACAATGCCCATGACCTCGCCCGGATAGAGATCAAAGCTCACGTTCTCACAGCCCACACGAGCGCCGTAGAATTTGGCGATATCGTTGACTTGCAGCAAAGGCGTCATAATGCGGCCTCCGGTTGGGGGGCGGCCAGCGCCCCGAGATGACCGGCATCGCGCCGTTTCATACAATAATCGGTATCAGAGCAGACAAACATGCGCCCGCCCTGATCATCCAGAATGACCTCATCCAGATACGAGCTTTCCGAGGCGCAAAGATCACAGGCATGATCGGCTTTGCTGGCTTCAAACGGATAGTCTTCGAAATCAAGGCTGACCACCTGAGTATAGGGCGGCAGGGCATATATCCGTTGTTCGCGCCCCGCGCCGAACAATTGAATTGCCGCCATTTCCAGTTTCGGATTGTCAAATTTCGGAATCGGTGACGGGTCCATCACATAGCGCCCTTCGACCTTGACCGGATAGGCATAGGCCGTGGCAATCGCACCGTTCTGGCTGATGTCTTCATAGAGCTTCACATGCATCAAGCCGTATTCTTCCAGACTGTGCATCTTGCGGGTTTCTGTTTCGCGGGGTTCCAGAAACCGCAGAGGCTCGGGAATCGGCACCTGATAGACGATGATCTGATCTTCAGTCAGGGCGGCCTCGGGGATGCGGTGGCGGGTCTGGATTACCGAGGCTTCTTCGGTGTGTTCAGTCGTAGCCACGCGGGCGGTGCGTTCAAAGAACTTGCGGATCGAGACAGCGTTGGTCGTGTCATCCGCCCCCTGATCGATGACTTTGAACCGGTCCTGCGGCACCATAATCGCGGCGGACACCTGTACCCCGCCGGTACCCCAGCCATAGGGCATGGGCATTTCGCGGCTGGCAAAAGGCACCTGATAGCCCGGAATCGCCAGCCCTTTCAGAATGGCGCGACGGATCATGCGTTTGGTTTGCTCGTCCAGATAGGCAAAATTGTAATCGTCCATCACTCTGCGGCCTCCTGCCGTCTTGGGGCGCTTTCAGCCGCCGCGCGCATTTTGCGCACAAGTTCAAGCTCAGCTTGGAAATCGACGTAATGGGGCAATTTGATATGCTCCAGAAACCCCGTCGCCTGAATATTGTCGGAATGATACAGCACGAATTCCTCGTCCTGTGCAGGCGCACCCAGATCATCCTCGCCCAGTTCTTTCCAGCGCAGCGCGCGATCCACCAAGGCCATAGAAATCGATTTGCGTTCGTTCTGGCCAAAGACCAGCCCATAGCCACGGGTAAACTGAGGTGGCTCGGTTTTGGAGCCTTTGAACTGGTTGACGGTTTCGCATTCGGTCAGGGTCATTTCGCCGATTTCAATGGCAAAGCCCAATTCGGGAATGTCCATTTCCACCGCAACCACGCCGATGCGTAATTCGCCGACAAAGGCGTGGTTGCGCGCATAGCCGCGTTGGGTCGAATAGGCCATACCAAGCAAAAACCCCTCATCCCCGCGCGTCAGGTTCTGCAAGCGCAGCGCGCGATTGGCCGGAAGCTCCAGCGGTTGGCGGGTCAGATCGGGGGGCGTTTCAGTTGCGTTATCAACCTCTTGCTGGATCAGCCCTTCGGTATTGAGAAATTCGGTAATATGGGGCACCGGCCCGTCCTGCGCCTCGCCTCTTGCGACAGCCTCAGGCTCTTGGCCCTCGGCGGCAAGCTTAAAGTCCAGCAACCGATGGGTGTAGTCAAAAGTTGGCCCCAAGACCTGCCCGCCCGGCGCATCCTTAAAGGTGGCCGACACACGGCGTTCACAGGACATCGCGCCAGTGTCCACCGGTACTGACACGCCGAACCGTGGCAAGGTCGTGCGATAGGCGCGGATCAGAAAGATTGCCTCGATCATATCGCCGCGCGCCTGTTTGATCGCCAGCGCGGCCAGATCGGGATCATAAAGCGAGCCTTCAGCCATCACGCGTGTGACCGCAAGGCTGAGCTGTTCACGGATTTGCGCCACCGAAAGCGCATCCACCGCCAGATCGCCGCGCCGCTCTTCGGCCAGCCACGCATGGGCGTTATCAATCGCGCGCTCTCCGCCTTTGACTGCTACATACATGGGAGGGATACCTTTGTTGTGCGCGGCAGGGCTGCCAGTTGTGATCCGCAGCTGAAAAAGAAATCCAGCCCCAGCGGGAAGATGGTTCCGTTCTGCTGAAACCCTGCGATCTCTGGCAGGTGAAACGGCTGGACTGTTTTGATACCGGGGCCGCGTAGCGCCACAGCCATACCGTCATTGGCGGCCTTACTCTCAACAATCAGCGTCGCCGAGCGATCTGGATACTCCGCATCCCCCACAGCATATTGAGACAGGGGCATCAGCGCCTGCCAATCGCCAAGCGCAAAGTCACAGGCCGCTGCCCCAACCAGTTGCGCTCCGGTGTGAAACCGGACCCAGTCCTGCACCGCTTCACTGTCATAACCCGGTGCCAGATACAGGCCGGTTTCCGGATCACAGAGCGTCAGGATCACACAGGCCGCCGCTACCGACAGCGGGGCGGGTGCGGTTGCACCGATCAGGTCCTGGGACACGCCGGGGCGCGCCATTGCCGTCATGATCGCGCGAAAGGCAGTTGCCGATTGCACCGGCGCATCATCAAATCCACCCTGCAACGCATGGGGCTCACTCAAAGGGCTCTGCATGGCTCAATCCTCTCCGCGTACAAGTGTAAAAAAATCCACCTTGGTCGCAGCCGCCTTGGCTGCGCGCGCCGCTTTGGCGGCTTGGGCCGAGGTGGCCAGAGGCAAGAGCAGCGCCTCGTAAACATGGTCTGCCGCAGCGGTTTGCATCATCGCATCCACCAGCGCGGCCTGCGCGGCATGGGTTTTGTCGCGCCCTTGCACATAGCCATGGCCGACCGTTTCATCCGCCAGCTGAACCGCGCAACGGGTGACGGTCATCTCTCCAAGGTTAAACGCTGCGCCGGTTGCGCCCATCCGGCCCTGAGTCATTACCCCACCAATTTCAGCGCGGCGCAGAAAGTGGTGCTGAGGCACCCCCTTAAGCGATGCGAATAGGGTCGCGACCTGCGGCGCAGCACTGCGCGCCAACAAGCCCAACCAGTCTTTACGTTCGTTTCTTAAATCCATCTAGACACCTTGCTGAGTTGTCTACTACACTATACAACTAGACAAATCATAGGCGAATTGATCTTCCCCGTTAACCCCCCTGTTCATGAAGTTTTCGTAACATGCCGCGCACCGCCATCTGGAAATCCATCGCCGACAGCCTGCGGGCTGAAATTGCCAACAACCATTACGGGCCAGGGGACAAGCTCCCGACAGAGGCCGCATTGGCGGCGCGTTTCGGGGTCAACCGGCATACGGTCCGGCGCGCCATAGGCGATCTTGCCGAGACCGGTCTGGTCTTCTCCCGCCGCGGGACGGGAGTGTTTGTGGCCGCCCATCCTACCGAATATCCCATCGGCAAGCGGGTGCGCTTTCACCAGAACCTGCGCGCAGCCGGGCGTATGCCTGCCAAAGAAATCCTGTCGCTTGAAACCCGCAGCGCCGACAGCGCAGAAAGCACGGCCCTTCATCTGCCCAAAGGGGCAATGGTGCATGTCTATGAGGGCCTGTCGCTGGCCGATGGCCAACCCATTGCGGTTTTCCGCAGCGTCTTTTGCGCCCAAAGATTTCCCGACCTGCTCACCGATCTGCGCGCCAGCCACTCCGTCACCCATGCCCTGAAAGCTGGTGGGCTGTCTGACTATACCCGCGCTCAAACCCGCCTGACCGCCAAACGGGCCACCGCAACCCAAGCCCTGCACCTGCGAATCACCGAGGGCGCACCGATCCTGCGCACTGTCGCCATTAATGCCGATCTTAAGGGACAGCCGGTTGAATATGGCCACACATGGTTTGCCGGTGATCTGGTGACCCTGACAATCGGCGAAGAACAGGTCTGAAACCGCCGCCTCTGTCACGGTTTCGATACAGTTCAGCGCTATCCAATAGGAAATTTGAACACGCAGAGATTTCACATGACGCCGAGCTTCCCCCCCATCCGCATGACAGGTGCGATGACCCTTCGCGACGGAGAACTCCAGCACCGATCGCTTGCCATCGCCAACGGGCGGATCACCAAAGGCCCACTGCCAGAAGTGGATTTGACCGGCTACCTGATCCTGCCCGGCATTATCGATCTGCATGGCGATGCCTTTGAACGCCATATCGCCCCGCGCCCCTCTGCGCCGTTTCCGCTGCACTCTGCCCTTAAGGCAACCGATACCGACGCAGCCAGCAACGGCATCACCACCGCATGGATGGCCCAAAGCTGGAGCTGGGAGGGCAAGATGCGCAGTCCCGAGGCTTGTGTGGCGCTGCTGACGGCGCTGGAGACATACCGCGCCCAAGCCGCCACCGATCTGCGTGTTCAAATCCGCTGTGAAACCCATACAGTTGAAACACGTGAACATCTGTTGGCCACGATCCAAAAACACAGTGTCGATTATGTGGTCTTTAACAACCATCTGGACGAGGCCCTGACCTTGTCCTTGTCAAACCCCCATGAAATCGCCCTCTGGGCCGAGAAATCAGGGCGTTCTGCCGAGGAACACATGCGCCTTGTCCAAACCGCTTGCGATCAGGCACAGGATGTGCCGCGCTACCTCTGTGCGCTGGCCGAAACCTTTGACACGCTGGGCGTCACCTATGGTTCCCATGATGATCCTGACGGTGAAACCCGCGAAGCCTATTCGATGATCGGGGCCAAAATCTGCGAATTTCCCACCACGCGATCCGCTGCCGCCCTGGCGCGGGCCGTGGGCGATCCGGTGCTGATGGGGGCGCCCAATGTGGTGCGCGGCGGATCGCAATCGGGCAACATCGCCGCCATCACCCTGATCGAAGAAGGGCTCTGTGATGCACTGGTCTCCGATTATTATTATCCGGCACTGGCCCAAGCCGCCCTGCATCTGGTGCAAACCGGCATTCTGGATCTGCCGCAAGCCTGGGCGATGATCTCGTCCAAGCCGGCAGAGATCCTTGGCCTGCCGGACCGGGGTCTTATCGACTATGGCAAACGCGCCGATCTGACCATTCTCAACGCTACAACCCACCAGATAGAAGCCACCATCGCCAATGGTCGCCTCAGCCATCTGACCGGAGAAGCCGCCAACCGGTTCCTCTGCGCGGGCACAGAAAACCGGTTCGCGGCAGAATAGCCCTATTCGTATTTTGCCAAAAACGCGGCAGCGGGCAGGTTGCGAAAATCCGCAAGCCCCTGCTGGAGCGCCGCATGGGACCAATCCCACCACGCCAAGGCAATAAGCCGCGCGGCAATATCAGGGCTGAACCGCTGGCGCATCGGTGTGGCAGGCACACCGGCCACAATATGATAATCCGGTACATCCTTGGTCACGATCGCCCCCGAAGCCACAATAGCCCCATGCCCGATCCGCACCTCCGGTTTGATCTGCGCGCCATGCCCGATCCAAGTGTCATGGCCGATCTGCACCCGGCGCGCGCGGCGACGTTCAAAAAATCCGGCATCATCCGCCACCCCGTCGAAATAATCCGACGACCGGTAATGGAAATGATGCAATGACGCCTGCCCCATCGGATGATCCGTCGCCCCGATCCGCACAGCGCTGGCGATATTGGCAAATTTCCCTACCGTCGCATTGGCAATATCGGTAAAGCGGTCGCAATAGGAATAATCCCCAAAACTCGTGTAGGCGATCCGGCTGCCCTGCCCGATCTCGCAATACCGCCCGAATTCGGACTGTGTAATCGTGCAATCCGAATGCACATAAGGCTCTGTCGCCGTTAAACGCGCCATGCCAATCCCTTTCATTTTGACAAAAATATCCTCGCCGAAGGCATCAGAGTCAGGGGCCACTGGCCCCTGCCCTTTGTTGCCTCAATGCCCGCTTTGCGTACCTTGAATTAGCTTGCGCCGCAGCCAGCCGGAAAGGCTGTCCATGATCATCACCATCAGGATGATCAACACGATGTAATAGGTGACCTCTTCCCAATCCTTCTGGGTGATCATCGCTTGCGTCAGCAACAAACCGATCCCGCCGCCGGTGATTGCCCCAATGATTGTGGCAGAGCGGGTGTTGGATTCCAGATAGTACAGGATCTGGCTCAGTAGCACCGGTGTGATCTGCGGGATCACCCCGAAGCGGTAGCGCTGTACAGGCTTTGCACCGGTGGACTGAATGCCTTCGATCTGCTTTTCATCCACGTTCTCCAATGCCTCAGAGAACATCTTACCGAAACTCCCGGTGTCGGTGATCAGGATCGCCAGCGCACCGGTCAAGGGTCCCGGCCCGAAAGCGCGGGCCAGTATCACCGTCCAGATCAACGCATCCACCCCGCGCACAAAGTCAAACACCCGGCGCGTGGCAAAGCGTACAGCTTTTAATGGAGCAAAGTTCTTTGCCGCGAGAAACGCCATCGGCAACGCCAGCATCGCAGCCCCCATCGTGCCCAGAAACGCCATCAGGATTGTTTCCCCCATAGCCCAGGCCACATCGGCGTGCCGCCACATTTTGTTGGACCAGAAATCTTCCCAAATCTGGGCATGCTCTCCGCCCAATGCACGGGCCATGACCTCTGTGGTGGGCAGGCCGTGATAGGGGCTGTCCAGCGTGAAAAAGAACAGCTCCCAGCCGTAAAAATACCGAAACACTTCGGCGCGGTTCCGGGTGACGGTCAACCGACCGGCATCGGTGGTAATGGCCAACCGGTTCTTTGAAACATTAATCCAGTCCGGCACATCGCCTGCGGGTAAAACCGCGTTCACCCCAGAGCGATCCGGTGCGGCCGTAACCAACCCATAGCCGGGAATGTCATAGCGCACTTCTTGCGGCGAAAAGATCACCTGCTGGCCTTCGCGCAACTCAATCACCGTGGTGTCGCCCAGCGTCACCCAATCCGGTGCCGTGCCTTGCGGGTAGCGGCCCTTTTTCTCACCCTCAATGGCGATGGTGATTTCTCCGTTGCGGTTATCCCGCGCCACGTGGGTTTTATAGCTATAGGTATCGGCCACCAAAGACGTGGCATTATCCCAATCCGCCCGCTCGCTCAGGCCCGCAATATCGAACGCAAAGAATATCACCGTCAGATAGGCCAGCATCACCGCAGGCACGCCAAAACTGAACAAGCGTTTCTTGGTGAAATTCTGGCTGGCGACGTGCTTTAGGTCTTGGACATGGCTGCTCATGAGACCGCTCCATGGGTCAATCGGTTGCGGAAATGGCTGGAAATCTGATCAGTGATGACGATGGCGGCGAACAACAGCAGAAAGATCGCAGCGGCGTCGTCATATTGCCCTTTGCCCCAGGACATGGCGTTCTTCAGCTCATAGCCGATACCGCCCGCCCCGACAAAACCAAGAATGGCCGAAGCGCGGATATTGATCTCAAACCGCAGCAAAGCATAGCTCAGGTAATTCGGCGCGACCTGCGGGATCACCCCCAGCCACATACGCTGCCCCCAAGTGGCCCCGACACTTTCCAAACCCTCCAGCGGCTTAAGGCTGGCGTTTTCGTTCACTTCTGAAAACAGCTTGCCCAGCGCCCCAACCGTGTGCAGCGCAATTGCGATCATCGCCGGCACCGGCCCGCCACCGAGCACAAAGATCAAGATCAGGGCGATCACGATCTCGGGCACGGCGCGCAGAATATCCAGACAGCGCCGAAACAGCGGGATCAAACGCGGCCAACGCGCCAAACCACGGGTCGAGAGCAACGATAAAACAATCGCAAACAGCGCGCCCAGCAGGGTCGCCGCTCCGGCAATATTGATCGTTTCCACAAGCGAGGGAAAATAGGTCACCAGATTGGCGGGCAATGCGCCGATTTTCTCCCAGGCCTCGCTTAACACTTCGGCGGGAAAATCAAAAACATGGGGCAAGCCGTCCCAGAAGCCGCCGGCATTGCGACGATCCGCGGTCTGAAAGCCGCTGACCATCAGGGCCACAAACAGGATCAGAAGGATGCCATTATACAACCGCTTACGGCGGGTCAGGTTCATATAATCCGCGCGCAGATCGGGGCTCATCCCCTGCGGCGCCGTTGCGTCTGTCATGCTGCTTGTCCCTTAATATCTTGCAAATGCGCAAAAAAAGACGGACCCCGATCCTGTAAACCGGGGCCCGCCGCTGATGTTGAAAATTAGTTGGATTTCAATTTCCGCGCTTCGATGATCACCTCATAGGCGTCGTGGGTGATCGGATCAAAGCTGCGTGCTTCGCCCGAGGCCACACCGTAAAAGCAATCGGCATCTTTTTCGTCCAGCGTATCCACCAGCGCGGTCATTTTGGCTTTGACTTCGGCAGGCAAGGATTTGCGCAGCACAACCGGACCTTCGGGGATGGTTTTGGACTGCCAGATTTGAACCATGTCGTTCATGTCCACCAGACCGGCATCCACAGCACGGCGCAGCGCGCCGGAATTATAACCGTCTTCCCAGTTGCCCAGACCATCGGCCCAGGTCACACCGGCGTCGATGTCGCCATTGGCAACCGCCACGATGGTTTGCTCATGACCACCGGTGAACTTGACTTCACCGAAATAGTCGCCGGACTCCATCGAAGCGCCGGTGGCTTCGGGGATTTCAATCGAGGGGATCAGGTAGCCGGATGTAGAGTTCGGATCACCAAAACCAAAGGTCTTGCCTTTGACATCTTCCAAGGAGGCGATGGCAGAGTCCTTATGGGCGATGCCGATGGAATAATAGCCGAAGCCGCCATCCACATTGACCTTGACCAGCACCGGCTCAACCGCTTCGGGGTCGGAGAGGAATGTTTTTGCATAGCCGGACGCACCCAGCCACGCCATGTCGATGGTGCCGCCCAGCAGGCCCTGGATCACACCGTTGTAATCGGCAGGGGCAAAGAGTTTGGTTTCAACGCCAAGGGTCTCTTCAGCATATTCGCGCAGGCATTCATTGTTATTCAAACGGTCTTGCGCGTTTTCACCACCCAGCAGGCCGATGCGGAATTCTGTGATGGCCATGTCGTCGGCCAGTACGGCAGTGCTCAGGGCAGTGGTGGCCAGTGCGGCCATGATCAGCGTTTTCATCTTGTTTTCTCTCCAATTGGTAAAAGTCCCCCCATCGGCATGACGAGCGGGACAGATGAAAGTCAGGCAAATTCTCGGTCGAGGGTCTCGATTTCAGTCGAGGTGGCGGCTTCGGAAAAACCGGCGTCCGCCCCGTAAATGTCGCGTGCCACGCCGGTGGTCAGCTGTGCGGGGGTGCCGTCAAAGACGATCCGCCCGTCGCGCATGCCAATCACGCGGTCGCAATAACGGCGGGCGGTGTCCAATGTGTGCAGGTTTGCAATGACCATGCGCCCGTCTTCTTCATGGATGCGGCGCAGGGCCTGCATCACGATCTGCGCATTCATCGGATCAAGCGAGGCAATGGGTTCATCCGCCAGAATGATTTTGGGGTCCTGCATCAATGCCCGTGCAATCGCCACGCGCTGCTGCTGCCCGCCGGACAGGGCTTCGGCCCGCTTGGCGCCGTGCTCAGCGATGCCCAGACGTTCCAGAATGTCGATGGCGCGATAGATGTCGGCTTGGGGAAACAAGTTGAACAAGGTGGCCAGCGTGGAGCGCCGGTTCAGCGTGCCATGCAGCACGTTGGACACAACATCCAGACGCGGCACAAGATTGAACTGCTGAAAGATCATTGCGCAGTCGCTCTGCCACTGACGCTTTTCTGCGCCGCGCAGGGCAGTCACATCCTGCCCGTTGAACAGGATCTCTCCGTCTGATGCATCCGCCAGACGGTTCAACATCCGCAAGAGCGTCGATTTGCCCGCGCCCGAGCGACCAATGATCCCGATCATCGCAGGCCGATCAACGGTGATATTTGCCGCGTCTACTGCGGTTTTGTCGCCAAAGCGTTTACTCAGGTTATTGATTTCAAGCACAGTGTCATCCCTTTGTCTGGGCTGTGCTTAAGAGGTCTACGTTTAAGACTTGTGTCAGTTTGTCAAAAGTTTTGTAACGCGCCCGCCCCTACCTGCCCTTGCTGCGCCAAACCGCCTGCGACGGCGCCCCGCGCGCCTTACGTAAGGTTACACCGCGCAAAGACCCTGCAATCCTTGACCTCAATGCCTAGCTTGTGTCCTGTAACGGCCACCTCAGTTGAAAGGCATCCCTCATGTTTCAGGTCGCAATTACCGGCACCGGATTATTTACCCCGAAGAATGTCATCACCAATGACGCCTTGGTCGAAGCCTTCAACGCCTATGCCACCACCTTCAACGCCGAACACGCAGAAGCCATTGCCGCCGGCACAGTAGCGGCAAAACCAATGTCCTCAGCGGAGTTCATCTTTAAGGCCTCTGGCATCGAGCAGCGCTATGTGATGGATAAAACCGGCATTCTTGATCCTGAAATCATGCACCCCACCCTGCGCCAGCGCAGCGATGACGAACCCTCGATCATGGCCGAAATGGCGCTGGATGCCTGTAGCAAGGCGCTGGCCAATGCCGGACGCTCTGCGGATCAGGTGGACGCCATTATCTGTGCTGCATCCAATCACGAACGTGCATATCCGGCCATCGCCATTGAAATCCAGCAATTGCTGGGCAGTGGCGGCTTTGCGTTTGATATGAACGTCGCCTGCTCCTCGGCCACTTTCGGCATACAGGCCGCCGCCGATATGATCCGCGCCGGTTCGATCCGTTCGGCCATCGTGGTCAACCCAGAAATCTGTTCCGGCCATCTGGAATGGCGGGACCGCGATTGCCACTTTATCTTTGGCGATGTCTGCACCGCTGTCTTGTTGGAACGCGAAGAAGACGCCCAGGGGGCGCATTTCACCATCCGCTCCACCCGTTGTGCGACATCATTTTCCAACAATATCCGCAACAACAACGGCTTTTTGCGGCGGATGCGCCCCGATGGTTTGAAAGATCGACGGGATATGCAGTTCATGCAGAACGGGCGCAAAGTCTTTAAAGAAGTCCTGCCGATGGTCTCCAGCCATATTCAGACACATCTACAGGAAGAGGGCCTAGAGGCGGATGATCTGCGGCGGCTCTGGCTGCATCAGGCCAATAAAACCATGAATGACTTTATCGGTAAAAAGGTTCTGGGGCGCACGCCAAAGGCCGATGAGCAGCCTAATATCCTGCAGGATTATGCCAACACATCCTCTGCCGGATCGATCATCGCTTTTGCCAAACATCAGGACGGGCTGACCGATGGCGACGTCGGGGTGATCTGTTCGTTTGGCGCGGGCTATTCTGTGGGGTCAGTGATTGTAGAGCGCAAATCATGAAGCGGGCGCAAACGATCCTGTTGCTGATAAGCGCTGCCCTCATCACGGGCTGTGTGCCTTTCGTGCCGTTTATTTAAAAGGCGACGCAGCACCGCGGCCCGCAGGTTGACCTGCGCAAGGCGCCTTAGGTCGATTCCTCTTCAAGGTGCAACTTCATCTCAAGAAGCACCTTCTGAAGCGCCACGGTTTCCCGGATCAGCCGTTTTGCTTCGTTTACGGTTATGATATTATCCTCGATCGCCTGATTATATTCCCCCATCAGCATCGCAAACCGCTGGGACAGGGCAATCACATCCGCATTCACCCCCCCTTCCGGAGAGTTCTTGCGATCCTGATTGTAGGACAGGGTAATGCCGCGCAATTCGCTCAAGGCGGCGGTCACATGAGGATAGGAGGCTTCGGCCTCCAGGGCGGCGACGGCATCGATGGGAATATAACGGTCCCGATGCTCTTCGGAATCCGAATAGTACCGCCCCAAAGTGGCTTTGGATTTTCCGGTGATTTTACAAGCCGCTTCGATACCAACTTCTTTGACCAAAGCTTCTGTGTGTTTCTTAAGATATGCCCCGTTATTTGACATAAATGCCCCCAGCTATTCTTTGTCCCATACCACTCATGGGGAATTGCGACCATCTTTTCCCATTTTGAATCAAAGTACAATTTGTCATTTTATAACTGTGCCGAGTTTTCGGAACTCTTAGGCGGCTTTTAGCCACGTAAGACAATAATGCAAAATTATTCCCCATTAGTTTTGCAGAGTTTGGTCAGTGCCCGCGTTTTGGGTGTTGCACCGTGAGATTGTCAGTGTCGACTTCGGAGTCGCGAGTCCGATCCCCAGGCTACTCGCATTCCTGCCCAAAAGGTCGGCACTGGCAGTTTTAGTTTTTACTATTTCCTGTGTAAGCACAGCGGTGGCCCGTGGCGTCCCTCGTCCAAATGGCCACCGCTGAGCGCTTGCACTGTCTGGCTGTTGGGCCTAATTCCCTCTTTATGGCTAAACTCTATTTTCACTACTCCACCATGAACGCGGGCAAATCGACGATGTTGTTGCAGGCCGCGCATAACTATGCCGAACGCGGGATGCAGACCTATCTGCTGACGGCGGCTTTTGACGACCGGTCGGGCAAATCGCGGATCGGGTCGCGGATCGGCATTGGCAAAGCCGCCGATACCTTTAGCGAAGATACCGATCTGTTTGCGCTGATCGAAAAGCGGCTCGCTCTTGGTCCCTGCGCCTGTGTGTTTCTGGATGAGGCGCAGTTCTTGACCGTGGATCAGGTCTGGCAATTGGCCCGCGTGGTGGATGATCTGAATGTGCCGGTGATGTGTTATGGGCTGCGGGTCGATTTTCAGGGAGAACTTTTTCCCGGATCAGCCAGCCTTTTGGCCCTTGCTGATGAAATGCGCGAAGTGCGCACCATTTGTCATTGCGGTAAAAAAGCCACCATGGTGGTGCGCACCGATGACACTGGTGCGGTTCTAAAAGAAGGCGCGCAGGTGCAGATCGGCGGCAATGAAACCTATGTGTCCCTCTGCCGCCGTCATTGGCGCGAGGCGATGGAGACCTCTTAAACCTGATTTGGCAGCGGCTGTCCCGCTGCAAAAGCCTGCAGATTGGCCACCGCCATCATCCCCATCCCTGTACGCACATCCAGCGCCGCCGTGCCCAGATGCGGCAGCAGCGTCACATTCTCCAAGGCCCGAAGGGCCTCTGGCACCTCGGGTTCGAACTCATACACATCCAGCCCTGCCCCGGCGATGTTGCCTGATTGCAAAGCGGTAATCAGTGCGGCTTCATCGATGACATTGCCACGGGAGATATTGATCAGATAGCCATCCGCGCGCATGGCCGACAGCGCATCCGCATCAATCAGATGATGGGTTTCCGCCGCTGCGGGCACCGCCAGAACAGTGAAATCCGCCTGCGAGAGCACCTCTGCGATGCTATCCAGCTGCTGCGCGGGCACGCCCGCATCGGCAACTGTGGACCGGTTAAAGAACACCACTGGCATATCAAATCCGTAATGGCAGCGTTTGGCGATGGCCTTGCCGATCCGTCCCATACCGATGATCCCAAGGGTGGCGCCGGTCACATGGCGGCCGAGCAATTGCGTCGGATGCCAACCTTCCCAATTGCCAACCCGCAGCAAACGCTCGCCTTCGCCGGCGCGACGGGCCGTCATCAGGATCAGGGTCAGGGCGATATCTGCCGTGGCATCCGTCACGGCTCCGGGCGTGTTGCTCACAGCAATGCCCGCCTCTGTAGCCGCCGCAACGTCAATATGATTATAGCCAACACCGAAATTGGCCAGCACTCGGCATTTCGTATCTTTCAGCCCGGCAAAAGCCTCTGCGGTAAACGCATCCCCCAAGGTCGGCAAAATCGCATCATATTGCATCATCGCATCAGCGCATTCCGCAGGGGTCAGCGGGGTATTGCTGTCGCGCATTTCAACGTCATACAGCGCCTGTGCTGCGGCAACCACGGGGTCGGGCAACGGACGGGTGATCAACAGGTTTCCCATTAGAACAACCGCCCCCCGTTTGGCACATCTTTATCCGGCGTGAGCAAAACCACCTCGCCCTCTTCGTCTGGCACACCAAGCACCAGAATTTCAGACATGAATTTACCGATCTGCCGGGGCGGGAAATTAACCACCGCCATGACCTTTTTGCCTATCAATGCCTCTGGGGTGTAGTGTTTGGTGATCTGGGCAGAGCTTTTGCGCTCACCGATCTCTTTGCCAAAATCCACCCACAGCTTAATCGCGGGTTTGCGCGCTTCGGGATAGGGCTCGGCCCGCACCACCGAGCCAACCCGCACATCGACTTTCATGAAATCGTTGAAATCAATCAGATCACTCATTTGCCCAACTCCCGCGACCGATCGGCGGCTGCTTTTACCGCGCGCGGCAACAGGGCGGGAAATCCGTCCTTTGTGTCCATCAGAACCGCGAGCGCGGCGGCTGTTGTGCCTGCGGGGCTGGTGACGTTGATGCGCAACTGGCTTGGGTCTTCGCTGGCATCTTCGGCCAGCTGACCTGCGCCGCCAACGGTGGCCTTGGCCAGTTTCATGGCTAATTCCGCGCTTAAACCTTGCGCTTCACCCGCAGCGGCAAGGGTTTCGATCAGGTGAAACACATAGGCCGGACCAGAGCCGGAGACCGCCGTGACCGCATCCATCTGGCTCTCATCCTTGAGCCGCACCACCTGCCCAACTGCCGATAGCAACGCCTCGGCCAAATCCAGATCATCGGCGTTCACATGTGCATTGCCGAAGATGGCGGTGATGCCGCGCCCGACAGCGGCGGGCGTGTTGGGCATTGCGCGAATAATCCGCCGTGTGGACCCGAAGGCCTCTTCGAAGGCGCTGATCGGCGTACCGGCGGCCACAGACAGAAAAATCGTTTCCGGAGTGTCTAGTGCCTGCAGGGTCGGCAGTGCATCGCCCATCATTTGTGGTTTCACAGCGATCAGCACAATGGCGGGCGCGGCGGGGGTGCCGTCATTCAAATGACCCCCCTCGCGGGCGCGGTCCTGCACCCAATCCGACGGGTTTGGATCAAGAATCCACACCGCCGAAGGTGCCACGCCGCGCGCAAGCCAGCCGGCCAGCATCGCAGAGCCCATTTTACCGCAGCCCAAAAGCACTAGCCCGCGGGCGTTCACATCGTCTAAATTCATATCCACCCCGAAAAACAGTCGTTTCGGGGCAGAGCTTAGGCCCGTCCGTAGGCCTCTGCAATGGCGACTTGCAGCGCCTCTTGCGGGGTTTGATCGGTATAAGCGACCAGTTGGAACGCCGGATAATACCGCTCGCAGGCGACAACGGCCGTGTTGATCAACGTATCGATCTGTTCTGGCCCCGGTTGCTGCCCGCCTGTCATGACCAATCCGTAGCGATAGACCATCAGGCGTTGCTCGTGCCAATAGGTGAAGGCACCCGCCCAGCATTGATCATTGGTGTGGTTCAAGGCTTCGTATAGCTGGGGCAACCGCTCTTCTGGTGGCTCCATTTCAAACGTGCAGATCATGCGCAGTGTTTCGTCGTAATCCGACCACGCTAGGGTAATCGAATAATTGCGCCACTGCCCCTCGACCGCCATGGCGATCTGATCATCGGCAACACGGTCAAATTCCCAAGCATGATGCTCGGCCAATGTTTCGACAATATCGATGGGATGCAGATCTTCTGCAAACTGCTCTGATAGTGACATGCCCGGCCCCTTATTTTTATCGCCTAATGCGGGTGGCAGCCCACAAGACGCTGGGTGTCGTTACAAGAAAAAGCGGAATTTGCACTTTCTCTTACCAGATATGGTGTCGGACGGGGACTCCCCTGTAAAGACAAAACTTGGGGATAACCGCAATAAGTTGTGGATAGCTTACATCTATGCACAAGAAGAACGCGCCCTGCAGAGGGCATGTTTTGCCATAAAAACACGCGGTACGGGCGAAACAGCGCCGCGCGGCGCAAAAGCGCTTTGTGATTTGGCAGCGCTTGTGAGAGGTCTGAAAGCAACCTCTGATCAAAGGGAATTAAGGGAAAAAACAACATGGCACATCTGACCATCATTGCGCATATCACCGCCCATGCTGATAAAATCGATCTGGTGAAAACCGAGTTGCTTAACCTCATTGCACCAACCCGCAAGGAAGCAGGCTGTGTTGCCTATGATCTGCATCAGGACAATGAAAACCCCGCGCATTTCATGTTTTACGAACTATGGGAGAGCCGCGCGCTTTGGCAGGATCATATGAAAGCCCCGCATATCAAGGCACTTTCAGCGGCGACAGAGGGTGCAATTACAGAGGTCACCCTGCATGAGATGACCCAAGCCGGATAGCCGCGACGGACCCGACCCCAAAGGGGAAAGGCGGTACATTCCGCCTGTCCCCGTCCGGGTGTTACTTGGCTTCTAATGCGTCAAGGCGGGCCTTGAGGGCCTCATTTTCTTCGCGGGCCTTTTGCGCCATGGCGCGCACCGCGTCGAATTCCTCACGGGTGACAAAATCACGATCCGCCAGCCAGCGGTCAATCATGCTGCTCATGGCGGTTTCAGCTTCGGTTTTCGCCCCTTGAGCAACGCCCATGGCGTTGGACATCAGTTGCGAAATATCGTCTAGAACTTTGTTCCGGGTCTGCATGGTTTACCCCACCGTTAAAATCATCCCTTATATGGGACCAGAACGGGGAAATCACAAGGTTGACTTCCCCCAAGCCAGACAGGCAGACAGGCGATATGCAAGCCGTTCTTCCCTTTCCCGATATCGGGCCCGAAATCTTTGCCGTTCAACTGGGGGGCTTCAGCTTTGCCCTGCGCTGGTATGCGCTGGCCTATATCGTTGGGCTGATTGTCGGCTGGCGTCTGATCACCGCTGCAGTCAAACGCCCAAGCCTTTGGGCACAAGACAGCGCACCGATGACACCGCAACAGGTGGAGGAGCTACTGACCTGGATCATCCTCGGGGTGGTTCTGGGCGGACGGCTTGGGTTTACGCTGTTTTATCAACCGGCCTATTATCTGGCTAACCCCGCCGAAATCCTGATGGTCTGGCAAGGGGGCATGTCGTTTCACGGCGGCTTTCTGGGGGTTGCGGCCGCCGCGATCCTGTTTGCCCGCCGTCACAGGATTGCCCTGTCGGCACTGTCGGATTCACTGGCGATTGCCGCGCCTGCGGGTCTGTTTCTGGGGCGTGTGGCCAATTTCATCAACGCAGAGCTTTGGGGGCGACCGTCTGATCTGCCGTGGGCGGTGGTCTTTCCGGGGCCAGCGGCACAGGATTGTCCCAATGTAGCCGGACTTTGCGCGCGGCACCCCTCGCAACTCTATGAGGCTGGCCTCGAAGGGCTGCTGCTCGGTGCGGTCCTGCTGGTGCTGGCGTTTTCGCGTGGCTGGTTTAAACGGCCTTGGGCGCTGACGGGGGTGTTCTTATTCGGCTATGGCGCGGCGCGGTTCTTTGTTGAAGTGTTCCGGCAAGCGGATGCGCAGTTTATCACGCCCGACAATCCCATGGGCTATGTCTTGCAGCTGGGCAGCTGGGGACTGAGCATGGGGCAACTGCTGTCCCTGCCGATGATCGTGCTGGGCCTCTGGCTGATCCTGCGGAGCCGCGCCCGCCTATGACCACCCTGACGGATATCCTTTTGCAGCGCATCGAAATGGATGGCCCCCTGCGCCTGCCCGACTATATGGCCGAATGCCTGATGAACCCGCAGCATGGCTATTACACCACACAAAACCCCTTTGGCGCGGCGGGGGATTTCATCACCGCCCCTGAGCTGAGCCAGATGTTCGGCGAGCTGCTTGGGCTGTGTCTGGCGCAATGTTGGATGGACCAAGGCGCGCCACAGCGGTTTATTCTGGCCGAGCTCGGGCCCGGTCGTGGCACGCTCATGGCGGATATCCTGCGCGCCACCAAAGCCGTTCCCGGTTTTCACGCGGCGGCAGAAATCCATCTGGTCGAAACCTCAACGCTGTTGCGCGAACAGCAAGCCAGCGCCCTGCCTGATGCCTTGCCGACATGGCATGACAGTCTGGACGACTTGCCCGAGGGGCCGCTGTTTCTGATCGCCAATGAGTTTTTTGACGCCCTGCCGATCCAGCAATTTGAGCGCGCAGACACAGGCTGGAGCGAACGGCGTGTGGGGGCCAAAGGGGGTCAGCTTCATCTCGGGCGAACCCCGGCTCAGGAAATACCACATCTGTCCCACCGGCTGCAGGACACAAAACCCGGCGACATCGTTGAACTCTGTCCGGCTGCCGCCCAAATCGCAGGCCAGATCGCCCAGCGGATTGCAAAACACGGCGGTGCGGCGCTGATCTTTGACTATGGCGACTGGCGCTCGCTTGGCGATACGCTGCAGGCCCTGCGCCACCATGAACACGTCGGCCTTTTTGAATCACCGGGACAGGCGGATTTAACTGCCCATGTCGATTTCGAAGCCCTTGCCATGGCAATCGCCCCCCACGCCAGCTACAGCCGCGTCACCCCGCAAGGGCTATATCTCGAACGGCTCGGTATTACGGCACGCGCCCAAGCCTTGGCCAAAAACCTGCGGGGCGAGGCGCTAAATCTTCATATCGCTGCACATCGGCGCTTGACCCACCCCCAAGAAATGGGGACGCTTTTCAAAACCATGGCCATCGTTGCAAACGGGGCCGCCTTGCCACCCGGATATGAACAATGACTTTGGAAATCCTGACCAGCGATACGCTTTCTCCGTTGCGCCATGGCTTTATCACCCGCAAAGGCGGGGCCTCTTCCGGTGTATTCGCAGGGCTGAATTGCGGTTTGGGCTCCAGCGACCAGCGCGAAATTGTCAACATCAATCGCGAACGGGTGGCCGAGGCGATGGGGGTATCCCCCGAACAAATGGCATTTGTGCACCAAGTACATTCCGCCGATGTCAAAGCCGTGCCGCACCGTCAGGATGAAACGGTTAAAGCAGATGCCATGGTTTCTGCCACGCCGGGCACGTTGCTCTGTATTCTGACCGCCGACTGCCAGCCTGTGCTGTTTGCCGATACCGACGCCGGCGTGATTGGCGCGGCCCATGCTGGCTGGAAAGGCGCTATCGATGGCGTTTTGGAAAACACCGTAGAAGCCATGGTCACGCTGGGCGCGCAGCGCGAGAACATACGCGCCGTGATCGGCCCTTCGATCAGTCAGCGCGCCTATGAGGTGGGTCCGGAGTTCCTTGACCGGTTTATTGACGAAGACCCCGAAAATGCCCGTTATTTTGCCAATGGCGTTGAGGGGAAATACCACTTTAACCTGCCGCATTTCGGCATGGACCGCTTGCGGAATGTGGGCATCGCGGATGCCAGCTGGACTGGCCATTGCACCTATAGTGACGCCAAGCGATTCTATTCCTACCGTCGCAGCGTGCACCAGAAAGAGGCCGACTACGGCCGTTTGGTTTCGGTCATTCGCCTGTAGAGGGCCGAAAAAGGCGACCCTGTGGCAATGCCCTGCCCGATTGCTGCCCGATTTCGCGGAAACAATCCCTAAGAAAACCCAATATTGTCGCCCAAACCCCCCAAAATAGAGGGTTTTACAGCGTTTCAGGCGGAATTTTCGGATTTCGCCCAAAATGCGCAAGCCGGATCAACTGTCACAATCTTTCCTTGGAATCCTCCAGAGAGCGTCCCGCTTGCCCGCCATATTGGGGACAGATCAAGACAACACCCGACGTATCGGGGACGGATTAAAAATTGGAGTGGGTAACATGAAACTGAAGCAACGCCAGATTGACGCCATCAAAGCCGAAGCCGCTGTCCTAAAGCATAAAATGCCATGGGAACGTGGGGCCCGCCGCGGGGCCTTTATTCTGCGCCGCAGCCTTCAGGAAAACCCAAAACGCTTCGAACGCGCCTGAACACGCTTTTCCCTCGTTGTTCAAGCTTTAAGGGTCGCCAGAAATGGTGGCCCTTTGCGGTTTGGCGGCAGGGCGACGGGGGTCATATCCAACCGGACAGGTTTCGCGCCCCTGCAGATACAAGGCATATTGCAAGGCCTCGGCCCGGTGATCACCTGCCTGCAATGCAAACACAAAAGCATGGGTGCGATAGAAACAGGCAGCATCCAGATCCGCGCCTGCCTCTGCGTCTTGGGCGGCTTGCGCATAAAGACCGATTAGCGCGTCAATGTCGCCTTCTGCATGGGCCTTTAGCAGTTTCGAATTTAGGTCTTCGTTCACTCTGCCGCCTGTTGTTGCGGTCTGAATTGGCTTGCGACCCAATGATGGAACATATGCGTTGGCCCATCCATCGCCGGTGAAAACCGCCCGCCGTCAAACAAAACCCCGTGACGGCCCCGCTGCATGCCTTCGACAACAAAAATATCCTCAACAAACACCGACTTCCATTGCGCGGCATTTTTGTTCCGAAGCGTGTCAAAAGCAGGTCCTGCGGCCTCGGGTTGGGCGTAGTAAATCGCGATATGCTCGACGGTTTGATCAAGGGCCTTTGGCTCCAGCACGATGGCGAAAAAATGATCGCGATGGATACCCAAGAGCACATTCGGATAGAGCGCGACATATTCTGCCGCCGTATCCCATTTGGCCGAAAGACCGTCAAAATCCGGAAAAACCTGACCATCGGTATTGCTGAGTTGGCGATAAACTTCTGTGCCTTGCCCCGAATAGCGGCTCGGTGCCTCGATATTATAGTGATCTTCCAGCCGCGAATAACTGTTCAGCCCCGGATGAATCCACGGCAGATGATAGCTTTCGCAATAGTTTTCGATGGCCAGTTTCCAGTTGGTTTTTACCTCCAGCTGAAAAGAGGATTCCGGCCCGCCATAATACACCGGCTGCTCAAATTCCGCCCAGCGCGCAATCAGATCGGCGTGCACTTCTTCAAAGGCGGGGGCAGTGCCGGAAACATTTACAAAAACCACATCATGCCAGACGAAATGGCGAATGCGGACCAGCCCCAATTCGGACTTATCGATATCGGCATGAGTGTTATGCCCCGGTCCACCGACATGGGGGGTGGCTTTCAATTCGCCTTTCAGGGAATAACACCAGCTGTGATAGGGGCAGCGCAACGCGCCCTCTATTTTGCGGGGGGCATCGACAAGGATCATGCCTCGATGGCGACAGGTGTTCTGGAACACTCCAACCGCGCCGTCTTTGTCGCGCACCAACAATAAAGGCATGCCCAGAAAATCGATTGGCTTCACATCGCCGATTTCCGGCACATCCTTTGCAAAGCCAACACCGGACCAATTGTCAAACAGCACCGCCTGACGCTCGGCCTCGTAGACCTCTTGCGATGTATAATGCGCGTTTGGCAGGCCCTTGGCCCTGTTCAGCTCGGTTAAAACAGCATCCAGATCAGAATACGAGAGCGCGTGCATTGGGGGTCCTCCGATGTGCAATGCGGCGAAAAGGTGTGAACGGACGCGCCGAAAGCTTGCCAGCGCTGGCCGGTTTCCCCTTCTCTTTGGGCAAAGCCTAGCGGCGGCATTGCGAGCTGACTGTCGCATTTGCGCCCATAATCAGCATGGAATCGGCGCAGACGGGCAAGATTTCCACCGTGCAATTTCAGGTTGTTAGCGCCACCATATGCAGGCAGTGCCTACCTAGAACTGCGCATGTCAATCTGTCGCACCCCGAGTGACGCAACGGGAAGACCGTTTGCATATTTCCGCCAAATACCAACAAACACGACATAAAATTGCGCAGCAAATTAAGTTAATAAATTTACCAAAATATTGGCTATTTGTAAAAATTATTAACACCAAAATAAAACATTTTCAGTAATTTATAAGTTGCTTTACGAAAGCCCTATCGTGGAATTCAGGCCGGGTGGAGCGGCTTGAAAAACGATTTTCAGGGGGGCGAATTCATGAAGGATTCCAACACGACCACCTTTAAACCATCAGAGGCCTTTGTGGCTGATGCCCATGCGGATGCCGCCACTTACGAGGCGATGTATGCTGCATCCATTCAGGACCCAGAGGCTTTTTGGGGTGAGCACGGCAAGCGAATCGACTGGATCACGCCATATACCAAGGTGAAGAACACCAGTTTTGATTTCGGCAAAGTCGACATCAAATGGTTTGAAGATGGTGAATTGAACGTTGCCGTCAATTGCGTCGACCGGCATCTGGCGACACGCGGCGATCAGACCGCGATCATCTGGGAACCCGACAGCCCCGACGATAAGACCCTTCACATCACCTATAAACAACTGCACACCAGCGTCTGCCGGATGGCCAACATCCTTGAAGAACTGGGCGTGCGCAAAGGCGATCGGGTTGTGATTTACCTCCCGATGATCCCGGAAGCGGCTTATGCAATGCTGGCCTGTGCCCGCATTGGCGCTATCCACTCGATTGTCTTTGCCGGATTTAGCCCCGATGCGCTGGCCGCACGGGTCAATGGCTCCGACGCCAAAGTCGTCATCACCGCAGACGAGGCCCCGCGCGGTGGACGTGTTACCGCGCTGAAGTCCAACGCCGATGCCGCTTTGCTGCATTGTAAGGACACGGTGAAATGCCTTGTGGTCAAACGCACCGGCGGGCAGACCACATGGATTGACGGGCGCGACTTTGACTATAACGAGATGGCACTGGAAGCGTCTGACGTTAATACACCGGCTGTTGTGAACGCCGAAGATCCACTGTTTGTGCTGTATACATCCGGCTCGACCGGCCAGCCCAAGGGCGTTGTGCATTGCTCGGGTGGCTATCTGGTCTATGCCGCGATGACCCATCAATACACCTTTGATTATCATGAAGGCGACATCTTTTGGTGTACCGCCGATGTCGGCTGGGTCACCGGTCACAGCTATATCGTCTATGGCCCGCTGGCCAATGGCGCGACAACCGTGATGTTTGAAGGGGTGCCAACCTACCCTGATGCGGGCCGTTTCTGGGAAGTTTGCGAACGCCTCAAGGTCAATCAGTTCTACACTGCCCCTACCGCCATTCGCGCGTTGATGGCGCATGGCGACGAGCCGGTTAAAAAGTATGACCTCTCGAGCCTCAAACTGCTGGGCACTGTGGGTGAGCCGATCAATCCCGAAGCATGGAACTGGTACAATGATGTTGTCGGCAAGGGCAAATGCCCGATCGTTGACACATGGTGGCAGACCGAAACCGGTGGTCACATGCTGACCCCGCTGCCCGGCGCTCATGCGCTCAAACCCGGCTCTGCCCAGAAGCCATTCTTTGGCGTGCATCCGGTGGTGCTGGACCCGACATCCGGCGAAGAAATCCACAGTGTAGAAGCCGAAGGTGTTCTCTGTCTGAAAGACAGCTGGCCCGGTCAGATGCGCACGGTTTGGGGGGATCACGAGCGGTTCCAGAAGACCTATTTCAACGATTATCACGGCTACTATTTTGCTGGTGACGGCTGCCGCCGCGATGCTGATGGCGATTACTGGATCACCGGTCGCGTCGATGACGTGATCAATGTATCGGGTCACCGCATGGGCACTGCCGAAGTCGAAAGCGCGCTGGTCGCCCATCCCAAAGTCGCCGAAGCGGCTGTGGTGGGTTATCCCCATGATATCAAAGGGCAAGGCATCTATTGCTACGTCACTTTGATGAACGGGATCGAACCCAGCGACGAGCTGCGCAAAGAGCTTCGCACATGGGTACGCACTGAAATCGGCCCCATCGCTTCGCCTGATTTGGTGCAATGGGCCCCGGGCCTGCCAAAAACCCGCTCCGGCAAGATCATGCGCCGCATTTTGCGCAAGATCGCCGAGGATGATTTCGGTGCGCTTGGCGATACATCGACGCTGGCCGAACCGGCTGTGGTGGATGATCTGATCGAAAACCGCATGAATAAGGGGGCCTAAGGATGAAAGACCTTCCCGCAACCCCTGCAACGTTGATTTTGCTTGGCCCCCCCGGGGCGGGCAAAGGCACACAAGCGCGCTTGCTTGAAGACCGCTTCGGTCTGGTACAGCTGTCTACAGGCGATCTCCTCCGGTCGGCTGTGGCAGCAGGCACAGAGGCCGGTAAAGCTGCGAAATCGGTGATGGAAGCCGGTGGTTTGGTCAGCGACGACATCGTTCTGGCCATTCTGAAAGACCGGATGACCGAAGCGGATGTCGCCAAAGGGGTTATTCTGGATGGGTTTCCGCGCACCAGCGGACAAGCCGAAGCCTTAGATGCGCTATTGTCAGAGGCTGGGAAAGCCGTCGACAGCGTGATCTCGCTTGAGGTCGAAGACGACGCCATGGTGACGCGCATTTCGGGCCGATTTACCTGTGGCGACTGCGGCGAAGGCTATCACGACACCTTTAAGCCCACCAAGACCGAAGGGGTCTGCACGAAATGCGGCAGCACAGCATTCAAACGCCGCGCTGACGATAATGCCGAAACTGTTCGCGAAAGGCTCTCGGCCTATCACGCGCAAACGGCACCGCTGATTGCTTACTACGACAACAAGGGCGTGCTCACACGGGTGGATGCGATGGGTCAGATCGACGCCATCACCGAAGCCTTGGGCAATGTTGTCGAGAAAGTAACAGCTTAACCGGACCTTGGCCGCGGGATCACAAAAAGCGGCAAGGCTCCATCAAAAAGAGGGAGAAGTGTGATGGCAGATCAACCATCCGATAACGCCTATTGGGCGGCAAACCTGAAGGTTATCAAAATCAGCCTCGTGATCTGGGCGCTGGTTTCGTTTGGCTTTGGCATTTTGCTGCGTCCCATGTTGGCGGGCATCAAAGTGGGCGGCACAGACCTTGGGTTCTGGTTCGCACAGCAAGGGTCAATTCTGGTCTTTCTGGCGCTGATTTTTTTCTACGCCTGGCGGATGAACAAACTCGACGCTGAACACGGCGTAGAGGAGGAGTAAGCGACAATGGATCAGTTTACCATCAACCTGCTGTTTGTGGGCGCGTCCTTTGCGCTTTACATCGGCATCGCGATTTGGGCCCGTGCCGGGTCTACGTCTGAATTTTATGCCGCCGGTCGCGGCGTGCATCCGGTCACCAACGGCATGGCGACAGCGGCGGACTGGATGTCTGCGGCCTCGTTCATTTCGATGGCGGGCCTGATTGCCTTTACCGGCTATGACAACTCGACCTTCCTGATGGGTTGGACAGGTGGCTATGTGCTTCTGGCGTTGCTGCTGGCCCCCTACCTGCGGAAATTTGGCAAGTTCACCGTCTCTGAATTTATCGGGGATCGCTTTTACAGCCCAACCGCACGTCTGGTTGCGGTGGTCTGTCTGATTGTTGCCTCCACCACCTATGTGATCGGTCAGATGACCGGTGTAGGTGTGGCTTTCGGGCGCTTCCTTGAGGTCTCCAATACGACCGGTCTGCTGATCGGTGCCTGTGTTGTGTTTGCTTATGCGGTGTTTGGCGGCATGAAAGGCGTAACCTATACGCAGGTTGCCCAATATTGTGTGCTGATCATGGCCTACACCATTCCGGCTGTGTTCATCTCTTTGCAGCTGACCGGCAATCCGATCCCGGCTTTGGGTCTGTTTGGCGATCACGTTGCCTCCGGTGAGCCACTGCTGCACAAGCTCGATCAGATCGTGACCGAACTGGGCTTTGCCAGCTATACAGAGCATCACGCCGACACGTTGAACATGGTTCTGTTCACCTTGTCCCTGATGATCGGTACAGCGGGTCTGCCCCACGTCATCATGCGCTTCTTCACCGTGCCCAAAGTGTCTGACGCACGTTGGTCCGCTGGCTGGGCGCTGGTGTTCATTGCGCTGCTTTACCTGACGGCTCCGGCTGTGGGGGCGATGGCGCGTCTGAACATTTCCGACATGATGTGGCCCAATGGCACAAGTGCAGAAGCTGTTTCGGTTGAGGAAATCAACACCGATGAGCGTTATGCATGGATGGCAACCTGGCAGAAAACCGGTCTGCTGGATTGGGAAGACAAAAACGGCGACGGCAAAATCCAGTACTATAACGACAAGTCCGACGCATTGGCCGAACGCGCCGCTGCGAATGGTTGGGAAGGCAACGAGTTGACCAAGTTCAACCGTGACATCCTTGTGCTGGCGAACCCTGAAATTGCCAACCTGCCCTCTTGGGTTATCGGTCTGGTCGCTGCGGGCGGTCTGGCAGCGGCGCTGTCAACGGCGGCGGGTCTGCTGCTGGCGATTTCCTCTGCGGTGTCCCATGACTTGATCAAGGGTCAGCTGAACCCGAACATCTCGGAAAAAGGTGAATTGCTTAGTGCGCGTATCGCCATGGCTGTTGCCATTGCTGTTGCGACCTATCTTGGCCTTAACCCTCCGGGCTTTGCAGCGCAAACCGTGGCTTTGGCCTTCGGTCTGGCAGCGGCATCGATCTTCCCGGCACTGATGATGGGTATCTTTAGTCAGCGCATTAACAACAAGGGTGCCGTTGCCGGTATGCTGGTTGGTCTGACCGTGACGCTGATCTACATCTTCCTGCACAAGGGTTGGTTCTTTGTAGCTGGTACCAACAGCTTCACGGATGCTGATCCGCTGCTGTTCACCATCAAATCGACTTCCTTCGGGGCCGTCGGTGCCATGTTGAACTTTGCGACAGCCTATCTGGTGTCCAACGCGACAGAAGACACTCCGCAAGAGATCAAGGACCTGGTTGCCAGTGTTCGTGTTCCACGCGGCGCAGCTGCGGCACAGGATCACTAATCCTGCGCCCAACTTAGTGACCGGCGTGTTCCCCTGATATATGCCGGTCCTACCTGTGGCACGCCCATCCCTTCCCGCGATAAGGGCGTGCCACTTTTTCACCTAAGAATTCGAGGTCCCAATGCCCCATTCCAACAATGAGATTGCGACCTTCCTGTCGGGCATACATCCCTATGACAGTTTCACCCCGAACGCCCTGACCGCCTTGTCACAACGCTGCACGGTTCAGCGCTTTGCTGCGGGTGATCCGATTTACACATGTGGCACCCCCCTTGCGGGGCTTTATGTCATTCTATCCGGCGACGTGAACGTCGAGGATGCAAACGGCGTGCAGCTATCGCATCTTGGCAGCCGCAACAGCTTTGGTGAGCGCGGCCTGCTGCGGGACGGGCTGGCGGTCACCACCGCCCAAGCCGCCAGCGACTGCCGGTTGATACAGCTCCCTGCTGATCTGTTCACAGAGCTATTGCACACCGATCCGGGTTTTGCGCGGTTTTTTGATCGCAGCCGTGGCACGGCACCCGAAATCAGCGATCTCAGCACAACAAGCGTCGCTGATCTGATGGCTGCAAACCCCAAGAGCTGCACGCCGGACACGCCGATTTCACAGGCAGCCCTAAAAATGCGCGAACACCGGATTTCCAGCCTTGCCGTTATTCAGGGCGAAATTCTGGTTGGTATCGTTACCCTGCGCGACCTGACCTATAAAGCGCTGGCCGAAGGTCTGCCCGCCGATACACCGGTTGCCGATATCATGCGCGCCGATCCCGTAAGCCTGCCGGAAACAGCCCTTGGCAGCGATGTGCTCGCCACCATGCTGGAACGCCATATCGGCCATCTGCCCGTCACCCGAGGGGATTCGATTGTCGGCATGGTCACCCAGACCGATTTAACACGCTATCAAGCGCTCAGCTCTGCCCATCTGGTCGCCGATGTCAGCGATGCGCTTGATGCGGAAGAACTGGCAAAAATCACCGCCCGCATTCCGCAGATGCTGGTTCAACTGGTGGGGGCAGGCAACGCCCATCAGGTCGTAACCCGTCTAATCACCGATGTCGGGGATGCGGTGACCCGCCGCCTGTTGCAGCTGGCCGAAGCCAAGCTCGGCCCCGCGCCGGTGCCCTACCTCTGGCTTGCCTGTGGCTCTCAGGGGCGGCGCGAGCAAACCGGTGTATCAGATCAGGATAATTGCCTTATTCTGGATGATCGCATCACTGCCGCCGATATGGGTTACTTTGAAAAACTGGCCGGTTTCGTCAGCGACGGGCTGGACACTTGCGGCTATGTTTATTGCCCCGGTGATATGATGGCGACCAATCCGCAGTGGTGCCAACCTCTGGCAGTCTGGAAGCAATATTTCACCGGCTGGATCGAAAAACCCGACCCAAAAGCGCAGATGCTGGCCTCTGTCATGTTCGATCTGCGCCCGATTGGCGGCACGTTGGCATTGTTTGACAACCTGCAGGAAGAGACCCTGCGCATGGCGGCAAAAAACTCTATTTTTGTTGCCCATATGGCGTCAAATTCACTAAAACACACGCCGCCCCTTGGGCTTTTGCGCGGCTTTGCCACCATCCGCTCCGGCGAGCATAAAAACACTCTTGATCTGAAACATAACGGCGTCGTCCCGGTGGTCGACCTTGGGCGTCTGTATGCGCTGCAGGGTAAACTAACCACGCCGAACACCCGCGCCCGCTTGCAGGCCGCTGCGGCGGCTGGCATTCTGTCACCGTCCGGTTCCCGCGATCTTCTGGACGCCTATGACCTGATCGCCCAAACCCGACTGGAACATCAGGCGGCGCAGATCAAGGCCGGAGAAGCGCCGGATAATTTTCTGCCCCCTGCGCGGCTGTCGGACTTTGAGCGCTCTCACCTGCGGGATGCCTTTGTGGTGGTTCGCACCATGCAATCCGCCATCGGCCACGGCCGTGCCATGTTAGGATAATATACGATGATCTTTGATCTCATCTCGACCATCGCTTTCGGGTTTTGTGGGGCTGGCGTTGTTCTGCTACTGAACCATATGTTGCGCGGGCGCTTGCCCAAATGGCTAATGCCGGTTGTCGCCGGTGCAATGATGATCGGCTTTGTGATCTGGAGCGAATACAGCTGGTTTGACCGCACCAAAGCGGTTTTACCCCCAGGCATCGAGCTGGCACAAACCTATGAATCCCAAGCCTTCTACCGCCCCTGGACCTATGCGCGCCCCTTTGTGAACCGTTTTTCTGCTGTGGACGTGGCCAACCTGCGTCGCAATGACGAGATTGAACATCAGGTCATGGCCGATCTCTATCTCTACACCCGTTGGCAACAGCTCTCGCGCATTCCGGTGTTGCTGGATTGCGAAGGCCAGCGTATGGCCGAACTGGTCGCCGGGGCAGAGTTTGACGACTCTGGCGCAATTCTGAATGCCAATTGGCAATCCCTGCCGACAGATGACCCGATCCTGAGCCTGAGCTGTAACACCTGACCCCATCCGGAGCCCGCCATGTTTGAACGCCTCTCCCTGCGCTTGCGAGTCTTTTTATTCTTCGCCCTGCTCGGATTAGGCGGATGTGCGGCTGTCATCGGTGCAAGCTGGGTCGGGTATAGCCGCCTGAATGATCCGGCGGCGGCTTCGGCCTTTCTGACCACGGGGCTGATCGCCTGCTTTATCATTCTGGGCATCAGCGCCACCATATGGCTGTTGTTTGATGAACATGTTGCCAAGGCCGTGGAGCGGTTGGCGGGGGATATGCGCAGCCGTGCCCATGCCGGAGTCGATCTGGCGATGGATGGCTCTGCCGCACGGTATCTGGGGGATCTGGCCCCCGCTGCCACCGCCGTAACCCAAGGGCTGACAGAACAAAAAACCGCCCTACAGGCCGAGGTCGCGCTGCAAACCGAAAAACTCGCCCAGACCAGACAACGGCTCGAGGCCATCCTCAGCACGCTGGATACAGCGGTTGTGCTGTGTAACCACAACCACCACGTGGCCTTTTACAATGCGCAGGCAGCGGTCCTGCTGGGGCCTGAAAAGCTTGGGTTAAACCGGCCCTTGATGGGCGCTATTGATGCCGCCCCCCTGCATAAGACCCACGAAACCCTTGCCAAAACCGGCGCAGGTGATCTGCATTGCGTCTGCACGACGGCCAATGGCCAAAGCCTGAACGCCCGTATGCGCCCTTATCAGGTAGATATCGCTTCGGGCTACATGCTGACACTGCAAGATCCTGAAAACGCCTCCCAAATCCCCGAGCGTCCGCATTCGACCTATGATTTTGACGTGCTGGACCGCCCCGCCCCGCCTGACATTGCGCAAAGCCCGCTGCGCGATCTGCCCTATGTGGTTTTTGATACCGAAACCACAGGGCTGTCGGTGATTAAGGGCGACCGGATCGTGCAAATCGCCGCCGTGCGTGTGATCAACGGCAAGATCGTCGCCAGCGAAGTCTTTAATACGTTGGTTAACCCGGAACGCCCGATTCCGGCAGAATCGACCCGCATCCATCACATCACTGATGCGGAGGTCAAAGACGCGCCCCTGATTTCAGAGGCCGGAAAACGCTTCTATGATTTCTGTGAAGGCGCGGTTCTGGTGGCCCATAACGCGCCCTTTGACATCGGCATGCTGCGCCGCGACCGCGATGAAATCGGTGCCTATTTCGATCATCCTGTACTGGATACGGTGCTGCTCTCTGCCGTTGTTTTTGGCCAATCGGCAGAACATACGCTGGACGCAATTGCTGCGCGCCTTGGTGTCACCATCCCACCAGAACTGCGCCATACCGCCCATGGGGATGCACTCGCTACCGCCGAAGTTTTCCTAAAGCTCCTCGCCATGCTAGAGGCCCAAGGCGTCAAAACCTTTGCCAACGCCAAACGCAAAACCTCTGAGCACGGTCGCCTGCTGGGTGAGCCTACAGGCTAACCCCCAACTTTGTTCCTAAAATATCCCGGGGTTCGGGGCAGCGCCCCGAAACTGCGAACCTTTATTCCGCTGCGACGACCGCGTCTCCGACCGGCTCCACCTTGACGGCAGAAAACTTGAACTCAGGAATTTTACCGTAGGGGTCCAGCGCTGGATTGGTCAGGATATTCGCCGCCGCCTCGACAAAAGCAAAGGGTAGGAACACCATATCTTCGGCAATGGCCCGATCTGCCCGCGCCATGATCTCGATACTACCCCGTCGCGTCGACAAACGGACCATATCCCCCGCCTCAAGCCCCATTTTGCGTAGTGTTTTGGGATGCAGCGAGCAATTCGCCTCTGGTTCTACCGCGTCCAGCACCGCAGAGCGACGGGTCATAGAGCCGGTGTGCCAATGCTCAAGCTGCCGTCCCGTGGTCAGGATCATGGGATAATCGGCATCCGGTGCTTCGTCCGGTGCGATCACACTTGCCGGCGTAAACTTCGCGCGCCCGTCAACGCGGGGAAAACCATCCCCAAAGACAATCGCCTGCCCCGGATCAGTTGCAGACAAAGACGGATAGGTGACGGCGTTCTCATCCTCTAACCGCTCCCAAGTGATATTGGCCAGAGAGTTCATATTCAGCTTCATCTCGGCAAAAATCTGTGACGGATGGGTGTAGGTCCACGCCAGCCCCAATCGTTTTGCCAGTTCAACCTCGATCCACCAGTCTTCTTTCGCTTCGCCCGGTGGGGTCACGGCGGGGCGGCCCATCTGGACCTGACGGTTGGTATTGGTCACCGTGCCGGTTTTCTCGGCAAAGGCGCTGGCGGGCAGGATCACATCGGCGTAGTTGGCGGTTTCGGTGATGAAAATATCCTGAACCACAAGATGTTCGAGTTTGGCCAAAGCGTCGCGCGCATGTGCCACATCGGGATCGGACATCGCCGGATTTTCGCCCAGAATATACATGCCGCGGGTATTGCCCGCATGCACATCATCCATGATCTCGGTGACGGTCAGCCCCTTTTCATTGCTGAAATCTCCGGATTTCCAAACATCCGTAAAGGCCGACCGCACGCCATCCTCTGTCACGGATTGATAGTCCGGCAAAAACATCGGGATCAAACCGGCATCAGATGCGCCCTGCACGTTGTTCTGTCCCCGCAAGGGATGCAGCCCCGCACCGGGGCGACCGACCTGTCCGGTCATTAACGCCAGTGAAATCAGGCAGCGCGAATTATCCGTGCCGTGAATATGCTGGCTCACCCCCATGCCCCAAAAGATCATACCCGCTTTGGCGGTGGCAAAGGTGCGGGCCACAGCGCGCAGTTCCTTTGCCGGAATGCCGCAGATATCCTGCATCTTCTCGGGCGAAAAATCTTTCAGATGCGCTTTCTCGGCTTCCCAGTTTTCGGTGTAGGCCTCGATATATTGTTGGTCGTAGAGCTTTTCTTCGACGATCACATGCATGATCGCATTCAGCATGCTGACATCGGCACCGGGGCGGAATTGCAGCATATGAGTGGCAAAGCGGCGCAGGCCGACACCGCGCGGGTCCATGACGATCAGCTTGCCACCGCGTTTGGTGAACTGTTTAAAATAGGTCGCCGCAACAGGGTGGTTTTCAACTGGATTACAGCCAATGACAATCGCCACATCGGCGTTTTCAATCTCGTTAAAGGTGGCCGTCACCGCGCCTGAGCCGACGTTTTCCAACAAAGCCGCCACCGAAGACGCATGACACAGCCGCGTGCAGTGATCGACGTTGTTATGGCCGAACCCCTGACGGATCAGTTTCTGAAACAGATAGGCCTCTTCGTTGGTGCATTTGGCCGATCCGAACCCGGCCACGGATTTGCCGCCATGCCCCTGCCGCAGTTTGGCCAGACCGCCAGCGGCAACATCCAGCGCTTCTTCCCAGCTTGTTTCGCGGAAATGGGTCAGCGGGTTTGCCGGATCAACGTTCAACCCTTTGGCCGGCGCATCGTCACGCCGGATCAGCGGTTTGGTTAGACGGTGGGTGTGGTGGATATAGTCAAATCCAAAACGCCCCTTAACACAAAGCCGCCCTTCATTGGCGGGGCCGTTGATGCCCTCAACAAATTTGACCTTATTGTCCTTCACCTTCAGCGAAACCTGACAGCCCACCCCGCAAAAGGGGCAAACGCTTTCGACCTCTGTGTCGAAATCCGCAGAATCGCCGATTTGGTTTTCATCAACAACCGCTTTAGGCATCAGCGCACCGGTGGGGCAGGCCTGCACACATTCCCCGCAGGCCACACAGGAAGAGGCGCCCATTGGGTCCTCCATATCAAACACCGGATAGGCATCATGACCCCGCCCTGCCATGCCGATCACGTCATTGACCTGCACCTCGCGGCAAGCCCGTACACAGAGCCCGCACTGAATGCAGGCATCCAGATTGACGCTCATCGCGACATGGGAATCATCCAGCAACGGAATCCGCTCGGCCTCTAGGGTTGGCAGGCGGCTTTCACCCACCCCCTGAGCGGCGGCCATATCCCACAGGTGCGAGGATTTATCATGGGCGACCGCTTGTTCCGGCTGATCGGCCAATAGCATTTCCATAACCATCTTGCGGGCGGTGTCCGCGCGGTTGGAATCCGTTGTCACCACCATCCCGTCGCTCGGTGTGCGAATACAGGACGCCGCCAAAGTCCGCTCTCCGTCGATTTCCACCATACAGGCGCGGCAATTCCCGTCCGAACGATATCCCGGCGCATCCTTGTGGCACAGATGCGGGATTGTGGTGCCCTCACGCTTGGCAATTTCCCAGATGGTTTCATCTGCGCTGGCCTCAACGGATTTGCCATCAAGCGTAAAGCGGATCGTATCGGACATGAATTTTCTCCCTAATTCCTACCCAGACTAGAGCATTTTCCGCACAGGACCGACGCCCAACTGCGACCCACAGATAGACAATTACGCCAATCCGGTTTCCGATGCGGGATTGTCGTTCCCGATGCGCCCCCGAAATGCTGCTTTCCCCGCGCTGCACGGACCGATAACACTGCGGTGACGCAAACAGGAGGTTATTTCATGGCCGAATTGATTCTGGTCCGCCACGGACAAGCCAACAGCACCGCGCAGGATGCAGAGAGCTATGACAACCTGTCGGATCTGGGCCACGAACAGGCGGGCTGGCTTGGCACCCATTTGCAGAACACCAACCCGCATTTTGACCGAGTCTACAGCGGAAGCTTGCGCCGTCAGCAACAGACCGCCGCGGCCATTGGGCATCAGGCCCCGATTCTGGACGATCGTCTGAATGAATTCGACTATTTTGGACTGGCTCAGCGCTTGCAAGAACAGCACGGCTTAGCCATGCCCAAAGATGGCGCGGGTTTTGCCGCCCATGTGCCGGTTTTATTACAGCATTGGCAGGATGGCACCATTGATCATGCAAGCGAGCCCTTTGACGCTTTCGAAAGCCGCGTGGTCGCAGCGCTGATGGATGCAACCGCCTCTGGCGGGCGGGTGATGCTGGTCACCTCGGGCGGAGTGATTTCCATGGCATTGCGTCATATTCTTGGGCTAAACCTTGCCGGTACAGCCAAAATCATGCTGCAAACAATGAATAGCTCATTTCACCAAATTGAGAAAATTCACGGTCAGCTGCTCTTGTCACAATTCAACGCTACGCCGCATCTGGACCAGCCCGACCGTGCCCACGCCCGCACCTTTGTCTGAGGGGACCAACGATGAAACTGTTCTATTCGCCCAATTCAGTCGCTGTGGCTTCGGCCATTACCCTGCAAGAAGCAGGGCTGCCCTATGAACTGGCGCGCGTTGATTTCGCCAAAGCAGCGCAGACGACTCCCGAATACCTCAGCATCAACCCCAAGGCCCGCGTGCCGGCTTTGGCGACGGATCAGGGCATCCTCACCGAAACCGGCGCCATTTTGGAATATATCGCAGCCCTGACCCCTAAGGCCGGATTAATGCCAACAGAGCCCTGGGCGGCTGCGCAAACCCGGGCGATTATGGGTTATCTGGGCAGCACCATGCATGTTGCCCATGCCCATGGCGCGCGAGGTGCGCGTTGGGCAACAGAGCAAAGCGCTTTGGAAGATATGCGTGCTATGGTGCCCCAGACGATGACCGCCTGCTGCACCTATCTGGAGGAAAATGCCTTTGGCGACGGCCCCTATGTGATGGGCGCGTCGATGACACTGGCGGACCCGTGGCTCTATGCGATTAGCCTGTGGCTAAAGGGCGACGGGGTCATACTGGCGGACTTCCCCAAACTGACCCGATTTACAGAAACAATGGCACAGCGGGACTCGGTCCGGGTGTTGCGCAAAAAAGGAGTGATCAAATGACCCATCTGTGGATCCGCGCCGAACAGCGCGAAAACGAGGACCGCGTGGGCATTACCGCTGAAGGTGCAAAGCAACTCTTGGACAAGGGTTTTCGGGTCACCATCGAGGAAAGCTCTGTGCGCGCCCTGCCGCTGCAGCCCTATATCGACGCAGGTTGCGAGATCGCCCCTGAAAACAGCTGGCCCGATGCCCCGCAGGACGCCATCATCTTTGGCCTGAAGGAGCTTCCCGAGGATGGTAGCCCGCTACGTCACCGCCATATCATGTTTGGCCATGCCTATAAGGGCCAGCATTCTGGCGTTGCGCTGCTCAAGCGGTTCAAGGCCGGGGGCGGTACGCTCTATGATCTGGAATATCTGGTGGATGAAACCGGTCGCCGTGTGGCTGCCTTTGGGTATTGGGCGGGCTATGCGGGGGCGGCAATCACGCTGAAATGCTGGGCCGCACAGCAACGGGGCAGCATTTGTGGCCCTGTTGGCGTATACAAAGACAAAGATGCGCTGCAGGCGGATTTGGCTGCCGAGCTTGGATCAGTGGCGAGCGAAACACCAACAGCCATTGTCATCGGTGCATTAGGGCGTGTTGGCAGCGGCGCGAGCGATCTGCTCACGGCGATGGGTATCGCGGTCACCAAATGGGATATGGCCGAAACCGCCTCGGGCGGGCCGTTTCCCGAAATTCTGCAGCATGATCTTTTTATCAACTGCATTCTCGCCCTGCCCGGCACCCCGGTGTTTGTGCCGGAATTGGCCAAAATCTCACCTCGCAAATTGACCGCCATTGGCGATGTCGCCTGCGACCCGGACAGCGACTACAATCCCATCCCGGTCTATGACCGCGCTACCACATGGGGCGCACCGGCGCTGCGCGTGCAGGATGTACCACCGCTGGATGTGATGGCGATTGATAATCTGCCCTCGCTGCTTCCAGCGGAATCCTCAGTGGATTATGCCACACAGCTCTTGCCAACGCTCGCGACACTGGACAATCTGCAAACAGGCGTCTGGGCGCGGGCAAAGGCCGAATTCGACACACATACAGAAAATCTGAATAACGGAGACATCGCATGACAATCCATTGGTGCGGCACAGGGCTTTCTTCTGTTCCCGGCTTACGGCGGCTTCTTGCACTGGATCACGACGTGGTGGTCTGGAACCGAACCGTGTCAAAGGCCAAAGAGGCCTTAGGTGATAGCGCCAAGGACATCCGCGCCTTTTCGATTGATGCGGTAACAGATGCACTGCAACCGGATGACATTCTGGTGTCGATGCTGCCGGGTGATCTGCATGTGCCGCTGGCCGGGATTTGCCTATCCAAGGGCGCGCATTTTGTGTCCTCCTCCTACATCTCACCAGAAATGAAGGCCCTGGACGCGCAGGCCAAAGAGGCCGGTCTGTGCTTTGTCAACGAAGTCGGGCTTGATCCGGGCATTGATCACCTGATGGCCCATTGGCTGGTGGCGAATTACAAATCCGCCAAGGCGTTTGATCCGGAAAATGAACTCTCGTTCATTTCCTATTGTGGCGGCATTCCTCAAACTCCGAACCCGTTCAAATACAAATTCAGTTGGTCGCCCTTGGGGGTTCTCAAGGCGCTTCGTTCACCGTCTAAATCCATCAAAAACGGAGCAGAGTTGAATGTGAACCGCCCGTGGGATGCAATCAGCAGCTACGCCGCCCCGCTTGAAACCGAAGAAGACTTTGAGGTTTATCCGAACCGCGATTCCGTGCCGTTTGTGGCGGAATACGGCTTTGATCCGGCGTGGAACGTGCAGGAATTCGTGCGCGGCACCCTACGTTTGAACGGCTGGTCCGAGGCGTGGAAGGATGTCTTTGCTGAGATCGAAACCCTTTCTGGCGACACCGGCGAAACGCGTTTGAAAGAAATGTCAGACCAGTTCTGGGCCGAAAACGCCTATGACGAAGGCGAAGCGGATCGGGTTGTGCTTTGCGTGAGCCTGAAAGCCAGCAAGGACGGTGCGGCTGTCTATCACAAAACCTATGTTCTGGACGCTTTTGGCGATGCCCGTGGCAATGCGATGGCGCGTCTCGTGTCCATCCCTGTGTCGCTTGCCATTGAGGCCGTCGCGGAAGGCAGGTTGGGCACGGGTGTCTCGGCCGCCCCTGCGCAGCAACCGATGCTGGACAGCTGGCTAGAGGCCATCGGCGAGCAGGCGCAATATATGACAGTTGTGGATCACGTCAGAAAGCCGGGTATCCGCTTTCCCAAACGCACGCGGTCCTAATTAAGTTCGCGGGCTTCGCTGACCAGCATCACCGGTATCGCCCCGCGCACCGGAAACGCCAGTTGTGCGGCTTTTGAAATCAATTCCTGTGACTCCGCATCCCATGCCAAGGGGGTCTGGGTCACAGGACAAACCAAAGCCTCTAGCATGCGGGGGTCAAACTTGCCGTCTTCTTTCATTGCATTACTTCCTCATCCGCACCGCCCCGCAGGGCAAATTCTATCAAAGTTACAAGGGTTTCACGCCGCGTTTGCAGCGATGGCGCCTCCAGCAGTGCTTGTTTATCCTCAAGTTCAAACGGACAAAGCATCGACAGCGAATTGACCAGAAGTTCCTCTTCGGCATCCTTCATCGCGTCCCAATCCGTGCTTAGGTCCTGCGCGGTGAAATAGCGTTCCAACAGCTGCAGAAAACCTGCCCGGTCAAATCCGGTATCCTGTTCTGTCGGTCCGAGGTCTCGTTCAAATCCGCCCCATGCGACATCGGCTTTGACATAGGGGCTAAATCCCGCCACCTCCCGCGTGATGCGAAAGCGCGAAATACCGGCCAGCGTGATCATATACCGTCCGTCCTCGGTTTCCGAAAACGCCGATACCCGCCCCGCGCAGCCAATATGGTGCAGGCGTTTTTCACTGCCTTCAGGGGTGGACATGGGCTGCACCATGCCGATCAAACGATGCGACGTTTTCAACGTATCATCCAGCATCGCAAGGTAGCGCGGCTCAAAGATATGCAACGGCAGCCGCGCGCGGGGCAGCAAAAGCGCCCCGGGCAGCGGAAAGATCGGCAAAGTGTCCGGTAGGTCTGTGGCTGGAAACATAGTCACAAGGATAGACCGAAAACCAATTTAGGCAAAGATCATTGACGACAGTTTGCGCCGCCCGTTCAAAACAATCGGATCTTTGGCCTGAAGCGCGTCGAAAATCGTAAACAATTGGGCTTTGGCCGCGCCGTTATCCCATTCCCGATCCCGCCGGAACAACTCCAGAAGTACGTTCACGGCTTCCTCGACCTCGCCCGCTGCATGCAGGGCGGTTGCCAGATCAAAGCGGGCTTGGTGATTGTCAGGCTCGGCTTCAACCACGGCGCGCAACTCGGCGACAGGACCGGCATCTGCGGCTTGTTTGTGTAGGGCGATTTGCGCACGGGCGGCTTCGGCCTCGGCGGAATTGGCCAATTCAGGCCGTACATTGGCCAGCAGCGATTCAACCACGTCCAGCTCATCCAGCGCCATATGCGCGCGCAGCAGGCCGCCAAAGGCAGGACCACTTGTGGGGTCTTCTTCCAGAATGGCGGCGAAAATCTGCGCCGCGTCAGCAGCTTCGCCCGCTTCCAGCATTTCATCGGCAGCGGCAATGGCTTCTTCAAGCCCGCCGTCTTCGGTATTCAGGGCAGCAACCCGCTTGACGAATTCTTCAATCTCGGACGGAGGCACCGCGCCCTGAAACCCGTCAACCGGCTGGCCCTGATAAAAGGCATAGACCGTCGGAATGCTCTGCACCCGCAGCTGACCGGCAATGCCCTGATTTTGATCCACATCGACCTTGACCATTTTCACCTTGCCACCGGCAGCGGTGACAGCGGCTTCCAACGCGGGGCCGAGCGTTTTGCACGGGCCACACCAAGGGGCCCAGAAATCGACAATGACAGGGGTGTTTTGGCTTTCTTCGATCACATCGGCCATAAAAGTGGCTTCGGTGGTGTCTTTGATCAAATCGGCGGCAGGGGCGGGGGATGCGTTTCCGAATTCCAACATGGGGCTCTCCTAAGGGTCAGGGGCTGTTGTCAGACTAGATGGCGCAAGCAGCGGCGCGGTGCAAGGGTCGCCCAAATAAAAAAGGCGGCAGGACCCCAAGTGCCTGCCGCCGGTATCGGTCGCGCGCGACCGGCAGGCACCCCAAGGGATGCCCGCGTTCTTGTGTTACTCAATCAAGGTTGTTTATTTGGTCCGAAAGCGGATTTCGACCTGATCATTGTCCTGAACGGCTTTGTCCAAGCGCTGCAGTTCATTCACAG
>CANMJD010000008.1 GCA_947498155.1 uncultured Pseudoruegeria sp.
CGGGATGGAGCAGCTCGGTAGCTCGTCAGGCTCATAACCTGAAGGTCGTAGGTTCAAATCCTACTCCCGCAACCAATATTTATCGATACATATCAGTGGCTTATATGCTATGTGCACAGGCTAGCCACCGCTTCCTAATTCCAACTGGAAGCTCAGTGGAAGCATATCGCGCGAAAACACTCCGTGGCATGTACGCAGCAACGGGCATTCTTAGCTATAGAGTTTTGCAGTTGGCCTAAATTGATTATTCGCGGTCTCTGCCTTGGCTCGCACGCGAAAAGCGATGCTCGCGCCTTACATGAATTCTAAAACACTTTAAGTGGCAAAAATAGTCCTACACTGTTTTATCGCATTGGGCGAAATACTTAGAACGTTGCGCATCACTTAACCAGATGCGCCCTTTATTCTAGGCAGGTGCTCGTGATGCTGGATTTTTGCAAAACGCGCTAGGAGATCAAAAGATCGTCTGAAAGAATGAGCGCGGCAGCGTTGAAATAAGCCACATCCACCGCATTCCCTGCGCCAGACCCATCTGCATCATAGCGTAGGGTCTCACCATCATAGAGGAACCGGTGATCGGCGGTGGAGGCATCCGCGCCAAGGTGGAAAGCCTCGGCAGAGACCACACCGGGACCAAGGTTTACCAGACCGCCCTTGATCACAATGCGGTCTTCGCCCGAGGTGAAATCGGTGATCGTGTCAGCGTGTTGCGTCCCAAGCGTGTCGGAGAAGATAAAACTGTCCGCCCCGCCGCCACCGGTGAGTGTATCATTGCCCGTGCGCCCATTCAGACTATTGTCGGTTCCGTTGCCCACCACCAGATTGTCGAGATTATTGCCGATGGCCGTCAGCCCGTTGACCGCTTCACCGGATTTGCCGATTACGTCCTGAAGAATAATGTCTTCAATCCCCAGCATCAGCTTATAGCTGTTATGGGCCAGCACCGTGTCATGGCCGTAGTCAGCCGCTTTGAGTGTCTTCTGACGCGCATTCGAGCCGCCCTCAACCGCCACATCCTCCCGATGCCGCAGGATATACGTGTCGTCCCCATGACCACCGGTGAGCGTGTCGACCCCGCGACCGCCGTCGAGCGTGTGATCTCCATCCCCGCCAGCGATACTGTTATCCAGATGGTTTCCGGTTCCGATCCTAGCGTCGCCGTTCAAGAATAAGCCTTCAACGGCGATACCCACCAGCGAATAGTCGATTGTCGACGATACACGATCTCCAAGCGCAATTGGTTCCCATCGCTCGCGCTCAACAACCACGTCACCAGGATTATCTACGTAATATAGGTCATCCCCTGGCCCACCCATCATTAAATCAGCTCCGGTGCCCCCAACGAGATTGTCGCTACTCAAACCTCCGTACAGCGTATCATTTCCCGCTTCGCCTCGCAGTGATGAGAGCATTGCGTTTTTGCCAATTCTTAGAACATCGTCCCCATCGTCTCCAAACAACCGATTGCGCTGCCCATTGAAGCCTTTGATTTCGTCGCTACCCGGCGTACCCTGAAAAATGTAGGTCAGCTCGCCGAATTCCACCCTCGTTGTTATGGTTACGCCGCTTGACACTTGTAGGTAACTCTAGTTCGAATGGTATACTAAACTGAATTTGATAGAAGTTATGGATTTAATACAATGGGTTTTGAAGTAGTAGGTGTAAATACTCTTGAAGTTACCGCAGATAATGCCTTCAATGTCTCTGAACTTCAAGGATATATCAACGACACAAGCATTACAATGATCAGATTTTTTGACGGCAGCTATTCAATTAGCCAACCTCTGATCATTTCTCGCGACAACCTTGAAATAGTCGGAGAAAGCCAATCTGGTGTCACCCTCAACTACACCGGGACGACTGCCGGTTCCACCCTCAAAGTTGAGTCTAGCGCCCCCCTTCCTCTTCCAAATTACACGCTCGACACTGCCGCAGGGCAGGGTATCACGACGGTCAGGATCACCTACGATGCCGCTACGCCGTTGGACGTAGGCAACACGCTATACCTGTTTGAACCCAACGACGATGCCTATCTCGACGATGATAACGCCGCGCCCATCAGATGGTTTGATAATGGTGGGCAGAGCGGGGTGACCTGTGCCTCAAATTCCCTCCAGCTTTGCGCGGAGTCCTTGGGTTAAATCTTTGGCGTTAGGCCGCCATCTTGTCTATCGCCTTTCTTTGCAAAAATTCCACGGTCGTCAGGTTGCCCAAGGCTGAATGTGGTCTGCAGCAATTGTAATCCTCTTGCCATTCTTCCCGTGCATCGCCTAACGTGCCGAACAGCGTTTCGTTAAGGCATTCATCTCGCAACTTGCCGTTGAAGCTTTCGATAACGCCATTCTGCTGGGGTTTTCCAGGTGCGATATAGTGCCAATCGATGGCAGTTTTCTGCACCCATTGGAGTATCGCCATGCTTGTGAACTCAGTGCCGTTGTCAGAAACGATTGTCGTCGGCATGCCCCGTTCAGCAATTACGCGATCCAACTCACGCGCGATCCGTTGACCAGATAGTGACGTGTCGGCCACCAGCACCAAGTTCTCGCGGCTGAAGTCGTCAACAACCGCCAAGATGCGAAACCTGCGCCCGTCTGTCAGCGCGTCTGACACGAAGTCCAAGCTCCAGCGTTGGTTCGGACCATCCGGCAGCACCATTGGCTTCCTCGTGCCCAATGCACGCTTTCTGCCGCCTTTGCGGCGCACCTGCAGCTTCTCTTCGGTATAGATGCGCCTGACTTTCTCGTGGTTCACCACAAAACCTTCTCGCGCGATCATCACGTGGACACGACGGCACCCAAATCGTCGCCGTTCTCTCGAAACGCGCTTGATGGCATCACGCAGCTCAGCATCATCACCACGACGCGACAGATACCGCACCGATGACCGATCACTTGCAGCACATCGCACGCCCGTCGCTGGCTGACCTGATGGACGTCCATCAAATGCACCACAGCTTTCCGCTTCCCAACGGGCGTCACCATTTTTTTGAGTTGATGTCTCGCAGCATCGCATTGTCGAGCATCTGCTCAGCCAGCAACTTCTTCAGCTTGCCGTTCTCATCTTCCAACGCCCGCAACCGTTTCGCGTCGGATGGCTCCATCCCACCATACTTTGATTTGTATTTGTAGAAAGTCGCTGAACTGATCCCCCTCTCGGCAGATTGCTTCGCAATCGCCTGCCGGGCAATGCATGCCGCCGGCATACGTCAGCAGTCTTCTCGCCAGATTCCTGTTCCTTGATCATCGCAATGATCTGTTCGTCCGTAAATAGTGCCTTCATTTGTCCGTCCTTTTGTTGGGCGGACTCTACACCATTTTGGAGGAGTTTTTGGGGCGCAGGTCACCATGCAAAACGGTTTTGTGGAAAGCTTCAACGGCAGGATGCGGGATGAGTGCTTGAACGAACACATCTTCAACAGTCTACGGCATGCACACAGTCTGATCACAGCGTGGCGAAACGACTTCAACAATCGCCGCCCGCACACAAGCCTCGCTGGCCTGACGCCAGCAGAATATGCTAACAGGTCAAAGGAAGACCAAAACCTGACCAGAGCTAACCCAAATTAGCGGACTCAAAGGGGAGAAGGTCACTCCCTACTATCAGTATGTGAGACACCCAAAGCACGCTCCGCCCATTTGCGCATAAAACCCCGTGTCCGCACAGGCGCCGGAAATTTATACAATAAAAACATCGCAAACTGGATCTGTCGCGCAATATAAAGTAGCGATTTCGGCCAAAAGCGGTCGTACAATAGTGATCAACCGACGTCAGCAAACCTCTTAAAAGCAGCCCTTCGAAGAAATCGTTCAGACCGGTTTACTATTCAACGGTCGTTTGCAGCAATTCCCGCAGATTTTGCGCCTGAACCGGGCGATCACGTAAATCGAGGGCCGAGTTCAGATCGACAAGGTGGCTGCGCATCAGCTCTTCGGCGTTCTGTTCATCCCCATCTGCTATTGATTGCACCAGGGCGTGATGGGCGTGACTTTCACATAGCGCGCTCTCGCGCCGCCAATAAAGTGCTATGACCAGCGAAGAGCGTGCGATCAAAGTTTCGATAAACCGTCCGATCGTGTCCTGATCCGCGATCCGCGCAAGCTCAATATGGAAGCGCCCTGACAGGTTCAGCGCACGACCATTGTCACCAGCATCCATGGCTGCATGCTCTTGGGCGATGTGATCTTTCAGTATTTCAATGTCGTTTGGGGTGGCACGGCTTGCGGCGGAGCGGGCGGTGCGCGGCTCCAGTAAGGCGCGGGCTTCAAACACTTCGCGTGCCTCTCGCGGGGTCGGACTTGCGACGAAGGCACCCTTGTTACGCTGAATTTCCACAAGCTGAACATGCGCAAGGGATTGGAGTGCCGCGCGTACAACAGTGCGAGACACGTTGTAGATTTCTCCAATTTCGTCCTCGCCCAACTTTGTACCCGGCGCGAGACGATGTTCATGGATCGCCAGCGCCAGCGCATCAGCCACCTTTTGTGTGGCATCTTGTGGTTTGGGCGTGGAGATGGGCATAGCCGACATAGGTGTTTCCTTCGGAATCACTCATGCCAGAGCTATACCACGTAAACAAGGCGCGCTATAATTGTATACAATATATGACTCATATTGTGTCCAATAATTGCGCATCACGAAATTTCTCCGCTCAATTTTGTGCCATCGGCCGGACTTCTTCCCAGAAACCGCAAGCACTGTTTGAACTTACGTCCTCAAAAGTGCCCACCTTGTTTCAGCACAGGAGCGAACATGACTGTAAAACACGATCTGGAACTGGTGGACGTCACCAAACGCTATGGCCCGAACGTGGCAGTAGATGCGATACAACATCGGTTCCAACCGTCCTCCTACACTTGCCTTCTTGGTCCTTCGGGCTGTGGAAAATCTTCAACCCTGAGGATGATCGCGGGCCATGAAACTGTGACCGAAGGTTCGATTTTGTTGTCCGGGCGCGATATCTCCGATCTGCCGCCAGCCCAGCGCGGGACTGCGATGATGTTCCAGAATTATGCTTTGTTTCCGCATCTTAGCGTGCGCGAAAACATTGCCTTTAGTTTGAAAATGAAGGGGGTGGAACCCAAAGAACGCAGCACCAAAGCAGGTGAGATGCTGGAATTGGTAGACCTGACCACACTGGCCGACCGCCTGCCTGGCCAACTGTCAGGCGGGCAGCAACAACGCGTTGCGCTGGCCCGGGCGCTGATCACGCGCCCTGAGGTGCTGTTGTTGGATGAACCGCTGTCTGCGCTCGATCCGTTTTTACGCATCCGAATGCGCGCCGAACTCAAAAAGCTACAAAAAGAACTGGGGATCAGCTTTATTCATGTCACCCACGGGCAAGATGAAGCACTGGCGCTGGCCGATGAAATCGTCGTGATGAATAACGCTGTGATCGAACAGGCAGGCCCTGCGCGCGACGTATTCAACGCCCCTCAAACCCGTTTTGTGGCGCAGTTCATGGGGGGGCATAACGTGATCGCGCTCCCCAATGGGCATTTCGCAATTCGCACGGATGCTGTCACCGTCACAGCGCCAAAGCAAGGCACTTTGGACGCACAGGTGACCGCCGTTGAATACCAAGGCACTTACGTCTCGTTGCTGTCGCGTATTTCAGGCGACCAAGAGGTGACGGCCATGGTGCCCGAAGCAGAATACTTCACGAACCCGCATCACCCCGGCGACCAGATTGGTCTGCATTGGGATGCCAAAAATCTTCACCAACTGACCGCATAAACCGCGGCACTTTCCCACCGACAAGGAGACGACGAATGACCAAATTTACTTCCCGGGCTGGCCTGAGCCGCCGCACATTGCTAAAGGGTGCCGCATCTACAGCAATCACCGCTGGCGCGACATCCCTTGGCGCGCCAATGCTTTGGGCGCAAAATATCAAAGACATTACCATCCGCCAGTTCGGCACGGGAGTGTCCAATCTTAACGAAGTGGCAACACAGGTAAAAGAAGACCTCGGCTTCACGCTGGAAATGACGGCGCTCGACACTGACAGCGTCACACAGCGCGCGGCGACACAGCCAAACAGCTTTGACATTGCCGACATCGAATACTTTATCTGTAAAAAGGTCTGGGCCGCAGGTAATTTGCAGGCGATGGACACGTCCAAGCTGGCCAACTACGACAAGATCGTCGGTATCTTCCGTGATGGTAAGCTGACACCAGAAAGCAAAATCGCCCAAGGAACAGCTCCGCACACCGTCGGTTTTACTTCCGGTCAGAATGGTACTGATTTTGTGCAAGAAGAATCCGGATGGATGACCCTGATCCCGACAATCTACAACGCGGACACTCTGGGTATTCGCCCCGACCTGATCGGCCGTCCGATCAACAATTGGTCCGAGCTACTGAACCCTGAATTCAAAGGCAAGGCGTCAATCCTCGACATCTCCTCCATCGGCATTATGGACATGGCGATGGTCGTGGAATCCATGGGCGAATACACCTACCCAGACAAAGGCAACATGACCAAAGAAGAAATCGATATGACCATCGGCATCTTCACAGAAGCCAAAAACAACGGTCAGTTCCGCGCCTTCTGGAAGTCGTTCGATGAAAGCGTGAACTTGATGGCCTCCGGCGAAGTTGTGATACAATCCATGTGGTCGCCGGCAATCACAGCCGTCAAATCCCAAGGTATTCCTTGCGTCTACCAGCCGCTCGAAGAAGGCTACCGCTCATGGGGCGGCGGCCTTGGTATCTCGGCCGCGTTGTCCGGTATCGAGCTTGATGCAGCCTATGAATATATCAACTGGTACCTCTCCGGCTGGGTTGGCGGCTTCTTGATGAGGCAGGGATATTACTCTGCTGTGCCGGAAACCTCAAAGGCCTTTATGTCAGAAAATGAATGGGGCTTCTGGTTCGAGGGCAAAGAAGCCACGGGCGACATCGCATCGCCGTTCGGTGACAAGCTGGCTGGCGCTGGAGAAGTGCGTGATGGCGGCTCGTTCAATGACCGTATGGGCGCTGTGGCGTGCTGGAACTCTGTCATGGATGAAAACCAATACATGGTTCGCAAATGGAACGAATTTATCGCGGCTTAAGCTGACGAATGGGTGCGCCTTCATAAGAGGCGCACCCGCATTCAATACCTTAATACAAAGCCTCCCAAAATGAAAAAGCTCCTCGAAAATCGCAACCTGTCCGGCTGGCTCATGGTCTCGCCACTTGCCATCGTACTACTGGTTTTTCTTCTGATGCCGATCATCTTGATTGTTATCGTGAGTTTTTGGCGGGCCACCGAATTTTCTATCATTCCCGCATTTGAATTCGACAACTACGAATTTCTGTTCGGGTCATCCGTGACCTACAAAGTGTTCTTCAATACGTTCAAATATGCGCTGATCACTTGGGCCTGCACATTGGTGATCGGGTTCACGGTTGCCTATTATCTAGCGTTCCATATCCGCAGCCTGACGTGGCAGGTGGCGCTGTTTTTAGTATGTACGATCCCGTTCTTGACCTCCAACATCATCCGCATGATCTCTTGGATCCCTTTCCTCGGGCGCAACGGGATTGCCAATTCAACATTGATGTCATGGGGCGTTATCGACGAACCGCTCGAATGGCTCTTGTTCAGTGACTTTTCTGTCATCCTCGCCTTCGTCCACCTTTACACGCTGTTCATGGTCGTCCCGATTTTCAACACGATGATGCGCATCGACAAAAGCCTGATCGAGGCCGCACGCGACGCAGGCGCAAACGGCGCGCAAATCCTGTGGAACGTCGTAATCCCCTTGACGAAACCGGGGATCATGATCGGCACCATTTTTGTTGTCACGCTGGTGATGGGCGATTTTATCACAGTGCGCTTCATGAGCGGTAGCCAATCGGCCAATGTGGGCCGCCTGATTTCGAACGACATTGCGCTGCTCCAATATCCAAGCGCATCGGCCACGGCGATTGTGTTGCTCGCAACTGTGTTGATCACAATTGGCATCCTGCTGCGTTTTGTCGACATTCGGAAGGAACTGTAATGGAACCCCGCTCTCGCTCATTCTACATTCTGTCCGCTTTTTTCGGGCTGTTCGTCCTGTTTTTGTACGGCCCGACCCTGACCATCGGCATTTTGTCGTTCCAAGGAGAAGGCGGCGGCCTGACATTCCCCATGCGCGGCGTGTCGTTATATTGGTTCTACGATCTGTTCGAACAACAGGCCGTCGGCGACATCTGGGGCAGTTTTCGCCGTTCCATCGTATTGGGCCTGATGGTGATGGTCACAACGGTGGTCGTGTCGGTCACAGGGGGGCTCGCGTTTCGCAAAAAGTTCCTAGGCTCGGGCATCCTGTTTTACCTGATCATTACGGCACTGGTGATCCCGTCAATCCTGGTTTCGCTGGGCGTGGGTCTGTTGTTCTCGCAAAGTGGGTTAAACGTACACTGGTCCACATCTGGTTTTGGCGCGCAACTGACGTGGACGCTGCCATTCGGCCTGCTCATTATGTTCGCCGTCTTCAACCGGTTCGACAAAAGCTACGAGGAAGCCGCTCGTGATCTTGGGGCATCCCCTTGGCAGACCATCCGCTATGTCGTGCTGCCGATCATCGCGCCCTCGCTGATTGGCGTGGCCTTGTTCGGCTTCACGCTTAGTTATGACGAATTCGCGCGCACCCTGCTGACAGCAGGCAGCTACAATACACTTCCGTTGGAAATCTACGGGATGACGACCAATGTGACCTCGCCGGTGCTTTATGCGCTCGGGACGCTGACGACATTGTTCTCTCTGCTGATCATCGGGGCGTTTCTTACCCTGGCACTGCTGAGTAACCGGCGCAAAGCACGCGCAGGCAGTGACGCAGGAAGGGCCGTTTGATGATCGTTCTAATCAACCCCAACAGCACCGACGCCATGACGAAGGCTATGATCGAAACGGCATCAAAAGCAGGCGTGGTGTTAGAAGGTTGGACCTCCTTTGACGGGCCTGCCGCCATCCAAGGACCAGAGGACGGCGCGGCCTGCATCCCGCCCTTGTTGTCGCTGGTGCACAAAGCCTCGAACGCCGGTGCAAAAGCAATTATTATCGGTTGTTTTGACGATACGGGGCTGAATGCCGCCCGCAATATCGCGGCTTGTCCAGTTATTGGTATCGGCCAAGCTGCCTATCACATGGCGGTGCTTTCGGGGCGCAGGTTTTCAGTCGTAACCACCTTGGCTGTGTCTGTGCCCGTTCTGGAAAGCAACATCCACGCCTATGGCTTCACTTCCCAACTGGCCCGCGTCCGCGCCTGTGGTGTTCCTGTATTAGATATGGAAACAGACCCAGCCGGAACCGCACCTGCCGTGGTAGCGGAAATCAATCGTGCTGTCGCTGAGGACAACGTTGATACAGTCGTCCTTGGCTGCGCCGGTATGGTCCATATTCCGGCATATTTTGGTGAAGCTGGGTCTGTTCGGCTCGTTGACGGTGTCACATCAGCTGCGCAGCTTGCGCAGCTTTTCGCAAAGGGGCCTTTGTTCCAAGAACGCGACGCAACTAATAATTGAGATTGCAGTTCAAAGTGAACGGACGCTATGCCTCCAGAAGCCGCCATTAATTCTGTCCGCAGCATCCAACATTTTGGGCTCGTTCCTGCCGTCGCCACCCATTCAACATGCTGAGGTACGGTCGTCGAAGAAAAAACTCGCTGCAGTGCTGCAGTCGTAGGGTCACTGAATTCACATTTGGCGGAGAAACCGGAATTGTGCACACACAGCCGACCACAGGAAGTTCCAACATGAGCCAGCGAAACCGAGAGATGAGCGTGCAAGCAGGAGAGCATCACCAAAGCATGGATAGCTTTTCAGAAGACCAACTCGAGATTCCAGGCCTGAAGGAAGTGAGATCGTCCGTATCGAGCGGGATAACTCTAATCGTTGATTTCTTCTTGTACGGCAACCACCGCTCTGCCCACGTCGACGAAATCGTCGATGGAATCCAAATAGAGAACAGAGCCGAAAAGGAATCCGTGTACTCGACTATAGACCCTTACGCGGACGGCGCGGCGAAACGGGATGACGGCAAACCTCTCCTATTCCGTAGGGTATTTCCCGGGCAGTACCAGTTTCTTGGCTTTGATGGTGATCAACTTGATCTTACAAAGAAGTTGACTTTCCGGAGCGATCTTCTTCGAGAGGCTTACAGCGTTTTTTGTGGTTTTGTTCGAAAGAACGGCAAAGAGGCTGAGTTCAAGAGCAAGAGCACGTCAGAGCGTATTCAGGTATTCCACGCAAACCTACAAAAAGCACCAGTCATTCTCGAGCAAGCCGCCGACAACCTCCGCATCAGGTAGACCATTGCTCAGCTTAAGCTGTGAGGCGTGGAGGAAGTGCTCTCTAGGACACCAACCAACTTTCCTGAAGAATTGTCCCGGGACAGGACGTACCGTAGAGTCCAGTGACGAATGTCCGCTTAGCTGACCTTGATGACAAGCGCAGCGAACGTCTGGTTCCCGTACGTCGTGTCGATCGTCGAAAACGGCCCAAAGCGGACCTTGCCCAAAGATTACGACGCCAAGCTGCAGCTCCTTCAATGCGGACGTTCACGCATTGCGCAGCATTCTGGATGATTCGATGACCGCAACGCGGGGAAACTTTCCCTTCGTTTTTGATGGGAACACAGACGAATTCAAGGCGTGCACACGCACCTTTCTTCGGTTTTTAAGATGTCATTCAACATCTTTGTTATCCACAATCGTATGTCGGCAAGTGCCTAAATCGCCCTAGCTTGTTCAGTAACCTCCAACCCAATGCGGGACGCGCAAACCTTAGGGAAAGAAACAATGACCATCAGTGTGGCATTTCATTTCGACAACGCTTCGCGTGCTTCAGTAAGGCCCTCATAAACAGCGTCGATCACGATGGGGTGCATGTTATGCCCTTCAAGCCAAGATCTCGGATCTTTTGCGAGCAGCGGGTCGAGTTCAGCAATCCTGTCGAGAGCTGCTCTAGCAGCATCTGGTTGTGAAAGCTTGTTGTGGGCGATGGCAAGCAGGGCCTGCCCGAACGACCACCCATCAATGGCGGCCCTGTCTGCGTTTGCCAGCATTTCCGGCCAGTCCTCTTTGAGCAAACTGTCAGCGGCCAGCACGTGATAATAAAAGGGCGGTGGAGCAACCGAAGCATCAATGGCGCGGCGCATGGTTGGCGCAGCCTCTGAAAAACGCCCGGCGATCGCGTAGCGAATGGCCAGGTTGGCTACCGCTGCCGGATCATTCGGGTTCACCTCTACAGCTTTGCGCGCATAATCTATCGAACGCATCATGTCGCCAGCGTATTGCTCGACATGTGACATCGCTTGGAGTGCGTCGGTATCTCGTGGATCTAGATCGAGCGCGCGGGTCGCCGCGTCGCGCGCCAGATCGAATGCTGCCTCTCTGGACAGGTCGGTCTCATGTCCGAAACGGGCTGCATCGTTGCGCACATAGGCAAGCATGGCCCAAGCACGAGCATAATCTGGGTCTTCGAGAACAGTCCCTTCCAGACATTTTCGCACATAGGGATATGAATCGCGGTGATAGGTGCGTCGGTATATCTGGGCGCTCGCCACACAGGCAAAGCCCCGCAGACTGTGATCGTTCGGATCATTGAGCCGCATGCCGCGCACGTCGCGCAGCACATAGCCGTGCTGTTGCCCAATTTCAGAAGCGATTTGTGATGCAATTCTTTCCTGAATTTCCGTGATGCTGAGACCCTGGGTTCCTTCGGTGAAACGCTCACTCCACAAAACCTCAGCATCAGCAGTGCGAATGAGACTTGAGCGAACAAAAAGCAAACCGTCTTCCTGCCACACACTGCCCTGCACCTCATAACCCGTGTTTTGCGCGTCCGGCAGGGTAGATGGCGCACTTGCGCCGCCCGTATCCTCTTCCGCCTTCAGGTGAACGGAAATATCCGGAAAACGCACCAGCGCCGATGCGACTTCATCCGTCAGACCGGAGGCCACGAGTGAAAAAATGTCGCCCCCCGAACGCGCCTCAAAATTCTGCACATGAATGGCGACCGGTTCGACCGCACCCGCGTTCTGCGTTGTCGTTTCGTGATCCGCTTGCGACGTCCAAAGAAATGTGGCCGTCGCAACGACGATACAAGCGCCCGCGACCAGAACACGTCGCGCGTTGACGAAGGAGCGCCAGCTTGTTTTCGCTTTACCGTCGGGCATTGGCTGCGGCGCATTTGGCGCGTTTTGGATACCCGGGCCCCACTGTGCCGAGAATTTCGGAATGTAGTGTCCCTTTGGTATGCTGATACGCAGCGGATCGTTGAGGCCTTGTCCTGCGTAGTAGTTGTCAAGGTCGCGGCGCAACTTGCGTGCTTCCAATCTCACGATCGGGTCCGATTGCTGGTCGAAATCCGCACCGCGTCCGAAAACCTCCATCGCGATGGTCGTCGCTTTAAGACGGTTTTCGCGACCGGCCAGTGTTTCGCTGACGACAAAGGCGAGCATCTCACGGCGCCGGGTGGTCGCTTCGAAATCCACATGATCGAAGATCCGCTCAAGCTGGCGGCGTATCTCGTCTTCAGAGGTCTCAATTTTCGCGGTTTCGTGGCGACGCGGCACAGGACGGGTCCTCTTCACACTGCAGAATCAAAGGTTTAGAAATACTTTAGCACAACCTTAAGTGCGCTTTATGCATCTGAAAAGCCAAGGTTTCTCTACGTAAGTTACATGTAGCAACATAGTAAAACACCACCAAGCCATGTTTGGTTCCCTGCAGGAGCTAAGGGGGCGATGGAAACTTTTCTGCAGAAGCTTGTCGAAAGACATCCTGAAAAGGGGGCGGACATCATCCGGCTCGCTGGCAATGACGAATGCTTCAGAGCAGTCTGCGAAGAAATCGAACTGGCCGAGTCCGCAACGATTTACTGGAAGCAGATGCCAGCCCGCGTATTGGAGTACGAAGAAATTTTAAACGGCCTAGAAATAGAATTCTGGACGCAGCTGTCGCAAAGCTCTCGATAATGGTCTGTGAAATATATGGTTAAGAGGCTTTGAGCCGATAGGAAGGCTAGGGACGCGGAAAGATGAACAAGGTTAAAAAATTACGCGGCGGACCTCAGGCGCGCACCGCTATTAATAGTAACGGCATCCGGATAAATAATATTTCCAAGTGTATCTTCACGACGCTTTCGTTTGTTGCCGTATTGGCGGCACCGGCCAGTGCGCAAGAGGATCTTGCCGAGATTAACAACGGGACCAACCCGACGCTGCTTACCACGCAGATTGGCCTCCAATACCAGTACAACGAAATCAATTCCGATCTGAATACGGGACTTTTTGAAACCTTCTACACGCAGCCATTCGGCGAGGGTGGAAATAGGGCGTTTCGGATTACCGTGCCGGGCTCGGACAGCCCTTTCAATGCGAACCCGAATTTCGGCGGCACACCCGGGAACGATTTCACTCTGGGCGATATCAGTGTCACCTACATCGACGTCTTTCACCTGACAGAGCGTAATGGCTCGGCTTTCACTTTCGAATTGTTTCTGGATACGGCCGACGAGGCAACCGCCGGATACGGCCAACTCGTAGGCGAAACATCTGTTTTCTACGCTTGGTTTCTAGACAACGGCGACATCTTTGCCCCGGCTTGGGTGCAGACCTTTGGTCTTGAAGGCGGCAATAGCGCGGGCACCGATGTAAACCAGACAACGGTCGATTTCTACTACGTCCCCAAGCTTGCCAACCCGAAATATTACATGACCTTCGACCCGGCCATCATCCATGATTGGGAAAGCGGTGACACTTTTGGTAGCCTTCAGGTCACCCTTGGTATGCTCACGGGCCCTGCTTTCGGCGGCGACGGCCAGGTCTTTGTAAAGCCGGGTATCCTGTTCGGCGGGGACCGGCCTGCCGAATGGTCACTTCAAGTCGGCTACAAAGTGCTGAACTTTTAGATGCGCTGATGTCGCGCCGCAAGAATCGAAAATAACACGGCTGTCGTCGGAAAAGCCTACTAATCCAAGCTACGAAAAGGAATAATTTCATGAAAAGCCGATTACTAACACTCCTTCTTTCAACCTCCATCGCCACCACACCACTGGGTGTGCTCGCGCATGATGACAACCATGCCGTGATCCCGGCAGGAACCGTCGGCGAGATCGAAACCACAGATACCAAGATGAAGTTTGACAACGTCGTCATCCGCGGCGCCCAGATATTCAACGGGTGCGATGACGGGCTGACTCAGGCTGATCTTTTGGTCACGGGCCAGTTAATTTCGACTATCGGCACGGACGTCGAAGCACCGGAGGGAGCCTTCGAAATCAATGCGGAAGGCTACACCCTTATCCCGGGCCTGATCGATAATCACTGGCACGGGGTCTTTGCTGAAGCGACCATCGCGCAACTTATGCTAACAGGTGAAGGCTATTGGAACCTACTGGCCGCCAAGGCCTCGAACAATGCGTTGCTACGTGGTTTCACAACGCTGCGTGACGTTGCGGGGCCGATGTTCGACATTGCCCGCGCGACCGATGAAGGTCTGATCGACGGGCCACGCATCTTCGCATCAGGCCCTGCGATTTCGATCACCGCAGGGCATCAGGATTTCCGTACCACGCGTGACGTTCCGACACCTCTGGACGAGCTGCACTCTTTCGAGCGTGGCAATATGTTTTATCTAGCAGACGGTGTGCCTGCGGTTCTAAAGCGGGTGCGCGAGAACCTCATGCAGGGGGCCACACACATTAAACTCATGGCGGGCGGCGGTGTAACTTCGGCCTATGATCCAATCCACACGATCCAATTCACAGATGATGAATTTCAGGCCGCCGTTGAAGCAACCGAAGCTTGGGGCACCTATGTGACGACCCACGCGATCAACGACGAGGCGGTGAGGCATTCCATCGAGAACGGAGCAAGATCCGTTGAACACGGACACATGGCCACGCGCGAAACGCTGCAGATGATGAAGGACAAAGACGTGTGGCTCAGCATGCAGCCCTTCCTTGATGACGAAGACGCACCTGCGCTCAATGACTTCCAGAAGGAAAAATACAAGTTCGTCACCGACGGGACCGATTTCGTCTATCGTACGGCCAAGGAACTGGGTCTGAAGATCGCTTTTGGCACCGATACCCTATTCAGCGCGGACCTCGCCAAGCGCCAAGGCGCGGTGCTGGCAAAGATGCAGCGCTGGTTCACACCTTATGAAGTTCTCAAAATGGCCACCTGTGACAACGCCGAATTGCTTAAGATGTCTGACAAAATCACACCTTACCCGCTCGGCCCTCTTGGTGTTATCGAGGAAGGCGCCTACGCGGACATGATCCTCGTGAATGGCAACCCGCTTGAGAATATCGACCTTATCGGTGACGCCAAGGCCAACTTCGGCATGATTATGAAGGACGGAACCATCTACAAATACGACATGGAGTAGCGGCAAGTGCTGACGCAACAACCGCCCCGGTTCACTCTGGTCTCAACACTGCAGGTATTTGCCTTTGTGCTGTTGTTGACTGTTGCCCTTTTTCCTGGCGCCGCGCGCGCCGGGGACTTGGCCTTCGCAGGTTGGGATGCTCTGGCGCCTTCAGTCGAGCCCTTCGAAGACCCTTTCCTTGAGATGTCCTATAAACAGAAGGACGACTTGCGAACAATCCTTCAGGCCTCCGAAACGGGCGCCGGTTCCAAATTTGAAAAGGATGTAAAAGAAGCGCGACACAGGCTGATCGTAGAAGGCTATGACCCGGACGCTCTTTTGGTCCAGCGCCTTAGTGTCATGGAAAAACGCCGCGAAGCCGCAACTGGCGTGACAGATGACTTTCTGGGGCACGAGGTACTTGTGGATGGCTATGTGTTACCGCTGCGCAGTGATGCTGGGCGCGTTTACAGCTTTCTGCTGGTCCCTTGGGTTGGTGCCTGCAGCCATACGCCCCCACCTCCGCCGAACCAATTGATCCGAGTTGAAGTCTCTGACGGTATCGCAATTGACGAGGTGTTTCATGCTATAAGGTTGCGTGGGGTGTTGATGCACGCGCCGAGCGTCAGCAATCTATTCCTTGTCGACGGGCAAAGACTGGTCGAATCGTCCTATTCGCTCAACGCAGCTGAGATTTGGGGTGATCCCGATGAATTCAGGCTCTCATCCAATAAACCCGCCCAAGAGAGTCTCTCGCAACAGGCGCAGGCATGGGTCAACAAATTGAAGCAAAGACCGGTGTCAGCGTTCGACTGAAGTACATGCAAATTGGTCTTTTCTGTTCACCTTTTCTGGCCGCAGCTCATTGCTTTGCCTTTCATACTTTCGGCACGGGAAAGGCAAAGCAGGTTTGATACAAGGCACGTAGTTTTGCCTGATCAAAAATAGAAAACAAAGTGCATACAGCACGTACAAATACCAAGTCTTTACATCGGTAGAATTTGGTCCACAGCCGCCTTCCGGCGTTGCAGCAATCCAACCGGATCTGGCACAATCTGAATGTCTGCTCCCGGTATTCTGCATCCATCAGAGCGCACCTGCAAACAATGTCTGCTTCCCGCCCGAAGTGTCGACTGACGCGAACGGCCCTTAGCTGACATTCGGATAACTTGCAGAGAACGACTGAAAAGAGCCCAAAGTGCGAAATGCTGCAGCGTGCTTGAATGGCAGCTTCCACGGTCAAATGGCAACAACGCGAGGCAACATTCAAGCACGTCACCTCGCATGATGACCTACGCTTAACGCTTGATGACACGGCATGTTATGCCTCGTTGTCTGGTGATGTCTTCGTCGTGTTTTTTGTACGCACTATGGCGCTGATCGACCGGTTACATAGCTGTAGGAACCACGAACCAACTGAAGCACGATTTCCAGTTCAGCTTCCGTGGTGGGCGTATAGATCATGACAAAACCTTCCCAACCGGGTCTTTGATCGGCCCAAGGATGCTGTGTTGCCCAACCGGCCTCAATCGCGACGCGGGCCAATTCGGGGTCCAGTGATGCGTGCAAACTACCGTCTGGGTGGACATGTGCGAACTCACGTCCTCCAACAATTGCATCAGGTTGGGCAAGGCTGACTTCCCTGTCCAATTGGAAGCCGACCGCCCCGGGCAGGGACACGCGTGTTGCGCCAAGTGTGACGCCGGACAACTCTGCCACATGTTCCAACATCATGGCTGTGAGTTCTGGAACAGGCTCAACATTCAACTGGATATGCGGGACGCCATTGGTTGTTTCGGGCCGCAGTCCTTCTCGCTGTGGGAAAGTCGCATCCTGAGCAAAGGCGGGCGTGAAATTGGCAAGTAGGGTCGCCGCGGCCAAAATGGAAATTCGTTTCGATGATCTAAACATTTTTCATATCCTTATTCATTTGGCCGCGACTGTTCAGTTACTTGGCGTGGTAGGCTTGGCTGACGGCGAAACTGTCTTCGAACCAGTTCCAAAGAACAACTTGGCCATCACGCACCTTGGCGCGCAGGGCAAAGGTAAAGTCTCCGATTTCTTGACCGGATTTGGTCGTGATCCCGTTCATGTCACCAAAGATCGCAACCGTATCACCAGAGGCGAGGACATCGGTGTTTTCCCATTTGGTGGTTTGAAAGTTTTCACTGAACACGCCAAGGAAGGCAAAAATCTCATCTTTGCCGTTCCAAGGCCCGATCCATGGAAGGGTCGAGTCGCCTTCGTTGAGCCAAACCATATCGTCGGCCATCAGATTGGCCATCGCATCCATGTCACCGCTTCCCATCGCACCCATAAGGGCCATGACGGTGTTGAGGCTTGCCTGACTTTGATCATCATTTGATTGCGCTGTTGCAGCCGATGCAAGTGTAACGCCGGTTGCTGCTGCAACGGAAGCCTTCATTGCTTGTCGTCTGTTCATCTTCAATACTCCTATTCGTTCAGTTTCTAGCGGTCGGAAAGTTGCTGCAATGCGCCTGCCCAGTCTTCGACGTGGTATGAGCGGACGATTTTTCCGTCGGCAATTTCGTGGATGTCGATCGTCATGATATCAAAGCTTCGACCTTCACCATCAACGCCGAAAAATGGCGCAACGGGTGTCCCAGTGGCGCGGCTGCGCACCGTCACGAAGTCGCCGCTATCGTGCAGGTCTTGGATGGCCCAATTCAAATCAGGTAGAAGCTTGGCGAAGCCACCAACCTGGCCCAAAAACGCGTCGCGGTTTTTGTTTTCACCGGAGTAATCACCGACGCTTTCCCAGGTGTCTGCCGTCACTTCGACGAATGCAGCGATGCGGGTTTCTGAATCTGGATTGCTGAGAAGATCATAGAACGCCTGAACCGTATCGGCATTGTCGGCAAAAGCTGACGAGGCGATTGATGTGATGGCTAAAGTTGTTGCCGCAAGTATGGATTGTGCTTTTTTCATGTGAAGGATTCCTCTTAAACAATGTGTCGGCGCTGCAATTGCTGGGCTCTGTCTGAATAAGATGGACAAAATTACATTAGACCATAAGATGCGTTTATTAAGTTTAACTGTTCGGAATACTTACCTAATGATTGATCGCCTCAGGCAGATGGCAATCTTTGCTAAAGCGATTGACCATGGCTCTTTCCGTGGCGCGGCACGTGAATTAAATCTATCGCCTTCGGTGGTCAGCCATCACATTTCACAATTGGAAGAACACCTCGGCGTGGCATTGATTTATCGCTCTACTAGAAAATTGACGCTCACAAACGAAGGACAAAGGCTGCTAGCTGCAACGCGCAACATGTTGGACGCAGTTGAAGGCGAGTTGCAGGATCTTTCGGCGACCGCTGGCGAACCAAGTGGAGAGTTGCGCATTACACTGCCGTCCGTCCTGTCGTTGTCGCACATCACGGATCAGATCGCCGCGTTCTCCCTGGCATATCCGCGCATCACATTGACTGTAGATTTTTCAGACACGCGCCGCGCTTTGATTGACGATGGGTTTGATTTGGCAATTCGCATGGGCCCGAGTTCAAAGAGCTCAGCAACCTCGCGCACTCTGTTTGACGTGCAGCGTGTACTGGTTGCGTCCAAAGACTATCTTGCGACGCGGACGGTTGGCAATGATCCAATGGCATTAGCTGATTGGGAATGGCTCGCGCTAGCACCGGTTCAAAACGTTCCTTTGAGTTTTAGAAACAAGGACGGGGAGACCATGAAAATCAAGCCAAACCCGCACATGTTTACAAACGATGCCCAAGCATTGCATCGCCTCGCGCACGCCGGAGCTGGGCTGGCTATAGTTCCTGAGTTCCTTGTCGCGCCCGACATTGGCAACGGAACGATGGAAATAGTGCTGCCTGAATGGGAATTACGATCAATCAGTGTCTTTGCCGAATGGCCAGCAAACGCGCCAAAACATGGGCTCATTCACCTTGCTTTGAACGTGTTGAGCCAAGCAAAATCATAATCACGGCAGCTTGTGACAATCTCAGGCAATCCCCAAACCAGACATTGGTTCGGTAATCCCCCCTAAAATTAATGATGTTCAAAAGTAGGATTTTCTCGGCAAGATATCTGAGGAGATTTACGATGAAGAACGGACGATACGGCGACGCGCAGATCATGGCGATCCTGAAGCAGGCGGAGGGTGGTGTGCCGGTTTCTGAGCTTTGCCGTGAGCACGGGATGAGCAGCGCCAGCTTCTACAAGTGGCGGGCTAAGTTTGGCGGCATGGATGCCTCCCTCATCGCAGAGATGAAGGACATGGCCGAACAGAACCGGCGTCTCAAGAAGATGTATGCTGAGATGAGCATGCAGAACGATCTGCTGAAGGAGGTCTTGGAAAAAAGCGCTAAGGCCGTCTTTGCGCCGAGAGATGGCCGTGAACGCGGTTGCGCGACACGGGGTTAGCATAGCGTTGGCGTGCCGTACGTTCGCCCCTCTCATCGAAACTGCGTTTCGACTGCCGGGCAATGGATCAGCAAGACCTGCTATCGTTATAGCCCTGTGCTGAGCGATGAGAACGAAGAGATCGCCGACTGGTTGGAGCGGTTGACAGCCAACAAGCGAAGCTGGGGCTTTGGCCTGTGCTTTTTGTATCTGCGCAACGTTTAAGGCTACGGCTGGAACCACAAGCGCGTCTACCCATTGGCCGGCAGGCGATTGCGAAGCAATCTGCCGAGAGGCGGATCTACTGCGAGTTGGAGTTGAACCTGCGGATCAAACCCAAGAAACGTCTCAAACGGTACAAACCAGAACCCTTAGCGGTGCCCGAAAGGCCAAATGAGACATGGTTGATGGACTTTATGGCAGATCAGTTGGCAGACGGCAGGTCGATACGCACATTAAACGTGCTTGATGACTTCAATCGCGAAGGCCTGTGCATCGAAGTCGACTTCTCGTTGCCAGCCAACCAGATCATCGAATGGCGTGGGAAACCAAGCGCCATTCGAGTTGATAACGGCCCAGAATACATCAGTGGGAAGCTCATGGAATGGGCTGAGAAGCAGGGCGTCAGGCTGGAACACATCCAGCCCGGTAAGCCCCAGCAGAATGCCTCCATCGAGCGGTACAACCGCACAGTTCGCGGCGAATGGTTGAGCCAATACATCTTTGAAAGCATCGAGGAGGCACAGGATCAGGCAACGGAATGGCTCTGGACTTACAACAACGAGTGACCCAAGATGGGTATCGGCGGCCTGACACCCGCCATGAAACTGAAAGCAGCCGCATGAATTCTACGGCTAGACCCCATTAAAAATTGGGGGATTACCGTAGGTTCAAATCCTACTCCCGCAAACAATATCAGCACACTTATATCATACAAAACGCTCCACCTCGCGGTCCCTTTGCATGTGAAAATGCCGACTTCCTACGAATTTAGGACGGCTTAATACCGGACTAGATGCTGTCAGTCGCGAAAGCATAGGCCTTTTGCGTTTCCTTCCAGTTGTCCAGCGTCTTGCGGAAATTGGCTACTTGGTCTTTGTTGAGGTGATTTGTGGCGATCAGCGGATCGTCTAATAATCCGGACCGTTCTATGCCCCGTAAGATTTCTGCCTGACGCGAAGCCAGGGGACGCCATGCGCGGGTCCAAACTTCGCCGGTTGCCGTGTTGATTACCTGGCCACTTGCATCATCGGGAAAGAAATAGGATCCGACCGAATATCGCGTTTTCATAAAGTACTCGATGTATGACGTGTATTTTGGCGGTTGCTCAATCTGAACATTATCCACGAAGTTGCTGATTTTCTCGTGTTGGATGAGCAGGCTTTCCATCAGAGAGACGATCGGTTCAGCATAGGCAATGAAATCCGCAACATTATCTTTGATGGCAGTGGCAAATATACTGGTCTTCAGCTGTGTGTAAGCCCGTGGCGGCGTTGGCGGTGGCGTTGGCATTTTAGGTTCGGCGCGTAATTTTGCCAGATAGTTGGTTCCACTGGATCCTCCCAAAAGGCTGTTGTTACCGCCCGGGCTGTCCCAGTAGAAACCGGGATTGCTGTTGGGGGCGCCAAATTGATCTTTGGGCCATTGGGCATATCTTTGGGCGTCTGCGAGCTTATCGCGTTCGGTCACCCATGCCTTATGATCCGCTTGATAAGCCTTTACGTCCTTGCGGTATTTGATGAAAGCCGTCCGCCAAGTGGACTCGGCTTCTGGATCATTGAGGACCTCGTTCCATTCAACCATCAAACAAATCTGGCAAATATTGAGGTAAAGAGATGCCGCCAATTGATAGAGATCCATCGTATCAAATTTGCGGTGATCGTGATCGGCCACCCATTGTGTGGTATCGAGGCACTGTTTTTGATACCCGTCTGTTTTCTTGAATGCAGCGTAATAGCTCGCCCAATCCTTATTCAGGATATCGTCCAATTCAGGGTCAAAACGATTGTTGCTTTTGGCGTCTGCCAATGCGCGTTTTATCGCGGCATCAACCTCTTTTGCCAATGTTTGCAGAGGCGCAAGCTTGTCGATCACTTCTTCTGAAAAGGCATCTTCTGCGATCTGTACGCGCAAATTATCAGTCGCGGCTTTTAGATCCGCTTGGCTCAAAGGCGGAGGCGGTTGCTTTTTGGAGGCTTGTGTAAAGATGCTGATCGCTAAAGCAGCTAAACCAAAGGCGATGGATCCCGCGCCCAGACGACCCGCTTTCTGCGCACCCCATTTTGAACTCATCAGGCCAAAGCAGGTGTTGGCAGAGAAGCCAAGCGCCAATTCTGCAATAGAAAGCGGATTCATGTGCTGCCTCCCGACTTGCCGTGTGCAGCTTCGGTATCGATCACCAAAACGGCTTGCAATGAATGAAGATTCTTATCGGCCGGAAGGCTAACATCATTTCGGCGGTAGGATTGAGTTGGATCGAGATAGCCCCCCGGTGCGGGTTCAAGCATGGCGATATAGGCTTCAGCGGTAAAATTGGCATCCGGATGTTGTGGGTCGTCGCCTTTGCGCAAACTGCATTGACTGCTGGATTTGGTATTCGCATTGAGCGTCAAATCATAGAAATCTTTGTGGCTGGCATAGCCACCAATATCATCCGTCACGCTCACACCCATCTGAGCGTCATCCCCCTGAACGGTCCAGCTGTATGCGCCAAACCAAAGGGGAATACGCAAATTTGTTTCCGAAGGCTCGGGTGTGATTGACCAGACAGCACTTGCCACACATTTCAAGCCAGCGAGCGTTATACCGAGTACGCCTACGCCACAGGTCTTAGAACGATGATTGCCGGGCGGGATTGTGTAACTTCGGTCCGCGTTTTCCCATTGATGATGTAGGTGCCTTGCATCCCAAGTACGCCGTGCTGGAAAGGCGCTCTCATTGCCGTGAATGGCGTCGCCACCTTCTAGCCGTACCGTCAACGGGGTACTAAGTCGGTTGACCACGAGAATTGTTATGGAGCCATTATTACTGTTGTGTTCACAAGGTTGCATATCATACATGAAATCTGCCCAGGCCTTTAAGACGCTAGAGGCCTCGGGGATCATGGATTTAGGATCTTTGTTTGTTGGTAAAATATTGACTCGCTGAGTGAAGCCTTCTCCTTGATCTGTTGCACAGCATCGGGTGGGGGCTATGAACCAGTCTTCGACATTTTCATTGCTTAGGATGGCAGTAGGTACAGCTCCCGGCTGCGCTTTATTGGTTAACGGGACCATTGTGCGGAGCGGCAGTGTGATCATTATTGCACCAGATTTCTGCAAAGAACCAACGCGTTAGATACCGTCATCGTCAAGGACCTCCGATGCTTTTTTAAACATCTGCGCAAGATAGTTCATTCTCACACCGCGTTTTTCAATATCGGTTACCCCGTCTTGATCAAGGGTTTCATATCCCGCAGAATGATCAAAAACCCAGCGGCTGGCTAGATCTTCGTCATCTTTCCATTTTGTGAAATCGGAATTGACGATCGCATCGCTCACCAGCAGCTTGCTGTAATTCGGCATCCGGCCACTGGAAGCCATGCGTTGCATCAGCTCGTCCAGATAGGCGGTCACATATGCCCAGGATCGGATGCTCCACTCTTCTTTGGACTTAAACGCGGTTTTCCCAATAGTTGACCAGAGCGTTTCATTGGGAAGTTTAACCCATTCTTGAAGCGTGGCTTCCATGACAATGTCGGCGTTTTCGATTGTGGTTGCACCGCTGGCATCTGTATCCTGGGCCGGATCAATCGGAACCGGTGGTTTGCTGGCGCGGTTAAAAAGCCCCCCCAGATAGCATCCCATAACCGATCCAGTGGCCACAACAAAAATACCAAGCACGCTAAAGGTGGCCCCGATAACATTCAGATCTCGGCGGCGCCGCTGATTTAAAGTGGCAAGCTCGTTGTGCAGAACATCAACCTTATTGGTGTATTCGTCTAGCGCTGCCTTCAGACTTAGTTCCAATTTGTTTGCATTATTTCGAAGTTCATTGGCATGTGCTTCGAGCATCTGGATCTTACCCGCATCAGGAATTTGATCATACAGATTTGCACCACGTTCCACGTTAGCCAGTTCATCGCGGCCTTCGCGCGCATCGCTGTCTGTCATACGCTGCATTTCAGTGTCATTTGCAGCGGCGTTTTCATTTCCGTCTAGCCTTGCTTGAAATGACTCATAGTTTCTATTTCCGGACATGAGCTTCCCTCAAAAATTACAAAATGTCGAATTTTTTTAACCTTATAGGGGCAGCCTATCCGCGACATGCCACTCTGGCGAGAAATATTTGAACCAAGGTTCAATCACTTCAATAAGTCAGGTTCAGGTTAGGTAAGAGATTAGACGTATTACCCAGGTTGGCCTCACTTAGTGGTTTTCATTCCACGCTCTGAATTCAAATATGAAAGCTGTTCTCTTGCGGATGCGGTGAAAACGTCGTCTGTTTGCGGGGCAGGACAGGCTGTCCACATAGGAGCATCGGATATGGCGACCCCCCAACTCTTTTTTTCGCAAGCGGAATATCAGTCCCGCATTGATAAAACGCGGGTCGAAATGGCGCGTCGGGGTGTGGATCTGCTGATTGTGACGGATCCCTCTAATATGAACTGGCTGACCGGCTATGACGGCTGGTCTTTCTATGTGCATCAATGTGTTGTGCTTGGCATGGCAGGGGAGCCGATCTGGTTCGGACGCGGGCAAGACGGCAATGGCGCACGGCGGACCTGCTTCATGGATACCGACAACATCGTCGGCTATCCGGATCATTATGTACAATCCACTGAACGCCACCCAATGGATTACCTCTCCGCCCAGCTTGCAGATCGCGGATTTGGTTCTGTGCGTATTGGTGTGGAAATGGACAACTATTGGTTTACCGCAGCCGCCTTTGTCTCGTTGCAGAAACATTTGCCCAACGCCCGCTTTAGCGACGCCACGGCGCTGGTGAATTGGCAGCGCGCGGTAAAATCAGAGGCTGAGCTGGCCTATATGCGGCAGGCCGGTCAGATCGTTGGGCGCATGCATCAACGGGTGTTTGACAAGATCGAACCGGGGATGCGCAAATGCGATCTGGTCGCCGACATTTATGACGCCGGGCTCCGGTATGATGATGCTTTGGGATATGGAGGGGATTATCCGGCGATTGTGCCGCTTTTGCCCTCTGGCGAGGATGCCGGGGCACCGCATCTGACTTGGGATGATCAACCGATGAAATCCGGCGAGGGCACGTTTTTTGAATTGGCGGGCGTGGTGCACCGATACCATTGCCCGTTGTCGCGCACGGTGTTTCTGGGCAAGCCGACCCAGACTTTTCTGGACGCCGAAAAAGCTGTGCTCGAAGGGATGGAGGCCGGGTTAGAGAAGGCCAAAGCAGGTAATACCTGCGAGGATATCGCCTTGGCGTTTTTTGGGGTTTTGCGCAAATACGGGATCGAGAAAGACAACCGCACCGGCTATCCGATCGGGGCGTCCTATCCGCCGGATTGGGGGGAGCGCACCATGTCATTGCGGGCTGGTGATACAACAGTTTTGCAGGAAAACATGACCTTCCATTTCATGACCGGCTTGTGGATGGAAGATTGGGGCTTTGAGATTACCGAAAGCATTCGTATTGGCAAGAACGGCCCCGAATGCCTGTCCGATGTGCCGCGAAGAATGTTGGTGAAGGATTAAGCGATGAAGGCCAATCCGATTTCACCCACCATTCCGCTGGATCAGGACGGGGTGCACCACGGGTTTCTAAAGCTGCCCTATAGCCGTGATGATAGCGCGTGGGGATCGGTGATGATCCCGCTGACGGTGATCAAAAACGGCGAAGGCAAGACCGCGCTTTTGACCGGTGCCAATCATGGTGATGAATATGAAGGGCCGATTGCGCTGCAGGAATTGGCCTCAACCACGCGGCCCGAGGATGTGACAGGCCGGTTGATCATCGTACCGGCGTTCAATTATCCGGCGTTTCGCGCCGCCAGCCGGACGTCGCCGATTGATAAGGGCAATCTGAATCGCGCCTTTCCGGGAAAGCCTGATGGCACGGTTACCGAGAAGATCGCCGACTACTTTCAACGCATATTGCTGCCGCTTGCCGATCTTGCGGTGGATTTCCATTCCGGTGGTAAAACGTTGGATTTTGTCCCCTTTGCCGCAGCGCATATCCTTGACGATAAGACCACACAGACCGCCTGTTTTGAGGCGATGAAGGCCTTTAACGCACCCTATTCGGTGCAGCTTTTGGAAATCGACAGCGACGGCATGTATGACACTGCGGTTGAATCCATGGGCAAGGTGCTTGTCACCACCGAACTGGGGGGCGGCGGCACGTCCACCCCGCGCAGCAACGCTATTGCCAAAAAAGGGCTGCGTAATGTCTTGATCCAGGCCGGTATTCTGCGCGGTGACATGCAGATTGAACGGTCGGTTTCGCTGAGCATGCCGGACGATGATTGTTATCTGTTCAGCCTGAGTGATGGCCTTTTCGAAGCGATGATCGAACTGGGTGCTTCGGTGCGGCAGGGGGAGGTCATCGCCCGTGTCTGGCCGCTGGATCGCACAGGGCTACCGCCGGTGGAATATCGCGCCAAACGCGATGGTATCCTGATCAGCCGACATTTTCCGGGGCTGATCCAATCCGGTGATTGCGTCTCTGTTCTGGGCGTGGCACAGCCGTGATATGAACCTCGACCAACGCGACCTTGATATTCTACGCATCCTTTCGCAAGAGGGGCGCATCACCAAAGCGGCCCTTGCCGAACGCGTAGGGCTGTCGCCGACGCCCTGTTGGGACAGGCTGAAAAAGCTGGAAAAGGCGGGGCTGATCGAGGGATATGGCGCGCAGATCAATCTGAAAAAAATCGCCTCCCATGTGACGGTTTTTGTCGCTTTGGAAATTACCGAACATACCGCTGCCCGTTTTCAGAACTTCGAAACCGCGATGCAGCACTACGAAGAAGTCACAGCCTGTTGGGCTTTGGGCGGCGGATTTGACTACCTGTTGCAGATCGTTACCCGCGATATTGATGCCTATCAGGCATTGATGGATGTCATGTTGGATTCCGGCATCGGTGTCAGCCGCTATTTTACCTATGTCGTGACAAAGCCCGTCAAAGGCGCGGGGCCACCGCCTCTGAATGTGCTCTTGGCGCAAAGCTGAATTTCGCGGCACTCTGGCAGAGGAAACCTCTGCAAGATGGCCGTGATTCAGTCCCAAATTCTGCACCTGAGGTCTTATCTAATTGGCTACAACTTCGCGTCCGTGGCGGTGTGTTTGGGTAACCCGATGCGCCGGTGCGGCGCCTGTCTGATCACAAAGGAAAGCCCATGCTCAGAAACGATCAACTGGACCAATGGGACCGCGAGAATTTTTTCCATCCCTCCACTCATCTGGCCCAACATGCCCGTGGTGAAAGCCCCAATCGGGTGATCAAGACCGCAAGTGGTGTGCATATCGAAGATCGCGACGGCACAAAGCTACTGGATGCTTTCGCGGGGCTTTATTGCGTGAACGTGGGCTATGGTCGTCAGGAAATCGCCGAAGCCATCGGCGCGCAGGCCAAAGAACTGGCCTATTATCACTCCTATGTCGGGCATGGCTCTGAAGCCTCGATTACTCTGTCCAAGATGATCCTTGATCGTGCCCCTGCCAATATGTCGAAAGTCTATTTCGGGCTGGGTGGATCGGATGCGAATGAAACCAACATCAAACTGATCTGGTATTACAACAACATCCTTGGCCGTCCTGAAAAGAAAAAGATCATCTCGCGCTGGCGTGGGTATCATGGCTCCGGTCTGGTGACAGGTTCATTGACCGGGCTAGAGCTGTTTCACAAGAAATTCGATTTGCCGATTGAACAGGTGATCCACACTGAAGCCCCTTATTATTTCCGGCGCGATGATTTGGACCAGACCGAAGAACAATTCGTCGCCCATTGTGTGGCCGAGTTGGAGGCGCTGATTGCGCGTGAAGGGGCCGACACGATTGCTGCATTTATCGGCGAACCCGTGCTGGGTACCGGCGGCATTGTGCCCCCACCTGCGGGCTATTGGGTTGCCATTCAGGCGGTGCTGAAAAGGCACGACATCCTGCTGGTCGCCGATGAGGTTGTCACTGGTTTTGGCCGTCTGGGCACAATGTTCGGCTCGGATCACTACGGGATTGAGGCCGATGTTATCACCATCGCCAAAGGGCTGACCTCTGCCTATGCGCCGCTGTCAGGCTCGATCATTTCGGAAAAGGTTTGGAAAGTGCTGGAGCAAGGCACAGACGAAAACGGCCCCATCGGTCATGGCTGGACCTATTCCGCTCACCCGATTGGTGCGGCGGCTGGCGTTGCCAACCTGAAATTGCTGGATGAGCTGAACCTTGTTGAAAACGCCGGCAGCGTCGGGGCCTATCTGAACAAATCCATGGCCGAAGCACTGGGCGATCATGCCCATGTGGGTGATATTCGGGGTGAAGGCATGCTCTGTGCGGTGGAGTTTGTGCAGGACAAAGACTCGCGCAGATTCTTTGACGCTGGGGATAAAATTGGTCCACAGGTTTCTGCAACGTTGCTGGCGCAGGATAATGTCATCGCGCGGGCGATGCCGCAGGGCGATATTCTGGGCTTTGCGCCGCCCTTTTGCCTGACCCGCGCAGAGGCCGATACGGTTGTTGCCGCCACTCTGCGGGCGGTGAAAACCGTCTTGGGCTAAAGAAAATACCTCTGCCGGGTTTTCGGCAGAGGCGTCACTTTGGGGATTTAGCCCGCAACGATATTATGGTCAGGGCCATAGGGGAATCCGGTGATGTTTTCCACGGAGTCTTCGCCCACCACCAGAATATCATGTTCACGATAGCCACCGGCACCGGGGGTGCCTTCGGGAATCCAGATCATCGGTTCAATTGATACCACCATGCCGGGTTCCAGCACCGTGTCGATGTCTTCGCGCAGTTCCAGCCCTGCTTCGCGGCCGTAATAATGGCTTAGTATGCCAAAGGAATGGCCATAGCCAAAGGATCGGTATTGCAGCAGGCCTTCATCGGCAAAGAGGCGGTTGATCTCTGCGGTGATGCCGGAACAACTCGCGCCCTTTTTGATCAGGCTCAGGCCAAGCTCATGGGCGGCGACATTGGCCTGCCACATACGAAGCGACGCTGCATCCGGTTCGCCCAGAAACAGCGTGCGTTCAAGTGCTGTGTAATAGCCCGAAATCATCGGAAAGGTGTTCAGCGACAGGATATCGCCCTTTTGCAGCGCCCGATTGGTCACCGGATTATGCGCCCCGTCGGTGTTCAGGCCGGATTGAAACCAGACCCATGTATCGCGGTATTCGGCATCAGGATAAGCACGGGCAATCTCGCGCTCCATCGCGTCCCGACCGGCGATGGCAATCTCGATTTCGGTTGCGCCTTCTTGAATGGCGTCACGAATGGCCGCGCCGCCGATGTCAGCGGTGCGTGCACCGGCCTTGATCAAAGTGATCTCTTCAGCGGATTTGATCATCCGGGCTTTCATTGTATCGGCGGCAATATCGACCAGCTCGGGTGCGCCCAACATATCAAGTGCCAGATCGCGGTTGGCCAAAGTCAGGTGGTCGCCTTCGATCCCAATGCGCCGCGCGCCGCCTGTCAGACTGGCAACCGCGCGCCAGTAGTTGTTGCGCTTCCAGTCGGTATAGATGACATTTTCCTCAACAGAGCGCCGCCACGGCTGGCTCGCATCGATATTGGCAGAAACGGTGGTGCAGGCGTCCTGCGTCACGACACAGCCATAGGGCCGCCCAAAAGAACAATACAGAAAGCCTGAATAATAGGCGATGTTCTGCATCGAGGTCAGCAGGATCACCGGAATATCGCGGGCGGCCATGATAGCGCGCAGCTTGCTTAACCGGCGCTGGTACTCGGCTTTGGAGAAGGGCAGTTTGGCTTTTTCGCCATTGTGACGGGTAAAGAATTCGGGACGGTTTTCTAAATCGACCATGATCGGGTCTCCTGTCTTTGCCGGACAGAGACGTCCGGCCACAGGTTCCGGCGTTCAGAACAGGGGCGGCATCACGCGGGATCGCCATAGGCCAAGCGTTCTCCACGACGCCATCGTGGGCAAAGCCTACAGGCAAAGTGCTAAACCGCGCCGACCGATGGGTCAAGACGCGGTTTAACGGGTTTAGCTTGGGGACAAACCGCGCAGCCGCTCTGATCTGCGGCGCAGTAATTCGATTGCTGTCAGCAACCCGATCGAAATGATCACAAGGATGGTCGCCACCGCCAGAATGGTCGGGCTGATTTGCTCACGCAGGCCGGTGAACATCTGCCACGGCAGGGTTTTCTGGCTGGCAGAGCCGACAAAGAGTACCACGACGACTTCGTCAAACGAGGTGATAAAGGCAAAGAGACCACCGGAAATCACACCGGGTAGGATCAGCGGCATCTGCACGCGAAAGAAGGTTGTGACCGGATTGGCCCCCATATTGGCCGCTGCCCGTGTGAGCGAACGGTCAAAGCCGACCAGCGTCGCTGTGACCGTGATGATCACAAAGGGCACCCCGAGCACCGCATGGGCCAGAATGACTTTGATGTAGCCGACAAAGGTTTTATCCATGCCCAGCGTGCCTTCGAGGAAGTTGCCAACACTGGAATAGAAAAAGAACATCCCCGTCGCCGAGATAATCAGCGGCACAATCATCGGGGAAATCAGAATGGCCATAATTGCGCGTTTCGCTGGCACGTGGCTCTGGCTCAGACCGATGGCGGCGAGCGTGCCTAGGCTGACCGAAATGACTGTCGCAATTGGCGCAATAATCAGAGAGTTCTTGAAGGAGCGCTGCCATTCGTTGCTGGTAAAGAAGTCGCGATAATGTTTCAGCGAATAACCTCCTGGATCAAAGCGCAGCATTTCCGGTGTGAAGGTAAAGAAGTCCTCGGCGTTGAAAGACAGCGGCAGAACCACCAGAATGGGCGTGATCAAAAACACAAAGATCGCCCCGCAGATGACGCGGAAGGTATAGTGCCACAGCACCTGTCCCGAGGTCAGATAGGGGTGGATGTGCTGACGATAGCGGCCTTCATACATCCAGAAGATCAGCCAGCCAAAGAACCAGCCAAACAGCGCGCCCAGTACAAGACCGGGGATGCCGCCAAGAACCAGCCCCAGCACGCCCATAAGCGCGATATTCAGCCAGCGGGACAGTTGCTCGTTCTTGAGGACCAGAATGTAAAAAGCCGCTAGACTGGCGATCAGCGCCGCACCGATCAGGATACCAAAGAGGGCAGAGCCATTGGACGCGCCGACGAAAGTGCCAAAGAAGCCTCCGAAGGCGGCCACGGTGGGCAGGACCAGCGAAAGCGGTTTGCGGGAAATCGGAGTGAGTGCTGCCATGTTCTTATCCCAACTTCACGTTATCAATGCCGACGATTTTGTCATAGGCCCAGTAGAGTATTAGAACCGCCGCCAGCAGGATCGCCCCAAGGGCCGCCGCCAAACCCCAGTTCAGAGAGCTGGAAATATGGTAGGCAATCCGGTTCGAAATAAACACGCCCTTGGTGCCGCCAACGATTTCCGGCGTGATGTAATAGCCAATCGACAGAATGAACACGAGGATCGAGCCCGCGCCGATACCTGGCACCGATTGCGGGAAATAGACCCGCCAGAATGTCGTCCAATTGGTCGCCCCCAGTGATTTCGAGGCGCGGACGTAGGTCTCGGGGATGGTCTGCATCACCGAATACATCGGCAGGATCATGAATGGCAGAAGAATATGCGTCATTGCCACGATGGTGCCGAACTGGTTGTTGATCATAATTAATCGGGCGTCATCGGCAACCAGACCGATCCAGACAAGAACGTCATTGATCACCCCCTGTTGTTGCAGCATGACCTTCCATGCCGAGGTACGCACCAGAAGCGATGTCCAGAACGGCAAGAGCACAAGGATCATCAAAAGATTGGCCTTACGGGCCGGTAGATTGGCCAGAATATAGGCCACGGGATAGCCCAGCAGAATGCAGCTGCCCATGATGATCATCGACATCCACATGGTTCGGCCAAACAGTTTCACCAGAATACGTTTTTCTTCGGGTTGCGCCTGCGCGCCTTCGGGCGTGCGCTGCATATCAACGGCGTTCAGAAAATACCCGTTGGTATATTTGACGCTGTGGGTCTGGATGGTTTTCCAGGTTTCGATATCGCCCCAGCCGTCATGGACGTCGATCAGCTTTTCCTTAAAGGGGCCATCGGTTTCGGGGTCCCATTTTTTCATTGTCCGACCAGAGCGGCGGAACATCGAAGACATGCCGGTTTTTTCGTAGTTCAGGCGGGTGCCGATTTTGGTATGGTTCTTTGCCGCGATGGCGACGACCATATCTTCGGTAAAGGCCTGATAGACCGCTTCGGGCGGCAAATCGCCCGCGGTGCTGTCCCAATCATTCAGGGCAGCCACGGTGTTGGGCAGGGTTTCAGCGACTTCGCCGTTCTCGACAGAGCGGAACAGCATCACGCCGATGGGCCAGATAAAGGAAAACAGCACAAAGATCAGCAAAGGGGCGATCAGCGCCAAGGCGCGGAGTTTCTGATTGCGCAGACTGCGGGCCAGACTCTGTTTCAGGGGTCGGCCATCTGCCGCTAAAACAGGCCCTGTTTGTGTCTCTTCGCTCATCACTGCTCCTGTCTTTCTGGTTCAGTTTCAGACCGCTAGATCTGTTGTTCCAAAAGGTAACGGGGCGCGGCGAATACCGCGCCCCATCTATATGAGTGGCTTATTGTGCCAACCACGCCTGGAATTTGGCGTCGATGTCGTCACGGTAGTCAGCCCAGAACTCGTAGTTATACAAGAATGTGTTCTGTGCGTTGTTGGGATCGGTTGGCATGTGAGGCGCCATGTCGATACCCAGTTCGGCGTGCTGGCCGACCAACGGTGCAGAAGACTTACGGGCAGGGCCGTAAGAGATGTATTTGGCTTGATCTGCCAGACGCTGCGTATCGGTGGCGAACATGATGTAGTCCAGCGCGCGGGCTTTGCGCTCGTCGCTCAGACCGGCAGGAATGATCCAGCCGTCAAGGTCAAACACCTGCGCATCCCACAGCATCGCAACGGGCTGATTTTGCTCTTCGATTACAGAGAACAAACGACCGTTGTAGGTGGAACCCATGATGACTTCGCCATCGGCCAGAAGCTGTGGCGTGTCGGCACCGGCAGACCACCAGACAACAGAGTCCTTGATGGTTTCAAGTTTTGCTAGCGCTTGGTCCTGACCTTCTGGAGTGCCCAGAACATCATAAACGTCACCTTTGGCAACGCCGTCACAGAGCAGTGCCCATTCCATGTTGTTGATCGGGCGCTTCTCAAGGCTGCGCTTGCCGGGGTACATGTCCAGATCAAAGACCGCACAAATGTCTGTCGGTGGCGTGTCGCCAACCAGATCGGTGCGGTAGCCGAAGGTTGTGGAATACACGATCTGCGGGATGAAACATTCGGAAACCAGAAGGTCGCCAAAGTCTTCGGAGGCGGATGTGCCATCTGGGGCCGGAGCCAATTGTGTATCGGCGTCGATTTCCATCGCCAGACCTTCGTCGCACAGACGGATCGCGTCCGAGGCAACAACGTCCACAACATCCCAAGTGATGTTGCCGGCTTCGTTCATCGCACGCAGTTTAGCCACGGCTTCGGCAGAGCTGTCGTCGTTGAGGATATTTACACCGGTTTTGGCGGTATAAGGCTCATGATAGGCCAACAGCTGTGATTTACTGTATGCGCCACCCCATGACACGATGGTCATGTCGTCTGCAACAACTGCGCCGGCGGAAACCGTGACGGCAGCAGTTGCAAGCAAAGTTTTTGTTAACTTCATTGGTAACTCCCATAGTTGCCTGCGTTTTTTTTATGGAAACCGGAATGCAGGCCAATCCGGAATCCTGGTCGAATGGCGTATACCCGGGGATCGGGGTACGCCGGTTTTATGCGTCCAACGCGTGGCAGTCTGTTGCCAGCCAACCAATTTCGATTTGCTCGCCCGGTTTCAGCTTTACAGCATCCGGCGCATTCCGCGTTTTGACGATAAAATCATCATTTCCGGCAACCGACAGGCGGAAGCGGAAAATATCACCCATATAGATGAATTCCTTGACGACGGCTTTCAGCGTATGGGCGTCATCACTCAGGCGTTCTTTGTTAAATTCGACCCGCTCGGGCCGGATGGACACTTTGGTGCGTTCCCCCGGCTGGGTGACGTTGACCGGTTTTGCGTCGATCTCTTCGCCATTCTCGAGGGTGACAATGCAATGGTCGCCGTTGATCGATTTGACCACGCCTTCCAGCGTGTTGTTTTCACCGATGAATTGGGCAACGAAACTATTTTGGGGCGATTCATACAGCTGGTCTGGCGGCGCAAGCTGTTGGATGCGGCCATCGTCAAACACGGCCACACGGTCCGACATGGTCAGGGCTTCGGTCTGGTCGTGGGTCACGTATACCGTGGTAATACCGAGCTCATGGGCCAGTCGGGTGATTTCAAACTGCATATGTTCACGGAGCTGTTTGTCGAGCGCACCAAGCGGTTCATCCATCAGCACCAACTCGGGTTCAAACACCAGCGCACGCGCCAAGGCGATCCGCTGTTGTTGACCACCAGAAAGCTGTCCGGGACGTCGTCCGCCGAAGTCACCCATCTGCACCATGTCCAATGCGCGTTTCACTTTGGCTTCGCGATCGGATTTGCCGATCTTTCGCACCTCCAGCGGGAAGGCAAGGTTTTCAGCCACGGTCATATGGGGGAACAGCGCGTAGTTCTGAAACACCATGCCAATGCCGCGTTTATGCGGTGGAATATTGTTGATGGACTGACCATCCAGCAGGATATCGCCATGGGTGGCGGTTTCAAAACCGGCGAGCATCATAAGGCAGGTGGTCTTGCCGGACCCTGATGGCCCGAGCATCGTCAGAAACTCGCCCTTGGGCAGGGCCAGGTTCAAATCTTTAACGACCAGCGTCTCGCCATCATAGGATTTTTGAACGCGCGCGAATTCAACGAACGCATCACCATTTACGTTTTCGGCCACAAGGCCCCCCTATCCTGTTCGCATCGCATTAGGTTTGTCCCAATGTCTTGGTTGAACAATGTCGATTGAAACACAGTTGCACTGAGACGCAACCAAAAATTTACAAATATATAAGTTGACAGTTATCAATTACTTATCGCCACAAATTTGGCGCATGTGCCATGCCAATGCCTGATTGCTAGTCAAAACTGGCTTCTGGATTCGGGATTCAATCTCGGGAATGGCCAAACGCGTCCGCAGGTTCGTGCAACTTACGAAAATGGCTTCGACCTGTGGATTCTGCCCAAGCGTTACCGCAGCCTCGACGATCGAGTGATGCGCAATCCGCACCACCTTGGCTTCTGTGGCTTCGGCAAAGCTGCCGAAGACATCCGTAGAGAGGCCGGCAGCCGCAAAGGCGGTGCGCAGCGGCTGGTTGACCTCTTCGACATATGGCGACAGCAGCGCCAAGGCCGATACCTGCAAATGTCGGGCACAGGCGATAGCAGCGCGCAGCGGATTGGTGACATGGGCTGTGTTGCAGGTGGATTGCACAACTTTTTCCACACGATCCGACCCGATGATGGAACTGGCCGAGGTGCAACCATAGCCCACCACCGGATAGGGGCGGGCCGTCGGTAAAAGCGCCGCCGCCGCGGCAAGATCGGCTTCCATCGCCGCCAACCCTGTGCTTGATACTTCGGGGCTGCTTGGGATGCGCGTCACAAAGAGCGGGTTGGGCAGGTCTGAAAAATAGGATGCCAACTCCTGTTCGATGGTTTCATCGGTTTGCAGTACGACCAACCCCATAGGAGGGGCTTTGGGGTCGTCCGGCTGCAATCTGTAGGGAAGTTTGATCATAGCTCCGCAATCTCCGGTCTGGCGCGGGGCGATAAGAAACGCGCCCCGGTTTCGGTGATCACGATATTTTCTTCATGAACAAGGATCTTATCCCCAAGAGCGATTCCCGGTTCCAGCGTCAGCACCATGCCCGCCTGTAAAACCGAGTGATCCGTCGCGATCAGAGAGGGCCATTCCGTGAGCGACATGCCCAACCCGTGTCCAAGACGCCCTGCATCTGTACCCGCCGCACCTTTGCTCAGGATGTGATCCATCGTGGTGAACAAATCGAACGCCTTTATCCCGGGACGGGCGATTTCAAAGGCTGCATCAGAGGCTTCGATCAATTGAGTATGGGCTGCTTTGACCGATGGGCTTGCGGTGCCAAGGGCCCAATTGCGATCAAAGTCACAGAAATAGCCGTCCCAGACCAAACCAGTATCCAGCATCAGCACATCGCCTTTGCACAGGGGCGTTTCGGTTGCCGGAGAGATGACATCCCGATAGCCGCCCGCCTCTGCAGCACCTGCCAGATAGGGCACCCAATCCGCCCCCTCTTCAAGGCAGAGCATCTGAAAGCGGCGAAAGACCTGATCCAGCGCCACCCCCTCGGCGGCAATTTCAGGGACCCGCGCAAAGGCCCGCCCCGCAATCGCGCAAGCGGTTTCGATCTTGGCAATTTCAGCGGCAGATTTGATCATGCGCTGGGCGCGTATGATGCCGTTGTCCCCGCTGATCTGACGGCCTCCGATACTGTTCTTTAGCCGATAGAGATCGGCCAAGGGCATCCGTACAAAGGTTTCATGCCCGTCGGGCACCCCGATCCGGCCTTTTGGCCCGGTCACGTCTGTTAGGGTGCTTGCCAGAAGGCCGATACCGTCATCGGTTAGGTCCGGCGATTGCCATGTTCGGATGTCCGTGATCCATGTGCGCCCCATCAGGGCCGCGCCAATGGCGGGGATCACCGCGATCGGATCGCCCGAGGCAGGAAGGATTAGAAACCACGGGCGGGTCGGGCTTTCCCAGAAACGGGTCAGAAAACCGGTGAAATACCGAACGTCGGTTTCCCGCGTCAGCAGCAAAGCCTCAAGACCCGCCGCCGCCATCTTTTGTTGCGCAAGACGGGTGCGCGTCTGAAACTCGGCTGGGTCAAACCCGCGCTTCATTCGTCAGCCATTTCGGACAGGAAGCAAAGCACACGTGCATCCGCACCGATTTGCAATGCGGCGCGCACCTCGGGCATCATCACAGCGGCGATGCCCGCCCCGCCGGAAGCTGTAGTGGCGAGCCCCACCTCTGCCATTTTCGGGAGGCGCTGGGCCACGTCTTCGTCGCTGATGGTCAGGAAGGCATCGGCATCTCGCGCCAACCCGTTCAGCGCAATCATCGAGGGTTCTTTGCAATCCAGCCGCCCCATAATGCTGTCCGGACCATCGGCAAAGACCACGGCTTTGGCTTCTATGCTGGCTTGCAATGCGGGGGCGGCGTCGGGTTCAACCACGATAATCTGCACGGCTTCGCCCCAGCTTTCCCGCGCATAGGCTGCCACGGCACCGGCTAAACCGCCGACACCGGCTTGCAGGAAAATATGGCTGGGCACCTGCGGACATTGGCGGACGGCCTCGGCTGCCATTTGCAAATAGCCTTCCATCAGGACATGGGGAATCTCGGTGTAGCCCGCCCATGAACTATCTGAAAGCAGGGTCCAGCCGTGATCCGTTGCAGCCTTTGCCGCCGCTGCCATAGAGGCCGCGTAATCTGCCCCTTCGATCACCACTTCTGCTCCCTGTGCGCGCAACCTGCCGGCAAAGTCTGCTGGGACGGTTTCGGACAAATAGACCACCGCCTTTGCCCCAAAGACCCGTGCCCCTGCGGCGACACTCAGGCCGTGGTTTCCCGCGCTTGCGGTTACATAGGTGCGCCCGTTCAATGTCGTGTGCGCGGGGGTGTCGGTGATTTCGGCAGCGTGGCGGGCGATCACATAGGCCGCGCCAAGGGCCTTGAACGACCCCAGATTCATCCGGCCGCGTTCATCCTTGACCCAAAGGGCGGCGACTGGGGCCAATCCCTGTGCCGTCCTTAACGGGGTTTCTTTTGCGGCGGGACAAAGGGCCAGCAACTGCCCGACCCGCTCCGCCCTGATTGATGGAAAGGGGGCCGCATCCACCAGGGGACTGGGGCCGGATCGGGGATTTTTTACAAGCTTCATGGGGGACCGGATGCAAGGAGTGTGGGTCAAAACGTTCTCATCGATCGGAAGATGGGTCAAATGAATTGTGGTGATCGGGGTCGTGGTGATGGTTTGCGCATGAGCGCTGTTAAAGGCTTGGGCAGATCCAGTGCCTTAAAACATCTCCCTTGACCCAATCGGTATACCGGTATACAGGTTTCGCAAATAGGCGGATCTGCGGACTCGAAACGAAGCTCTTTAAGGAGGAGGTGGCGATGAAAAAAGACTCTATTGTGCGTCATCTCGGCCAGATTGATGCGGCGCAGCCAACCGAAGCGCAAATCCATACAAAACTGCGCAATGCAATCCTGTCGCTTGATCTCCCTCCCGGTGCGCTGATCTCGGAAACCGAAATTGCGCAGGCCGTTGGCGTCAGCCGCACCCCGGTGCGCGCGGCCTTGGCCAGCCTGCGACGCGAGGGACTTGTGGCGACCCGACCAAGTCGCGGTAATTACGTGACCCAGTTGAGTGAGACCGCCCTGTGCGAGGCGCATTTCATCCGAGATGCCTTGGAGCAGGCCTTGGTAGCGCGCCTTTGTGAAACCGGCCTGAACGCAGCCGACTTGCAGTATTATGCCGACAACCTGCAGCAAGCCGAAGCAGCCATCGCGGCGGGTGACCGTCAGGCCTTCTATCAGCTGGACGACGCATTTCACGCCCATATGGCCCAAAGCCTCGGCTTTGCGCGGCTTCCTTTTGAAATGGCAAAAGAAAAGGCGCTTTTGGGCCGGTTACGCATGCTGTCTTTTTCCGACGAGGCCTATCAGCGCCAGCTTTTGGTCGATCATCAACAGGTTCTGGATGCGATTGCAGCGCAGGATGAAAACGCAGCTCGCAGGTTGATGTCGGGCCATTTGGGGCGGGTGTTGAGCTTGCTCGACCGTCTCAAAACAAGCCACGCTGCCTATTTCGACCCTAACACTTAGCGCAGAGACAAATTTTAGCGCCTACCCGCAACACTTTTGGCACGCCCGGACAGGCGGCCCCAAAGACCCACAAGAGAGGACAGAATATGACACATCAGGCCGCCGTATATCGCGGAGATAAGACCTTCTCCATTGAACAGGTCGAAGGATCTGCGCCCGGACCGGACGAAGTCCAGATCGATGTTGCCTATTGCGGCATTTGTGGCACCGATTTGCACATTTACCTTGGCCACATGGATGGCCGTGTCGGTTTTGAGCGGACCATCGGTCACGAAATGTCCGGCGTCATCGGTGCGGTAGGTGAGAACGTCAAAGATCTGAAACCCGGTCAGCACATCGTCGTGCGCCCGCTGGATCATTGCGGAGACTGCCCGGCCTGTAATGCCGGTCATGAGCATGTCTGCCATAACCTGAAATTCATCGGGATCGATTCCCATGGGGCGTTTCAGCAGAAATGGAACGTGCCTGCCCATACCATTCACGTATTGCCCGACGATCTGGACCTGAGCCATGCGGCTCTGATTGAACCGCTGGCGGTTGCTGTCCACGATGTGAACCGGGGCAAAGTCGCCCCTGGCGAAGATGTGCTGGTGATTGGCGGCGGCCCGATTGGCATGCTGGTGGCCATGGCGGCGCGCGACGCCGGGGCCAATGTGACGATCTCTGAGATCAACGAAAACCGTCTGGCCTTTGCTGAAAAAATCGGCTTCGCGACGATGAATCCCAAAACCGTGGATGTCGCCAAGGAAATCCACGCTGCCACCGGCGGTAAAGGCGCTGATGTGGTCTTTGAAGTTTCTGGTTCCCAGCCCGGTGTTGATCTGATGACCGCCGCCGCTGCCACCCGTGGTCGGATCGTGATGGTCGCGATCCATGCGAGCAAGCCCAACATCGATATGTTCCAGTTCTTCTGGCGCGAGCTGGATTTGCTGGGGGCACGGGTCTATCGCCCCGAGGACTATGACAAGGCGATGGCGCTGATCGCCAAAGGCGTTGTCGATTGTGGCGCCTTTATCACTGATATTCAGGGTCTGTCCGACATCGAAGCTGCGTTCAAATCCCTGACTGAAAATCCAAACGCAATGAAATCCATGATCCGCATCTCGGAGGAAAACTAATGGCAGTTCTTGATACATTCAGCCTTGCAGGCAAAACCGCGCTTGTTACCGGCGCAAAGCGCGGCATTGGTCGCGGCATGGCCGTCGCGCTTGCCGAAGCGGGCGCCGACATCATCGGCGTGAGTGCGTCGCTCGAAAGCGAAGGCTCCGCTGTGGGCGAAGACGTTAAAGCGCTGGGCCGCAAGTTTAGTGGTTATTCCTGCGATTTTGGCGACCGTGAAGCGGTTAAAGCCTTTGCCGCTCAGGTGCTCAAGGACCACCCGACAATTGATATCCTGATCAACAATGCCGGCACGATCCTGCGTGCCCCAGCGGCAGAGCATCCGGACGAGATGTGGGACAAGGTGATCGAAGTTAACCTGAACGCGCAGTTCGTGCTGACCCGTGAAATCGGTGCAACAATGATCGCGCGCGGCTCTGGCAAGATCATCTTTACTGCGTCTTTGCTGACCTTCCAGGGCGGGATCACCGTGCCGGGTTATGCAGCCTCTAAGGGCGGTATTGGTCAGCTGACCATGGCCTTTGCAAACGAATGGGCCGGTAAAGGCGTCAACGTGAACGCTATCGCACCCGGTTATATCGACACCGATAACACCGAAGCTCTGCGCAATGACCCCGAACGCAATGCCGCTATTCTGGGCCGCATCCCAGCGGGTCGCTGGGGCAAGCCCGAAGATTTCGGCGGACCGGCTGTGTTCCTTGCCTCGGATGCGGCAAGCTACATGCATGGTCACACAATGTTGGTCGATGGCGGTTGGATGGGCCGCTAAGGCTCTAGATAAGCCAAATTCAACCGTTTTTTGATGAATTCATGCGGGAGGGAGCCTTTGTGCTTTCTCCCGTTTTTTGTCGGTGGTTTTCCTTTCGTCCGATCCGGTTTATATGCAATGGGCAACGACGAAAGAACGCCCCGTGCTTCAGTATTTTGAGAAATTCGTCGATCCTTATACGCCGTATCAGGAGACCGACCACCCGCCGCAGCGGCTTTGGCCGTTTATGCGCGAATACGCACGTCCATTCAAAAAGATCTTTATCCTGACGGGGCTAATGTCTTTGGTGGTGGCGGCCATCGAAATCTGGCTGATTTTCTATATGGGGCGGGTCGTGGATATTCTATCGACCCACACCCCAGATGAGGTACGCGGCAACTACGGGCTAGAATTTGTCGCCGTCGTCGTCTTTATCCTGTTGCTGCGTCCCTTGTTGCAATTCATCGATGTCGCCCTGTTGAACAACGCGATCTTGCCGAATTTTGGCACGATGATCCGCTGGCGTGCCCATCGCCATGTGTTGCGTCAATCCGTGGGTTGGTTTGAAAATGACTTTGCCGGACGCATTGCGAACCGGATCATGCAAACCCCACCTGCGGCTGGGGATGCGGTGTTTCAGGTCTTTGATGCGATGACGTTTTCGGTGGCCTATTTCATCGGGGCTGGCATTCTATTGGCCGATTCCGATCCGCGACTGGCAATTCCGCTGCTTCTTTGGCTACTGCTCTATGCGGTGTTGATCCGCTGGACGATCAAGAACGTCGGTCCGGCTTCAAAAGCCTCTTCGGATGCGCGCAGCGAAGTGACGGGCCGCGTGGTGGATAGCTATTCCAACATCCATTCGGTAAAGCTCTTTGCCCACCACGACACTGAGATCGAATACGCCAAAGAAGCCATCGAAAACACGCGTAAAACCTTTGCACGGGAAATGCGGATTTTCACCAAGATGGATCTGGGTCTTGTTATTCTGAACGGCTTGCTGATCGTTGGTGTGGTGGGCTGGGCGGTGCTGCTTTGGATGAACGGCAATGCGACAGTGGGCGCGGTTGCGGCGGCCACGGCCCTGACCCTGCGCCTGAATGCGATGACCGGATGGATCATGTGGGCACTGTCGACGTTCTTCCGGTCAATGGGGGTGGTGTCTGAAGGCATGGAAACCATTGCCCAGCCGGTATCGCTTGTCGATGCACCGGATGCGAAAGAGTTGAACCTGACGGCGGGCGAGATCGCGTTTCACCATTTGAGCCACCATTACGGCAAATCCACCGGTGGCCTGAGCGATGTTCATCTGACCCTGAAGCCCGGTGAAAAGATCGGCCTTGTCGGGCGGTCTGGTGCCGGGAAATCGACTCTGGTTAAGCTGCTTTTACGGTTTTATGATACTGAATCCGGCGACATTCTGATCGACGGGCAGTCGATTTCAAAGGTGACGCAGGACTCTTTGCGCGCGGCTATTGGCATGGTGCAACAGGACAGCGCGCTGCTGCACCGTTCTGTGCGCGATAATATCCTTTATGGTCGTCCCGACGCCACAGAGGCCGAGATGATCTCTGCCGCCAAACGCGCTGCCGCCGAAGAATTCATCCATGATCTCCAAGACCCTCAGGGTCGCACGGGGTATGACGCCCATGTCGGAGAGCGGGGCGTGAAATTGTCCGGCGGACAGCGCCAGCGCATCACCTTGGCCCGTGTTATTTTGAAAGACGCCCCGATTCTGGTGCTGGATGAGGCGACAAGTGCTTTGGACAGTGAAGTCGAAGCCAGCATTCAGGAAACGCTCTATGGGATGATGGAGGGCAAAACAGTGATCGCCATCGCGCACCGCCTGTCCACAATTGCCCATATGGACCGGATTATCGTGCTGGATGGGGGGCGCATCGCAGAAGAAGGCAGCCATGCAGATCTTTTGGCGCGTGGTGGGCTTTATGCGGCGTTCTGGAACCGCCAGTCCGGTGGTTTCCTTGGCACCGAAGAGGAGGCCGCAGAATGAAGCTTCCGGCTTTTGCACAATCACTACTGGACCGCGTTGATCTTTCCAACCGGATTGATCCCTTCACGCCGGCAGAGGGCACGCCACCGCGCAGTCTTTTGGCGTTTTTCGGCTGGTGCCTGTCGGGCGCTTGGCCGGTTCTGGGCGGGGCGGCAGCGGTTTCTGTGGTGGCCGGGGCGATCGAGGTTGGCTCGGCGTTTTTGCTGGGCATGGTCGTGGATGCCGCCCTGCGGGCCGGAGCGGGTGGATTGGCTGATGAATGGCCGCTGATGCTGGGCGTCGCCGCGTTTTTCCTGCTGGTGCGTCCGGTGATTTTCGGGCTCTCTGCTGCGGTGCAGAGTCTTGCGGTGGCACCCAATGTAATGCCCTTGGTGTTGTCGCGGTTAAATCGCTACGCGCTGGGCCATTCGGTCGATTTTTTTGACAATGATTTCGCCGGGCGCATTGCGCAGAAACAGATGCAAACCAGCCGTGCGGTGACCAATGTCACGGTGGAAATGATCAACGTCGTGGCCTTTGCGCTGGCCTCTTTGCTGGCGGCGGCAGCGCTGTTGATGGGGATCGACTGGCGCATTGGGGCGATGCTGTCGATCTGGCTGGTTTTATATCTGGCGATGATCCGCTGGTTCATGCCGCGGGTCAGGGTGCGTTCCGGTCAACGGGCCGCGGCGCAGGCGATGGTCTCTGGTCAAATCGTTGATACGATTACCAATATCAAGACCGTAAAACTGTTTGCCCATGATCTGCACGAGGAACAAACCGCAAATGAAGCCATGGAAGACTGGCGCGGCGCGGCGATCAATTTCGGCAAGTTGGCGAGCCTGTTCCGGTTTTCCCTGATGACCGTCGCTGGCGTGGTGCCGGTGTTGTTGATTGGCGGCACGCTGTTGTTGTGGAATGCCGGTGAAGTCACAGCTGGGGCGATTGCTGCGACTGGTGCCGTGTCCTTGCGGATCGCCCAGATGACGGGCTGGGTCAGCTTTGTGCTGATGCAGATTTACGCCAGTATCGGTGAAGTCGAAGACGGGATGAACACGCTTACTCCGGCGCATCGGTTGACGGATAGTCAGGCGGCCAAAACCCTACAGGTGCCAAAGGGGCAGATCGATTTTAAAGAAGTGCGTTTTGCCTACGGGCGCGAATTTGGTGGGATCGACGGGGTTAACCTGACGATCCTCGGCGGCGAAAAAATCGGTATTGTCGGCGCGTCGGGGGCAGGGAAATCCACCTTGGTGAGCCTGCTGCTGCGGCTTTATGATCCCGAAAGCGGTCGGGTCGAGATCGACGGGCAATCTGTGCGCATGGTGACGCAGAAATCCTTGCGCGCAAGGATCGGCATGGTCACGCAAGAAACGGCGATGTTCAACCGCTCTGCCTTGGATAACATCCGCTATGGCAAACCCGGAGCCAGCCAGCACGAGGTTATTGCCGCCGCCAAACAGGCAGAAGCCCATGATTTCATTCTGGAGCTCGAGGATTTCAAAGGGCGCAAGGGTTATGATGCCTATCTGGGTGAACGCGGGGTCAAATTGTCGGGGGGGCAACGCCAGCGGATTGCCCTTGCGCGGGCCATTCTGAAAGACGCGCCGATCCTTGTATTGGACGAAGCCACCAGCGCTTTGGACAGCGAAGTCGAAGCCGCAATCCAGACCGCGTTGGAGCGGGTCATGCAGGGTAAAACCGTGCTGGCCATTGCCCACCGCCTATCCACCATCGCCCAGATGGATCGCATTATTGTGCTGGAACAGGGTCGCATTGTAGAGATGGGCACCCATCAGGACCTACTCGATAAACAAGGGCTTTATGCCCGCTACTGGACGCGCCAATCCGGCGGGTTTCTCAGCATACAAGAGGCAGCAGAATGAGCGTTACAATCGAGCGGTTGGGGCATTTGGGCGATGGGATCGCAGCGGGTCCGGTCTTTGCCAATATGACCCTGCCCGGTGAGGTGATCGAGGGCGATATCGTCGGGGATCGCATTGCCGCCCCGCGAATTGTGACCCCCGCAAGTGATCGGGTGCGCCCGCCTTGCCGACATTTCAAATCCTGTGGCGGCTGCCTGATGCAACATGCCTCTGACGATCTGGTTGCACAGTGGAAAACCGATATCGTGACGGCGGCGCTGGCGGCGCAGGGAATTGCAACAGAAATGCGCCCGATCCTCACCTCGCCCAGCCACTCGCGGCGTCGCGCCACACTTACCGGACGGCGCACTAAAAAAGGCGCGCTGGTCGGATTTCATGCCCGTGGTTCGGATGCGATCATCGAAATCACTGAATGCCATCTGCTGCACCCCGACCTTTTTGCGCAGATGGATTTGTTGAAACAGATCACCATACTGGGGGCATCGCGCAAAGGCGAAGCCAGCCTGACCATGACGCAATCCTTGGGCGGCGTTGATCTGGCGGTAACCGGCGTGCGTGAACTGGACGGCCCGCTCCGGATGGAATTAACCAGCCTCGGGGCGCAGGCCGGTCTGGCGCGGCTCAGTTGGAACGGGGACACAATCGCGGAATGGCAGTCGGCCTCGCAGGCGTTTGGTCCGGCAAAAGTCACCCCGCCGCCCGGTGCCTTTTTGCAGGCCACGGCAGACGGGGAGGCCGCTTTGTTGGCTGCAGCACAAGAAGCCGTCGGAGAAGCCAAGAAAGTCGTTGATCTGTTTTCCGGCTGCGGAACTTTTTCGCTGCCGCTGGCCCGTAAGGCCGAAGTGCATGCCGTAGAGGGCATTTCGGACATGTTAACCGCGCTGGATAAAGGTTGGCGCGCGGCGCAGGGGCTGAAACGGGTGAGCACAGAAACCCGCGATCTGTATCGCCGTCCACTTACGCCGGATGAGTTCAAAAAGGTCGATGCGGTGGTGATTGACCCGCCACGGGCAGGGGCAGAAGCGCAAATCCGCGAGATTGCGCAGGCCGCCGTTCCCCGTATTTCCTATGTGTCCTGCAACGCGCAAAGCTTTGCGCGGGATGTGAAAATTCTGATCGAAGCTGGATATACGCTGCAGTGGGTGCAGGTTGTCGATCAATTTCGCTGGTCGAATCATGTGGAACTGGCGGGGCTGCTGACGCGGTAACGCGCTTGTGCGCTTTCGTCAGGGCGATTTTTACGCTATATAAGTGCCATAAAAATAACCGGTACAGGCAAAGTAACATGGTTTCGCGTCGCGCGGTTTTGGCCGCATTCTTTATCGCGCCCTTGGCAGCGTGCAGTTCAAAGTTCAAAACCTATAACGGGCCCGAAGTGACCCGCATCGCCGTTTATAAGGAACGGCGTCAAATGTATTTGCTGCACCATGATCAAGTGCTCAAAGGCTATGACATCGATCTTGGGTTTGCGCCCGAGGGCCATAAACAGGTTCAGGGCGACGGCAAAACGCCCGAGGGCAACTACCGGATCGATCGCCGGAACCCGAACAGCAACTTCCATCTGTCTTTAGGGATTTCCTATCCCAACGCCGAAGATGTCGCGACCGCCCGTGCCATGGGTAAAAACCCGGGCGGGGATATTTTTATCCACGGCGCACGCCGTAAAAAAGATCGAAAGGGCCGCGATTGGACATGGGGCTGTATTTCAGTGTCCAACAAGGAAATGGAAGACATCTACGCCATGGTCAACAAAGGCACGCTGATTTCGATTTACCCGTGAAACCTTGCACTTAGGCGCCGGTCACCAGAGTCCACCAGATTTTCCCGTTGGCATCCTGTGTCCAGGAAAAGCCCATGGAGTTTGCCGCCGGATCCAGAACCACAGCGCGTGAAGACGGATCTTCCATCCATGCGCCAAGGGTTTGCAGTTCGGTCTCATAGGTTTCTGCGATGACCTCGCCCAAGGGCAGGCCGGGATAGCCCGCGCGCCGCATGCGATCAATCGGAGAAGACCCATCAGAGCCAAAGTGCCAAGGGCGGTTCTGCGCCGACATATCTCGGGAATGCGCTGCCGCTGCATTGGTCAGCTGCGCATTGAGCCGAAGCGGCTGCGCTCCGGACGACGCCCGCAGGGCATTCACACTTTCCAGCATCCGGCCCGGTATCTGGCCCGCATCCCGGCTTGAGATTTTATAGACCGTCGGTCCTGCGGCACCGGTGGCCGACACCGATTGCGATGTCGTCGGTGCACAGGCGGAAAGTGCCAGCACGAGTGCAAAAATTGTACCTATTAGTCGGATCATGTCGGCTACCCTGAAAAAGTCATTCCCCTCCAATACATCCCAATGCCATGGTTATCAAAGGAACTTTTGCTCCGCAGTGATCACATCCCCGCGTCTTGGCGGGTCTGGCAACGGTTTTTCAGGCAGAAAAGCGATGGGAAGTGAAAATCTGCCAGCGAATCAATTGGTAACTGTTGGCGGCAATTTTATCCGAATACGGGGCTGCCAAGGCGCATTCTGCAAATTATCGGCGCTTTGACGTGGGTACTATAGGGCGTAAACCCGTTTCAAGCGGACCGAAAATGACGTTTATCTGGCCTGTTGTAAGGAATATCTTGCATCGACAGAGTAAGTGTTGCTTATTTGACGACATAAACGCCACGGAATGTCCGGATTTCAAAAGATACATTTGCAATCGGGCACATAGACTGGTTATTGGAGACTACGAGGTACAGTCTTGAATGCTTTGCGCCGTCCTCATTTTGCTTAACTCGGCGCTTGGCAATTACTGGAGGTTAACATGAAGAAAATTGCACTCGCTGCTGCGCTGTCCGTTGCTGCTACGTCTGCTTTCGCTGGTGGCTATGAAGAGCCAATCATCGAAGAGCCCGTAATCATCGAAGAAACCACAAGCTCCGGCGGTGGTTGGGTTGTTCCATTGCTGCTGCTTGCTGTTGTAGGCGCCGCAGTCGCTGCTTCCTAAGCGCTTTAGCTTTGAAAAATTCGGAAAAGGCGATGGTCTCAGGATCATCGCCTTTTTCATTTCTACCGTAATCTTTCGGGATACCCCGAAAGGGGGCTCCGGTTAGAGCCACCCCTTCAGGTTGTTATTGATGGTTTCGCACAGCGCATCAATATGCGGGATTTCATCGTTCAGGCACGGGATATAGGTAAACTGCTCCCCGCCGGCTTCTTCAAAGCTTTCTTTGATCTCTTCGTTGATCTCTTCCAATGTCTCGATACAGTCTGAACTAAAGGCAGGTGCAATGACGGCGATCTTCTTTTTGCCATCCTCGGCAAGCCGCGCCACCTCTTCAACGGTATAGGGCTTGAGCCATTCTTCGGGGCCAAAACGCGACTGGAATGTTGTTTTAATCTCTGTCTCGGACCAACCCAGGCGTTCGCGCAATAGGCGAGTCGTTTTCTGGCATTGGCAATGATAGGGGTCGCCCTCCATCAAATAGCGCTGGGGCACACCGTGATAGGAACAGACCAGAATATCGGGTTTGTCTTCGATCTCGGCATAGGCGCTTTCGACGGATTTAGCCAAGGCATCAATATAGGAAGGCTGGTCGAAATAGGGCGCGACGGTTCGCGATGCCGGTTGCCATTTTTCCGCCATCAGGGCGCGGAAGAATTCATCATTGGCTGTGGCGCTCGTGGCACCGGCATATTGCGGATAGAGCGGAAAAAACAGAATCTTGTCACAGCCCTGTTCAACCAGATTGCGGACCTTTGATTTGGTCGAGGGATTGCCGTAACGCATGCAGTAATCAACCACGACCTGATCGCCGTATTGCTTGGCCATCTCGGCCTTGATCTTACGGGTCTGGTCCTTGGTGATGGTGGCCAGCGGGCTTTCGTCGGCCTCTTGGTTCCAGATGGTTTTATAGGCTGCCCCCGACGTAAACGGGCGTTTGCTAAGAATGATTAGTTGCAGCAAGGGCTGCCATTTCCATTTCGGATAATCGATAACCCGTTGATCAGACAGGAATTCATTCAGATAGCGACGCATGGACCAATAGTCAGTCCCGTCCGGCGTGCCCAGATTGGCAAGCAAAATACCGACCTTGGCTTTTGGCAGAGCTGGATGGTCTTTGGGGGCGTGGGCCGGGCAAACGGCGTCGGGCCGGTTTGATTGGGTCATCTGGTTGATCCTGATTGGAGGCGTTTCTTGGCAAGATAAGGCGGGGGCGGAAAAGTCAATTTATTGCGGTCTTTTCATCGCTTGGCAGGACAATTTCATCGGTACGGAGCGCATCCGCAAGCCGATGTTTCGCAGAGCCGGGGCGCAGGGGTTGCTGCTGGCTGTCATCCGGTGCCCATCCGGTGAGAAAAATAAGCTCAAAGCTGCAAGGCAACCGGCCATCGGGCAGGCCATAGGTTTCAGTATAAAGCGCATGGGCTTTGGTAAAAAGCTGCCGTGGGGCAAAGCGGCGTTGGCGGGCGGTCAGGGCGTTGGTTTCGCCCATTGCCCGCAGATCGTGGATCAGATGGATCAGGCTGCGATAGCTTGCGGTCTGAATGAAACTATCCGCCACTGGCAGGGCGAACCCCGCCCGCTGCAAAAGCGCGCCCAGATCACGGATTTCACCCATCGGCAACACATGGGGGGAGAGCCCTCCGGTCAGCTCGATTTCCGCCTGCGACAGGCTCGCGCGCAGCTCGGTTAGGGTTTGACCGCCAAAACTGGCCCCAAGAAACAGCCCGTCGGCGACCAGCTGGCGGCGGCACTGGATCATCTGACCCACCGGATCATGGGCCCAATGTAGCGCCATCCCGTGAATAATCAGATCATAGCCGGAGCCGTTAAAATGCAGGGTCTCTGCGTCCGCAACAATCTCTGCATCGGGAAAAGCCTGCTGCCAGATGTCCGGAAATCCGGTGACAATCGCGGTCTTGGTAAAGGTTCTGTTAACCTCTTGCAGTCTTTGCTGGATTTCATCGATGGCCAACGCATGCAGAAACAGCGCTGGCGTGCCAGCCGTCAAGGCGCGCCGGCGGTTGCGGTGCAAGGCGGCGTGATCCGTTAGCGGCTGAGGGGCGGTGGTCATGGCATGTCCTTTGGCTGGCGGCAATTTACGGAGGAAAGAGGCAGATGCAAAGCGCTCTACGACTGATTTTTCCACCGCGCTGCCTGAACTGCGGCGGTTTGGTTGAAAGTGACGCAGGGCTTTGCGGCCACTGTTGGCGGGATACGCCCTTTGTGGCGGGGCTTTGCTGTGATCTCTGTGGCACGCCCTTGCCCGGAGACTCGGATAAGGCAGAGGTTTGTGATGACTGCCTGAGTATTGCCAGACCCTGGGATCACGGGCGGGCGGTGATGCTCTATAGAGACAATGGGCGCAAATTGGTTCTGGCGCTGAAACATGGCGACCGGCAGGACTTGGTGGCGCCGATGGCGCGCTGGCTGGCGCAGGCGGCGCGCCCTTTGTTGCGTGCGGATATGATAGTCACTTGTGTGCCGCTGCATTGGCGACGGTTGGCCAAACGGCGTTACAATCAATCCGCCCTACTAGCGCAGCGAGTGGCGGCGGAATTGGGGTTTAGGTGCTGCCCGGATTTGCTGGTGCGCACGAAGGCCACACCACCTCTGGATGGCAAAGGACAGGCGGAGCGGTTTGAAACGCTGGCCGGAAATATTGCGGTTCATCCCAAACGTGCGCCCCTGATACGAGACCGACCGGTTTTGATCATCGATGATGTCATGACATCGGGGGCTACGCTTGCCGCCTGTGCGGCGGCCTGTCATAGCGCACAATCAAGTGAGCTATGCATTCTGACCCTCGCACGCGTTGCGAAGGACACCTAAATGCCTATAGTCCGTGAAAACGAAAGGGGCATCCGATGCAAACCGTTGAAATCTACACCTCGCCGCTTTGTGGTTTTTGCCACGCTGCGAAACGCCTGTTGACCCAGAAAGGCGTCAGCTTTGTTGAATTTGACATCAGCAAGCAGCCCGACCTGCGTGGTCAAATGATGAAACGCGCCAATGGCGGGCGAACTGTGCCGCAAATTTTTGTCGGCGACGTGCATGTCGGTGGCTGCGATGATCTTTATGCGCTTGAGAAACGCGGGCAGCTTGATCCGCTTCTGGCGGCCTGATCGATGAAAATCGGCCTCGTGCAGATGTGTTCCAGCGATGATCCGCAAGAGAACCTTGTGGCTTTGACGCAATATCTGCGTGAGGCCGCCGCACAGGGCGCTGAATTTGTGCTGACGCCCGAGGTGAGCAATTGCGTGTCGGCCTCGCGCCAGCGCCAGCAAGAAGTTCTGCAACATGAGGCCGAAGACGATACCCTAAAGGGCGTGCAGGCCGAGGCCAAAGCGCTGGGCATCTGGGTGTTGATCGGGTCTTTGGCGTTGAAAACCGATGATCCGGACGGGCGGTTTGCCAACCGGTCTTTTTTGATTGATCCCAACGGGGCGATCAAAGCGCGCTATGATAAAATCCACATGTTTGACGTAGAGATCAGCGCCGCCGAAACCTACCGCGAATCTGCCGGATACCGACCCGGTCAAACGGCGGTCGTGGCAGAGACCGATTTCGCGCCGGTTGGGCTGACGATTTGTTATGATCTGCGCTTTCCCTATTTGCACCGGGCGCTGGCGCAGGCAGGGGCGCATATACTGACAGCACCGGCGGCGTTTTCGCCGGTTTCAGGCGCTGCCCATTGGGAACCCTTACTGCGCGCCCGCGCCATCGAAACCGGATGCTTCATCCTCGCGCCGGCGCAAACCGGTACCCATGGGGCAAGCCTTGGCAATGCGCGCAAGACCTACGGGCATTCGCTGGTTGTTTCACCATGGGGAGAGGTTTTGGCCGATGCGGGCACCGAAACCGGCGTGACTATGGTTGAACTTGATCTGGCCATGGTCGAAAACAGCCGCAAGAAAATCCCGTCGCTTACCCACGACCGCACATTCAAGGGTCCCTAAATGCCAGAGTCAGACGAATCCTTGGCCGCTGCCCTGTTTAGCGAGCTGTTCGTGGTGGGGCAGATGGCGCGCAGCCAGCTCTCTAAAGCGCTCCCGCGTGGGATGGAGCTGTCGCATTTCTCGGTTTTGAACCATCTGGTGCATGTCAAAGATGAACGCACACCGGCGCAGCTGGCGGCGAGCTTGCATGTGACCCGCGGGGCGATGACCAATACGCTATCGAAACTGGAATGGGCTGGCTATGTGCATATCCGCCCCGATTGGGATGACGCGCGGCGTAAATTTGTCGCCATCAGCCCGTCGGGCCGTGCGGCCCTTAGCGCTGCCATTCAGGCGATTGCCCCGATCTTGCAGAAAGCCACAACCGACATCGGGGCAGAGCGGGTGCGCACCACCCTACCGGTGTTGCGCGAGTTGCGCAGCCATCTGGACGAAGGTTAGGGTTTGACGCTGGCAGTCACATAGTTGACCGACAGGTCCCGATCCGACAGCGACCAGCTCCAGGCGATCGGGTTAAAGACAAAGCCTTTGCGATCCACAGGCCGCAGGCCCGCTGTTTCAATTAAGGCGCAAAGCTCGTCCGGCGTGATGAATTTATGCCATTCATGGGTGCCTTTGGGCAGCCAGCGCATGACATGTTCGGCCCCGACAATCGCCATCATAAAGCTTTTGGGATTTCGGTTGATCGTCGAACAGATCATCAATCCGCCGGGTTTCAACAGGTTTTCGCAGGCGCTGATATAGGCCTGCGGATCGGCCACATGTTCCACCACTTCCATGTTCAGTACGACGTCAAACTGTTCACCGGCAGCGGCCAGAGCCTCGGCGGTGATGTTGCGGTAATCAATATTTAGGCCCTGTTGTTCGGCATGAACCTGGGCCACGGGGATATTGCCCGCCGCCGCATCTGCCCCCACCACGGTTGCACCCAATCGGGCCATAGGTTCACTTAGCAACCCGCCGCCACAGCCAATATCCAGCAACCGCAGCCCGTCAAAGGGACGTGAGTCGGTTAGATCGCGATCAAATTCTGCGGCGATCTGCTGGGTGATATAGTCCAACCGGCAGGGGTTCAGCATATGCAGCGGTTTGAATTTTCCGTTCAGATCCCACCATTCGGCGGCCATGGCTTCGAATTTGGCAACTTCTGCCGGATCGACGGTTGTTTGGGCGGTTTGCATGACGGGCTCCGGTTTTTTTGCATTCTCCCCATGGCGGGGCGGCTTGTCAGTTTATATAGAGTGAATATGGATAAAGTCGCCGATCAAAACAGCGCAGGTGGATTCCTATACCCGCCGATCTCTCCGTTTGACCAGCGGATGTTAGATGTCGGCGAGGGGCATCGCATCTATGTGGAGCAATGCGGGAACCCCGACGGTATTCCCGTGGTGGTGTTGCATGGCGGACCGGGCGGCGGATGCAGCCCGGGGATGCGGCGGTATTTTGACCCGAAAGCCTATCGCATCATCCTGTTTGACCAGCGCGGCTGCGGGCGTTCTCGTCCCCATGCCTCGGTGACAGACAACACGACATGGCATCTGGTGCGCGATATTGAACAGATTCGCGAAACGCTGGGCATTGATCGGTGGGTGGTCTTTGGCGGAAGCTGGGGCGCAACCCTATCGCTGATCTATGCGCAGACCCACCCCGAGCGCGCGGCAGCCCTGTTGTTGCGTGGGGTGTTTCTGATGACCCAGAAAGAACTGGACTGGTTCTATGGCGGTGGGGCAGGTGTGTTCTGGCCCGAGCTATGGGCTCAGTTTGCCAGTCTGATTCCAATTGAGGAACAGGGCGACATGATCGCGGCCTATCATGACCGTCTGTTTTGCGGCGATACAGAGATCGAATCCCGTTATGCTCGGGCTTGGGCCGGATGGGAGAATTCCCTGGCCTCAATCCATAACCAAGGGGCGCGGGGCGAGCCGCCGTCGGAATACGCGCGGGCCTTTGCGCGTCTGGAAAACCACTACTTCGTCAATCGCGGCTTTCTTGAAGAGGATGGCCAGATATTGCGGGACGTTCCCAAGATCGCCCATATCCCAAGCGTGATCGTGCAGGGGCGGTTCGATATGATCTGCCCTCCGCAGGCGGCCTATCGTCTGGCTGAACACTGGCCGCTGGCGCAATTGCGGATGGTGCATCTGGCGGGACATGCCCTATCGGAGTCCGGCATTACTGCCGAACTGGTGAAGGAAACCAATAGGTTGCGCCGTCAGCGCGACACTCTGAATGTCTGATTATTAAATCGCTTGACCCAAATGGACTCGGCTCCCAGACTGTTGGCTTCTTAGTACAAAAGTGAAACCCGATGTCTGATGCGCCTCCGATCCTGCAAGAACGTGAAAACGGGCCACTCATTGCCAAGAATGTCACCCGTCTTTTTGATGAGACCGGCGCCGAATTGGACGTAAAGCCGGTGATGGCCTTATGTCGATGCGGTCAGAGCAAATCGAAACCGTTTTGTGATGGTAGCCACACAGCCGCCGGATTTGAGAGTCGGGGCGGCAAGCCCGAAGGGCCGGACCGATTTTTCACCTATGAAGGTAAAGAGGTGACGGTTTCCTTTAATCCCCGTCTCTGTGGTCATGCGGCGGAATGCGGACGGATTGCCTCGCATATTTTTGATGTAGCGCAAAAGCCATGGGTGCAACCGGATCAGGGCACGGTTGAAGAGGTAAAAGCCGTGGTTGCGGCCTGCCCGTCCGGCGCGCTGCAAATGGGGGTGCCGCCGGAAACCCTCGTGACAGGCGCGGCGGAAGTTCGCGCCAGTAAAGATGGCCCGCTTTGGGTGAAAGGCGTGGCGATTGACACCGATACGGCGGCGACAGGAATGCCGTCGGATAAATTCATTTTGTGCCGTTGTGGTAAATCGGGGAATAAACCCTTTTGCGATGGTACACATAGGGCAGCGGGGTGGAAGAGCAGCTAATATCTTTTAATTTTAGGGAGAATACTGATGACTGCGACACTACAAGTGCTTTATCCGGCGACGGAAGGCACCACTTTTGACCACGATTATTACCAGAATACCCATTTCGGGATTGTGCAGTCCCATATGGGTGACGGGTTGGTCGCCATGATCGCCTCTAAGGGATTGGCAGGTGGGCCGGATGTCCCACCGGGATTTCACGCCATTGCCACCATGACCTATGAAAACATGGATGCGATGCAGGCAGCACTGGGTAAAGCCGAGCCGGTATTGGGCGATATCCCGAACTATACCAATTGCACGCCACAAATGCTGATTGGTCAGACCTACGGTTAAACAGTTCCCCCCAAAGGACTGACCTTTGGGGGATTTGATCAACTATTTGACGATTTTGCCCAAAGATTGATGTCTCCGGCATCGGTCCATTGATCAATCGCGGCTAGCTCTTCGGCAGTGAAGTCGAGATTATCAATCGCCCCGATGCAATCGGTAACCTGCGATGGTTTAGAGGCTCCGATCAAGGCGGTGGTGATGCCGCCATTGCGCAAGACCCAGGCAATTGCCATCTGTGCCAGCGTCTGACCCCGCGCGGCGGCAATGTCGTTCAGCTTATTCAGTTTGCCAATTGTATCATCATTGATCAGATCGGCGTTCAGGGATTTGCCCTGTGTCGCGCGGCTGCCCTCGGGGATGCCGTTCAGATATTTACCGGTCAGCATGCCTTGGGCGAGCGGTGTAAAGGCGATGGAGCCGACCCCAAGATCGGTAAGGGTTTCCTTCAGCCCGTCCTCTTCGACCCAGCGGTTGAGCATATTGTAGCTCGGCTGGTGGATCAGCATCGGTGTGCCCAGATCGGTCAGGATGGCCACGGCCTCTTTGGTGCGCTGGGCATTGTAAGAGGATATTCCGGCGTATAGCGCCTTGCCCGATCGCACGATGTCATGCAGCGCCTGCATGGTTTCCTCCAGCGGGGTCTCGGGATCAAAACGGTGGGAATAGAAAATATCCACATAGTCCAACCCCATGCGTTTAAGCGATTGATCGCAGGAAGACATCAAATACTTGCGGCTGCCAAGTTCGCCATAGGGGCCGGGCCACATCATATAACCGGCCTTAGAAGAAATGATCAGCTCATCCCGATAACCGGCGAAATCCGTGCGCAGAATCTCTCCGAAGGCTTCTTCGGCACTGCCGGGGGGCGGGCCGTAGTTATTGGCCAGATCAAAATGGGTGATGCCCGCATCAAAAGCGGTCTGGCAAATGGCGCGTTTGGTGTCATGGGGCGTGTCATGGCCGAAATTATGCCACAGGCCCAAAGACAGGGCAGGCAGTTTCAGGCCGGATCGACCACATCGGCGATAAACCATTGTGTCGTAACGATTGTCAGCGGGTGTATAGGGCATGGCGCTATCCTTATCATATCTAACCTAAGGCTAGGGGTTGTCGGGACGAAGGCAAGACCAAACGCCTATTTTGCAAATCCTCTTGCAGACTCAGCAAAGGGCTCGTATATCCCCCTTCAACAGCGGCGGTTCGGATCATCCGGACCCCACCGAACCTTCGAACGGGCCGCGCGCCCGTTTTTTTGTGCTTGGAGACCCTACGTGTCCGATCTTATTGCCAAAGCCGCCATCGATCAGCGATTGGCCGAGCTTGTCCAGCCCGTCATCGAAGACATGGGCTATGAGCTGGTACGCATCCGTCTGATGAGCGGTAAAACCTCTATTCTGCAGATCATGGCAGAAAAACCCGAAGGCGGGATCGAAGTGGATGATTGCGCGGCGATTTCCACCGCCGTGTCGGCCACCCTCGATGTAGAGGATCCGATTGCCGATAACTACACCCTTGAGGTATCCAGCCCGGGCATCGACCGCCCGCTGACCCGTCTCAAGGATTTTGACATGTGGCACGGGTATGAGGCCAAGATCGAAACCTATGAGCTGATCGACGGACGTCGCCGGTTCAAGGGCGAACTGGCCGGGACCGAAGGCGATGAGGTTCTGATCACTCTGGATGAGACACAGGGCTCAGAGGCCGTGACCATCGGGTTGAAATTTGAATGGCTGTCAGATGCCAAACTGGTTCTGACAGATGAGTTGATTAGCGAAATGCTGCGTCAACGCAAAGCCGCTGGCATTGTGGACGAAAGCAAATTCGACGACATCGAAACAGACGACACTGACGCTTCCGAGGAGGAGTGAGAATGGCGATTACTTCTGCAAACCAGCTAGAGCTGCTGCAAACAGCCGAGGCTGTGGCCCGCGAAAAAATGATCGATCCCGGTCTGGTGATCGAAGCGATGGAAGAATCCCTCGCACGGGCGGCAAAGTCCCGTTACGGCGCGGAGATGGATATTCGCGTATCGATCGACCGTAAAACCGGTCGTGCGACCTTTACCCGTGTGCGCACCGTGGTCGAAGACGAAGAGCTTGAGAACTATCAGGCGGAAATGACCGTTGAGCAGGCCAAGCAATATATGGAATCACCTTCTGTCGGTGACGTTCTGACCGAAGAAGTGCCGCCGGTTGAAATGGGCCGGATCGCCGCGCAATCCGCCAAGCAGGTGATTTTGCAAAAAGTCCGCGAAGCTGAGCGCGACCGTCAGTACGAAGAATTCAAAGACCGCGCTGGCACGATCATCAACGGTTTGGTCAAACGCGAAGAATACGGCAATGTTATCGTTGATGTGGGCCGCGGCGAAGCCGTGCTGCGCCGCAACGAGAAAATCGGCCGCGAAAGCTATCGCCCGAATGACCGGATTCGCGTCTTTATTAAGGATGTACGTCGTGAACAGCGCGGGCCGCAGATTTTCCTGAGCCGGACGGCGCCGGAATTCATGGCCGAACTGTTCAAAATGGAAGTACCGGAAATTTATGACGGCATCATCGAGATCAAAGCCGTCGCCCGTGATCCGGGTTCCCGTGCAAAGATCGCCGTAATTTCCTACGACAATTCTATTGATCCTGTGGGCGCCTGTGTGGGTATGCGCGGCAGCCGTGTTCAGGCCGTCGTCAACGAGCTTCAGGGCGAAAAGATCGACATCATTCCTTGGAACGAGGATCAGCCGACTTTCCTTGTGAACGCGCTGCAGCCTGCAGAAGTGTCCAAGGTTGTTCTGGACGAAGAAGCCGAGCGCATCGAAGTTGTTGTGCCTGATGAACAGCTGTCCTTGGCCATTGGCCGCCGCGGTCAGAACGTGCGTCTGGCCAGTCAGCTGACCGGTCTGGACATCGACATCATGACCGAAGCCGAAGAATCGGCGCGCCGTCAGAAAGAGTTCGAGCAGCGTACTGGCCTGTTCATGGAAACGCTGGACCTGGACGAGTTCTTCGCCCAGCTGCTGGTGTCCGAAGGCTTTACCAACCTCGAAGAAGTCGCCTATGTCGAAGTAGACGAGCTTCTGGTGATTGACGGTGTCGATGAAGGCACCGCCGGTGAATTGCAGGCCCGTGCCCGTGACTATCTGGAAGCGCAGGCGAAAAAGGCCTTGGATCACGCCCGCGAGTTGGGTGTCGAAGACAGCCTTGTTGCATTTGACGGCCTGACACCCCAAATGATTGAGGCCTTGGCCGAAGATGGCGTGAAAACGCTAGAAGACTTCGCAACCTGTGCAGACTGGGAATTGGCCGGTGGTTGGACCACGGTTGACGGTCAGCGGGTCAAGGATGACGGCGTTCTGGAAAAATTCGAAGTGAGCCTTGAAGAAGCGCAAAACATGGTCATGACCGCGCGTATTCAGCTGGGCTGGGTTGATCCTGCCGATCTGGAAACCGAAGAAGACGACGCCGAAGGCGATGACGTTGAAACAGCGGAGGATGAGGCCTGATCTCAGGCCTCTGCAAGAGCGCTGAACATGGCAAGAGGTGGCCGCGATAAAAACCGGGAAGACCCCGAACGCAAATGCATTGCGACGGGAGAGATCTCTCCCAAGGTGGGGTTGGTCCGGTTTGTCGTGGGGCCCGACGCACAGATCGTTCCCGACATTAACGGCAAATTGCCGGGTCGGGGCATTTATGTTTCTGCAGAGCGGTCTGCATTGGCGTTGGCAGCAAAGAAAAAGCTGTTTTCGCGGGCCGCTAAACAACAGGTTTCGGTGCCGGATGATCTTCCGGCTTTGGTAGAGACGCTGTTGAAAGATCGGGTGATCGGGCTTTTGTCCCTTGCCCGCAAGGCGGGTGACGCAGTCACCGGATTCGAAAAGGTTAAGGAATGGATCGTGTCGGGCCAAGGGGCCGTCCTGATCCAGGCCAGCGATGGGTCGGAGCGGGGAAAATCCAAGCTGCGCCCACCGGACGGAGAAGAGACCTACATCGGGTCTTTGACAGGCTCAGAATTGGGTTTGGCATTCGGACGGGAAAATGTGATACATGGCGCGCTCGCGGCTGGTGGACTCACGACACGTGTTGTAGAGGAAGCAGCAAAGCTGAAAAGCATGCGCGAAGATATCGGCGGGCCGACCGCCGGAAAGGGTACGAAGACCACATGAGCGATAGCGACGGCAAAAAAACATTGGGCCTGCGTGGCGGGCCGCGTGCAGGTAATGTGAAGCAAAGCTTCAGCCATGGCCGCACCAAAAACGTTGTGGTGGAAACCAAACGCAAACGCGTTGTGGTGCCTAAACCGGGTGCCGCCAAAACATCGGGGGGCGGCTCTGTTGGTGGAGACCCTTCCAAACGTCCTGCGGGCATTACCGACGCTGAAATGCAGCGCCGTCTGAAAGCGTTGCAAGCCGCGAAAGCGCGCGAAGCAGATGACGCCGCGCGTCGTAAGGCCGAAGAAGAAGAGCGCGCCGCTGACCGCGAACGTCGTCGGGCCGAGCAAGAGGCCAAAGAGGCCGAAGAGCGGGCCCGCGAAGAACGTGCCCGTCAAAAAGCCGAAGACGAGGAACGCAAGAAGCGCGAAGCCGAAGAAGCCAAGAAACGCGCCGCCGCAGAAGCGGCAGCAGCAAGTGCCCCACCGGCTGCTAAGGCAGCACCGGGTGAGGATAAGCCCGCAGCTGCGCGTCCGAACTTTAAACCGGCGCCGACTCAAGAGCGCAAAAACGAGCGCGACAACCGTGAACGCCCTGCGCGTAAAGGTGCCGGTGGCAATGGTCGTCGCTCTGGTAAGCTGACGGTTAATCAGGCGCTGTCCGGCGGTGACGGGCGTCATCGGTCCATGGCGGCGATGAAGCGTAAGCAAGAGCGTGCGCGTCAGAAAGCAATGGGCGGTGCGCAAGAGCGCGAAAAGGTAATCCGTGACGTTCAGTTGCCCGAGGCCATTGTGGTATCGGAACTGGCGAACCGGATGGCAGAACGTGTGGCCGATGTTGTCAAAGAGCTCATGAAAATGGGCATGATGGTCAACCAGAACCAGACAATCGACGCCGATACCGCAGAACTGATCATCGAAGAATTCGGCCACAAAGTGGTTCGGGTGTCCGATGCTGACGTTGAAGATGTGATCAAGGTCACCGAAGACGATGAGGCCGATCTGGTTTCCCGTCCACCGGTCATCACGATTATGGGTCACGTTGACCACGGTAAAACATCGCTTTTGGACGCTATCCGCGACGCCAAAGTCGTTTCCGGCGAAGCTGGTGGCATTACCCAACATATTGGCGCCTATCAGGTGAAAACCGACTCCGGCACCTTGCTGTCCTTCCTCGACACACCGGGCCACGCGGCCTTTACGTCGATGCGGGCACGGGGCGCGCAGGTTACGGATATTGTTGTGCTGGTTGTGGCTGCCGATGACTCGGTCATGCCGCAAACAATCGAAGCGATCCACCACGCCAAAGCGGCGGGTGTGCCGATGATTGTGGCCATCAACAAATGCGACAAACCGCAAGCCGACGCCAATCGTGTGCGCACAGAATTGCTGCAACACGAAGTGATCGTAGAAGCAATGTCCGGCGAAGTGCAGGACGTTGAGGTTTCCGCGATTACCGGTCAGGGTCTTGATGCGCTGCTGGAAGCGATTGCGCTGCAGTCTGAAATCCTCGAACTGAAAGCCAACCCGAAGCGTGCCGCAAGCGGTGCGGTGATTGAGGCCCAGTTGGATGTGGGCCGTGGTCCGGTTGCGACGGTTCTGGTTCAGAACGGTACATTGCGTCAGGGTGATATCTTTGTTGTGGGTGAGCAGTTCGGTAAAGTTCGTGCGCTGGTCAACGACAAAGGCGAGCGGGTTGCCGAAGCAGGGCCTTCCGTTCCTGTTGAGGTGCTTGGCCTGAATGGCACGCCCGAGGCTGGCGACGTGTTGAATGTTGTCTCCACCGAAGCGCAAGCCCGTGAAATTGCCAACTACCGTGCGCAAGCCGCCAAAGACAAACGTGCGGCGGCAGGGGCAGCAACGACACTTGAACAGTTGATGGCCAAGGCCAAAGACGACGAAAATGTCGCCGAGCTGCCAATCCTTGTCAAAGCCGACGTTCAGGGCTCTGCCGAAGCTATCGTACAAGCGATGGAGAAAATCGGGAACGATGAGGTGCGCGTGCGTGTATTGCACTCCGGTGTGGGCGCGATTACCGAATCCGATATTGGTCTGGCCGAAGCCTCCGGTTGTCCTGTGTTTGGCTTTAACGTGCGGGCGAATGCCTCTGCGCGGAACACAGCCAACCAGAAGGGCATCGAAATCCGGTATTATTCGGTGATTTATGATCTTGTCGACGATGTGAAAGCAGCGGCCTCCGGTCTGTTGTCTGCTGAAATCCGCGAAAACTTCATCGGATATGCCGAAATCAAGGAAGTCTTCAAAGTGACAGGCATCGGTCGTGTGGCAGGCTGTCTGGTGACCGAGGGTATCGCCCGTCGTTCTGCCGGTGTGCGCTTGCTGCGGGATAACGTGGTGATCCATGAGGGCAACCTGAAGACACTGAAACGCTTCAAAGACGAAGTCAAAGATGTTCAGTCCGGTCAGGAATGCGGCATGGCGTTTGAGAACTACGAAGATATTCGCCCCGGCGATGTCATCGAGATCTTCGAGCGTGAAGAGGTTGAACGCTCTCTCAGCTAGGCTGGGTCAGCTTCACTACTGTAGAAAAGAAAAAGGACGGGGCCCAAACCCCGTCCTTTTTTCTTCTGATATGCTCGGTGAGTGAGCGAATGGCAGTACGTTACCGTACTGGGAACCCTTCAAAATCGTTTGCGCCGACGCGGACGACGATCTTTCCGTTCTCCAGTGTTCGTACAAACATTCCCTGTACAGAGATGTAACTGCCCATTGTTATTGTCTTCATCATTTCCAATTTCTCCCCAAAACAAACTGGTTGTGTAACGATTATATATAGACTGATTAACAAATCACCATGTTTCGTCACGGAAAGTTGTGAATTTTGGCGAAACGTAAAAAAATTGTCATGAAATCGTAATGCAATCTTAGGGAGATGACCCAAAAACAGGCCTTTGACTGGATTATAACCAATCTCTGAGAATTGGAATAAGCGGCACGTCGGCAGGGGGCATCGGATAGCTGCGCAAATCTTTGACATGTGCCCATTTAAGCGTCTGACCCTCTTGCGGGACCGGGGTGCCCTCCCATTTGCGGCAGGCAAACAGCGGCATCAACAGGTGAAATGATTCGTAGCTGTGGCTGGCAAAGGTCAGCGGGGCAAGGCAGCTTTGCCAGGTGTTGATCCCCAATTCTTCTTGCAATTCGCGGATCAACGCGGCCTCGGGTGTTTCCCCGTCTTCGACCTTGCCGCCGGGAAATTCCCAGAGACCAGCCATGGATTTGCCTTCGGGGCGCTGCGCCAGCAACACCCGACCATCCACATCCACCAGCGCAACAGCGGACACCAGAACCGTCTTCATGAGCGGTAATCCGCATTGATCTGGATGTAGCCATGGGTCAGATCACAGGTCCAGACGGTGGCAGAACTTGTGCCAAGTCCCATGTCGATGTGCAGCAGTAGATCCTGTTGCTTCATATAGGCGGCACCGTCCTCTTCGCGGTAGCTCGGGGCGACCCAGCCCTTTTCGGCCACCAGAATATCACCAAAGGAGATCGACAGCAGATCGCGATCCGCAACAGCGCCGGATTTTCCGACGGCCATTACCACCCGCCCCCAGTTGGGGTCTTCGCCGGCAATGGCGGTTTTGACCAGTGGCGAATCCGCTGTGGCCATCGCAACCTTTCGGGCATCCGCATGGGTAAGTGCGCCGGTGACGCGAACCTCGACGAATTTCGTCGCCCCCTCTCCGTCGCGTACAACCTGATGGGCCAGATCCAGCATGATACCGTTCAGCGCGTCTTTGAACGGGCGTAATGTTTCTGCAGTGACTTCGGGCCCCTGGCCGGTGGCCCCCATGATCAAGGTGTCAGAGGTCGATGTATCGCTGTCTACGGTAATGCAATTAAAAGTAGTATCGGTGAGATCGGAAAGCGTCGACTGAAGCAAAGACTGAGAGATTTTGGCATCGGTGAACAGATAGACCAACATCGTCGCCATATCCGGCGCAATCATCCCAGAGCCTTTGGCAATACCGGCGATGGTAATCGGCCCCTCGGCGGTCTCGATCACAGTAGAGGCGCCTTTGGGGTAGGTGTCGGTCGTCATGATGGCGCGGGCGGCCTGATCGATTTTGTCCTCGGCCAGCTCTTGCTGCAAGGACGCGATGGCGTTGACGATACGGTCTTCGGGCAGACGTTCGCCAATCACTCCTGTGGAAGATGAAAACACCCGACTGGCCGGGATATTCAACGCATGGGCCACCGCATCCGTGACCGCGTTTACCGCATCCGTCCCATTGCGTCCGGTAAAGGCATTGGCATTGCCGGAGTTCACAATAATGGCTGCCCCCTCGGTCGAGGGCAGGCCGATTTTCTTTTGACAGTCCAGCACAGGCGCTGCGCGGGTGGCCGAGCGGGTAAACACGCCCGCCACGGTGCTACCCGCCACCAGATGCGCCAGCATCACGTCTTTGCGCCCTTGATAGCGCACCCCCGCTTCGACAGCGGCGAACCGAACGCCGGCAATCACCGGCAGCGCGGGAAAGCCCTCTTTCGGGGCCAGAGGAGAGACGGGCGGTGCTGTATTTGCCATGGGACTGTTTTCCTGTGACCTAGTTGGAAAGAAGATCAATATTGCGGATGTTTGCGGCGTCAAAACTTTCCAGATCAATCCGATCGACCGAGGCTTCGGCTGTCAGGCTTTCGATCAGGCTCTCGGCAACGCCTTGTTCGATGCCGCTAGCAAGCTCTGCGCGCAACTCTTCCAATGTTGGCGGCGTGGTGTCGCGTGTGTCGTTCAGCGCGATCAGATGCCAGCCGAATTGTGTTTGTACGGGGTCGGACACATCGCCCTTCGCCATATTCATCACGGCGGCCTCAAATTCGGGAACCATCATGCCTGCGCCAAACCATCCAAGTGCACCGCCATTCGGGCCAGAGGGTCCGGTGGATTTTTCCTTGGCTGTTTCGGCAAAATCAGCCCCGCCATCGATCATCTCTTTGACGGCAATGGCTTCTTCTTCACTGGCAAGAAGAATATGCGAGGCGTCAAATTCCTTGCTGGATTCAAAACCGGCAACCCGCGCGTCATAGGCCGCCTGCAGGGCTTCATCGCTGACCGCTTCGGCGAAGGCCGCGTCTAAGGCAGTGCCAGCCAGCAGGCTGCGTTTTGCATTTTCCGCCGCGAGGGTGACCGCCCGCGGGACATCTGTAACAGCGTTGGCGAGAATTTCCTGTTGGATCAGATTTTCCAGCAACCCGTCCAGAAGTGCTTCATCCGGTGCTTGCTGATATTGTTCGGGCAGGGTGGCGCTCGCGGCGATGACGTGGCCAAGCGTGATTTCCGTACCATTGACCGTCGCCAACACGGTGTCGGCGGAGACGTCCTGCGCAAATGCGGGTGCGGACAAACCGGCCGCAAGCGTTGCGGAAATCACAAATTTCATGGGTTTTAGCATATATTTTTCCTCTGAGCGTCCCGCAGGGTCGCGTGACGTTGACACTATCTATGCAGGCCCTTACATCGCCTAAAGGTCTGCGATGACCGGTCCGCGCTTTTTCGCCGTTTCTAGTGGCGAAACTGGGCGGGAACAAGCCGCTGCCGTCGCACAGGACCACACATGGATATTCGCCGCAAGCAGAGAGAACATGCTGGGTTTCGGAACAATTGCAAAAAAGGTCTTTGGCACGCCAAATGACCGTAAAATCAAAGCCACACGGCCTTTGGTTGAGAAAATCAATGCACTCGAGCCAGAGTTCGAAAAGCTCTCTGACGCGGGCATTATCGAGAAAACCGCAGAATTCAAAGCGCGGCTGGAAAAAGGCGAAACGCTGGACCAGTTGTTGCCGGAAGCTTTTGCCAACTGCCGAGAAGCCGCGCGCCGATCTTTGGGGCTACGGGCTTTTGATACGCAGTTGATGGGGGGCATCTTTCTGCATCAGGGTAATATCTCTGAAATGAAAACCGGCGAGGGTAAAACCCTGGTGGCGACCTTCCCATCCTATCTGAATGCGCTGTCCGGCAAGGGCGTGCATATTGTGACGGTGAACGATTATCTCGCCAAGCGGGATGCCGAGTGGATGAGCAAAGTGTACACCGCTTTGGGCATGGACACCGGCGTAATCTATCCGCAGCAGCCAGAGGCTGAAAAGCGCGCGGCCTATGCCTGTGACGTGACCTATGCCACCAACAACGAGCTGGGTTTTGATTATTTGCGCGATAATATGAAGTCCGACCTCAAGGAAATGGCGCAGCGCAAGCATAATTTTGCCGTGGTGGATGAGGTCGACTCGATCCTTGTCGACGAAGCGCGGACCCCGCTGATCATCTCCGGCCCTTCCGAGGACCGCTCTGATCTGTATCGCACCATTGATGAATTGATCCCGAGCCTGACGTCAGAGCACTACAGCCTGGATGAAAAGACAAAGAATGTGTCTTTCACCGATGAGGGCAATGAATTTCTGGAAGAGTTGCTGCTCAAGGCTGGTATCCTGCCGCCAGAGCAGTCTTTGTATGATCCGGAATCCACAACCATCGTGCATCACGTCAATCAGGGTCTGCGGGCCCATATCCTGTTTACCAAGGATAAAGATTATATCGTACGCGATGGCGAAGTTGTGCTGATCGACGAATTTACTGGCCGGATGATGGCCGGTCGCCGCTTGTCCGATGGCTTGCATCAGGCGATTGAGGCCAAAGAAGGCTGCACCATTCAGCCCGAAAACGTGACGCTGGCCTCTGTCACCTTCCAGAACTATTTCCGTCTTTATGACAAATTGTCCGGCATGACCGGTACAGCCGTCACCGAAGCCGAGGAATTTGCCGAAATCTACGGTCTTGGCGTGGTCGAAGTGCCGACCAACCGTCCGATTGCGCGGATCGATGACAATGACGCGGTCTATCGCACGGCGCAGGAAAAATATGAGGCGATTCAGAAATCCATCGTCGAATGTTACGAAAAGAAACAGCCGGTACTGGTCGGTACGACCTCGATCGAGAAATCCGAATTCCTGTCGCAGATGCTGACCAAGGCGAATATTCCCCATAACGTGTTGAACGCACGCCAGCACGAGCAAGAGGCCCAGATCGTGGCCGATGCCGGTAAGCTGGGGGCGGTGACCATCGCCACCAATATGGCGGGTCGCGGGACCGATATTAAACTGGGCGGCAACGTCGAGTTTAAAATCATGGAGGCAATTGCCGCCAATCCTGACGGGAATCACGAATCCATCCGCGCCGAGATTGAAGCTGCCCATGCCGCCGATGAAGAGGCCGTGAAGGCTGCGGGCGGGCTTTATGTTCTGGCTACTGAACGTCACGAAAGCCGCCGGATCGATAATCAGCTGCGTGGCCGGTCCGGTCGTCAGGGTGATCCGGGACGTTCCAGTTTCTTCCTGTCGCTAGAAGATGATCTGATGCGGATTTTCGGCTCTGAACGGCTTGAGAAAGTGCTGTCGTCCTTGGGCATGGAAGAAGGCGAAGCCATTGTGCACCCTTGGGTGAACAAATCGCTGGAACGCGCGCAGGCCAAGGTCGAAGGGCGTAACTTTGATATCCGTAAACAGCTGCTGAAGTTTGACGATGTGCTGAATGATCAGCGTAAAGTCATCTTTGGGCAGCGCATGGAAATCATGGAAGCCGAAGACCTGAGCGAAATCGTTCAGGACATGCGCCATCAGGTTGTTGATGATCTGGTAGAGCAGTTCATGCCGCCCAAATCCTATGCTGATCAATGGAACACCGAAGGGCTTTACGCTGCTTTGCTGGAACATGTGGGCATGGATGTGCCCGTGATCACTTGGGCCGCTGAAGAAGGTGTGGATGATGGCGACATCCGCGAACGTCTGTACACGGCGTCCGATGAATTCATGGCCGAAAAAGCAGAAGCCTTTGGCCCGGAGTCGATGCGCAACATCGAAAAGCAAATTCTGTTGCAGACCATCGATCGCAAATGGCGGGAACATATTCTGACGCTGGACCATCTTCGGTCTGTGGTCGGCTTTCGCGGCTATGCACAGCGCGATCCGCTGAACGAATATAAAAACGAGTCCTTCCAACTGTTTGAAACCATGCTGGATGATTTGCGCACCGATGTGACGCAGCAATTGTCGCGTGTGCGGCCTCTGACCGAGGAAGAGCAGCAGCAGATGATTCAGCAGATGATTGCACGGCAACAGGCCGCTGCCGGCGTTGCGCCGACTCAGCCTGCCGCGCCCGCACAAGACGCGGCTGCGGATGGGGTGGCCGTCGCAGAACTGGTGCCCTTGATCGAAGGGTTTGACGAAAATGACCCTGACACATGGGGCAATCCAAGCCGCAATGACTCCTGCCCCTGCGGCTCTGGCAAAAAATTCAAACATTGCCACGGGCGTCTGGCTTAGGCCCCGCCCGGCATTGTTGCCAAAATAGCGCTAAAGTCGGGGTCTATCGCGCATTGATCCCGACTTGGCCATAATTCTACCCGAATCGCCCTTCAGTTTCCAAGCAACCTGACACAGGACGTTGGAGGCTGGCATGATCGGCAATCACAAAACAAAGACACTTGCGGTGACCACGCTCGGGGCCGCTATCATCGGTTTGCTGGCGTTAAACGGCGGCGCGATTGCTGCTCGCTTTACCGAGACACCGGAACGCCCTGCCACCCTATCTGCGGTGCCGGATGCGCCCGCATCAGCGACTGCCGTTGTGCCTGGCGCCCGACTGGGCTTGACGATTCCCTCTGCCCCGCAGGTCGCACCGGAAACTCTGGTCAACCTGCCAGCCCCACGGGCATTGCCCAGCCATCGCCCGATAGAGCTTCAGACCCATGACCTCAGCGCGTTCGGATTGGCGTGCGGGGCGGTGCTTTCGGCGGTTCCGGTAGAGGCGGGTATGGTAGAAATCTCTGTCAAAGCACCGTGCAAGCCTGAACAATTTTTCCAGATCCGTCAGGGGGATATGCTGTTTTCGGATATGACCTCTGCCCTGGGTCATTTCGAAACACGGGTGCCTGCTTTACAAGCTCATGTGGTGATTGACCTAATGTTTGAAGATGGCGACATCTTGAATACACAGGTTTCAGTCCCAGAAGCCGATCAGTTTGATCGTGTTGTGCTGCAATGGGAGGGGGATTCCGGTTTGCAAATCCACGCTTTGGAATTTGGCGCGGATTATGGCGATAAGGGGCATGTTTCTGCAGCCAGCCCCCGTGATCCTTCTGTTGCCATGCGGGCCGTTGGGGGGTTCCTGTCAGAGCTGGGCGCGCGGGATTTGCAATATACCCAGCGCGCAGAGGTCTATAGCTTTCCCTCGGGACGGATGGGGCGCAACGGTTTGGTCCGTCTCAGCGTAGAGGCAGAGGTCACCGCGCAAAACTGTGGCAAAACCGTAGAGGCCCAGTCCATGCAGATTACCGCTGGCGTTGGAAGCTCACCCGTTGATATTTCGTTAACAATGCCCGAATGTGCGGCTGTTGGCGACTTTCTGGTGTTGAAAAACCTGCTCAGAGACCTGAAGATCGCGCAGAAGTAATCGCGCAATCAGGCAGTTTCCATGAAACATCTGTGTGCGGCGTTATTGGCCGCACTTATCCCTCTCTGCACCAGCGCCGCTGCGCAGGACGTCACCCTTTCTGCGCGCGATGGCGGGCTGTCGGTTTCCGGTAGCCTGTTGTCCTTTGACGGGGAATTCTATCGGGTGGAGTCTGAATTCGGCGAGCTGACGCTGGATGGGACGGGCGTCACTTGCTCTGGGCCGGGCTGTCCGAACCTGGAAGACTATGTCGCCAAGCTGACGATTGCAGGGGATGCGATGCTTGGCAGCACGTTGATGCCATTGCTATTGGAATCCTATGCCAGCCAGCAGGGGCTAAGTCTGCGCCGGATCGTCAGCGATGATCGCAATTTTCACTATGTTTTGTGGGATACGGAGTCCGGTACTCCTCAGGCGGAGTTTTCGTTTCATCTGGGTAGCACGGCACAAGGATTTGCCGATCTGTTTACCGATCAGGCCGATATTATCATGGCCGTACGCGAAGTCAGTTCACAAGAGTTGGCCACCGCCCACGAGGCCGGATTATCCGGTTTGAAATCCGCGTCGCGCGGGCGGGTTGTGGCCTTGGACGGGTTGGTGGCTCTGGTTTCGCCCGGCACGGCGGTTCACGGTGTTTCTGTGGCGCAACTGGCCGAGATCCGCGCCGGAGAGTTGACAAACTGGGCCGAACTTGGCGGCGTTGATGCGCCGATCATCCTGCACGCGCTCAGCAATCAACACGGGGTCGAACAGGCCGTTTCTGCCCAGCTTGGCGTGGTGGGCCCAGTCGCGGTGACGCGGCATCAAAGCATCGAGAGCCTATCTGATGCCGTCGCGCGCGACCCCTATGCGTTGGGTTTTGGCACCGCTGCCTCTGTCGGGAATGCGGCGATGCTGCCATTGGTGGGGGCGTGCGGGCGCGGTTTTGCCGCCGATGCCACCAGCCTGAAGGCCGAAGATTATCCGTTGCCGCTGCCGCTGTTCCTATATACGCCGCCGCGCCGCCTGCCCAAAATTGCGCGCGGCTTTTTGCGGTATATTCGCTCTGCCGATGCGCAGGGCTTGGTACAGCAGGCCGGTTTTGTTGATCAAAGTACCGAAGAACAGCCGCTCTGGGCACAGGGCAATCGATTGGCCGCTGCGATCAAAGCGGCGGGGCCTGAAACAGACCTTGCTGATTTGCAAAGGCTGGTCACCACCTTGGAACCTCTGAACCGGCTAAGCCTGAGTTTCCGTTTTGAACCCGGGTCTTCCTTGCTGGATGCGCAATCGCGCAGCAATGTTTTACTGTTGGCAGAGGCCTTGGAAAAGGGCGTCTATGACGGGCGTAAACTGGTGTTTGCGGGGTTTAGTGATGGCGACGGCGCGGCCGGGGCGAATTTGCGGATTGCTGAAACACGGGCACGGCGTGTGCGGGATTCTGTGCGGCGCAGCGCGACGGCATGGCGCGAGGCCGACACCCCCCTGAATATCGCGGCCTTTGGCGAAGCCATGCCGATGGCCTGTGATGACAGCGACTGGGGGCGGCGCATCAATCGTCGGGTTGAAGTCTGGGTTGGACCGGCGGACTAAAGATAGCCGCTGGCGCGAAAGCTGAGTTCTTGTTCCTTGCCGACAATCAGATGATCATGCAGCGTTATGCCCAGCACGTCGGCGGCCTCTTGGATTTGAGCGGTCATCGCAATATCGGCTTCTGACGGAGAGGGGTCGCCCGAGGGGTGGTTGTGGACCAGAATAAAGGCCGACGCATTCAGCTCCAGCGCCCGTTTCACCACTTCACGCGGATAGACAGGGACATGATCGACGGTGCCGCGGGCTTGTTCCTCATCGGCGATCAGGATGTTTTTGCGATCCAGAAACAGAATGCGGAACTGTTCGGTTTCGCGATGCGCCATAGAGGTATGGCAATAATCCAGAAGCGCGTCCCAACTGCTGATGATCTGCCGGTTCATCACCCGCGCGCGGGCCATTTTATGGGCGGCGGCCTCGATGATTTTCAGATCGGTAATCGTTTCATCGCCCACCCCTTTGACCGCCTTCAGCCGTTCCGGCGTCGCCGTCATAACGCGGTTTAGGTCGCCAAAGGTTTTCAGCAGGCGATGGGCCAGCGGTTTGACGTCGCCTTGGGGCAGGGCACGAAACAGGATCAGTTCAAGGACTTCATATTCTGGTAGGGCCTCGGCCCCCCCGACCATAAAACGTGCGCGCAAGCGTTTTCGGTGATCCTTGATATAGGACGGGGTCCGGCCATTGGGCAACGACGCCTCTGGTGCCTCATCATCGGCAAGAAAGGACATCTGGGATTCGGCAAAACTGCTTTTTGGGCTCATAGATCCAAAATTGGGCCGAAAGTCTTTAGGCTTGGTTAACCATATCTAAGAAAAAGGCCCGGCAAGAACCGGGCCTGATTTAATCACTAGCTTTTCATGCTGTCCCAGAAGCTTTTGACAGAAGAGAAAAACTTGCTGCTATGCGGATTATTATCCGCCGCGAGTTCTTCGAATTCCTGCAACAGCTCTTTCTGGCGCGACGTCAAATTGACCGGCGTTTCAACGGCCAGCTCAATGAACATATCCCCCGTCGCACCCCCACGCAGGGCGGGCATACCCTTGCCGCGCAGACGCATTTGCTTGCCGGACTGGCTGCCAGCCGGCACTTTCACCCGCGAGCGGCCGCCGTCGATGGTCGGCACTTCGATCTCTCCACCAAGGGCGGCAGAAGTCATGCTGACCGGCACACGACAGTAAAGCTGTGTCGCTTCGCGCTCAAAGATTTTGTGCTCCTGCACCTCTATAAAGATATAGAGATCACCGGCAGGTCCCCCGCGCAGACCGGCCTCTCCTTCGCCACCCAAACGGATGCGCGTGCCGGTTTCAACACCGGCAGGGATGTTCACCGACAAAGATTTCTCTTTCTCGACACGGCCAGCGCCGCCACATTTTTTGCACGGGTTCTTGATCATCTGGCCCATGCCCGAGCAGGTCGGACAGGTGCGTTCTACGGTAAAGAAACCTTGCTGTGCGCGTACTTTACCCATGCCCGAACAGGTCGGACAGGTCGTGGGTTCAGCACCGCTTTCGGCACCGGTGCCATTACATTCATCACAGCCAACAGCCGTCGGAACGTTGATGGTTTTCTGCAGGCCGGAAAAGGCATCCTCGAGCGAAATACGCAGGTTATAGCGCAGATCAGAGCCGCGCGTGGCCCGCTGCCCACCGCCACCGCGACGCCCACCGCCCATCATGTCGCCGAAAAGATCGTCGAACACATCCGAGAAAGAAGAGCCAAAGTCGCCATGGCCGCCGCCAAAGCCGCCACCCGGACGCCCACCGCCGCCCATGCCACCTTCAAAGGCAGCGTGACCATATCGGTCATAAGCTGCTTTTTTCTCTGGGTCTTTCAGGACGTCATAGGCTTCGTTCGCTTCTTTGAACTGCGCCTCCGCATTCGGATTATCCGCATTGCGGTCCGGATGCAGTTCCTTGGCTTTCTGACGAAAACCTTTCTTGATTTCATCGGCAGAGGCGCCCTTCTGGACCCCCAATACCTCATAGTAATCACGTTTAGACATTGTTTATGTCCCCCTTGGGACCAGAAAAGGCCGGTCCGGTATTCCCCGACCGGCCTTCTGTGGGTCCTATGTTGTTAGGTACCCATTATTGGCGTTTGTCGTCGCCCAGATCCTCAAAGTCGGCATCAACGATGTCATCGGCAGGCGCTTCGCCTTCGTCAAAACCTTCGGGGGCGGCTTCGCCCTCGGCTTCGGCTTGGCTGGCTTTGTAGATTGCCTCACCCAGTTTCATCGCAGATTCTGTGACGTTCTGGATGCCCGACTTGATCTTGCCGGCGTCTTCGGTTTCCAGCTGCTCTTGCAGGGCGGAAATCGCAAGCTCGATGGCTTCGATTGTTGTCGGATCGACTTTGTCTTTGTGCTCTTCCATCGATTTCTCGGTGGAATGGATCAGGCTTTCGGCCTGGTTTTTGGCTTCGATCAGCTCTTTGCGCTCTTTATCAGCCTCGGCATTATCCTCGGCGTCTTTGACCATGGCCTCGATGTCGTCATCGGACAGACCGCCAGAGGCCTGAATGGTGATCGACTGCTCTTTGCCGGTGCCTTTGTCTTTGGCGCCAACCGAAACGATGCCGTTCGCGTCGATGTCAAAGGTGACTTCGATCTGTGGCATGCCGCGTGGAGCGGGTGGAATATCCTCAAGGTTGAATTGGCCCAACATTTTGTTGTCGGCGGCCATTTCACGCTCCCCTTGGAAGACGCGCAGGGTCACGGCGTTCTGGTTGTCTTCGGCGGTCGAGAAGACCTGAGACTTCTTGGTCGGGATCGTGGTGTTGCGATCGATCAGACGTGTGAACACACCACCAAGGGTTTCGATACCCAAGGACAAAGGAGTCACGTCCAGCAGCACCACGTCTTTAACGTCGCCTTGCAGAACACCGGCCTGAATGGCCGCACCCAATGCAACAACTTCATCGGGGTTCACACCCTGATGCGGTTCTTTGCCGAAGAACTTGGTCACTTCTTCTTTAACGCGCGGCATACGGGTCATACCACCGACCAGCACGATCTCATCGATGTCGCCGACGGACAGACCGGCATCTTTCAATGCGGCTTGGCAGGGCTTCATAGAGGCTTTGATCAGGTCAGAGACAAGGCTTTCCAGCTTGGCGCGGGTCAGCTTCAGAACCATGTGCAGCGGGGTGCCGCTGTTCGGGTCCATGGCAATAAACGGCTGGTTGATTTCGGTCTGGTTGGCCGAAGACAGTTCGATTTTGGCTTTTTCAGCGGCTTCTTTCAGACGCTGCAGGGCCATTTTGTCTTTGGTCAGATCAACGCCGTTTTCCTTTTTGAACTCACCGGCAAGGTAGTTCACGATGCGCATGTCGAAGTCTTCACCGCCGAGGAATGTATCCCCGTTGGTGGATTTTACTTCGAACAGACCGTCATCGATCTCAAGGATGGTGACGTCGAATGTACCGCCACCAAGGTCATAGACCGCGATGGTTTTGGTTTCTTTTTTGTCCAGACCATAGGCCAGCGCCGCCGCTGTCGGCTCGTTGATGATCCGCAGCACTTCGAGACCGGCAATTTTACCGGCGTCTTTGGTAGCCTGACGCTGGGCGTCGTTAAAGTAAGCGGGCACGGTGATAACCGCCTGTGTGACGTCCTCACCCAGATAGCTTTCTGCGGTTTCTTTCATCTTACCAAGAATGAAAGCCGAGATTTGGCTTGGGGAGTATTTTTCACCAGCAGCTTCGACCCATGCGTCACCGTTGCCACCATTGATGACTTCGAAGGGCAGGTTTTTCAGGTCTTTGGCCAGATCGGCATCGTCAAACCGGCGACCGATCAGACGTTTTACACCGAAGATTGTGTTGTTCGGGTTTGTGACGGCCTGGCGTTTTGCAGGCTGGCCGACGAGGCGCTCGTCATCTGTGAAAGCAACGATGGACGGGGTTGTCCGTGCGCCTTCTGCATTTTCAATTACGCGAGGTTGCGCACCATCCATGATGGCAACGCAGGAGTTTGTGGTTCCGAGGTCGATACCAATAACTTTAGCCATAGTCAGTATCCTTTTCTTAGGCGATGTTTGGGCGCGGGACCCTCTCATGAGGCATCACAGCGCCGATCCCAATTACGACCGGAGTGATCCGATCAAGCTTCTGGCCGTATATAGGGAGCGTCAATAGGGGCTGCAAGCGGTTGAAGTGGGTGAAATGCACAAGAATCGGATGATTTTTTAGCATTAGGTAGAGATTACGCAGGAAAGAGGGAAATGACCGGATGAACAACCCGATCGCGTTGCGCGGATTCAAAATTTACAAGGATTTCCTGTCTCAGGAAGCGCAAGAAGGAATCGTTCACGCCCTGCGCGGAGTTCAGTCCGCAGCGCCATTGTTTTCGCCCATGACCCCCTATGGAAAGCCGATGTCGGTTCGCATGACCTCTGCGGGAAAATACGGCTGGATCTCCGATAAAAACGGGTATCGGTACGCGCTGCAGCATCCGAATGGCACGGTCTGGCCCGATATTCCCGATCCGGTGATGAATATCTGGCAGAGGTTGGTTGATCCGCATAAACGACCGGAGTGCTGTCTGATCAACTATTACCAGGAAGGCGCGCGCATGGGGATGCATCAGGACCGGGACGAGGCAGATTTCGACTGGCCGGTTCTGTCGGTCTCTCTCGGCGACGAAGGTTTGTTCCGCATTGGCAATTCCACGCGCGGCGGCAAGACAGACTCGATCTGGCTCCGCTCTGGCGATGTGGTGGTCATGGGCGGGGCAGCGCGATTATGCTACCATGGGATTGATCGCATCCGGTTCGGCTCCTCCACATTATTACAACACGGAGGGCGCCTGAATCTGACGCTACGGGTGGTTGATTAACCGAACCCTATTGGGCGGCACCCCAACTTAGCGACGCGTGTTTACGGGTGTAGAATTCAAACAACATCCCGATCATCAAAATCGCAACCGATACCCATAACGCATACTGCCAGCTTGAATTATGCGGGTAGTAGTTGATGAAAATATAGCCGCGCGCCTGATCAATGATATGAAACAGCGGGTTCCAGTCGAAAATATTCAGCATGCCTGCCGGTAGGGTATTGGCCAGAAACATCTTCCCCGAGGTAATCATATTCGCCCGTGTATACAGGGTGATGGCCGTTCGGGTTGCTTGCGGCGCCCATGGTTTCAGCGCAAGGGCAACCACCCCGACAGCGACACCAAAAAACCACGATAACAGCAACATGCAATAGGCCCCGACGGGGTCATAGATCGTAATGCGGGTAAAGCCGGTGTGATAGATAAACAGGATCAGGATCACCACCAGCGTTTGAATGTAGAGGTTCCCCAAAGCGGCAGAAGCGACCGATACAAAGGTGTTCATCGGCGCGTGATTCATCATCGGAGAGGTCGGACCATCAGCCATGTAGATTCTGTTTACAGTCCGGATATGGCAGAGATACAGAAAGATACCCGACAGAAGATACAGCAGAAAATCCCCGCGCACGGCAGAGCCCCGCAAGCTAAGCAGCATGAACATCACATAAAAAATGGCCAGCATGATCACCACCTGAAGCAGGTTGATGAAAAGCGCAACAAAGGCGTTGCGATGGGTCGATCTGACATTGCGCACGGTTGAGTGATAGATCAGCTCAAGTGTTGCAAATGCAGATTGGATGCCACTTTTTCGGGTTGAATATGAAAACATTCGTGAAAAACCTGCCAAATCGACGCAATTAGGGGGTATTAGCGCAGGGAATTCTTGATGATCCCTTACCTTCTGACGATAAGGGCAGAGAAATTTTTATTCAACAGCACGCTGGTTGGACCAGCAATTAAGGAGATTTCCGTGGATTTTGAGAAACTGACCCATGTTTGCCGCCGTCTGGCTTTGGAAGCCGGCGATAAGATCATGGAAATTTATAATGCTGACGATTTCGATGTAAAAGTTAAATCAGACGACAGCCCGGTTACTGAAGCTGACGAAGCTGCCGATGCCATCATCAGCGCCGGATTGCGCGCTGCCTTCCCGGACGTGCTGCTGGTGACAGAGGAACAGGCGGATTCCCATAAGGAAAAAGCCGATACCTTCCTGATTGTTGATCCGTTGGATGGCACAAAGGAATTCATTAAGCGCCGCGGCGACTTCACCGTAAACATTGCCTATGTCGAAAATGGCGTGCCGATCCGCGGGATTGTGTATGCCCCCGCCAAAAACCGTTTGTTCTATACCGATGCGGATGGCAACTCGGTCGAAGAAACCGGCGCCTTTGCCAAAGAGACCATCGGCGCGACAGCGCCTATTTCGGTCTCCGAGCCCGATAATGCCGGTTTGTTGGTTGTGGCGTCAAAATCGCACCGCGATCAGGCCACCGATGACTACATCGCAAAATATAACGTGACCGACATGAAGAGCGCGGGTTCTTCGTTGAAATTCTGTCTGGTTGCCACTGGCGAGGCCGACATCTATCCGCGTCTCGGTCGCACGATGGAGTGGGATACGGCGGCTGGTCACGCGGTCTTGCTGGGTGCTGGTGGTAATGTTGTTGATTTTGAAACCCACAATCAGCTGACTTACGGTAAAGACGCCTATGCGAATGTATTCTTTATTGCCTATGCACCCGGAGTGGATCTTAAGAGTGCCTAATATTTAGGCGGGTATGCTGGAAAATGGGCGTGTGATTCGGGGGTGAATTGCCTCCGGGTCCCGCATTTTGAAGCGATGCCACTGAATTAGGGGACGATTTGGGGTGCGAGAGTGTGGCACGAAAGGCATCGGGGCGCTTAAAGGTGTTTTCTTAACGGTTGACTGCATTTAGGATTGCTATGCAGAAGGTATCCAATAACAACGGCCCTGTAGTATGAGGCCAGTGGCATTTATTAAGCCGCTCAGGTTAAGTGTTTTAAGAAAGAAATCGGTAATGCATTCGGGAAATATTTCGAACGTGTGGTAATGCCGAAAGTGAATGAGAAAGTCAGGTAGGTAATTTAATGAAGCGTAAGGTTACAAAAGCGATTTTTCCTGTTGCCGGAATGGGAACCCGTTTCCTGCCAGCGACAAAATCCGTCCCCAAAGAAATTATGACTTTAGTTGACCGTCCGCTCATTCAATATGCAATTGATGAGGCGCGCGAAGCGGGGATCAAAGAATTCATCTTTGTGACCTCACGCGGAAAAGGCGCGCTCGAGGATTATTTTGATGTCTCCCCCCAGTTGGAGCAATCACTGCGCAAAAAGGGAAAAATGGACCTGCTGGCGCAGTTGAAAGCGACGAATATGGATAGCGGGGCCATCGCCTATATCCGGCAGCATGATGCGCTTGGGCTTGGCCATGCGGTATGGTGCGCCCGTCGTTTGGTGGCAAATGAACCCTTTGCTGTCATTCTACCCGACGATGTTATCGCGGCTGAAAAGCCCTGTCTTCAACAGATGGTCGAAGCCTATGAGGAAACCGGCGGCTGTATGGTTGCAGCCATGGAAGTGCCGCAGGAAAAGGCATCGGCATACGGGCTTTTGGACGTTAAGGAAGACATGGGCAGCATCGTGTCTGTTAAAGACATGGTTGAAAAACCAGAGCCTGAAGATGCGCCCTCCAATCTTGCTGTGATCGGTCGCTATATTCTGACACCCCAGATTATGCGGAACCTGAATAGAAAAAAAGAAGGGGCTGGCGGCGAGATCCAGCTGACAGATGCCATCGCCGAAGAGCTGAAGGCGGGGCGTGATGTCTTTGGTCTGCGGTTCCGGGGGCAACGGTTTGATTGTGGGTCCAAGGCTGGCTTCTTGCAGGCAACGGTTGCTTTTGGTCTGGCACGCCCTGAACTTCGGGAAGAGCTTTCGGAGTATCTGGAAGAGCTTCTGCATATGAAAAAAGTTGCTCAGTAACGCGCGTTTCAGCCGAAACCGGAGAATAGTGTGACGAATGTACTCGTGACAGGCGGGGCGGGGTATATTGGTTCCCACGCCTGTAAGGCGCTCAAAGCGGCGGGCTATACGCCAGTTTGTTTTGATAACCATTCCACGGGGTGGGAAGAGGCGGTCAAATTTGGCCCGTCGATTAAGGGTGATTTGCTGAACCCGAGCGAAATCGCCACAGCCTTTGAGAAATACAACCCGGTTGCGGTGATGCATTTTGCTGCCCTCAGTCAGGTTGGCGAAAGCATGCAGAAACCCGGTAAATACTGGCGTGAAAATGTGCTGGGCGCGGTCAATCTGGTAGAGGCGGCGGTGGCCCATGGCTGCACCAATTTTGTATTTTCATCGACTTGCGCGACTTACGGCGAGCATGACAACATCCAACTGGATGAGGACACGCCGCAAGAACCGATCAACGCCTATGGTGCGTCAAAAAAGGCGATCGAGGATATTCTGCAAAACTTCGCGGATAGTCATGATCTGAACCATGTGATTTTCCGCTATTTCAATGTCGCCGGCGCGGATCCGGAGGGCGAAATTGGCGAATTTCACCAACCCGAAACCCATCTTGTGCCTTTGATGCTTGATGCGATTGAGGGTAAGCGGCCTGCGCTGACGGTATTCGGCACAGATTACGACACGCCGGACGGCACCTGTATTCGCGACTATGTGCATGTTATGGATCTGGTGGATGCGCATATTCTGGGGCTAAAATGGCTGCAGGACGGTAAAGGGAACGCGGTGTTTAATCTCGGGACTGGCAGCGGGTTTTCTGTGCGCGAAGTCGCGGCGCATTCCAAAGCAGTGACCAACAAGGAAGTGCCAATCGTCGAAGGCCCGCGTCGGGCTGGCGATTGTACAAAGCTTGTGTCAGGCAGTGAAAAAGCGGAAAAGGTATTGGGCTGGCAACCGACACGCTCGACGCTGGAGACGATGATTACAGATGCCTGGAGATGGCACCAGAACGGTCACTATACCAAATGATTTTTCCTCGTTCCCCCATTGGGGAACGGGATGAAGGCGCTTTGGACAGCCTATCGGTTGCGGTGGCGCCGGCGTAAATATCTATGGCGGGCGCATCGCAAACAAAAGCAGTTGCGCTGCTTGCAGGACGCCACCGGCAAAATTGCCAAAGATGACATTCTACTGTTTTCAACGCTTCGCAACGAGATCGAGCGGCTACCTTATTTTCTGGAACACTACCGGCAGATGGGGATTGGCCAGTTTTTAATCGTCGATAACGGCAGCGACGACGGGTCTGACCGGTTTCTGATGGCGCAGCCCGATGTGTCGCTATGGCAAACCAAAGACAGCTATCGCAAGTCTCGCTTTGGGGTGGATTGGCTGAATGGTCTGCAACGCCGGTTTGGTGTGGGGCATTGGTGCCTGACGGCCGATGCGGATGAGCTTTTGGTGATCCCCCATGGCGAAACCCGCGACCTGACGGATTTGACCGCACATTTGGATCGTTCCGGTGCCACATGTTTCGCCGCGATGATGCTTGATTGTTATCCCAAGGGACCGGTCGGAGCTGCCGAACATAGACCTGGGGTTGATCCGATGGCCTTTATCGGCTGGTTCGACGCCGAGGGTTATACATGGGAATGGCAGCAAAAATTCCGCAACATATCCATTCGTGGCGGACCGCGTCGGCGTTTCTTTTTTGCCGACACGCCGGATATGGCCCCGCATCTTCATAAAACCCCGTTGGTGAAATGGCGCGCTTCATATGCCTATGCGAGCTCAACCCATCTGCTTTTGCCCCGTCAGCTGAATCACGGATTTGATGCGCGATTAAATCGGCCCACGGGGGTATTTCTGCATACAAAATTTCTGAATACAATTGTTCAGAAGTCCGCTCAGGAACGACAGCGCGCCGAGCATTTTACCCATCCTGACCACTACGCGGCCTATTACAAAGGGCTGATCGAGGACCCTGATTTCTGGACACATGCCTCCGTGCGGTATGGAAATCCGCAACAACTGGTCACGCTTGGCTTGATGACAGCAGGAGACTGGAGCTAGAAGCGCGGCAAAAGCCGTCGGAACTCATTTACTTAGCGCAGCGTCGCCCCTACTGTTTTAACCGGTGGTGACATTGTCTTAAGACACAGATTGTAAGGCATTAAAGAACAACGGCGCGGGCCGTACCATAGGGTGAAAATTGGATCTGATCGAAAAATATCGCTTGCGTATGCGCCGCCGTCGGTGGCTTTATCGGGCGTTTCGAAAGCGTCGGCAGCTTTCGCTTATCTCTGATAACACCTCGAACATCCGCGCCGATGACATCATGCTCTGTGCAACGGTGCGCGATGAAAAACTGCGGTTGCCGTATTTTCTGAAGTATTACCGCGATCTCGGGGTAGAGCATTTTCTGTTTATCGACAATGACAGCTCTGATGGCACAGCCGAATACCTGAGCCGCCAGAAAGATGTGTCTGTCTGGCACAGCAAGGGAAGCTATCGCAAAGCCCGCTTCGGGGTTGATTGGATCAATTGGTTGCTCATGCGCTATGCCCGCAACCATTGGGTTATCACGGTGGATGTCGATGAATTCTTTGTCTACCCCTTCTGTGATACACGTCCCCTGCGTGCTTTGACGGATTGGCTCGACGCCGGGGAGCGACGCTCTTTCGGGGCGATGCTGCTGGATATGTATCCCAAGGGCAGCATTGGTCAGGTGCCCTATCGGTCCGGTCAGGACCCGATGGAAATCCTGTCGTGGTTTGATTCGGGGAATTATTCGATTACCCGCAATCCGCGGTTTAAAAACCTGTGGATTCAGGGTGGGCCGCGGGCGCGGGTCTTTTTTGGCGATACACCGGATAAGGCACCGGCTTTGAATAAGGTGCCCTTGGTCAAATGGGACTGGCGGTATGCTTATGAATCCTCGACGCATATGGTTCTGCCGCGTGTTCTGAACAACACCTACGACCGGCAAGGGGGCGAGGTTGCATCGGGTATATTGCTCCACACCAAGTTCCTTCCGACCTTTGACGCAAAGGTAAAGGAGGAGATGGCGCGCAATCAGCACTATGCCAATAGCAAAGAGTATGCCTCTTATCACCAAGCCTTGCAGGAGGACCCCGAGTTCTGGTGTAAGTGGTCTGAGAAGTACATTAACTGGCGTCAGCTCGAAATTTTGGGTTTAATGTCAAAAGGAAACTGGGCTTAGGCAACGGAAATGACAGTCGGGATTGTGATGCTGGCGCATACAGCGCTTGGGCGTGCTGCAGAAGTGGCGCGCCATTGGCATGACTACGGCTGTCCGATTGTGATCCATGTCGATAAACGTGTGCCCCCAAAGGACTATAACCCCTTTGTCGAGAGCCTCTCTGACCTTGAGAATTTGCGATTTGTCCGGCGGTTGAGCTGTGATTGGGGGGGCTGGTCTCTGGTTGAGGCCTCTCAGATTGCGTCCGAACGCATGCTGAAGGATTTTCCCCAAGTCAGCCACGTCTACCTGTCGTCCGGGTCGTGCCTGCCGTTGCGGCCGGTGCAGGAACTGACGGACTATCTGGCAGAGCGGCCCAAGACCGATTTTATCGAATCCGTGACCACCAAAGATGTGCCTTGGACGGTGGGCGGGCTGGACGAAGAGCGGTTCACCCTTCGGTTTCCGTTTTCGTGGAAAAAACACCGTCGCCTGTTTGATGCCTATGTCCGTGCGCAGCGGTCTGTCGGCTTTAAGCGCAAAATTCCGCATGGGTTGGTGCCGCATATGGGGTCACAGTGGTGGTGTCTGACCCGCCAAACGCTGTCGGCCATATTGCAAGATCCGGATCGGGCGGCGTTTGACCGGTATTTCCGACGGGTCTGGATACCGGATGAATCCTATTATCAAACGCTTGCACGCAAATATTCGACACGGATCGAAAGCCGCTCGCTGACGCTATCGAAGTTTGATTTTCAGGGTAAGCCACATGTTTTCTATGACGACCATTTGCAAATGTTGCGGCGGTCGGATTGCTTCGTGGCGCGGAAAATCTGGCCGCAAGCGGGAAAATTATACGCGGCATTTCTGGTCAGCCCCGAAGGGGCGATGAAGCAGGCAGAACCCAATCCCGGTAAAATTGATCGCATTTTTGCCAAAGCCGTGGAGCGCCGCACCCGTGGACGCCCCGGCCTTTGGATGCAGAGCCGTTTTCCCAAAAAAGGTTCTGAAAACGGTGTTACCTCTGCGCCCTATGCGGTGCTTGAGGGGTTTTCTGACCTGTTTATCGATTTTGACAGCTGGTTGGCAAAGGCGACGGGCCTTCGGGTGCACGGCCATTTGTTTGCCCCGGATCGGGCGGAATTTACCAATGGTCAACCGATTTATAGCGGCTGCCTGAGTGATAGCGCCGAATTGCGCGATTATAACCCGGAGGCTTTTCTCTCGAGCCTGATCTGGAATACACGCGGGGAGCGTCAATGTTTCCAATACGGACCGCGGGACAGCCAGCGGATCGGTGGCTATCTTGCTGGGGATACCAATGCCAATATTGGCGTTATAACAGGCGCTTGGGCGATACCGTTGTTTAATTCGAACCAGGATTTCTCGGACATTCGCGAGCAAGCCGCCGCACTGCAAAAGATTGAAAACCAACATCTGCAGTTGTTGCGCGCCCCTTGGGCGAAGGCCCGTGTCAGAATCTGGTCGATGGCCGATTTTGTCGAGGCCCCGATGGAGCCCTTGCAGATGGTCATTGATGAAATCAGCCCCCGACCGATGCGCCGATTGAATGAAGCTCCGCGCATGGTGGATCTGACTGGGTTTGGCCAGTTCTTGCAGAATTTGAAAAATCAGGGGATGCACCCCTATTTGATGGGTGATTTTCCCGTGGGTGATGATCCCAAACCGAGCAAGCCAACGCGTCGTAAACCCTATTTGGTAAAGCAGTAACCTATGACCCAGCCTTATGATTTTTTCGTGGTTCTGGCTGGCATGCGCACGGGGTCCAATTTTCTGGAGTCCAATTTAAACAGTTTTGACGATCTGACTTGTTACGGAGAGGCCTTTAACCCGCATTTTATTGGCTATCCCAAGAACGATACGATGCTGGGGATGACCGCTAACCAGCGTGATCAGGACCCGATTCGGCTTATTTCTGCGATGGTTGCACAGACAAAGGGGCTGCCCGGATTTCGCTTTTTCCACGATCATGATCCGCGAATCCTTAAGCATGTTCTGGAAAATCCGCGTTGTGCGAAAATCATTCTGACGCGTAATCCGGTGGAAAGTTTTGTGTCGTGGCGCATTGCGCGCGAAACCGGTCAATGGAAACTGACCAATGTGAAACACCAGCGCAGCGCTAAGGTGCGCTTTGATCCGGCCCAGTTCTCGGGTTTTCTATCGGACAATCAGTCCTTTCAGGCCGAGATTCGCCACGGTTTGCAAATCACCGGTCAGCCGCTGTTTCATGTCGACTATGACGATCTGCAAGACCTTGATGTTATAAATGGGTTAGGGCGATTTCTGGAGGTAGAGGCACCGCTGGACGGATTGCAAAAATCGCTGAAAAAGCAAAACCCCGGTGCGCTAAAGGACAAGGTTAGCAATCCCGAAGAAATGGAAATTGCGCTGGCGGATACGGACATTTTCGGCGTCGGGCGCGCGCCCGTTCTGGAGCCTTCACGCGGGGCGGGGGTGCCGTCCTATGTTGCGGCTGCGCAGGCACCGCTGCTGTATCAACCTCTGATGGGGGGGCCGACACGCACGGTGCGGCGTTGGTTGGCCGATCTGGATGCGGTGGAGCCCGAGGCGCTGGTGACGGGCTTTAGCCAGAAAACCCTTCGTCAATGGATGCGCCACAACAAGGGGCATCGGGTTTTTACCGTGGTCCGGCACCCGATGGCGCGGGCCTACCAAAGCTTTTGCGACAAAATCCTCTCGACGCACGAAGGGGCCTATACTGACATCAGGGAAAAACTGGAAAAGACCTTTGGCCTGAACCTCCCCAATGACCCAAACGATGAAAGCTATGATCTGGAAGCACATCGCGCTGCGTTTGACGGGTTCTTAACCTTTGTCAAAGCCAATCTTGACGGTCAGACAGTCATTCGTGTTGATCCGGCATGGGCAAGCCAGACCCAGTTGATTCAGGGGATTTCTCAGGTGGCGCCGCCTGATCTGGTGATCCGCGAACACAACTTGTCATTGGGGCTTGCCTATCTTGCGGCGGAAACCGGTAGTGATGCCCCGATATTGCAGTCCTATGACGTCGATGCGCCGTTTAGCCTGCAAGAGACCTATACCGACGCGCTCGAGAAAAAGCTGCGCGATATCTACAATCGGGACTATCTAAATTTTGGTTTTAGGCCGTGGAATAAATCGCAATAACGGCGCAGATTACGCGGCCTTTGCGTTTTCCGAAGCCACAAGAATCGCGTGCAATGTTGCCGAGTCGTCATTGGCGCGCAATTTTGCGCAAATATCGGGATCTCGCATCGTACGGGACACCAGAGCCAGTGCTTTAAGGTGCTCAACACCTGAATCCTGTGGAGCAAACAGCGCAAAAACCAAATCTACCGGTTTGCGGTCTACCGATTCATAGTCCAGCGGTTTGTCCAGTTTCAGGAAGACACCAATGACAGAATCCAGACCATCCATTCGCGCATGGGGGAGGGCAATGCCATTGCCCACCCCGGTCGGGCCAAGGGTTTCGCGTTCAAGCAGCGCCTCTACGGCGCTACGAGACGGGATTCCACAACAGGATTCAGCAGCATCGCCCAGATCCTGAAACAAGCGTTTTTTGCTTGATGCATTGCTCACGACTTTAACAGCCGATGGCTGAAGGATGCTCGAAAGTATCATTTTTCTTCGCTTCTTGCCTGTAGACCCGTGATCGCGCGTTAACCGTCGATCTGCGGATCAATCCACCCAATGTTTCCGTCTTCACGGCGATAAACGACATTTATGCCGTCGCTACCCTCTTTGCGAAACACCAAAAGCGGCGATCCACCAATTTCCATTTGCATCACCGCCTCACCAACAGAAAGCTCTGGAACCTTGGTTTCCATTTCTGCGATGATCATGGGCTGCAGGGAAGCGGGCTCCCCTTCGTCCGAATCTTCGTTCGAAGCGAGGATATACGAGGACGCACCGAAAAGTTCAACAGGCTGTGATCTGTCCTTGTGGTGGTCCTTCAGACGGCGTTTGTAGCGCCGCAGTTGCTTTTCCATCTTAGCGTTGCAGCTGTCAAAGGCCGCATAGATTTCTGTTTCATGGGCGCGTGCCTGCGCGGTCAGACCGGTAGACAGGTGAACAGTAGCCTCGCAGACAAACTCGTGGGCATGTTTGGAAAAGACGACATTCGCATCCGTCGGACGTTCGGCGTATTTTGCAACAACCGCGCCGAGCTCGTCTTTCACATGCGATTGAAGCGCGTTCCCGATGTCGAGTTGCTTGCCACTGATTTGATAACGCATGAAACCTCCTTAATTTGGGAAATAAGACAGAATACTAGCAAAATAACGTTGGGTCTGACGTCACAGTCACATCGTTTTTGTGATGTCGGCAGGTCTGGGACACACATAATCCTGTGTGTCGTTCCCCCGCTGTTTCCTGGGCCGTTCGGTAGCACCTATCCATGCTCTTATTTGGCGTTAAATCACAGGGTTCTGTCAATCTATTCCGCTTGAAAATAAAATAAAAAACCCGTTGGATTTTGATAAGATATTGAAATACATCCTAAAAATATATCTTTTTCGCAACGGGGTGAATTTTGGGAAATCGATCCTAGTTGATTGAAAAATTCTCACCCAGATAGACCCGGCGCACGTTTTCGTCTTGAACGACTTCTTCGGTTGTGCCGCTCATTAGAATGGCCCCGTCGTGCAGGATATAGGCGCGATCGACAATTTCCAGCGTTTCCCGCACGTTATGATCAGTGATCAAAACGCCGATACCCCGGTTTTTCAACGCGGCGACAAGCCCGCGAATTTCGCCAACAGCAATCGGATCGACGCCGGCGAAGGGTTCATCGAGCAGCACAAAACGTGGATTCGCCGCAAGGCAGCGTGCAATTTCCACGCGCCGTCGTTCCCCCCCTGACAGGGCCATCGCGGGGGCGCGGCGCAGGTGGCTGATCGAAAATTCGCTTAGCAAATCATCCAGCCGCTCGCGTCGTTTGTGCAGACCGGAGGTCGAGATTTCCAAGATTGCCATGATGTTTTCTTCGACGCTCAGCCCTCTGAAAATGGACACTTCTTGCGGAAGATAGCCGATCCCGAGCTTGGCGCGGCGGTACATTGGCAACATCGTGACGTCGCGTCCATCGATCAAAACCTGCCCGCCTTCCGGCGTGACCAGACCGGCAATCGAATAAAAGCAGGTTGTTTTCCCTGATCCGTTGGGCCCCAAAAGCGCGACGACTTCACCGCGCTTCAGGTCCAGATTCACGTCCCGAATAACCGTGCGCTTGCGATAGCTTTTGCGCAGGGATTTGACGCTCAAACCGCTCTGTGCGTCGGTTTGGGCCGGGTCTTGGGGGGTACTCATTTTTTTGGCGCGCCCCCGAGCGTGGTTTTGACGCGCCCTTCAAGTCGCGCAGAACCAGTTGCAATATCGGCGATCAGCTTTTCGGAGGACAGCACATTCACGCCCTGTGTCAAAAGCACATTGCCAGTCATTTCCACTTCGCCCGAGGCAATCGTATAAACGGCCCGATCCGCCTGTGCAGCTTCGACCCCGTTTGCCAGAAGGACATTGCCCTCGGCAAAGAGTTTGGAAATCCCGCTGGGGGCGGCGTCGGTGGCTTGACTGTATTCCACACGCATAGAATCTGCGGTCAGCGTCATCTCTCCCTGACGGACAATGACATTGCCGGTAAACAGGGCGGACCCGTCGGTTTGATCGACTTCGAGCAGATCTGCAGTAACATCAACCGGCAGGGTCGTGTCGCCGGTAAACCCGCCAAAACCCACCTGCGCGGATTGTGCAACGCCCATGCATGGTAGGATCACACATAACGCCACGACTGATAAAAAATGCTTGGGCATCGTCACTCTCCTGTCTCACGTAGGGGATCGTATATCAGCTTAACACCCTTACTGAAAACCATTACATGCCGTTGATCGCTTTGCGTAATCTTCATCGCCCCCGCATCGAATTGGCCAATTGGGCCAATACCGCGCACGGGACGGTCAGAGGTGATTTCTGTAGTCTGCAATGAGGTTGTCAGAGAGTCTGCATTGATCAGATAGCCATTCGAACTCAGAATCTCGACCCCGTCTGTCAGTTCCACGTTGTTCTGGGCACCATGAAGGATGCCTTTTTCAGCGGTGATATCCAGACGCGCGCCTTCGGTGTTGATCCAGGTCGCTACGATCCGGTCGACCAAAACGGTTTTCAGATCGTCAGGGTCGGGGCGGGCCTTATCCGCGACAATGGCAATAGAGGCACCGTCATCGGTGACGCTGGTGAATTCCGGCGCCCTGATCCCCTGTTCACGTGCGATCTCTTCGAGCTCTACATCGGCATAGGGCAGGGTATCGCTTGTCCCGACACGATCGGAAATTAGAAAAAGCGTCGACAGCAGGCCAAGCGCCGTCAGTGGCAACACCACTTTGGCCCAGGCGACAAACCGGGAGTAATTGTCACTGGCGCGGGTCATTCTGTGTTAATGCGCGAAAATATCGATGTCGGGCCAGCCCGCCAGATCCAGCTTGGCGCGGGTCGGCAGGAAATCGAAACAGGCCTGCGCGACGTCGCTGCGGCCTTCGCGGGCCAGTCGGATATTCAGCTCTTCGCGCAGTTGGTGCAGGTATAAAACATCGCTCGCCGCATAGTCCTGCTGTGCCTTGCTGAGCGTTTCAGCCCCCCAGTCAGAACTTTGCTGATGTTTGGAAATATCGACAGACAGCAATTCGGTCAGCAGGTTTTTCAAGCCGTGCCGGTCGGTATAGGTACGCACAAGTTTAGAGGCGATTTTGGTGCAATAGACCGGGGCTGTCAGCGCCCCGAACGCATTATACATGGCAGCAATGTCAAAACGGCCAAAATGAAACAGTTTCAGCACATTTGGATCTTGCAGCATTTTGCACAGGTTCGGTGCCTCAGTCTGGCCGATGCCGATCTGGACCATATGAGCATTGCCATCGCCGCCTGACATCTGCACCAGACACAGCCGGTCTCTGTGCGGGTTCAGCCCCATGGTTTCACAGTCGATTGCGACGACAGTCCCTAAATCAAGCCCGTCGGGCAAATCGCCTTTGTACAAATGAATCGCCATGGTCTCTCCGCGCCTGATCTGCGCCGGCAGGATCGCCGGTGTTCAAGATCAGATAATCCTTTGGGGCCTGAAACTCAACAGAACGCTTTGAAAAGAAGGCGGTTCAGCCGACGATAACCTCTGTGTCCCAAGAAGTGCATTTTTCAACAAGGGACACAGGTAGGGGGGCGTCAGAAAAAACCGCAGCAATTTCTCGCAGTGAGGCGATCCGCGCGGGGGCAGAGCGGGTAAATTTCGACTGATCCGCCACTAAAAAGGTTTTGCGCGCATGGCGGATGATGGCTTTGCTGACGCCGACCTCCTGCATGTCGAAATCCAGAAGGTCGCCATCCTCATCAATTGCCGAACAGCCGACGACCGCGAAATCGACTTTGAACTGTTCGATCGTGCGGGTGGTTAGATCGCCCGTCAGACCACCATCCGAACGGCGCAGCATACCACCGGCAAGCATGATCTGGCAGTTATTGTTATTAATCATGATGTTAGCGACATTTATGTTATTTGTGACGACCATCAGATTGGTGTGATGGACCAGTTCACGGGCGACAGCTTCGGTGCTGGTGCCGATGTTCAGAAACAGAGAGGCATCATTGGGGATGGCCTGCGCACACAGGCGGGCGATAGAGCTTTTGGCATTGCTGTTCAGACTGCGCCGGTCTTCATATCCGATGTTGGAGACACCAGAGGGCAGAACCGCCCCGCCATGCACACGCTCTAGTTTGCCTTCATCGGCCAGTTCGGTCAGGTCCCGACGAATGGTTTGCACCGTGACATCAAACCGTCGCGCCAGATCTTCGACTTTGACTTTTCCCTCGGTGCGCGCAATTTCCAAAATTTGCGGCTCACGAAAATTCTGCACCATTGTATTTCCCTCGTTTCAGAGGGGTCAGAATGTTCGTTTGGGTTCGGTAGTGCAAGCGCAAATCAAAAGCGCCGCCAAACGTGGGCGGCTTGATCGAATTTGCCCCGCTACCCCTTAAAGAAGGGGATAGCGCCAATACGGGGAATCGAAAGGAACAGCGGATTGAATGGTGCAAAGCCACCTGAGGAAAATTAATCGGCAGCCTTGGCAATTTCGCGACTGCGGTTTTCGGCGGCGGTAAGGGTCGCAAGGACCAATTGATCCAAAGAGCCTTGGCCGATAAGAGCCTGCAAGCCCGCCGCTGTGGTGCCGTTAGGCGAGGTCACCTGCGCACGAAGCTCGGCTGGTGTGACGTCTTCGCTTTCCATCAACTGACCGGCTCCCGAAATCGTCGCTTTGGCAAGGTTTTCTGCCAATGCTTTGCTCAGGCCGATTTGTTGACCTGCCTTTATCAGCGCTTCCGCAAATGCAAAGACAAAGGCCGGTCCCGATCCGGATAGCGCCGTCACGGCATGTAGTTGCTCTTCGGTATCAAGAACCACAGTCTGCCCCACGGCTGCCATAAGGTGCCGTGCTGTTTCAATCGATTGCGCATCAACGTTTTTGTTGGCGACAAGCGCGGTTATGCCTTTCCCGATGGCCGCCGGAGTGTTCGGCATGGCACGAATGATCGGTGTTTTCGCCCCCAAAATCCGTTCAAACAGCGTTATGGGAGAACCCGCTGCAATTGAGATGAACAGCGTTGTGTCATTCCCATAGGCCGCTATTTGCGGCAATGCTGATTGCATCACCTGCGGTTTAACCGCAAGCACCACGACATCCGGGCGTTCGGTCGGGTCTGTGTTCAAAGACAAGCCCTGATCAACCAGCGCCGTCAGCCAGGCTTGCGGTCTTGGATCAAAGACGCTGATGTGCGCAAGAGGGATGCCAGCGTTGCGCCAGCCGCGCAGCATCGCCCCTCCCATATTGCCGCAGCCGATCAAACAAAGACGTATCTCTTGGGTCATTTCGACCGCCCAGCTTGCATCGCAACATTCTGCGCCACAAGGTCTTTGTAGAGCTTGCGGATTTTCATCATCATGGGCCGCTCTCCGGTACCGATTGTTTTAGCGTCGATCTCGGCCACGGGGGTCTGCGCACCAAATGTTCCGGTTAAAAAGGCTTCATCCGCACCATAGGCTTCGTAGAGCGAGAAGTTCTTTTCAAACACCGGTATGTCATTGGCGCGGCACAGATCGATGACCTTTTGACGGGTCACCCCGTTCATGCAGTAATCCCCGGTAGAGGTCCAAACTTCGCCCCGCCGTACAATGAAAAAGTTGCAGGCGTTGGTGGTATTCACAAAGCCATGCGGGTCCAGCATCATCGCCTCATCCGCACCGGCCTGTTGCGCCTGCAGGCAGCCAATAATGCAATTCAGCTTGGAATGGCTGTTGTATTTGGCATCCTGACTCATTGGCAGGCCGCGTACTTGCGGTACGGTTGCAAGGCGGATTCCCTTGGATAGCAGACTTTCCACCGGCTTGGAGTGTTCAATAATGGCGACGATTGTCGGGCCAAAGCGCGACAGGTCAGGGTGTTGGAACGGTTTGGCCTTCCTGCCGCGCGTAATCATCAGGCGACAGTGGGCGTCCGATGTCATTCCATTTGCGGCTGCTGTGTCAGCAAGGATTTTGTGGATGTCAGAAGGCCCCATGTTGAGCTCAATCGAAACCGATTTCAACGAGTTGAACAACCGGTCCATGTGTTCATCAAAAAAGGCCCATTCACCGTCATAAAGGCGCATGCCTTCCCACATGCCGTCGCCAAGCATGAAGCCGCTGTCATAGACCGATATTTTGGCATCGTCCTTATGAACCAGCGCCCCATCGACCCAAATCTTGATTTTCTCGTTGCGCAGGTCTTCAGAAGCGTCATGCGTTGAGTGGCTGTGGGCAGTGTCTGCGTTCATGGCTTAATGTCCTAGAATTTGGCTAAGAAAGGCTTGGGTCCGCGCTTCCTTGGGATGATCAAAAAATGTGTTTGGCTTGGCTTCCTCGACGATCTCGCCATCGGCCATAAAGACCACGCGGTCCGCAACCTGACGGGCAAAGCCCATTTCATGGGTAACGCAGATCATCGTCATGCCGTCATTGGCAAGGCTGACCATCACGTCGAGCACCTCAGAGATCATCTCTGGATCAAGGGCTGAGGTCGGCTCGTCAAACAGCATGATTTCCGGCTTCATGCAGAGCGCGCGTGCAATGGCGACGCGCTGTTGCTGACCGCCAGACAGCTGACCGGGGTATTTATCGGCCTGCTCTGGGATTTTCACCTTTTCAAGGAACCCCATGGCGACCTCTTCGGCTTCGGCCACGGATTGCTTGCGCACAAGGATCGGCGCCAGTGTGCAGTTTTCCAGAATTGTCATATGAGGAAACAGGTTGAAGTGCTGAAACACCATACCGGTTTCGCGGCGGATCTCGTCAATATTGTCGAGATTATCATCCAGTTCGGTCCCCAAAACGTTGATGGAGCCCCCGTGATAATCTTCAAGCTTGTTGATACAGCGGATCAGGGTCGATTTGCCCGAACCCGAGGGTCCACAAACGACGATCTTTTCGCCTTTCTGGATGTCCAAATCAATCTTCTTGAGCGCGTGAAACGTCCCGTAGTATTTATCCATCGCCTGAATGCGAACAGCAGAGTTTGACATGGTGATCCCCTTTAACGCTCTGCCACAGCGAGGCGGCGTTCGAGATACGCACCATACCGGCTTAGAGCAAAGACAAAGATGAAGTAGATGAGACCAACAAAGGCGTAGACCTCAATATGAGCGAAGTTCCATTCCGATGTGCCATAGGCGGCATTGGCGGAGGCAAGGAGTTCGAAGAAACCGATGATGACGACCAGTGATGTTTCCTTGAAGGTGATCACGAACTGGTTGATCGTCGGTGGCAGCGCATTGCGGAACGCCTGCGGTAGCACGATGTAGCCAATGCGATGCCAATAGCTCATGCCGAGCGCTTTGGCGGCTTCTTCCTGTCCCGGCGGCAAGGCTTGAATGCCGCCGCGAATGATCTCGGCCTGATAGCAGGCAAAGAACAAGGCGTAGCCCACGATCACACGATAAAGCTTGTCGCCGATCATCCAGCCGGGCAGGACAAAGGGCAGAACAATCGCAAAGGTGAACATGATCGACAAAAGCGGCAGAGAGCGGATGGTGTCGATGATCAAACCCATGGTGTGGGCAATCCACGGCAATTCTGATCTCCGCAGCAGGGCAAAGACAATCGCCAGCGGCATACCGATCAGTGACACAGAGGCAAAGATAAAGATCGTCAGGCTCAGGCCGCCCCAGTTTTGTTCAAACACCGGTGTAAGGCCGAAAAACCCGCCCCGCATGAGTCCGTAAAAGAGCGCAAAGCCGCTGATCCACAGCACGGGCAAACGTTTGGCATTCCAGAACCAAGGGACACAGGACAAGACACCGACAATCACCATGACGATACAGGCAATCGCAGAGCGCCATTGTTCCTCGAAGGGGTAGAGCCCGAACATGATCAGGCGCCAGCGCGCATCGATCACGCCCCAGCAGGCGCCTTCGGTGCCGTGACCGCATAAAGCGCGGTCATCAGCGCTCCAGACGGCGTGCAGGACACCCCAGTTCACGAGATTCCACAGCGCCCAGGCAGCCAGCAGACCAAAGACGATGGTCATGCTTGCATCGAGCTTTGTTGAAAAGAAGTCGCCTCGAATCCGGTCGAAATAGTTCGGTTTTTGATAGGTTTTTGCCATTGCCTCAGACCCTCAGTTGCGAGCCCTTGAGTGCAATCGCGTCGTTCACGCGGTTCAGCACCCAGGCCATGGAATAGTTGATAATCAGGAAGCCACCCATCAGGATCGCAATCAGTTCAAGCGTTTGACCTGATTGGTTGATCGAGGTTGAGATCACCATGAAGAAGTCGACAAAACCGATGGCAATGCCCACGGTGGTGGATTTGAACAGCCAGACATATTGGTTGATCAGCGTTGGCATCACAGCACGGATCGCCAACGGCAATTTGATCCGCGAAAAGGTCTGCCAGGGGGATAGGCCCAAGGCATAGCCCGCTTCGCCTTGTCCTTTGGACAGCGAATTGAAACCGGCGCGCACGATTTCACCGATATAGGCCGCACCATAGATCGAGATGCCGATAATGCAGGTCAGCAGTTCAGGCGAAACGCGAACGCCTTCGCGATAGTTCAGACCTTTAAGAAACGGAATGCTCAGAAGATCGGTGTCCGGGATGCGACCGGCCCACATACAGACCACGGCAAAAACGCCGAAGACCATCCAGATCAACCGTCCGCGCGATTTCTTTGTCGCTGGCTCCATGCGCCGGAACCGCCGTGCCATTCGCAGCCAGATCGTCAGGGCGATGGCGGCAAAGAGTCCGATAAACATAACAAAGACCGATCCGCCGGTCACATTCAGTCCGGGAAAATACATGCCCCGCCCACTGATAAAGGCGACGTCAAAAAGGCTGATACCCTCTTTGGGGCGCGGCAGGGACGTCAGGACGGCGTACCAGAAAAAAACTTGCAGCAAGAGCGGCAGATTGCGGAAAATCTCGACATAGGTGGTGCCAATCATCTCGGCCACCCGATTGCCCGACACCCGCATGACGCCGATGATTGTGCCAAGGACCGTGGCCAGCACCAGCGAGATCGATCCGAGGAAAAGCGAATTCAGGATGCCGACCCAAATCACCTTGAGATAGGTGTCAGAGGTGGTGAATTCGATCAGCGAAAAGTTGACACCCCAGCCCGTGGCGCGCTCCAGAAAGCCGAAACCGGAGGTCATGCCCTGAGCCTCCAGATTGGTTCGGGCCGTGAAGATTAACACGACGATCATCAGGATCAGGCCGCCGACGAACCCGACCTGAAACGCTGTGTCCCGAAAGGTTTTATTTCTAAGCAATGAATGCATGGGATGCCCTTGAACTGGGAGAAAACACGTCCCAAGACGGCAGAACCGTCTTGGGAGAGATCTAGTCGATTTAGTCGACAGTCAGGGGGTAGAAGACGCCGCCATTTGTATAAAGCTCGTTCATACCGCGCGGCAGCGCATAGGGTTCAGCAATGTTGCGGTCAAAGATTTCACCGTAGTTGCCGACTTCTTTGATCAAGTTATACGCCCAGTCATCGGACAGGCCGAGCCGTTCGCCATACCCCGGTGTCACTCCGAGGAATTTCTCGATTTGAGCAGAGCCGGGGTTGGCTTTGATCTCGTCAACGTTGGCTTGGGTGATGCCATTGATTTCTGCAAACCAAAGCGAGCTGAGCATCCAGTTTTGAACGTCGAGCCATTTTGGATCGCCTTCGGGAACGATGATCGACTCAGGCTCTAGTCCCAAAACGTCTGGCAGGATTACATGGGCTTCCGGATCTTCGGCAGTGGCGCGGGTGGCAGCCAAGGGGGGCGCGAACAGAATCAGACCATCGCAACGGCGGTTGAAATAGGCGGTCTTCACTTCGTCGCCGCTTTCAAACACAACCACTTCGGCCTCGATGTTGTTGCCCTCAAGGTAGGATGCCAGAACACGCTCTGTCGAGGTGCCGGCCGAGACGCAGATCGAACCGCCATCCAGATCCGCGACGCTTTCAGCGCCAATATCAGCGTGGGACATGACGTGGAATGCGCCGACAAAATAAGGCAGGGAGTAGGACAGGTTCAATTCCGTGTCGCGGCTTTGGGTCCAACCCGAAAGCTTGATCACAACATCAATGTCGCCCGACTGCAGGGACGGCCAGCGCTGAGCCCAGCTGATTGGGACGATTTCCAGATTGCCGTCAGCCTGACCAAACAAAGAAGCTGCCAATCCGCGGCAAAGATCAATGTCCATGCCCTTCCAGTTGCCTTGGTCATCGACCTCGGCAAAGCCCAGAAAGCTGCCGTTGTGCCCGCTGCACAGCAGGCTTCCGCGCTCCAGCGCAGTGTCTAAGCGGCTTTCCGCGTGGGCCGTGCCGGCGGCCAGCCCGAGGGCAAGTGCGGCAAATGTCAGATACTTCATTTTTTCTCTCCATGTTGAAACGCAATTTTTGGCTGCCGACAATCTGTCGACAAGTATTATTGAGAGACTAGTCGACAATTGGTCGACCAGTCAATAGAATGCTTGAAAATAGGGAAATTCAGAACGGATAGGGCGCAGTTGACTGAAAAAACAGAACAAAAACCGACAGTTTCACCCCCCCGCGACGCAAAAAAAAGAGGCGGAGGGTCCCGTACGGTTTTCAAAACCCTGCGCAATGAGATTCTTGAGCTCAAACTCGCCCCCGGATCTGCGCTGGATGAAAGCGGGCTGGCAAAGCGATTTGAGATGTCGCGTTCCCCCATCCGAGAGGCTTTGGTCCGGCTGTCGGCTGATGGTTTGGTGCATACGCTCGAAAACCGTTCGACGATTGTGGCGCCGCTGGATCTTGCCGATCTGCCCCGGTTTGTCGAAGCGCTGGACTATTTGCAGCGCGTGGTGACGCGGCTTGCTGCCGTTCACCGTAGCGAAGACGATCTGATCCGCATGACGGAGGCTGCTGAAATCTATGATCAAACCTGCGACACGAATGATGCTTTAACGATGTCTGCGGCGAATAAGGAATTTCACCTTTCTGTCGCCTCAGCCGGGCGAAATCCTTATTTCACCGAAATGTATCGCAAGCTATTGGACGAAGGGCGGCGCATTTTGCACATGCATTACGCGCGACAGCGGATAAACAAAGATCCCTATCCGCTTAGTCCTGAACATTTTGCAATGATCGAGGCGATTCGGCAGCGAGACACCAAAGAAGCGGACCGGCTGGCGCACAACCACACCCGCGTATTTCATGAGCGGCTGGTCGAGTTTATGCAGGTCGAATTCCAGGATCCAACGCTCAGCCCTTTCGAATCGCCTTAAATTCGCTGGGTGTTAATTTCGCGAAAGGGGGGAAGCCCCCCTCCGCTTCAAGACAATGCTTTGCCCGCTATGCCGTTGGCAGGTTCCAGACATCGATGACCTCGCCGCCCTGACGCATCTGTTCAAGTTCGTCCGGGGTCGGCAGGGCATGAGGACCGTCATCGGGCAAAGCGCTGGCGGTGTTCGGGCGCGCCAGTACCCAGCAGGCAAGCCCCCAGTCACCGGGCTCTAGCGTTGCGGTCAACTGGGGCACCCAACTTCGTGGCCACAGAATATTCGTATTTGGCGTCGGGGCGAGGACGCGTGAATCACGCTTTAGCGGGGTACCAATCGGCGCAATTGCATCCTGCAATATCGATGTGTCCGTCGGGGTGACGAAACCGGCCGATCCCGATGCGTTTATCCCGCCAAGGGGCGTGTTCTGCGGTGAAATTCGGGGCTGCGTATCCCGACGCGGGATCGAAAACCCGCCTTCGATGGTTTGGACCCGCCGCTTGGTGGTGACGCGATGGATGCGCAGATGCCATGGCGCATAGGCCAGAAGCCAGGTCTCGACATCGACGTCAGGCATGGGTGACCAAGCAGAATACATCCAGCTTGATCCGATCCGAGCAGCCGTTTCCGCACGCCGGAAATGCGCAACAGCGCCGTCTTCGGAAAAAGCCAGCATGTTGTCATGGGGTCCGGCCGTAAAACTATGGGCATCGGCTTCGACGCTAAAGGCATAGCGTGTCGAATAGGCAAATTTGTTGTATTTTTCGGCGGCACCTCCGAAATTCATCGGTTGTTGCCCCCCCGCCAGCACGGTGACGTCACCTTCGTCTTCCCACTTAATCATCCCCGGTTGCACCATTGGCACAACTGCATCGCGATCCTTGAACGGGGTTTCGTCGGCGGTCCAGAACGGATGGTCTTCGGGCAAGGCAAGCGGCGCAAAGGCCTTCATTGCCCAATAAGGTGAGCCCGGAGAATTGTATCGCTCGGCCATTTTTTGTTGGGTGTAGCCATATCCGATGGACAGCACACCGGTGCGATCGGCAATGTCCAAGGTTGACCAATATCTGAGATTGCGGGCCCAGAACCCTTTGATCTCGCCCCAAGGTAACGCCTCTACGTCGGCAAGGGCCAAGGCGCCCCAAATTCCGGCATGGGCAAAGCGATAGGTCAGGGATCGGCCATAGGGCAGGGCGGCGCCGTCGGCGGCGAACCAATGGGCGATCTGCGGCATGCTTGTACGAGCGCGGTCTGCAAAACGGGCGCGGCGTGCGCCGTCGGCGTCAGGGCCGAATTTTGAGTAAATCAGCCCGTAGAAATGCATTGCGAAGGGCACATAATGGTCCGCACGCCGGTCCATTCCGTCCCGATACCAGCCCTCGCCCATCGCATAGCTTTCCAACGCATCAAGATCAGCGGCGATTATGGATGCATCATGGTCAACGCCGACCCGTGTCAGACCAAGCGACACCATGACATGAAAGAAGTGCCAGTTGTTGTCCGGCGGCGCGCATTCAAGAGAAGCCAGAAGCCAAGTCGAGAGATTGTTGCGGCCCTTTTCGGTCATCCCGTCCCAGAAGGTTTCCGGCGCAAGGGCCAGCGCGTAGCCAATGGCCGCGGATTCGACCATACGTTGGTCGCGATCCTGCACCGGTCCCCAATATTCGGGATGATCGGGGTCCGCGCCATTGGCAAGGCCTTTGACAAAATGCTCGATCCCGTCAAATTGCCCGCCACCGGCCAAAAGCGGCGCAAGCCCCCAAAGCGGTCTGGCCAACCCTTCAAGATGGGCGGCAGCCGTATCAAAAAAGGCCTCTGAACTGCCGAGCTGCACCCGTGCTTTCCCCGGAGAGAAAGCCGACATCAGCGGTTTCGTCAGATCGACAACCGCCTTTTGCGCATCTTGGCGCGAAAAGAACGGGTTACCAGCGAGGGGGTTGGAATCCATCGGGAAAATCACCTTGTTGCCGTGGCTGTCGTTAGGTGGCGCTTGCGTGGATCGGGCACCGGAACAGCGGAAATCAGTCTTTGTGTATAGGGTTCTTGCGGATCGTCACAAATTTGGATGGCGGTTCCGGTTTCCACAACTTGACCCTTATGCATCACAGCCACCCTGTCACAGAAATACCGCACAACCCCGATGTCATGGGCGATGAACAAGATCGACAGGCCGAGTTCGTCTCTGAGATCCAGAAGCAGGTCAAGGATCTGCGCGCGGATCGAACCGTCAAGCGCAGAGGTGGCCTCGTCGGCGATGATCACCTGCGGCTCCAAAGCGATGGCGCGCGCGATGCCAATCCGCTGGCGCTGTCCGCCGGAAAAGGCGTGGGGGTAGCGCTCCATCATACTGGCGGGCAGCCCGACACGTTCCAAAAGCGCTCCGACCCGTTTACGCAGGGCTTCGCCTTTGGCAATGCCGTTAACCAGAAGCGGCTCGCCGATGATTTGCTCGATCGTCATACGCGGATTGAGAGAGCCGTAGGGATCCTGAAAGATCATCCGCAACTCCCGGTAAACCTGACGATCGCGAAAGCTGGCGGCGTTGGTAAGATCCACGGTTTTCCCGGCACGGGTTTTATAGGTGGCTTCGCCAGATTGCGGTTGGAAACGGCCCATCAAAACCCGCGCAAGCGTTGTTTTGCCAGAGCCGGATTCACCAACAATGCCCAGTATTTCGCCGCGGTGCAGATCAACCGATACTTGGTCAAGCGCCTTGATGCCCGCCCCTTTTTTGCGACTCCCCCCTGAAAAGGTCAGGGACAGATTGCGGGTTTGGATCAGGGCTTCTGTGTCTTCTGATGTGCGTGAGCGGGCAGCGGCGTGATTGAGCCCGAGCGCGGCCTTCAGAAGCTTTTTGGTATAGGCATGCTTTGGCGCGTAGAACAGACTGTCGACATCGCCGGATTCAACCACATTCCCATGCAGCATCACCACAACCTGATCGGCAATTTCAGCGACAACGCCCATATCATGGGTGATGAACATCATCGCCATGCGACGGCTTTCCTGCAGCCCGCGCAGCAGGCGGAGGATTTCAGCCTGCGTGGTCACATCAAGGGCGGTGGTTGGCTCATCCGCGATCAGGATATCCGGCTTACAACCCAAAGCCATGGCAATCATTGCGCGCTGGCGCATGCCGCCTGAATATTCAAACGGGTATTTGTCTACTGCCAGTTCCGGATCGCTGATTTTAACGTCCCGCAGGGCCTCGATGGCGATGTCGCGCGCCTCTGCGGCGTCCACGTCCTGATGCAACAGGATCGCCTCGATGATCTGCTCGCCGATGGTATGGACCGGGCTCAACGAGGACATTGGTTCCTGAAAAATCATCGCGATGCGGGCACCGCGCACCGCGCGGATTTCCACGCCATCCGGATCGAGACCCGCCAGTTCCAGTTTTTGCCCCGCTTTCAGATCAACAAGGTTGATCGCGCCGGAACGGATGACTGCCGGTTCGACGATGTTCATAACCGCACGAGCAGTAACGCTTTTGCCCGAACCGGATTCGCCGACGAAACAGGTAGTTTGGCCCAACCGCAGATCGAAACTAACATTCTGGATCGCCGGAACCGCGCCATGGCGGCTAGGAAAATCGACGCTGAGGCCTCGGACTTCGAGGACGGTATCATTGGCGTCGTTCATCTGGGTGTTCTCTGTCATTGTCTCAACCTCAGTGTGAATAAGGATCGGCCGCATCGCGCAGACCATCACCGACGAAGTTCATCGCCAGAACCGCGATCACGATGGCAAGGCCGGGCAGCAAGAGCCAAGGTGCGGTCGCGAGTGTGCGGATGTTCTGGGCTTCTTGCAGCAGCACACCCCATGAAATCACCGGTGCCTGTAGCCCGAGACCGAGGAAAGACAGCGCCGTCTCAGCAAGGATCATCGCCGGAACAGCCAGAGAGGCCGCCGTAATGATATGGCTGGTGAAGGACGGCACCATGTGACGTAGGATAACGCGTGTGTGTGAACAGCCGTCATAGCGCGCGGCGGCGACGTAATCTTCGCCCTTCAGCGCAAGGAAGCGTCCCCTGACCACGCGGGCAAGTTCGGTCCAGCCCAAGAGGGACAGGATCAGCGTGATGGCGAAATAGACCTGTAACGGCGACCAACTGCTCGGCATTGCAGCGGCCAGACCCATCCACAGCGGAATGGTCGGCAGGGAGCGTAGAAATTCGATCACGCGCTGGGTTGCGGCGTCAAAGAACCCGCCGAAGTAACCGGCAAACCCGCCGATGATGACGCCAAGCACAAGGCTCATGATCACACCGACCAGACCAACAGACAGCGAAATGCGCGTGCCATAGGCCAATCGCGAGAACATATCGCGTCCAAGACGGTCTGCCCCAAAGAAGAACAGCGGTTTTCTTGGCTTTTCGGTTCCGATCAGGTGGATATCCGTCGGGATGATCCCAAAGAGATTATACTCCCAGCTGCGTTTAAAGAACTCGAGATAAATCTTGTCAGTTTCGTCGATAACAAAGACACGACGCAGGGCTTCGGGTTCGATTTCAACATCATAGCCGTACACATAGGGCTTGATACGCCAGCCGCCATCTTCCGTCTTGTCGATGAAGTTGATGCCCTGTGGGGGCGCATAGGTATAGCGCGCCTGAACGTCATTCGGATCATTGGGCGAGATGAAATCTGCAAAGACCGCCACGAGCGCAAAGAAGCACAGAATCCACAGGCTAATCACGGCAAGCCGGTGTTTGGCGAACCGGCGGCGAATAAGCTGCCACTGGCTTTCGGAACCGGTGACATGCCCGACGCGGGGATCGGCCCCGATTTCGTCGATCGGGTCTTCGGCGGTTCCGTCCAGAGTGGTGAGTGTTTTCTTTTGCATTATTTCGCTCCCACCATGCCAAGTCGGATGCGCGGGTCAATCCACGCCAGTAAGAGGTCAGATATCAAAGTACCGACCAAGGTGAGAACACCCATGAACAGGATCAGCGCCCCGGCAAGGTACATGTCCTGACTGAGCAGAGAGCGCAGCAGGATCGGGGATAGGGTCGGCAGGTTCAACACGATCGCGGTCACAAAGGACGATGAGATGACCGTGGGCAGTACCCAGCCGACTGTCGAGATAAGCGGGTTCATTGCGACCCGTACCGGATAACGCCAGATCACGCGGCGTTTTGGCAGGCCCTTTGCGCGAGCAGTCAGCACATAGGGTTTGTTCAATTCGTCCAGCAGGTTGGCGCGCAGCACCCGAACAAGCTGTGCCGCCCCTGCTGTGGAGATCACCAGAATGGGAGCCCAAACGTGGGACGCGAAATCCAGGAACCGGGCCACAGACCAGCGCTCGTTCATGAACTCGGTCGAGAACAGGCCGGTGATTGTGATGCCGAACCAGTTGTAGCAGACATACATCAAGACCAGCGCAAACAGGAAATTCGGGATCGCGAGGCCGAGAAAGCCCAGAATTGTGAAAGCATAATCGCCGAGTGAATATTGATTCACAGCCGAATAGACACCGATTGGCACGGCGATGGCCCACATGAAGACCACGGCGGTCAATTCAACGGCCAAGGAAATGCCGATACGCTGCGAGAATATCTCGCTGACGGATTTTTGGAGCTCAAAGCTGTAGCCGAGGTTACCCTGAAGCAGCTGCATGAGCCACGACAAGTATTGAACCAGAACGGGGCTGTCGAGCTTGTAGCGCTCGCGCAGGATAGCGATGGTTTCTTGGTCTACTGTTTCGCCGGAGGCCGAGAGGCTAGCGATGTAGGAAGTGACAAAGTCGCCGGGCGGCAACTGGATGACGATGAATACGACCACCGACAACGCCAGTAGCGTCAGGATCATGGTGATTATTCGCCTTACAATGTAAGCCCACATACTAACCTCAGGGAAATTCAAAGATAATTGAGAGGGCGCGGGAAGATGTGACCCGCGCCCCAAGCAACGTTACTGTTTGTAGAACAGTTGCGACGTTTGCATTGGACCGGGCTGAGGGTAGAGCCAGGTGTAGATCTGACCTTCCGGCACATTGCCCAGGTTTTTATTCGCCACGATGTACCCATCGGCAGGCAGAACCGTACCCATCACATAGAACTGGTCAGCGGCAGCTTGCAGAACCTGGTCAAACAGCTCTTTCTGTTTTGCTGCATCACCGGTGTTCGCAATGGAGTTGTAAATGTCCATCTGCGCTTGAACTTCTGTGGGAGGTGCCTCTGCAAAGCTGCTACCTGTCCCCATGAAGTGTTGTGCCCAGGCTTGTGCGAAGGCCGACTCGAGGTTGAAAGGCATGTAGAACCGTGGATCAAGCATCGCGTCGTTCATGCCGCCGTCACCCCACCAAACATGCATGTCATGCTGGTTGTTCTGGATTTGCTCGTATACGAGGCTGCGCTCGGCATTCCGGGCGTCAAGATCGATACCGATGTCTTTCCATTGTTGGGTCACAAGCTGCGCGATATCGCCGAATTCCGACTGGTCGGAGGAGGCAAGCAACTGGATGCGGATCGGTTCACCGTCAAAGCCCAAACGAATGCCGTCAGAGTTCATTTCGGTCAGACCGATTTCATCAAGAAGCGCGTTCGCAGCATCTGGATCATATTCAGTGAACTGCTTGGCAAGCTGTTCGTTATAGAACGGAGAGCTGGGGCGCGGTGCAGCCTGATGCGGCTCGCCTTGACCGGCATAAACCACGTCGATGATTTCTTCACGATCCATACCTATGGACAATGCTTGGCGGAATTCTTTCATGCCAAAGAGCTTGCGCTTGTTTTCGTCCGGGTGGGTGATGTTGAGTTGCAAGATTGCGTTGTTCATCCGCGCATCAACGGTGGATTTCAGCGTGTAGCCGCCGGCTTCCTGACCGTCAAAGATAACCGGCTTATTCGCAACCGTGGCGAAGTGACGGTTTGAGAAGTCGATCTCTCCGTTCACAACTTTCAGAACGATGTCTTCGACGCTTTCGGTCTGCACCATCTTCACATCGTCAATATAAGGGAGTTGCTGCCCCTCGGTGTCGATTTTGAAGAAGTACGGATTGCGCTCCCATTCGACCAGCTGGTTCAGCCCGTCGTAATTGGTCGCCTGCCGCCATGCAAACAGCAGAGGGCGATTCGCATCCTGGAAGTTGAAGAAGCAAGATTGCTCCATCGCCTGACTCCAGTTGTCAAAACCGCGTTCCTGCGCAACAGCGTTGGCGTCAGGATTGGTTTCGGGGAACAAATCACCGCAATAATGCTTTGACGCATTCACGATGAAGGGGCCTTCAACGGTGGCCAAACGTTGCAAGAATAGGCCATTTGGCTCTTCAAGTTTGATCTTGAAGGTGGTCTCGTCCACCACCTCGCCGGTAACACCGGCCAGTGGAATGTTGACCTTACGACCCGCATAATCCGGGCTGGTCATGACTTTCAGCGCGAAGTCGAGATCAGCCGAGGTGAAAGGCTCGCCATCAGACCACTTGTGGCCTTTGCGCAGATAGAAGGTGAATTCTGTGGCATCGTCGTTAACCTCAAAACGCTCTGCGACATTGGGAACAACATCGGTCCAGTCGTAATTGAAGGCGACAAGGGGCTGATAGCCAATGGTCCGGCGAATCCAGCCTGTGTCGAATGATCCCTTGAGCGCGGAACGCCAGACACCACCATAGGTGCCTACCATTTCAATGGGTTTCACGACCAGCGGATTGGCTGGCAGTCGCTCTTCGACCGGCGGCAGTGTGCCTGCGGCGACGAGCTCGGCCAGTTCCGGGGCCTCCGTGTACTGTTGAGCGGCCACGGGGGCTGCAAGTGCGAGTGCCGCTATGAGCGGGGTCGCATAATTACCAAAACGTTTCATTTCACTCCTCCTTGAATGATTCTGTTTGCTTGGGTGTTCTGCATGTCTGGCAAGAGGTCTTTCTGCTCCGGTGTGACGCGGCGCAGGCCGAAAAATTGATTTATGTCGTCCTCCCATCAGGATCGGGCATGCACCAAAAATGCAATGACACTCGAATACCATTGCTTGTTGACGGACACTATTGGCAATGATACTCGTGTGTCAATTGATATTTTCGAACTCATCAAACTTCGAAGACATGGGTAAGGTCAAAAGAAGGAAGCAAGCCACGTGGGGGCAGGCGGACAGAAAAAAGCGACACGCATAGATGCGTTGTGGGCAGCGGAATTATCTCTGACAGCAGAGTCGCTTGCGCTAAGGTGGCGTGAATCTGTTTCGAGCGATCCGCAGGCGCCGATCCACGCGTTTCTGACTGAACATGGGCGCGCGCCCGTAACACATTTACATTGAGGGCCGGAATGCCGAAAGCGCAGCCCTCTTTCACCTCCAAGAGCAAAGGTACCCGCATGATCGATAACAGTTGGACGGACGATGCGTGGACGGCATTGGTCGAGAAGGTAAAAGACACCAGTCAGGTCATCGGCGATAAGTTTCCCGCCATGACGGATGAGAACGGGCGTTACAGCTATACTGATAATACCTGGCGGTGGGTTACAGGCTTTTGGCCCGGTCTACTCTGGCTGTTGTATGAAGATACAAAACACGCGCCCTTTGCCGACATCGCTTTAAGCTGCGAAATGCAAATGGACGCGGCTTTGAACGAATACGTCAACCTGCACCATGACGTCGGTTTCATGTGGCAGCTGACCTCCATCAAACGCTTTAGTCTGACCGGCGATATGGATGCCCGCCGACGGGGTCTGATTGCTGCCAGCCACCTTTCCAGCCGTTTCAATATTGTCGGCGGATTCTTGTCAGCTTGGAACAAGAATGACGTCAATGATTCCGATCCAAGAGGTCTGAGCATCATTGATAGTATGATGAATCTCCCCTTGCTCTATTGGGCCAGCGAAGAAACCGGTGATCCAAGGTTTCGCCATGTGGCGATTGCCCATACAGAGACCGTCATCAAACATTTCATCCGCGCAGATTACTCGGTGAATCACATGGTCGAGTTCGACCCTTTCACCGGCGAAGTGATCCGGGTGCGCAGCGGGCAGGGCCAATCGACCACTTCGGCTTGGTCGCGGGGCACATCATGGGCCGTGCACGGCATGGCGCTTGCTTATAAACACACGAAAGAGCCGCGTTACCTTGAGATAGCCAAACAGGTTGCCGACTTTTTCATCAGCGAATTGCCGGAAGACAATGTTCCTCATTGGGATTTCCGCGTCCCCCGCGACGCCTCCACGCCACGCGACACCTCGGCCGGAATGTGCGCGGCCTGCGGTCTGCTTGTGCTCGCATCAGAGCTTGATGACCAAGAAGCCGAGAAGTATCTTTTGGCTGCCAACGCCATCGTCAAATCTACCTATGAGAAATATGGCAATTGGAGTAACGACAGCGACGGCATTATCCACGGCGGAACCTTCAACCACCCGCAGGGCCTCGGCATCGATGTGTCTTTGATCTACGGCGATTATTACTACGTTGAGGCACTCTCGGGTCTCAGACGACTTGAGATGCCAGACCGGGCGCGCAAAGCTGTTTCGCCGGCGATGTAGCCAGTCCTCGTATTTCGAACCATCTTTAGGCATTTTGCAGTTCCAGCCTCTTTGAACAGAGGCTGGCTACTTGTCGGAACGCCTTCGAGCGCAGGGATGCACCGACGCGGTTCTTTTAGGTGCAACGATTCTATCTAAAGCCAGCGCGATGATGGACCGACCTCGGCTTGCTTCCTCTGCGTTGCGGCAGTCAATTCTTGGCGCGACAGCTCACGGGACTTTCTGCAAGCTCCTGCACAAAGCCTTGTAAGTAAGCCATATTTTAAAGGTGTTTGTGGTGACCCCGGCAGGATTCGAACCTGCAACCTGCCCCTTAGGAGGGGGCTGCTCTATCCAGTTGAGCCACGGGGCCGCTGCGCGCAGTATTCTCATGTTTTGCGGCGGGCTGTAAACACAGGCGCTGGGCATTCGCCGAAAAAGCTGATCAAGGTCTGGTGCGATCAGCGTTTCAGGGTTTCACCAAACTGGATCTTGGGGGTGAGCTCTATTTTCGTGTCGCTGCTCTGTTCGGTGCCAGCGGTTCGGTCTGCAATAATGCGGGCTGCGATTCGGCCAATATCACGACGGCAGGCATCCATCGTCGCCAGTTGCTGGGGGAGACCATCCAGCAAATCCACCCCGTTAAAACCGGCAAGACCGATTTGTCCGGGGATGTCGATGCCTTGCTCGCGCAGGTGAAGCAGACCGCCTGCCCCGATCATATCATTGGAATAATAGAGAAAATCAAGGTCAGGCGTGCGGGCCAAAAGTGCTTCTGTCAGCTCACGTCCCTTGGCAAGGGCGGAGCCGCCGGAATAGAATTCCTGATCCGCAATCTCGATACCCTCTTTCGCCAGTGCCTGAGTGAAACCTTCGAACCGTTTGCGGGCGCGGTGATCTAGCGGCATTTTGGTGCCCAGAAACCCGATTTTTTTGTAGCCGGCTTTGATAATGGCGGTGGCCATCTTGCGCCCGGCGCGTCGGTGCGAGATGCCGACGGCAGTATCGACCGGTTCGCCATCCACATCCATAATCTCAATGACAGGAATACCGGCATTGCGCATCATCGCTCGGGCGGCATCCGTGTGCTCCAGCCCGGCAATGATCACGCCAGACGGGCGCCAGGACAGCATTTCATAGAGGACCTTTTCCTCTTGCTCGGGCACATAGTTGGTCAGCCCGACAACCGGTTGCAGGTCGGTTTCCTCCAGTTCCGCAGAAATAGAGGACATGACTTCCGGAAAGACCATATTCGACATCGATGGAATGATAACCGCGACCAGATTTACCCGTTTGGACGCCAGCGCACCGGCGATCTTATTGGGCACATAGCCAAGCCTTTTCGCCGCCTCGAGGACTTTTTTTCTGGTGCCTTGGGACACATCTCCGCGGTTTCGCAATACGCGGGAGACGGTCATCTCGCTGACCCCCGAAGCCTCGGAGACGTCGCGCAGGGTCAAGGATCGATTTTGGTCGGAGGATTTTCCGTGGGTCAATGTGCAATGCTCCCGAATTGACGCGTAAAGCATTTGTAACAATGAAAAAACGGCTTGTCCAAGTGAATGAATCGCATTATGTTAGCGATAACAGATTATCCGGCGCGTCCTGCAAGCTCTCTTTTACTCGACGTCACTGGATTTTAGGGGGGAACGGTGGGCCAAATTCGTTCCCCCTAATTTTTTTCACATCATGCGAATAACGTCTTTATCGATCGCCAGAAGATAGCCGCGTTTCGAAATGGTTTTCACCAACATCTCGCTGACCATCTGATTGCCGAGCGAATCGCGCAGCCGTTTGATGCGGGTGGCGCCGGCGGCCTCATCACAGTCGGATTCAAGTCGCCCGCTGATCATCGCCTCTATTTGGGTGCCGGACAGCACGTCTTCGTCCAGTCGGGCCTCGGCAAGAATGGACAGGGTTTCAATCGCGGCACCGGTGAGCTTGAACTCCATATTGTTCAGATAGACGGTTTTCTCTTCGCGACTGATCAAAAGCGATGACACCTGCAGGCCCGCGCGCTCGATCTCTCCCATTTTGCGATAGAGCAGCAAGAGCGCAAACAGAAAGACGACCGTGGCAATCAACATCGCCGCGGCGAAAATCAGCAGCACAAAGATCACCATGCGATAGGATGACAGCGTTTCCGAAAAAGCCGTGCCGGATTGGGCAAGGATTTCCAGAAGTTTGATATCCCCCCCAGAGGAGAGCGCATCGTTCTCGACAAAGATGCGTTCGACTTGCGCATTAAACACGTTGGCGCTGGGCAGGCTCAGGATCAGGAAAATCCCTGCCGCCAAAAGGATGCCGACGACAGCGATCACCCCAAAGCTTAGAACACGCGTTGCCCCGCGCCTCAGATCAGTAGCGGAGGAAGAAATCACCGGCATCACCCTTTTTCTTATCTAGTTTGCTGTCATCAAAAACAGAGACAACATTCAGCAGGGTCCAGCCGTCTTTTGCAATGCGTTTGCGCAGGATCTCGGCAGCATCCTGCTTGGAGCATTTGGCATCGGGGAGGGCGGCCACACCGTAATGCAGCCGCAAGGGGTTGTCTTGCTTGGCCTTGTAATCGGCGTAGCAGGCTGCGGAAACCGGCGCGGTCATCAGCAGCAAAAAGAGGGGGGGCAATATATGTTTCATAGGGCATATGTGGCGCGAAGGCGTGTTGTTATGCAATGACAATTCGCGGTTATCGCATATCAAGCCCATGATATTGTTTGTCTTTTATTTCTCGGGCCAAGGTTGATCATCACCGCATTGCGGATGTGTCCCAATCAATGGAGAACAGAGATGAACAAATCCTTTATCGCGTTAATCGCCGCCGCCACGCTGATCGTTACCTCTATGAATGCGCGGGTTGCCCATGCGGATTCTGACGACGTCGCTAAAATATTGTTGGGTGCAACGGCGTTTTTTGTGATCGGGGCAGCCCTACATGATCAGAATAAAGACAAGAACAAAGCGCCTCGCGTAACAGACAAGCCATCAGCCCAGGGGTATAAGCCTCCGGCACAACCCAACACAGTCGCGTTGCCGGGGCGGTGTCAGAGGAGCTATGCCCTGCGCGACGGCTCCGTGCATCATGGGTTTTCACAGCGGTGTTTGCAAAAACGCTACCGTAGTGCGCGCCCTTTGCCAAAATCCTGCAAACGCTCAGTGAAGACCCGCCACTATGGGCGCGTAAAAACCTATGGCGAACGCTGCCTGCGCAAACGTGGATATGAAGTCGCCTATCGCCACTGACATTCCTCCGGATAACACAATCGAGCAGAGGTCGCAGATAAGCGATCCGGCGGGCGGGGGAAACTTCGCCCGTTTTTTGTTGTAATGATCCGCCGGGGCCGCTTTTAAGGCCCCATGAGCAAAACATTCCCAGACAGAAGTTTCGAAGACGCCGCCATCGCCAAAGGCTTTGCCCGAATCGCCGGTGTGGATGAAGTCGGGCGCGGCCCGCTTTGTGGGCCGGTCACAGCGGCGGCGGTGATTCTGGACCCAGCGAATATTCCCGAGGGGTTGAATGATTCCAAAAAGCTTTCGTTGAAAAAGCGCGAAGGGCTGTTTGAGCGGATTATGAAAACCGCAACCGTCTCGGTTGCCCATGCCAGCGTCGCAGAGATCGATGAGATCAATATACTGCACGCCTCTATGCTGGCGATGCAGCGGGCCATAGGCGGTTTGAACCCGGCGGCGGACTATGCGCTGATCGACGGAAACCGCCTACCCAAAGGAATCGCAATCGCAGCCGAAGCATTGGTCAAAGGCGATGGCAGATCGGTGTCGATTGCGGCGGCCTCTATCGTGGCAAAAATAACACGGGACCGCCTCATGGTGGATTTAGCGCAACAGCATCCGGGCTACGGATGGGAGTCAAACGCCGGTTATGGGACCAAAACCCATCTCGAGGCGCTCCGAAATCTTGGCGTAACCCCACATCATAGACGGTCGTTCAAACCTATCCACAACATCTTGTATCAAGATGAAAATCCAACATCCTGATTTAATAAAGAAATTGACGATTTATCCACAATGACTCATCTTTATCCACAATAAGTAGGTGCCAAAAAGGCGCCACATATCGAGGCAGTAAAAAGATGAAAACAGTGACAAAAGGGGCTCCAGAGCTCCCTTTAAACCAGATATTGGCCGGTGACTGCATTGACGCAATGAACAGTCTACCAGAGAACTCGGTCGATCTGATCTTCGCAGACCCGCCCTATAACCTGCAGCTAAAGGGTGATTTGCATCGCCCTGATAATTCCAAAGTGGACGCTGTGGACGATGAATGGGACCAGTTTTCGTCCTTTGCGGCCTATGATGAATTTACCCGTGGCTGGCTCAAAGCCGCCCGCCGTATCCTGAAACCCGACGGTGCGATCTGGGTTATCGGTTCTTATCACAACATTTTCCGCGTCGGTGCGTCCCTGCAGGATGCGGGTTATTGGATTTTGAACGATGTGGTCTGGCGCAAGAGCAACCCGATGCCAAATTTCCGTGGCAAGCGGCTGACCAATGCCCATGAAACCATGATTTGGGCGTCGAAATCCGAAGGCAGCAAAGCCACCTTTAACTACGAAGCCCTGAAAGCGCTGAACGAAGGCGTGCAAATGCGCAGCGATTGGGTTCTACCAATTTGCAACGGCCACGAGCGTCTGAAAAATGACAACGGCGACAAGGCGCATCCGACACAGAAACCCGAAAGCCTGTTGCATCGCGTGCTGGTTGGCGCGACCAACCCCGGCGACGTGGTGCTTGATCCGTTCTTTGGCACAGGCACAACCGGTGCTGTCGCCAAGAAACTAGGCCGCAATTTCATCGGTATTGAACGCGAAGAAAACTATCGCAAACTCGCTGCCAAACGCATTGCCAAGGCCCGCCCCTTTGAGGCCGATAGCCTTAAGGTCTCAACTTCCAAACGCGCACAACCGCGCGTACCTTTTGGCCAATTGGTTGAACGCGGGATGCTGACGCCGGGCGATGAATTGCAGTCCCTGAATGGTCGCTACCGTGCCAAGGTGCGTGCTGATGGTACTTTGTTGGCGCAAAAAACCTCTGGGTCGATCCATCAGGTCGGGGCAGCGCTGGAAGGCGCACCAAGCTGCAATGGTTGGACCTATTGGTGTTACAAACAGGATGGCAAACCTGTGCCCATCGACGCGCTGCGCCAGCAGATTCGCGATGAAATGGGCGAGCACGCAAACTAGGCGCTTTCAAAAATCAAAAGTTTACCGCCGGTGCCTGTAGCCTGACACAGGGCGCCCACTTCCCCGCCGTGTTCATCGGCGGGGCTTTTTGGTTTGACAGGGGGAATGCGCCGAAGCAGAGCCTATTTCGGCAGCGGATTACTGGCGGTTTTATAGGCCGACCAATCGGTGATTTCTGGGTAATAGGTCTTGCGCCATGCCCGCACCTTTGGGTTCATATAGCGCCGCCAGACCGGCGGGATCATCGCCAGCATGGTCATAATCGGATACCCATAGGGCAGTTGCGGTGCCTCATCCTCGGTATAGGTTTGCAGCAGCGGGAACCGTCGGTTCGGTTTGTAGTGATGGTCCGAATGGCGCTGCAGGTTGATCAACAACCAATTGGACGCCCGATGGGCTGCGTTCCAGCTGTGGCGCGGTTTGACATGCTCGTATTTGCCATCGCCCAGATGCTTTCGGGTCAGCCCGTAATGTTCGATATAATTAACCAGTTCCAACTGCCAGATCGCCACAAAAGCCTGAAAGATGAACAAGCCGACGCCGACCCAGCCGCCGACAAAAAACGCCAGCAGTAGAAAAACAACCTGCAACGCCCAATAGCGCAGGAACGGGTTGCGCGGATGCAAAACCGGCAGGTTCCGGCGCGCCATCAGGGTTTTTTCAGCTTCCCAAGCAGATTGATAACATTGGCGCAGCACGCGGGGGAAAAACCGGTGGAAGCCTTCGTTGTAGCGCGCGGTCACCGGATCACGCGGGGTGCCGACATAGCGGTGATGCACCAGAAGATGTTCAGAGCGGAAATGGCTGTAAAGCACAGAAGCGAGCAACAAATCGGCCAGCCAGCGTTCGGATACGGGCTTCTGATGCATTAATTCATGGGAATAATTGATGCCAATGGTGCCCGAAATCACCCCTATTCCGAAGAATAACAGAACGGTCTCCAGGCCCGACAAATCGCTGTAGTGTGTGGCCCACCAGATCATGCCAAAGATCGCAATAAACTGAAGCGGGAACCAGATCAGGGTCAAAAGCCGATACCAATAAAGGCTGCTCTCTGGGGTTTCAGGGTCTGGATTGTCGGTGTTCTTGCCGGTGATCGCATCCAGAATGGAAAAGCCAACCCAGCCATAGAGCGGTAAAACGATCACCCAGATGCCCCCCTGACTGGCGGCGATCAGGGCCAGCGGCAGCGTCAGCAGGGATACCCAAAAGGGCAGGGCGGCTGAAAGGGAGCTCATGTCTTTGGGGACTGTCATCTTGCTGCGTCTACTCTGTTGAAGGGGGGTGCCCCCAGTGTTGGCCGGATCATTCGGCTGTGCCTTGCGTCAGATCAAAAGCTTTGCGCATCACGGTTGGCATATCAGCGGGGCGGAACTCTGATCTTGGCAGGAAATATCCAACCTCGGTTTGTGTATTCTGGGGCAGAATTGCGGTGAAAACGCGCAAAATCAAATGAAAATGCGTAAAGGTGTGCCGCACCTCCCCCGCCTCTTCCTGCCAGTCTGCCGCTATGGGTGGGGTTGGCGTTGGGGCATCGTTCCAATCCGATCCCGGCCAGCAGAGCATGCCGCCCAAAAGACCCTTGTCGGGGCGGCGTTCAACCAGATAGGCCCCATCCTGCCTTTGACCCAGATAGATATAACCATGACGGATCGGCTTTGCCTTCTTGGGCGATTTACGCGGTAATTCCGCTGGATTAGTGCCTGTTCTAGCCTTGCATCCCCTGTGCCACGGGCAAATGCCACAGGCCGGTGATTTCGGTGTACAGATGGTCGCTCCCAAATCCATCACCGCCTGCGCATAATCGCCTGCCCGTTTGGACGGGGTCAGGGCTTTGGCCAGCTCGGTCAGTTCCGGTTTGGCCGCAGGCAGGGGCGTATAGATTTCATAGACACGGCTCATGACCCGTTCGACATTGCCATCCACCACGACCGAAGACTGATCAAAAGCGATCGCCGAAATCGCACCCGCCGTATAAGGGCCTATTCCAGGGAGTTTAAGCAATGCCTCATAGGTTCGCGGAAACTGGCCGCCATGATCAGAACTGACAACACGGGCGCATTTCAGCAAATTGCGGGCGCGGGCGTAGTATCCAAGACCCGCCCATTCGGCCATGACGTCGCCATCCTCTGCAGCGGCCAAATCGTCAACAGTGGGCCATTTGCCGACAAATCGGGTGAAATAGTCTCTGACCGTGGCCACGGTGGTCTGTTGGAGCATGACTTCGGACATCCAGATCCGATAGGGATCGGGCTGTATGCCAGCCTGACGGTCTGCGGGCGGGACTCGCCACGGCATTTCCCGCGCATGTATGTCATACCACGCCAGAAGCGTTTTCGCATTTACGGGTTCACGCAATCTTTATCTTCCCTGAATGGCTATTTCGCTGGCACGCGGACGCGGCAAGGCTAAGATAGCGGCAGGGAGTCGGAATGACAGATGGCAAATCAGGCCAAAACCAAATCTTTTACGCCCGCGCGGCGAAAACGGGGGTTCGAGCGGACTTCTGGCTTGTTGCAAGGCCAAATCCGGCGGGCAACAGAGGCGCGTGGCTTTGCGGTAACCCGTCTTTTGACCCACTGGGAAGAGATTGTCGGACAGGATATTGCCGCTATGGCGCTGCCTGTTAAAGTCGGCTACGGCAAGGGTGGGTTTGGTGCGACACTGACGGTTCTGACCAAAGGTGCCTATGCGCCGATGTTGCAGGCGCAACTGCCCCTGATTAAAGACAAGGTAAACGCCTGTTACGGCTATGCCGCGATTTCCCGTGTGCATGTCACCCAAACCGCCCCAACCGGATTTTCCGAAGGCCAAGTGCAGTTTCACGCCGCGCCGAAAAAACAAAAACCGCGCCCGTCCCCCGAGCTTCGGGCCCGCGCCCATGAAACCACCGAACAAGTCGGAGATTCAGGCTTGCGGGCGGCACTGGATGCATTGGGCGCGAATATCCTGAACAAACAAAAAACAGACTGAAGAGGCTTTAAATGCAACGTAAATTCGCTTTCGCCGCCATCGCGGCCGCCGTTGTCGCCGGTGGCACCTATCTGATGACCAACACATCGCCCGCGACAACCGGTTTTGCCATGGCCGAAGCGCAGGCTGTCGAGATCGACACATCCAGCATTATGGAAATGACGCTGGGCTCTGCTGATGCACCGATTGAGGTCGTCGAATATGCCTCTTACACCTGCCCGCATTGTGCAAATTTTCATAAATCCGTGTTCAAGGATCTCAAGGAAAACTACATCGACACCGGCAAGATCAAATTCACTTACCGTGAGGTTTATTTTGACCGTTTCGGGCTTTGGGCGTCGATGGTGGCCCGGTGTGGCGGCGACATGCGGTTCTTTGGTATCACCGATTTGCTTTATGCCGAACAGGGCGAGTGGACCGGTGCAGGTGATCCCGCCGCGATTGCAGAAAACCTGCGCAAGATCGGGTTGAAAGCAGGGCTGTCCAACGATCAGTTGGACGCCTGCATGCAGGATGGCGAAAAAGCCCAGACGCTTGTGGCTTGGTTCGAGGAAAACGCCAAAGCGGATGATATCAGCTCGACCCCGACCTTCATTGTCGATGGCAAAAAGGAATCCAACATGAATTATGCTGATTTCTCGGCCCTTTTGGACAAGAAACTGGGCGAATAAGCATGGGCGCACCGCTTGCGGGACTGAAAGTTGTTGAACTGGCCCGCATTTTGGCCGGCCCTTGGGCCGGTCAAACCCTGGCCGATCTGGGGGCGTCGGTTCTAAAGGTCGAAAGCCCTGCGGGTGATGACACCCGCCAATGGGGTCCGCCGTTTCTGGACCACCATGGTGATCCCTCGGCGGCCTATTTCCACAGCTGTAATCGGGGCAAGGATAATGTCGCGATTGATTTTCGCACTTCCGAAGGGCAGGCGCAGGTGCGCGCGTTGGTGGCCGAAGCCGATATCGTCATCGAGAATTTCAAAGTCGACGGGCTGAAGAAATACGGGCTGGACTATGACAGCCTGTCAAAAGTGAACCCGCGTCTGATTTATTGCTCGATCACCGGTTTTGGCCAGACCGGCCCCTATGCCCATCGCCCAGGCTATGACTACATCATCCAAGGCATGAGCGGGCTGATGTCGATCACCGGAGACCCTGACGGGCAGCCGCAGAAAATCGGTGTGGCACTGACGGATGTTTTTACCGGCGTCTATGCCGTTGCGGCGATTCTGGCGGCGGTCCATCAGCGGCAGACCACGGGCAAAGGGCAACAGATCGACATGGCGCTTTTGGATGTGGCCACTGCGATTACTTCCAATCAGGCGATGAACTATCTGGCCACAGGCGTCGCCCCGCCGCGCATGGGCAACGCCCACCCAAATCTTGCCCCTTATCAGGTCTTTGATGTGGCGGATGGGCATATCATTGTAGCAGTTGGCAATGACGGACAGTTTGCACGGTTTAGTGACGTTTTGGGCGTGGGGGAAATGGCTGAGGACCCTAAATTTGCCACGAACCCTGACCGTGTCGCCCATCGTGCCGAGATGACAGAAATACTGCAAAATCAGGCCGTAAAATGGCTTAAGGCCGATCTGTTGGCGGCCTGCGAGGCAGCGGGTGTTCCGGCTGGGCCGATCAATGATATGGCCGAAGTTTTTGCCGATCCGCAGGTGCAATTTCGTCAAATGCAGATAGAGGTCGACGGGATTCCCGGTGTGCGCACGCCCATCCGCTTTTCGGATGCGGAACTGGCGCTGGGCAAGCCTGCCCCGAAATGGATCAAGACCTAACGCAACTTGGCAATGGCGTTGTCCAGTGCGGTCCAATCTGCAACCTGTAATCGCACAGGAACAGTCAGGACCTTGGGTCTAAAGCTGTCAGGCAGGCGCACGGCGTCTTTTTCCGTACACACCAATTGCGCACCAAGGGCCTTTGCCTCGGTTTCCAAGCGCAGCATCAGGGCATCCGAAAGCGGTTGGTGATCTTCAAGCGCCTCGGCCCGTGCAATATCGGCGCCCATTTTGCGCAAAGTAGCAAAGAACTTGTCCGGATGGCCTATGCCCGCAAAGGCCAGAACGCGCAGGCCTTCAAAACGCATACCCATCTGCAACGGCATGAGTTCCGCCGTCAAATGCGGCAGGGTAATCTGATCGCCCCATTGCTGCGCAAAGGCGTTTTGCGCCGTATCAGCGCCGATAGAGAGCAGAATATCCGCGCGCTTTAACCCGATTGTAACCGGTTCGCGCAGCGGGCCTGCGGGCAAGACACGGCCGTTGCCAAACCCCTTTACCGCATCGACAACGATCAGGTTTAGATCCTTCTGCACCTCGGGATTTTGAAACCCGTCATCCATCAGAATAATATGCGCGCCGTCGTTTTCGGCCTGTTTGATCCCCTCGGCCCGCTGTTTCGCAACCCAAGTGGGGGCAAAAGCTGACAGCAGCAGAGGTTCGTCACCCACATCTTCGGCGCTATGCCGGGTAGGCTCGACCTTGGTTGGACCGCTCAGTTTCCCGCCATAGCCGCGGGAAACGATATGGGGGTGTAACCCGTGTTCCATCAGCCTTTGGCATAGGGCAATCGTGGTCGGGGTTTTGCCTGTTCCACCGGCATTGATGTTGCCGATGCAGATGACTGGCACGCTGGCACGATAGCCGCCGGTTTGCCTTAACCGGCGCGCGGTTCCATGGGCATACAAATGCCCAAGCGGGGCCAGCAGGCGGGCTTTCAGACTGGGGCTGTGCGGTGGGGTGAACCAGAAATCAGGGGTGCGCATGGCGGACCTCGGCTGAATCCAGTGCTTCCAAGGTGATTTCCAAAACCCGTTCGGTCACCTCTGCCCCGCGCGAGCAAACATCCCAAGCCGCATGGGCCATTTCGGCGGCCACATCTGCGGCCTGCAGTTCTTTGAGGTTGGCCTCCAGCCCGTCAGCATTCAGGATAAGACGCGCCGCCCCAGCCCGCACCAACCTAGCATAGGCCTGTTGATAAGGGGCCGTCTGATTGCCATGCACGATTGCCGATCCTAATGCGGCAGGTTCAAACGGATGATGACCGCCCTGACCTTTGACCGTGCCCCCCATGAACGTTGTCGGCGCGAGGCGATACCACAACCCGAGATCAGCAACCGAACCGATCAGGATTTGTGTGTCGGATGTGGGCCGCACACCGGTCTGATACAGCAGACTATTCCAGCCCGTTTCCGTCAGGGTTGCCTGAAGATCAGCAGCGCGATCGGCTGAATTAGGGACTAATATAAGCAAAAGCCTGTGGCTGGAGCGCAGTAGGCGCCGATGCACATCCAGAATGTCCTGTTCTTCTTCTGGTGTGGTAGCCGACGCCAGCCAGACCGGACGCGGCGACATGGCATCGGCCAAAATACGGTAGGCCAGGTCATCATAGGGCAAAACGGTGCTGCCCTCCTGAAGCACGCCTGTGACTTCTAATGCGGCAGGGCGAACACCGATTGCCTCATAGGCTTTGGCGGCCTTTTCAGAGGCTGCAAGAACACGATCAAACTGCGCCAGTACAGAGCGCGCCGCTGCTGCACTCCACCGGCGCTTAGGGGATCGCGCGGTTTCGGTGTCATTTGTATCGACCAGAACCATACCGGCACCGGAGGCTTTGCTTTGGGCAAGTAGCGTCAGATGGCTCAGCGGACCGGTCCAGAGACAGACGTCCGGTCGCCAGAAGTTCACAAACGCCCGACTGGCTTGCGGTGTTTCCTCGGGAATTAGCTGATGGCAGAGTCCTGCGGGCAGCCAATCCTGTCTTTCCGTCCCGGCCCGTTTGGTCGGCGTGGTGATCAGCCCGAGGATTCGGTCGTCCTCTTGTTTGAGTTTGCGAAACAACTCAATGGCTGAGGTTTCTTCGGATTCGCCGCATGCGTGCACCCAGATTAACGGGCCACTTTCCCGCGCGCAGGTGGCAGTGCCCAGACGTTGCAGCCGCTCATCCTGTGCCACAGCGCGCAGTTTGCGACGCCGATGGCCATGCATCCGCGCACGGGCAGTTTCATACAGGGAATACGCAAGGGTCACGCGGTACCCCGATCCGGATCAGTCTTGGGTGTCGGAATTTTCCTGCTCCTCATCGCGCAGCCGGTGGATATGCGCGATGTAATACCGCGTATGGGCATTGTCGACGGTGCGCTGTGCTTCGGCTTTCCAGGCGTTATAGGCGGTTTCATAGTTGGGAAACATGCCAACGATGTGGATGTCCTCGACATTTTTGAAGGCGTTCTTTGACGGATCGATCAGTTCACCACCAAAAACAAGGTGCAAGCGTTGGGTCATTTCGTGCCTCTTTATAGCGGAATTGGGTTCGGGACATCCTACTGCAGCTTCTGGTCGGGGCAAAGACGCAAACCCGCCGCTATAGACCCGCAGGGGCGCGCAAATCAGCGCAGAGCAGGGGATGCAGGTGTGCGCCCGCCGCCACCAGACCCGAAAGCTGCGGCCTCGGGTTATTAAAGAGAGCAGCCTGACCATAGGCATCGCTGACAAGACCGCCGGCCTCTTGGGTGATCAAGGTGCCTGCCGCCACATCCCATTCCCAAGTAGCCCGCAGGGTCAGCATGGCATCAAATCGCCCCTGTCCAACAAGAGACAGGCGATAGGCCAGCGAAGACCGGAAATGCCGTGTCGGTAGCGCAATGCCCGTAGCCCAGTATTCGGGCTGCATATTAGAGGCCGCCGCAAGAATATTGGCCTCTGCCACAGCCCTGCAGTCAGAGGTGAAAATCCGCTCGCCGTTCAGCGTCGCGCCGCCACCGCTTTGTGCTGCAAACAGACGCTCCAGCATCGGTAGGTAAACCACCGCCGCGATGATCACGCCTTTCTCAGCCACCGCGAGGGAATGGGCAAAGGTTGGTGAACCGTTGATAAAAGCGCGGGTGCCATCGATGGGATCAACAATAAAGACCCTATCCCGCCCCAATCGCACTGTGGTGTCCGTGGTTTCTTCGCTAAGCCAACCATACTCGGGCTGCGCGGCACACAGCTCTTCGCGCAGCATGGTGTCGATCTCCAGATCGGCTTGTGTGACGGGGCCTGCGCCATCGGCCTTGTCCCAGATTTCCGGATCTTTTTGCCAGTATTTACTGGCAATATTCCCGCTGGCCTGTGCCGCCTCGATCAGCAGCTTCAGGTCAGCTTCCGGCAAGGGTCAGTCCTTCGACAAGCAAAGAGGGCACGACCCGCGACAAATGCAAACGGGCATCATTTGCCGGCACAAGGGTTTTCAGCATGTCGTGCAGATTACCCGCCACGGTGCATTCATTGACCGGATACTGGATTTCACCATTCTCGATCCAGAACCCCGATGCCCCGCGCGAATAGTCGCCGGTATTGGGGTTGATTGACGTGCCGATCATCGAGGTAATCAACAGCCCCGTGCCCATATCCGCCAGAAGGGTCGCGCGGGATTTATCCCCCTGCGTGACCATAATATTGCTGACGCTGGGCGATGGCGGGGCCGAAGGGCCTCGGGCGGCATTGGCGGTACTTTGCAGACCCAGCTGCCGCGCCGAGGCCAGATCAAGGGTCCAGCTGGTCAGCACACCCTGATCAATGATTTTACGGCGAGCGGTGGGCAGGCCTTCGCCATCAAAGGGCCGCGAGCCAGAGATACGGGCGCGGTGCGGTTCTTCGATAACATCCATGAAAGAGGGCAGGATTTGAGCGCCCAAAGAATTGCGCAGCCATGATCCACCGCGCACAATCGCGGCGCCATTGATCGCCCCAAGCATATGCCCGATCAACCCGGCTGAAATGCGTTCATCATAGAGCACCGGAAAACTACCCGTCGGGGGTTTGCGCGATCCTGCGCGTTCCACAGCGCGTTCCCCGGCTTGTTGACCGATGTCTTCAGGGGCGCGCAGATCAGCGAAAAACGTCCGTGAATCGCCGTCATAGTCTCTTTCCATGTCGGTGCCGGTGCCGGAAATTGCCACGCAGGACACAGATGTTCCGGTGCGGGCATAGCTACCGAAAAAACCGTTACTCGCGGCAAGGGCAATGCGGCGGCGGCTGTAGCTCGCTGCACTGGCTTGCACCTTGTCCACCCCTGCAACATCCCGCGCAGCGGCTTCGGCCCGAAGCGCCAGTTCCTGTAGGGCGGCGGGGGATTGTTCGTCTGCCGGATCAGCGAGTTCCAAAGCGTCGATATCAAAATCGCGGGCCAACTGCGCCGGATCGGCCAATCCGATATAGGGGTCTTCGGGAGCTTCTGCGGCCATGGCCACCGCGCGCTCTGCCATGGTGCGGATCGTATCGGCGCTGATGTCGCTGGCCGAAACGCAGGCCTGTTTCTGGCCAATCATCACCCGAAGCCCGATGTCGATGCCCTCGGCGCGTTCGGCCTGTTCCAGTTTCCCCTCAAGGACGTCGATTTGCACAGCTGTGCCATCCACGGCCAATGCGTCGGCGTGATCTGCACCGGCTTTGCGGGCAGCGTCCAGCAATGCGTCGGTCACAGAAGATAGGGAAACGGTCATATGCAGCCTGCTTTTTCGGAGTTTCTGTTAAAGGAGGTAGCCTTGCATCCCTAGGGGCGCAAGGGTGCGGGGTGCAAAAAGGGGGCCAACCGGCCCCCAAATCCCTGTTCCAATCGCGGGCCGATTTAGCGCAGGCGTTGCCCGTTGGCCGAGACAGCGCCGCTGTCATCCACTTCGATTGTCGACAACAATGTATCCGCCCCGTCACCTTGACGGGCAAACAGACCCAGCATCATGCGCGCACCCATTGCCTGTTCTTCCGGCAAGAGACCAAGTTCAACCAGTTTATCAATCAGACCATTGCCGCCGACCAGTTGCAGATCAACCTGTCCTGTGGGGCGTGGAAATCCGGGGAATGTCGTCAGATCATTATTGTCAAAAGTAAACGCCCCGGTGCCAGTCAAATCGGCACCCGCCGCCTTGAGTTGCAGTTCATTCAGCGTGAGCGCGTGGATCTCTCCGGGCATGCCGTCCATGGCCATGTTTTCGGAGTTTTCTGGGTCCATGATGTCGATATTCCAATTGGCCTTGCCGGTCATATCCAGAATCAGCGTGGCCGGATCGCGGGGCAGCCCGCCAGAGGGATCAACTAGGCCCCAGAGCATATCGGAGACCGACAGATCGATCATCTTGGTGGTCAGGGCAAAGTCTTCGGGTGTGTCGGATTTGGAGATCGGCATCAGGAAATTATAAACATATTCCGCCATCGCCACATCGATCGAGGGCAACGGGATGTCCGACCCGGAAATCGACACGGTCAGATCGCGGACGGAACCGCCATAGCCCATTCCTGTACCGGATAGATCAACCGACAAGTCACCACCGGACATCCCCCCGTTTATCGCAAAGTCCGACCCATCTTCGGAGCCGGAAATATCATAGGTACCAGCGCCATAGGCGAATGCGCCATCAACCATCATGCCACCGTCAAAATAGCTGGCGACATTGTCGGGATCACCGTCCAACGGTATGGCCATGGTCGACTTGCTGGTGAGGTCCGACAGGCTGGCGGTCATTTTGAAACTGCTGTTTTCCTCGGGAATATTGACATTCGCGGTGATGCCCAAAGCATTGATGCTGCTCGCTTCGTCGTATTCATAAAGTTCACCGGTTTTCAGGGTATAGGCGCTCTGGATACCTTCGAACTCGAACATGGCCAGATCGGTTAGTGTCTGATCATCCCCAGCGACTTCATCCACTGACAGCGCCACGTTGGCAGCTGTAATATCGTAGCTGGTGTCATCGGGATCACCACTGACGTTTACTACCAGATCGGTTTGGGAAATGGTCATCGTTACATCGACCACATCTCCGGCTTCCTGCAGTTGCATGCGCATCGGATAGCTTGCCGGGACCGTTACATTTACCGTGCCGTCGCCATTTTCGGAAAACACCAGTTCCGGCAGGGTCATGTTAACAACGCTGCCCTCTGTATCCATGGACAGCGCCACATCAGAGACCGTCAGCGTGCCACCGTTTTTAGCGGCGTTTCCAACCTCGACCGAATAGCCACTGGCCCCTAGGTATCCCTGCCATTGCTCCCAAACCGCGTCAGAAGTCATATCGGCAAACGCGCCATGAGCCGAAAACAGCGAGAGGCTTGAAACAGTGGTGCAGAGTAAAAACTGTCGGGTCATGTTGAAAATCCTTTCGAAAAATTTGACCGAAGTGTTTACCAACATTGATCTATTGGCAAGGGGAATAGCGGCTGGAAGGTACCCTTGGTCTGACGTAGGCTATGTGCAAGCGATAGGAGAGTCAGATGTCAAAACTGCAAGGAAAAACAGCGATTATCACAGGCGCAAGCCGGGGAATCGGCGCGGCGACGGCACGGTTGTTTGTGGCCGAAGGGGCCAATGTCGTGCTTGTTGCCCGCAGCGCCACAGAGATCACAGCGCTGGCGTCCGAACTGGGGGAACGTGCATTGGCGGTGCCGCTGGATGTCACCAATTTCGCCGGTGTTCAGGCAATGGTAAACACCGCCACGCAGAAATTTGGTCAGGTGGATATTCTGATCAACAATGCCGGTGTCATTAATCCAATCACGACTTTTCTCGACTCTGACCCCACGGCCTGGGGCGGGGTGATCGATATCAATCTAAAGGGCGTGTATAACGGCTGCCGTGCGGTTGCTCCGCAGATGGCGCAGCGCGGGACGGGCACGATTTTGACGATCTCTTCTGGCGCGGCCCACAACGCGCTGGAAGGCTGGAGCGCCTATTGCACTTCTAAGGCTGGTGCCGCGATGTTGACCGATTGTCTGCATCGGGAGCTGTCGGGTAAAGGGCTTCGGATCATGGGTATGTCGCCGGGCACGGTGGCGACCGAAATGCAGGTCGACATCAAGGCCTCTGGCATCAATCCGGTCAGCCAGCTTGACCCTTCGGTGCATATTCCGGCGGAATGGCCCGCGATCTGTTTGCTCTGGATGTGTTCGGAACAATCGGACGCCTATTTGGGCACAGAGGTTTCCTTGCGTGATCCGGACATCCGCGCCTCGCTCGGCTTGCCCCTATGATCCGAGTTGAAAAAAAAGGCGATCTTCGGGTTGTTACACTGGACCGGCCCGAAAAGGCCAATGCCCTTACCCGCGTCCTGTTGGAGGATCTCAGGGACGCGATTTTGGATGCGGGGATTGATGCCAAAGCTTTGGTGCTGACAGGGGCTGGCCCGGTCTTTTCTGCGGGTGCGGATCTGCATGAAATCAAAACCACGGAACTTGCCACCGATCCGGTTTGGGAGGAGGTGTCTTCTTCTATTGCCAATCTAGATTGTTTAACGATTGCGGCGTTGAACGGCACCGTGGCGGGGGGGGCGTGCGGGATGGTGTTGGCCTGTGATTTGCGGATTGCGGTCCCAGCCACGCGGGTTTTCTATCCGGTGATGAAGCTAGGGTATTATCCGCAGCCCTCTGATCCGGCGCGCTTGGCGGCCTTGATCGGTCTGTCCCGGGCAAAACTGGTGTTGATGGCGGGGGAAAAACTCACGGCAGAGCAATCCTTGTCCTTTGGGCTGATCGACAAAATCGTTGAGCCGGACGCGCTTATGGAAATCGCGCAGACGCTATCGGCTGATATTCTGGCTGCCCCACCTTTGATTGGCAGAGGGATCAAGCGAATGTTTCGGGACGTAGAGGTTTGAAAACAGCGCTGGTGATTGGGGGTGGCCCTGCGGGGCTGATGGCGGCGGACCGTTTGGCGGCGCGGGGCATTCATGTCGATCTTATGGAGGGAAACCCATCGGTAGGACGCAAATTCCTGATGGCGGGTAAGTCGGGATTAAACCTGACGATGGACCTGCCGATGGAAGATTACCTAAAGGGATTTTCCCCCTATTCCCCTGTGTTAGAGCCGATATTCGAAAGTTTCGGACCGCAAAAGGTGATCGAATGGGCGCAGTCATTGGGGCAAGAGGTGTTCACCGGCAGCAGCGGGCGGGTCTTTCCGGTGGCGATGAAAGCTTCGCCGTTGTTGCGTGCTTGGATGGCGCATTTAACCCAAGCCGGTGTACAGGTTCATACGCGTCACCGTTGGGTCGCGGTTTCCGGTCAGGGCTATGGCTTTGATACGCCCCAAGGCCCGATTACTCATAAGGCGGATGTGGTTGTTTTGGCCTGTGGTGGGGCGAGTTGGGCAAGATTAGGCTCTGATGGCGGTTTTACCTTGATCATGCCGTCGTTGCCCATGACGCCTTTTAAGCCCGCCAATATGGGGTTTACCATGGCGTGGTCGGCGCATATGGCAAAACACTTCGGCCAGCCGGTCAAAGGGGTCAGCTTACAGGCCGGCGAGGTGCGATCCCGTGGGGAATTCATAATTTCTGAACGCGGCCTGGAAGGCGGCGGCATCTATGCGGTTTCGGCGGCGATGCGCGACGGGGCCGATCTGGTGCTTGATCTTGCGCCGGATTTGACCGAGGCGCAGGTGACCGCGCGGTTGGCCCAGACCAAAGCCAAGCAAAGCTTATCAAACCGGTTGCGCAAGGCGCTAAAGCTGGAGCCGGTCAAAATCGCGCTACTACAGGAATTTGCGCGCCCTTTGCCGCCGGTTGATCAACTTGCACCGCTGATCAAGGCGCTTGCGATCCCGCACACCGGACCGCGTCCGATGGATGAGGCGATTTCGGTTGCGGGCGGGCTGTCGATGGCGGCGCTGAACCAAGGGCTGATGATCGATGGGATGCCCGGTGTATTCGCCGCCGGAGAGATGCTGGACTGGGAGGCCCCGACGGGGGGCTATCTGATTTCCGGCTGTCTGGCGACAGGGCGCTGGGCGGGGGATTACGCGGCGAAATGGCTTGGCGCCGGCTAGGCGCGCTGGGCGGGGCCATGCCAGTCGATCAGCGGCCCTGCCGGTATAATCCCGAGTGGATTGCGCAATTCGGACGGCGAAAAATAACCCTGTTTGTAAATGTCAAAGCGCACCGTGTCGGCGATGGTACCGGTTTGGTAAATGTCGCGGGCATAGGCCCAAAGGGCGGTGTAATCGGATAGCCGCCGGATATTGCATTTAAAAGCATAGTGATAGGCCACATCAAAGCGGGCCAGCGTGGGAAACAGCCGTAGATCGGCTTCGGTCAGATTTGATCCAGTCAGGAACCGATGGCTCGAAAGATGGGCGTCGAGCCGGTCCAATGTGTCGAATACTTCGACTACGGCCTCGTCATAGGCGTCTTGGGTGCGGGCAAATCCGGCACGATAGACACCGTTGTTCAGGCGCGGATAGATCAGATCATTCCAGTCATCGATCTCTTGCGATTTGGCGGCGGGATAAAGTCCTTCATCCGGTACAAAAGCATTCAACATTCGCAAAATATCGGCGGATTCATTGGATACAATAGACTGGGTGTGACGATCCCAAAGTACCGGCACCGTGATGCGACCCGTATAGGCAGGCTGCTGCTTGCTATAAACTTCGTGCAGGGCAGAGACACCCATTTCAGAGTCTAAATAAGGGGAACCGGCCTCAAAGACCCAACCCTGTTCGGTTCTGCGGGGGGCGGCATAGGCGACGGAAATAACATCCTGAAGGCCAAGATAGGCGCGCCCCAAAAGGGCGCGATGGGCCCAAGGGCAGTTCCATGCCGCATAAAGGTGATAGCGCCCCGCGTCTGGCGTAAAGGGGCCGTCCTTTGTGATCCGGTTGCGGATGGCCGAGACCTGTCTGCGATATCGCCCGTCCGCATCAGAGGCAGGACTAGGGTCATCGACATGGTATGTTCCATCTATCATCACACCCATGGAAACCCCTTTCTAGGATCTGCGTTGGCTCATCATCGATAGCCGGATCAAGGCCCGTTCCATCAGGGCCATATCGGGGGATTTTGCAGTAGACCGCAGTTGCAAATCCGTATCCACCAGTAATCGGATGGCTTTTTCGAGGTTTCCGCTGCCCCAGGTTTGCGCCTGTCTGATCATCCGGTCGCGGCGCGGGCCAAAGACCGGCGGGCGCATCCGCCCCATGCCAGCGGCGGGTCCTTTGGGGTCGGCAGAAGCGGCATGCAGGGTTCGAAAATGGCGCATGGCCCCGATACACAGGCCCACCGGCTGCACCCCTTGCGCACCGAGTTTCGCCAAAATAGGCCCGATCTGCGCACTTTGACCTTCGGCAACTACATTCAGGATATCATCCAGCCCGACTTCGGTCGAAGTGGGGGCGCAGGCCGCCACATCCGCCGGGCTGACGGGAGTGTCATCGGTCAGCTTATACAGAGAGAGCTTTTCGATGGTCTGCCGAAAATCCCCCGGTCCAAGAACCCGCGAAAGCCCTTCTAGATCGGTCATCGCGTCAGGGGAAATGTTTGTCAGTCCGCCGCTTTTAAGATCGGCCTCAATCTCGGCTCGGGTTGGCGGATCATCATACAGGCCCACGGCATAGGCGTTTTTATGGCTCTCAAACAGTTTGCGCAGGGAAGAGCTGGCTTTGAGTGCGCCTGCGGTAATCACAATTTGTGCATCCCCGGCTTGCCAGTCCTGCAGGGCGTTGGTCACGGTCTTGGCCAATGTGTCGGTGGCGTCTTCGACAAAGGCAACCCGCGGCCCCGGAAAGAAGCTTTGCGCCTTAAGCGCATCGGATAGCATCGCCGGATCTTTGCGCAAATCGCTTGCCGGTATCCGGCTTAGGCGCATTTCCTCTTCGCCTTGCGGGCCGATGAGAGCAGCAATCAGTTCCTGACGTTTCAGCGCGACACGCATGGCATCGGCACCATAGATCAGAATGCCGGTTCTGGCGGGGTCCGGCTTTTTGAAATAGCCGGCCGCATCGCGCCCCGTTAGCTTCATAAGAGCCAGCTTCCGCTGGAGGCAATCAGCCGAGTGGTGATCTGATCCGCCAGAATCACCATCAGCCGGTCATAGGCATCCTGTTCCGCCGCCGCTGTCGACACATTTGTGCCCGTCGCGGCATAAGAGGTGAAACTGTTGGCGGCACTTTGATAAAGCGCTTCTTTGGTGTTCAGATCGTAGATGGTGAAATTGGCACGGCCGATGATATTATAGCGCAGGATTTCCTGTTCCTGCGTGATGGCCAGATCGTCCTCTTCCAAACGCAGGTCGATGGCCAGACCAAACCGTGGCCCGACCGGCTGGCCGAGTCGCTCTTCGAGCTGTTTGACCAGTTCAAAGCTGTAGCGGTCGGTCGGGTTGTCCACCAGAATCGCACCGCGCAGCCCCGCCGCCGACCCGTTCGGGCCGTAGGCAGGTTCAAAGCCGCAGGCCGCAAGACCCGAGAGCGAAAGAAGAAAAGCGCGGCGACTAAATAACGACATTGATGATACGGCCCGGTACAACGATCAGCTTTTTCGGCTGACCCCCGGCCAGCGCCTTTTGCACAGCATCCTGCGCCAAGGCCAGTTTTTCAATCTCTTCTTTTGAACTATCCGCAGGCACCTGCAATTCGGCGCGGCGTTTGCCGTTGATCTGGATCGGCATGGTGATGGACTCCTCCACCAACATTGATTCATCGGCTGCAGGCCAATCCGCCTGCGTAATCAGACCTTGCCCGCCTTGCTGTGCCCAGATGTCTTCGGCCAAATGCGGTGTGAAGGGGCTCATCAATTGGGCCAGCGTTTTGATCGCTTCTTGTTGGGCGGCTTTACCGGCCTTGGATTTGTTCAGCGCGGCGGTAAAGCCATAAAGCTTTGCGATGGCCGCATTAAAGCCAAAGCTTTCAATGTCCTGTGTGATTCCCTGAATTGCCTTATGCAGTGCACGCAGCAATTCATCATCGCCCTGACCTTTGGCCGCCGCATCCATCTGGCTGATCTTATCCGACAAGTTCCAGACGCGGTTCAGGTGCTTAAAGGCGGCTTCGGCACCGGAGGCCGTCCATTCTACATCCCGCTCAGGGGGGGAATCAGACAGTACGAACCAACGGGCGGTATCCGCGCCAAAGGCAGAAATGATGCTGACCGGATCAACCACGTTTTTCTTGGATTTCGACATTTTCGCCGAGGGGATGATTTCCACCGCTTCGCCGGTGGCGATCAGTTTGCCGTTCTCAACCTCTTCGGGGAGGTGATAAACAGGGCGGTCTTTGTCATCGCGGGTCTGGTAAATCTCGTGGGTGACCATGCCTTGGGTAAACAGCGCGTCAAAGGGTTCAATCGCTTTATCCGGCAGGTGGCCGCAGATATTCATCGCGCGGGCAAAGAACCGCGAATACAGCAGGTGCAGAATCGCGTGTTCGATCCCGCCGATATATTGGTCGACATTCATCCAGTACTCGGCATCCGCCAGATTGGTCGGCGTGTCGGCATTCGGAGAAGTGAACCGCGCATAATACCAAGACGAATCCACAAAGGTATCCATCGTGTCTGTTTCACGTTTGGCCGCAGCCCCACACGACGGGCATTCGCAATCGCGCCACGTCGGGTGTCGATCCAGCGGATTGCCCGGTTTGTCAAAACTGACGTCATCCGGCAGACGAATCGGCAAGTTTTCTTTCTTTTCCGGCACCACACCACAGGTGTCGCAATGCACCACCGGAATCGGACAGCCCCAATAGCGCTGACGCGACAAGCCCCAGTCGCGCAGGCGGTATTTGGTGACACCGGTGCCCCAGCCCGCCTTTTCTGCGAAATCGACGGTTGTGTTGATGGCCTCTTCGCCGGTGGCGATGTCCAGACCGGCAAAATGATCCACCCAGCGTACAGATTCGGTTTTGGCGGGGACCAGCGCTTCGTCGCCAACAGGCGTTTCATCGTCCAACATATAAAAAGCGTTTGTGACCGGCAGATCGTATTTGCGGCAGAAATCCAGATCGCGCTGATCATGGGCCGGACAGGCAAAAACAGCACCCGTGCCATAATCCATCAGGATGAAATTAGCGATCCAGACCGGCAGTTCCCAATTCGAATCCAATGGGTGTTTTACCTTGATGCCCGTATCATAGCCCAGCTTTGGCGCGGTCTCGATGGCTTCTGCCGTGGTGCCGCCTTTGCGACATTCCGCAACGAAAGCCGCGATCTCGGCGTTTTCGGACTCTAGCTGTTTGGCAATCGGATGATCGGGTGAAATGCCAACAAAGGACGCGCCCTTCAGGGTGTCGGGGCGGGTTGTATAGACGTCGATGGCGTCGCCGCCGTCTGTGCGTTCAAAGGAAAACTGCAAACCACGGGATTTACCGATCCAGTTTTCCTGCATCAGGCGGACTTTGGCGGGCCAATTGTCCAATGTATCCAGCGCATTCAGCAATTCTTCGGAATAATCGCTGATCTTAAAGAACCATTGCGTCAACTCGCGCCGTTCGACCAAAGCACCAGAACGCCAGCCGCGTCCGGCCTCGACCTGTTCATTGGCCAGAACCGTCATGTCGACCGGATCCCAGTTGACCACGGCATTTTTGCGGTACACCAGACCTTTATCCATAAAGTCGATGAACATGCTTTGCTGCTGGCCGTAATATTCCGGGTCACAAGTGGCGAATTCACGGGACCAGTCAATCGACAGGCCCAGCGGTTTCATCTGGTCGCGCATGGTGGCGATATTGTCATAGGTCCAAGTCTTGGGATGTCCACCAATGGCCATCGCCGCATTCTCGGCTGGCATTCCGAACGCATCCCAGCCCATCGGGTGCAAGACCGAAAACCCGCAAGAGGCTTTATACCGGGCAACCACATCTCCCATCGTATAATTGCGCACATGGCCCATGTGGATTCGACCCGAGGGGTAGGGGAACATCTCAAGGACATAGTATTTCTGTTTGGCGTCATCACGGGTGGCTTTAAAGACGTCAGCCTGATTCCAGGCGGCTTGCCATTTGGATTCGATTTCAGAAGCGGAATAGCGGGACATGTGAGTCGGTCCTTTAAGTGAAAACGCCGGGCAGTGGGCCCGGCGTGGTCATAATAACTGTTAACGCTGAGGTCTAGAGGTTGGCATCAGCTTGGCGCAGCTGACGCGCCCGGGTCAGAATCGCATCTTCGACCGCGCGCACAGCGTCGGCAGAGGCGGGGCCGGATTGCGTGTAAAGCGCCACATTCAAAGAGCGGGCATCAAGGGCAGGATCTTGTACATATACAGTGGCACGATAAGAGCGCCCGCCGCCGGGTGGTGTGCCGTATCCGGTAACAAGGACGCCCGAGAAGGGATCAGCCGCCTGAATCGGCAGGAAATTCAAAACATCCAGAGACGCATTCCAGATATATTTGTTTACTTCCAAGGTGATATTAGGGTCTTCGACATTACCGAAAATATCCCAGATGCTTTCACCTTCATCATTGGTCCCGATCGACTCGGTTGGGCTTTTGTAATAATCGTCCGGATTACGGGAGGCATCGCAGCCTACAACAACCAGAACACTGCTGATTGCCATGCACATTGTCAGAATCCGCTGGAATACCATGTAATCGCCCCAAACCTCTTTTCTTGTTCTAGTACCTAACCCCCCCGACGCGGGCAAGTTTTTTCCTTTAATGGGCCTAATCCCTATTCAACACGGTATAAACCAAAGGTCGCCAAAATATGTGTGACATAGCTGCACCATGATTATGGTCAAACGCGGTTGGAACAATGCTTGGCTTGCAAGACCGCAGTGAAAGAGCGAAAGAGTACGCCATACCCAGCTTGGATTGACCCGAGTTGGGGCGGACCTTTTAAAAAACGAGGGAAAACGATGAAAAAGGTAATTCTTGCTACGACCGCGCTCGTTGCATCTGTTGGCTTCGCACAAGCTGACGTAACAATCGGTGGCGACGGCCGCATGGGTATCGTCTATGACGGTAACGATTATGGCTACACAAGCCGTATCCGTATCTCTTTCACCGCTTCCGGTGAAACAGATGGCGGCTTGGCATTCGGTGGTTCGATCCGTGCCGACAATGCTGGTGGCGGCGCTTCCGGTACAGCCGGTTCCGTATTCATCTCCGGCGACTTCGGCAAACTGTCCATGGGTGACGTTGACTCCGGTGCTAAAGCTGCTGTTGGCAACATCTCCGGCGTTGGCCTGACAGGTCTCGGCGACTACCACGAGCTGCAGTACCTGCTGTCTGCTTCTGAAAACGAGTCCGGTAACTCCGAGATCTCCGCTTCTGTTCGCCCTGCTGTTCTGTATGAATATTCCACAGGTGCATTCAGCTTCTTCCTGGGTACGTCTAACCCAACCAACCAAAGCGTGACTGGTGACGTAGAGACCAATGGTCTTACTGTAACACAAACAGTTGTAGCACTGGACATCTCTAATTCCTTCTCCGTCGGTGCTTCTTACGCTGGTGACAACTGGAATGTAGCTGCTGGTTACGAAACTCTGGATGGTACATCTGCTACTGCAGTTACCGACATCCTTACTGGTGTAACCACAACAACCGTGACCGATCTTGACGGTGACTCTTGGTACATCGGTGGTGACGTTTCCTTTGGCGACGCAACTCTGAAAGCCAACTACGGTGCCGGCGATCTGATCGACAACCAGTACGGCGTGTCTATCGATTACACATTCGACGCAACCACTCTGACAGCTTTCTACTCCCAACGTGAACTGGGTTCCCGTTTGGGTGGTGGATCCACTGATCGCTGGGGTGTTGGCGCTTCCTACGACCTGGGCGGCGGTGCTTCCCTGGTTGGTGGTGTTGCTTCCCTCGATGGCGACGAGCAAGCCGACTTCGGTATCAAATTCAACTTCTAATCCAACCGGATTATATGTTGACGGAAGAGCGGGCCTTGGCCCGCTCTTTTCTTTTTGGGCCCTATAGTGTTGAACTCTGATTGAAGTTCAGGAGCCTATCAAACATGTCCCTTTCCGAAATCCAAAGCCGTATCCATTCCGAAGAAAAACGTGCCAATCGCCCCGAAGGCAGCACGCAGTTGATTGCGGTGTCAAAGATTCAGCCGATTGATCGGGTTATTTCCGTTCTCGAAGAAGGGCACCGTCTGTTCGGGGAAAACCGGGTTCAGGAAGCGGCGGGTAAATGGCCCGAGCTTAAGGACCGCTTCGAAAATGTATCTGTTCATCTCCTTGGGCCGCTTCAATCCAATAAAGTTCGGCAGGCCTTTGGCCTGTTTGATGCCATCCATTCCGTAGACCGCCCAAAACTTGCCACGACAATCGCGCGCATCGCCCAAGAAGAAGGCCATTGTCCCGAGGTGTTTTTGCAGATTAACACCGGCGAAGAGCCTCAAAAGGCGGGGGTGCTTCCCGCACGGGCAGATAATTTCATCAATGAATGCAAAGCGCTGGACCTGCCGGTCGCTGGATTGATGTGCATCCCCCCCGCCGATGAAGAACCTTCGCTGCACTTTATGCTGCTGCGCAAAATCGCAGAACGCAACGGGATATCCGGCCTGTCCATGGGGATGAGCGGTGATTTTGAACGCGCTGTGGCCCTTGGCGCCACCCATGTCCGCGTTGGTTCGGCCATTTTTGGCGTACGGCAATATGACTAGTTAAATCTGGCGGCCCTGCATCAATTTGGGCAGATCACCGGTCAAGCCTGCCGCTTCGCGCATGAAACGTCGGCGCGCGGCGGGAAACGCATTCACCGCGCCGATCCCTAAATCACGTCCCAATCGCAGAATTGGGTTATCGTTTGAAAACAGTCGGTTGAACGTGTCCGTCGCCAAGGCGAGCGTCGTCGTATCAAAGCGGCGCCATCCTTGATATCGGGCCAGAACCGCGTCTGATCCGATCTCTTCACCGCGTCGCTGCGCCTCTATCACCACTTCAGCAAGGGCCGCTACATCGCGCAGGCCAAGGTTCAAACCCTGTCCGGCTATGGGATGAACCCCATGGGCCGCATCCCCCAGCAGCGCCACGCGCGGAGCGATAAAGGCCTCTGCCAAAGAGAGGGTGAGTGGATAGGTAAATCGCGGTCCCGCCAATGAAATCTCGCCGAGAAAATCTCCGAAACGGGGGCGCAGGGCGGCAAGATACCCCTCATCGTCCAGCGCCTGAATGGCGGTGGCTGCCGCTGTTTCTTCGCTCCAGACAATAGAGGAACGATTGCCCGGAAGCGGCAGAATCGCCAGCGGTCCAGCGGGCATAAAGAACTGATGCGCAATGCCCAAATGGGGTTTCTCATGGGCGATTGCGCTAACAAGAGCAGTTTGGTGATAGTCCGTCCCCTGCCGTTTTAAACCAGCGCGGCGCGCTGTTTCGCTGCCCCTGCCATCGCTGCCGACCAAAAGCGACGCCGTAATTTCGCGATCATCCGCCAGCTTTGCGGTGATAGCGGCGGGGCCTGCTTCATGGGCGATAACAGCGCTCTGGATTTTGGTGATCTTCGGATGCTCCCCCATTCGCGCCAGAAAAGCCCGTCGCAGGAATCGATCCTCCAGCATATAGCCCATGGGGCCCTCTTCGAGTTCGGCATGATCGAAATGCAATAGAAACGGCGAAGCACCCTCGCCCGGACGGCCATCTGTGACCTTGATTTCAAGGATGGGCTGGGCGTGTTCAGCGAGCACGGGCCAGAGCCCGATAGCCGACAAGAGACGTTGGCTCGCCAAGGCCAGCGCATAGCTGCGCCCGTCAAAAGCGTCGGATGTCAAAACCTCTTCGGGGGTCGGGTCGACCAATGTCACCGAAAAACCGGCATCCGCAAGGGCAAGGGCAAGGGCAGGGCCGTTCAGACCGCCCCCTGCAATCAGAATATCTGTGCGCGTTGTCATGGAGCAAATATGGCGTGAATGCTGCTATTGTCCATGCGCCTTCTGGCCGCTACGGTTTTTAAAAAGAACCATGGAGGACTTTATGGCAGGGCATTGGCTGACATCATCCGCAACCGATCTGGGGCGTGGCATTGATACAGGGGAAGTTGATCCCGTTGATCTTGTCGAAACCTATCTATCAGCCATAGAAGCCCACCCGCTGTCACATCGGATTTATGCGCGCACCACGGCAAAACGCGCCCGGATCGAGGCCCATGCTGCACGGCAACGGGCGCAAGGTGGCGCGCGGTTGTCGCTGCTGGACGGGGTGCCGGTTTCATGGAAGGACCTGTTTGATACCGCGGGTGTCGCGACCGAAGCAGGCAGTGCATTGCTAAAGGGCCGACTCCCGAGTGAGGATGCCAAAACCCTGCGGAATGCGACCTCTATGGGGCTGATTTGTTTAGGTAAAACCCACATGTCCGAGTTGGCATTTTCCGGGCTTGGCTATAACCCGATCACCGAAACACCCCCCTGTGTTAATGATTCCACCGCTGTTTCCGGTGGGTCTTCTTCGGGGGCGGCGGCCTCGGTTGCCTTTGGTTTGGCGGCTGCGGGAATCGGCTCTGATACTGGTGGATCGGTGCGGATTCCGGCGGCGTGGAACGATCTGGTCGGGTTGAAAACCACCGCTGGCCGACTCTCCCTAGAGGGGGTTGTGCCGCTGTGCGAAAAGATCGACACCGTCGGCCCTCTCTGTCGTTCGGTTGAGGATGCCGCCCATGTTTTTGCCGCCCTTGAAGGGCAAAAACCCATTGATTTGGGTGGGGCAGGGGGGGCAAACCTACGTCTGGCTGTCTTGGAAACCGTTGCCTTTGAGGGCATTCGCGACGCGCCTGCCAATGCTTTTGATCAAGCGGTCCAGACCTTGCAAAAACGCGGCGCACAGATCGACAGGATAGAGATTCCGGCTGTGGCAGAAGTCATGCCACTGGCGGCGCATGTTTTTGCCGCCGAAGCCTATGGCATCTGGCGGGATGAAATCGAAGCCGCACCTGAAAAAATGTTCCCCGAGATCCTCGCGCGGTTTCGCGGTGGTGCGCTGACATCTGCGGCGGACTATGTGGCCGCATGGCGGTCGATGGCGCGGCTTCAGGGGGCCTATATGGTGGCGACAGCGGGCTATGATGCGGTGATTTTGCCGAGCTCGCCGATTCTCCCGCCCAATTTGGACAGATTGGCAAGGGATCACGACTATTATGTCGCTGAAAATCTTTTGGCCCTGCGTAATACGCGCATCGGGAACCTGCTTGGACTGTGTTCATTGACCCTGCCTACCGGCACGTCTTCTGCCGGAATGATGCTCATGGGCCATCCAAATGCCGAGGAACGCCTGTTGCGCACCGGATTTGCAGTGGAGGCCGCGCTGACCTAAATGCCACAGCCCTGCTTGTGATCCGGTCTGATTGGGTCCGTTTTTCTGGACCCTGCGCAAGCGCTTGGTTATCCTTGATGCAAACGGGGCGTTAATGATCCCGATATTGAGGCTATAATGGTATTTCCCGAGCGGTTTTCGAACCTGCCAGAATACGCGTTTCCGCGTTTGCGGGGGCTTTTGGACGCACATGCGCCCGGAGGTGACCCGATCGCCATGACAATCGGTGAACCGCAGCATGCGTTTCCCGCTTGGGTTTCGACGATTCTGGCCGCTAATGTCGACGGCTTTGGCAAATATCCCCCCAATGATGGCACGCCTGAGCTTTTAAAGCAGATTTCCGGCTGGATTGACCGGCGCTACCGCGTGGTCACCGATCCCGATACGCAGATCATGGCGCTGAATGGGACGCGCGAAGGGCTTTATAACGCCGCGATGGCGCTGGGTCCTGAAACCAAAAACGGTCAGCGCCCTGTGGTTTTGATGCCGAATCCCTTTTATCAGGTCTACGCTGTGGCATCTTTGGCAATCGGCGCCGAGCCGGTCTATGTGCCTGCCACGTTGGAAACCGGTTTTATGCCGGATTACGCCTCTTTGTCGCCCGAGATTCTAAACCGGACAACGATTGCCTATATCTGCTCACCGGCTAATCCGCAGGGTGCCTTTGCCGACAAGGCCTATTGGCGCGATCTGATCGCCTTGGCCGAGAAATATGATTTCCGCATCTTTGCCGATGAATGCTACGCCGAAATCTATCGCACCACGCCGCCCCCCGGGGCGATGGAGGTTGCCGATGAAATCGGGGCCGATCCCGAACGCGTGGTGATTTTCCATTCGCTGTCCAAACGCTCCAACCTACCGGGACTTCGGTCCGGTTTTGTTGCGAGTGGCCCCAAAAATATGACAGCTATCAAGAAACTGCGCGCCTTCTCCGGCGCCCCACTGCCTTTACCATTGCAGCACGTCGCAGAGCGGGTCTGGTCGGATGAGGCGCATGTGATCGAAAACCGCGCGGCCTATGCCGAGAAATTCGACATTGCCGATGACATTTTTATGGGCGTGGCGGATTACCTCTCTCCGGCGGCGGGTTTCTTTTTGTGGCTACCGGTGCCCGATGGAGAGGCCGCAGCCCTGAAGCTTTGGCAAGAGACTGGTGTGCGGGTTTTGCCCGGTGCCTATTTGAGCCGCGATGTTGACGGACAAAATCCGGGCGCGGGCTACCTTCGGGTGGCTCTGGTTGCCCCAAAAGAAGAAATGCAGCGGGGGCTTTTGCAGCTCCGTGACTGTTTGTATGTGTGAGGACGGGTAAAAAAATGGCATATCAAGTCAGACAGCGAGAACCTCTTCTTGATTCAAATATGCAGGCCGCGCTGGAGCGCCGCAGCAAGGAACTATTGGGCGTTGGCCTGATCGTCGCCTCTGTGCTGATCGGTATGATGCTGGCGTCTTACTCTCCGGACGATCCGAGCTGGCTGTCGGCCACCGATGCGCCTGCGCAAAACTGGCTTGGTCTGTTTGGCGCATCGATTGCCTCTCCGCTGTTCATTATTGTCGGCTTTGGCGCGTGGGGATTGCCGCTGGCGCTGCTCACGTGGGGTGTGCGCCTGACCGCCCATATCGGGGAAGAGCGTGCCCTGTCGCGCGCGATTTTTGCACCGATCGCCATTGCCGTTGCCGCTGTTTATGCCTCGACCTTTGTTCCCGGCGCTGATTGGACCCATAGCTTTGGTCTGGGTGGTTTGTTCGGAGATACCGTTTTGGGGGCCGTTTTAGGCGTTGCCCCGGTTAAGGCGACCTTTGGTTTAAAGGTGATGTCCTTTGTGATGGGTGTCGGCATGACCGGGCTGATGCTCTTTGTTTTGGGTTTCACCATGTATGAAATCCGCGCCATTATTCATCGGGTTTTGCTGACCATTGTTCTGGCCTATGCCAAGCTGATGACCCTTTTGGGGGTGGCCGCGCAGGGGACAGTGTCCGGTATTCAATCCGCCCGCGCCAACCAGCAGGATCGCAAAGAGGCCAAACGCCAAGCCGCAGAAGAGGCCCGTCTTTTGGCCGAAGAAGCCGCCTATCTGGAAGCGTCCGTTCCCGTTTATCAGCCGCAAGAACCAGATCGCCGTCCAGATGCGCGGGTGATGAGCGCGGAGCCAACGGTCAATCATCCGGCAGAAGATTTTGATCTGGTAGAGCCTGAAACCGAAGCATTGGCACCGGTTGCCAAAAAGGCCCCGTTGTTGGGGAAAATGGGTCTTTTCAAGCGCAAGGCCGAGGTGGCCGAGCCCTATGCAGACCCTATTGTTGTTCCCGAAATCCCTGCCGAAGCACCGCTACCCATTGATGACAGCGATGATCGCATCAAAGCGAAAATCGCCGATGTGATCAAATCGCGCGTGCGCCAGACCCAACCCTTGGTGGCAAATTCACGGATTGAGCCGAGCCTGACACGCGGGCGTGGACCGCAACCTCTGATCGTTCAGCCCAAGGCGGCAGCACCAGCCCCTTATGTCGAAGAAGCACCACAAATTGCGCCCGCGACTCAACCTACGACTCATCCGGCTTATGCGCCCGTTGAACCCCAGCCCGCGGCCTATGTCGAGCCGACGCCCGTCTCTGTGGCCGAAACCCCAGTGGCAGCGCCCGTCGTTGCGCCGGTTGTTAATCGGGTAATCCCGACGGCCGCTGTGCAGAAACCTGTGGTGCAGCATCCGCAGACAAAACCGGTGGTACCGTCGCGGCAGGCCCAGGCAGAGGCGCAACCGGCCCTGCAATTTGAAGAAAGCCGTCCGGCCTATGAATTGCCGCCCTTAAATCTGTTGCGCAGCCCCGGCACCATCGAGCGGCATCATCTGTCGGATGAAGCGCTCGAAGAAAACGCGCGCATGTTGGAAAACGTGCTGGATGACTATGGCGTCAAAGGCGAAATCGTCAGCGTGCGTCCGGGTCCTGTGGTGACCATGTACGAGCTTGAGCCCGCGCCGGGCTTGAAAGCCAGCCGTGTGATTGGTTTGGCCGACGATATTGCGCGTTCGATGTCGGCCCTGTCCGCCCGGGTGTCCACCGTGCCGGGGCGTTCGGTGATCGGGATCGAATTGCCGAATGAAAACCGCGAGATGGTCGTGCTGCGCGAAATCCTATCGGCGCGTGATTTTGGCGATAGCAATATGAAGCTTCCCTTGGCCCTAGGCAAAGATATTGGGGGCGATTCGATTGTCGCCAACCTTGCCAAGATGCCCCATCTGCTGATTGCGGGGACCACAGGGTCCGGTAAATCGGTGGCGATCAACACAATGATTCTGAGTTTGCTCTATAAGCTCTCGCCGCAAGAATGCCGGATGATCATGATCGACCCTAAAATGCTGGAACTCTCGGTCTATGACGGCATTCCGCATCTGTTGTCACCGGTTGTAACTGATCCCAAAAAGGCCGTTGTCGCGCTGAAATGGGTCGTCGGCGAGATGGAAGAGCGCTATCGCAAAATGTCCAAAATGGGCGTGCGTAACATTGATGGCTATAATGGTCGTGTCAAAGAAACCCTTGCCAATGGTGAGATGTTCAACCGGACCGTTCAAACCGGTTTTGACGATGAAACCGGCGAACCGATCTTTGAAACCGAAGAGATCAAGCCCGAAATCCTGCCCTATATCGTGGTGATCGTCGATGAGATGGCCGACCTGATGATGGTGGCCGGCAAGGAAATCGAAGCCTGCATCCAGCGTCTTGCACAGATGGCGCGGGCTTCGGGTATTCACTTGATCATGGCGACACAGCGTCCATCGGTGGACGTGATAACCGGTACGATCAAAGCCAACTTCCCGACCCGTATTTCGTTTCAAGTCACCAGCAAAATCGATTCGCGTACCATTCTGGGTGAAATGGGGGCCGAACAGCTTTTGGGGATGGGCGACATGCTGTACATGGCTGGCGGTTCCAAAATCACCCGCGTGCATGGGCCGTTCTGTTCTGACGAAGAGGTCGAGGAAATCGTTAACTATCTGAAATCCTTTGGCCCGCCCGAGTATATGAACGGTGTTGTTGAAGGGCCGGAAGAGGGGGCGGAAAGCGATATTGATCTGGTGCTTGGCCTAGGCGGCAACACCAACGGCGAAGATGCGCTTTATGATCAGGCCGTCGCGATTGTGATCAAGGACCGCAAATGCTCCACTTCTTATATCCAGCGCAAACTGGCAATCGGCTACAACAAGGCTGCCCGTTTGGTTGAACAGATGGAGGATCAGGGTTTGATCTCTGCGGCCAACCATGTGGGTAAACGCGAGATTTTGGTGCCCGAGCAGCAATAGGCGGTTGACCGCTTTGTGAAGGCAATGGGGCTTTTGATTGCAACAGAAGGGGTTACATAGAGTCTATGAATAGACGTCACTTCCTTCTGGCCCCGCTGGCCCTTGCTGCCTTTGCCACACCGGCCACGGCGGCAAAGATATCCCTGAACGCGCTGTCGAATTATTTGAACGGCATCACAACCGCGCAATCACCGTTTACCCAAATCAACGGCGATGGCACGATTTCTACTGGCACGCTCTATATCCGGCGGCCCGGGCGGATTCGGTTTGAGTATAACCCACCTGAAAAGAGTCTTGTCATGGCGGGGGGCGGTCAGGTTGCCATTTTTGATGGGAAGTCCAACACCGGCCCCGAGCAATACCCGATCAAACGCACGCCGCTCAGCCTAATTCTGGAGCGCAACGTTGATCTGAATCGCCGTCAAATGGTGGTAGGGCATAGTGTTGATGGCCCGAAAACCATCGTAAAAGCGCAGGATCCCGAACATCCTGAATATGGCAATATTCAATTGGTGTTTACCGGTGACCCGATCGAGCTGCGGCAATGGATCATCACCGATGGCAGCGGCTTCCAAACAACGGTGATTCTGGGGGCACTACAAACCGGTGTAAACCTGTCTGCGCGCTTATTTGACATCACTGCAGAAGCCCAAAGCCGCAACCGATAAGTTGGTTCAGGCGCCTGACGCGGCGCCTGATCAATTAGTCTTTGTTACAGGCCTTAAGCTGGCGTTGATACATGTCCGCGCGGCTTTGAACCGTTCCCGCGACCCGCACCAACCATGATTTTTTATTATAAGTGCCACGGGCATAGCCGGTCTGACCTTCATGATAGGCAAGATATTGGTTGCGCGCATCATTTTTGGAAATGCCCAGACGACGGGTGGTTTCGTTCATGTACCAGCCCATAAAATCGGTGGCATCTGTGATCTTGTCCCGATCAGCGCCGCGATTCCCGGTTGAGGCTTTGTATTCATCCCACGTGCCGTCCAGCGCCTGTGCATAGCCATAGGCCGAAGACTGACGCCCCATGGGAATCACGCCCAGTGAATAACGCAGCGGTGTGCGCGCATCACCGACGAATTTGCTCTCTTGGTAAATGGTCGCCATTTGAACGTGCATGGGAATACCCCATTTGCGTTCTGTCTTTTTCATGCTGCGCCGGAATTTGGGGTACTGTTTCACAATGGAACAGGCGTCATTTAAATTTCGCGGCGGCGGTGGCGGACCGCCACATGCCGAAAGAAAGACCAGTAAACTGGCCCAAATTAGAAGGGTTCTCATGATTTTACTGCTCTTTTATTTTTCCTATATCGTAGCGGAAATCGTGCCCTGTGAAAATGCCAAACATGAAAATATCACATTAGTTTTCCCGGTGGATGCTTAGAAAAAGTGTAAATATCGTACGGCCTCTCATCGGATATGACCCAACGTCAATTAGGCAAATATCTATAAATAAAAGGGTTTTTGGCAAATTGTGCAAAGTTTCTGCACAAAGTGTTTCCATGAAAAGGGCGCGGTGAGCGTGGACACCGGACGCCATAAGGGGTCTAATAACCTTAGTAGGAGCGATTGTTGATGTTATCCGCGCGTGCAAAATACCATATCGGACAGGTTGTCCGGCACAAAAAGCACCCCTTTCGGGGGGTAGTCTTTGATGTTGATCCGCAATTCTCCAATACGGAAGAATGGTATAACGCCATCCCCGAAGAGAGCCGCCCTAAACGCAACCAGCCGTTTTACCACCTGCTGGCGGAAAACGACCAAAGCTATTACGTGGCCTATGTGTCGGAACAGAATCTGATCGAAGATGTCACCGGCAAGCCGGTGGATCACCCCGACCTGCAGGACTTGTTCGGCGATTTTGAGGATGGACATTATCCCCTGCAGTTTCAGCTAAACTGATCAATATCCCAGCGCGCATCCGTCTTTGCGTGGATCAGAGGCGCCGATCAATACCCCTTTTTCATAATCAATTCTAATCGCTTGCGCACCGCCAATCGGGCCTTCTGGGATCTGCACCACATGCCCCATGTTTGAAAGCTGTTCGCGCACCGAATCGCTATAACCACGTTCGACATTCAACACGCCTGCATCCGAAAAACTACGCGGCGCATCGATGGCGGATTGTGCATCCAGCCCGAAGTCAACGAGGTTCGAAAGGAAGCGCGCGTGACCATTGGGTTGATAGGCTCCGCCCATCACGCCAAAGGGCATGATAAGTTTGTCGTCTTTGCGCAGCATGCCGGGAATGATTGTATGCATCGGACGTTTACCGCCCTTGGCCTCATTCGGGTGACCTTCGGTAAGCGCAAAACCGGAACCGCGATTCTGGAAGTTGATGCCAAATTTATCCGAGGCAAGGCCAGCCCCAAAGCTATGGAAGATTGAATAGATCAACGACACCGCCATGTGATCCTTATCGACGACCGTAATATAGATGGTTTCCTTGTGGACCTGTTCTGACAACGTGGCAGCAGAGGCCATGGCTTTTCGCGGGTTGATCAATCCCGCAAGTTTTCGGGCGGTTTCCATCGACAGCATATGATCCAGTCGGTTCATGTGATCCGGATCGGTCAGGAACCGGTTGCGGGTGTCATAGGCAAGCTTTGCCGTTTCGGCCTCGATATGAACGCGCTCAGCACCCCAGGGATCCATGGCTGCGATATCAAACTGCGACAGTATATTGGCCATCAGGATAGCGGTTGCTCCCTGACCGTTTGGGGGATGTTCAACCAGCTCTATTTCTTTATAGGTGCCGCTGATCGGGGTGGTGTAATCGCAAGAAGTGGCAGCGAAATCCGCAAGCGTATGGGTGCCACCAAGGGCCCGCAGGGAATCGACCATATCCTCTGCAACTTCCCCCTCATAAAACCCCGCACGCCCCTCTGTTGCGATCCGGCGTAATACTTCTGCCTGTTTTGGGGCGCGAAACAGGGTGCCTGCGGAGGGAGTTTCGCCATTTACCAGATAATAGTCACGGGCAACTCCCTGAAGATTGCCCTGAGCTGCGGCCCAATCAAAGGCCACGCGCGGGGCCACCGGAACACCGGCCTCTGCATAGTGAATGGCGGGGGCAAGGGCGGTCTTCATCCCCAGTTTTCCCCAATCGGCAGACAGGCGACAAAAAGCATCCACTGCCCCGGGGAGGGTGACAGCGTGCACATCTTGCGGCGGGACAACGTCATATCCTTGGGCGCGTAAATCTGCCGCGTCCAACCCTGCCGGAGCACGGCCAGAACCGTTTAGGGCAATAATATCCTCATGACCTGCAGGCTTAACAAGAACAAAGCAATCCCCGCCCAAACCCGTCATTTGCGGTTCGCAAATACCTAAAAGCACAGCGCCGGCAATGGCCGCATCCACCGCATTTCCACCGGCTTCTAGGATCTGAAGAGCGGCCTTCGCGGCCAATGGGTGCGAGGTGGCGCAGATGCCATTACTTGCAAAGACAGCCGAGCGGCCAGGACGTTGGAAATCGCGCATTCTGGGGGACCTTTTTAGTATTCAGATAAAAAGGTAAGCGGATGTAACTGAATTGCCAAGGCATTCTGCCAGATAGAAGCCCCGACGTCGGGATTTTGGTGGGGGCAATTGGTACCCGACGTCGGAGGCAGCATTTCAGCTACCCTATTGTTCTGCCCGATGATTCGGTCGTGGATGGGGAGCGAATGTGGCCATAATCGGGCGGTGTAAAAAAAACGGGCAGGCAGCCCTGACTGCGTTTTGTAACGCGCCGGTCAGGACACCAACGCCAACTGAAAACTAAGGACATTTTTATCCTTACGCCGGTGGTATTCCAGATTTCGTGCATATTCATTTATCAGCAACCAGCCAAACCCGCCTTCGGGCAGATCCATAAGCTCCGTGCCCTCTTCGACGGCCCGACCGTTGGGGAGCGTATTATCGGGCATCGGTTCACCGGCGTCGCTGATCAGACAGAATAGCATATCCCCCTTTGGCGAGAGTGAAATTTCAATCTCTCCGTCCTTGGAGGTATAGGCATGTTCAACGACATTATTCAAAATCTCGGCGAGCACCAATTGCGCGGTGCCGCGCACGTCTTCGGGGGCGTCCAAAGCCCGCAGACCGGTTTCAATTCTTTCCAATGCGGCACGGACCGCCATATCATCGCTGGGAACGGTCATACGTAAGGGCGGGGGCTTTTGAAAATCGGACATAAAATCAGAACCTGTTAAATTAGGATGTCGAAATTGCGGTCAATGCATCCTGTGGGGTGTCGTAAATAGTAAAAACGGTGTCCATTCGGGTTAATTTGAACACCTGCGCGACCGCGCCTTTTACCTGTGCCAATTCAAATTTGGTGTGCGGGGCCATGAGTTTTAAAACGGCGACCAATGCCCCGAGACCGCTGCTGTCCAGAAATGTGACGCGGCCAAGATCCAAAACCACCCTCTCAGGGGCGCTTTCGGTGATTTTTCGCATGTCCTCTTTGAACTCCAACACCCCGGCGGCATCAAGCCGGGCCTCGTCCACCCGTACAAAAAGAATATTCTGTTTTAGATCGGTTGTAAGATCCATTCATCCCTCCGACATTTGAAAGTGGTGACAAATCTAAAAGACAAAGGTTACCATTCCGTATTCAGAACTCATGGGTCCAAGCATATGGTGAAAAAAGTAGTGATTGCGGGGGCGGCCCGTACCGCGATGGGCGGATTTCAGGGGGATTTCGCTTCTGTGGCCGCGCCCGTGCTGGGGGGCGCCGCGATTAAAGCGGCCGTAGCGTCTGCCGAGCTGCAACCTGATCAAATCCAGGAGCTGATCATGGGCTGTGTCTTGCCCGCAGGGCAGGGGCAAGCACCTGCGCGGCAGGCCGGTTTCGCCGCCGGTCTGACCGAGGCAACACCGGCGACGACGGTTAATAAAATGTGTGGCTCCGGCATGCAGGCGGTCATGACAGCGGCGGACCAGATTGCTCTGGGGCGCGCAGGCGTGATGGTTGCCGGGGGTATGGAGAGTATGACAAACGCGCCCTATCTGCTGCCGAAAATGCGACAAGGCGCACGGATTGCGCATCAGAGTGTACTGGATTCGATGTTTCTGGACGGCCTGGAAGATGCTTATGATAAGGGGCGCTTAATGGGCAGTTTTGCCGAAGATTGCGCGCAAACCTATCAATTCACCCGCGCCCAGCAGGATGACTATGCGCTCACCTCCTTATCCAATGCATTAACCGCACAGAACTCCGGCGCCTTTGAATCAGAGATCGCACCGGTTTTTCTGGAAACGCGGCACGGTGCCGTTTCTATTTCCAAGGATGAGCAACCTGACAAAGCACGCCCTGAAAAAATACCGCATCTTAAACCGGCGTTTCGCAAAGAGGGCACGGTGACGGCTGCCAATGCGTCTTCTATTTCGGATGGGGCTGCGGCCTTGGTTTTGACAGATGAAGAAACCGCCAAATCTGCAGGCCTGCCCGTGCGCGCGCAGATACGGGGTTATGCCAGTCACGCACAGGCCCCGAATCTGTTCACAACCGCCCCCGTTCCGGCCGCACAAAAGCTTTTGGCGCATATCGGATGGGAGGTGTCGGATGTCGATCTTTGGGAGGTCAACGAGGCCTTTGCCGTGGTGCCAATGGCGTTCATGCGGGAAATGAATATACCACGAGAGAAGATGAATGTGCATGGCGGGGCCTGCGCGCTGGGCCATCCAATTGGTGCCTCTGGTGCGCGCATTCTGGTTACGTTACTCCATGCGCTGGAAACCCGTGATTTGAAGCGCGGGGTCGCGGCCATTTGCATTGGCGGCGGCGAAGGTACAGCCCTAGCAATAGAAAGACCCTAATGCGTGTTGATTATCGGGACCTGAAGAAAATCCTGTCGAGCCTGACAGAAGGCGAAACCGATGCTGTTTCGCTAATGGCGACGGTTGCCTGCGAAGTGCATCACAGCGATGACCGTTTCGACTGGACAGGGTTTTACCGCCATGTCGGGCATGAAACACTGAAGATCGGCCCGTATCAAGGTGGGCACGGCTGTCTGGTCATCCCGTTTTCGCGCGGGGTCTGCGGGGCAGCGGCGCGCAGCGGTGAACCCCAGTTGGTACCGGATGTCGAGGCCTTCCCCGGCCATATTGCCTGTGCATCTTCGACCCGCTCGGAACTTGTGCTGCCCGTTTATGATGGAACAGGCGCGCTGCTGGGGGTGTTTGATATCGACAGCAACCAGCCGGATGCCTTTACGCCAGAAGATGCAGAAGCACTGGCCGACATCCTGACAGATGTCTTTAAGGAGGCCGTATGACAACATCAGGTGCCTGCCTTTGTGGCGCTGTAACCTATGAAATCACCGGCGAGATGCGCGCCCCCGTGGCCTGCCATTGCAGCCAATGCCGCAAGACCAGCGGGCATTATTGGGCTGCAACCCAAGTGCCCGAAAACGCCCTGACCCTAAACTGCGAAGACGGGCTGGCGTGGTTCAAATCTTCGGAGTGGGCCGAACGGGGGTTTTGTAATCGCTGCGGGTCGAGCTTGTTTTACCGGATGCATGGAGAAGGAACGATCTCTATCGCGGCGGGCACGTTGCACGGCAATACCGGCCTGACGCTCTCCAAACATATATTCGTGAAAGACAAGGGTGATTACTACGACATAGAGGACGGACCGGCGCAGCTTCTGAAATACTAGGCGTGCCTGACTCTTTGCACAGACTGGTATCCCTTGGCGGCTTGGGATACATCGCCTCCATGAGCGCTGACTATAATCCCCCCGATACGCCGCTATCGATCCTGCATGACGACCATGAAGTGTTGATCGTGGACAAACCCGCCGGGCTTTTATCTGTGCCGGGCAAGGGGGCGCATCTGTCCGATTGCCTGATTGCCCGCGTCCAGGCGGTTTTTCCGCAGGCCTTGCTGGTGCATCGACTGGACCGCGATACCTCTGGCGTTATGGTTTTTGCACTGACCCCCCATGCGCAGCGCCATCTGGGTCTGCAGTTTGAAAAGCGCCAAACCAAAAAGACCTATGTCGCGCGGGTCTATGGCGAGATGGCCGAGAAAACAGGCACCGTTGATCTGCCCCTGATCGTGGACTGGCCCAACCGTCCCCTGCAAAAAGTGGATCATGAGACCGGCAAGGAAGCCATCACAGACTGGAAGGTCATGCGGATTGAAGGCAACAGCACCCGTGTGCACCTGTTCCCTAAAACCGGTCGAAGCCATCAGTTGCGGGTGCATATGCTGGCGCTGGGTCACCCTATTCTGGGGGACCCTTTCTACGCCAAAGGCGCGGCATTGGATGCCCCGCGTTTGATGTTGCACGCTGAATCCCTGCGGTTTCGTCATCCCGACGGCGGTAAGGGAATGAATTTCCGCGCTGCGGTGCCGTTCTAGAAGCCAAAGACTCGGTCATCCGGCACCCTTGCGTGTTTTGCTGCTTTGGCCTTTCACAAAAGCGGATCGTAATCCGCATTGGCAGCCCTTATCTATCGCCTATAACTATCGTACCGCCCACGTCGGGCGCACCTATTGGGAGATAAAACATGGCATTGCGCATTAACGACACCGCACCGGATTTCACCGCAGAAACCACCGATGGCCCGATCAGCTTTCATGACTGGATCGGAGAGGGCTATGCGATCCTGTTCAGCCACCCCAAAGATTTCACCCCTGTTTGCACCACTGAACTCGGGGCGATGGCGGGCATGGCGGATGAATTTGCCAAGCGCAACGCCAAGATCATCGGCATTTCTGTGGATCCGGTTGAGAACCACCACAAATGGAAGGCCGATATTGAAACTGTATCCGGCAATGCTGTGGGCTATCCGATGATCGGCGATACCGATCTGAAAGTGGCCAAGCTTTATGACATGCTGCCCGCCGCCACCGAAGGCAGCGCAGAGGGCCGCACGCCGGCGGATAATGCCACAGTACGCACGGTCTTTATCGTCGGGCCAGATAAAAAGGTGAAACTCTCGCTGACCTATCCGATGACCACAGGGCGGAACTTTGAAGAAATCTTGCGTGCACTGGATTCAATTCAGCTGACCGCTACCCATCAGGTCGCCACACCGGCGAATTGGAAAGACGGCGAAGACGTGATCATCACGGCGGCTGTCTCTAATGAAGATGCCTCCGCGCGGTTTGGCGATTATGAAACTGTGCTGCCCTATCTGCGCACGACCAAACAGCCGATGTAGTCCGTCGGCAGATAAAGGATGTACGGGCGTCCATTTTGGGCGCCCGTTTTGCGTTTGGGCCACTCTTTGGCGAATCCCAAACCCGTCAGAACCCCCAGAACGAGTCGGAATCATCGGATATCGGACCAGGATTCCCCACGGATCTCCCAAGTCAGCTCCTGAATCTCGCCTCGGGTGGATTAAATGCGAATGGGCAGGTGTATTTTCCTACCCATTATCCCTGATTTTTAGGGCGCTCTGAACCTTCCTGATACTTTATACATCCTATAAGTCGTTATATTTCAGATGCTTACGTGATTTATGTGTTTTTCTTTGCTGATTTTGTTTTTTTGGGTTGCGACTCCTTTGT
>CANMJD010000009.1 GCA_947498155.1 uncultured Pseudoruegeria sp.
CAGACCACCGGTCAGCTCTGGCATGACGGCGATGGTGTCGGCGGGGCCGATGCGACGCTCTTTGCGACGCTGGCCAATAAGGCCGCGCTGGAAGCGGATGATTTTTTGATCGTCTAAAGTATCGCTCGCTAGATTGGCCCTCCAGTTTAGATGGACCAGTTTGTTAACGGGGCCGCGTTGATGACATGGTTCTTGCGTCAAAGCCTGTAGCTACTTAGGCTAATCGGACAGAACCCCCTGTGTTAAAATCGAATATTCTATAAAAATTACACATCAAATTTATACCTTTGCATGAGCAAATCTAGATGACTTTCAAACTGGGCATCCTTTTTTTTAATCCCCGCAAAACGTGTACTTGGTGCACTTTGGTCCCATCCTACATCATCGGAGGGCTTACCTAATGATCTATGGCGGGGCGATCTTTAACGGGCTGCAACAGGGCGATATTCTTGGCTATTCCGTTTCGGCCGTTGGCGATCTGAACAACGATGGCATTGGTGATGTTCTGCTCGGGGCACAATATGCGGACCGAAATGCCGAAACAGCACCAGGCGAAGCCTATGTGCTCTTTGGCCGATCCGATGCGTTCGTGCCGTTTTTTGATCTCTCAACATTGGATGGCACAAACGGCTTCATCCTGCGCGGGACGTATTACTATGAAAAAATTGGCGAGGGATTTGGTACGGGAGGTGACCTGACCGGCGATGGCATTGACGATCTGATGCTGAATTTTCGCGGGTACGATCCGGACGATCCCATCGCCACGGGGCGCGTGATCATCCTGCCCGGATCAGAGAGTGGATTTGACAGCCTGATCCATCCCTCGCAATTGCCAACAGCAGATGGCCTGAGCTTTATAATCTCCGGAGATAATGGCTATTTGGCAGATCCGGCGGCGATTGGCGGTGACATCAATGGTGATGGGTTTCAAGATTTACTGACGGTGCTTTGGAAACGAGACACTGAAACAGCGACAAGCACCTCCGAAGCCCATGTGTTTCTGGGATCTCAGCAAGGTTTGCCGACGGATGAGGACCAAGACCTCTTTCTGAAAATCACAAATGAAACCTCATATGCGCATATTGATTTCGTCAACGCTATCGGGGATGTCAACGCCGATGGGCGAGATGATTTCATCGTCGGGGCCTCCTATGGCGCCTATGAATCGCCCGGAGACTCTCCCCAAATTTCTCGACTTGCCGTGGTGTTTGGCTCCGATTTTGATCCAACGGATCCAGTGCCAGTGCTCGATTTCAGTGATTTTGATGGCACAAATGGGTTCGTCTTTGAAGAACCCGCCCATGAGACACCCTATCCCGTAAAGCGATTGAATAATGCGGTGCCACTTGGCGATGTGAATGGAGACGGTATCGATGATTTCAGTGTCGCCGGTGGGGATCATGAAGCATACGTCGTCTTTGGGACATCGGCGGGTTTTGCACCAAAGCTCCTGACCTCAGATCTAAATGGTCAGAATGGTTTCATCCTCTCAGGTCCACCCGAGAGCTATGCCGGTCATACAATTGGCGGCGCAGGCGACGTAAATGGCGATGGTCTGAATGATATCCTGATCGGAGGCGCCCAAGCCGAGAGCTATGACAGCCGTCATGAGTCTTACCGTGCAGGCGTGGCTTATTTGGTTTTTGGTCAAGAGAATGGGTTTTCAGCAACGCTTGATCTGCAGACGCTTGATGGCAGCTCCGGCTATCGTCTGATCGGCGAAGATAAATATGACCGCGCAGGCCAATCGGTTGCCATTGCCGGGGATGTCAACAACGACGGCTTTGACGATCTGCTCATCGGGGCAAGTGGGACCGACGCCAATGATCTCAGCCAGTCCGGATCCGCCTATCTGGTTTACGGCGGATCCGCTTTGACCCAGCTTGATGTGCTGGACGAAACGCAGGACGGCACGATCTATCTGGCAAACACCCCAGCCATTCTGGGTGCGGGGTTCGGAGATGATACGATCATGGGCACGCCGTTGTCTGATTTGCTTCTGGGCAGTTCAGGCAATGATACCCTGCGGGGCGGGCAAGGCGAGGATACACTCAACGGCGGCAGCGGGACAGATTGGCTGATTGGGCAGGATGGTGGCGATCTGTTCATCGTGGATCATCTTGCAGACCGGATCGGCGAAAGCCGCAACTGGCACGGGGTTGATACGGTTGAATCCAGCGTTGATTTCGCCTTGGGCCGCCAACACATCGAGAACCTGACCCTCACCGGAGAGGCTCGGGTCGGCACGGGGAACGGGTTGGCCAATATCATCATTGGCAATGACGCCGACAACATTCTGGACGGCGGCAAAAACAACGACACGCTGATCGGCGGGCTGGGCAATGACGTCTATCTGATCCGCGCGCCCGGGGACACCGCCGTAGAACAGGCCGGCGAAGGTAATGATGCGGTGAAAGCCTATCGTTCTTACGCGCTGGAGGCCCATGTGGAAAAACTCTACATGCAGAACGTCTTTACCAAGGATGGCAATCCGGCGAACCTGAACGGCATCGGCAACGGGCTGGATAACACCATCATCGGCACGCCCTATGCCAATACGATCGTCGGCCGAGAGGGCAATGACACGCTCAAGGGGCAAGGCGGGGCGGATACCTTTGTCTTTGACCGCGCCCTGGATGAAGCCACGAACGTCGACCGGATCATCGACTTTGGCGACGGCGATGATGTGTTTAAACTCAAGGCTTCGGTGTTTAGCGGCCTGAGCGCTGGCGCGCTGGCGGCAGATGCTTTTGTGCTCGGCACCGCAGCGGCGGATGCGAATGACCGGATCATCTATGATCAGACCACCGGTCAGCTCTGGCATGACGGCGATGGTGTCGGCGGGGCCGATGCGACGCTCTTTGCGACGCTGGCCAACAAAGCCACGCTGGAAGCGGATGATTTCAGTATTTTCTAATCCGCACCCCCACCGGCCCTGCCCTTTGCCCGGGGCTGGTGGGGGGGCAAAACCTACGCCCTCCAGGCCCAAAATGCCGCCACCGACTCTGGCTTTACCCAAGGGCGGATTCGCAAAATAAAAATCAACTTTAGAGCTATTAAAATTACACGACACACCAAAAAAGAGCGCACAAATGAGCCATTTTTAGCCTATGGCCCCAAAACAGCCGCCGCAACGCCCTGCAGGGCGCAAAATTGTCAATTCCGCCTATTACTTTTTTGAAAAATACGGTGCATAATTAGCACATTATTTAAGCGCAAACAGTTTGAACCGAGTTTTTTAACAAAAAGGGGGGGAGCATCATGGCCCTTTCAAATAGCTATACATTCATTGGGAATGGCAATTGGTCTCTGGACGGCACATCTGGCAGCCGTACAAATGGCGGTGACATTCTAGTTGACGTTCCAGAAGGGTCCGAGGTCGAAGTCGCCTTTCTGTATTCGACAACCTACACCCAAACCGCAAACCCGGGTGCAACACTCTCACTTGGCGACGACAGCCTTGATCTGGTGCAAGCAGATTTTACCCCACTCGGCGTCACCACGGGCTTTAGCCTGAGTGCCTATCGAACCGATGTGACGGCTTTTGTCAGCGATGCCATTGGGGATGGCGGCAATGATCTCTTCACCTTCGAGGTTAGCGACCTTCTCGGGTCTTCAATTGATGGCTATGCGCTGGCGGTTGTGTATTCCAACCCCAACGAAGTCGAGAGGACAATCGCCTTTCTGGACGGCTTCACCAATCAGGCCGGTGATGACTTCCGTCTGGCCTTCGATGCACCGCTTGTGGTGGACCCGAGCCTCGAAATTCAGATGTCGCTGGGGATTGGCTTTGGCTTCCAGGGCAACCAGTTCTCTCTGATTGACGTCAACGGCGACCGCCTGACCTCTGCGGCGGGGGGCTATGATGACGGTAGCAACGGCAACGGCGGGCTGATCACGATCGGCGGTCTTGGCGATGACCCTGCCAACCCGGTAGATCCGGGGGCTGGTCCGAACGGCGATCAGGGGTTTGATGATGAACTCTATACACTGACGGACGGTGGTTTTTTGCAAACCGGCGACCGCTCTATTTTTGTTCAAACCCTGAACCCCTCCAATGACGACAACATCTTCTTTGCCGGCTTTAACATCACCGCAGAAGCGACGATTGCGACAGAGGGCAATGATGCGCCAGTGGCACGGGACGACTTCGGGATCGGTTTTGAAACCGATCGCGATAGTACCTTTGTTACCAACAGCGTTTTTCTCAATGATTTCGATCCCGATGGCGATCCGATCGACATCCTGACGGTAGAGGGAAATCCAGCGGTTGTTGGCGATGTGTTCAACCTGCCCTCCGGGGCACGGATCACGCTGCGCAACAATGGCACTTTTGAGTATGATCCAAACGGCGCCTTTGATGCCCTCCCGGACGGGCAGGATGCCGTTGACACCTTTACTTACACGCTCACCGATGGGGTCGCCTCGTCGACCATGGCTGATGTTGATATTCTGGTGCAGGACGACACCCCGGCCCCGATCAATATATCGCTTCTGGGCGGCGGTCGGGTTGTCGAAGGCTCGGGCGGCGGTGTAACCCCGATGATCTTTACCGTTCAACGGGGCGGTAACCTCGACACAGCCGTGGATTTTACGCTAGAAATAACCCCGGGGTTATTCAGCCCTGCCGGTCCGGCTGATATTGCCGGCGGTCTGCCACAGATCGTCATGGGCACAATCAATCCCGGAGATACATTCGAAGATGTTACCATCAACATCGTCGCGGATAATATTCCGGAATTCAACGAAACCTTCAGGGTCGAGATCATCGACCTGAGCACACCGGATCCCACCATTCCGATCAATGTCCTCAACATCGTGCAGGACGGGATCATTCTGGATGACGACGTGCCACTTCCGCCACCACCGCCACCGGTTGAGGCTGATATCTTTGGCGATCCGCATCTGACGACGCTGGATGGTCTGGGCTATGATTTCCAGGCTGTTGGTGAATTCACACTGCTGGAATCTACCGCAGGTGATCCGATCAATGTGCAGGTCCGCACCACGCCAATCAGCGATGTGGTTTCGGTCAACGCTGTCATGGCAACAGAGCTCGACGGTGTCCGCGTCGTGATTGACGTGAACCGGGATGTGCCGCTGACCATTGACGGCGTCGCAACCACAATCAACCCGTTAACCGGCGGGGTAAATGTGGGCGACGGACAGGTCTTTTTCAGCGCCAACGCCAATGAATACACCATCGTTTACGGCAGCGGAGAACAGGTGAAAGTCGGTGTCTTCGACGGGTTCATCAATGTCTGCGCCTTCCTGAACGACACACGGGCACCGGGAACGGTACATGGTCTGCTGGGCAATGCCGATGGCGCCACCGGAAATGATCTGGCCCTAAGGGACGGCACCGTCCTGCCACAGCCGATCGAATTCGACACGCTCTATGGCGCCTATGCCGATTCCTGGCGGATTACCGAAGATATATCGCTGTTTGACCGCGCCAGTGGTGAAACAACCGATGACTTCCAGGACCCCTCCTATCCAAAAGCGGTGGTCACATTGGATGATCTGCCCGCCCAACTCGTGGCCGACGCTGCGGCCATCGTGGATGCCGCTGGCGTAACCGATCCGATCCTGCGCGACGCGGCGATTCTGGACGTGGCCTTATCGGGCAATACCGATTTCGCACAAAGCGCCACCGCGCTGGCAGCGGATCCGACCACCGAAACAGACCCGGCAAATGCGCCAGCCCTTGGCGCGACCATCGGGATCCGGGCGGCGGCGCCGGAACTTTCTGAAGGCGACAGCGGCGAACAGACCGCGCTCTTTGAAATCTATCGCATCGGAGACACCACCGCGGCGCTGGATGTCGACGTCACCGTGAGCGGCGATCTGGATGGCAATGACACGCCGGATGCGCTAACCCCGCAGACCATCTCTTTTGCGGCAGATGAAACCAGCAAAAACGTTTCTTTCCGCATTAACGGGGATGAGGACTACGAGGAAGACGAAGTGCTTACTCTTGGTATTGGCGTGGATGCCAGTATCCGTGACAGTATTTCGATCATTTCCAGCGATGCCAGCGTCACGGTGCTGAATGATGACGACGCGCCGCTTGATGCGAAAATCCTCATTGGGGATGGCAGCAACAATACGCTTGAGGGCGGCGCCCTGGATGACACCTTGGTCGGTCTGGAGGGCAATGACACCCTGAATGGCGGTGCCGGTGTCGATACGCTGCTGGGTGGTCTTGGCGATGACGATCTAGATGGCGGTCCCGGGGGCGATCTGATGAATGGTGGTCCCGGCAGTGACAGCTATTGGCTGGATAATCCCTTTGATGTGGTCTTTGAAAGCGGCGGCTGGTCGGGCATTGACCGGATCTTCTCAACCGTCAGCTTTGATTCAACAAATGTCGCTGTGGAACGCTTCAAGCTGCTGGGATCCGATAATGTGGATATCATCGGCAACGCCCTCGATAATCTCATTATCGGGAATGAGGGCAACAACCGGCTCGAAGGTCTTGGCGGCGATGACGACATCCGCGCCGCGGGCGGTGACGACATCCTTGTAGGTGGTCTGGGTGCTGATCTCATGAACGGTGGTCAAGGGTCTGACATGTTCTATGTCGATGACATCGGAGACCGTGTGGTGGAAAGCGCCAAATGGCAAGGTACAGACCATGTCATGAGTTCTGTCGATTTCCTGATGGGGCGCTCCCACATCGAAAACCTCACCTTGACGGGCACCGATGATATCCGCGGGATCGGCAATGGGCTGATGAACACAATCACCGGCAATGCGGGGGATAACATCCTTGATGGTGGTAAAAACGTCGACACCCTTATCGGTGGCGACGGCAATGATACCTACCTTCTGCGTGCACCAGGCGACAGCGCCGTAGAGGAAGCAGGGGGCGGGATGGATAGCGTGCGCGCTTTCCGCTCCATTGCGCTGGATGCCCATGTCGAGAACCTCTACATCCAGACCCTGCGGAATGCTGCTGGCGATGGTATTGATGGGACCAACGGCATCGGTAACGGCCTTAATAACACCATCGTCGGCAACCCCTTTAACAACACGATCTCCGGCCGTGAGGGCAATGACACGCTCAAGGGTCAGGGCGGTGCGGATACCTTTGTATTTGACCGCGCCTTCGCCCCCAACAACGTTGACCGGATCATCGACTTCGGAGACGGGGCCGATGATATCATGCTCAAGGCTTCGGTGTTTACCGGCCTCTCTGCTGGCGCGCTGGCGGCGGATGCTTTTGTGCTCGGCACGGCAGCGGCGGATGCGAATGACCGGATCATCTATGATCAGACCACCGGTCAGCTCTGGCATGATGCAGATGGGGTTGGCGGGGCGGACGCGAGTCTCTTTGCCACCCTGTCAAACAAAGCAACATTGGATGCGGACGACTTCAGCATCTTCTAAAACATACCGATAAACCGGGCCCGTCTTATGTGCGGGCCCGGTTTCCGTTTATGTCATCGCCGGACGGACCGATCCTTTGGGGCGGCTGTCGATATTCAACCCGGTCTATAGCTGTGCAGAGCCGCCACCACGCGCGCGATCTCTTCGGCTGTAAGGGATGTATAGATCGGCAAAGAGACACAGCCCGCACCGAAAGCCTCGGCCCCCGATAATCCGTCAAAGTGGTGATCCCCCCAGGCATCCATTTTCCAGAGCGGCGGGTAATGCACAGAACATTGTATTTTCGCCGCCGCCATATGGGCGATGAAATGTGGCCGGTTCAGCCCCTGTAAGACAAACAGATGCTGGTTGCCCTCCCCCTGCCCTGCAATCGGTGTCAGCCCGGCATCCGCACAGGCCGCGCGGTAGATCTGAGAGATTTCTTGCAACCGCTCCAGCGTGTCGGCCAGCCGCGCCAGTTGCGACAACCCAATCGCCCCCTGAAGGTTATTGGGGTTGCATTTATACCCCATGATCGGCAGCGCATACCCCCAATCGCTTTTGCCCGACTGGTAGCGTCCGGCAACAGGCTTATCCACCCCATGCAACCGCGCAGCGCGGCACCAATCCGCCAGATCATCATCATCGGTCAGGATCATGCCGCCCTCAACCGCGTTCAACACCTTGGTAGGATAAAAGCTGAAGATAGAGGCAAAGGTCGGCAAGCTCCCGACCAGTGCCCCCTCCGCCCCGCGCGCGCCGATGCTATGGGCGCAATCCTCGATCACGAAACTGCCCTGCGCTTTGGCCTGTGCCAGCAGGTCTGCCATGCCGTGTAAGGCGATACCGGCATAGGGCATCGGGCAGATCAGATCAGTCTCCCGCGCCTCTGCCGCCAGCGCCGCACAAGGCGTTGCGCCCGTTTCAGGGTCTGTATCCAGCAGCCGCACCTCATAGCCCGCATGGTGCGCCTGAAACGCCGGACCGGCAAATGTCGTCGCCGGAAACAAGGCCCGGGTCCGGGCAGGCAGGCCAATCACACGGCGCAAATACTGAAACACCAGCATATGGCCGTTGGTGCAGGCATTCACCATAATCGCATGACGCCGGTTAAGCTGTGCCGCCAAAGCCGCTTCAAAGGCAAAAACCTCGGCGCCCATGGTCATAAATCCACTGTCCAGAACCGCCAAGGCGGCGGCTTTGTCCTGATCATTGAAATGCGGCTGATGAAAGGAAACGTGGTTCAAAACCTTACCCTTTGATGATAAATGAGACTCGAATACTGCCCAATTGCTAGGCGTATGAGTGCTTTTCTGCGCATAGAAAGGCAATGGCTTGTTTTATTTACATAGTATCGGTACAAAATCAGGGCATCTACAGGCGCTAAAATTAAAATCTATTTGAGTAGTCTCTGTCTTTTGAACCGCCCGACCTCTGGTTGGAACCTTTCTATTTACCGCGATTATGTCTGTAGGACAGCCATTGTTACAAGTTGTTAAATCTCTGACCCCGGTCCAGAAACGTCTCATCCTGCTTTCCGTGGATGTGCTTTTGCTACCGTTGGCCTTTCTATTCACCTTTGCAGTGCAACAGACACCCCCGAGCCCGCTTGGTGCGATGAAGGCGTTATTGCCTGTATTGCCCTACATCATGATTGCTGCCGGTCTGCTGTGCTGGATGCTCCGCATTCCGAATGTGCGCCTCAATGCCTATGAGATCAAAGCCGTCAGGCGCACGGCCCTGTTTTCGATTTACCTGTCGCTGCTGAGCGCCGTTTTCCTGTGGGTTTCAGGTTTGCCGGTTCTGCTTGGGCTACATGTGGTTCTGGCCATCGTATATTTCCTGTTCTCGGCGGGCAGCCGTGTGGTGATGCTACAGGCCCTAGAAGCAATCTACCGCCGCGACGAAGTGCATTGCCGGGTCCTCATCTACGGCGCCGGCACAACAGGCACCCAATTGGCCTCGGCCTTCAGCGCCCATAAAACCATCGATCCGGTTGCCTTTGTAGATGACAACACCGCCCTGCACGGCCTGCGCATTGCCGGACTGCCGGTCTATTCCCCGATCCGCATTCGCGAGCTCGTGGCCGCCAAGAACATCAACCGCGTTCTCCTTGCCATTCCCTCCCTGAGCCAGCCCAAACAGATGCGTCTGGCCCGGCAGCTTGAGGATATGGGACTGGAAGTACAGGTCTTACCCTCTTTTTCCCAACTTATCGGTGAAGAAGACCTCATCTCGAAACTCTCTCCGGTGGCCCCTAACCGCTTTCTGGGCCGAGAGACACTGGATAACACCCTGCGCGGCGGAGAACGGGCCTATGCAGGCCAGAATGTGATGATCTCAGGTGCCGGCGGGTCGATCGGCTCCGAGCTGTGCCGTCAGGTCCTTGCCTGTGCCCCCAAGCGTCTCGTGCTCTATGAATTGAACGAATATGCGCTCTATAACGCTGATATGGAATTGCGCTCCCAAGCCGAAGAAAACGGCATCGAAATCATTCCTATTCTTGGGTCGGTGACCGATGCCAGACAGGTTCGCAAGGTACTCGCGGATCATGAAGTTCAGGTGATCCTCCATGCTGCGGCCTATAAACATGTTCCCCTTGTCGAATATAATCCTCTGGCAGGGTTGGCCAATAACGTTCTGGGCACCAAAACCCTCGTCAAAGAAGCCGTCGCCGCCAAAGTAGACCGTTTCATTCTGGTGTCATCGGACAAAGCCGTCCGGCCAACCAATGTTATGGGCGCCTCCAAGCGCCTTGCAGAACAAGTTGTACAGGATCAAGCAACCCGCTCCACCGATACGGTGTTTGCGATGGTGCGGTTTGGCAATGTTTTAGGGTCCTCGGGCTCTGTGGTGCCACTGTTTCAGGATCAGGTGGCCCGTGGCGGCCCCGTGACCCTGACCCACCACGATATTACCCGCTACTTCATGACCATCCACGAAGCCGTCCGGCTCGTGCTGCTGGCCGGCTCTTTTGCCGAAGGGGGCGAGGTCTTCGTCCTCGATATGGGGGAACCGGTTAAAATTCGGGATCTCGCCCGTCAGGTGATCGAAAGCTCCGGCTATTCGGTACGGGACGAGAATAATCCCGACGGGGACATCGAGATTGTCACCACCGGCCTGCGCCCCGGAGAAAAACTGCACGAAGAGCTTCTGATCGCCGAGGGTAACATCCGCACAAAACACCCCAAGATCATGGAAGCCAGAGAGCGTGTGCCCTCGGAGATCGAGGTTGCCGGTTATCTGCGAACGCTGCGCGAAGCGATTTCATCCGGCAACAACAAAGCCGTACATCAGCTCATCAGCTATGCCGTCGAAGGATATACCCCGCAAAAGGATGCGCAAATCATCGGATAACCCATAATGCCGCCCTGCGTGACCTGCAAAGCCTCGGTCACAGCGGCGCTGTTATCCTTGATGTTTGGCAAGATTTCTTACAAACATCGTCACAAGAGCATACACACATCGACAGATGTTGACTAAGCTTCTGTTTAATCGTGGAATTCCTTAACCGGCTTTCAATTTATACATTCAATCGAAAGAGATCGCATGGGTTTGCCAATGCCTCGCCTGCCCTTCCTTCAAAACCTCCGCCGCAAAATCGCCCCCACCTCCGACGGCCTCGCCTTTTCGGTTGATCAATTTGATGTCGCGAAGATTTCAGGCTGGGCACAATATCCGCAGGCGCCGGAACAAGCCGTTGGCTTGACTCTTTTGGTCGACGGGCAACCGGAAACAACGCTCATAGCAACAGAGCCGCGGCCGGATGTCGTACAGGCAGGCTATGCGCGGCAGCGATGCGGCTTTACCCTCTCTCCTCATAGTGCATTGCTGGATGGCAAACCACATCAGGTCAGCCTGATTGTCGAAAAGCCCGATGGGACGCATGATGTCCTGCACAGCGAAGAGCTCTTCATCGGACAACAGGGAGTCAGCTTCTTTGATCCGCAGGCCAGAGCGATCCGCGGATGGGCCACAGGGGCGCGGGCGGTTCAGATTGACTGTGGCGATGCCCAGCCTGTCACGATCCCGCTCGACAAAGAGGTTCTCGGTTTCCATCAGCATCATCAGGTCGGGTTCCGTTACGATCTGACAGAAGCGCAAATGGACGGGAACTGGCACACCGCCCGCGTCACCTATGACGGATCTGAAAAGGAACTGGACGGAAGCCCCGTTCAATTCCGGCTACCGCGTCACCGCCCGATCGTGCGCAAGCTCGAAATTATCGGCACACGGGCACGGGCGGTTATCTCCGATACCAATTCCCGTCCCAAACTGGTCGATATCAAGGTCGATATCGATGATCACACCAGCTACCAGCTTACGTCGGATGGGCGCCCTTATATCGGGGCCCCTTTGGTACCGCGCAAAATCGGGCGGATCGCCTTTGATATCCCTGCCGGCAGCACGCGGCTGGCCTTTTGGGAAGAAACCGCAGACGGACCGGTGATCATTGCCCGCTATAAGCTCGAGGGCCAAACCGCCTCTCCCGCTCCGCTCTTGCCTTCAGAACCGGGGCCAACGGTTCAGGCGCTGCTCGCCGACCCTGCCGAGCGGGCCGCCGTCAACGCGGCTTTCGACACGTTCTGCACCACCGGTGGTGCCCCGTTTGATCCAATCTGGTATTGTTTGAATTATCCCGACGCCGCGCATGAGATCGAGGCCGGCACCTATGACTCTGCGATTGCACATTATGCCGCCGTAGGGGCTGCGGCCGGCTATGCGCCGCACGGGCTTTTCGATGAACTGGCCGTACGGGAGTTGTATCCCGCCGTGAATGCCGCCATCGCACAGGATTTGATCCCCTGCGCCTTTGCCCTGTATCACTATAACACCAAAGCCAGCGGGCTGCTGCCTTTGCCCAGCGTCGCCTTCGAAGAATTTCTCGACGCCGTAGACGCCCCCTCAGACGCCCTCGACCCGATGCAGACCGCCCTCACGGCCTTGTCCAAGGCCCCGCGACTGGCATTGGACAGCCCTGTGCGCCGTACCGGTGCTGCAGTGCCCGCACGCTTGCCGGCCCCCACCTCCAGACGCGATCAGACAACCTGTATCTACGCGGCGTGGATGGAACGCCTGCAAGCCTCTGATAAGGCCAAAACCGCACTGGATATACAAGAAGGCCAGATGCGCGACTATATCAACGCGATACATCTGGGCAGAACGCCCTTGGTCAGCATCATCATGCCGACCTTTAACCGCGCCTTTGCAATCGGCGAAGCCATCCAAAGTGCTCTGGACCAAAGCTACAGCAACTGGGAGCTGTTGATCTGCGATGACGGCAGTTTTGACAAAACCTCCGAGGTCATCAAGCAATTCAACGATCCGCGCATCCGCTATATGCAATTCACCAAAAGCAATGGCGCAGAGACCCGCAACAAGGGACTGAGTTTCGCGCGTGGTGAATATATCGCCTATCTGGATTCCGATAATTTGTGGAATCCCCATTTTCTGGACCTGATGCTGCGCAAGCTGATGGAAAATCCAGGCACTCAAATCGCCTATACCGGTTATATAGACACTGAAATCATCGGCAGTACCGTTAAACTTCTGGATACCCCCAGCCCTGATTTCAATCCGATCAAGCTCTCGAGCCGCAACTTTATGGACCTCAACTCTATTGTCCATCACCGGCAAGTATACGACTGGATGGGGGGCTTTGATAAAACCCTGCCCCGCCTGCAGGATTGGGATCTGATGCTGCGCTACACGTCGATCTTCCGACCTAAATTCGTCAACTTCCGCACGGTTTTTTACCGCCGGAACGTCGCTTGGGGGCAGGTGACCAATCTGTTTATCGGCGGTGGCACTCAAAACACGGTTAATCAAAAGACCCAGGACCGGTTACACAAAGCCCACGCCCGGCTGGAAATCCCCTATCCAAGCCCACCCCGTGTGCTGATCCTGTCCGATGATACCGACCAGAACGCACAGCTCGCGCATTGCTTTGCCACCTGCGCTGCAGAAACCGCAAAGGTAGAATTTCTGAGCCTGTCAGATATGCCCTTTCCGCTTTCCCCGAACATCAACATACACCGTTTGCCGCCCGCTCTTACCGCCCGCCCAGACCGTCTGCGCTACCTTCTGTCCAACCTGCGCGCCGGAGATACGCTGGTGAATTTCGGCTTGGGTGATGCGGTGCTCCGGCGGCTTGTCGGCCCTGCAGATCAAAACGTATTCACCTGTAAAACAACGAAACAGGGTCTGTTTTTGATCGGGTTTGCCGATGCGAACCTGCAATACTATCTGGGCACCCTCCCCATTGCCCTGCCCGATGTACCCCGACGGGAGGCCAACCCCGCCCCTATCGTCACTTTGCTGCCCGGACAGACAAGCCGGCCCGAAGAGCTAGAGGAACTGTCCCGACTTTCCGAAGCCCTCGAGATGACCTGCCTGCTGCCCCCCGGCGGCAGTGATCCGGTGGCTTGGTCCGTCCTACAGAACGGCGAACACCGCACCCTTGGTGGCGATTGGAACAGCGGCTTGTCCCATGCCCTGCAGGCGTCGGATTTGATGATCAGCAAAGTCCAAGCGGCCGACATGACCCCCTTTGACTTTGCGCTGCTGTCTGCGTTCCAGGGGCGCGGTATTGCCCCTGTCCTGCCGCCGAAAGGCATCGGGGACATTTGGCAAAAAAGCCGCTGTGCCTATCCGATCGAAGTCGACACCTGGAGCTGGGTTTTGGATAAGGTCAAAAAACTGCACCGGTCCGGAAAGGATTTGCAGAAACTGTCTGACAACGCGCAAACAGCCTTTAAAATCATGCACCACCCCGAATTGGTCCAAGAACGGATCAACTTCTTCCTCTATGAAACAAATTTCGGCACGACCGAACCAGAGGTCAGCTATGCTTCCCAATGAATTCCGCGTTGTTCCCGTCATTCATGACGGCTTGGTTCTGACCGGCGGCGCGCCGGATATGGAACAGATCGACGTTCTGATCGATGGCGTCGCACAGGACCCTGACGCCGTGGCCCCGGACAATCGCTACCTGCTGATTGCCCCCCCGCCTGCGGCAGAATATGAGCTGGATTTGCGTGACGCAGAGACGAATACCTCCTTGCCCGGGGCACCGCTCACCATCCGGTCCGGCCTGTGGAAAGGCGACGTGCATACGCTAAAAGATACCCTCGTCTACGGGTTTGCCGAACATCTGGAAACACCGGATACCCCCGTCGCTCTTGTCGCCTATAGCGACGGTAAAATCATCGCCTTTGCGACCACAAACCCAGATGCCGGCGGTGAATTTTGCCTTTCTCTGCCCCGCGACATTGTCGACGGAGAAACCCAGCATACCATCCATATCGGGGTCGCTGGATCGGATTATCTCTTGCGTAACGGCAGCTTTACCCCCCGGCGGCATCACCGCCTCAGCACGCCGCGGATTCTGCAACTTCCCCTCGAAGAACGTACGATCCGTCTCAAGATATCAACGCCGAACATGAAAGAAGCCCCAATGTGGGGGGACTACCATTTTGCTGTTTCGCTGAAACAGTCTCTGGAACGGCTGGGTCAGCGCACCAATATCGATACGCTGGATAATTGGTATGATTTCGCGGGCGATCAGGATGTCACCATTACGCTGCGGGGACGCCAACAATACAAACCAGATCCGAACAACACCAACATCATGTGGCTGATCTCGCATCCCGACCGGATTCCGCCTGAGGAATATGCCGCATTCGACCATATCGCCGTGGCTTCGGATATCTACGCCGCACAGCTCAAGCTCGAGGGGCTAAAGCATGTCTCAGCCCTGCATCAGGCCACAGATGCCACGCTGTTTATCGCGGATTCCGAAATCCCGCGCAAACCGGCCTGTCTGTTTGTCGGTAATTCCCGCCGTGAATACCGCACCATGGTTCAATGGTGCATTCAACGCGACATCCCCCTGGACCTTTACGGCGGCGGCTGGGACGGGGTGGTGGATCCGGCCCTCGTTAAAGGTACGAATATCGCCAACACCGACCTGCCCCAGTACTATGCCAGCCACCTCATTCTGCTGAATGATCACTGGGATAGCATGCGCGAGAACGGGTTTATCTCCAATCGTATGTTTGATGGCAGCGCCGTCGGCACCCCGATCCTGTCAGATCCGGTGCAGGGCCTTGCCGAAGTCTTTGGTGATAGTATTTCAACCGCGGAATCCCCGGAAACCTTTGAGCGCCTGATCAAGGACTGCCTCGAGAACCCTACCCCGTATCTGCAGCGCGCCGAAACCGCCCGGAACATTGTTCTGGAAGCCCATACCTTTGATCATCGAGCCCGCCAGCTATCGGCGCTTATTGATCGCTATGCGGTGGTCTAGAAATCCGTTTTGACGGCCTGTGTCCCTGTCGTCCCCAGCGCACATCGGCGACCAGACCAAAGGTCTTGGCGATCAACACCAGATCAAAGCACATACTCTGGTGCTCGCGATAGGTTAAATCCAGCCGCGCCTTCTGCGGCAGGCAGCGACGCCTGTATATTTCTTCGGTTTCCTGCTGGGATGGTGCCTTAAGAAGCAGTTCCGCCTCGTGACGGTGGTACACAGCAGTGGCCATGCCGGTCACCCCCGGACGGCACTTCAGAACCTCCGAAAATAGCTCCGGGGCGGCCTCTACATATGTCTTCAATTCCGGCCGCGGGCCGACAAAGCTCATATCCCCGCGCAGGATATTCCACAGTTGCGGTAATTCATCCAACCGGCGCGCACGTAATTTTGCCCCATACTCAGAGATCCGCGCGCTTTTGCCCCCCCCGGTCACCCCATGATCCGCTGTATCGGGGCGCATGGTTCTCAGTTTCCAGAGCGTAAAACTTTGATGCGGTGTTTTCATCCGTTCGGAGCCGTAAAAAATCGGCCCCCCGTCGTTGCGCAGCACCCCCAACATAGACCAGAGCAGCAACGGCCACAGTAAAAGCATCAGCAAAAGGGAAAAAATGACATCGAAACAACGTTTTGGAACGTTCACACTATAATCCTATTTCATCTTTTCGGCGGATCGGATCACAATAGAAATGCACCAGTCGAAAAACAAATTTTCAATAACCCTCGCCCCTATTGACCAATGGTTCTTCCTTTGTATCTTTACCCAACTGCAAGAGGGACTTGTAGTCGAAAACAACATATACAGACGAAGCGAGCGGGCAAAATGAATTTAGTATTCAAAGGTATAGCAGCCTTGGGTTTGGGTCTCTTGGTGGCTGGCTGTACGCTTCCCCAATCCGCCCCGACCCAAAAACAAATCCTCGCAGACGTCAACGATGAGTTCGCCGGTTTTGCTTTTTATCCGGTGAACCGCAGTTTTCTTCCCGTTGTCCAAAGCTGGCCGATGACAGGATTACAATACAACCACCAATGGATTTCCCGCCAACGCGGTCCGGCAAGCAGTGTTATTGCCGTCGGAGACCGCCTGTCTCTTAACATCTGGGACCCAGAAGAAAACTCGTTGCTGACCTCCTCCGATGGCAAGGTCGCCCAGATCACCGATATCGACGTCAGCTCCACCGGTAGTATCTTTGTTCCCTATCTTGAAGATATCGTGGTCAGCGGCATGACCGTGGAACAGGCCCGCAAAGACATCCAGACCCAGATGGAAACGATTATTCCCTCTGCGCAGGTTCAGATCACCCTGACCCCTGGTCGCCAGAATTCCGCCGACATTGTCTCTGGGGTAAAAACACCGGGGCAATATCCGCTGACAGATCGCAATACCACCATTCTGAGTCTCGTCGCCGCCAGCGGCGGGGTGCCAGAGACCCTGCGCAATCCCCATGTCCGCCTTGTGCGGGGCGATACACTCTATTCTACATCCCTCTCCCGTCTTTATAGCAACCCGTCTCTGGATACGACCTTGCGAGGTGGCGATAAGGTCATCATCGAAGAGGACGAACGCTTCTTCATCAGTCTCGGGGCCACCGGTGCACAACAGTTGGTGTATTTCCCGAATGACCGGATTACCGCTTTGGAAGCAATCTCTCTGACTGGTGGGATCGCCAATAATATCGCCGATCCAAAAGGTATCCTCATTCTGCGGAACTATCCCCAGAATGCCGTCCAGCCTGGCACAGCGGGACCGGATGATGTTCGCTCTATTTTCGCTTTGGATATTACCACCGCTGACGGTGTCTTCAGCGCAGGCAAATTCCAGATCCACTCCGGTGACATTGTGCTGGCAACAGAATCGCCAATCGCCCGTGCCCGTACCGCGGCCGGTCTTTTTGCTGCAGTTGTCGGCACTGTAGCGGTAGCAAATAGCGTCTCGAACTAATCAGACTGACGCCCGAAAAAGCGCTACCTGCCGTGTCTTTCGCATGCGAAAAGCGCGACAGGTAGCCCTAACACGGCCCCGCCAGCCAGTCGCGCAACGCGGCAACCGCTGCCGCATCCAGCCCCTTGATCACCACGCTACCGCGCTTTTCGGTCAGCCAGACACCAGCGCGGATTTCCTCGGCTTCAGCGGCGCGATCCGACGGGTTCACCCCCCTGCCCTTGCCCGCCACCTCTAGGGTCAATAGGGCCACTTCTGCGGCACCATCCTTGGGCGCGGCCCCGACCAGCGCATCACGCAGCCGACCGGCAAAGGCTGGGTCCTCGGACAGACGTTTGGACAGCGCCAGCCCCAGCCGCTCGGAAATCTGCGAGGGGTGTTTGAGCACCCGATCCAGCCCTTCTACCAGCGGAATAAAGGATTTGATCTTGCTGCGTTTGGCCGGCGATGCCGCCCCAAACAGCCCCTTTAAGGCCTCTGTTTGGCTGGAATAGACCCCTTCATGGGCCGCACGCATCACGATCCGCGCGCGCTCATAAAACGACAGGCCCACCCGGATTTCATTTTCTTCGACCATGGCCACATAGGCCTCTGCCGAGGTTTCAGGATCGCGCACCAAGGCCTTGACCGAAGCAAAACGATCCGCGCCGGTTTCGGCATGCAACCGCCCCAAGGCCGCCACCCGCCGCCAGCCAGAAATCAACCCGTATTGACCCTCGCCCAAGGGGCTGACCTCAATCGGCATCTGCTGGCCACGGGCGCGGATGCTGTCGACCAACGCGGCCATTTCATCATCTTCGGCCACCAGACGGTCGCGCATCAGATGATCGGTGACGATCTGATCCAGCGGCAGATCCTCGATAAAGCGCCCCTCTTGGCGCGCGCTGCTCAATACACCGGCCAGATCCTCAAGAGCCGCCGTCAACGCGCTCTCCTCAGAGACCTGCGCGATGGGCGGCGGTGCGGCCATGGATTTGGTTTCCAGCGGGCCTTCCGGTGCCAGAAACGCCGTCTGTGCTGGTGTCAGTCTTTTCCGTTTGGCCATGCCTCACCCCCCCGTCGAAACTTTGTTCAAAAAATATCCCCGCCGGAGGCATCCAAACCTCGCACCACCCAGACAGCCAAGATTAGACACTATAGAGCCCCAAATAGACTCTTTTCGCATGCGAAACATCACGACCCTGCCCCGTCTCTCTCCAGTTCCTCGCGCCGCCAGATCCCCAGCAGCAGCCGTTTGAAGGCCGCGTAGGTCTCATCAAAGGTCATCCGCCCGCGCACATAGGTCTCGCGGTTGAAGTCCCGATAGTCGGCCTCATAGATGCCGTTGACCTGTTCGCCCGCCTGCCCGATCAGCGCAGTGAAATCCTGTTTGTGCGGGCTCAGCGTGCGCCCCAGATAGGCCTGCATGAGTGCGGCCAACTCTGCCTGCTGACTCCCATCAAATCGTGTCACCACCGCACGCACCGCATCCCATTCAAAAGCCAGCCCCGCGCGCCCCAACGCCCGGGCAGCGATATTCTCGCCCTCCTCAATACTGGCAAAGGTCGAATGCAGCATGTCAAAAAACCGCCCCGTAGAGTCGAATTCCAGAAAAGACGCCCCCATGGGCACCAGCAGAATATCCGCTGCCGCCAGCCCGTTGATCGTCAGGTAGCCAAGGGCAGGGGGGGTATCGATGAAGACCAGATCATAATCCTCCAGCACCCCGTCGGCCTCAAGCGTTTCGGTCAGCGCATCCCAGAGCTTCCAGCTGCGTCCCTGCATGCGCCAGACCGGAATTTGGAATTCGGCCCAATAGAGATTCAGCTGCGCGCCGATCAGATCGATATTGGGCCAATGGGTCGACTGGATCAGATCGCCCGCCTTCACATCCAGCGCCTCAGAGAGCGTGTCATCCAGCGGCACAGGGTCCTCGCCACGATCCATGCGACCGCGGTTCATCGCCTGCAGATGGCTGCCGTAATGACGCGCCAGCAGCGGAAACACCGTTTGCCATTCATCTTCGACCTTGCCGCCGAAAATCGAGGTCATGGAGCCCTGACTGTCCAGATCAATCACCAGCACGCGGTAGCCATCCAGCGCCGCACTCATCGCCAGATGAGCCGCCGTAGAGGTCTTGCCCACCCCGCCTTTGAAGTTGGCCACAGCGACCATTTTGGCCGCCAGCCCCTCGGGGCGGTAGGGACGATATTCTTTGGCCTTGGAACCCTCGGAAGCGAAATGGGCGCGCAGGCGCAGCACCTCATCCAACGTGAACCATTTTGCCCCGCTGGCGCTTTCGCTTTGACCCTGAGGCAGATTGGGGTTCTGTTTCAGCACCCGCCGGAAATGGGCGGTGGCCACGGGGATCAGGTATTTGGTGATCTCCCAGGTGGAAAACAATCGCAGCTCTTTGCGCCCTTCGGCGTTCATCCCGCGTGAGGCCAGATCCTCACGCCCTCGGGCGCAGGCCTCTGCGATCTGAGCAAAGCCTGCCGTGTCGGTTGGAGCCTCCAGATCGGCCAAAGCCCGGTCCGGATCAATGTTGAAATAGGGGGGCTGCTCTGCCGCTTCTTGTGCCATGAAATCCGCCTCATGTTCGCATTTTCTGCAAGTATACGCAAAAACAGCGAACATGGAATAATTATCCGCACAAAACCGATATTTTCTAAGCAAATAAGGGGGGTTTAGACAGCGAAGCTGCGAGGTTTATGGGGGAGATCAGATTTTTTTCCAAGTTATATATGAGTTATTATAGTGTTAAGGGAGGGCAAAGCTTTCGTAAGGCATTGAAAATAAATTTTTTTTTGGAATATTTTTGATCAGCCCGACTCTGAACCCACGATATTGCGACTCTGAACCCACGCTCAACCGACTCTGAACCCCCGAAAGCAGAACTGGACCGAGCCTGTGGATAACTCTAGGGTGGGTGTCAATAAAACCACGAATAAGAATCGGGCAGAATATGGCTGGGGCAGTCACCACAAATGCCGCGCAGGGGGCGCGGTTACCGGATTATCATCCGACGACGGATTTTTTTGTTTGCGATATTTTTGATGCCATCCCCAAGGATGATATGGCGAGCATGGAACATCCGATGTTTTCGCTGGCGACACGCCCTGACCGGCGCATTCTGAACTACGAACATAACGGCACGAAAATCCAGATCACCCCTTCGGTCAAAGGGCTGGCGACGATCCACGATAAGGACATTCTGATCTTTTGCATCAGCCAGTTGATGGCAGCGGTCAATGCGGGGCGGGCGGTCAGCAAGGTGCTGCATCTGACGGCCCATGATCTGATGGTGGCGACCAATCGCGAAACTTCGGGCGATGGCTACAAACGTCTGCGCGAAGCCTTTGAGCGACTGGCGGGCACTCGCATCACCACCAACTACAGCACTGGCGGCCAAGAGGTGACATCCGGTTTCGGCCTGATCGAAAGCTGGGAGATCGTGCGCAAATCCCGTGGCGGGCGCATGGTGAGCGTTTCGGTCACCTTGAGTGACTGGCTGTTTCGCGCGGTAATGAGCAAATCGGTTCTGACCCTGAGCCGGGACTATTTTCGCATGCGAAAGCCGCTGGAGCGCCGCATCTATGAACTGGCGCGCAAACATTGCGGACGGCAGGACAGCTGGCGGATTTCGGTGGAAACGCTGTTGAAAAAATCCGGTTCTGCCAGCCCGCGTCGGGTGTTTCGCAAAATGATCCGTGACATGATCGCCGCTGATCATTTGCCCGATTACACCATGGCCGAAGAGCCTGGCGATATCATCCGCTTTAGCTTGCGCGACGGGTTGATCGAAGAGATCACCCCACCGGTGCTGAAACCCGAAACGCTCGATACCGCCCGCCGTCTGCACCCCGGTGCGGATGTCTATGCGCTGGAGGCCGACTGGCGCGGCGTCTGGGTGGCGACAGGCCGGCCGAGATTACGCTCGGCGGATGCGGCGTTTTTGGGTTGGCTGAAAAAGGGCGGGGCGGAATAAGGAGGCGCGTCTCGGTCTTTTTGGCTGGAGGGCCTTTGGGTGATAGGGGCCGCGCCGGTGGTCTGCACCGGGCCGCATAAATATTTTCGGTTTGGTCGGATTCCCAGTGCGTCAGAAACGGGTGCGTATCGTGGATGACGGCCGGAAAAATCTACGGTGTGGACTGGTGGTTTTAGCCATCCGACGGTGCGCGGGGCAAAATCACTCAGCCCATTTTTTAGGCGCTTATTATGCCTTGCGTATATGTTGTGCAGTATGGCAAATGAGAGAGATCAAGCGACTGCAGCATTTTTGTGATTTTTGTGGTCTAGGTCTATACACCAAGTGGTGAAATGAGCGCATAGAAGCCTGCCCTTTGATTGTGATAAAGTTTTTAGAAGGATAATTATGATTACCCCAGTTTTGCTTTGTGGTGGCTCCGGCACCCGTTTATGGCCATTGTCCCGCAAGAGTTACCCGAAACAGTTCACCTCCCTTATTGGTGAGGAAAGCCTTTTTCAGGCTTCGGCCCGTCGTTTGGTCGGTGCCGGATATGGGGCACCGCTGGTACTGACGGGGGCGGATTTCCGGTTTATTGCAACCGAGCAACTGGCCGAAGCGGGAATCAGTGATGGCACCGTTCTGGTCGAGCCAGAGGGCCGCAATACGGCGCCGGCGGTTTTGGCGGCGGCCCTGATCCTTGGCAAGACGGACCCCGAGGCGTTGATGCTGATCGCGCCGTCGGATCATGTTATTCCGGATGCGGCAGCGTTTCGGGCGGCGGTTGAAATGGGGCGCCCGGTGGCGGAAGCCGGGGGGCTTGTGACCTTTGGGATCGCCCCGGACCGCGCGGAAACCGGCTATGGCTGGCTGGAGTTATCCGCCGCACCGGAGGGCGGGCCTGTACCGCTGAACCGCTTTGTCGAGAAACCTGACAGCGCGCGGGCCGAAGAGATGTTGGCGTCAGGCACCTATTTGTGGAATGCGGGCATTTTCCTGTTTTCGGTCAAAGCTATTCTGGCGGCGTTCGAAAAATACGCGCCGGGTTTGATCGCGCCGGTTAAGGCGGCGGTTGAGGGCACCGAAGCCGATTTGAATTTCTACCGGATCGACCCGAGCCATTGGGGTGAGGTCGAGGATATCTCGATCGACTATGCGGTGATGGAAAAAGCTGACAACCTGTCGGTCGTACCTTTCACCGGCAGCTGGTCCGACCTTGGGGGCTGGGATGCGGTCTGGCGTGAAGGTCAACCCGATGAGAACGGTGTGGCCACCGCAGGCGATGCCCATGCAATTGAGTGTACGGACACTTTGCTGCGTTCAGAAACCGAGGGGCTTGAGGTTATTGGTCTCGGTCTGAAAGATGTGATTGTTGTGGCGACTTCGGATGCGGTGCTGGTGGCGGATAAATCCCGCGCGCAGGATGTCCGCAAAGCCGTGGACCACCTGAAAGACAAAGGCTCCCGGCAGGCGCAGGAATTCCCCTTTGATCATCGTCCTTGGGGCATGTTCGAAACGCTGGTGCTGGGGGACCGGTTTCAGGTGAAGCGGATCACCGTTAAGCCCGGCGCGGCCCTGAGCCTGCAAAGCCATGTACACCGTTCCGAACATTGGATCGTGGTTTCTGGCACCGCCAAGGTCACTGTCGATGATGAGGTCAAGCTGCTGACCGAAAACCAGTCGGTCTATATTCCGCTGGGCGCGGTGCACCGGATGGAAAACCCCGGCAAGGTGCCGATGGTTCTGATCGAAGTGCAAACCGGCGCCTATCTGGGAGAAGATGACATCATTCGCTACGAAGATGTTTATGCCCGCGGACAGGGTGCCAAGGGCTAGCGCTTCAATGTGGACAGCCCGCGCCGAGACGCGCAGGCGATGGGGGATGCGTGACTTTGGCGGCCTGTGCTGATAGGTCCGCCCCCATGGTATAGTCAGAAGTAAAAGAGGTCATTTTGCAGATCGAAGACACAAAACTCCCCGGCGTGAAAATCATCACACCGGCACGGTTTGGCGATCATCGGGGATTTTTCTCTGAAAGTTATAGCAAGCAGAATATGGCCGCCGCAGGGATCCCGCTTGATTTCGTGCAGGACAACCATTCGCTCTCGGCCACGGTTGGCACGGTTCGGGGCTTGCATTTTCAGGCTCCACCCCATGCGCAGGACAAACTGGTACGCTGCGGAAAGGGCTGTCTGCTGGATGTGGCGGTGGATATTCGCAAAGGCTCACCCACATATGGGCAATGGGTGGCGGTGGAGCTGTCGTTCGAGAACGGCAAGCAGCTTCTGGTGCCTGCCGGTTTTGCCCATGGGTTCATGACCCGCGAACCCGATACCGAAATCATTTATAAATGCACCGATTATTACGCGCCCGAAACCGAAGGCGCGCTGATTTGGAATGATCCTGAGGTCGGCATTGATTGGGGCGTTTCCGGCGAGATAGAGCCTGTTTTGTCCGAAAAGGACGCGATTGCGCCCCGCTTGGCGGATCTGGACAGCCCTTTTATTTACGAGGCTTGATATGAAAATTCTTGTTACGGGCGGTGCTGGTTTCATTGGATCTGCGGTGGTGCGTCATGCCGTGGCCCAAGGCCATGCGGTGGTTAATCTGGACGCGCTGACCTATGCCGCCTGTCTGGAGAATGTTGCCAGCGTTGCTGATAGCCCGCTTTATGCCTTTGAGCATGTCGACATCCGCAATCGTGCCGAGCTGGATCGGGTGTTTGCCGAGCATGCGCCGGATGCGGTGATGCATTTGGCGGCCGAAAGCCATGTGGACCGTTCCATCGACGGGCCGGGCGATTTTATCGAAACCAATATCACCGGCACATTCAACATGCTGGAGGCCGCGCGTAAATACTGGAGCGATACAGGCAAGCCTGCGGGCTTTCGTTTCCATCATATTTCCACCGATGAGGTTTTTGGCACTTTGGGCGCGATAGGGCAGTTCACCGAAGACACGCCCTATGCGCCAAACAGTCCCTATTCCGCCTCAAAAGCGGCCAGTGACCATCTGGTACGGGCTTGGGCGGAAACCTATGGCCTGCCGGTGGTGATGACCAATTGCTCTAACAACTACGGTCCCTTCCATTTCCCCGAAAAGCTGGTGCCGGTGGTGATCCTCAAGGCCCTCGCCGGTGAGGCCATTCCGGTTTACGGTAAGGGCGAAAACGTGCGCGACTGGCTGTATGTCGAGGACCACGCCGATGCGCTGCTGACGGTTCTGGCCAAAGGCGAGCTGAACCGCAGCTATAATATCGGCGGAGAGAATGAGGCAACCAATCTGGATCTGGTGAAAACCATCTGCCGGATTTTGGATGAAAAGCGCCCCGCTGAAAAACCCTATGCCGATTTGATCACCTTTGTGGCCGATCGCCCGGGGCATGATCTGCGCTATGCAATTGATCCGACTCGTATCCGCACGGAATTGAACTGGCGTCCCTCGGTGACAGTCGAGCAGGGGCTAGAGAAAACCGTGCAGTGGTATCTGGACAATGAGGACTGGTGGCGGGCTTTGCAAAACCGCGACGGAGTCGGGCAGCGGTTGGGGCATAAGAGCTGATCCCGTGCCGATTGTTCAAACAGCCACAGGTCTTGTTTATTTTGCCCATGTGCCAAAATGCGCCGGGAGCGCGATCGAGAATTATCTGCAGAAGAGGTTTGGGCCGCTCGCGTTTATGAACCGGCGCTATCTTGCTGTGCGTCAGAAGCAACGCTGGACCAAAACGTCCCCCCAGCATGTCACCGCGGATGCGCTGGCGCAGTTGTTTCCGGACAACTTTTTTGCCGCGCAATTTGCCGTGGTGCGCCATCCGGTTCAGCGGTTGCGGAGTGTTTTTCTGTTTCAGCGGGATATCGAGGAAAAGCTACCGCTTGAGATGGTTTTTGCCGATTGGTTGGCCACGCTTGAAGAAACATGGGCGGCACGTCCTTTTGCGCTGGATAATCATACCCGGCCGATGACAGATTTTATCCCTGAAAATGCGACGATCTTTCCGATCGAGGCAGGTCTTGGGGCAGTGGTAGACTGGTTGGATGCCCTGACGCAGACCGACTCCGAGCCGCGACAGATCCCGCAGAATAATGCGCTGAAGGGTCGGCTGAAGCAGTTAGGGAAACCCGCAGCAGAGATTGAAATTACGCAGGCGGATATCGAAACGATCCAGCGGTTGTATGCTGCGGATTTTGAGCGGTTCGGCTATGATACAGACATGAGATTGGAAGAGCGTCCATGAAAATCCTCGTTTTCGGAAAAACCGGCCAGGTGGCCACCGAACTGCAACGGCAGGCCGAGGTGACCGCTTTGGGGCGAGATCAGGCGGATTTGTCCGATCCGGCGGCCTGTGCCGCGCTGATTGCGGCCAGCGAGGCCGATGCGGTGATCAATGCCGCTGCGTATACGGCGGTGGATAAGGCCGAAGAAGAAGAGGCGCTGGCCACGACGATTAATGGCGATGCCCCCACCGCTATGGCCAAGGCCTGCGCTGCCAAGGGCATTCCTTTTATCCATATTTCGACCGATTATGTCTTTGATGGCGCTGGAACAGAGCCTTTTTCACCCGATCACCCCACTGCGCCGCTGGGCGCTTATGGCCGCAGCAAGCTTCTGGGCGAAGACGGCGTGCGCGGGGCAGGCGGGGCCTATGCGATCTTGCGCACCAGCTGGGTGTTTTCAGCCCATGGCAATAATTTCGTTAAAACCATGCTGCGGCTGGGGGCTGAGCGCGATGCGCTGTCGATTGTCGCCGATCAGATCGGTGGTCCGACACCGGCGGCGGGGATTGCCGCGGCCTGTCTGAAAATGGCGCAAGATCTGGCGCGCGGGCAGGGGGCAAGCGGCACCTATCATTACAGCGGCGCACCGGATGTCAGCTGGGCCGATTTTGCCCGCGAGATTTTTGCGCAGGCGGGTCTGAGCGTAGAGGTCAGCGATATTCCGTCCAGCGCCTATCCGACACCGGCGGCCCGTCCGGCCAATTCACGGATGGATTGCAGCCGTTTAAAAACAGCATTTAACATCGAGCAGCCAGCGTGGCGCGATGCGCTTGCGGCTGTCCTGACAGATTTGAAAGAGGGGTCCTGATGGCTCAGCGTAAAGGAATTATTCTGGCCGGCGGGTCGGGCACACGGCTCTATCCGGTGACCATCGGGGTTTCAAAACAGCTTTTACCGATCTATGACAAACCGATGATCTATTATCCGCTCAGCGTGCTGATGCTGGCCGGTATTCGCGAAATTGCGGTGATCACAACACCGGTTGATCAGGCACAATTCCAGCGGGTTTTGGGCGATGGCAGCCAATGGGGCGTTTCTCTGACCTATATTGTGCAGGACAGCCCGGACGGCTTGGCGCAGGCCTATCTGCTGGCCGAGGATTTTCTGGATGGCGCGCCGTCGGCGATGGTGCTGGGGGATAATATCTTCTTTGGTCACGGCTTACCGGAACTGCTGGCCGAGGCGGATGCACAGGAAAACGGCGGCACGGTCTTTGGCTATCACGTCTCTGATCCGGAGCGCTATGGTGTGGTGGGATTTGACGGCGACGGTCAGGTGCGTGAAATCATCGAAAAGCCCGAGGTGCCGCCGTCCAATTACGCTGTGACCGGATTGTATTTTCTCGATGGCACCGCGTCGCAAAAAGCCAAAGAGGTCAAACCTTCGGCGCGGGGTGAATTGGAAATCACCAGCCTTCTGGAAATCTATCTGGCCGAAGGCGATCTGACGGTTAAACGTATGGGTCGGGGGTACGCCTGGCTTGATACCGGCACCCATGCCAGCCTGCTGGACGCGGGGAATTTTGTCCGCACCCTGCAATTGCGCCAAGGTATGCAGACCGGTAGCCCCGACGAAATCGCCTATGGTTTGGGCTGGATTGATGATGTCGCCCTTGGAGCGCGCGCAGAGCTGTTTAAGAAAAACCGCTATGGTCAGTATTTGAAAGGCCTACCTAAAGAAGGCTCTGAATAAGGTAAATGACGTCTTTTTTCCAAGCGGGGAAGGCGTATTTACCCGTCCAGGCTTTGCTGATTTCAGCTTGATACAGGTCGGAATCTTGCCGGTATTCAGTGACTAATTCGCGGATCTTTAAGGCTGCGTCTTTCGGCTGGTCTGTGTCGATACTGACCGAGTGCGGGTGATCCGCAAGCAAATCACGGTTACCCGGAATGGCACTAAGCGCAACCGGAATACCGGCGTGAAATGCCTCTAGGGCTCCGATGGAAAGGCCCTCATAGCGCGAGGTTAGCAGGTAACAATCCGCCACCTTGAGATAAGGGAAGATGTCATTCTTGGGCCCGAGAAAATGCACACGGGCAAAGGTGCGCGGGGCAAGCAGGTTGCGGAACCGTTCCTGAAGGGCGGGCGTTTCGGTCCCGATGCCGCAGAGTAGGAGTTGATAGTCATCCGGCAGAAACGAAAAGATCGCCGCCGCGGCGTCCAGATTTTTTTGAAAGGCATCCCGTCCGGTCATGACGATGGTTTTAAGCACGTTCGAGGGAAAAGGGGCTGCCAATTGCAAGTTGTCGGGCATGTTCGAAGTGTTGCGCAAGACTTGTATATTGTGGTGGGCTGTCCGGTCGGCTCCGATTGTTTTTACGTAGGTTTCACTGCTACCTGTGGTAAGAAAAACCAGCGTGCTCGGGGGGCAATTGGCGCATAATACCTGTTCCAGGCGCCGAGAAACATGCGCTAAAATTTTCCGGTGGCCCGGTCCAAAGGGCAGGCCATGAAAGGTCACGATGTGTTTGGGTAAAGAGCCCGGGCGCGGGCGGTATTTTCGGAAAATCCAGTGCAGTCTGGCCAGAAGAACTGGTAACCGCGCATGAGCCCAGACGATATCCGCATTTTGCCCATCCAATAGGGTGGTAAGCTGGCGGTGCGCCCGCACAATTTTAAGTGGCGAGAGCGAGGAAGTCAGGCCGGGCACTTCGATATGGGCGATGTTCTGGCCGTCCAGAAAATCATACCCTCCCTGATTTTTATCCGAAATGACCACGATGTCATACTGGGCGGACAGGGCCTCGACCAGATGTTCAATATGGGTTGGCACGCCGGAATGTCCGCCGTAGCCGCCGATCAGAACCAGTTTGGCGCGCGCGGTGGAACTCATTGGCGTCCCAGTGCGATATTAAGCGTGAGGCCAATCTGACCCAGAAGGGTCTGGCGGTAGATCGGCATGTGGCGCAGATAGCGCAGCCTGTCTGTAAAAGGTTGGGTACGGGCGGCTTGCAATCCTTCCAGATGGGTGCGGTTCTCTGCAGTCAGCAGCGAAAGGCAGGGTTTCAGCGCCGCCATCATATTTTGCTGGCGCGCTGTATATTGCCCCGACATCAGCCGTTTGAGCGGTGCAAGCAATGCCCCCCGCCGATAGCCAAGCGCGTTCTCTTTGTGTTGGCGGTATAACAGGGTCGGGGTCGGGTCATAGAGAATCTGGCCACCGGCACCGCTGATCAATTGATAGAGCCACCAGTCATGGGCAAAAATCGAAGTGGCATGGGGGGCGGCCTGTTGGGCCAGTCGCAGCGCGCTGTTGTTCAGGACAATCGTATTTCCCTGCGCGATATTTTCCACCAGCGCATTGGCGAAAGCAGGCGGTTTAGACCAGTTTTTTGAGCGCGTCATCGTGGTCTTGCTCTCGTCATAAATCCAGCTTTGGCTGCAATAGAGGGCCGGACGGGAGGCGGGGCATTTTGCCAGCTGCCCAAGAGCCCGTTCAAGCTTGTCGGGCAACCAGATGTCGTCCTGATCCGACAGAGCAATAAAAGCAGTATCAGACGGGCTATGGGATAAGAGCGACAGGAAGTTCTGCGCGAAGCCTGCATGCGGTCCGGTCTGAAGGCGGACGATGTGCTCGGGCGTTTGCGCTTTGAATGTCTCAATCATTCCCCTGCTTTGGTCAGAGGACCGATCATCGCTGACAAGCAGCTGCCAGTTGCGATGGGTCTGGGCGCAGAAACTCTGCAATTGCGCCGTAAGGTGGGGCTCTGCATTGTGAAGGGCGAGCAAAATCAGAATCTCTGCCGACATCAGGCTCCCCTCTGATCCGAACAGGCAGCGGGGGCGTCTGGGTCTGTCTGTAACTCCGCGGCCGTCTTATGCATTGTAAATTGCTTTTGCCAGCGCCAGCCAAAAGCGGGTGCGCAGGTCTTCGCGGTAGATTGTTTTGTCAGACGGCTGGTAGGGCGTCAGGGCAAAGTCGGGTTGGACCGCCTGAATACGGGCCTGGAATGTGCGATTGGGCTCACTGAAATGGGCCATGACTTTCCTTTCCTCGGCGCGGGAGAAAAAGCTCGAGGGCTGATCGGAGACATGCTCACGCAGAACACGGTCGCATAGGGTCACCAAGGCGGAGGGCGCAGCGGAGTCTGTATTGATCTGGTTGGCTGCCCAGACCGACAGAGCAGAAGCCGAGACATTGGAGCGGCCTCCGTTTTTGAACTGCAGGGCATCGGCAGGCAAATCGATCCCGCAGAGCGATAGAATATGTTTCTGTTGCGCCGTGCTGTCGGCGGTAAAACGGCTGTAATCCAGATAGGTGATTTCTTCGGGGGCAAAGCCTTCGAGCAGGTGATCGTGCAACTGGTTGAAGTCCAGAAACAGCCCCGCCGCATACCCGCTTTTCAGGGCCTGGGATAAAAACAGCGGCCAGGGATGGGGGGCTTTCTTCTTGGAGATTTCAGAGTAGATCGACTGCAAAAAAGGCACCTGATTGCGCAGGGTACAAATGACCTGCACGTCGTCAAAACCGTCCAGCATATTGCGGAGTTCTTTGAAATCGACACGGGCCGAGGGGCGCCCGCGGGAAAATTCTTCGCTGCTGAGAAACAGAACCTTATCCGCCGCGTGGTGTTGTTTCAGAGTTTCCTCCCACAAGGCATCGGCCCCGTTGGCGGGGTGATAGATTTCTTGCAGCTTCGGAAGCCATTTTGTCACCAGCCCATGGTGACCATGGGCGGGGGCAATGTCTGGATAAAACAGCCCATGTGCGCGCAGCACACGTCGGTTCAGGGCATAGGTTTGCTGGACAGCGGTTGTGCCGGATTTGTGCATTCCGATGTGGAGAACGGCTTTTGACACGGTTTAGAGCCTCAATTCTTTATTCTTTTTATCGACGCGGTCAGCATTTGCCTGTCAGGCGTGCCAGAATGCGCAGGTAGCTTGTGTTATACAATTGGCTTGGTTCAATGGCGGTCTTATTGTCCCATCCGTTCCACGCGTTTATAAAGATTTCCTGATTGTAGGAACAGGGGGCCTGTTCGCAAATCGCATGATTTAACCACTTATAAAACGCTGCAGGGCCCCCGCCGTAGGCGATATTGGCGGATTGCCCGTCGCGGGCCAACGTATCCCATGCCGGTGACACGCTTGGAATGACCTTTGGTCCGGCCTGTCGGGCTTGCGCTGCTGGCAGAGCGCTAAACGGGCCAATCGTGCCCTGAAATGCCGCAAAACGTCGGGGGAGCCGGTCGGGAAGTGTTGCCTGATCATCAGAGGGAAACACCATGTAGCGGGTTGGATCGTCAATCCAGAAATCGAACGGGCCGTCGCTCAGCGCCGCTTGCGGGCCGGGGATGAACCCGCCAAGCTCGACGTTATCGATACCGGCGTCGCGCCACATTCGGCGGAGCGTCGCGATGCTGGCGGGCGCATCGGAGAGGTTCTGCGGGTATCCGATCAGGAACCGCGGGCGGTTGGCGACAGGACGTTGATAGCGGGGGTCGGCCATTGCGCGGGCGGTCACCGCCGCCAGCTGTTCTTCGAAGGCTCCCGCATCCAGGGGCAGGGTATTTTCCCAGCACAGATAGAATGGAAAGCTCAAGTCCGGGGTTTTGAATACTGTTTCAAGCGGTCGGTTATCGCTTAGTGACCCGTGCAGCCGGAGGCAGAAGGCATCAATGCCGGCCTGTTCGGCCAGGTCGGCTTGTCGCCGTAAGGCGTTGGGGTCGGTCTGGTCGTAATATCCGAGTGTTCCGGGGAGATAGGGCTGTTGATGGCCTGAAAACACGGGCTCCACGCTGCTGACGGCCATCCATTTGGACGCGGATGCTGTAGGGGACGAAGGAACCGCATTGCTATAGCCGCCATGATACAGGGCGCTGACGAAGCGCGGCGCCACTGTTGTGGGGGGGGGCTGATGCGCGCGCAGGCTGCTTGTTTCCTGAATATCCTGCCCGGCGGCACGGGCCAGAAAACCGAGTGCGCGCTCAAAGCAATGGGCGGTGGTACCATCGACCTGCCCTTGTTCTACTTCGAAATCTTCGGCCCGCAGATGTAGGGCTTTCAGCATCTCCAGCACAATCGGTTTGACCCAGAACATCGATCCAGCCGGAAAACGCAAGGCATCATAGTCAGGGATAATTTCTGCCCGTTCCAATAACCTGCAGGTGTTAGAGAAGTTGGGCCCCCACCATCTTGCGCCGGTATAGAGCTGTGCATCCGAGACCCACAGTGCTGTATCTGTTGCGTTCAGAAACTGCTGCAGGCTCTGGGTCGTTTCGGGACCATGCAGCAGGCCCGCAATCAGTTTTTGCCGCCAGACATGCCCGTCCGAGAGATGCAGCGACTTTTTTGTGTGCAGTTTGCAGACCGCCGTATAGTCATCCAGATGCCCGCCATTGATCAGGTAGACAAACGGAAAAATATCGCGCCCGTGGTTGGGCATGTCAAAGAGCTGCGCCTGTGGGAAGCGTTTGATGATCCGCTGATGCAGATCTGTTTCCGCTGTTGCTTTGCTCGAGAGGGTGACAAAAAGATCAAACGGAAAATCCAGCGCTGCAAGGACGGTTTCAAGCTCGTCCCACAGATCCGGATAATAGACATGGATAACGATTGCGGTCTCTGCTGTTGGCGGGCGGGGTGTGCACGCAGGAGGCAGGATTAACTCCTCGGTATCCGGAGTCGACGGGGCTTTTTGGGAAACACGGGATTCCTTGTGCCCGTGGCGGATGAAATGCAAAAAAGGGTGTTTCTCCCAGTCGGCCAGATCCGGATTGTAGTGTAGATACGCCGCCGGAAAGAAATCCGCACAGGGTTGAAACCCGAGCGCCTCGCCAAACACCACATAAAAACGCTCTGGATGGGATTTGAACAACGGATGAAGGTCGGGATAGGTTTTCAAGAAAAAGCTGCGGTCAAACAGGCCACTGCGTTTGATTTCCCGGATGTGGCTGGCCGTGCGTGGTGGAATAAACAGGAATTTCCAAAGGCGTTTGAATTTATCAATACTCATAAAGATGTGGTGTATCAGACCCTAAAAATGTGGCGTAATCGTAAGGTGAATGGCGCTGTTTTATGACCGCAAGGGGCATATCTGTCTGCAGGACGCTCACCTCTCGTTCAGGATGATGGTGTGGTAGCGGGACAGGAAAATCAGACCGACCAACATGAGCGAGAAGGAGATCCCCAGCACATAGATCGGCGACGCCCAGCTGGCGTCATAGGTTGCGAATAATCCCCGCCGCATGATGCCGACCACATGCATTAGCGGATTCCAGATCAGAATTTCCCGGACCGTGACCGGAAGATCTTCTGGAATGAACAGCACACCGGATAGAATGAACAAGGGCCGGGTGAGGATGTTCCAGACCCTGTCCCAAAGCGGCAGCATGGCAAAGAGAAAGCAGTTAAAGACCCCAACCCCCAAACTGAGGGCAAAAACCATGGTAAAGCTGAGGATAATCGACGGGTAATCAATAATCAGGCGTAGGCCATAGAGCACGATGATCCCGTTGATAATGATGGCAAAGACCACAACCTGTGTGACCCCGTTCAGAATCAAGCGCGCCATAATGGCGTCAATAAACGTTACTTTGGGATAGGCCAGAAGCTGTCTGGAAAAGCGGATCGACAGGGCAATCTTTGCAGAGACGCCGTTGAAAAAAAGAAACGGCAAAGCGCCGCTGGCATAAAACAGCGGAAAGTTTGTTCCCAAAGACGGAGACCGAAGTAACAGGCTGAAAAACATAGATAAAAATGCAATCGCCAGAACCGGTTCCAGAATGGCCCAGATATAGCCCCCTGGAGAACGCCCATAGGTCGAGATCATTTCCCGTTGCATCAGCGCCACAATGGTCCGAATAGTCGGAAACCGCGTGTCGGGCCTTTTCTTTGCATGTGGAAATTCAGTTAATTGCGGCATGTTCTTTGAATGATTAGATTTGATGAATTCGTTATGAAGCAATATGGTGAGCCGTGCCATTCAATTTTAACAGGTCCTGATGATGGAAAAACCGTCTCCCACTGCAGCAGCTAATCAGGGAGTGGGGCCTGATGTCCCTGTGACACCGGCGCCCAAGCCCAAACCGAAACGCCGCCCCGCAAAACCTGCGGGGGCGCAGCCTGCCGTCCAGCCGAAACCGGTGGCCCCGCCGGTTGTGCCGTTTCAGCGTAAATCACGGCATCGCTGGATTATCCTGAGCTTTCTGTTGTTCGTACTGGTCCCGATCGGGGTCATCGGCACCTATCTTTATACGCGCGCGGTGGATCAATATGCTTCTTCGGTCGGTTTTGCGGTCCGGACCGAGGAAACCGGCTCCGCGATTGAGATACTGGGGGGGATTTCCTCGATTTCAGGGGCCAGTTCCTCTGATACGGATATCTTGTATGAATTCATTCAAAGTCAGCAGATCGTAGAACAAATTCTGACGTATATCGATCTGAGACGGATTTTTGCCGAATACTATGAAACCGACCCCTATTTTTCCTTCAATCCCGAAGGCTCGCTCGAGGATTTGGTCTCCTACTGGGAGCGGATGGTCAAAATCTACTATGATGCAGGAACGGGGCTGATCGAAGTCCGGGTTCGGGCATTCGACCCCAAGGATGCACAGGACATCGCCCGCGCGATTTTCGACGAAAGCTCTGCGATGATCAACCAGCTGAGCTCGATCGCCCGAGAGGATGCAACGCGCTACGCCGAGGAGGAGCTTGAAATCTCTGTTGAACGGCTGAAGCAGGCGCGTCAGAACCTGTCGACGTTCCGTGGGCAGACCCAAATTCTGGACCCCGAAGCCGATATCCAGAGCCAGATGGGATTGCTGAGCAATCTGCAGCAGCAATTGGCCGAAGCGCTGATCGAATTCGATTTGTTGGCGGAAAACACCCGCTCCGAAGATCCACGAGCGGTGCAAGCGACACGGCGGATTGAAGTGATTGAAAGCCTGATCGCCGAAGAGCGCCGCAAGTTTGGTCTGAATTCGGGGACCGGGACGGATGACTATGTGGCGGTGATCGGGGAATTTGAGCGGTTAAGCGTGGATCGCGAATTTGCCGAGCAATCCTATCTCGCGTCCCTGCAGGCGTTTGATAGTGCCAAAGCCGAAGCCCAACGCAAAAGCCGCTATCTGGCGGCCTATATCAACCCGACACTGGCGCAGACTTCCCAGTTTCCGATGCGGGAGTTGATCCTCGCGCTGAGTGCGATGTTCATCCTGATGGGCTGGGGAATTCTGGTGTTGATCTATTACAGCCTGAGAGACCGGCGTTAACGGATATGATTGCTCTGGATCGTGTAACCAAAGTCTATCATCTGCATGGACGCCGAACGGTTGTTGCCAATAATATCACGGCGATTTTTCCCAGTAAGACATCCGTGGCGCTGATCGGGCGCAACGGGGCGGGGAAAAGCAGCCTGTTGCGGATGATTGCGGGCACCATGAAGCCCGATGACGGGGCGATTTATTCGGATGGCGATATTTCCTGGCCTGTCGGGTTTGCCGGCAGCTTTCATCCGGAATTGACCGGCGCCCAGAATACCCGCTTTCTGGCCCGTGTGTATGGGGTAGATTCGGATCAATTCCTTGATTTTGTGGAAGATTTTGCCAATTTAGGCAAACATTTCTATCAACCGTTTCGCAGCTATTCGGCCGGTATGCGTTCGCGGTTGGCTTTTGGCACCTCGATGGGCATCAGGTTTGATACCTATCTGGTGGATGAGGTGACATCGGTTGGGGATCGCTCTTTTAAAAGGCGCAGCGAAGAAGTGTTTCAGGAACGTATGAAAGACGCAGGTGCCGTTGTTGTCGGGCATTCCATGGGCATGTTGCGCCGGATGTGTCAGGCGGGTGCGGTGCTGGAAGACGGTATCTTGCACTATTTTGACGAAATCGAGGATGCCATCCGGTATTACGAGGAAGAAGTGAGCACGTGACAGCCCGCCGGCCCCTGAGGGGCACGGCGGATCAACTATCTTGTGGGGCGATCAGAATTCATATCCGAGGAGTTCGATTTCCTGTTTGAAGTATTCAGCTACCAGTTCACGGCTTCGATCATCATAGAATTTATGGTAATCTTTTTCCCCGTCCCGTCCGGCTGTGATGTTGATCTGTGGAATATAAAGATCACTCGGAAGCCCGACTTTGGCTTTGATCGCTTCAAAATCCTCTTGCAGGTTTTCGTAGCGCATCTGGCTGTCTGTGCCTTTTACGTATTTCCGGTTGATCGACCCGACTTCTCCGTTGGCAATTTTTTCAGGATAGGTATCGGCAACCCATTCAGAAAAGGATTTTCCAACCGCTTGGCGGATGGAGTCAGCGTACCCCGGTTTTTTGTGGATCCAGGATTTAGGGTTGTCCAAACGGGCGATGTAGTCATTCGTCTTTTTGGCCCAAGCGGACACAACTGAATCATATGGATTGCGGACCGTGACGAATTTGAAATAGCTTTTCAGGGTTTCTTCATCAACGATATTATGCTGCTGCAATTGTCTGATCGATGTGTGTTTGCTGGGGGCCAGGATTTTACCAGCATCGTTTACAACCGGGTTTTCGGGTACATTGTGCCTTCGCCTTCGTTCCGAAGCGCGTGGGCTGTTGCTGTACTGGCCGTTCTTGGATTGAGAATATAGATAAATTTGTATTTGTGAGAAATGACCGCCGCGGTTTGCCTTTCGAAATAAGCACGTCCTAAGATTTCGGTTTTAACAGTCACCCTAGGAGTAAAAATTGTTCTTCTGGATCACTATGCCGTTGTCTTTGTTGAGAGGCAATAAAGCGAATGAAAACAGGGGGCACAGCTTTGTAGAAACGACTGACCTGCTAGGTCTGCAGGCGTTTTTGAATCCGGTTCAGATAGGTTTTGACCAATAATAGGGCGTTTTCTGTCGTGTTGCTTTCGGCATAGCAGCGGAATTCCGGCGCATTGCCCGAGGGGCGCAGATGGACGACATCGCCGCTCTCAAACGAGATCCGCAAGCCATCTGTTGTATCAATATCAGTCTCGGGTTGCAGGGCGTCAAAAAACTGGTGACGGGAAGCGGCATTCTCGGTCAGTTCGGACAGCAGGGTGGCGGCGGCTTGGGTGTTGACCTCGGTTAACCGGTCCGCCGCTGTAAACCGCGCGGGCAGGGCCGCTGCCAAAGCAGAGAGGCTGATCTGGCGTTTGTTGGCTTCGACCAGCGGGGCAACGATCGGCAAGACACTGTCGCGGGTCATCAGCGGGGACAACACACCGGCGGCGCCTGTGGCGTCAAAGCCTAAAAGGAAACCGCCGTTGGCCTCATAGCCGACCACGGCAGCCGATGGCGTATCACGCAGGGTCTGTTCCATGGCCGCGATGACAAAGGGTGAACCGATGCGGGTGCGGTCGATCTTTTGGAACTGCGCCATATGATCCACCAGACTGTTGGAGGAGACCGGCGTGCAGATATGGGCGGCGTGCAGACCGGCGGCGGTGATCGGCCCCAACACGTCGCCCAAAACAATAGCGCCGTTTTCATCGACAACCATCGGGCGGTCGCCGTCCCCGTCTGTCGAGACGATCGCATCCAGCGCATGGGTCTGAACCCAGTCTTTTAGCTGGGCCTGCATCACCGGATCCAAAGCTTCTGTATCGACCGGAATAAACGTTTCGGAGCGGGCCAGCGGCAGCGTTTCGGCCCCGAGTGCCGAGATGATCGCGCCAAGAACGTCGCGGGCGACGGAACTATGCTCATAAATGCCGATCCGCAGGCCTTTCAGGGCGGTGGCGCCAAAGGCCCCCAGATAGCGGTCGCAGAAATCGGTAAGGCAGTCAGGGGCATATTCCACGGCCCCTAGGGTCTGTGCGGCGACGGGTTGTTGCCCCAGGTTTTTCAGGATGCGGGCCTCGTCCTCTTTGCCGATTTCGCCGGTAGGGATGTAGAATTTCAACCCGTTGCGGTCTGCCGGAATATGGCTGCCGGTGACCATAATGGCGGCGCTTTTAGCCTGCAGTGAGGCCAGCGCCAGCGCCGGGGTGGGGACATCTTTGCAGACCACGACATCAACGCCCGCAGCCCGTACCGCCGAAATAACCGCCTCGGCAATACGCGGAGAAGAATCGCGCAGGTCCCATCCGACAAAGATCTGGCCGCCCGTATCACAGGCCGCGATAAAGGCGTTCACATAGTCTGAAACCAAGGCATCGGTGAGGTCGGTTACAAGACCGCGAAGGCCACTTGTCCCAAATTTCGGCTGCATGGACGGCACCTTTCTGAAATGTATTTTCGTGGTTAAAATATCGGGTCGCTTTGCGGTTTTCTATCAACTCCTGCTCTGTGGTGACAGCACAATACGATCCCTTGAAAGGTGTTTTTATTTTCTGTCGCTTTCGGGGCATAGCCCCTCGGGCAGGCCTTGCTTTGCGTGGCGGGACAAAAGCGCTAAACAGGGCAAACAATATTGTTTTTATTTGGATAAAGGGTCGGTACCCCGAGAATGGATGATGCGCGCACGCCGGAAATTGCCCTGCTGAAGACATCGGAGCTGTTTGATCCGGATTGGTATCTGGCAACCTATGATATCGATCTGCCCGACGGCGTAGAACCCGAAGCGCATTACCTGCAATCCGGGGCGGCGGCGCGTTATGATCCGGGGCCGCATTTTAGCAGCGGCTTTTATCTGGACACACATCCGAAACTGGAGCGCGCAGGGGGCAATCCCTTGCTACATTATCTTAAATCGCAGCGTCGGGCGGTGCCGCCCCCGCCAGCGGATTACCGTCGGGTCTTGTGGGCCGCTGCCGGTCTTGCGGCGCGGGGTGCCAAAACGCAGGCGCTGGCATTGGCCGAAGAGTGCCTGCCCGAGACCCTAACCCATACGGTTGATCTTTTGCGGGCCAGCATTCTGGCAGAGAGCGATGCAGAAAGCGGTCTTTGGGAAGACAGTTTCAACCGCTATCTACGCGGGGCGGGTTTTCCTGTGGTCGAGATGTTGCCGACGACCGGCGCCGGGCCGGTGTCGCGGTTCAGCCGGTTGAGGGGGGCGGGCATTGCCCCCGCGGTTGTCGAGGGGCCCTTGGTCTCGGTGTTGATGCCGGTCTGGAATGCAAAGGAGACAGTGGAGACCGCGGTCAAATCGATTTTGGCACAGTCCTGGCGCGCCATAGAGCTTTTGATTGTGGATGATGTTAGTACGGATGGTACATTTGATATTTTGCAGAGATTGGCCCGTCAGGATGCGCGTATTACGCTTTTGCGCAATATCTGCAATGTCGGACCCTATGCCTCTAAAAACCGTGCACTCCTGCAGGCGAAGGGGCAGTTTGTGACCGGCCATGATGCTGATGAATGGGCCCACCCGCTGCGGATCGAGCAACATGTGGCGGCAGCGCGGGATCTGGACACCGCCTGCGTCAGTTCGGTTCAGATGATCCGGATGACCCCGGAGGGACAATTTCCACAGTTGCGGCAGATCGGTCCGGCCAGTCCGGACGGGGTGCAGCAACACTGTCCCTGTGCGACGTTATTTGCGCGGGATTTCCTGCAAAACAGACTTGGATCCTGGCATTGTGCCCGTTTTGGCGCGGATACGGAATTGATCAGCCGGGCCAGATATCTATTGGGGCGCGCCCCTGCCAAACTGTCGGTTCTGGCAAATATTTCATTGGATCTGGAGGGCAGCCTGACCAATAATCCGCTGTTCGGGATACATCCGGCCTATGGGGTTACCCCCGGACGGAAAACCTATCGCGACGCCTGGCAGGCATGGCATGCGGTATCCTTGACCCCGGAGCGGGCCTATTATCCGTTTCCCCCCGAGATCCAGCCTTTTGACGTGCCCGCGATTGCGACCGTGCCGCTGGCGGATATTCAGGCCAACGCCGCTGCAACCTGACGCCTGTCGACATCGGGCTGCAGTGGCGGTGTTGGTGATCCGGATCTTGTGACTTAAGTCGCGTCCCAGTTCAGGAGTGGGCCAAAGTCGGGCCAGTCGTTCTCCGTGGCAACCTGAAGAGCGTTGCGGCGCATCTCATCCAGCGTTCCCTTGTCCAGACGGCTCAGCATCTCGCGCAGGGCGGCCTCAAGGGCGGGTTCGCCGCCGTTTCCGTCATAGATGATCCCCGCATCCCGGCCCTGCAGGGTTTCGCGGGTCATCCCCACCTCGGGGATGATGCTGGGCACGCCGAAGCTTAGCGCCAGAAGCAGCGAGCCTGAGGTCAGGATTTTTTGATACGGGTAGACGGCCATATCGGCGGCGCGGAAAAAGAGCTGCATCTCATTGTCATCGACAAAGCGGTCGGTAGTGGTAATGCGTTCTTGTTCGGCCGGGCTTAGAGCAGGAGAAATAGCGGCTAAAAGGTCGAACCGGATTTCGCCAACGATCAACAAACGGGCCTTGGGGCGTTCTTTCAGCAAGCGACGGAAGACGGAAACCAGTGTTTCCACCCCTTTATAGGGGCGCACCTGACCGGAAAACAGAATGACCTCGTCATCTTGATCAATACCCAGATGCATCCGCGCGTCCTCACGGCTGATATAATCCGGATAGGCATTCAGATAGTTCCCATGCCGGGAAATAACGACTTTTTCCTTGGGGAATTTAAAGGCCTCAGCCACTTCGTCCACGGATGTTTCCGAGTGGAAATGCAGGGCATGGGCGGCTTTGGCCAGGCGTTCCGACATTTCGATCTCGATGTCGGTATAGGGCGTGTCATGGGACACAGTGTTATGGATGGTCCAGACCATACGGCCGCCCTTCCAGACGAATTTCTCGACCTTCTCCAGAAAGACCGTCATTTTGGCGCGGGCATCTTCCAGATCGGTGGCATCCCGCAACAGGAAGTTCAACCAATGCAGGTGGAATGTGATGCTGCGCGGCTCATGGCCGGTTTCGATCAGGCGCAGGGCTGATTCAATCGGGCCGGAGACGATTTCCGTGTTTTCAGAGGCTTTTCCATACAGCGCATACTGATAGGGGTTCGCCTTTGAATAATCTGGCCAGAACAAGGTGATCTGACGCCCTTCCCGACGTTTATAAGAAACGCGCCGTGGTTCCTTTGGATTTGGAATGTCGATGTCCCAGAACCGGTCCAGATCCAGCCGCTTCAAGGTTTCGCGCTGTACTCTATGGCCATTGGTGGTCTGGAAGCCTTCGTTCACATTGGATGTGTTTTCGCCATGCCAGCGCCGCTGATAATAGGTTTCCTCGATGTGGTGGAACTCACCGGTTTCACAGAGCTTGAGGAAAATATCGTAATCAACCGCATTTACGATGTCTTCGCGGAAATGCGTTGTCCGTTCCCAGGCGGATTTGCGGAACATCCGGAAATGGTGCGCGATGGAGGTGATCATCATTTTCTCGCGCGAGAAGGTCGGCCAAGCGTATTCGTCTTTGACATAGTCTCCGGCCGCGTCGATCCGTTCACAGCTTGCATAGACGCAAGCAGTTTCCGGATGATCGTCCAGATACTCCATCAGGTGACGCACCGCCCCGGGCTTAAGGCAGTCATCGCTGTCCAATTGTCCGATATAAAGTCCCCGTGCCATCCGGATCGCCTGATTGGAGGCAAACCCGATGCCGCCATTGGGGTTTGAAACCCAGCGCACCTTGTCATTGCTGCCATAGTGCTTCTCGAGCAGTTCGGGGGTGCCGTCGATAGACCCGTCATCGCCGATACAGATCTCCAGATCTTCGACGTCCTGTTCCAGCACGCTGTCAATCGCCTTGCGGATGTATTTGGCCGGGTTGTAGGCCGGAATGTAAACCGACACCCGCGGGATTTCGAACCGCTTGTTTTCTTTGCGGTCCCAGTGGTTCGGGCAGAGATTGAAATAGGTATCCTGATCGTCAGGATGGGCTTTGCTATCGTTGAAATGCTCCAGCGCCGGAACCCGCAGCGGGGCAAAATACCCGCCTTCTTTGAACACACGGAAGGCCAGCTCCATGGCGGCAAAGAAACTGGACTCAAGGCGCGGATTCAAGGCGCCGAGCCGGTTCAGTTGGGCCGGTGTTATGGCCAGATTAAGACCCTGTATATCCCGGAAAGGGTAGCGCGACTGGAAGAGTTTTTTATTCTTGCCGCGCGAGAAGGGCGTGTCCAGCGGCTGGTTGGGGTTCAAAGGCACCAGCGGCTGCAGGATATTGTCTGAAATCCGCGCCAGAAAAGCAGCCCGATCCAGAACATTCCGGTCCAGCGCAACCCGCCCTGTCAAAAACAGCAGCAAATCGCATTTTTCAGAGATTTCCGCCAGCCTTTGCATCCCGCGCGCGGCGGTCACAGTGGCATCAATCATCTGAACCGTCACATTTTTAGGCAAGTCGGCGGGCGCTTCGGTGCCGGTGGCGAAAATATCCACCGTCACGGTGCCCTCAAAGCTCTGGTCTGACAGGGACTGAAGGATTTCGGCAATATTGGTTTGTTTGGTCGGTGTCAGCACCACATGCACATGTTTGACACGGTGTTTGATGTCCTCGGCCAGGACCGTGGCGGCGTCCCGCAGATAGCCAAAATCATTCCGCGACCCGATCAGACCGGGCATCGCGAGCCCAAAGGGATAGGGATTCGGGAATTTCGATGTTGGCCTTATGCGCCGGAAGGGTTTGCGCAACCGGCTGTCCTGATGGCTGAGATAATCCACCGGCAGGTTGAAAAGCGGCGCGTCGTCGATGGTTTGTTTTGTCGACTCCAAAACCCGTTTATAGACATCAAATGCCTCTTCGGAGAGATCCGGATTATACTTGATGGTGTCCAGAACGCGTTCGGCTGAATAAGCATCCCCTGCCTCGCCGAGAGCAAGCGCTTCAATGGCCCGCGTCCAGGCATTTCGCGGCCGTTCGATGATTGGTGTTGTGGAGGTTGTTACATTGAAATTTTTCATAGGGCAGGAGACTACAAATCTGTAATTATATGGAAATGTGAATGGGTGTTTCGAACACTGTTTCTATAGCGCTATTTTTACCGTGTGATCAATCCTTAAGGTCGCGGTAGAGGGGAAGCGATCTGTCGGCTTTCTGGTCTGGGGGTGTTTGCTTGAAACATGGGCATTGCGCCCGTTCTTCGATCAAGGTTGGGTTTGCGTCTTATGCCTCAGATTGCGCGGGCTGCCCGCTTGGATAGCAGCCCTAAGAGAGCGCGATCGCGCGCAGCTCGACCTTTGCGCAATAGACCAGCTTTTGGCGCAGCCCGATGCGCAGATAGGTGGTGATATGCTGGAATACCGCTTCCAAGCTGTCGTCCTGCAACTGCAGGCCGTCCAGTTCTTGCAGCATGTCCCCCCGACCGTACCAACAAAAGAAACCGGCCTCCGACAGTTCCAGAAGATTTTCCCGGGGTGCCAGATCCGGATCAATGAGGGCCGTCGCGTTTTGTGCATCCAGCGTGCGGCAGATATCTCGTGTTTGCGTGGCAAAGGGCTGGGTGTCCTGCAGGGATGTGACGTCTGTTCCGGCACATAGGTGACGGCTAACAAAAGCGCCGCCTTGCGGGCAGCTGTCCAGCGCAAGATTAAAGGCCGTGAGCCAACCGGGTTGGGGTTGGGCGAGAAGATCGAGGAACACCATATCTGCCCCGGTTCGCCGTGCGCCAAGGGCGTGCATCACTTGCGCGCCCCCCGGTGCAAGGGTTTCGGCGGGACACAGGATGTCATCGGGCAAAGAAAGGCCGATGGTGGGCAGGATTGGATAGAACAGGATCCGCGCATCGGTCTCTGCTGGCAGGCTATCCTTGATATCCTGCAGGCGGGCGATGACCTGTGGCGTTACCGAAACCGGATCGGCACTCAGGACAACGACGTCAACGGGGCGCAGGGGGGCGTCACGGGTGATCTGTCGGGATTGAGCCCTGATCCGCCGGTCGAGCCGCCGCTGATACAGGGCTGACGGGGCCGTCGCAGGAGAGAGGTTGGAAGCTGAATCGATGTCGCAACTGCTGAGCAGGGCCGGTACAAAATGCGGGGCTGCGTGATGTGTATACCGCAGAATGAATTCCCAATCGGCGCACTGTTCCAGTGTCGTATCGAACCCACCGAGCCGCTGAAAAAGGCTGCGGTGGTGTAGGAAACAGCCCAGATCAATGTAATTGCGGTTTTCGAGCAAGGCCCGGTTGAACGGACCCATCCGGACGGCGAGCTGCTCCTCTTGGGGGCCTTCATCACTCTGGAGACTTTGTGACACGGCTTGTGCGCAATAGGCGGCGTCATAGAGATCAGACTTGGTGGTCAAGACACCGGTCATGATGCGCAAGAATTCCGGATTCCAGATATTGGGGCTGTCGAAATAGGCAATGATCTCTCCGGTCGCGACGTCGAGCGCGGCATTACGGGCTGCGGCCAGACCGGATTGGCGGGCCGCTGGCACCCGTCGGATCCGGCTGTCGTCGGCGTCCGAAATACAGCGCGCGATCCCGTCCGATGTGCAGTCAGGGTGGGCCCCCTCGACAATCAAAAGCTCCCAATCCGTAAAGCTCTGGGCCTGAACGGATTTTATCGCGGCGTTCAGCGCAGTAATATCCGTGACAACAGGCAGAATGATGCTGACGGTGGTTTTCGGCGGATGCGATGTGTAGCGCGCCGCAAGGGCGTGCCGCGTATAGCTTTCGAATTGGCCAATAGACAGGTCTTCCCATGTCGACTGGGACAGCCAGAGCTGCCGTTCGAAGTAAAGCCTGCGCAGGGCGGCGTCCGCCGGTATCATGGGCGGCGCGTCTTTTGTGTCGCTGTCGGTCACATCCTTTTGCGCCAGAAGCGTATCTGTCTGCGCAAGGCGCAGGCCAAGCCGGTGCTCTTGCCCGTTCGCAAAAATTTTGGGCAACCGGAGGGCAAAGGCCCCCGGGGCTGTCCGGCTTATCCCTTTGGGGATGTCAGCGGGGAAATGGCCGGTTTGCCCTCTGGCAATGACCTTTCCACCGTGCAGGATTTCGATGTTTTGAGGCAGATCGAGGGCGTTTTGATCCCAGGCGCGCCCATGGCAAAGGCCGTCCTTCAGCCCGTTGATTTGCCCGCAGAGTCGTGGTTCTGGTCGGGGCAGGAACACCAAAGGCTGTTCCAGCGGCAGAGGCTGGCCGTTAAAGCGCAGTTCGATATAGCTTGCTTTTCCGAGGCGATACGCAGGGGGTATCTCTACGGCACATTCCCATGTCTGCTGTGTGTCGTCTGAAGATAAGGACTGACACAGACTGCGGGCCACCATGTTGTTATCAACAAAGACATGAAGAACAGCTTTTTGCAGGGCGGCATCGCTTGTGATGGTGCCGCCAATAAACCCGCTGTCTGAAATGGTGATATCAGCTCTCGGAGCTGGCTCTGAAGGCGTGGCGTCCAGGTCCTCTTTGTCGATCTCAAGCGAGAGCAAATCGAATTTACCGGACAACCCTGCCAGCCCGTCTTGTATCGCACGTTCGCTGATCTCTGTGTAGAGCGGCACCAGCGCAGGGGCGCGGTTTTTCACGTTCTTCAACCAGTTGGCGATGAAACTGTTGCGGAGTTTTGGCGCGGCTTGCTCCGGGGCTTTGCCGGTCATGCGCGCATAGAACAGAAGATAGTTCCGGATGTAGTAGTAAAAATAATATTTGGCCGGCAGCCCGTCGGCGCTCGAGCGTTTGTGATGGGCCAGACGGATGTCCGGCACAACCATACAGGCAAAGCCTTTGCCCTTGGCGTTTAAAAACCAATGGGTTTCCTCGAAATAGAGGAAGTAATCTTCGGGCATGTAGCCGATGTCTTTCAGGACGGCACTGCGCAAAAAGACGGACGCACCGGTAACGAAATCAACGGTATAGGGCGTTTCGGGGAGGACATCGAAGGTCTCTCCGGGATACATATGCCCGGTGGAAACCCCGTCGACAAATGAGACATAGCTCCCGGCAGACGCGATAACATCGGACTCTTCGCCTTTGGCGATGGCCGGTCCAAAGAGGGCGATGTCCTGATAGGTGTCGGCGGCGGTGATATGTTGGTCCAGCGCCTGCGGTGACACCACCATGTCAGGATTGAGAATCCAGTAGAACTGATAGGGCAGCTCACGGACCAGATACATGCCCGCATTATTCCCGGCCGCATATCCGAAATTCTCGGGCAGGCGCAGGATGCAGACATCAGGAAAAGCGGTTTCCAGCGTGTTGAGCCACATATTCGGCGAGGCATTGTCGATCACGTAGATATCGAAATCCTGATTGTCCTGGGCACGCAGGCTCTCGATCAGTCGTTGCGCATCCTGAACGGTATCGTAATTGAGAATAAAGATGGCGGTGCGGGCTGGTGCCGTCGGGGGGAAATCCGCCCCCAATAGCTGGCAGGTGCGTGCTTTATCGGCAAAAGAAATCTGTACCTGTGTCATCTGCATTGCGTCTTGCCAGCCTTTTTCCAGTGTCTTGCCCGCCGCCGCCCATGTCGTCAGCGGTTCGACTGTTTCAACGGCGGCGCGCTCCATCGCCTGCCGTGCGTGTGGCGCGGTGGTGAGGGCGCGGGAGAGTGCCAGCCCGAGGGCTTCGGGCGCTTGATCTTCGTAGAGGATACCGGTGACACCATCGTGCAGATAATCCGGGATCATGCCGATGGCGGGGGCGATGGCCGGACGGGCAAAGGACAGGGCACAGAGCAGCGCGCCGGGCGTAAGGGTCCGGGTCGGGGGCAGCACCACCCAGTCGCAGGCATTGTAATACCATTGCAGGCTTTGCTCGGGCAGATGGTCCTCTACAATCCGAAGCTGTGGGATATGGCTATATCTCCGGGACAGGGCGCCGGGGGCGATGTCTCCAGCGGGCTTTCCGGCAATCAACAGGTAGGCCTCGGGATGATCTTTCTGCAGGGCATGAAAGGCCTGGATCAGGGGGTCAACGTCTTGGTAGGAACGAATTTGCCCCTGAAACAGGAGCACCGTCGCATCCTGCGGCAGTTCGAGCCGGGTTCTGGCAGCCTGACGTGGCACATAATTGGGGTAGACCCCGATAAAGCTGGGGTGGGGCTGCAGGATGAGCTTGGCGGGCGGGAGCGTAACAGACGCTGCCAGGATTGGCAGAAGCCGGGGTGAATAGACGTGGATTTTGGTCGCCAGATCGGCGACATCCTGTCCCAGCTGGCGTTCTGTTTCCGGAAATTTTGCACCATCGGAAACGGTGTTGTGGATGGTCCAGACCAGAATGCCACCAAGGCGGGTGAAAAACGCCAGTTGCTGCACAAACGCCTGCCGGCGCGCGTCGGCCTCTTCTGCGGTGGTGGCGTTGGCCATGACAAAGTGCAACCAGTGCAGGTGCAGGATCGTCTGTCCGCCGCGCCCTTCGGTCTGTAGCCATTTAATTGCCGTCGCCAGATTGCCGGCCCGTGCCTGCGTTTGTTCCAAATCGCCATATAGCAGGCGCTGGTAGGGGCTGGTTCTGGTTTCGTCCGGCCAGAAAAACAAAGTTTGGGGGGGGGCTGGCGGTCGCGCCGCTTCCAGTATGGGTTCAAACGTCGCGTCGGGTGCTTCGCAGATAATCTTTTGATTGTCCCCCGCCGGATCATTCTTGAACGGAACGCTAAAGCCACAGGCCAGAAGGACTCCGGGGGTAATTTCGGCGGTCCGAGTGAGGGGGCAGGAGTGGCGATGTCCCCCGGCCGTCACCGTCAGGTGCTCTATTTGCGGGTTGGAAATGACAAATCCGAGAGCAGCATGATCGGTGAAATGCAGGTCTTTCAGAAAAACCGGTGCCGTGCTGGCAAGGTGACTCAGGTCCTGCTGTCGGCTTTTGCGCATGTCAAAGGCCGATAGCGCACGGGCTTTGTCCTCTCGCAACTGTTCTGCCATATCTTCTGAAACTGTTGCGGTGTGCCAATATGTTTCGACTGCCCCCAGCACGATGGTGCTCTCTTCGGGAAGGTCCAGCATGATGTCGAAGCGTTTTTTTGTACTGATCCGGTGGCATAGGAACAGGCCGGACAAGACATACCACCCGTTGCTGTCGATCTTTTGGTGGTTTTTTGATGTGGCGAGCTTGGTGCGGACGCCGGTGCTTTCATCATAAAGCGATAAAACCGTCCGTATTGGCAGAGGGCCGGGGTTTGTGTTTTCAGCCGCACGAAGGAGTATCCGTACGCCCAGCACATTACCCGATTGCTGATTTTTAACGCAGAGGCGGACCCAGTCGTTTGTTGTCTGATTGCTCAGGGACAGGCAATTTACGCCCGCCTCTTCCTGCGTGTGAACGGCCAGTTGCTCCCGTGCCGCAGGTTTCTGGTACGTTAAATGCATGCCATCACCCAATGTGATAGAACGCTCTGCTTCGGATACAGAGAATTTACGCCGGTTGGGGAACAGGGTCATGGTCTGAGCACTCTATGTTGAAACGGAAGATAGCCTGTGCTTAACGCGGCAATGTGGGACTAATCTTCCCCTTCGACGCGTTTATTTTTCTGATTTTGGTCCTGCATTTTAAGAACCATGCCTTTGTATTTGTTAATTTCCCGGAACATCCGTGCCATGAGGGCATGGTCATCCGGGGCGGTGGCTTGCCACTTTTTAAACGAGGGGCTTTCCACCATACGTTTGACATCGACATCCCCGTCCTCGTCCGTATCGGTTTCCAGCGCTGCGCGGGCGGCGCGGAGTTCGGATTGCAGGCGGATGCTCATGTTTTTGTATTTGTTGACTTCCTGGTTGAGCCGCGCCAGCAAATCGTTCTGGCTGTCGTTATCGGCTTGCCAGCGCTGGAAGGATTCGTCGGTCTCCAGCGCCGCCAAAGCGGATTCCAGATCGGGTTCACTGGCTTGGGAAACGCCATAGCGTTCCAGAAACGTCTGGATCACATACCCAACGATCACATCGCTGACATGGCGGCGATCGGCTTGCCAGCACAGGGCGGGATCGGACAGGGTCACCGCTTCGTAGCTGGGGAAGTAGTCGATGCCGTCGTGCTGTTCGACAAAGCGTTTGGCCGCCACACGCAGGGTGGTTTTCGAGGTGGAATTGGCAACGATAATATCTTCATCACTAAAGGTGCGCCCCAGCGGAACAGGCGAGACCGTCAGAATGACTTTCTGTCCGGCTTTGCCGTGGGCATGGAGAATGTCGGCAATTTCGGCCAGCGCTTGCTCGCATTGCTCAAGGCTCAGGGTTTCAAAGGCAAACCGTTCCTTATTGCGGGCCAGCACCTTGGGAGCGGGGGCCTCGTTCAGGCTGAGACCGGTGTCTTTATCGATCCAGTTCTCTACCAACCCAAGAGTGAGAATGACCACATCAGCTTCGAAGGCCTGCTGAAAATAACGTTTGATCTCTTCCCGGCGAGCCAGCAGTTCTTCTACGGTGCTATTTCCAGCTTTGCCGGACAAATAGGGATCGTAGTGGATGTCCTTTGTGACCGGCAGCAGGGCTTCTCTGGGGTATTCCTCTACGCCCGCGGCCCACTTCAGTTCCTGCAGGATGGAAACCGGGGTGTATTTGTTGAAGACCCCGCCTTCGCGCGCCGAGGTGCTGCCAAGGTTGCGCATCTGGATATTGCGGCTGGTGACAGTGGCACCTGCCTGTTCAAGACGTTCCTCGACGTTGCGGGCAAAGCAGGATCCGATGGCAAAAAACGTGTGGTGTGGTTCAGCCTTGAAAGTCTGGCGGGCACTGGGGACAACAACACGTGCCGCAATTCGGGCCGCGGCATCATCCGTCCCGCCGTTCCAGCGGTCATGGGGATTCTCCCGGCTCGTTTTCAAAGCGGAATCTGCTGAAATCATAATAATTTTCGTCCTTATACAATCTTGACCGTCACGGCCCGCATACGGTCCTATGCGTTAGTGCTATATCCAGCCTAATTATGATGGCAATGCAACCCGCCTCCATACTGCTGACAGCGGCGGATACATAACAAACAAATGCCGCTTGGTACTTATGCGTATGTAGCCATAATAAAAGACGTTCCATATAGCCTGACAGGTCATTTTGCGACCCACTCTGCCTTTATTCCGCTGAACCTTCAATACGCTGCCCCCCGGACCCGCTATAGTCAAAGCCGGAGAGCTGCAAAAAATGTGGTTTTATAGGGGGTGGTGCGCCATAAATTTAGGCAGCAGCCGCTAAAAGCATTGATGGATGAAACAAAAGACGCGATATACTACTTTCGCTTCGCTATGGCAGATGTTGCGAACGCATAACTGGAAAATTGACATTTTGATATGCCATCAGAGTCTCTTACAACGGGGTAGGGCAGTGGAGCCCACCCATTCGGAGCAGGCGTCTGGTGGCCAATTTATTTTCATCTCGCTTGATGGCGATTACAACAGGATTAAGGCATGACCCGCAAGACTACCCCTCGAAGCCGCAATACGGGCACGAATGTTTCCAGCTCTTCTTCGGAGATGCTGCTGCCGGTGCCCAGCTCCGAGATTTTTTGGCGCACCAAATACCTGGGGTCCTCGGCATTGCTGGGCCATTTGCCTTTTCTATTCTGGCTGATCGGTGAGGCCCGACCCAATCGGGCCGTGACCTTGAACGTCGGGGACGGGGTGGCGCATTTTGCCCTCTGTCAGGCGATCGAAAGAATGGAGCTCCCGACATTCTGTCAGGGGTTCGGGGCTGAGATTCCCACGAAAACCACAGATTACAACACCCTCCAATATGAAGAATTCTCGGTGCTCACCCCCCTTGATGAGGTGGCGGCCGGGGCTTTGTTCGAACCCGAAAGCATTGATCTTCTGATTGTGGACGCGCCGGTCACCGAAGACACGGTGGAGTCGGTCCTGAACAACTGGCTGCCCCGTATGTCTGCCGATGGCGTTGTCCTGCTGCCGGATACACAAAACCTGATCACATCGGGCTCTGAAGCCTTTGCGGCCCTGCGTTCGGAATGTGAGCATTTCCGGTTTGAACATCATGACGGGCTGGCCGTGCTGTTCCGCGGCAAACCCGCGTCGCCGCGGATGGTAACGCTCATCGAAGAGGGGCCTGCTCATTTTCAGGCCCAACGGCTCTTTAGCCGGCTTGGCTCCCAACATGTCACCGAATGGCGGGCCAAAACGCTGGATGACCGGGTCGACACCTTGGAGGCGCAGTTGCAGGTCTCGGAAAATGAGACCCTCAAGCAAGAAGTCAGCACTTTGAAGGCCGGCCTTCAGGAGGTGGATGCGCACCGGGCCACAGCAGAAGCAACGCTGCAGGCCCAGACCCAGCGTCTGACCGCGTTGCAACAAGAAGAGTCGGCGCTGAAAAATCGGCTGTCCGGTCTGGAAGAGGCCCATGCCGCGGCTCTGGCCGATCTGAACAAACGCCATACCGTTGATCTCGCAGCGCTGACGGTGCAACTGGAGGCGCTGGAGGAAAAGGCCAAGGCATCGACGGTGGCACCGGTGCACAGCGGGATTTCCAAAGAGGATTTTCTGACCCTGTCCCATGCGGCTGAAGCACAGGCGGATGAAACCATCGCCCTGCGGGCAGCGTTGAAAAAGGCCGAAAAGGAACTGGCCGCGACAGGCGCCGCTGTGCCTAAAGCCGATACGGCCCAAGAGACCAAAGCGCTGGAAGCTTTACGGGTTAAAGTCGAAAAAGAGGCCGCCGCCGCCGCCCGCAAGCTCGCCCGTGAATTAAAGACCGTGCAGAAAGCCAATGAGGCAAAGGCCGAGCGTATCAAGGCCCAAACCGCAGAGCTGAACCACCGCCGCAACCGGATCAAAATTATGGCCGAAGAGCGCCAGAGCCAGCTTGAGATCGTCGAGACTCTGACGGTGGAGCGCGACAACCTATTGGCCCAGAAGAGCGAGTTGATGACAGAGATAGAAGCCCTGCGCAAACAGCAGGAAGAGCTTGTTGAAAGCACATCCTGGAAAGTTACCGCGCCGGTCCGCAAGGTTGCAAATGTCGTTAAAAAACCCCGTTAGGGTCTATGGATAAGGACGATATGGCACCTGCCGTCAGGCGGTGCCATTCACCAGCGCTTCGACTTGCCGGCGGGACTGCTGGCGTAGATCGCGGGCGGTGGACATATCAACGCTTTTATAGGCCGCAGCATATTTGGCCGGAACCTTGCGCTTCTGTTTTTGCGCTGCAAAAGCAACGTGGCTTTCGTAGACTTCCTCAAAGGGCGGGCAGGTTTCGAGCTCCAGAAAATTCAGGATCGCCTGTAGGGTTTGGGTTTCGGGCTGGAACATGCGATCATAGTCGATCAACAGCACCTTTTTGCGAAAAGATGCGTCCTGAGACAGCGCCTTAAGCTGGATCATCTGTTCGGACCATTCCTTGCAGGCTTCGACAAAGCCTTTACCCGAAGGCCATTTATCCCGGGTTCTGTTGGCGCGCGATTGCCAGGAGAGGCCGACATCCTTCAGGTTTCGCAATATGAAGATATATTTGAAATCGGGGTTCTCTGCCGCAAAATCTTTCAGGATTGGCGTCAAATCCGGTACTTTATCCCCGATGATTTTGGCCGTGTCCCACTTTTCCCTAATCCCGTCATAGACCGGCTGCCAATGCGGCCGCAGGGCCGGGTCCAGGTTCGTGTCTTCGGCGCGAAAATCGAAAAAACGGTCCTTTTCAAAAAGCGTGGCAGAAAAGTTGTTTTGGATGAGGAACTGAAACTTGAACCGCTCGATCCCCAAGCAAATGTCCGCGTGGCTGTTCAAAAGCTCTGCCAGAGCCGTTGTTCCACTGCGAGCGACACCTGTGACGAGGATATTGGTTTGAAACGAACCCATTTTTATTCCTTAAATTTACACAACCCCTTACGGGGATATTAGCGACCGCACACGAATGTACCGGTTATCATCACGGCGCAACCTATCGGTGTGATTCCGCTTTAATCCTGTTTAAATCACCCCCTGTGGAAGGGCAAAAGAGGTCATTTTGCTTCTACCACGCTTTGATCCGGTCCGTAGCGATACTTCAACAGGGGCCCCCTGAAATCAGGCCATACGTCCCCGGGTGCCTATTGCGTATCCATAAAGTAATTAAAGCAGGAAACTTTTTAAGGTTTCCAAAATAAACATTGTGCTAACCTTCGATCCAATTCAAAAATCAGGCGATTGAAATGCAAACATCTGAATTTTAACTTTGAAGAAAACAACAGTGTTGGGGAACATGATGGCGACGATTGGAACGCTTACAGCGGGCAATGATAATATTACGGGCACAGGTGCTAATGAAGAAGTCATCGTCCCAAGTAGTAATAGCAATCTCAGCGGTGCAGATATTATTGATGGCGGCACTGGCACCGACACGCTGGAATTCCTGCGCACAAGCGCGCTCTCTGTAAGTTATCTGAAACTGGCGGGTCTGAGCGGGATCGAGCAATTCGATGTCACCGCCTCCAGCAGCGTTCTGCTTTCTTTTAATGATGCGGCTCTGCAGCAATCCGACACGCAAAGCATTCGCATTCTGTTCGATAGCGATCCTCTGTCGCTTGATCTGCGCGAAGTCACCCCCGGGGCAGGGTCTGTTGTGCTGGCTGGGTCCGGCACGGTCACCCTATACGACGCCGTACAGCAAACGGTCACAGTTGCGGACGGATTTGATACGACCGTGATTGGCGGGGATAACCGGGACACGCTGATTGGCGGGAGCGGCGCGAATACTTTCACCGGCGGTGCCGGGGACGATATTTTGATTGGGAACGGCGCAGCCGATGTCCTCTCGGGCGGCGACGGCAACGACCATCTGAGCGGTGGCGGCGGCAATGATACCCTGACCGGGGGCGCGGGCTATGACCTGATCGAAAGCGGTGGCGGTCGGAATACGGCAACCGGTGGCGATGGATCCGATACGTTTGTTCTGTCGGGAAACAGCGTTTTAACCATTACAGACTTCAATACATCCGATGCCTATGAGCGTATTGATGTACGGAGTTTTGCCGGCCTGACTTTTGCCGATCTCGCAATCAATGAGTCCTCGAGCAACACGCTAGTGACCGTTGGCACTTCCACAGTTGTGCTAACCGGTCTGACCGCCGCCGATGTCACCCCTGAAATGTTCATTTTTGATGGCGATCCTGTTGTCGCCCTTGCGGCAGGTCTGGGTCAGGTGCCGTTCTTTGAATTCACCGCGAACGCAGATTCCGCCACCGGTACGGCGGCGGATGAGGTTTTTGAGGTCAAAGGCAGCTTTGCCAAGCTGTCGGCAGACGACACATTCGATGGCGGCACCGGCACTGATACGCTGCGGATTTGGGGGGATGACCGTTCATTGGCCCCCTCGCGGATTACCGGCATGGACGGTATCGAAGTCATCGACTTGACCGGTGCTACAGGCGCTTTGGGGGTCGCGGTAGATGCGGCCATGGTGGCCCAGTCCGATACAGGCACCATCACGGTGAAACACGGGCCAAGCACATTGGCGCTGGATACGGAACTTGTGGCCTCGGCGGCGGATGTGATTGTCGAAGGGACTGGCGCTGTTACCCTGCGCGATGTTGCCGGTCAGGTTGTGACGGTCTCTGACAGTATTGCCGGGACGGTCACAGGCCAGAATAAAGATGATACCATCATCGGGGGTGCGCTTGGCGATACGCTCAGCGGGTCCGGCGGCGATGATGTTTTGTCCGGCAAGCGCGGCAATGACACTCTGAGTGGTGGGGATGGATACGACATTCTAACCGGGGGATCGGGTCGTAATACGGTATCGGGCGGTGCGGATACCGATCGGTTCATCGTCACACCCGGAGAAACCCTCATTATCCAAGACTTTGACATCACCGATGTGTTTGAGCAAATCGACATAACGGCGATCGCCGGGGTGTCCTTTGGCGATTTTACGATTATCGCAAATGGCGGCAATGCCCAGATCACGATACCCAGCGGAACAGTGGTGACCTTGAACGGTGTCAGCAGCAGCGATGTGACAGAGGAGCTGTTCATTTTTGAAGGGAACCCTGTGCCGCAGGTCCTGCGTTTGACCGATGGTGCGGATACGCTGAACGGTAGTGATGCTGCGGATGTCTTTGATCTCATCGGCGGAGATGCCCAACTGGATGCCTCTATCGATACGCTGAACGGTGGTCAGGGTATCGATGTGCTGCGGGCTTTTGGATCAACGCGGGTATTGGGCGAAGCGCGGTTGGATGCGCTGAACGGCATTGAAATCATTGATCTGACGCAGTCGACCGGGCCGCATGATGTGGCTTTGACTGATGCGATTACGGCGACATCTGACACCGGTGTTATTACAATCCGCCATGGCAGCCATGATCTGGCGCTTAACACCAGCCTCGTTTCAAACGCCGCGCAGGTGATTGTCGAAGGCTCCGGCCAGGTGACCCTCTCTGATGTCCCGGGTCAGGTTGTGACGATCTCGAATGTGGTCGGCGGCGATGTTATCGGCGGGAATGATGCCAATACCATCCTTGGTGGCGATAAGGCCGACACCATCGCGGGGCGCGAAGGGTTTGATGAAATCAGTGGCGGCAAAGGTAATGATACGCTGATTGGCGGTCAGGGCGATGATGTCGTCTTTGGCGGCGGCGGGGCTGATACCCTGTCCGGCGGGGCTGATAATGACCGGCTGTTTGGCGAAAGCGGGGCGGACACCCTGTCCGGCGGATCAGGCTATGATCTGTTGTCCGGCGGCGGCGGTACGAATACCGCCACCGGCGGCACGGGGGCGGATGCCTTTGTGGTTTCGACTGGTGAAACACTGACGATCACCGATTTTGACACAACCGATGCCTATGAGCGCATTGATCTGCGGGCCTTCTCGGGGCTTACCTTTGCCAGCCTGACGATTGCCAAAAATGGCGGCAACGCACAGATTACATTGCCCGGCGGGGCGTCTGTCACCCTAACCGGTGTGGCTGCTGCGGATCTGACGGCTGACATGTTCGTCTTTAGAGGCGATCCCGTTGTTCTGCTGGGGGATGGCCTGAGTGCGCGATTTGATTTCCAGTTTACCGATCAAGTTGATGATTTCACCGGCAATAACAGCGATGAGATCTTTGATCTTTCTGGCCTGCTGTCCAATTTGGAGGGCACGGATACGTTTGACGGTGGCGGCGGTACGGATACCTTGCGTATCTTTGGCGATGACCGGTCTATTTCACCGGATCGTCTTGCCGGTATGGACGGGATCGAGGTTCTGGATCTGAGCGGCGCTGTCAGTGCTTCGGTTCCCCTGTCGGTTACCGTCAACGATGCAATGGTTAATCAATCCGATACCGGTGTCTTTACGGTGCGCCACGGGGCGAACGAGCTGTTCCTGGATACCTCCGAGGTGAGCGATATCTCTGATATTATCATCGAGGGGACAGGGCTTGTGACCCTGCGCAATGTTCCCGATCAAACCGTTACCATTTCGGACCTGATCGGCGGTAATGTTGTGGATGGCAACGACGGCAACACCATTCAGGGCGGTGCCAAAGCGGATATGATCAATGGCATGGAGCGCCCTGACACCATCCGGGGCGGCGGCGGCGATGATACTTTGCTGGGTGGCGAAGGCGACGACGTTGTCTCCGGGGGTGCCGGGAATGACACCATCAGCGGGGGTATCGGACGGGACCGTCTGATCGCGGATGGCGGTGCAGATGTCATCAGCGGCAATGAGGGCTCTGATCTGTTTGTCATCAAAGGCGGCGCACAGGGTACGGTGCTGGCGGATTATGAAGCCGCCAATTTTGTTGAGCGGATTGATCTGTCTGCACTCTCTAACCTGACCGAATTTTCTGATCTGACGATTACAAACGAAGGGTCGGATGTTCGTGTCACGGGGACAGGGCTGGACCTGCTTATCAAAGACACCCAGGCCAATGAACTGGACGACACCGATTTCCTGTTCAAAGGACAGGACCCGCTTTTGTATACGGTCAAATCCGGCACAACCAATGCCCAGCTCCAGCAGCTGTTTGACGGCGCACTCCCCGGTGCGATCATCAAAATCGCCGCCGGCACCTATTCGATCACAGAAACCCTGACCATTTCCCGGGGCGACATTACGGTAACCGGGGCCGGTGAAGGCAAAACCATTTTCCGCACCGATATCGCCGCTGAAAATGCCGGTCAGACCATTGTCGTGCAGCCCGATGATCTGATGGTGCGTCTTGGCGCAATTGAGGCGGATGTTGCGGAAGGTGGAAAGCAGTTTACCGTCACGGCCGATCATGAGCTGGCCGTCGGTGATCTCCTTTATGTGTCACAAGCTAATGATGACGCCTGGCTCGCCGAAATCAACAGCACCGAGTGGATTCAACCCGAGACGACGCCAGAAACGGCAGAGGATTTTTACCTGCGGGAATTCCGCTCGCGTATTGTCGAGATCGATGGGAATGTCATCACAGTTGCAGATGCCTCGCCCTATGCCTTTGAGGCAAATGTCGCCAATGCCGGTCAGAATACTTTCCTAAGCAATGTACATTTATCTAAATTCTCCATCAACGGCTCCTTTGGCACACCGGACCCATATCATTTCGAAGACACGATGCCAGAGTGGACCTCTATTGCAGCGCTGGAACTGGACGGGGTTGAAAACTCTTCCATAACAGACATCACGATCAATGATCCTGCGGCCCATGCCTTTAAACTGCAGCGGGCTCATGATGTGACCGGGGACAACCTGACGGCGGATGGGGCCCATAATAAATCGGGCAGTAGCGGGTATCATTTCCTGTTCCAGGAATCCTTCTCGAATGATCTGACCAACCTCACCAGTATTGATGCGCGTCATGCGGTTCTGTTCTCCAGCTATAGTGCGGAGCATTACAACAACATTCACATGCTCTACAGCAATCGGGACATCAACTTTCACGGCAGTCCCGATGATGAAAACACCATTGTTGTGGATGTGCTGGAACAGGATTACCCAACCGGCGTTTTGCCACAATGGCAGGCGGTACACCCTGGTGTAACCGGATTGCACCCGACGTCCACGATCGAAGCCAATGACGTGACCTTCAAATATGCCCGCTCCGGCGAACGTAGTGATCGGATCGTCGCCCATGAGGATGGCGGGAACATCGCCACGAATGAAGGCAGTGATGAGGTCATCGGCGGCGTGGGCAACGACATCGTCAAAGGCGATGGCGGCAATGATACCCTGTTTGGCAACGGTGGTGACGATATTCTGAACGGCGACGATGGCAAAGACGTTATCCGCGGTGGTGCGGGTAATGACATTTTGCGGGGCGGCGATGGCAATGACAAACTGTTTGGGGGCGCCGGCGATGACGTCATCAACGGCGGTGCCAATGGTGATGATCTGACAGGCGGTGCCGGACAGGATACCTTCCTGCGCATTTACGAAGATTTCACCGATAACATTCTGGATTTCGAAGCCGGTGCCGGTGGGGATATCCTGCGCATTCGCGGTTCTGCCTATACCAAATTCTCGGAGCTTCTGCTGCGCCAAGAGGGCAATGACACAATTCTGGAATTCGGACCCACAGGGTCTACGACGCTCAAGAATATCAACATGAACAGCCTGATTGCAGCGAACTTCGCCTTTGATGGCGGTAGTGCTCCTGGACAGGAAATTGCGCTGAAAGCAACCCAGATGCAGGCGGTCGGGACGGATAAAAGCGATAGCTTCTCTGCCGCCCGCGCCCATATCGATAATGCGGGTTTCACGGTTCTGGGTGGGACCGGCTACGATAAAATCACCTTTGCCTCCAGTTCGCTGAATGAAAACCTCGGAGAAACAGGCACCTATACCGGTATTGAGGAATTCGACCTTTCGTCGATTGCCACGCTTGGTCTGGTTGTTGAAAATCCTTTGGTGTCCCAATCCAACAGCTCCAAACTGTATCTCTCCATTGGCGAGAGCGGCACGGCTGTTTTGCTGGATGTCGGCCCATTGGGCCGTGGTAAAAACGTGTATATCAACGGCTCCCGCGAGGTACGCCTCACCGGGGATCGTGAACATACAGTGAAATCCACCGATGACTTTGGCGTCAATATTCTTGGCGACAGCCAGCGTGACATCATCTTTGGCGGGCGCAACGATGACACCATCGATGGCGGCGCGGGGAACGATGCGATTTTCGGTGCAGGCGGAGATGATATTTTACGAGGTGGGCTTGGGAACGACATTATAAATGGCGGCCCCGGGTCTGACACGATTTATATCGAAAACATCGGCGATAAAGTCGCAGAAAGTCGCCGTTGGGACGGTACGGATCATGTCATTTCCGAGGTGGACTTCCTCTTGGGCACGGCCCATGTCGAGAACCTCACCCTAGTGGGCAGTGACAACATCCGCGGCATTGGCAACGGGCTGATGAACACCATTACCGGTAACTCGGGTAATAATATTCTGGATGGGGGTAAAAACGTCGACACCTTGATCGGGGGGGCGGGGAATGACACCTACTTCTTGCGCGCGCCGGGCGACAATGCCGTTGAAGAGGTCAACGGCGGGATTGATACCGTCAAAGCCTTCCGTACGATTGCCCTCGATGACAATGTTGAAAACCTCTACATCCAGACCCTGCGCAATGCTGCGGGCGACGGCATTACCGGGGTCAACGGCATCGGCAATGAGTTGAACAATGTGATCGTTGGTAACCCCTTTGGCAATGCAATTTCAGGCAAAGAAGGCAATGACACATTGCGCGGCCAGGCCGGGGCGGATGTGTTCATCTTTGATACGGCGCTGAATGAAGCAACCAACGTAGACCGGATCCTTGATTTTGCCTCTGGCGAAGATGAAATCAAACTGAAGAACACCGTCTTTACCGGTATCGCAAAAGGGGATCTCGCGGCGGATGCCTTCGCATTGGGGACGGCCGCACAGGATGCAAATGACCGGATTATCTACGATCAATCAAGCGGTAAACTCTGGTTTGATAGCGATGGTAGCGGTGCAGCCGATCAGATTCACTTTGCAACCCTGACAACGGCTCCAATTATCTCAGAGGATGATTTTGTCATTATTTAAGCCCTTCACGAAAGCCTTGCTCTGGATATAAAGCAATTAGCAGGGGTGGTTTTCTCTTATAAGGGGCCCCAAAAGCGATATTACCGCTTTTGGGGCCCCTTTAAAAATGGCGGCGCGCCTGCTGTGCACAGAGGGTGTTTGACGGATCAACGCCTATCGTATTCAACTGGAAACGGTCGTCTATCAAGGGGGACAGGGAGATGGAAATCATCCGCTCCACTCTAGACATTTCAAAACGGGGCAATTTATTGTGGAACGCAATCAAGGCATGGTTCTGTACCATGCCTAAAAAGGTAGCTGTAACAAGGCTAAGGTTTGGGCTTTTGGCGCGCAGGCGCCCAACAGTCAACGTTGTATAGGTTTTAGTTCGCTGTAGCTTGAATAGTCGGGCTTAACCTGCGACATAAACATCTAAAAGATGAGTAATTTAAATGACTGTACCCCTTGATACTTTGCTCAGACGCCCTGAGGCAGAGTTATTTTCAACCGATGATACGATCCGACTGTTTTTTGATCCCGAAGGCCGGAAATTCGACGTACGTCGCCCCTTTGCTGCTTACCCCATTACAAATGATCCAGATTGGGCGGCCGACCCTTACACAGATAAAACCTGGCAGCTGTATTTTCATTCTTTCTACTGGATTCAGGCGTTTGATACGGCGATTACACGCAATCCGGATCAGATCGAAACGCTGACATCTGACCTGAAGGCCATTATTTTAAGCAACGTGGCCTATATTCTTAACGCGCAAAAAGATGCTCCGGAAATGGTCTGGGACGATCACGCGACCTCTTATCGCGCGTCATATATGTCTTTCATCTACATTAAATATCTCAAGCCGCTGCTGAGCCCTGCCGAGGATGCAGATATGCGGGCGTACATGATGTTGCACCGTGATACGCTGAAGGAATATCTCGCCAGCGATCGCTGGCTGCTCAGCAATCATACTTTGTTTCAGCTGGAAGGTCTGATCGATCTGGCGGCCGTCTTCACCAGTGGGCAGGAACAGAAAGAGCTGTTTGAGTTCACCGCAAAGCATTTTTCCGCATGGTTTCATCGCATTGTTAATACGGAAGAAGGCAGCGTTAAGGAACACGCGACATTCTATCATGCTTTTCTCATGACGCGGATTGATGATTTCAGTCAATATGCTGCACAGATCATGGCAGACAGACTGCCCAGCATGCCTGATATTTCCGGCAGTTTCCTCAAGATGAATGATTTCTTGTGGAATATGAGCGTACGTCATCGCCAGTTTCCCGGCACGGGTGACAGTAAATACCGGATGCGCATCGACCAAAAGCATGTCAACAGGTTCGAAAGCGAAACCTATCAGACCCCACAGTCTACATACCTGATTTCTCAGGGTAAATCCGGAAAAGCAAAGCGGGGTTTGTCTAAATACCCGCAAGACGGGTTCTATTTTGTTCGCAATGGGAAGTATGCAGATGAACTGTTTACCTCCTTTCTGGACAAGCCTTTTATCGGGCCACATGGCCATTCCGACGGGCTCAGCTTTGAGTGTTTTTACCGAGGCATGACGGTTCTGGCGGATTCCGGTGGACCTTTCAAATACGGCAACAAGCTTCGGTTCAAATATTTCCAGAAACCAATCGGCCATAATGCCGTGGTGATTGGGGACGGGCAGCAGAGGTATTCCTCTAACGTCCATCACGTCCAGTCGAGTAAGGGCATCACTCAGATAAAGGGGGATGCGCGCATTACGTCAGGCATTCGCTGGGTTCGGGGGCTGGTGCAACTATCGAATGATTACTTGGTGGTGGCAGATTTGGTCGATGCCAACTCTTTGGAAACGGGGGCCTATGCTCGGTTTCAAATCGCGCATGATTTCACGATTTCTACACTCGGAGATCACCATTTTGCCCTGTCCGGTCCGGACAACACGCAGGTCGAGGCAAAATTCCTGCGTACCGAGTTTGCCCAGGTTCCTCATCCAGATGAGGTCGGCCAAGCCCCCTTTGTTTTGGAGCATGGCGACGAGGCATTATCGCTGCATGAACTGGCGCTCCTGACCGATCGTGATAACCACTTCATTAAAGCCGAGATTCTGCGCTCGCCAATGGCCCCGCGCTCTCTACATGTGAGTATCTTTTCTTTTGGTGGGCCCATTGAATACAGCACCACCTCTAAAGAAACGGCCCATGAAATCGTGTTGAAATCGGCCAAATCCGGGCGCAGCTATGCGGTGGACCTGAAAGACCGTATCGTCGATGATACCCTGCGCGGTTTTTCCATGAATGCAAAAGAAGTAGTATGATGTTTAGCGGCTGCAGCCTTCATATCGGTATGGAAAAAACCGGTACGACCTCGATTCAGGCGATGATGTCACAAAACCGCGCCGTCCTGGCCGAAGCGGGCTATTGCTATTCCCATGCCATGGGGCGGGACAACCACGTCAACCTTGTGGTCTATGCACGCGACGATGACACCTCAGACAATCAGCGCAAACGGGCTTTGGCCAATACCGGTTTACCCTTGGAAGATCTGCGCACAAAGATTTCCAATGATCTTGCCGCTGAGGCCGCCAAAAATGCTGGCAAAAAACTGATCTTGTCGAATGAGCACCTGCAAAGCCGGTTAACTAATATCGGCGAGAAACAGCGGCTCAAATCGTTACTGGAACCGCTGACAGGCGAGGTTGATATCTATTTGTATCTCCGCCGTCAGGACAAGGTTGCGACCAGCATATATGGCACACGGCTGCTCTCTGGTGCCCTGACATCGCTCAAGGGTGGAATCATGCCCTCTGTGCCGGGCGGGAAAAAGCCGTATTTTTATGACTACCTGACGATCTGGCGAGAGTTCTGCACCGTATTTGGAAAAGACCATGTGCATTTGCGCCTGTTCGATCCCGCTGTGATGCAAGGGGGTGATATTTGCTCTGATTATCTGGATTGGATGGGCATTGATCCGGCGATCGGGCTTGTGATTCCGCCGCGCACGAATGAATCTATTTCCGAAGCTGCGCAATTCCTTATGACCCGAATGAATAAGCTGAATCCGCCCTTCCTGGACAAAGCAATCAATCCCCTGCGCGGCGGCGTTGATATGCGCCTGCAAAGCGGTATCGCCCGTGGAAAAGGGCGTAAACCCCACAGCACTGCCGCGCGCGCCTTTTACGACCATTTCCGCGACGACAACGCCATACTATTTGCCGAAGCCGGGCTGGAACAGACTAATTTTAAAGAAGATTTTGACATAGCCGCGTCAGAACACATGTCCTTTGGAGCCGGGGCAGAGGCGGTTGCCGATGTAGCAACAAATTTATTTCGGGACACAGTCGCTGATCTTAACGACGCACAGGACCAAATCAAGAAGCTGAAAAAACAGCTGGAAAATCTTCGGCAGGTGAAATGAAACTAAGAGCATTTCACCTCGGCCATTTTAAACGGATTTTATAAGGGGCATACCTAGATGAAAATTGTCTTGCATATAGGAACACCGAAGACCGGAACCTCCTCGCTTCAAGCGACCCTTTTTACAAACAGAGACAAACTAAGGGACATTGGCATCTTATATCCCGAGGTTGAACGCTTTAATCGGCACTCCTTGCTGGCAATACCGTTTTTTGACAACAACATTCCACGTGAATTCTGGCGTAAAATGGGGCGTAATAAAGCACAGCTGGATACCTTAGCCTGGAGTTATTGGAACCAAATCGCCGATGAAGCGGCCGCAGATCCGGCAATCCACACACTGGTGATATCAGGAGAAACTTTTTTTCGCGTTGATGACATTGCTCCTTTGCAAGAGTTCCTACAACACCGCTTTCCCGGGGCCGAAATTCAAGTCTATTGCTATATCCGCAATCCGGTCAGTCATTATCTGTCACGCCTGCAACAGGTGCTCAAGGCCTCACATCAGATAGAACCGCCCAGTAAAAATGATTGGGCAAATCTATTAACCAAATGGAATGACTTGGGTTTGTTAACATTGGCAGAGCTCAACCGTGAAACACTGGTTGATGGCGATGTGGTGCAGGACTTTCTGAGTAAAATACTTGGGGGCAAAGGTCGTGATTATGGTATCAGAAGTCTCAGCCAAAATACCACAATCAGTGCAGAAGGCATGATGATCATCTGGGCATTCCGCAAGTACATATTCCCCGATAAAAACAACCATTTTAAACCCGAGTCAAACCAGCTTTTATCCATCATTCAAAAAGCCGACAAACATTTGGAAAAATCAAAAAAGTTTAAGAGCCCGCGATTACACCAACACATCCAAGACCAAATTATTGCCCTGACCCAACCCGATGTTCTGGCACTGAGGAGCCGCTATGGGTTTAGCTATCGTGACAAAATTTTTTATAAACCAATTGATTTAAATGAAAAAAATGAAACGATGCGCGCTAAAAAATCTCGTGTTTTGTTATCTGATCTTATCGAAATAGATCAGGACCGGCTGGAACAACTACATGCTGTTGTCTTGGATCGATTGCTCCGCAGCTCTACGAGTGCTTCTGAATTAGAAGGCGCACACCAGGTACTTGCAACCAATAAACTTTGATTTGCCCCTGATTCAGGGTGTAGCCACTTAACGACTACAGGTCAGTTACGTGGCCGTCTGCTTCGCTCCCCAGCACAAGAAGGTCTCGAAATTCGCCTTTAGGGAAATTTGCACTACTCGCTTGCAATCATGAGATGTGCGGGGCTTAAGCGCGTCCGGTTTTTATATATACAATCTATCCTATGTGTTATTGTCTTGAAAGTTCATGGTTAATTTTGGGGGGATGAATTTATGGGAAAAGCGCGGTTTGATTTCAAAACATTTATTACGGGTAATTTTGGTGCGGAATTCTCTCCTAAAGGATGGGCATGGAAGGCCCCGAACTTCACATTTGGTACCTTCGAAAACGATATTTTGAATGGGACGGATAAACGCGATTACGTCCGCGGCTTCTGGGGCGACGACGAATTGTATCTAGGGGGCGGGCATGACCGTGGTTATGGCGGCCGCGGCAATGATAAAATTTATCTCGGCGACGGCAACGATCGCGGCTATGGCGGGCGGGGGAATGATCTTGTTGCCGGCGAAGGCGGTAATGACAAACTATTTGGCGGCGGCGGCTTTGACACCGCTCTGTTCTCCGGGTCGATCCTGGACTACAGCTGGTCAGGATTCGGGTCTTCCAACGGCCGTAAAAAAGGTGTCATCACCGACACCAACACGTCGGACGGGGATAATGGCACCGATAGGCTGTTCCGTTTCGAAGCGCTACAATTTGATGATTTCACCTATCTGATTGGTCAGAACAACGCCCCTCTCGTTTTAGCCACCGACCAGAGCACCGCCGAAAATGTTGCTGTCGGTTTTGCGATATCGACCTATGATCTGGACGGCGATACGCTGGTGCTGGACAGTTTCTCTGTAACCGGAACCGGTAGCCTAACAACAGCCGGGCCTGATACTGTTCTGAGCCCGTTGATGGGCACCGGTATTGCCTTCAACTTTTCCTTCGATCCCGGTGCTGGCTACCTCTATCTCAATAGTGGCGAGACAGTCGTCGAGACCGTGACGGTCACGGTAAGCGATGACAATGGCGGCACCAGCGTGGTCACTTTTGATCTGACGATCAACGGGGTGAATGATCCGCCCGAAGCGAATGACAGCAGCAATACAGGTAATGAGGATACGGTCATTTCAGGGACGGTCACGGCCTCGGACGCGGATGGTGACCCGCTGACCTTCAGCCTTGATACCGACGCCAGCAACGGCGCGGTAACGGTCAACCCCGACGGATCTTACGATTATACACCGAATGAGGATTACAACGGGCCCGACAGCTTTACCTATCTGGTGGACGATAACAACGGCGGGACCGATACGGGTACCGTCACCTTGACCGTTACGCCGGTGAATGACGCGCCGGTGGCCGCAGACAGTAGTGCTGCGGGCAATGAAGATACGATAATTTCAGCTACAGTCTCCGCCACGGATATCGACAGTCCGCTACTGACCTTCAGCCTTGATACCGATGCCAGCAACGGCGCGGTGACGGTCAACCCCGACGGATCTTATGATTATACACCGAATGAGGATTACAACGGGCCCGACAGCTTTACCTATCTGGTGGACGATAACAACGGCGGGACCGATACGGGCACTGTCACCCTGACCGTCATACCGGTGAATGACGCACCGGTTGCGCCGGATACTGCGGTAACGGTAGACGAAGACGGGGTGCTTTCTGATGCGGTTGTGGCCACGGATGCTGACGGTGATGGTCTGATCTACACGCTCGACAGCGGGACCGGTAATGGCACCCTCGTCTTCAATGATGACGGCAGCTTCACCTATACGCCGGATGAAAACTACTTCGGACCGGACAGCTTTACCTATGCGGTGGACGACGGCAACGATGGCAATGACACCGGCACGGTCTCTATTACGGTCAATTCGGTGAATGATGCGCCCGCTCTTGTTGGCGATGGCACCGAAGAAAACCTGCCTTTGCTGGCTGGGTTTTCTGTAACGGCCAATGAGGCAGACGGGCCGATCATTATTGATCTGAACCCCTTTGTCGCCGACCTTGAAACCGCCAATCTTGATTTCTCTCTGCTGTCGATTGTCAACCAAGACGACGGGCGTGGTATCCGGATTCCGGTCACGGTGGAAAACGGTATCCTGACATTGAACCCGTCTGATTTTGGTCTGGATGCCGGAGAGACCCTCAATGCCGCGGTGACCTTTACGGCGGATGATGGCAGCGGTGCGGCCAATGCGACTCTGAACGGTATTTTCGACCTGACGGTAGAGGGTTCGGATTTAGGCACGCCGGTGAACACCAATACCGCGCCGGTCGCGCAGGACGCGAGCGTTGTCGAGGGAGATCAGGCCCCGATCCTGATTGATCTGAACCTGCTGGTGTCGGATGCCGATAGTGATCCGCTGACCATTGAAAATGTCACAATTGTCGGTGGCGGGCGCAATCCGGCGGTCTTTTCTCTGGCGGCCGGGGTGCTGACCCTTGATCCGGCACAATTCAACCTTCCGGATGGTGGCGCACTGGATCTTGAAATTCAATATACTGTCAATGACGGCTCTAATGCGGTGAATAACACCGGCAGTGGCGCGGTTTATCTGACTGTCGTCGAAGGTCCCGACCCGGACACGCCGGACGAAGAGCCCAACATCGCACCGGACGCACCGAGCGAGACATTGAATATCGACTATGCATTCGGCCAGAATATTCTCATTGATCTTGCGAATATTGCGTCAGATGCGGATGGCGATGATCTGATCTTTACTGTTTCGACATCCGGCGGCACGGACCTGTCCGCTGGCATATCAGACAGTGTTGTGGTCATTCCGTGGACGGATGCTGATCTTTTGGGCCTTGGGTCTGGCGATAGCGTGCAAACCGAACTGACCTATACGGTGGATGACGGCTCCGGCGCTGCTAATGCGATTGCGACGGGTACTGTGACCGTAAATGTCACAAAACCCCTCAACACCGCGCCGATCGCAACCGAAACCAATCAGAACGTACAGGTTACCGATGGCAGCTTTGAGATCAATCTGAACAATCTTGTTTCGGATTTCGATGCTGGCGATGTGTTGACCCTCTCTGGGGTCGGGCTGACCTTTGAAGGATCGGCCGTGACCGACCCGCTGATTTTCAGCTTTGATGCGGGAACAGGGATTGTCACCATCGATCCGACCGCGCTTGGGATAGCGGAGGCCAGCATCGTGCAGGGTGAGTTGACCTTTAGCGTAGATGATGGCTCCGGCGCCTCAAACAGTTCGGATACCGGCTCTGTCGCTTTGGCGTTCCAGTCAAACTATGCGCCTGTTGCTTTGGAAACCGAACAGGATGTGAATGTCGAAGACGGCATATTCACCATTTCCATAACGCCGGTAAATCCGGACTTCCTCTTGCCGCCGCTGATCTCTGACGCGAATGGCGATGCGTTGACCGTGTCCAATGTTGCCCTGACACTTGGTGGTGCGCCGATCACCGTCGACTTTGACGCGGTCACCGGCATTGTCACCATTGATCCGGTAGATTTCGGTCTGCTTGACGGGGCCAGCGATACGGCCCTGCTGACCTTTGATGTGGATGACGGCACCGGTACAGCCAACAGCTCCGACAGTGGCTCTGTGACCCTGAACCTGACTGACCCGCTGGATACGGGCGGCTCTGTGGTGCTTGATTTTGAGGCGTTCTCCTCTGACAGCGGATTGTCGATCCCGATTGGCGGCACGTCCACACAGGGGTTTTTCTTTGCCGGCTCTGCCATTGTTATTGAAACCGACGAAGGTGGATCACGCCTGGCACCAGGTCTGGCAGAAGGGCAGACCACGACGGGCGGCGATAATGTCTTGGCGGCCGGCGCAGAGAGCGGGGATACCTTTGCGTTTTACGCCAGCGAAGATACCCCCTATCTGATCGGGTCTGATCCGCTGACTACTTTTAGCTCCTTTAACCCTGCAGGGCTGAGCGGGCCGGAGGTTCTGGAGCTGCTGGGGCAAGAGGGGGATAACTTTGATCTGGAGGGGCTGTCGCTCAATGGGTTGGGCAATGCCGATACAGCGACTATTACAGCCTATGGGCTTCAGGTGACAGAGACCCCGAGTAGTGTCGCTGGCTTCAGCGGCTATACTGTGGAACTGGTCGAGATCGACAGCTTTGATTTCGCAATTGATCCAAGCACTGCCGCCACCCAGATCGACTTCAACGATCCGACCTATGGCGGCGCCTTTGATGATATCTATGCGGTGGGAATCGAAACGGCGGGTGGATCCAACTTTGTGCTGGACGATCTGCTGATGACAGTGTGATCGGGCGATCATCGCTGAACAAAAGACGGCTCCTTCGGGGGCCGTTTTCTTTTGGGGCGCGCCTAGACCGTTACCGCCGATTGCAGATCAAAGATCGGCAAGAGGATGGCCAGTACGATCACCAGCACAAAGGCCCCGACACACATCATCAGGATCGGGTCCAGCAGGGCGGCGATGCGTTTGCGTTCGTTCTTCAGCCAGCCCTCCACCATCACCGCGCCGCGCTCGCTCATGCGGGCCAGACGGGCAGAGCGTTCGCCGGCGCTGATCAGTTGCAACACCACCGGTGGGATGACCGACAGTCGTTTCAGCGCTACCGACAGGCTTTCGCCGTTTCGGATGCCGGTGCAGACCTGATCGGCCTCGGCACGGAACCGGCGGATGGTCAGCACCTCGGCGGCACTTTGGGTGGCATCCAGCACGGCCTGTTTGCTGGAGATCACCAGCGCCAGCGTGCGCAGATACTGGGCCGCCGCCGCCAGCCGGATCAGGCGGCCAGTTAAGGGCAGGCGCAGCAGAAACCCGTCCCATATATCCCGGAACCGCGGTCGGCGCAGGGCCAGAAAAAAGGCTAAAACCGCTGAAGCAGAGCCGATCAGCAGCCAGAGAAAATGCGCCTGCACCCAATCGCTGATGGAGAGCACAACCTGCGTGATCTGCGGCAGGGGGCGGCCTGAAATTTCGAACATGGCGACGATTTCCGGCGCCACATTGATCATCAGGATCGCACAGACCAACAGCGAGACCGCCGCCACAAAAGCCGGATAGATCAGCGCCGTGGCGATCTGGTTGCGATCCTGTCCAGCACTTTCCAGATGCTCGGCCAGCTCTTCAAAGACCAGCGCCACATCGCCCGAGGTTTCACCGGCCCGAATGGCCGCCAGATAATAACGTGGGAAACCGGCGTCCGATCGGGTCAAAGCCGCCGAGAGCGGCTCTCCGTCCAGCAAGGCGGCCTTGGCACGGGTGGCCATGGTTTCCAGTGCCGCATTGGTCCCGGCCTCGCGGATCACATCAAGCGCGGCCTCGCTGGGGAGTTCGGCGGCCAAAAGCACCGCCATCTGGCGGGTAAAGACCGCCTGCAATTCACTATTAAGCCGCTGCCGCCGAAAGCCGGAACTGCCTTCCCGATTGCCGGATTTGGCGCGCCCTTCTTTGGCCGTCACTTCCGAGGCAAACAGCCCCTTGGCTTTCAGCAAATCCATCGCATGCGAGTCTGTTTCAGCCAGAATAACGCCTTTTTTACGCTTTCCATTGGCAGAATAGGCGATGTAGCTAAAGGGTCTCACAGGGTATCTCCGACCACGCGCAGGGTTTCCGCCATGCTGGTCTGTCCGCGACTGACCCAAAGCAGCCCCTGTCCCAACAGGGTGTCTGCAGGCACCAACGCACGCTCTTTGAGCAGCAGCTCTGACGCGCCGTCCTCGATGGCGCTGCGCAGGGCCTGGTCGACCTCAACGATCTCGAAAATGCCGATGCGCCCACGATAGCCGCTCTGGTTGCACTGCGGGCACCCTTCGGCGCGAGCAAGGGTTTCGGGCAGGGGAATCTGCATCTTGGCAAAGAGCGCGGCTTCGGATTCTGTGGGGGCATGATGCTGGGTACAATCGCCACACAACCGGCGCAGCAGCCGTTGGGCGATGACACCGCGTAAAGTGGCGGCGATCAGAAAATTATCCAGCCCCAGATCCCGCAAACGCACCACCGCCCCGACAGAGCCGTTGGCATGGAGCGAGGAAAACACCAGATGGCCGGTCAGGGCCGCCTGTGCGGCCACGGTGGCGGTTTCATTGTCGCGAATTTCACCGACCAGAATAACATCGGGATCCTGACGCAGGGTGGCGCGCAGACCGGCGGCAAAGGTCATGCCGATCTCGGCGTTGATCTGGCTCTGGCTGATGCCGGGTAGGTCATATTCAACTGGATCTTCAACGGTGACGATATTGCGTTCATCGCGGTTGGCCAGCCGCAGCAGCGAATAGAGCGTCGTGGTTTTGCCGCTGCCGGTCGGGCCTGTGGCCAGAATAATGCCGTTGGGCAGGGCCGAGAGCCGGTGCAGGCGGGCGACATGAGCCGGTTCCAGCCCCAAATCTTCCAAAGGCATCAACCCGCTGGAGCGGTCCAAGATCCGTAACACCACCCGTTCGCCGTAATTGCCCGGCAAGGCACTGACCCGCGTATCAATCGCCCGCCCCCCAAGGCGCAGGGAAATCCGCCCGTCCTGCGGCAGGCGGGTTTCGGCAATATCCAGCCCCGCCATTACCTTGAGCCGCGATACGATCCGGCGCGTGGGCACATCAGAGCGGTCCAGCACGGTTTGCAAAAATCCGTCCACCCGCATGCGCGCGCGCAGGCCGTTTTCATGGGGTTCGATATGCAAATCCGAGGCACCAGAGGTGACCGCTTGGCGCAACAACCGGTTGACCAGCTGGATCACCGGCGCATCTTCGGTGTCCTCCAGAAGGTCGCGCGGGCCAAGGGTGCCACTGTCTTCCTCCAGATCAAACAACACCCCTTCATCCGCCGTTTCAGGCTCTGTTCCGGCCTGATAGATCGCCGAAAGCGCCACCTCAAAGGCCTCTTGGCTTTGCCGGACCACCTCGATCGTGGGACCGGCCCGCCGTCGGGCCTCGCGCAGGCCAAGCTCGGTGGCACCGGGGGCAATCAGCAGCCGACTGCCTTCCAGCGCGACCTGATGATCGCGGGCAAAGGCAAAGGGCAACCGGGGCGCGGCCATGTTATTACTGTTCCCGGAATTGCAGGCGCGACGGCAGGGGCGGGTATTTCTTGCGACGGGCAATGTCATCGACAAAACCCGCATCAAAGGGCTGGTTCAGATCGGCACCGTCAAAGGGCAGGGACTGATCTGGCGTGCGCGGGTATTGCTGGCTGTTGAGCGGTTCGATGGCGCGGCTGACCTTGCGGGCCTCGCGGGCGACCTCGCGGCTGATGCGCTCGGCCTCGGCATCGTTGGAAATAATCCGAGGGCGCAGCATCACCAGCAGCACCCGTTGATCCTGACTGACCGATTTGCCGCGAAACAGAGCCCCAACCGCAGGCAAATCCCCAAGGCCCGGCACCTTTTGATTGACCGAGCCGGAGCCGTCTTCGAGCAAGCCCCCCAGCATAATGACATTGCCGTTGCGCACCAGCACATTGGTGGTCAGCTGCCGTTTGGCGGTAATCTCGCCGCCCGCCGAAGAGGTCGTGTTGGTCAGGTTTGACACCTCTTGTTTGATCGCCATGCGCACGGTGTTATCAGCGGTGATCTGCGGGGTGACGTTCAGGGTCAGGCCGATGTCTTGGCGTTCGATGGTCTGGAACGGGTTTTCAACGGAATCGCCGGTCGAAGAATAGCTGCCGGTCACAAAGGGCACATTCTGCGCAACGATGATTTCGGCTTCTTGATTGTTCAGGGTCAGGATCGAGGGCGTGGCCAAAAGCTTGGTGCTGTTCTGGGTGGCTACGGCAGAAATAAAGCCCGCGATCTGGGTGTTGCCACTGGTGGCCGATCCGGCCAGCGTGCCGCCGTTGCCCGGGTTGATGACCTCATTATTCAGGGCGGCACTGACGACACCGGTCAAGGTCGGGCGCCCCTGCAGGGCAAATTGCACCCCGCCAGCAAGGGCATCATCGACGACCGCGCCAAATTGCACCGACAGATCAGAGAAGCCCTGCACCGACATTTCAAAGATCACCGCTTCGACCAAAACCTGTGCCGGACGGCGGTCGAGATTGCGGATTGAAGCAACAATAGAGTCTATTCTGTCATTCGGCGCACTGACCAACAGCGAATTGGAGCGTGGCTCTGGCACGATGGTGACCTGCCCTTGCAACTCGGTGCTTTGCTGGCCGACAGAACGCAGGATCACATCGCCCAGACTGGCGGCATCGGCATAGCTCAGCTGCACCACCTGCGTGGCAACACTGCGTTGGGGCTGGTCCAGATTGCGCACGATAGAGCGCACGCGGTCGCGAAAGGCCTCATTGCCCGACACCAACAGCGCATTACCCCGCCGGTCCGCCGAGACCTTGGACCCCGGCGGGGTAATTTCCAAGGCGTCGATGACCTGCAGCATTTCAGCGGCATTAGCATTGGAGAGGCGGATCATTTCAATTGGGTTATCGGGGCGGCTGTCGAGCTGTTTGATCAGCTTGGCGATGCGGTTCTGGTTCTCGCGCCGGTCCGACAGGATCAAAAGCCCCGATCCGGGCACGGTTGAGATCACCGCCTCTTGCGGCAGCAGCGGGCGGATCACCTCGGTGATTTCAGAGAGCGGCACATTCTGCACTTCGAGGACGCGGGTTTCATAGGCCCCGTTGCGCAGGGCGGCGGCCGTACCCGGCGCGAGTTCGCGGGCGGTCGAAAGTGGTACAATCCGGTCCGCAGAGCTGCCGCTGACGATGGTCAGCCGGTTCAGCTCCAGCACATTGAGGAAGATTTCATAAATCGCCTCATCCGACAGCCGCCCCGGTGCGATAACATTCACCGTGCCCTGTACACCCGGGTCCAGAATAAAGCGCTGGCCGGTGGTTTCGGCGACGATTTGCACAAAGCTGCGCAGATCGGCATCGCGTAGATCCAGCGCGGTCTGGGCGGTGGCCTTGCTGCCCATGCCGATCGTGCACAGGCTGATCATCAGTGTCAGGAAAGCGGCCCGTATCCAGTTGGCTATCATCATGTCTTTTCAAATCCCCGATTGCTCGGTGGATGCTGCCCCTCAATGTGCGGCGCTGCCGCCCGTTGTTTCTAAACGCGCTGGCGGGTCGGTCTTTGTGCCGATCCTTTCCATGCGTCATCCTCTTTGCGCCAGTCTAACGTAAAAAACGCCCTGTGACACGGGAAGAATTCAGCTTTCTTACGCCCGTGTTATTCCGGAAATCCCAAAAGTTCGCGCCCCCGGGCCGTTTCGACCCAAATACCCTCGGACGTGATCTCGCTCAGGGTGACACCGTCGATCAGCTGATCCCCCACACGCAGAATGCTATCGCCGTTGGGATGGCCCAAAATGGCCCAGCTTTCGCTGTCCTTGGAAAAGATCCCCCGTAGGCTAAACCCAAGGCTGGCCAGCGGTGGGGTCGGTGGTGGTGGCGGGGCGACCGGCGCGGGGGGCTGGGGTTCGGGCGGCTGGTAAACGCCAAATAAAGCAGGCCATGGGGCTGAAACAGTCTCTGTTTTGGGGGCGGCGACGGGGGCGATGACAGGGGTCAGCCGCGCCGCGCTGCTTTGGCGGCTGTCCGGCGGAAACAAGATCAGCGCCAGATGCACGGCGGCAAAGCCAAAGGCGATGCAGGCGGGAAACAGGGCAAATCGGGCCAGACGGCGCATCGGGGTCTCCTTGGGGGCGTTGATGCCACAACAGCACAGGCAGAGGCCGTACTGCCGTGTGATCATAGACGCAGTCTCCGGCCTATGATATGGAATTTCGTATAACAATAAGGGTTTGTTGCGTTTTATCGACGACGACACCCATGGATCTGAGGCAGAAAAGAGGAACCTATGCAGTTCAGCAATAGGCAGTTGATTGGTGCGAGCAGCGCCATCTTGTTTTTCCTTGTGGCGTGTTCAGAAAGTCAGGTCACGCGGCGAGGCAATTTCCAGAGCGATTATCTGGTGGCGCGGCAGGCGCTGGAGACCGGCGACTACGGAAAAGCCAGCCGCCATTACAAAGGTCTGATGGCCGAGGCCGGACCGCTGACCGCCCGCATTGAACTGGAATATGCCCATAGCCTGTTGCGAGACGGGGATTTCGCCGGTGCCGCCCAAACCGCGCGCAGCATTGCCGCCTCCCAGACCGGCACCGCCCAAGCCGCCGCGCTGGCCGTGCAGGGCACTGCCGAACACGAACTGGGACTGGCGCTGATGGATAGCGCGCCCGGTGATCCGGCGGCATTGGCCTATTTGCAATCCGCCAGCAACGCCCTTGGTACTGTGCTTGCCGATAATGGGGATCTTGATCCGCTGGGGGCACTGAAAACCCGTAAAGAAAGCATCGACGGAGTGCTGGCCCGAGCCGGTTAAAACCCGCTTCAGCCTTTTAAGAGGAATGCGCGAGGGGGCGCGGGGGAAACGGCTGTTTAAGGCCGTGCCAGCTCTGGGTTAAGCCCCCAGCGCCAGCCCGCTGGGCCGCGGGTCAGTTGCTGGTCCAGATATTGCGCCAGCTCCGGCGGGAGTTCTGTCTCGGGCGCGTCAAGCTGCAGATCAAGAAACGCCGCCCCGCCGTTTAACGGGCCATACCCGGTCAAAGCGCCGCGAAGGGGCGGTGGATTTAAATCGCCCTGCAACGCCCATGTGCCCGCTGGTGCGGCCGGATCAAACCGCAGATCAAACACGCCAAGGGCCGTCCCCGCCAGATGCAAATCCTGCAGCTGTGCGATCCCCGCAATCCCGACAAGCTGCAGGGTGGACAGATCCGAAAACCGCAGGGTCAGATCCTGCACCCGCAGCAGACCCGACACATCCGGCGGCCAGCCCCTGAGGGCGGCGCTCGTGATCTCCCCCTGCAGCTTTTGCAGGACCGGCGATCCGGACAGCGGCATATGCATGGTCCCCGCAAGCTGCAGCCCCGCGCCGCTGATCTGTATCTTGAAAACGCCGCCCTGTGGTCCCAGACGTCCCTGCCGCCAGCGCAAGCGGGCCAATGGGGCATCCGGCCAAAGGCGCAGATCGGTAATTTCCCCCTGTTTTAGACGCGATTCCGGCGTAATTTGCCCGCCGTAGACCGCAGGCAGCCCCCAACCGAGCCGGGTCAGATGGCCCTGCGTGCCACTATACAGCAGCGCCAGCACCGCCCCGACGGCAAGGCAGAACAACAGCAGGAACAGGTGCAGCAGCCGCAGGATCATTCTTGCGGCACCAATGTCAGCTCGGCCTGCACCAGACCGGCCTCGCCGCCGCGTTCCAGCAAGATCGTTTGCACCGCATAGCCCCAGACCGGCCGCATGGTATTGAGCCAACCGGTGAAGCGTTCAAAGGGGATTGCCTCAAAACCCAGCGCCACCGCCCCGTCGCCCTGATCGGACAGGCGAGTAACATAGCCGCGCAAATCCGCTGCCAGTAGCGCTTGTTCCAACCCGCTGGTGCCAATGGCCTGCACGGCGGGCGCCTCTGAGGCGCTGCTGTCCAGAGGGCGCGGCGCGCGGCGGGCTTGGTCCTGCACCCAAAGCTGCAGGGCCTGTGCTTCTTGTAGGGCCTCTTGGGCCAGCGTCCGCCGTTCCTGCAGCGGCAAAAGCACGCCAAAGAGCAGGGCCAGCGGCAGCACCACCCCGGCCAGCAGGCTCAGCAACAGCCGTTCGCGCGGGCTGAATCCGGCCAAAAGCGAGATCATCGCTGCCCCTCCTGTGTGACATCGCGGATCAAAAGCAGGGCGGTGATGCCGCTGCCTTCTTTGGCGCTGGCTTCCTCGATCAACACCCGTAGGGGGGCGGCCCGAAAGTCCAGAATTAGGCTGTCCAAGGCGGCAAAGCTCTCCAGATCCAGTTCAACACTTAGGCCGGTGCCGTTTTGATATAGCAGACTATGCACCGTCGCTTCGGACCGCTCCAAGAGACCCGAGGCCTGTCGCAGCATCGGCAGCGCAGTCCGCTTGCTATCGCTTTCGCTGCCGTCTGTGGTCGTCGCAAGGCGCGCCGCCACCACCCGCGCCACCTGCGCGCGCACATCCAGCACTGGCTCATTGCCCAGAAACTGCCGCTGCACCGCTGCGGCGGTATCGGCATTGATCTTGGCCGTTGTCGCCGCCAACTGGCGGGTCTGCAGACCGGTACCGATGGCCCACAGCAATGCCGCCAGGACAAACAGCAACGCTGGCGCGATCCAGGGCCGTAACTGGCGACGGATCTGGGCTTCGGTGTCCTCGGGATCTCTGGCCAGATCCAGTGACATCTCGCCCTGTGCCAAAACCTGCAGCGGTCCCAGATCAAGTGCTGCCAAATCGGTCGGATCGCGCAGAACGGGGATATTTTTAGTCTCTATTAGGGCTGAAACCGCCTCGGGTATGGGGGTGATGGCATAGACCGCCTTGGGGGGTGTTTCGACCAAAGCCCGCGCCAGCAACACCTCGGCCAATGCCGGTTCCGCGCTGAACCCATCTTGCAAGCCCAACCGCGCCAACAGCATACCGTCTTCAACAGACAGGCTCCAGATTTTGGCGGCGGCGGGCAAGGACAGATAGTCGGGTAACAGGGCCTGACACTGCGGTCCGGCGTTTGCCACGGCGGCACGCCAGTCCTCAAGCGCGGCGCGATCGGTCAGGCAGAGCCTGTGCCAGTTCTGTTTGACCCCGCTGGACAAAAACGGGCGCATTACCAGATCGGACCCGTTCTGCCCCAACATATCGGACAGCTGCAGACGGGCGATGCGGTCCCGGGCACGGCCTTTGATCCCATCGGGCAATTTCAACGCCACCAGCGGCGCCGCCTGACCGGGAACAAGCGCCACATGGGGCGCTTTGGGGGCGGGCATGGCCTGACCGAGGCGATAAAAACGCACTGGATCGCTGGGGCTCTGCGATGTCACCATCGGCTCCTGTCGGTTCGGGCGGCGCCCTCATGCGGGCTCCGCGGCATCACGGTGCCCACCGCAGCATGACATAGCTGGGGCGGGGTTTTCCCGGACGGTTTATCAGCACGGCGCGCCGTTGGCGTCCCGTGCCGTCTGCTGTCGGTATTTCAGCCGCAAGTTGGGCTGCAAACCACTTGGATACAACAGTAAATCGCGCTTCGTCTATATCGCTCAGGGCGGCGGGGCCGAGTTGATCCTGCCCACGCTGTAAAAAATCACTGACCGACGCAAAAGGGGTTTCTCTGCGGATCTGCAAAAGCTGGGTCACGCTATCGGCGCTGACACCGGGTAACGTCGCCTGCAAAACCGCAGCGGGGGCGGTGTTCAGATTCAGCAGGCTGTCTGGTGGCAAAGCCGTCAGCCACGGGGTCAGACGGTCAAACTCTTCGGCGGTCAGCCCGGGAATTTGGCGCAGCTCCTGCAGCAGCGCCACCGGCCCGCCACGCGCCACCATCGGCAAGGCGGCATTGGCATAGGCGGTCTGCTGATCCGGCCCGCCGGTGACGACAAACCCCTCGATCCGGGCGGCCAGCGCAGTAGAGAGGCCGGCCTCCGCGATCAACTGGCGAAACGCGGTACGGCTGGCGGTATCCGCTGGGTCAACCAGCCAATTGAGGTTAAACAGACCCTGTAAATCACGCAGTTGCGCAAAGGCCTGCCCGCGATCCAGCGGCACATTATAGGTTCTGCGCGCCCAGCTTTCGCCCAGATGGTCAATCGGGCTGGCGGCTTTATCCTGTTCAAGCTGTGTGATCAGCAAGATCTCCAGACCGTCCAGATACAGCTGGACCTGAGCCGCAACCTGTCCGACCTGCAGCCGGTTCACCACGCGTTCGCTTTTTTGCAACAGCCAGACCGAGACCGCCGCCAGCGCCGCGACAATCACCAGCGCATTCAGCAAGACAACCCCACGGTCGCGCCAGAGAGGGGCAGGCCGGCTCATTGCAGGCTCACCAACAGGCGCAGCGGGCCTTGATCCGCCGTGCTGATCAGCAGCTCAATGGCGGCGGGCAGGGTGGTTTGCAGACTGTCTGCGGCCTGCCCGTCGCCCTGTTCCCAGCCCTGTCCGGGGGCAAAGCCGCGGCTGTGGCTGCGAATCTCAAAGCCCGTGACATCCGACAATAGCTCTGTGGCCGGTTCCTGACTCTGCGCCTCCAGCGGTGACAAGAGCGGCCAGCGTTGCCGGTTCAGCGTTTGTGCCGCCGGATCAAACCACCAGTGCAATCGCGCAAACTGCACCCCGTCCGATCCCGGAAACACCGGCTGGGCGGCGACAGAAATCCGCAGATCGCGGGTTTGGCCACTAGCCGTCACCGGCGCCATAAAAGCAGAGCGCGCCTCGCCATCGGGGGCATAAAACAGCAGCGGGGCTGCGGCATCCAGATCGGCACGCAGTAGGGTCAGTGCCCGGCTCACCTCGGCGCTGCGGGTCTCGATACCGGCCAACCGGTCGCGCAGGCGCAGGGTCGCCGACATGGCCTGCAGGCTCATGACCGCCACCAGCGCAAAGACAGCCATGACCACCACCAGTTCGATCAGGCTGATCCCGCTGTCGGAGGCCGCCCCGGGGGTGTTTCTTTCTGTGTCCATCATCCCAAAGGCCCATCCTTGGCATAGGCCACCAACACCGCGCCGGGTTGCCCCGGGGCGCTGACCTGAAGGGTCACCTTATAAAAGCCGCCCGCCGTGGCCTCTTGGGTTTGGGTGATGGTCCAGACACCAGCCCCCATCGGCACGCTCTGCGGCAGGGTGCCCGCCGCCGCCAGCCCGTAAAACCGCAGCTCTTCGGCCCGGTTCAGGGCCACCTGACGGGCCAGATAGCGGGCCGGTTCCTCGCCAATGCCGCGGCGCGACTGATCCACCGTGCGCAGGGTCGCGATCAACCCGATCGACAGGATCAGGATCGCCACCGCCAGCTCAACCAGCGTAATGCCGCGCTCGCGCAGGGCAGGCCCAGAGGCTAGCGGTTTTGACATGTCAGCCCCCCGCTTTGGTTGGCACTACAGCCTTGGCGCGCGCCGGTATCGGGGTCGATAAAGCTTAAGCTAAAGGCGGAGTGCCGCCCGTCCGGCAGGAAAACAACATCCGGCGTGCCCGGCGGTGGGGCGGGTAGGCGGGGTTGTATCAGGACCCGTCCGCGCCAGGGGATTTCCTGTGCGCCGCGCTGCCAAAAGCTGCGCGCAGCAGGGTCGGTGCCCGCCTCTTTTGCCGGTTTGGCCAGCTGCAGCCCCGTCGGGGTAATATAAAGCCCCCGCAAGCTGCGCCCCTGTATGGCAAGATCGCTTTGTTGGGCAAAAAGCGCCTGAAACCGGCTGGCATCGGCGGTCTGCGCCTCGCGGCTGCGCCCCGTGGCCAGCGTGCCGGATACCGCCAGAATTGCCAGCACCGCCACCACCACCAGCATTTCAATCAGGCTGAAGCCGGCCTGTGTGTTGGCCTGTGGATCAGCCGGTGGATCGAGGTGATTTACTGCAGCGTCCATGTACCGATATCGGCATCGGTGCCGCTGCCCCCGGCCACGCCATCGGCCCCATAGCTAAAAACATCAAACTCCCCGTGCACACCGGGAAAGAGGTATTGATAGACCCCGCCCCACGGGTCTTTGGGTAAGCGATCCACATACCCGCCACTGGCCCAATTGGGTGCCAAGGGCTCACTGCTGGGGGGGCTGACAAGGGCGGCCAGCCCCTGTTCGGTGGACGGATAGCGGAAATTATCCAGCCGGTAGAGGTTCAACGCGCTTTGCAGCACCGCCAGATCCGAAGTGACCCGCGCCACACGAGCCTGATCGGGGCGATCAATCACGCGCGGCACCACCACCAGCGCCAGAATGGACAGGATCACCACAACCACCATCAGCTCAAGCAGGGAAAACCCCGCGTCTTCAGAGGCAGATCCCCGTACATCGGTGGGAGAATGTTCGACAGCGCGCATGCAGGGTGCTCCTTGAAAGCTTGCGGCGATAATACAGGCAAGCCCTTGGAAAAGACAATCTTTCAACAGCCCAAGACGCAGAAAGATCGACAGGGCATTGCCTGCGGGCTAAGCAGGAGAAATCTTACGGCACGCAAAACAAAAGGCTGCGAATATGCAGGGGTTTTTCAGCGATCCGCTGGCACTGTTTCTGGTGCTGGTCAGCCCGGCGGTGGGCTCGTTTCTGGGGGTGCTGGCAGACCGTCTTCCCCGGGGGCAGGACGTGCTGCGCGCGCCCTCGGCCTGCCGCAGCTGCCAGCGCCGGTTGACGGTGCCTGATCTGATCCCGCTGCTGTCCTATCTGGGTCTGCGCGGGCGCTGCCGCAGCTGCCAGACCCCCATACCTCTGCGCCTGTTCCTGATCGAAGCGGGGGCGCTGTTTTTGGCGTTTTGGGCTGTGATTGTCACCCATACGCCGCTGCAGCTCGGGCTGGGTACGCTGTTTCTCTGGCTTTTGCTGGCACTGGCGGCCACCGATGCGCAATGGATGCGCCTGCCGGATGTGCTGACGGGGCTGCTGGCGCTCTGTGGGCTGGCGCTAGCCGGAGGAGACCCGGCCCGCGGGCTGGCCGATGGGCTACTGGGGGCGGCCATCGGCGCGGGGGGCTTTGCCCTGCTGCGCTTTGCTTATCAGCGTATGCGCGGCCGTGAGGGGCTGGGGCTTGGCGATGTTAAGCTGATGGTCGGGATTGGTGCCGGTGTCGGCCCTCTGGCCCTGCCGATGCTGTTGTTGCTGGCTGCCCTTGGGGCCTTGATCTGGGCATTTGGCCACGCGGTGCTGCGCGGGGTCGCTCTGGGGGCGCAAACCGCGGTGCCCTTTGGTAGTTTCCTGTCGATGGCGGCGGCGGGGCTGTGGCTCTGGCTGGCCTGAGATTGCGGGATGGATTTCACTTTTTATTCCCCCTACAGTCTGCCCAAATCCTTTTGATCCAACCGGAATATTTACATGACCAAAATATCGCTTTTTGCTTCGCTTCTGGCCCTGCTGTTGCTTGGCAGTGGCATAGGCAGCGCCCAAACCCGCGATGAAACCGCGCTGATGGCCGAAATGGAAGCCGCAGAGCAGGCCTATCTGGGTCAGGATTATGAAACCGCCCGCGCTGGCATGGCAAAACTGGTCCAAGATTCCGATAACCCGGTGCATTGGTATCGCTATGGCTACATGCTCAGCGAAGGGCAGGGCGGACCCGCTGACCCCGCAGGGGCGATTGAGTGGTTGCAAAAGGCCGCCGAAACCGGCCATGGGCCAGCCCTGTTGCAATTGGGTAAAATCTATCTGATCGGCGCAGGGATCGAGGCTGATCCGGCCCAGGCCGTACCTTTTTTAAAGCAGGCAGCCGATCAAGGCACCCAAGAGGCGCAGTTGATCCTTGCCCAGCTTTATCTGAGTGGTGCCACCGGGGTGACACCCGACCCCGAGGCCGCCCTTACCCTGTTTGAAGCCGCTGCCACTGCCGGAAATGCCGAGGCGCAATTTACCCTGAGCCTGCTTTATGCGCGCGGGCAGGGGGTGGCGCAGGATGACAGCGCGGCACTGCACTGGCTGACCAAAGCGGCAGATAGCGGGTTGACGCAGGCACAATTCATTCTGGCCGAGAACCTGCAGGCCGGTAACACCGATACATCGGACCCGCAGGCGGCCGCACAACGCTATCAGCAGGCGGCCCAAGGTGGCCATGTTTTGGCGCAGCGCATTCTGGGCACCAAATACCTGTTGGACGAGCTGCCCGAACCGGCCCCCGGGCGGGCGATGGCGTTGCTGGAAACCGCCGCACTGGCGGGCGACGCCGGGGCGCAAAGCAATCTGGGCTATGCTTTTGCCACCGGTACCAAAGCGACCCGCAATGATGTCACTGCCGCGGGCTGGTACCGGATGGCTGCGGATCAGGGTCTTCCCGGTGCGCTTTCTGCCTTGGGGGTGTTTTATGAAACGGGCCGCGGGGTAGAGGCGGATCTGCAGGAAGCCGCCGACCTGTTTCAGGCCGCTGCCGGTCTGGGCGATGTGCCCGCCGCCCGCCGGTTGGGGGCGATGGTGGTCGCCGGTACCCCGGCCGATCTGCGCGCCTTAGAGAACAGCTTCCTTTGGGTCTTTACTGCTGCCGCCAACGGGGATGTAGCGGCCATCGACTGGCTGCATGCCCAAGCAGAGGCAGACAATGCCGATGCCGCCGGACTGCTGGCGGAACTCTATCTGGACGGCCATGCCGACGCAGGCGAAGGGGTGGATGCGTTGGCCCTGCTGCAGAGCAGTGCGCAAGGCGGATTTGTCGAGGCGCAAAACCGGTTGGGCAAGATGTATACCACCGGAGAGGCCGGACTGCCGCTGGATTATTTGCAGGCCTACAAGTGGCACAATCTAGCCGCCGCAAGCGGTTATAGTGAGGCCGCAGAAGCCCGTAACCTGATCGCAAAGCTGATGACACCGGAACAGATTGCCGAGGCGCAAAAGATGACCCGCGACCATCTGGCGGAGCAAAAATAGCATGAACAGGCTCTCTTTCTTCTGCATTGGCGGGCTGGCGGCGCTCTGCCTTATCGCCGGGCTGAGCCCCGCCCCCGCGCAGGCCCAAACACGTGAAAATGCCCCTCTGGCCAAGATCACCGCAGAGGCCGAAGCCGGAGATCCGGCGGCGATGACCCTGCTTGGCCTGCGCTATCACGAAGGGTTGGGGGTGACGCAGGATTTTGCCGCGGCCTTTGACTGGTTTCAGAAAGCCGCCCAAAGCGGCAACGCCGAGGCCCAATACCGGCTGGGCACCTATTACCGCTCTGGGCTGGGGGTCGGGCGGGATGATCTGGCTGCCGTGGAATGGCTGCAAAAGGCAGCGGATCAAGGCGATCCGGTCCATCTCTTTGATTTGGGGCTGATGTATGAACAGGGCATTGGCCTGCCCAAAGATGCGGGGAAAGCCAGCCAGCTTTATACGCTGGCCGCCCAGATCGATTATCTGCCGGCCATCGAAAGCCTTGGGGTTTTATACCTTGAGGGGCGCGGGGTGGGCCAGGATGTGAGCCAGGCGCGGGCGCTGTTTTTAAAGGCCGCCGAGGCCGGAAGCCCCAAAGCACAGAACAACCTTGGCTTACTGTATGTACGCGGCGAGGGGGTCGCGCAGGACTATGAGCAGGCGGCCTTCTGGTTTGAACAGGCCGCCAATGCTGGCTTGCCTGAAGCACAGCGCAATCTTGGCGTGCTGTATGACAACGGGTTCGGCGTGCTGCAAAGCGATGAGATCGCCACCGCCCTTTATCGTCTGGCCGCTCAGGACAGCCGCGACATGATTTTGCAAACACCGCTGTTTGATCCGCGCCTGGCCCCCCCCGCCACCGATCCGGACAGTGTCGCAGCCTACCGTCTGGCCGCCGAAGCCCAAGATCCGCTGGCGCAATATCTGATGGGATATATCACGCTGACCGCGACTCCGCCGGATGCGCAGGAATCCGCAGAGTGGTTTGAACAGGCCGCTCAGGCGGGCATGCTTTCGGCCATGGCCAATCTCGGAGTGCTTTATTATCAGGGTGTCGGGCGCCCGCAGGATTACGTATTGGCCTATGCTTGGCTGGCCCGCAGTGCCGCTGGCGGATTTCAGCCCGCCCGCATGGCCCGGGACACATTGGCCACCCAATTGACCGCGGAACAGCTTCAGGAGGCGGTAAACCTGTTGAAATAGACGGACTGTTTCCGCATTTTTATTAGATTATTCAATATATTTAGAGTATCTTAGCGAAGAGTTAATTTATTTATGCAGCCGTTGCGCTGTCAAAACGGCCCTGTGCAGAAGAGGGCCAGTGATATATTTCGGGAGGGATTTATGAAAAAAATCATGCCAACGCTTGCCCTTACGGCAGGTCTTAGTCTGGCAGGTCTCTCTGTCGGCTTTGCGGCAGAGCCAGTGCAGCAACAGAATTCAAATGCGCTCTGGTTTGAAAACTGGACCGGCCTGAGCAACGCCACCCTAAAAATTGCCTACCCAAGCGGGTTGGTCAAAAGCGTCTATGCCGAAAGCGGCACGCCGGTGTTCCAACTGCCTGCAGATGCGCCGGACGGGGCTTATAACTACGAGCTGACCGCCGCCACTAACAAAATGGAAGCCGTGATCGACCCTTCGGTCAATAACGGACGCGGCGACGCCGCCGCCACGCAAACAGCGGTAGGCTATAGTACAAGCGGATCCTTTGCGGTGTTGCGCGGGGCCATTGCCCTAAATGATGACGCCAAAATTGTAGAAGAATAATTAGGGATAGGGAAATTAGAGTATGAAACACCTTGTGAAAAAACAAACCCGGGCCTTGGCTCTTGGCAGCTCGGCCCTGTGCATGATGGCCTCTGTCGCCAGTGCAGACATCCAGCATTTGGATGATGTGATCATTACCTTCAGCCTGTGCGTCGGCAATGACTGCGCAAACGGTGAAAGCTTCGGCTTTGACACCGTGCGTCTGAAAGAAAACAATTTGCGTCTGCATTTCGACGATACGTCGGTCTCTGCGAGTTTCCCCAGAAACGACTGGCGCATCGTGGCGAATGACACCGGCAATGGCGGCGCCAGCTATCTGGCGATCGAAGATTCCACCGCAGGACGCATTCCATTCCGCGTAGAGGCCGGTGCGCCGGTGAATACGCTTTATGTTGAAGCCGATGGCGATGTTGGTATCAAAACTGCCAACCCGGTTGTCGATTTGCACGTTGTAGAAGGCAACACCCCGACCCTGCGCCTGGAGCAGGATGGTTCTGACGGCTTTGCCCCGCAGACCTGGGATATCGCCGGTAACGAAGCCAACTTTTTTGTCCGCGACGTGACCAATGGCAGCCAGCTGGCGTTCCGGATCGATCCCGGTGCGGATGAAAGCGCGCTACATATTAAAGCGGATAATGATATCGGCATGGGCACAAGCGCGCCTGCTGATGCTCTTCATATTAAGCGCAGCAGTGGCGCAGTTGCTATTCGTCTTGAGAGCGGGGCGGCCACCTATCCGGCTCGGATTAATCTCAATCCAAACAATGATGAAGTCCGCATCACTTTTGATGGCGCGCCCGGAGGCTCGGCATTTAAGTTGAACAGCGCAGGGAACCTGACATTGGCAGGCTCATTGACAACGACAGGCTCCTGTAGCGTTGGTTGTGACCGGGTATTTGATGAAACATACCCGCTCCCTTCGATTGAGGAGCATGCTTCTTTGATGTGGGAAAATTCTTATTTGCCTGCTGTGGGCGCGACACCTGAACAAGGCCAATATGAGTTGACCAGCAAGATGTTCGGTATGCTGAATGAGCTTGAAAAAGCACATATCTACATTGAACAGCTGCACGAGCGCTTGAGCCTCTTGGAAGAACAGCAGGTCTCTCCTGTTGCGCAATAACGCGGACACTCGATGCGTTGTAAATTGAAAGAAGGAGCACCTCCTCAGGTGCTCCTTTTTTAATGTGCCTATTTTGGCGACCAAGGCGGTGGGCGTTTATATGCGGGATTCAAAAAGCTCTCTCGGAAAGGATGCAATTCAACCATCCGATCAATATCCTGCTTTGCAAGCGCAACGTGAGCATTAAACGGTTCGATATATTCCGTTAGCTTACTATTGAAACTTTCAGGATTGAGGGTTTTGTCTTGATTGAAATACTTTGGAAACTTTGAGATGTGGCCCGTCGTCAGATGTAAAGCCATGAGCGTTTCTATAAGCGGAAGCAAATGTAGAATTGTATTGGCTTGGGCCGGAAGATGCGTGAAGGGCAGCTCTGTTTCAGCCGCAGCCAGCGCAAAAGCGATTTGATCGGTATTTGTCGCGTAGCTTTGCAAATAATCACGCTGTGTAATCAACCATTCCGCCTGTCGTTTCCAATCTATCGCAAACCCCTTTAGCTTCTCGGGAATACAAATAACCCCGGCTGAGACGTTCATCTGAAATGTCTCACGGATTCCGCCGCCCCCTTTGAACAAGGCAAGCCCCGGCTCGGGTTCTTTATCGATCCCCGCCATTTTAAAGAGTTCGCGAAAGACAGGAAGCGGAGGACGGGCATGATTATTCGGTGCCAGGCGAACCCGCTCCGGATCAAACAACGGGCTGATATCCGCCGTCAAAAACACGTCACAATCGGTCACAATCTGGTCGGGGAAACCATCTTCGTCCAGAAAGGGAATGAGTTTATTGCAATGTGGAGATTCTGGCAAAAGAGTCTCGGCGTGACGTACATCACAGCCATGGCGTTTTGCAAAATCGACCAGAGAATCCGGTACTGTACCGATAAAATAGACGCGTTTAGGGCCCGGCATGTAAGCATTAGCACAATGCAGCCACAGGACGAATTCACACCAAAACCGAGGTGTTTGATCCACAACTGTTGTAAACCCTAAGTGGTTTTGGTTTTTATACATAAATGGTACTTTTATTCTGAAGGCATGAATAAAGGAAACAGCAAATACAATGGCGCGTCGAGAGTTAATTCTACATGTTGGCCTCCCTAAGACTGGTAGTTCTGCCTTACAATCCAATTTGTATGAGAACCGGGATATTTTGGCTTCGCAGGGGTGTGAATACGGCCCAATCGATACGGGCACAGCGATGCCAAAGCATCAGTATATTGTACGAGAACTAAAGCGCGGCCCCCTGACACAAACCCGGCAGGCTTTTGCAGATATTCAACATTCAAGAGCTCTCTTTTCTTCGGAGGGGCTGAGCAACCATCTTTATGATTTTAAACCCAAAGCACTGCGAGAGTTTTGCAATCTGCTGGAGGACGTCGATCTCACTGCATTCATTGTGTTACGTGACCCCAAATCTTGGGTTCGGTCCTATTACAAACAGGCAGTCATAAATCCCTATGTAGCTCAGGTGGGTTTTTACGCGACTGCCTTAAAATTATCGGACTTCTCCAAGATTCCCAGAATTCAGGCTCTGTCGGACCACAAAACGCTCTCGGCAGATATCGCATCTGCTTTTTCAACGTCCCGAGTTGTCACCGCAGCCTATGAGAAAGACTGGTTTGCCGCCTTGTGCAACTGTGTACAAATAGACGCGTCCGCGTTCACCACCCTGCCTCAGGTGAACGAAAGCCCCCCCGAATTTGTCATTGAGATTTTGCGGCAACTTAACGCCTTTAAGCCGCCGGAGCCGGAACGTGCAAAGTGGAAAGTGGCGCTACATTTATTCAGCCAGAGCAACCATACTTTATTGCGCAAAGCGGCCACCCATCAGAGTAAGGAGGCTTTTGATCTGGACCAGCACATTCTGGACAGCTTAACCCCGACTGAATCTGGTGCGTTTCCGCTACCTTCCGATGTATTGACCCGTTTCCTCTCCTTTCTTGAAGAGCAAAAAGAGATATCCCCGCCTTAAAGGTAATTCCCGGCCACATGATCGTAGATCGCATATTCAAGCGCATTTCGTGTTTTGAACCCTGCAAGAAGATGGTCGGGTATGTCGCGGTTGCGCGGCGCCTTGTTGACATGAGCGATTTCCTGCACGCTGTCTTCTTTGCCCAAGGCTTTAGCCATTTGAGCAACGCAGGCAGGCAGGGCTTCGGTAATACCAACGGTAACGAACCGTTCGTCCAGCACATTGCGAAAATTATGCATATCCATCGGGCCGGGCAAAAAGGCCTCAGCAGAGGGGCCCATTTGCGGGTCGGCATGCGGATACCCCTCAAGATATTGCTCCAATGTCATTGTCGCGATCTTTGCAAAATCGGGATTTCTTTCGCGCAATTTCACACGATAGAAATACCCTGAAATGGCCCGTTCCCAAGGGTTCCGCAATATCGTGATAAATTGAGTTATGTCGGGATAATACGATTCAACAGAAAAGCCGCCCGGGCGGTTGAAATGTCCATAAACACAAAGCGGCTTGCCGGGCAAAGGCGGGTGGGACAAATCCTGCTTTTTGGGCAAGCCCCCTTTTTTGTAGTTTTCCAGCAAGTTGTCCCCGAACCACTCTGTATAGAGCTGGCGGATCGAAGTGCCGGCTGTCTTTGGGACATGGGCAAAAATGAGAGGCTGGGTCGGATCGTATTGTCGCATTGTGATGGCACCAGATTAAAGTAGGCAACGAAGGTGTTGCCGAGATTGTTGTGGTTAAGATTATTGTTTAGACTGAATAAACAACACCGCAATTTCATGTTTTAGTCGGGAAAATTTGTAAAGCTGATGAGCGACTTCCAAGTACAGGGCTTTATCACCCCGGGCCAGCTGAAGCGGTTCCTGTTTTCAGCCCTGCTCATTCTGATCATCGCGGCCCTGTTCTGGACCCAGTCGCGTTATCCGGCGCTGGATGAAAAAGCCCTGATGAGCGGCGCAATCCAGCTTGAGGACCCTTTGGGCTTTGAGGCCAAATTCCCGCTGAATGATGCCATGAGCACGGTAGAGCGGATTTTCTACACCACGCTGAACTGGATCAATACCAATAAAAAGGGCATGACATTTGGCATCCTTTTTGCGGCGGCCTTTCTGACGGCGCTTTCCTATATCAGGCAGCGCAGCTTTAAGGGCAGTTTTTCCAACTCGGTGCTGGGTCTGGTGATCGGCACGCCCTTGGGGGTCTGTGTGAATTGCGCCGCCCCGATTGCGCGCGGCATGTATGCGGGAGGCCTGCGCGCCGAAACCACGCTTTCGGCGATGATTGCCAGCCCGACCCTGAACATCGTGGTGCTGACCATGACCTTCAGCCTGCTGCCCGCCTATATGGCAATTGGCAAGATTGCGCTGAGTTTGGCTCTTATTTTGCTTATTGTCCCGCTGATTTGCCGCCTCTTGCCGCCGGAGCAGCTGAACGCCCCGCCCGCCGCGCAGATCAATGTGCCCGCCCCCGAGGGTTGGGATTTGGGCACCCCCCCCGCCGAAGGGTTTTTCACCGCCTTGGGGGCCGTGATACTGAGCTTTGCCAAAAACCTCTGGTACATCGTCAAAATGACCGTGCCCCTGATGCTGCTGGCAGGGTTTTTAGGGGCCACAGTGGCCACCTTGCTGCCCGAAGAGCTGCTGCTCGGGCTGAACTGGAGCCTTGGCGGGCTGGTGATCGTGGCGCTGGTCGGGGTGTTTTTGCCGGTGCCGATTGCCTTTGATGTGGTGGTGACCGGCGCTTTGCTGAGTGCGGGGCTTGATCCGGGCTATGTGATGGCACTGCTGTTCACGCTGGGCAGCTTTTCTGTCTATTCGTTTTTCATCGTCACACAGGCGATCTCTTTGCGCGCTGGTCTGATGCTGGCGGCCGCTGTGGCGCTGGCCGGGATGCTGGCTGGTGTGGCAGCCCAAAGCTATCACAGCCGCCAGAGCGATAAGGCGCTGGAGCTGCTGCTGGGGCAGGCGACACCGGCCCTCTGGGGCGCGGCACAGGCCAGTGAGGCCCCGACAGGCATCACTGTGACCCCAACCCCCCATGCTCCGCGCAGCCCTGCCGCTGAGATGCCGTTCAGCCGGTTAGAAGCGGTTGAAATTGGCATCGACAAACCGTTGGAGTTCGGTTTTCGCGATATGTGGCCACCGTTCTGGGAAGGGCGCAGCCTGTCTTCGGGTGATATTGATCGGGACGGCGATCTGGATCTGGTGATCGCCTCCACCGAGGTCGGGCTTTATATTTATGAAAACGACGGCGGCGGAAAATTCAGCCGCGTTGCGGTTGATCTGGGGCCCTTGGCGCAGATGCCGCTGTTTAACGCTGTGCTGGTTGATCTGGACAATGACGGCTGGCTTGATCTGTTCCTGACCAGCTACCGGCAGGGCAATTTCCGCTGGATTAGTCAAAATGGGCGCTTTGATCAGACCCAGCCGCCCAGCCAAGTGCCCAACCGCGCCGATGCGGTGCTCAGCCTTGCACTCAGCTTTGCCGATATCGATCAGGACAGCGATCTGGATGTGGCTTTGGGCAATTGGGCGGCCGGCTGGTATCGCCGCATCCCCGGCGAGGAAAGCCGCAACCGGCTGCTGATCAACGAAGGGGCGCTGGCCGATCCGGCGGCGGTGGATTTGCCCGGTATTCCCGGTGAAACCCTGTCGATCCTCTTGTCTGATATTAATGCCGACGGGCGGGCGGATTTGCTGGTCGGCAATGACTTTGAAATCCCCGATATGGTCTATCTGTCCACCGAGGCAGGGGGCCTGCGTCTGATCGGATCCGCTGATGGGCTGATCCCCTATACCACCAATACCACAATGGCTGTGAAAACCGCCGATCTGGGCAATCGTGGCCAGACGGATTTGTATTTTGCCCAGATTGCCGGACGGTCGTCAGGCGTGTCGGATATTCTGAAGATGCAGCCGCTGGAACACTATTGCGACGCGATCAAAGACCCCGATGCACTGGCCCTGTGCCAGCGCAACATGGAGATCAAGACCTGGTATAAATCGGGCAATAACTTCAACCCGAGCTATGCCAGCAAATGTCAGGAACTGACCGAACCGGCCCAAGGCCAGTGCAAAGCCATGCTGATCAAGGATTTGGCGATCCAGAAAGAAGACCCAAAGATTTGCGCCCTGATCCCTGCCGATCAGCCCTATGCAAAATCCTTTTGTGAGCTGCATTTCCTGCCCTTCGCCGCCCCCACAGAGGCGCAAATGGCGGCTGCCCTGCCGCAGATCATGCGCTCTAATGTGCTTTTGGCCCGTCCCGAAACAGACGCTGTCTTTGACGATGTTGCCGCGGCGCGCGGGCTGGCGGTGGGCGGCTGGAGCTGGGATACGAAAATTGCCGATTTTGACAATGACGGCTGGCAGGATGTCTATATCGTCAATGGCACATGGGTGCCCAATGAGGTCAGCCCCTCCAACCTGTTTTTCCACAATGATGGCAGCGGCAACTTTACCGAAGCCTCCGGCCCCTTCGGGCTTGAGGATTATCTGATGACCGCCGCCGCCACGGTGTTTGATATTGATGGCGATGGCGATCTGGATGTGATCACCCATCCGGTCAACGGCCCGCTGACGGCCTTTCGCAATAATGATCAGCACGGGACGGCGATCACCGTCAGCCTGTCGGACGCGCAAGGCAATCACGATGGCATCGGCGCGCTGCTGCGCCTGAGCATCGGAGAGGTCACCCAACAACGCGAAATCCAGCTCGGTGGCGGCTTTATGTCCTTTGATGCGCCAATGGTGCATTTTGGGCTGGGACAGAGCCTGAAAGCCGACAAGCTGACGATCCGCTGGCCCGATGGTAGCGAAACCGTTCTGCGCGACGATCTGCAGGCCGGACAGCATTACCACATCCGGCGGCAGTGATACGCCTACCGGCATGTATCAGCGCCACATCAGATAATGTAGATTATGTTAAATAGGTAGAATGATCGCCCGCCCCCCTACAACAGGAATCCGGGCGATTATTCTAGACGATGGCGAAATCATCCGCTTCCAGCGTGGCTTTGTTGGCCAGCGTCGCAAAGAGCGTCGCATCGGCCCCGCCGACACCATCGCCGTCATGCCAGAGCTGACCGGTGGTCTGATCATAGATGATCCGGTCATTCGCATCCGCCGCTGCCGTGCCGAGCACAAAAGCATCCGCCGCCAGCGCGCCAGCAGAGAGGCCGGTAAACACCGAAGCCTTGAGTTTAAACACATCATCGCCATTGCCGAAATCAATCAGCCGGTCGACGTTCGTGGCTTCATCCAGGGCGCGGTCAAAGACAAAAGTATCGGCCCCGCCTTGCCCCTTGAGCGTGTCATTGCCCTCACGGCCGACGATCGTGTTGGCATAGGGCGTGCCGATGATGGTGTTATCCAGCCCGTTGCCAATGCCGTTCAGGTTCGCCGGATTGCCATCCTTGGTAAAGACGTTCTGCATGTAGAGTTTTTCCACATGGGCCTCCAGCGCGTAGGAGCGATAGGCTTTCACCGCATCATTACCTTCGCCGGCCTGTTCCACGGCGGTGTCACCGGGCGCGCGGATCAGATAGGTGTCATTGCCCAGCCCGCCAATCAACGTGTCGTTGTTTTTGCCGCCGTCCAGAATGTTGTTCTGATCATTGCCGGTGATGGTGTTCATCAGCCCGTTGCCCGCGCCAAGGATGGCCTCGCCGGTCAGTTCCAGATCTTCGATATGTTTGCGGCCCATGCGGAAATCAACCGAGGATTCCACCGTGTCATGACCGGCCCATCTGTTGCTTTCGACAACCTGATCGCCAACATTATCGACGAAAAACCGGTCTGACCCCGGACCGCCATTCATATAATCCGCACCTGCACCGCCGTTGATCCAATCGTCGCCCCCGGCGCCAAGGATGCGGTCGTCACCATTTTGGCCACGAAACCATTCATCTGCGGCAGAGCCGACAAAAACATCTGCAAAATCAGAGCCGGAAATACCTTCGATCGAGGCAATGCTGTCTTCTTCTCCGGCAGAACGGATCCAGCCGTTTTCCAGATGCACCTGCACCCCTTCGGTCGCCCGCCATAAGCTAAGGAAGTCAGAGCCGCTGCCGCCATCGATGGTGTCAGAGCCAGGACCGTAAACGATCTCGTCATCACCGCCACCGGCGTTGATGGTGTCGTCACCTTCACGTGCATCAAAATACTCATCCGCATCACTACCGATGAAGGTATCGTTGCCCAGACGGCTACCGCGGACGGCTTCGATATTGCTGAAGCTGTGGGTGAAGCTTTCACCGTCCCACATCCCTGTCGCCACGCCGGTTCCAAAATTGACGGTAACGCCGGAAACATCACTGCGGTCATAGCGCAGCATATCCCAGCCGCCGCCGCCATCCAGCGTGTCGTTACCCTGACGCAGGATAAAGCGCTCATTCCGATCAGACCCGACAATCGTATCGTCAAAATCCGTGGCCTCAATTTCGATGCGACCGTCGCCGGTAATATTAAAGGTATCGGTAAAGCCAAAGCCGTCATTGGATGCGGTACCGGTTGCCAGATTGACGTTGACCCCGTTGATCGGGTCGCCGTTCGGGCCATAGTGATATTTGATGCGGATGGTCGAACCATCTGCCACAGTCAGGGTAAATGTATCATCGCCTTCGCCGCCTAGAACGCTCGCCCATTGGCCGTCTTTGGTTTTGATGTTGAAAAGATCATCATAATCGGTGCCGGTAAGATTAAAGCCCCTGTCATCGACCAGAGCCTCCGCCACATTGAAAAGCGTATCCGCACCAGAGGCTTTTTTGTTGACGACGCCGACCCCCTGAATGCCGTTGATGTTGATGTTTACACCATTCGCGATCAGGCCGTATGACAGCTCAGACCAATCCTCCACTCCTGCGAAATCATATTCATCATCGCCCACAGTGGCGAGGAAACGAGGATTGTCCGCCACACCGATATCCAGCATGTCATCGCCGGTGGTGCCGGCAATATAGCCGTCCCGTGAGACGTCTGCGTCCAAAACCTCTGAAAATAAGATCGGTTGATTGGGGGCAAAAGGACCAGAGGAGACGGCCCCTGCATTGGTGATAGAGGCATCAAAGGCCTCCCATTCTGCCAGAGTTGTCAGGCGGGGAAATGCATCACCACCAACCTGGAAATAGTGATCTGTGCCGGTATTGCCCCCGGTTTCGTAATGAAAGGCCATGAAATAGGCGGTTTTTGTAACGCCACCATCCCTCCAGGAGACAAACCCAAACTGATCATCTTCGACAAACGACGGGTTCTCTCCGTCAAGCAGAACCTGCTCACTGCCGCCCAGATCGAACGCAACGTTTGGGATGTCGTCATCACCGACAGGTAAAATTTGATAAGAGAATGAGGTGACTGCATTCGGAACCGATATTCGAAGGGTTGAACTCCGAATCCCGACTTCGTCGTCTTCAAGATAGTCAACCGCGATACCGCGCAACGTATATTGTGTACTCATCTCAATGTCCCAACACTTTAAACGGATCGCAAATGGCGACCTTTTCGACGGTCAGCCTAAAGCGTTTCAATTCATATTCAACTATCGTTTCCGATAGGCAGGGGGTAATCCTTTACCCTGCCTGCCTGTTTTTTGCACAACTGCAACGCCGACCCTGAAGTTATAGCGGTTCAACGAAAGTCGCATTGACAGGATTGCTGCATCGCCGCATGCATGCACTACGTTAATTGGAGTCATTTATATGCGTATTGCAATGATTGGAACGGGCTATGTCGGCCTTGTATCCGGTGTCTGTTTTTCAGATTTTGGTCATGATGTTATTTGTATCGACAAGGCCACACAGAAAATCGCGATGCTGGAGGCCGGAGAGATTCCGATTTATGAGCCGGGGCTGGATGCGCTGGTCGCCAAGAACGTCGCAGCCGGACGTCTGAGCTTCACCACCGAGATTGCAGAAGCCGTTGCCACGGCGGACGCGGTTTTCATCGCGGTTGGCACGCCCACCCGCCGGGGTGACGGCCATGCCGATCTGACCTATGTTTTTGCTGCCGCAGAAGAGATCGCCCAGTATCTGCAAGGCTATACCGTAGTGGTTACAAAATCGACGGTTCCCGTGGGCACCAACCGGCGCGTGGCAGAGGTTGTTGCCAAGGCCAACCCAGAGGCAGATTTTGATGTTGCCTCCAATCCGGAATTCCTGCGCGAAGGCGCTGCGATCGACGATTTCATGCGTCCGGATCGCGTGGTGGTCGGGGCTGAAACTGAACGTTCACAATCGGTCATGGGCGATATCTATCGTCCGTTGTTTTTGCGTGATTTCCCGATTGTCTATACCGATCTGGAATCCGCCGAGATGATCAAATACGCCGCAAATGCGTTTCTGGCCACCAAGATTACCTTCATCAACGAGATTGCCGCCCTGTGCGAAAAAGTCGGGGCAGATGTCAAATCCGTGGCCAAAGGCATCGGGCTGGACGGGCGGATCGGTAATAAATTCCTGCACGCCGGACCGGGGTATGGCGGGTCCTGCTTCCCTAAAGACACCAGCGCACTGGCGCGGATCGGGCAGGAACATGCGATCCCGATGCAGATCACCGAAACAGTGATTACCGTCAACGAACAGATTAAAAACCGGATGATCGACAAGATCCGCGAACAATGTGGCGGTTCGGTCAATGGCAAAACAATTGCTGTTCTGGGGGTAACCTTCAAACCCGATACCGATGACATGCGGGACGCCCCGTCCCTGACCATCGTGCCCAACCTGATCGGACGGGGGGCAACCGTACAGGTGGCCGATCCGCAAGGACGGCGGGAAGGCGAAGAACTCCTGCCGGGTGTGGTCTGGGCCGAGGATGCCTACGGGGCCGCACAGGATGCGGATGCGGTTGTCTTGCTGACAGAGTGGAATGAATTCCGGGCTCTGGATCTGCCGCGTCTGGTGACTGTCATGCGCGGCAAAAGCTTTGTCGATTTGCGCAATGTCTATAGCAAAGAAGATGTGCTCGAAGGCGGGTTTACCTCTTATACTGGGGTTGGCCGCTAGCCGAGCGCCTGTTTTAATTGACGGCATTTTCATGAAAAGCCATAAAAATGCCGTCATCCTAAAATCTTTATCCCCACCCGATACCCGATGTCTGTGCTGTAGTGATCAGCAGGACAGACCGACGTGGTATCCCTTACACATGAAATTTCGCTTACAGCCGAAGAGGCCGGATTTACCTACGGGTTTTCCGATCTGGCGCTGTTTCAAACGACAACCGGATATGTGCTCTATGCTGTCACGGTGACGGGGGGCGGTATTTCCGTTTTCGAAAACCCTCTGGACGAAGATATTTCCCTGCTGGACACACAGGGTCTGCTGAACAATCGAAAACTGCCGGCAGAGTCCAGCCTGGAGATCTTGCAGCAGGACAGCGGTGAGGTGCATGTGCTCACCCCGGAGCGGGCCTTTAGCGGTATTCCGACCTATGAAATCAGCAGCAACGGCAGTTTTGCAAAAAATGCCCTCAAAGGATTGCGCACGACAGAAGGGTTTGATGATCCGCTTCTGAAACTGGCCAGCTTTACGCTTGCAGGCGTGCCGCATTTTGTCGGCTTCGAGCAAAGCAGTGCCCCCCCGAAACTCTATCGGTTCGAGGCGGGGTTTGCCTTGCAGGCCCTGCCGTCTGCGAACCTTGCGGCGGGGGTCGCCGGACAATCGGTCTCGGCCACGACGGTGGTCTCTACCGATCAGGGCACATGGGTGCTGGCAACCGATATCACGGATCATTCTGTCTACAGCTACGCGGTTTCTGCCACCACGGGCCTGAAGCTGGCCGATCAATTCGGAGCGGCGGACGGGTTGGGGATCAACCGGCCCACGGCCCTTGAGACGCTGAATGTTGGCGCGGAGAATTTTGTTATTCTGGCTGCCGGCGGGTCGTCTTCGCTGAGTGTGCTTACGGTAGACGCTAGCGGCCAGCTCGGCGCGCGTGACCACGTCATGGATACGCTCTCGACCCGGTTTCAGAATGTCACCGCGCTGGCTGTTGTCGGCGGGGACACACAAGGGTTTGTCGTTGCTGCGGGCAGCGATGACGGGGTGAGCCTCTTTGCCCTGCTGCCCGGCGGGCGGTTGCTGTATCTGGATAGTCTTCAGGATGCCGCAGACCGCCATCTGGAAAATATAACCGCACTGTCGCTGACCCGTGCGGGCGACCATTTGCACATCCACGCCGGCTCTGCGGACCATGGCGGTCTGGCCTACCTGAGCGCGGACCTCTCCGACTATGGCATTACCCTGCGTGCCGAGAATGAAAGCGGGCTGGTGAAGGGCAGCAACAAGGATGATATTCTGATTGCTACCGCATCCGAAGACAGGCTGCGGGGCGGGGCGGGACAGGATACGTTTGTCTTTATACAAGAGCCGCTGGCCACCGAAGGTCACCTCGGGGCGGTGCTGGATTTCAACCCCAAAGAAGATGTGCTGGACCTTTCGGGCCTGCCGCTTTTCCAGTCGGTCGCGCAGTTGACCATCGTGCCGCTGAACGATGGCGCCCGCCTGTATTATGCGGGATTTTCAGTCGACATCTACAGCGCTGCGGGCACGCCGCTGCAGGCCTCTGATTTCTCTACAGCCATGGTCTGGAATACAGCCCATGCCCCGGTGGCTGTGCACGATCCGCTATATCACGTCGATCTGACAATATGGGGCACGATGGAGCTGGACGCCCTTGAGGGCGGCGGCGGCAATGACATCCTTTTTGCCCTGAACGGCAATGACTACCTTGATGGAAAATCCGGCGCCGACAACATGAACGGCGGGCCCGCATCCGACATCTATATTGTCGACAACCTCGGGGACCGGGTCATCGAAAGTCGCCGCTGGGAGGGGCAGGATCATGTCTTTTCCTCGGTATCCTTCTGGCTAAAATCCACCCATGTCGAGGATCTGACCCTGACCGGAACGGGCGATCTGCGCGGTATTGGCAACGGCTTGGTCAATATTATTACCGGCAATGCGGGGGATAATATTCTGGATGGCGGGGCGCAAAATGATCGCCTGATCGGCGGCGGCGGAGATGACATCTATTTCGTCCGTGCACCGCAAGACGTCATTATTGAGGCCGCAGGGCAAGGGCAGGATACTGTCAAAGCCTATCGCAGTTTCAAACTGCCCGATCACGTCGAAAACCTCCATCTGAAGACCACGTTTGATTTCAACGGCGTGGGCAATACGCTGGACAATGAAATCGTCGGGACCAACGGGGATAATGTGCTCATCGGTCGAGAGGGAAATGATATCCTCCGCGGTCAAGGCGGGGCCGATACCTTTGTGTTTGACCGCACGCTGGACAGCCACCGCAATCGGGACATCATTGTCGATTTCACCTCCGGCGAGGATCTTCTGAAATTGAAAAAATCCCTGTTTCCGGGCCTGCACTACGGCCCCCTGCGAGACAGTACCTTTGCCGCAGAGGTCGCAGAAATGACCGAACGCACCCGGGTTATTTATCTGCAGGACACGGGACGACTGTGGTTTGATCCCGACGGATCAGGACCGCAATCTGCGGTGCTCTTTGCTGAATTGGCGAACAGGCCAGAGCTGGCGTTGGATGATTTCCTAGTGTTCTGAGGCGGGGCTGAAAGCCGCAAGCCTCTAGGCTGCGGATGACAAAAACTGCTATTTCTGAAAGTCTGTCTTTGAGTTTCAAAACTATTTTTACGCTTCAGGATTGAGGAATAATCAATGCCTGTCACCGTCATGAAGACCGTCGAATTTGACCGCGATGTTTACGAGTTCTATGGCAAAGATGATGCTATAGCGACAAGAATGCACTATACTGTGGCCAACCTCCAATCCGACAAGCCCCCCAAAAAGCAGGTGCCGTCATGATAACCAGTCAAGAAATCCTCAACGCATTACAATTCGATTTTTCCCTGCTGGATGCCCCGATTAATACCACGTCGGATCCTGCCTATCATTTCGAGTATCAATTCGCCGGCGCAAGCCAGCCTGATGATTTATGGCGCAGCTATGAAGGTTGGACGCCGCTGAGCGCGGCGGAAAAAGCTGCTGTCCGCGCAGGCATGGATCACATTGAAACCTTTCTGAATGTTGAATTCACCGAGGTTGTCGGGGCGGATGATCCCGATATGAACATCGGCAAAGTCACCATTCCCGGCTCTACCGTTGGCTACGGCGGCTATTCCTATTCGGCCTTTAGTACCGGCGTTCTGGCCGATTACGACAATTTCGCCGTTTACGACAACACCCTGGACATCTCCGAACCACAATGGATGAGCCTCATTTTGCATGAGCTGGGCCATGCCTTGGGGCTGAAGCATCCGTTCGAAGGCGCGGACGCGCTGCCGACGGCGTTAGACAACAATAAATTCACCATCATGTCCTACACAGAGAACCCGGACACCGGCGTCGATGCTGATGCGATGATGCTCTATGATATCTTTGCGCTGCAAGACCAGTGGGGCGCCACAACCAGCCACAACCATGGCAACACCACCTATGACGGGCCGCGCACCAATACCGTTGACGCGATATGGGATACCGGCGGGCGCGACTCCCTCGATGCGCGCGCCGTGGCCACGGATGTCATTCTAAATCTCAATGCAGGCGAATTTTCGCGCTTTGGAAATTATGATGATGTCGTGATCGCCTTTGGCGTCCAGATCGAAGACGCCTTTGGCGGCGGGGGGAATGACCAGCTACACGGCAATGCTTTCGGCAATACGCTGAACGGCGGGGCGGGCGATGACCGCTTCTGGGGAAACAATGGTAATGATGTCATTATTGGCGGTGCCGGGGATGACACGCTGAATGGCAATGCCGGCATGGATACGATGAATGGCGGACCGGGGTCTGATACTTTCTATGTCGATCATACCGGTGACCGGGTGATCGAAAGCCGAACCTGGGCGGGAACGGACAGGGTGAATTCCACCGTTGATTTTTGGCTAAAGGGCACGCACGTCGAAGAACTTGTGTTGCGCGGCGCCGACGACATCCGAGGTATCGGCAACGGCTTGATGAACCGGATCACCGGCAATGACGGCGACAACATTCTGGACGGCGGCAAAAACAACGACACGTTGATTGGCGGGCTGGGCAATGACACCTATCTGATCCGCGCCCCCGGGGACACCGCCGTAGAACAGGCCGGCGAAGGTAATGATGCGGTGAAAGCCTATCGCTCCTACGCGCTGGAGGCCCATGTAGAAAAACTCTACATGCAGAATATCTTTACCAAAGACGGCAATCCGGCGAACCTGAACGGCATCGGTAACGGGCTGGATAACACTATCATCGGCACGCCCTATGCCAACACGATCGTCGGCCGAGAGGGCAATGACACGCTCAAGGGGCAAGGCGGGGCGGATACCTTTGTCTTTGACCGCGCCCTGGATGAAGCCACGAACGTCGACCGGCTGATTGATTTCGGCAATGGCGATGATGTGTTTAAACTCAAGGCTTCGGTGTTTACCGGCCTGAGCGCTGGCGCGCTGGCGGCGGATGCTTTTGTGCTCGGCACGGCAGTGGCGGATGCGACTGACCGGATCATCTATGATCAGACCACCGGTCAGCTCTGGCATGATGCAGATGGGGTTGGCGGGGCCGATGCGACGCTCTTTGCGACGCTGGCCAACAAAGCCACGCTGGAAGCGGATGATTTCAGTATTTTCTGAAGGCCCGCTCCACACCGACTCCCCCACACCGGCCCCGCCCTCTGCGCGAGGCCGCTTATGGCGGTCTAGGCTTCATAAATAGACTAGACGCTTGCGCCGTTTTGGCAGAGACTATCCGCATAATATTCGGAAATATTTCACTCTAGGCTGCGGCCAGCGGCATTCTTCGCTGGTAGGACTGTTGGTTATCACTGCCACCGCGCGCCCTATTGGCAAAAATCTATTTGGAGCAAACCATTGACAACTTTTGTATTTGACGGATTTACGGGCGATCTCACCGATAGCACTGACATACAACCTCTGGAGCGGACCGGATTGCGGGTCTTGCCCACTGGGGAGAGCGCGTATCTTAGTTATACCGTGACCGGCCAAACAGCAGACGGGCTGAACATGGTGAATCTGGCCTCAAACGCCAACACCGTTTCCCTTGGTGAAATCTCTGTGCTGGGCGATGTGGCCGATCTTGATGTGCGTGTGTTGCAGATCGATTGGGACGGGGGCAATAAAAGCAGCTTTGTGCTCGATCTGACCGATACAGACACCGGCACTACCTATACGTTCCAAATCGGCGGCGACCGCTTTCCGCTTCCTCGGGATCCGGCTGCCTTAGAGGCGTTTCGTGCCAGCATCACATCGATTTCCAACCCCGTCGCCGATAGCGGCTTTGCACCGGCAGACATGATCCCGGTAGAGGCCTTTCCCTTCCCCTCCGTTACCGAAAACGACATCCTTGTCGGAACCGACGGCGTCGATGAACTGCGGGGCGGCGTTGGTGATGATATCATCAACGGCCTTGGCGGCGATGACCGGCTGTTTGGCAACAGCGGGAATGATATCATCAATGGCGGCCCTGGCGCGGATTACATGAAAGGCGGGAACGGCTCGGACACCTATTATATCGATGATATCGGCGATCAGGTTATTGAAGAGCGTTATCGCGACGGTACCGACCGGATCTACACGCCCTTTTCCATCAATCTGGCGGGGATCGCGGTCGAAGAACTGGTCCTGACCGGCAGCGATGATACAACAGCCATCGGCAATGGGCTGATGGATCATATCACCGGCAACAGCGGCGATAATCTGATCGATGGCGGCCCCAATGCCGACTGGATGGCGGGCGGACGGGGGAATGACACCTATATCGTGCGCGACGCAGGCGATCAGATCGTCGAATACACAAACGGCGGAACAGATACTGTTCGGGCCTATGTGGAAACCACGTTATCTTCTCAAGTTGAGATATTGGAGTTGCAAGGCACGGAAGCGCTAAACGGCTTTGGCAACAGTTCGCACAATAAGATCATTGGCAATAATGCCGATAACAAACTGTTTGGCAAAGACGGCAATGACACGCTCAAGGGGCAAGGCGGGGCGGATGTGCTCAACGGCGGCTCTGGGGCGGATGTGATGAACGGCGGCGAGGGCGGTGATACCTATGTCGTGGATCACTATGGCGACCGCGTTATCGAGGATGCCAGCTGGTCGGGGGTGGATCACGTCAAATCGACGATAAGCTTTTCACTGCAGGGATCGCATATCGAAAACCTCTCTTTGATCGGGAACAATTACTACACCTCCGGCACCGGCAATGCGCTGGACAATGTCATTCGTGGTAATGACCGAAATAACGCCCTGAACGGTAAGGAAGGCGCAGACATCATGCGCGGCGGCAAAGGCAATGACACTTACTACGTCGATAATATCGGGGATGTTGTGTACGAGGTCGCCGGAGGGGGCAATGATTCACTGCACACGGTGTTTTCTACAGCACTGCCGAAGTATTTTGAAAATTTGTACCTGCTAGACGGTGCTGTCTGGGGAACAGGCAGCAACCAGAATAACAGAATTTCAGGGAATAACGCAGACAACCGCCTCGAGGGCCGGGGTGGCCAGGATTATCTGTGGGGCCACAATGGCAATGATGAACTGCTCGGCGGGGATGGCAACGACGATCTGAATGGCGGTAACGGGGACGATATTCTGGGCGGCGGTTCGGGGAATGATTATCTCTCTGGCGACAACGGCAACGACCAGCTGAACGGTGGCGCGGGCAATGACCGCCTGTACGGGAACAACGGGGATGACATTCTGGATGGCGGCACCGGCAATGACATTATGTACGGCGGAAGAGGCAACGACATCTATTTCCTGCGGGATGCCGGGGATCGGGTTTATGAATCCTATTGGGATGGCCCGGGCACAGATGTCGTCTATGCCTCGGTGGATGTCACCACCGCCAACGTTCGCAGCTATATCGAAAAAATCGTCCTGACCGGAACCGATGATTTGAACATACAGATCTACGGGAGCCGTCAGGAACTGCGTGGCAATGCCGGTGATAATATTCTGGATGGTAACGGTGGTGGAGACACCATGCTCGGCGGTTTGGGCAATGACACCTACGTTGTGCATAACAAAAGGGATGTAGTGATCGAAGGCGCAAATGCCGGGGAAGACACGATACAAAGCTATACGAGTTTTGCGCTCTCTGCCCATGTGGAAAAAGGTGTGTTGCTTGGCGCATCCAAGATCAACCTCATCGGCAACACGCTCGACAACGCCCTGACCGGCAACACGGGCGACAACACCCTGAATGGCCGCGAAGGCAATGACACACTTCGGGGCAATGCCGGGGCGGATAGTTTCGTGTTTGACCGGAATCTGGATGCGGCCAGCAATGTCGACCGGATCATCGATTTTGCCCCCGGTGAGGATAAGCTGGTGCTGAAAGGTGCTGTCTTTGGCGGGCTGACACAGGCCGAACTGGAGGCCGGCGGCTTTGCCTTGCGCGCCAATGCGGCGGATGCCGATGAGCGCATCATCTATCACCAACCCACCGGCCAGATGTGGTATGATGCCGATGGTTCGGGTGCTGCGGAGAAGGTACTCTTTGCGACCTTCGCCAATAACGCCGTCATCACTGTAGATGATTTCAGTGTGGTTTAAGGCAGGACTTCGCCTTCCTTTTCTGACGGGCGACTACCATAGAATAATGTGATATTAATGGTTTGGAGACACTTGCTCCAAACCATTAAGGGCGTGATGCCAATTTGATAAACCTTGCAACGTCATCGGCGCTGTATCAAATTATGACACTCCATTTCTCCAGATATAGAAAATCTCTTATGTTAATCACCACCGAGAATTACACGCTGACCACATATACATTCGAGGGTTTTACGACGACCTTTGTGAACAGCACAGGTGAAGAGACGCTGACAGAAACCTCTTTGAGCATGACCCTGCCAAGCACGGTAACAAGCTTTTCTTACAGTGTTCTGGAGGTTCTTCCTGATGATGTGCGTTTCGTAGAGTTTGAATTCGACGAAGAGCCTCTGCTCCGTATCAATGGCGAGATCACAGAACAGCTGGATGGCTATGCCGTGTATGGGCTTGATTGGCTGGGCGACTCCGTTGTGAAAACAACCTATTTTACAGTGCTGGTTCAGGTTGATGATGTCAGCAGTACAGTTCATTTCATTCCCATCGGGGGCGATCCCTTTCCAACAAGTGATTTTCTTGCAAATCCTGATGGTTTCACCGCAGGCGATCTTGAAAATGTCAATTTCGGCCCCTTTGCGCCGGACACGGTGATTTTGTTTGATGATCTGACCTACACGTCGTCTTTGGTTGAGACCGTAGAAGGCCTCTTGGTAGGCACGGATGAGAATGATGTCTTGCTGGGCGCTAATGAGGGTGAAAGCCTCTTTGGAGAGGGTGGCGACGACCGCATCCTTGGCGCCGGGGGCGACGATTGGATCGACGGCGGTTCCGGTGCGGATTATATGAATGGCGGTCCGGGGTCGGACCGGTTTATCGTCGATAATGTCGGCGATCAGGTTGTCGAAAGCCGCAAATGGGCCGGTCATGACACAGTGGAATCCTCGGTTGATTTCCGCATGGGCCGCAAACACATCGAAGATCTGGAACTGACCGGCGAGGCCATCCTTGGCGCGGGCAACGGGCTGATGAACACCATCACCGGCAATGA
>CANMJD010000010.1 GCA_947498155.1 uncultured Pseudoruegeria sp.
TTTAAAACATAGGGATCGCGACAAAGCGCTGTGCAACGGTGCGGGCGATATGGGGCTGGATCACCTTAAGTTGCCCCACACAAACGTCCAGAAACGCGCAAGCAGGGTGCAGAAATGTGCAGGGGAAATCAGCAATATTTTCAAACATGAGGGCTTGAATAACGATTTCACTTCCTAAAAGCTGGTGCCGGCGGGCTAGCGGGTCAGGGATTTCATCCCGCGATCGAGTCCTTCAAGGGTCATGGGGACCATTTGCCCGTCGAAAATCTCGCGGATCATGCGGACAGAATGGGTATATTCCCAATGGTCTTGCGGTAGCGGGTTGATCCAGAGGTTGGACGGCCATTGATCGCGCGCCCGTTCCAGCCAGATCTGACCGGATTCGGCATTCCAATGCTCATTGGCACCGCCCGCATAGGCGATCTCATAGGGGCTCATCGCGGCATCGCCGACAAAGATACATTTATAATCCGGCCCGTAGGTGCGCAGCACATCCCATGTGTCGGTCTGCTGATCCCAGCGCCGGGCGTTGTCTTTCCACACGCCCTCATAAAGGCAGTTGTGAAAGTAGAAGTGTTCAAAATGTTTGAATTCCGATTTGGCCGCCGAAAACAGTTCTTCCACGACTTTGATATGCGGATCCATAGAGCCGCCGATATCGAGAAAGAGCAAAACCTTAACGGCGTTGCGGCGCTCCGGACGGGTTTGCACATCGAGATAGCCATTTTCGGCGGTGGCGCGGATGGTGCCGTCGAGGTCAAGCTCTTCGTGGGCACCATCGCGGGCCCAGCGGCGCAGGCGTTTCAGCGCGACTTTGATGTTGCGCGTGCCCAGTTCGACATCGCCGTCCAGATTTTTGAACTCGCGTTTGTCCCAAACCTTGACCGCGCGGCCATGGCGGCCCTCTTTCTGGCCGATGCGCACACCTTCGGGGTTATATCCATAGGCCCCGAAAGGAGAGGTGCCCGCCGTGCCGATCCATTTATTGCCGCCCTGATGACGGCCTTCTTGTTCCTTGAGGCGCTCTTTCAGGGTTTCCATGAGCTTATCAAAGCCGCCTAGGGCTTCAATTTCGGCTTTTTCTTCCGATGTCAGGTGTTTTTCAGCCAGTTTTTCCAGCCAGTCCGCCGGAATATCCACCGCATTCAGCACATCCTGCATGTCGAGGTGTTCAATGCCGGAAAAGGCCTGCGCGAAGGCGCGGTCGAATTTATCCAGATGGCGTTCGTCTTTGACCATGGCGGTGCGGGCCAGATAATAGAACCCGTCGATGTCGTAGGTCACCAGCCCGGCTTTGACGCCTTCCAGAAACCCGAGGTATTCGCGTAAAGACACCGGAATACCGGCACCGCGCAGGGTTTCAAAAAAGGGCAGAAACATCGGAACCTAAAGAGAGCGGTGAATGAACAGGGTGATGAACAGCCCGATGATGCCAAAGATCATCGCAAAGACAAAGGCCCATTGAGCGATGTCCCATTTATTGCCTTTTTGGTGTTTTGCTTTCAGGGCCCCGAAAAGGGCACCAAGCAGGGCTCCGAATATTACGATCATCCATTGTCACTTTGTATAGTGGGCGGCAAAGCGGCAATATCAGCCTGCCACTTGCGCACCTGTTCGCTGTCGGCAAAGCCATAACGCGCCCATCCCAGACTGTCGAGGCGGACGTTGCGCGCCTCAGCAGGTCGGCCCAATTGTTCCAGTGCTTCGGCCTTCATCAACATCAGCTGCGCCATCAGGGCGGCGTTCTGATTGCGGGTCAGTGGGGGCAGGTAGCGGTTGGTGAGCTCGATCACCGCGTTGGGTTGACCGGCAGAAAGCGCATAAGAGGTCAGTGGCACCCCGACATGGGAACGATGCGCCGCGGTCAGCGGGCTTTGCGCATAAAACGCATCCGCCTTCAGAAGCTGGGCAAGGGCGGTATCGCCGTTGCTGGAGATTGAGAGTTGACCGTACAGATAGTGGCTAAAGGCGCGTCGGTTGTCATTCCAGCCTTGTTGCGTAGCGATTTCAACCGCCCGTTTGGCGGCAGCGCGGCGTTTAGTTGCGCTGTTTTGCGGCCCTAAAGCCTGTTCGACTTCGTCTATCCAGCTGCGCGAAGTTTGCCGCTTTTGCGTTGCCGGTTTCCCCGCACCGGCGGGATTCAGGCGGTTCAGGATTGCAGGGAGCTTTTGCGCAACTTCGGCCCGGCTCATGCCGTTGGACAAGGCCGGATCGTAATAAGCGCGCAGAATCAGCATATCAAAACCGGTGAGGGTTTTGACCATATTGTCATCATTGAAAACAGAATCCGGCAGGCGGTAAAGATCATTCAGCGGGCCCAGGGCCTGAGCGATTTCTTCATGCAAGCAGTCGCGGATTTCCTGTGGGCTTTCATCATATTTGATAAAGACAGCGATTTTTTCGCGGCTTTGCAATTCGGTCCAGCGCGCGGCCTTGGACCAGCGGTTGCTGCGATATTCAGACCAGCTTTCAGCATTGGGGGCAACAAAACAAGCCGCCGTGCGCTGATGGCGTTCCAGCGTTTCGCTGCTGATGCCCTGCACGGTAATATTAGCGGAGCCGGCACTGCCCGCCCGCCGGATATCAATGCCCGCCTCATCCTGCAGGCGGCTGATCAGCTTCGCCAGATCGATTGGCAGGCTCGAGGGGGTGTTGCCGCGAATGGCAATGGTGATTGGCCCTTCAAAACGGGTCAGATGGGTGAGTTCTGCGCCGTTTTCCATACGAAAACTCAAGTCCATAAAGTCCTGCGCCATATCCGCATTCGAGCGGCTCGGGGCCGGGGCGCGTTGTGTTGGAAAAACATTCATCGGCGGCAGGGTGGTTTCAAGCGGGCTCAGGCGCTGGATTTGCTCCGGCGCCGGACTACAGCCCGTGATCAGCGCCAAAAGCGCGACACTACAGATTTTAAACGAAAATGGGGTCATGTGATACTCGTTCCGATGCCCTGTTCCCTGTTGAAACCTGTAATATGTTTCATGCCTTTTCCTTTTGGGTCGGGGCATTTTTGGGGCGGGCGTACTTAATAAAAGGGGTTAGGCTCCCGACGCGGTCATAGAGTTTTCGCGCGTCGTGATTAAAGTCTTGGGTCAGCCAATACACATTCGGGGCACCGGCGATATCTGCCTGCTTATACACCGCTTCAATCAGCGCCCGCCCGATCCCCTGACCACGTACGGATGGATCGGCGTAAAGATCCTGCAAATAGCAGCAGTTTTCGATACTCCAACCATGACGGTGAAACAGATAATGGGTCAGACCGACCACTTTTCCGTCCACTTCTGCCAGAAGACAGCTGAAATCCTGCGCATCATCGCCCAAAAGACGATCAAAGTAAGTGTCAAACACAAGCTGGGGCAGGTTGGTTTCGTAAAAGGCCAGATAGGCGGACCAAAGCTCCGACCATGCAGCACGATCACCGGGTTTCAGGGGGCGAATGGTAATAGTCACTAGCGCTGACCTCGCGCCATAAAGGCCAACCGCTCAAACAGGTGCACATCCTGTTCGTTTTTCAGCAAGGCACCATGAAGCTTGGGCAGGGCAGACGCCCCGTCACGCTTGAGGTCCTCAGCGGATAAATCTTCAGCCAGTAACAATTTTAACCAATCCAAAACTTCACTCGTTGACGGTTTCTTGCGAAGGCCGCCTGTGTCCCTGATTTCATAGAATTGGGTCAAAGCTGTGGTCAAAAGTTGATCTTTTATGTCCGGATGGTGCACCTGCACGATTTTGCGCATGGTTTCCATGTCCGGAAAGCGGATGTAGTGGAAAAAACAGCGGCGCAAAAACGCGTCGGGCAGCTCTTTTTCATTGTTAGAAGTGATGATCACAATCGGGCGCTGGCGGGCCTTTACTGTTTCGCCGGTTTCATAGACGTAGAACTCCATTTTATCGAGTTCCTGCAGCAAATCGTTCGGAAACTCTATGTCGGCCTTATCGACTTCATCAATCAGCAAAACCACGCGGCCCTCGGCATCAAACGCCTGCCAGAGTTTGCCTTTCTTGATGTAATTGGCCACATCATGCACCCGATCCTCGCCCAATTGGCTGTCGCGCAACCGGCTGACGGCGTCATATTCATAGAGCCCCTGCTGCGCCTTGGTGGTGGATTTGATGTGCCACTCGATCATTGGCAGCCCCAGTGCCGCGCTGACCTGTTTGGCCAGTTCGGTCTTACCGGTGCCGGGTTCGCCTTTCACCAGAAGCGGGCGTTGCAGTGTCACGGCGGCGTTGACGGCGATCTTAAGATCCTCCGTCGCAACATAGGCGTCGGTACCATTGAATTTCATAGGGATGTTCTGCGCTTGTCTGTTGAAGAATTAGGCTCAGAGTAGCACAGCGAACTGCGGCAGCAAGCAGAAGCACAGGCAATGTGGACAATCCTTTTCGGAGAGAGTACACGGTCCTCAGAGGAAAAATGAGCCGGACGAGAGAGTCGCAAGGCGCTCCGTCCCGCGCACAAATGGGAGCAGGTATGAAAGCCGAAGTTTTCCTGCCAGACGATTACAGGCCCGCCGAAGACGAGCCGTTTATGAATGATCGTCAGCTAGAGTATTTTCGCCGTAAGCTTAAGAACTGGCGCAAGGATTTGTTGTCGGAAAGCCGTGACACGATTGAGGGATTGCAAGATAGCACCCGCAATATTCCCGACATCACCGACCGCGCTTCTGAAGAGACCGACCGGGCGCTGGAACTGCGCACACGGGATCGTCAGCGTAAACTGGTTGCCAAAATTGATTCTGCTCTGCGCCGGATCGACGAAGGTGAATATGGGTATTGCGAAGCCACCGGAGAGCCGATTTCGCTGAAGCGTCTGGATGCACGTCCGATTGCGACCCTGTCTTTGGAAGCACAGGAACGCCACGAGCGCCGCGAAAAGGTCCACCGCGAGGATTAAACTTTTTGTGGCATCATCACTCACTGTTTTATGCCGCCGGGTCCATGTGGCCCGGCGGCATTTTCTTAAGGTATCTTCAGCGTGCAAAGCGGGAATAAAGCGACCATCGTCGGGGCGGGCATTGCCGGTTTGGCCTGCGCGATCACTTTGGCGCAGCGCGGATATGACGTCACTGTTTTAGAACAGGCTGAAGCAATCCGCGAGGTCGGGGCGGGGCTGCAGATTAGCCCCAATGGTTTTGCGGTCTTGCAGGCTTTGGGGCTTGGCCCGCAAGTGCGCGCTGCTGCGATTGCCGCGCAGGCCATTGAATTGCGCGATTATAAAGCCGCGCGTTTGGTGATGCGGCTGGATTTATCGGCGCTGACGGACCGGCAGGAGTACCTGTTTTTACACCGCGCCGATCTGATCGACATTCTGGCCAAGGCGGCGCGCGAATCCGGTGTGCGAATCCGGCTGTTGCAGCAGATCGACTCACTTACGGATCAGGGGGATCAAGGGGTCTGTCTGACCACCGCGCAGGGCGCCAAACATTGTGCACCTCTGGTGATTGGTGCGGATGGCATGCATTCCAAAATTCGCCAGTTTGTTGATGGGCCCTCGGCACCGTTTTTCACTCATCAGGTTGCCTGGCGGGCAACCGTGCCGATCCCGAGCGGTATTGACCATAAGGTTCAGGTTCACATGGGGCCGGGTCGACATGTTGTCACCTATCCGCTGCGCGACGGTAAGTTGATGAATCTGGTGGCGGTCGAAGAAAAAACCGCTTGGGCGGCGGAAAGCTGGATGCATCAGGACGACCCGGCCAATATGGCGGCGGTCTTCAGTGATTTTGCCCCGCAAATCCAGCAACTGATGGCGCGGGTCGATTCCGTTCATAAATGGGGGCTGTTCCGGCATCCCGTGGCGCGGCAATGGCATCGCGGGCAGGCGGTGATTATCGGGGATGCGGTGCATCCGACTTTGCCGTTTTTGGCGCAAGGGGCCTGTATGGCACTAGAAGATGTCTGGGTTCTGGCCGATTGCCTGGCGGTGGAAACCGACAGGGATACGGCTTTTGCGCGCTATCAGAAAATCCGCAAAGCCAGAGTGGAACGCGTGGTGGCTACGGCTTCTGGGAACGCAAAAAGATATCATCTAAGCCTGCCGCCAGTTCGGTTTGTCGCCCATAATGTGCTGCGCGCGGTTGGGGCCATGGCCCCGGGCGTTGCGCTGTCACAATTTGACTGGCTGTATCAGCACGATGTAACGCAGGGTTGATCGCGCTTAGGCGTCGAGATCAACCCAGACCGGTACATGATCTGACGGTTTATCACGGCCGCGGATTTCGGAATCAATCTGGCAATCCTGCAGCAGGTCGGCGCATTGCGGTGTCAGCAAGAAATGGTCAATGCGGATGCCGTCATTGCGGTTCCACGCACCGGCTTGATAGTCCCAGAAACTGTAATGCTCTGCCCCTTGCACGCGGGCACGAAACGCCTCGGTAAAGCCGAGGTTCAGGATTTTGCGAAAAGCCGCGCGGCTCTCGGGGCGATAGAGCGCATCTTCTGCCCAGGCTTCGGGGCGTTTGGCGTCTTCGGCCTGCGGGATGATGTTGTAATCACCTGCCATCAAGGCCGGTTCTTCACTGGCTAGCAGTTCTTCAGCGCGGGCCTGCAGCCGTTCCATCCACGCCAGTTTATAGTCATATTTCGGTCCCGGTGCCGGATTGCCATTGGGCAGATAGAGCCCGCACAGACGAATGGCGGTTTTGCCGACCACGGTCGCTTCGATCCAGCGGGCCTGTTCGTCCTCATCGTCACCCGGCAGACCACGGGTGATGTCTTCAAGCGGTAGTTTTGACAGGATCGCCACGCCGTTAAAGGATTTCTGGCCATGGGTTTCGACCTGATAGCCCATGTCTTCAAAAATCTCGCGCGGGAAATTTTCATCGACGGATTTGATTTCCTGCAACAAAACAACATCGGGTTTGCGTTCGGCCAGCCAGTCGGGCAGGGCGTTGATACGGGCTTTGATGCCGTTGATGTTAAACGTCGCGATAATCATGAGCGCATCCCTTTGCCTGCCACAATTTCTGTATCGCGTATAATGTGGCGGGCTTCAATCGGCTTGCAGGCGCTCCCCACCATAAGAGGGATGCGGCAGGCCGCATTTTTGCCTCCGGCGGGGATATTTTAAGAACAAAGTAGTTAGGGGCGGTTCACATCGAGAAACTGGTGCCGCAGCCGCAAGAACTGGTGGCGTTGGGATTTTCGATGACAAAGCGCGCGCCGATCAGCTCTTCGGTGAAATCGATCACCGCATTGGTCAAGAAGGGCAGGGAGACGGAATCGACCACGACCTTTTGGCCGTCCTGTTCCAGTACCAGATCATCCTCGGACGGCATGTCCAGTTTGATTTCATATTGAAAACCGGAACAGCCGCCACCTTCCACTGCGATACGCAGGGCCTGCGCCTGATCCGCGCTCTCGTTGATCTCCGCCAGACGCTCAAAAGCGCGAGGGGTGACTTTGGGGGGTAGATTCAATTCCATATCCGGCTCGCTATGCGTTTTCATGCGGTGCAACTTACCATATAAGGGCGCAGAACAGAGGCGACAACAGGCGATCCATTATGCTGGCATCATTTGCATGTGATCCATCCACGTCCCGCGGGCGGCTTTATCCAGAAGAAGAAAGTGCGCATCGATCTTGTTTTCAACGGGATCGGGACCGGATCATTCATTCCTCGGCGTTTCGCAGGCTCAAGCATAAGACACAGGTTTTTATCGAGCATGAGGGCGATTATTTCCGCACCCGCCTAACGCATTCCATCGAAGTGGCGCAGGTGGCGCGCACCATGGCCAATACGCTGGGTCTTAATCAGGAACTGGCCGAGGCCATCGCACTGGCCCATGATCTGGGGCACACGCCTTTTGGCCATACCGGTGAGGATGCCATGCATGATCTGATGGCCCCTTATGGCGGGTTTGATCACAATGCACAGGCCTTGCGGATTGTCACCTCGCTGGAACGGCATTATGCGGAATGGGACGGGTTGAACCTGACATGGGAGACGCTCGAGGGCATTGCAAAACACAACGGTCCTGTGACCGGCGATTTGCCCTATGCCTTGCGCGATTACGATGCGCAGCATGATCTGGAGCTTTATACCTATGCCAGTGCCGAGGCGCAGGTTGCAGCGCTGTCAGATGATATTGCCTATAACAATCACGACCTTCATGACGGGTTGCGCGCAGAGCTGTTTTCCACGGATGAACTGGCCGAAATGCCAATCCTGAAGGAATGCTTTGCCGAGGTCGATAAGCGTTACCCTGATCTGAATTATTACCGTCGCCGCCATGAAGCCCTGCGCCGGTTTTTTGGCGTATTGGTGACGGATGTGCTGGCCGTGACCCAGCGCAATCTGGCCGCCCTTGATCCGCAATCGCCCCATGATATTCGCATGGCGGGGCGGCAGATCGTGGCATTTTCCGACCCGCTATGGCAGGATTTGAAAATCATCCGGCAGTTTTTGTTCACCCGCATGTACCGCGCGCCGTCAGTGGTTGTGATGCGCGAAAAGGTGACCCAAGTGGTGCGGGAGTTGTTTCCCTATTATATGGCCCAACCGGATCAACTGCCCAAACAGTGGCGAAAGGATGTGGCTGAGGTTGAATCCGAAGTCGCACTGGCGCGGATCGTGGCGGATTATATTGCCGGTATGACCGACCGGTTCGCCCTGCAGGAACATCGGCGCATTTTCGACATTGATGTGGTCGAGGGGTTGATGACGGCGCAGGATATATCAAAGTGACGTGAGGTCATCGGCCGAAACGCCAAAACGGCGTCAAATACGATCCAAACGTCATATGAATTCCCCTAAAAGAACACATTATTATTGCTACCTAACGTTGAAACTAGGTGTTTGTTAGGTACAAATTATGGCAATTTATTCGTTTATTGGCTACGATCCGAGCGTTATTAACATCGGCGGCGGCACCGCATCGCTTGATAATTCCTATGATCTGTCCACGGATCGCGTCAACATAGAAGTCAATGATACCGCAACTGGCAACACCATCGGGTCTGGCGGCAATTACCATATCGACAACGGTGTTATTTTTGACGGTGACCGTTTCAGCAATGAAAACGGTGACGACAATAGCCAGTTTGGAACGGTCACGGAAATGGACGGTACGGCCATTACTTCTGGCCAGATTTATCTGGAGCAAAGCTATACCCTGACCGCCGCAGGTGAAACCACGATCACGCTGTACCGGGTTGAAATCGCGGGAACAGTTGTTGGGTATGTGGCGACATCTCCGCTGGTGGAGGGGGTCACTTATGCCACGACAACCAGCAATGTGACCCCGGGCAATGCGCCAGACACGAGCCAGCCGGGCGGCATCATAGATGTGCCCTGTTTTGTTGCCGGTACGATGATCGAAACCCCGCAGGGATTGGTCGCTGTCGAAACCCTTAAAGCAGGGGATCTGGTGGTGACGGCAGAAGGGGTGGCACGTCCGATCCGTTGGGCCGGATCAAAACTGATCGCACCAAAGCTTTGTAAGGATCGTAACCTGTCCCCCATTCGCATCCCGAAGGATGCCTTTGGCCCCGATCTTCCCCGACGTGACCTGCTTGTTTCTCCGAACCATAGGGTTGTGCTAAACGGGGCAGAAGTGCAGTTGCTCACCGGAGAAGAACAGGTCTTCGTCGCGGCGAAATTCCTTGTGGGCTTTGCGGGCATAACCCGCGCCGATTCCCTTAATCTGGTGCCCTATGTACATCTTTTGCTGGATGAACATGCGGTTCTGATTTCCGAAGGGGTAGCCACGGAAAGCCTGCATCCTGGTGATATGGCTTTGCGGGCCTTGGCACCGGACGCCGTTGAGGAGGTGCTGTATCTGTTTCCCGACCTCAAGGATCAACCCTTTTCCGGGTATGGCCCGCTGGCCCTGCGCGCCCTGAAAAACTGGGAAGCAAATGTTGTGATCGCGGCGCTGTCTGGGGCGGGGCATGCCACCCAAATTGCGGCATAGCCAAAAACGTCTTTTTCTTTCTGCGTGCTGGCTTATGATCCCCTAAACCGTTGATTGCACGGAAAAGGGAAGAACGCGGATGGCTGCAGAGGCGACAGGTACGTTAGATCCGGTTTCGGCCATCGCTTTGGTCGGGTTAGTCGGAGTTGGTGCCCAATGGCTGGCCTGGCGGCTGCGGGTGCCGGGTATTGTTTTGATGCTGCTGGCCGGTGTGCTGATTGGGCCTGTCCTTGGTATTTTCGACCCCGTGCGGGACATTGGCCCTTTAACCACTCCGATGATTTCCATCGCCGTTGCTGTGATTCTGTTTGAGGGCGGCATGACGCTGAATTTTCACGCGCTCAATGACGCGGCCAAGGGGGTCTGGCGGCTGGTGGTAATCGGCGCACCGCTTGGCTGGCTGATGTCCACCCTGACCCTGCATTATGTCGCGGGGCTGGATTGGCAAACCTCGGCAGTTTTTGGCGGCATTATGATTGTCACGGGGCCGACGGTGATTGCACCGCTGTTGCGTCAGGCCCGTCTGGCCCGTCGCCCGGCAACCCTGTTGCAGTGGGAAGCCATTGTAAATGATCCCTTAGGAGCGTTAGCCGCAGTTTTGGCCTTCTCGGTGGTGATGGTGCTGAACCAAGGTGAAACCCTATCTGCGGCGCTGACCGATCTGGGGATTGGCATCGTGTTTTCAGGGCTTTTGGGGGGGTTGGCGGGCCTTGGTGTGGCGCGGGCATTCCGCCGTGCCTATGTACCGGAATATATGAAAGTGCCGGTGCTGTTTGTGCTGTTGCTGGCGGTCTTTGCGCTGTCGGATCGCGTCTTGCATGAAAGCGGACTTTTGGCCGTAACGGTCATGGGGATTGTCATCGCCAATGCCAATCTGCCGTCCTACGAAGAACTGCGCCGGTTCAAAGAGCACGCCACAATCCTTTTGGTGTCAGGGGTGTTTATCCTGCTGGCGGCCTCTCTGGATTTCGCCACACTGGCCAAGCTGAACTGGCGTGCGGGGCTGTTTATTGCCGCCACGATCCTGATCGCGCGCCCAGTCACGGTGTTTTTGTCCCTCATTGGTACTGATATCCCGATGAAAGAGCGGGTTCTGGTCGCCTTTACCGGCCCGCGCGGCGTGGTATTGGTGGCTGTGGCGGGCCTGTTCGGAGAACGTCTGGCCGCCATTGGCGTGTCGGACGGGGCCAGCCTTGGCCCGCTGGCCTTTGTCTTGGTTGCTGTAACGGTTGTGCTGCATGGCTTTACCCTTGCGCCCTTTGCCCGTTGGCTCGGGCTGACGGCATCGGGTAAACCGGGGGTGCTGATTGTGGGAGGCTCGCGGTTTAGCACCGGTTTTGCAGAAGCCCTGCGCGATGCCGAAGTGCCGGTGCGGATCACCGATACCAACCTGTATCACTTGCGCCGCGCCCGTTCCGCTGGTCTGCCGCTGTATTTCGGCGATGTGCTGTCAGAATCCGCCGAACACCGTCTGCATATGGTGGAATATGGCACTGTCGTCGCAGTCACCGAAAACGATGCTTATAACACGCTGGTGACCACCGATCTTGCGCCGGAATTTGGCCGCGATCAGGTCTATCAGGTGACCCGCTACAAAAGCGAAACCGCCCGCCATGCGCTGCCCGTCACTTTGGGCGGGCGCAATTTTGCCGATGGCAAAACCTACGGCGAATTGGAAACTCTGATGCAAGAGGGCTGGGGGTTTCGCACCACTGGCCTGACAGCGGAATTCGGCTTTGAAACATGGCAGACCCAACATCCGGACGCCCTGCGGGTCGGCGTGTTAACCCCAGAGGGGCTGTTTCATATGTCCCCGGGTGCACCAAAGGCCAGTGAAGGTTGGTCTATTCTGTCTTTGGCGCCCCCAAAAGGGCAGGAAACAATCGACAAAACGGTCCCGCTTGCGGAATTTCCGGTGTCATAGGGCTGTAGCGTTGACCTTACCGGCAAAGGTGCTAAACCGCCTCTCAGATTAAAGGATGCGAACATGAACCTTTTTGCCGAAATCAGAACGCTGGTCATCGAAAGCCTGACCGCGCTGCAATCCGAAGATCTGCTGCCCGCGGATCTGGACTTTAGCAATGTCGCTGTAGAGCCCCCGCGCGATGCGGCCCATGGCGATATGGCCACCAATGCGGCGATGGTTCTGGCAAAACCGGCCAAGATGAAACCCCGCGACATTGCTGATGCATTGGCAGCTAAACTGCTGGTAGATGATCGCATTACCGTCGCCGAAGTGGCCGGACCGGGGTTTTTGAATCTGCGTCTGCAAAATGGCGCATGGCAGAATGTCATTACAGCGGCGCTGAAGAACGGCACCGAATACGGCAAATCCAACATGGGCATGTTGACCAAGGTTAATGTGGAATATGTCTCCGCCAACCCCACGGGCCCCCTGCATGTCGGCCATACCCGTGGCGCTGTTTTTGGCGACGCATTGGCGAGCCTGCTGGCCTATGCCGGTTATGACGTGACGCGCGAATACTACATCAATGATGCCGGTGCGCAGGTCGATGTGTTGGCGCGTTCGGTCTATTTGCGGTATCTGGAAGCCAACGGCCAAGACGTGGCGTTCGAGGACGGCACCTATCCCGGAGATTATCTGATCCCCGTCGGTGAGGCGCTGGCCAAAGCCTATGGCGATAAGCTTGTAGGTGAACCGGAATCGGTTTGGCTGGAAGACATTCGCGAATATGCCACCGATGCGATGATGCATATGATCCGCGATGATCTGGCGTCACTCGGGGTTGAGATGGATGTTTTTTACAGCGAAAAATCGCTCTATGGCACGGGCCAGATCGAAGGTGCGATAAAAGCACTCGAGAACAAAGGCCTTATCTATGAAGGCGTGCTGGAGCCGCCTAAGGGTAAAAAGCCCGACGATTGGGAGCCGCGCGAGCAGACCCTGTTCCGCTCCAGCGCCCATGGTGATGATGTCGACCGTCCAGTGAAAAAATCCGACGGCAGCTGGACCTATTTCGCCCCGGATATCGCCTACCATTACACCAAGGTCGAACGGGGCTTTGATGAGCTGATCGACGTTTTTGGCGCGGATCACGGCGGTTATGTCAAACGGATGAAAGCGGCAGTTTCGGCGCTCTCTGATGGCGAGGTACCGCTGGACATTAAACTGACCCAACTGGTCAAGCTGTTCAAAAATGGTGAGCCGTTCAAAATGTCCAAACGGGCAGGGACCTTTATCATGCTGCGCGATCTGGTCGAACAGGTCGGCCCGGATGTGACCCGTTTCGTGATGCTGACCCGAAAAAACGACGCGCCGTTGGATTTTGATTTCGACAAGGTGCTAGAGCAATCCAAGGATAATCCGGTTTTCTACGTGCAATATGCAAATGCGCGGGTGTCCTCGGTGCTGAAAAAAGCCAAAGAAGCGGGCATTGATGTGTCAGAGGCGGCGCTGCTGTCGGCGGATCTATCCGGTCTGACCCACGAGGCAGAGCTGAATGTCGCCAAGAAACTGGCCGAATGGCCGCGTCTGGTGGAAACCGCTGCCCGTACACATGAACCCCATCGGGTTGCGTTTTACCTCTATGAGCTGGCCGGCGAGTTCCACACGCTCTGGAACCGGGGCAACGAAGTGGTTGAGCTGCGTTTCCTGCAAGAGGGCGACGAAGCCACAAGCCAGTCAAAAATTGCGCTGATCCAAGCTGTAGCCGTTGTTATTTCTGCCGGTCTTGGTATCCTTGGCGTGACTCCGGTTGAGGAAATGCGCTGACCAAACCAAGTGCCCCGCCGGTGTCTGGCAGGAAATAAAACACTCGCCCCACAATATGGGCGGGATAAGAGGCATCGAAATGGCGGAAATCGGGACAGGTGAAGACCCCGTCGAAGGCGGGGGTCTTCCGGCAGAACAACTCTCTAAGGCGATAAAAATGACGGGCATGTGCCTGTCTGTTGCGCTGATGATCGGGCTGGGCATTTGGGGCTATCGATTGGCCCTGCGCGATGTAACAGGCGTGCCGGTAGTCAAGGCCATCGCAGGCCCCATGCGGGTGCAACCTATTGATCCCGGTGGCAGATTGGCACAGCATCAGGGGCTTGCGGTGAATACGGTGCAAGCCCGTGGCGAAGCCGGTGATCTGAGCGACGAGGTGCTTTTGGCCCCCGTGGCGGTCAATGTGATCGACACCGATGTGGTCGGACTTCAGGCCCGCCCCGAGGGCGTGGCGCGCGGCGAGGAAGCATCCCCCGCAGCCGAAGCCGGAGAGGTCGTCGCCCTTGACGGGGTGGCAAAAGATCCTAATGCTCTGAAAGCGGTTGCCGCAGATGTGCCGGCGATCTCAACCCCCGAAGATATTCTGGCGCTGGCTGATAAAGTTGCCCTGCCCGAGGCGCAAAAGCAGGTCCCACCAGCAAAAGCCGGTGTTAAAATCGTGTCAATTTCCCCCGATATTCCGGGGGTGTCGCGTTCGCCAATGCCAAAACAGCGGCCCAAGGGGCTGATTGCATCGGATACCTACAAAGAACTGGATGCCGAAGAAGGTTCTTCGGATGGCGCTATAGAGGTCAAAAGCGAAGATTTGCCCGCAGGCACCAGCCTTGCCCAACTCGGTGCGTTTCAATCGCCTGAAATCGCCCGTGAGGAATGGGAACGTCTGGCCCTGCGGTTAGGGGACTACCTTGACCCGAAAACCCGCGTGATTGAACGGGCGGAGCGTGGTGGCACTGTCTTTTACCGCCTGCGGGTGGCCGGATTTGACAATGTGCAGGACGCCCGCCGTTTTTGTTCAGCACTGCGCACCGAAGGATCGGAATGTATTCCGGTGGTGCTCCATTGAGCGGGTTCGGCGCGACGATTTTTGGCTGTGAGGGGCTGCAAATCACCGCAGAAGAGCAGGCGTTTTTTGCGCAAGCGCAGCCCTTTGGCTTTATCCTCTTTGCCCGCAACGTTGACACGCCCGCCCAACTGGCGCGTCTGACCCAAGATTTACGCGATGCCGTCGGGCGCGATGCCCCTGTGCTGATTGACCAAGAGGGCGGACGGGTGCAGCGCATGCGCGCGCCCCATTGGCGCGAATTCCTGCCACCTCTGGACGCGGCCGCACGCGCCGAAGACAAGGCCGAGCGGGCGTTTTATCTGCGCTACCGGATCATTGCCGATGAATTGCGCGCTGTCGGCATCACCGCCAATTGTGCGCCGACGGCGGATGTTGCGATTGCCGCTACTCATCCGTTTTTGCGCAATCGCTGTTATGGTCAGGATGTCGAAACCGTGGTGCGACTGGCGCGGGCCACGGCCAAGGGTTTGCAGGCAGGCGGGGTGTTGCCGGTGATGAAACACATGCCCGGTCATGGGCGTGCGACCCTTGATAGCCACAAGGAACTCCCTCGCGTGGTTGAGGTAAAGAACATCCTGCAGAATGTTGATTTTGAACCTTTTAAACAGTTGAACGATCTTCCGATGGGCATGTCTGCCCATATCGTTTTCGAAGACATCGATCCCACGGGACCCGCGACAACCAGTGCCAAAATGACCGAGTTGATCCGCACAGAAATCGGTTTTGACGGGTTGTTGATGACGGATGATCTGTCGATGGAGGCCCTGTCTGGCGATGTGGTTACCCGCGCACGCGCTTCAATGGCGGCGGGGATGGATGTGGTGTTGCATTGTAACGGCAAGCTGGATGAAATGCAGGCCATTGCCAGTGAAGTCGGCCCTATGACGCCCGCGGCTCAGCGGCGGGCCGATGCTGCCCTTGCACAGCAGACCGCACCGGACGATGCTGATATTGAGGCGCTATGGGCCGAACATCAAACTTTAACCAAGGGATAACCGGTTGAACGACGATCTGTTCACAGATGACCGCGCGGCGGTACAGGAACGGCTGAAGGCCGAGGCCCTGATTGTGGATGTCGACGGTTTTGAAGGCCCGCTTGATCTGTTGCTGACCCTGTCGCGTACCCAGAAGGTCGATCTGCGCAAGATTTCCGTGCTTGATCTGGCCGAGCAATATCTTGGGTTTGTCGAAAAGGCCAAACAGTTGCGGCTGGAACTGGCAGCGGATTATTTGGTGATGGCCGCCTGGTTGGCCTTTCTGAAATCCCGCCTGTTGTTGCCGCCGGACCCCACCGAAGAAGGCCCCTCGGGCGAAGAACTTGCCGCTCATCTGGCGTTTCAATTGGAACGGTTGCAGGCCATGCGCGATGCGGCGGCGCGGCTGATGGGGCGTGATCAGCTGGGGCGTGATTTTTTTGCCCGTGGCATCCCCGAAGACATGACCCGCGTGCGCCGCGTGACCTATACCGCTAACCTGCTGGATTTGATGCAGGCCTATGCGCGCATCCGCACCAAGGATGAATTCCGTCCCTTTGTGATGGACCGCGAGTCGATCCTGACCATGGAGCAGGCGCTGGAAACCCTGCGCGGGTTGATCGGCTTTGCCGGCGATTGGACCGATCTGACAAGCTATCTGCCCGAGGGCTGGGAGCTTGACCCCAAGCGCCGTCGCTCTGCCACGGCGGCGACTTTTGCGGCCTCGTTGGAACTGGTCAAAGGCGGTAAGGCCGAGATCAAACAATCAGAGGTTTTTGCCCCTATCCAACTACGTCGAAAGGCCGCGCGCGATGATTGACGACACCCGCAGTGAGCAGACCGAGGAAAGCCTGTTTGAAGCCCCGCCCATGGGCGAGCAGGAGCGCATGGTCGAGGCCATCCTTTTTGCCACAGCCGAGCCGGTCTCGGTGCGAGAACTGGGCGACCGCATGCCCCACGGGTCAGATCCTGCCGAAGCCTTGGTGCATCTGCGCAAGCGCTATGAAGGGCGCGGCGTGCGCGTGGTAAAGGTCGGGGATAATTGGGCCATTCGTACCGCGCCTGATCTGGGGTTCCTGATGCAGAAGGAAACCGTTGAAACCCGAAAACTGTCCCGCGCCGCGATCGAAACCCTAGCGATCATTGCCTATCATCAACCCGTCACCCGCGCCGAGATTGAAGAAATTCGCGGGGTTTCGGTTAGCCGAGGGACAGTAGATCAACTTTTAGAGATGGAGTGGATTCGCTTCGGGCGTCGGCGTATGACTCCGGGGCGGCCTGTGACTTTTGTGGTGACACAGGGGTTTTTGGACCATTTCTCGCTGGAAAGTGCACGCGATCTACCCGGGCTCAAGGATTTACGCGCCGCTGGCTTGTTGGATAATCGACCCTTGCCCTCTTCTATGCCGGGGCAGGCCGACCTAGATGAAGAAGATGACTCTGTCATCGAAGGCCAGAGCGAATTGTTTGAAGATTAAGGAGAGGGACTATGAACGCTGAACGGATGATCCGCAGACTGCTGCGCCCCTTCATCACCCAACTGATGAATAAAGGGGTGAACAAAGGTATCGATGCCACCCTTGGTAAGAACAAAGACCCCAAGGATATGACACAGGCCGAACGCCAGCAGGTTAAGAAGGCGAAGAAGGGGACGAAACAGGCGCGCAAGGCGATGCGGGTCGGGCGGCGGATTGGCCGGATGTAGGCGCGCGGCGCCGCGCAACCCACGCCTCTAACACGCCAAAACACGCCAGTAGGGCGGCAATACCCGCGCAGGCGGCCAATCCGCCCGCTGCAAAGGCGTTCTGACCGATGACGGTCGCCATAAAGACGCTCAGATACATCACCGTTGAATTCAGCCCGAGGATCGCACCGCGCTTTCCGGGATCGATAATCGTTAGGCGCCCCACAGTCAGCGTCAGCCCCAGATGTTGCAACAGCCCCCAGACAAAGGCACCGGCAACGATGACCTCGTAGCGGTCGATCTGGCTGGCATAAAGCGCGTAAAACACCACGAGCAGGGAAAACACCATCATCAACCCGCGCCGCGGCCCGACTTTGTCCAAATAGGGATCAAACACCATGGCCAGCGCAAAGCCTGCCCCATACAGCAGGGTAATCGGTCCGGCCATTTTGATCGGCAGCAACAGGCCGGTTTCCAGATGTGCACCGATGAAATTGTAGATCACGTAAAACCCCGTGCCCAGCATGGCAACGGCAAAGAGACCGGGTTTGACACCGGGGATTTTTAGCGCAGTGAGCGGAGAGGTCGCCTTGCCACGCGTGGTCGGGGTGGGCAGTTTCAATCGGGCCAGCATCAGCACCGAAAGCAGGCTGCCTGTTGCCAAAACGGCGTAGACCATGCGCCAGCCAAAAGCATCCGCAATCAGTGCTGACAGCGTAACGCCCCCAACCATAGACAGGGTCCATCCGGCAAGCACCTGACCGATCACGCGGGCTTCCTGACCCTTGGGGGCCAGATGGGCGGCAAGGCTATAGAGAGAGGGCAGGGCGACGCCGACGGCCAATCCTGCAACGACCTGTGCGATTGTCAGCATCATCAGGTTCTGTGAAACGGCAGTTGCGCAAAGCGCGAGCGCATAGAGTCCGTTGGCCCAGAACAGCGCCCGTTCCGCCCCGAAGCGGTCTGATTGCGGGGCAAGGAGCAAAGCCGAGAGTGCCACCGCCATGCCATAGAAGCCCGCAGCGGTCATGACCTCTGGCGCGCTGTTTAAGCCCAGTCCGGCGGCCACATCGCTGGCAATCGGAGAGAGCGCCAGTGAGTTGGACCCGATTATACCGATGGTCGACATCAAAAGCAGTATAGCACCGCGTTGCATGGGCTTATCCTTGAATGGTATGTTGCCTGCTGCAATAATCACCGAACGGCATTCGGCTCAAAGGGAAATCACGACGATGCGTTCAGAAACAGATGATATTCGGCAAAACAAAGCCGCGACACGGGCCTTGGATGAGATGGACCGAAAGATATTAGGCGCGCTGGCGGTGGATGCCACGCAGAGTTTTGCCAAACTGGGCGCCGAGGTGGGCCTGTCTGCCCCTGCGGTGCATGAACGGGTAAAACGGCTGAAAGCCAATAAAACCATCAAAGCCACCATTGCCCAGATTGACGGGCCGCGCATCGGCAAGCCCTTGCTGGCCTTTATACACGTGATGGCGCAGGGCTGGGGAAAAACCAAAGGCATGATGGCGCTGTCCGAATTGCCGGAAGTGGAGGAAATCCATTCTGCCACCGGTGACACCGGCTTGATTCTAAAAGTGCGCGTGGCCTCTCCCCATGCTTTGGAGGGGCTATTGTCATTGATCTATGACCTGCCGGAAGTGCATTCGACCAAGACCTATGTCGCGCTAAATACCCATTTAGAACGCGATGTGCAGGCAGGCATTACAGAGGCCCTATCTGAAGGAGAACACTTGCGCTAAGAGTGGGGCGGGTTAGGGATTTCTAAAGTGTTTTGAAAGCTTTAGACCCTGACCTTGATAGTTGGATTTGATCGAGGCACCATAAAGCTCGGTCGGCACTTCCAGCATACGTTCATAAACCAGACGTCCAACGCTCTGGCCATGTTCCAGTACAAAAGGCGCCTCATGGCAACGTACTTCGAGCACCCCGCGCGAGCCGGCACCGCCGGCGGATGCATCGCCAAAACCGGGATCAAAGAAACCGGCGTAATGCACACGGAATTCACCGACCATCGCCAGATAGGGGGCCATTTCGGCGGCACAATCGGGCGGGATGCAAATCGCTTCGCGGCTAACCAGAATATAAAACGCGCCGGGGTCCAGAATGATTTGCCCTTTATCGGTGCGCACTTCTTCCCAGTATTCAGCCGGATCATAGTGGTTCAGCTTGGCCAGATCGACGACACCGGTGTGGCGTTTGGCACGATAACCGACAAGATCGCCTGACTCGGGCCGCAAGTCGACCGAAAAGCCCAGACCATCGGAAATGATCGGCTCACCAGAGACAATCGGGCTGCGGTCATGAATGGCGCGCAGCTCGTCATCGCTGAACAGGGTTTTGCCCTGTCGAAAGATAATTTGGTTCAGCAACTGCCCCGGTTGGGCCACCACAGAAAAACTCTGCGGGCAGATTTCAGCATACAACGGACCAGAATAGCCATCGGGCACGCGGTCAAATTCAACTCCGTTATCCGTGATCACCCGCGTCATCAAATCAAGCCGACCGGTTGAGGATTTGGCCGAGGCCGCGGCCGTCATGCCCGTCGGCAGATCTAGCGTTTCCATCAGCGGCACCACATAAACGCAGCCCTTTTCCAGCACCGCACCGCCGGTCAGGGCGATCTGGTGCATGGTCAGCTCCTCCAGTCGCGCGGCGACCGTGCGACCGGCACCGGGCAGGAAAGACGCCCGCACCCGATAGGCGGTTTCGCCAAGGCGCAGGTCAAGCGAGGCCGGTTGGATTTGGGCATGGAGGATCGGGGCGGTGGCAGCGATGCCGCCAGAGGCGATCATGGATTCAATGGCTTGGTTCGGTAGAACGCCGGTATCGCGCATGATGGCTCCGTCAAAGCAAAACGCCCGCAACCACGTAGGTGCGGGCGATTTTTAAAATGGTCGGGCTAGCAGGACTCGAACCTGCGACCTTCCGTCCCCCAGACGGACGCGCTACCAGGCTGCGCCATAGCCCGAACTGAGGCTCTTCATACTGCTTTTTGGGGCAGGGGCAAGCAGGAAATGCCACATCAATTGCCATTATTATCCTGTGCCGCTGCAGACATACGCTCATGCAGGGATTGCAGACGCGCATAGACGGATTTCAGGGCGGAAACATCGGGATTTTCCGCTTTTTGCAGCGCCTGTGTGAGTGCGGCTATATCGATTACCCCATTGGGCGCGACCAGTGTTTCAGCCGCCACGGGCTCTTTTGTTTCTGGCGATTCCCGAAGCGGTGCAGGCGTATCGGACGACGCGGCAGGGGCTGCAGGTTCTGCCAAGGGCGACAGCGCGTCGGGGGCCACTTCGGCCGGTGTTTCCTTAGTCGTTTCAACCGGTTCGGCGGTAAAAAGATCGGATTGCGCAGGCGAGGAATCCGCATTGGCAAAGAGATCAACAACCGGGGCGGGGGTGGATTTTGGTGCGTCCGTGACCCGCGAAATGCTCTTTTTGATGTCGCCGTCCGAGGCCATTGGCGCGGATTTTTCGGTCAGCGCCTGCGACAGTCCAGCGACCTGTTTTATCCCATGGGTGCGCAGGTATTTCTGGGCGTCTTTGATCGTCAGCCCATCCTCGTGCAGCAGCTTTTTCAACCCGCCAAGGAGCATCATATCGTTAGGACGATAATAGCGCCGCCCACCGGCGCGTTTGACCGGCTTCACTTGGGTAAATTTGCTTTCCCAGAACCGCAGCACATGGGCAGGGGTGCCGAGCCAGTCAGAGACTTCGGAAATGGTACGAAACGCATCTGCAGATTTTGCCATTCGGCCTTGGCCTCAACTAGCTTTTGTTGCCCGCGGCGACACGGTCTTTCATCAGGTGGGACGGACGAAATGTCAGCACCCGACGGGGATGGATGGGAACTTCTTCACCGGTTTTGGGGTTACGGCCCACGCGGGCAGATTTATCGCGCACACCAAAAGTGCCAAAAGACGAGATTTTAACGGTTTCGCCTTCGACAAGTGCGTCCGACATATGGGCCAGAACACTCTCGACCAGCTGCGCTGATTCATTGCGACTTAGACCGACTTCTTGAAAGACGGCTTCGCTTAAATCCATTCGCGTTAAAGTTTTTGGACTCATGATTTCCCCCTGAAATGATTTTACGAGCATACGGCGGACAGAAATTCCGAGTCAATATCAACCACTTGTCCTGCGCGGTTAATTGCGAGTTACCACCGGATTACGACCGATCCCCAGGCGAGTCCGCCGCCAATTGCCTCTGTGACGACCAGATCACCGGTCTTTATTTGCCCGCGTTCCTTGCCCACCGAAAGCGCCAAAGGAATCGACGCCGCCGAGGTATTGCCGTGATCCTGTACGGTCACAACCACACGATCCATCGGCACTTTCATCTTTTGGGCCGTGCCCTTGATGATGCGCAGATTGGCCTGATGGGGGACAATCCAGTCAACGTCTTCATTGCCTAGACCAGCTGACGCCAGCGCCGTATGTGCAGTTTTTGCAAGTTTATCAATGGCATGGCGGAAAACTTCGCGCCCTTCCATCCGAAGATGTCCGGTGTTTTGCGTCGCCACGCCACCATCGACGTAAAGTAAATCCTTATAGCGCCCGTCCGAATTCAAATCGGTTGCCAGAATGCCGCGATCCGTGTTCGCGCCGCTGCCTTCTTGTGCTTCAATGATCAGCGCCCCTGCGCCATCGCCAAAAAGCACACAGGTGCTGCGGTCTTCCCAATCCATCAACCGGCTGAATGTCTCGGCCCCGATGACCAGCACTCGTTTAGCTTGACCAGACAGGATCAGCGCATTGGCATTGGACAGCGCATAGACAAAACCGGCGCAGACCGCCTGAACATCAAAGGCAAAGCCGTTGTGCATGCCTAGCTTGGCCTGCACCATGGTTGCAGCAGAGGGGAAAGTATTATCGGCGGTTGAAGTTGCAACGATGATGGCATCAATATCATCGGCGCTGATGCCCGCATCCTGAAGCGCATTTTTGGCCGCTGCAACCGCAAGATCAGAGGTATATTCCCCCTCTGCAGCGAAATGCCTGCGTTCAATTCCAGATCGGCTTTTGATCCATTCGTCGGATGTATCTAGCGTTTTTTCAAATTCGCTATTTTCTACGACACGTTCGGGCAAATAGTGGCCCACCCCGATGGCCACAGCGCGTATTGTCATTCGGTTTTACCGTTGTCCTGCTGTTCTTGATTGGCTGCATCATGTCGTGACGTTGCGGCAGTTGCAACCCGCGCGGCGAGCTTTTCGTTGAAACCCGACTGCGCAAGGGTAAAGGCCAGTTTGATCGCTGCAGATACGCCCGTTGCATCCGCAGAGCCATGGGATTTCACCACCGTGCCATTCAGGCCCAGAAACACCCCGCCGTTGACGCGTCGCGGATCGATCCGTTTGCGCAACCGGCTCAGGGACGTCAGGGCCAGAAGTGCGGCCAGACGCGAGAGCGGCGAGAACTTAAAGGCCTCGCGCAGCAATTCGGAAATCAGCCGCGCGGTGCCTTCGCCGGTTTTCAACGCGATATTGCCGGTAAAACCGTCCGTGACGATCACATCGACCCGGCTTGACGGGATATCGCCCCCCTCAACAAAGCCGACATAGTCAAAGCTGGCCTCATCGGCCTTGGCTTCGATCAATTCCTGGGCCGCCTTTAGCTCAGCGCGGCCCTTGTGATCCTCTGTGCCGACATTCAGCAAGCCAATGCGTGGACGCAAAAGTCCAAGGCCGTTGCGGGCATAAGACGCACCCATCAGCGCATATTGCAAAAGATCTTCGGCATCGGCCTTAATATCGGCGCCGACATCAAGCATGACGTTAAAGCCGCCCTTATTGCGTGAGGGCCAAAGGCAGGCGATAGCAGGACGGTTCACATTTGGTAGTTTGCGCAGGCGGATCATTGACACCGCCATCAGCGCGCCGGTGTTGCCGCAGGACACACAGGCGGTGGCCTCTCCGTTGCGCACGGCTTCGATGGCCGACCACATAGAGGTCTTTTTGCCATGGCGCATAACATTGGAGGGTTTGTCATCCATCGTCACGACCTCATCGGCATGACGAATATCGCAGCGCTCTTTGAGGCCGCGTTTCTTTTTGATCAGCTTTTTGAGGGTTGCTGCGTCGCCATGCACGATAAACCCGATATCAGGGTTCTTCTCGGCAGACTTCGCGAGACCGGCGACAACAGCCGCAGGACCCTGGTCGCCGCCCATGGCGTCGACAGAAATAACAATGCGGGATGCTCCCGGGTCTTGTGTGGATTTAGTTTCCGCAACCATGGCCCGGGCGCTTCAACGAACGGGCTTACGCCGCGTCGTCTTCATCCAGGTCAATTTCGTTGGCCTGTGCAACGATCTCACGATCGTCATAGTGGCCACATGCGCCACAAACGTGGTGCGGGCGTTTCAGTTCGCCGCAGTTCGGGCACTCTGCCGGGTTACCAGCAACCAGCGCATCGTGGGAGCGGCGCATTCCACGACGGGATGCCGTGATCTTACTCTTGGGGACAGCCATGTCACAACCTCAGTTTTCGGAGGGGTCAGGCCCCTGATTTTCTTCGGATCTACTGTGCTTGAAGACATCTTCAAGTGAGTCTGACCCAACATATAACGAGGCCGGGAACATACTGCGATTCACGGCCAGTGCAAGTGTTTTCTTAAGCGCTTATTCTTCGTCCTTTTTCAGGCTGTCGCGTAGCGCAGCCAGCCCTGCAAAAGGACGGGTTTCTTCGTCTGTCATGGGCGATTTTCCCGGCTCTGTAAAGACCAGGGTTTCAATCTCTGCATCTTTTGCTTTCGGATAAAGCGGTAAGGCAAGGGCCAGCGCTTCCTTAAGAATGCCTGAAATATCAATCGTTGTGCCCAAAAGCTCTACGGCGTCATCTTCGGGCATTTCCATCTCTTCGGGCAGCTCGTCGGCCAGATCTCTGCTAAAGAAACGTCCGACCGTCTCCTCGAGGCGGGTGGTGACAGGTTCAAGGGTCGCCACACAGGGCTGCACGACTGTAGCGCCCAGTTTGGCCTCAAGCTGCCAGTCCGATTTGCCCCGCGGGGTCAAAGTGCCGTCGAATCGCACTTTGCGCAGGCCCAGCAATTCCAAGGCGGTGCGCATGTCTTCCAGAGCGGCCGCATCGGGGACCACACTGAAACGGGTTGGCTTTTTCTGCGGCAACTCGCTAACGAGATATTGCAGGGTATTTGCTTCACTTGCAGACTTGCGGGCCGTCATTGCTGTGCTTCCATTCTTGAACCGAGGGCGATCCTTCTATAAAGCCGGATACGAGGCAACCGTCTGTATGGCAAGAGGGACTGGATGAACAAGTCTAATTTCGTCCGCAAGGGAATGATCGTGGCAGGGGTGACTCTGGCGCTGACCGCCTGTTCGCCAACCTTCCGCAACCACGGATATGCGCCGAGCGAGCTTGATCTTGCTGATGTGATCGTCGGCGTGGATACGCGCGATTCTTTGGTGACGAGCATTGGCGAGCCTTCGATCGCCGGCGTTATCGGGGAAGACAGCTGGTATTATGTCGGCAGCCGTTGGCGCCACTTTGCCTACCGCAAGCCCGAAGTGCTTGAGCGGGAGGTCGTGGCGATTTCTTTTACCGAAGACGGTGTTGTCGAAAATATTGAACGCTTTGGGCTGGAACGCGGGCAGGTTGTCGCGATCAATCGTCGTGTGACCGAAACCAATATCCAAAACGTCAATCTGATCCGCCAGCTGATCAATAGCGTGGGCAATGTGTCTGCCGATCAGTTGATCAACTAGCGCTTCGACGCGACTGCGGCCCGCCGTTACAGCCGGGCCGCGTCGGTTTTCACCTAGTTATCTGCTTTAAAGTTCAGCGCTACACCATTGATACAATAGCGTAAACCGGTGGGGGCAGGGCCGTCGGGAAAGACATGTCCCAGATGGGCCTCGCAGGCATTACAATGCACCTCTGTGCGGCGCATAAAGAACTTGCGGTCCTCTTGTTCGCCGACATTTTCTGCGTCAATCGGCGTATAGAAGCTGGGCCAGCCGGTGCCGGATTCGAACTTTGTATCCTGCTCAAACAGCGGCGTATCACAGCAAATGCAATGAAAAACCCCGTCCTCTTTGGGAAAGTTGTCATGTGAATGCGCGCGTTCCGTCGCGTGTTTGCGGGTCACTTTATAGGCCAGATCCGAAAGCTGCGCGCGCCATTCTGCGTCGGTCTTTTCAATTTTTTCCATCGATTCTTTCCTGTTAAGCCGGTGTCACATCTTGCGTGATAGAGGTTTCAAGAACATATTTAGGGCGACAGCCCCCAACTGCCAAGGCAGCGAGGTATCACGATGCGGGGATTGAACAAGGGCCGCTACTCTGCGCGGTTCGCCGAAACAGAGATGGATCTTCAGGCAGCGCAGGCTTTGCGCTATCGCGCTTTTGTTGATTCCACCGCAACCAGCGGTTTGCGGGACGCTGATTCTTATGATGCGCGCAGTCTGCATCTGTTGGTCGAGGAAACCGCCGGCACCCGTCTCGTGGCTGCCCTGCGACTTCTGCCCCTACAGCGTGGAGAGGACATTTCAACCTGTTATTCGGCTCAGTTTTATGAGCTTTCCGCCTTGAGTGATTTTGATGGGCCGATGCTGGAAATGGGCCGGTTTTGTGTGGACCCCGATGTCCATGACCCCGAGGTTCTGCGCGTAGCTTGGGCCGCGATCACCCGGTTTGTTGATGAAACCGGTGTTGAGCTTCTGTTTGGCTGTTCGTCCTTTAAGGGCATAAAAACAGAGGATTACACGGATTCATTCGCATTGCTTAAAGAACGGCATCTTGCCCCGAAGCGATTTTTACCCAAGGTCAAAGCCCCCACTGTTTTCCGGTTTGCCCAGCGGCTGCGCCGGACGGCGGATACACGGCGCGGGATGCTGTCGATGCCCCCGCTGTTGCGCAGCTATCTTTTGATGGGGGGCTGGGTCAGCGATCATGCTGTTGTTGACCATGATCTCAACACTTTGCATGTGTTCACCGGCCTAGAGGTGCGCGCCATTCCCGATCGTCGAAAACGGCTGATGCGTGCGGCGGCGGGCTGACTATTTACCCTGCCGAAGTGCTTCAATTTCGCCGCGCAACGCCTTAAGTTCATGTATTATTTTCTCGTTATCATCCAGCATCGCGTCGCGTTTTGCGCTGGCGGTGGCTTCATGTTCTGACTGCATTGCATCGACGATCACACCAATAAAAAGGTTCAACACGGTAAAGGCAGTCATGATGATGAATGGCACAAACAACAGCCAGGCCCAGGGGAAAACCTCCATCACCGGGCGCACGATCCCCATGGACCAGCTTTCCAGCGTCATGATCTGAAACAGCGTATAGGACGAGGCGGTCAAAGATCCGAACCATTCGGGAAAATCCGCTGCAAAGAGTTTGGTGGAAATCACGGAAAAGACAAAGAAAACCAGCGCCAGCAACAAAACAATTGAGCCCATGCCGGGCAGGGCCGACAACAGCCCGCCAACCACGCGCCGCATTGCAGGCACCGAGGAAACCAGCCGCAACACCCGCAAAATCCGGAAGGCCCGCAGGGCCGACAGGCTGCCGGTGGCAGGCAAAAGCGCGACGCTAACAATCGCAAGATCGAAAATCCGCCAAGGATCGCGCCAGAAGCCTTTGAAATCGGCAATCAGCCGCAGGGCGATTTCAACCACAAAAATAGTCAGGATGACCCGATCAATCCACAGCAAGGCCGGGCCGAAACGCGCCATGATGCCAGCGTCGGTTTCCATGGCGAGGGTGATGGCATTGATCACGATCAGCGCCATAATTGTGCGATCGAACCAAGGGTTGGCCAAGAAGCGTTGCAGATTATTGCGCATCATATATATCCAGAACGGCAGGGGTTGCCTGTAATTCGTGGGTTGTTCCCTAAGTTACAAGTCAAATTTCGCGAATGTCGCGTAATTTTTATGGGTTTTCCGAACTAAGCTGCACAGGCGACTGTGACAGTTTTACGCAATGAATTCCGTTGGTTCGCGACTAAATGAACCGATGTCTGACCGTCACACAGCCCTAAGGTTGTCAGAACAGGTCGGATTAATAAAAGCCGGTGGGGGACAAACATGGCAGGATCTTCGGATCAATCGGGCACAAACGGTCTGACGGGCTGGGTGCCTATTATTGCTGCCGGTGCCATTTTTATGTGGTTTTTGCAGTTTTTGGCCCCCGTGGCCGCGGGCGAAACACCGCGGATCGTCTTTGAATGGGCCCCCAGTCTTGGCGTGGCGGTGTCCTTTATTGTCGATGGGCTGAGCCTGACGTTTGCCTTGCTGATATCCGGTATCGGCACGTTGGTGCTTTTGTATTCCAACGCCTATTTGGCCGGACATCGGTATTATGGGCGTTTTGCCTTATATTTGTTCAGTTTCATGCTGGCGATGCTGGGGCTGGTGCTGGCCGATAACCTGATCGCGATTTTTGTGTTTTGGGAGCTGACGACGATCACTTCCTATCTGTTGATCGGTTTTGATAGCGACAGCGCCAAGGCGCGGCGCTCTGCGTTGCAGGCTTTGCTGCTGACCGGCGCGGGGGCGCTTGCCTTGCTGGCGGGGCTGCTGTTGTTGGGCAGCGTTGCGGGCACCTATGAGGTCTCTGAAATCGTGGCGCAGGCCGATGTGATCAAAGACAGCCCGATGTATCTGCCGATCCTTATTCTTGTGCTGGCGGGCGCATTTACCAAATCGGCGCAGGTGCCTTTTCATTTCTGGTTGCCCAATGCGATGGCCGCCCCCACGCCGGTCAGCGCCTTTTTGCATTCCGCCACTATGGTGAAAGCTGGGGTCTATCTGATGGCGCGCATGCACCCCATTTTGTCCGGCACCGATGTCTGGCTCTGGACGCTGACCCTTTTCGGGTCGCTCACGGCGGTTTTTGCCTCGGTGCTGGCCCTGCGCCAGACCGATCTGAAACAGGCGCTGGCCTATACGACGCTGATGGCGCTTGGCACACTGACCATGCTGCTAGCACCCGGGTCGGGCTATGCGATTACCGCTTTTGTCACCTTTTTGATCGTGCATTCGCTTTATAAGGCGACGCTGTTTCTGGTGGTCGGCTGTATTGACCATGGCACCGGATCGCGGGATGCGCGCATTCTGGGGGGCTTGGCCAAATTCATGCCTTTCACCGCTTTTGCTGCCGCGCTGGCCGCGCTGTCGATGGCGGGCTTGCCGCCCTTTATCGGCTATATCGGCAAGGAACTTTTATACGCCGGTGCGCTCGATCCATCCTCCCCAACGGTTTATGTCACCCTGATGGGGCTGGCGGCCAATGCGTTGATGTTTGCAGTGGCGGGTATTGTGGCGTTTAAACCCTTCTGGCGTCCCGGTGAAAAGACCCCCGACACCCCTCATGAAGCGCCATGGGCGATGCTGGCGGGGCCTTTGCTTTTGGCGGGGCTGGGGCTGTTGTTCGGGCTGATGCCGCATTTGTTGCAGCATCATCTGGTGAACCCCACGGTGGGGGCGATGCTGGGCAGCATGGAAAAGGCCAAGGGGTTGCATCTCTGGGTCGGGGTAAATGCGGAATTAATGCTAAGCCTTGCGACCTTTGCCATCGGGCTATTGCTGTATCTGGGCCATACCCGTCTGCGCGAGGCCCTTGGCCATGCGGATGACAAGGCCCCGCATTTTGACAGCGGCTGGGACAAGATTTTGGACGGGCTGAAGGGGATCGCCACTTGGCAGACCAATATCCTGCAGAACGGCAACTTGCGCCGGTATCTCTTTGTGATCTTTGCCAGTTTTGTGGTCGCCGTCGGTGGCACTCTTATGATGAAGAATGCGGTTAATCTGGCGGGCTCCTTTGACGGCATCAACTTCTTGCAGCATTTGCCGGAGCTGGCGCTGATCCTGGGCGGGACTTTGGTGACTGTGGTTTCGCGCTCGCGCATGTTGGCGGTGGCGGCTTTGGGTGTTGTGGGTATTGGTGTGGCGCTTGTGTTCATCACCTTTGGTGCGCCAGATGTGGCGATTACGCAGTTGCTGGTAGAAACGCTGGTTGTGGTGCTTGTGGCTGTGGCAATGCTGAGCCTGCCGTTTCTGGATGAAAAGGGCAAAACCGATCACCGCCCGTGGGATGCGGTGCTGGCCATCGGCGTCGGTCTTGTCGTGACGGTGGTGCTGATCGGGGTATTGCAACAGCCGCTGGATCTGAGGCTGACAGAATTCTTTGAAACTCAAAGCTGGCCTGCGGCCTTTGGACGAAATGTGGTCAATGTGATCCTCGTTGATTTCCGTGCGATTGATACATTCGGAGAGATCGCCGTGGTCGTGGTCGCGGCGCTGAGCGCCTATGCCTTGCTGCGCACCACTGACAAAACCCGCGAAGCCGAAGAGGAGGACGGGCTATGAATTCGCTGATCCTGCGGGTTGCCGCGCGGTACCTGATTGCCTTGCTGTTGCTGTTCTCGATTTACATGCTGTTTCGCGGCCATAACGAACCCGGTGGGGGCTTTATCGGTGGTTTGATCGCAGCGACGGGCTTTATCCTATATGCCATTGCCTGCGGCACCAAAGAGGCCCGCACAGCACTGTTTGCCGAACCGCAAAGCATCGCCATGGGCGGTCTAGCCATCGCGCTGGGATCGGCGCTGTTTTCCGGCCTTGTGGGCGATGTGCCCTTTACCGGTCAATGGGCGTTCTTTGGTGCCACCGAAACCGAAAAAGGCACGCCGATCTCGACGGTGATCGCCTTTGATATCGGGGTCTATCTGGTGGTATTGGGCGCGGTGCTGACGCTTGTTTTTGCAATGGAAGAGGAAATCTGACCATGGAAGTCCTGCTTGCTGTTGCTGCCGGTATTATGACCGCCGCTGCTGTTTATCTGATGCTGGCGCGCAATGTGTTGCGCTTTATCTTCGGGCTGGTGCTGATTTCGAACGCGGCCAATCTGGTGATCTTTACCGCCGGACGTCTGACGGCGGGGGCACCCTCCTTGATCGCCGAAGGGGCCTATGCACCACCGGAAGGCGTGGCCAATGCCTTGCCGCAAGCGCTGGTGCTGACGGCCATCGTGATCGGCTTTGGGCTTTTTGCCTTTGCGCTGGTGCTGGTGTACCGCGCCTATACGACGCTGGGCACGCTTTATAGCGATGAAATGCATGCCGCCGAGCCGGGTTCTCCGACACATACTGAAACCACCGCCGAAGAGGCCCACACATGAGCTGGTTACTGGCGCTGCCGATCCTTATTCCCTTTGGTACGGCCATTGTCGCGTTTTTTCTGCGCCGCACGCGCTGGGGGCGGTGGGTCTCTATTGCGGGTTCGGCCCTTTTGCTGGGCATGGCGACCCTGTTGATGCGCGAGGTGCTCGGGCAGGGGATCATCGCGGCGCAAATGGGGGGCTGGCAAGCGCCCTTTGGGATCACGCTGGTGGCGGATTACCTGTCTGCGGTGATGGTTCTGATCACCGCGATCACTGCACTGGCGGTGTCGACCTATGCGGCGGCGGAGATCAGCGAGCGGCAAGCCTATCTGGGCTACCATGCGCTGTTTCAGGTGTTGATAGCCGGGGTCTGCGGAGCCTTTTTGACCGGAGATTTGTTTAACCTCTACGTCTGGTTCGAGGTCATGCTGATCGCGTCGTTCGGGCTGTTGGTCCTTGGCGGGCGCAAGTCGCAAATCGATGCGGGCATTCGGTATGTCTCGATGAACCTTGTTTCGACGATCTTTTTCCTTTCGGGCATCGGCCTTCTTTATGGCATGACCGGTACGCTGAACATGGCCGACCTGAGTGTCGCCGTGGATGCTGTTGAAAACCAAGCGCTTTTGACCGTCATTGCGATGATGTTCATGGTCGCCTTCGGGGTCAAAGCGGCGCTGTTTCCGCTGTTTTTCTGGTTGCCCGCCTCTTATCACACGCCGTCTTTTTCGGTCTCTGCAGTGTTTGCCGGCCTGCTGACCAAAGTCGGGGTCTATGCGTTGATGCGTGGTTTTACGCTGATCTTTGATCAGGACGTGGCCTATACACACACGGTGTTGATGTGGGTTGCGGGGCTGACCATGCTGACCGGCGTTCTGGGCGCGGCAGCCCAAAGCGATTTCCGAAAAATCCTTTCATTCCACATCATCAGCCAGATCGGCTATATGATCTTGGGATTGGCGATTTACACACCTTTGGCCATCGCAGGCGCGGTGTTTTATCTGGTGCACCACATCATCGTGAAAGCCAACCTGTTCCTGATCTCTGGCGTGGCGCGCCGGATCGCTGGTTCCACCGAATTGTCGCGCATTGGCGGGCTGTATAAAACCGCCCCCTTGCTGGCGTTTCTGTTCCTGATCCCGGCCTTTTCGCTGGCCGGTTTTCCACCGCTGTCGGGGTTCTGGGCCAAGTTCATCCTGATCAAAGCTGCCCTTGAGGCAGAGCTTTGGTTCATCGCTTTCCTTGCCTTGCTGGTGGGGTTGCTGACGATTTATTCGATGACAAAAATCTGGGGGCAGGCCTTTTGGGAACCCCACCCCGAGGGCATTGATCCAACCCTCAAGAGCCTGTCGCCCTTCACGCGTACCATGTTGATCCTGCCGATCGCGGGGCTGGCGTTGATGACGGTGTTTATCGGGCTGAACCCCGAACCCTTTGTGCAATTTGCTGAAACCGCCGCGGCGCAATTGCTCGATCCTTCCGGATATGTGCAAACGGTGCTAGGCGTCACGGAGGCGGTGCAATGAACCTATTCATGTTCAATATCACGCTGGCAATTGCCTGGGTGGCCTGGGCGGGGGCTTTTACCATTCCAACCTTTTTGATCGGCTATGGCCTTGGCTATGCGACCCTGTGGATGTTGCAACCGGTTCTGGGCGGCAAAAACCCGTATTTCCTGCGGGTGTATTACTGGCTCAGACTGCTAGTTATGTTCCTTTATGAACTGCTTGTCTCTTCGGTTGTGGTGGTCTGGGATGTTCTGACCCCGACACAATATTCCGAACCCGGCATCGTGGCCGTGCCGCTGGATGTCAAAAGCGATGCCGGTATCCTATTGGTCACCAACCTGATTTCCCTGACACCGGGCACGCTGAGCCTTGATATCTCTGAAGATCGCAAAACCCTTTATGTGCATGCGATGTTTAGCGAGGACCCCGAAAAGTTGATATTTTCGCTAAAAAACGGGATGGAAAGATGGGTCAAGGAGGCCGTTGAAACATGACACCTGAAATTTTCCTGTCTTATTCCCTGATTGCCGGATTTTTCATGATCGTGCTGGCGCTGATTGTCGGATTTATCCGGTTGATCAAAGGTCCCAGCCTGCCGGACCGTGTTGTGGCGCTGGATATGATGACGGTGTTGATCGTTTCTTTCTGCGGGCTGTTTGCGCTCTGGACCGGGGTCGGCTCTTTTCTGGACGTTGCTTTGGTGCTGGCGTTGGTCGGATTTCTGGCCACTGTTGCCCTTGCCCGATTTGCCGAACGTCGCGCGGTACGGCGGATGATACGCGATGCCAAACGCACGGAGGCAGACCAATGATGGAAATTCTGGCTGGGATTTTTGTTCTGAGCGGGTCGTTCTTTGCGCTGATTGCCGCCATCGGCATTTTGCGATTGCCCGATGTCCTTGTGCGTATGCATGCCTCGACCAAGGCTGGCACCTTGGCCTGTGGATTGATCCTGCTCGGGGTGGCACTGGTGTTTGGCGAATTCACGATCAGCTTTCGATGTATTGCCATTGTGACCTTCATGATTTTGACTGCGCCGGTTGCCAGTCACATGATCGGGCGAGCCGCCGTGCGCACAGGGGTCCCCTTGTGGCGCGGTCGCGGGAAGCCGATGACCCCAGAGAAATGGGATTTGAAGGTCGATAAACCGGCAAACTAGCCTCTTTACTGTTGCCCGAATGAGGGAAATCGCTTTCTATGGACAGAGCGGTCACGCACCCTAGGTGGTGATCCGAGGTCTTGGGACGAGTACCAATATTCCAAGCGGGGGCAGTTAAGGTGTTTCAGAGGCGCCAGAAGAGCAAGACGATTAGACATAGATTTTTTTCGGGCCTGTCGGCCTTTGCAGTGGCGGCGATGCTGCCTTTCGGGGCTTTTGCGCTGGATCAGGTGATTCTGCGTACATCGGGTAACGACGAAGATCTGACCGCCTCTTTGCGCGGTGCGTCTTTGTCTGTGGCCGCCCTTGAAAATGAAACCGATAATATTCAGGATATCATTTCCGCCGCGCGGGCGGATTACGGTCGCATTCTGGGGGCACTTTATACCGAGGGCTATTACGCCGGTGTCATCTCGATCAAGGTGGATGGCCGCGAAGCCGCCGATATCGCCCCCTTTGCAACCCCGAAATCCATATCCCGGATAGATATTTCCGTTGAACAGGGGCGACAATTTACCTTTTCACGCGCGGTTGTGCAGCCGCTGGCCAAGGACACAAGCCTCCCGTCGGCCTTCGCGGCCGGAGAAATCGCCAAAAGCAATGTCATCAGCAGTGCCGCCAGTGCGGGCATCAAAGGCTGGCGGGAGCAAGGCCACGCCAAAGCCGGTCTGGGCGCACAATCGGTCAAAGCCAATAATGCCAATGGCACACTGAATACCCAGATTGATCTGGCACCGGGGCCCAAGCTTACTTTTGGCACGCTTACACTTGAAAACCGCGGTGTGGTGCCGGATGAGCGGGTGTTGCAGATCGCCGGTTATCCCGAAGGCGAAGTCTTTTCACCTGAAGAGGTAAACGAAGTCTCCAAGCGTTTGCGGCGGGCGGGCACGTTCAGCGTGGCAACGGTGACCGAGGCCGAAAACATCGGCCCCAACGATAGCCTGCCGATGACGTTGATTGTGGATGATCAATTGCCACGGCGCATCGGTTACGGAGCGGAATATTCCACCACCGAAGGCATTACCCTGTCGGCCTTCTGGATTCATCGTAATTTTCTGGGCGGGGCAGAAACCTTTGAGGTGCGCGGCGAAATCGCTAATATCGCCAGTTCGGATGCTGCCACCGGCGGGACAGATTATTTTCTGGGTACCCGTCTGACCCGTCCGGCCATTTATGGGCCGGATACCAACGGTAGCCTGTTTGCCGCGATAGAGCAGAACGATGATCCGGGGTATTTTGAACGCAAGGGGTTGGTCGGTCTTTCGGCAACGCGCATCTTTAATGATGATCTGACCTTCGAGCTTGGGCTCGGGTTTCGCTATTCCTACTATGAAGACGACTTTGGCGAGCGCGATTTTTACCACCTTGTGGTGCCGGCGGACCTGACTTGGGATAAGCGGGACGATGAGTATAACCCGACACGGGATTTCTATCTGCGCACCCGGCTTGAACCCTTTATCGGGGTCGCGGGCAGCAAAACCGGTGCCCAGCTTACCGGTGATCTGCGCGGCTATTACGGTTTTGGCGAAGATCGTCGCTTTGTCTTGGCAGGGCGGGCGCAAATCGGCTCTGTGCTTGGCACATCGATCGCCGACACCCCGCCGGATTATCTGTTTTTCTCTGGCGGCAGCGGCACGGTGCGCGGCCATTCCTATCAATCGCTGTTTCTGACCCTGGACAACGGCTTTGAGACCGGCGGTAAATCCTTTGTCGGATTTTCGCTAGAGGCGCGGTCCCTTATCACCGAAAGCATCGGCGTCGTCGGGTTTTATGATGTCGGCTATATTGGTGAGGAGTCCTATCTCGGGAGCAATTCCGAAGGCCAATCGGGCGCGGGCATCGGGGTACGATATAACACCGGCATTGGCCCGCTGCGCTTGGATGTGGCCTATCCGGTGAGCGGGGCGCAGCCGGATGACGACGGGATCAAACTTTACATCGGGATCGGACAAGCGTTTTGAAACGATTTCTATTTATCGTGCTGTGCCTGCTATGGCCGCTTGGTGTTAACGCACAGGAAACCACGCCCGAGGGCGATGGTGGGCGGATGTCGCGCCTGATTGAGAGCTCTTTGTCGGGGCCGGGGCGGACGGTAACCGTGCGCGGTTTTCGCGGGGCCTTATCGGCGCGGGCCACATTGGAAGAGCTGACCTTTTCGGATGCGGACGGGCCATGGCTGATCCTGCGCAATGCGGCCTTTGACTGGAAACGTTCCGCCTTGCTGCGGCGGCGTCTTGAGGTCAATGAACTGGTTGCCGAAGAGCTTGAGGTTTTGCGCAAACCCAATGTTCCGACAACAGAATCTGCCCCTAAGGCAGCTGCGGCGACTGAATTTGCCCTGCCAGAACTGCCGGTGTCGGTTGAGGTCAATAAATTTGCCATCGAGCAGATTGCGCTTGGCCCTGATTTTCTGGGCGAAGAGGTGCTGGCCTCTTTGGGCGGGCGCATTTTGCTGATCGATGGAGAGGGTCTGGTTGAACTGGAAATGTTGCGCCAGAACGGCCCCAAGGATGATTTGCGTCTGAACGGAAGTTATTCCAACGAAACCAAAATCTTATCTATCGACCTTTCCCTTGAAGAAGAGGCAAAAGGTCTTGTTTCCACGCTGGCCGGTTTTCCCGGACAGCCCTCTGTCGCGCTGAACCTAAAGGGGCTTGGCCCGCTAAACCAGTTTCAGGCGGATCTGAACCTTAAAACCGATGACGAAGACCGGCTGACCGGTGTGATCCGGCTACAGGAAGCCGAAGCGGACGGGCTCCAGTTTTCCGCCGACATCAACGGCGATGTGGCGCCTCTGTTTGACGCAAATTATCAGGATTTTCTGGGCAATGATCTGCAACTGGATGTTGTCGGGGTGCGCGCTGCCAATGGGGCATTAACCCTGAGCGAACTGGATTTCAGGGCCGCCTCTGTGACGCTGGACGGCAGTCTGGAACTGTCGGAAAACCTCTGGCCGCGCAAGATTAATCTTACCGGTGAAATTGCGCCACCAGAGGGTCAAAGCCATGTGCTCTTGCCACTCTCAGGCCCCGAAACCGACCTGAGCAAACTGGATTTGTCGGTGAGCTTTGATCATGAGGCTGGCGATAGCTGGACTGCATCGCTGTGGCTGCAGGGTCTGGAGCGCGACACCTTGGCTTTGGGTGGCGCAAGCCTGATCGGACAGGGCAGCCTGACCGGGAGCGATGGACAACTGCCCGGTGCGGTGCAGGCAAATCTGATCCTCGGGGCGACAGAACTATCGCTGGATAATCCTGAACTGGATGCGTTATTGGCCCAACCCATCAGCGCCACAACGACGCTGGACTGGACCAAGGGCGGGGCACTAAATATCACCGCATTTGATGCACAGGTTGCCGGTGCCGCGGCCCAAGGTTCTGCGGTGTTGCGTGATTTGGCCAAGGGTCTGCGGGTCTCGGTTCAGGCCGCCGCCGATCTGGCGGATCTATCGCTTTATGCCGATCTGGCGGGGCTTGATCTGTCCGGCGCTGCTGGCGTGGATGTGACCGCCGAAACGGCGATTGTCGGGGGTACTTTTGATGTTGTTGTGACTGGGGGGGCGACGAATTTGTCGCTCGGCGATGCCCAGCTTGATGATATGATCGGCGGGCAAAGTGAGCTGACGCTGTCGGCCAAGCGCGATACAACCGGCACCACTTTGCGGGAATTGACCCTGAACGGGCAGGATGTCGCCCTAACAGCCGATGGCACAATCACCCCAACCGGCGGCGGTTCGCTGAACTTTGATGCCAAAGCCTCTAGCCTGACGGCCAAAGGGCAGGCGAATTTCAGCGATATGCAGGCCGGTATCACCATTGACGCCGACGCGACGCTGAAGGCGGATGACCTGTCGGAATTTGCCGCTTTGGCTGGCGTGCCGATTGCGGGACAGATCGCGCTTGATGTTTCTGGGGGCGGCAATCTGAAGGCCCAGAATTTTGATGCCACGGCCAAGGGCAATGCCAGCGATTTTGTTGTCGGGATTGCGGCGCTGGATGATCTGATCGGCGGGCGGGCGAAGATCGATGTGAGTGCAGCAAAGACCGGCACCGATATCATCCTGCGCAATCTGCTGCTGGAAACCGAAGATATCGACGTCAAAGCCAGTGGCACGGTCGGAGCGCAAACAGGTGCGCTGCAATTTGATGCGCAGGTGGCCTCGCTCACGGCCAATGGCACGGCGGATTTGTCCGATATGTCTGACGGCATTACCGTGACCACCAAAACTGCGGCCTCTGTCGGTGATCTGTCGGATTTTGCCGAACTGGCGGGGCTGCCGCTGGCGGGGCAGGTTTCATTGGATTTGTCGGGTAGCGGCAATTTGGCGGGCTTAAGTTTTGACGCGGAAGTTAAAGCAAGCGCGAATGATCTGGTAACCGGAATCGAACAGGCTGATCAGTTGATTGGCGGTACCGCCCTGATCGACATTTCCGCCGCGCGCAGCGGCAATGACATTGATATTCGCCGGTTTACCGCCACCGCCAAAGAGGTCGATGTCACGGCCTCGGGCAAAGTGGATAACAACGGTGGTGCGATTGATTTTGATGCCCGCGTGGCCACGGCTTCGGCCAAAGGGCAGGCACAGTTGTCGGATATGGATAAAGGGATATCCATCGCCACCTCCAGTTCTGTAGCGGTAAGCGATCTGCGCCCCATTGGCGATATGATTGGCCAATCCCTCAGCGGGGCGGTGGATATCTCTCTGCAGGCATCGGCCAATGTCGAAAGTCAGGATTTTGACGCGGTACTGTCTGGCACAATGGACAGTCTTGGCATCGGCATTGCGCAGGTTGATCAATTGTTTACCGGCGCGACAACGCTGGCGGTCTCGGCCCAGAAACAGGGCACGGCCCTGACCCTGCGTGAATTGACCGTAGATGGATCGCAACTTGATCTGTCAGCCTCGGGACAGCTAGACGGCGATAAAGGTGCGTTTACCTTTGAGCAAAGCCTTGCCAGTCTTGCGGTGTTTGAACCCCAGCTGACGGGTGGCGTAACGCTGTCGGGCAACCTGAACCGGTCAACACAAGGCTGGGGCGTTGATGTGGATGCGGTTGCCGAAGACGGATTTTCCAGCGAGATTGATGGCACGGTGTCACCGGACTTTCAGCAATTTGATATGGCGATCAGCGGCAGTGCGCCACTGGCCATTGCCAATGCCTTTATCCAGCCGCGTTCGGTGCTGGGCACAGCAAACTACAATTTGTCGATCAAGGGTCCGCCTGCACTAGAGTCGGTCAGCGGTCAGATCAGCATCGAGGGCGGGCGCGCCTCTGCGCCGACGGTTAATCTGGCTTTGGAAAACATCGGGGCGCAGATCGCCCTGTCGGGGAGCAACCTGTCAATTGATGCCAGCACCGATGTCTCGCAGGGCGGGCAGGTCAGGATTAATGGCACGCTGGCGGCGGTTGCACCGTTTAACAGCAACCTCAGCATTGTGGTGGATGGCGTCAAGCTGACCGATCCGGCGCTTTATGACACCACCATTGACGGGGAAATCGATTTTGCCGGTCCGGCCACGGGCGGGGCGTCGATCTCCGGTGTGATCAATTTGGGCGAAACCAATGTGCGCATTCCGACCTCTTCTGTCGGGATTTCCGCCGCCCCCGAAGGCATCGTGTATTTGAACGAAACACGGGCGCAATTTGTAACGCGAGAGCGGGCAGGGTTCATCCCAAAAGAAGACACCGGTGGCAACGGCGGGCCGTCCGTCGCCTTTCCGCTTAACGTGGCGGTGAATGCCGATCAGCGCATCACAATCAGGGGCCGTGGTCTGGATCTGGTGTTGGGCGGTGATATCCTGTTGACCGGCAGCACCAATAACATTCTGTCGGAAGGGGAATTTGATCTGATCCGTGGGCAACTGAATTTCCTGAGCAAACGGCTTACGCTGGAGGAAGCCAACATTGCGCTATTGGGCGGGTTGATGCCGTTTATTCATATCGAAGCGGTCACCGATATTCCGGATGGCACGGCGCGCATCATCATCGATGGTCCGGCCGCTGATCCCGATTTCGAATTCACCTCTGATCCGGATTTGCCGGACGATGAAGTGCTTGCCCAAATCCTGTTTGGCAAATCGCTTTCTGATCTGAGTGCGCTGCAAACCGCACAGCTTGCGGCCTCTGTCGCAGAGCTTGCAGGGGGCAAAAGCATCGGATTGGTGTCGGGCATTCGGGATTCTCTCGGGCTGGATGATCTGAACCTTGAAACAAATTCCGAAGGCAACGCCACGGTGCGGGCGGGGCGGCAATTGACCGAGGACATCTACACCGATGTGGCTGTTGATTCCGAAGGGGAAACAGAACTGAATATCAATCTGGATGTTACCGACAATTTCACCGCCAAAGCCTCTGTCGGATCTGACGGCGAGAGCAGCCTCGGTTTCTTTTTCCAAAAGGATTATTAAGCGTCGGTCTTGCGCCGGTGATACCGTCTTCGGCGTAAGGTCAAAGGAATCTGTTGCGCATCACGGTATCCTTTGCAAAAGAGGCATCCTTGGGCATCGCTGATGAAAAGGTGGCATCGCTATGAACGACATATTGGCTGAAACCATTTATGGGTTAGACCGCTGGGGACATGATCTTCTTTGTGTGTTGGGGGACGGGGATGTCGCGCTAAAAAACCCGATGATGCCCGAGGCACCGCCTATCAGCCTGCCGGAAATCATTCGCGATTTGAATGAACGGGGCATTCAGGCGCCGCTGCTGTTACGGGTGACGGCTTTTCTGGAAGCAGAGATCAAACGCATCAACGAAGGTTTTGGCGATGCGATAGACCGCACCGGTTACAAGGGAGACTATCGGGGCGTTTTTCCGATCAAGGTCAACCAGCAAGCGCAGGTCGTGGACCGTATCGTCGAAGCAGGGCGGGCCTATAGCTATGGGCTGGAAGCAGGCTCTAAGCCCGAGCTGGTGATCGCTTTGGCGCATCGGTTGCCCAAAGAGGCGATGATTGTCTGCAACGGCGTAAAAGATGCTGAATTCATTCGCTTGGCGATCCTGTCGCGCAAGCTTGGTTTTAACACGGTGATTGTGCTGGAAAGCGCCAAAGAGCTTGAAACTGTCATCGAGGTGGTGCGTGAATTAGGTGAGGAACCCCTGCTGGGGGTCCGGGTTAAACTGACCCACCGTATTGGCGGCAACTGGGCGGAAAGCTCGGGCGATCGGTCCAGTTTCGGGATGAATACCGACCAACTGATTGCCGTTGTTGACCGCCTCAAAGAAGAAGGCCTGCTGCATTGTCTGAAATTGCAGCACAGCCATTTGGGCAGTCAAGTGCCGGATGTTAACGACGTGCGCCATGCGGTGACCGAAGCCTGCCGCTTCTTTGTAGAGCTGATCTCGGAAGGGGCCGAATTGACCCATCTTGATCTGGGCGGCGGTCTTGGAGTGGATTACACAGGCGAAAAAATCGCCAGTGAAAACTCGGTCAACTACACGGTCGAAGAATACTGTACCAATGTGGTGGAAACCGTCGCCTATGCGATGGACGAGGCCGAAATCGCCCATCCGACCCTGATCACCGAAAGCGGGCGGGCGGTGGTTGCGACCTCTTCGATGTTGATCTTCAATGTGTTGGAAGCTACCTTTTATGACGCGGATTCCGCAGCCGATCCGGCAGAGGACGACCACCATCACGTCGGTGATCTGGCGGCAATTCAGGGCTATCTGACAGAAGCACGCTTGCAGGAATGCTTGAATGACGCGACTTTCTATCGGGACGAATTGCGTGCCCTGTTCCGGCGTGGGTATATCGATCTGCGGCAGATGGCGCGGGCCGAACGAATCTATCTGCACCTGATGGCCCGCATCAAGGAACTGGCCCCGCGCATCACCACCACACCGGAAATCGATGCGCAGCTGGAAAAGCTGGCGGATATTTATCATTGCAATTTTTCGCTGTTCCAATCCTTGCCCGATGTCTGGGCGATTGATCAGTTGCATCCGATTATTCCGCTTCAAAACCTGAACATAGAGCCGGACCGGCGGGTTGTTCTGTCAGATATCACCTGCGATTCCGACGGCAAAATCAACCGCTTCATTCTGGCAGACGGGATTTCACCGTCTCTGCCAGTGCACAGCCTGCCCGAAGACAGGCCGTATTATCTGGGTGTGTTTTTTGTCGGCGCCTATCAGGAAACGCTGGGGGATTTGCACAATCTATTTGGCGATACAAATGTGGCTACGATTGCCTTGCGCGAAGACGGCCATTTTGATCTGCTGCACGAACAAGAAGGCGATACCATCGCCGAGGTCATGTCCTATGTGGAATATGACCCGAAAGACTGCATCGACGCCTTCCGCCGGATGGTGGATGAGGCGATCTCTCGCAAAACGTTGAACGTTGCCGACCGCAAAGCGCTGATGGGCGCCTATCGCGAAAGCATCGAAGGCTATACCTATTACGAATGATGTGTCACATCAAAGGGAGACAGAACCATGGGTAAAACACTCGTTGTCGGTGCGGGGGGCGTATCCCACGCCGCCGTGCATAAAATGGCGATGAACAGTGATATTTTCACCGAAATCACGCTGGCCAGCCGAACCAAGTCCAAATGCGATGACATCGCGGCAGCCGTAAAAGATCGGGTGGGCGTAGAAATCAAAACCGCGGCGTTGGATGCCATGGATGTCGCTGCCACCGTGGCTTTGATCCGCGAAACCGGCGCGGAGCTTCTGGTCAATCTGGCGCTGCCCTATCAGGATCTGGTGCTGATGGATGCCTGCCTTGAGGGGGGCTGTCACTATCTGGATACTGCCAACTATGAGCCCGAGGACGTGGCGAAATTCGAATACCACTGGCAGTGGGCCTATCAGGAAAAATTCGAAGAGGCCGGTTTGACAGCGATTCTGGGCTCGGGTTTTGATCCGGGGGTCACGAGCGTCTTTGCAACTTGGCTGAAGAAACACAAGCTGGACACCATTCGCCAAATCGACATTCTGGATGCCAATGGCGGCGATAACGGTCAGGCTTTTGCCACCAATTTCAACCCTGAAATCAACCTGCGCGAAGTGTTGGCCGAAGTGCGTCATTGGGAAAATGGCGCATGGCAGCATAGTCCGGCGCTGACCACCAAGGTCACTTTCGACTTCCCCGGTGTCGGCGAAAAGAACATGTACCAGATGTATCACGAGGAGTTGGAGTCGCTCTCAACCCATTTCCCCGAGATTGAGCGGGCGCGTTTCTGGATGACCTTTGGCGATGCCTACATCATGCATGCGACGGTATTGCAGAATGTCGGCATGACGCGCATCGATCCGGTGATGCATGACGGCAAGGAAATCATCCCGATCCAGTTCCTGAAAACACTGCTGCCCGATCCCGGTGATCTGGGTGCACTTACCAAGGGTAAGGCCTGTATCGGCGATATCGCAACAGGGCAGGCCAAGGATGGTTCCGGCGAAAAGACCTTTTATATCTATAACATCTGCGACCATGAGGAATGTTACGCCGAGGTCGGTTCACAGGCGGTGTCTTACACCACCGGCGTACCTGCCATGATCGGCGCTGCGCAAATCCTCAAGGGAAACTGGAAAGATCCCGGTGTCTGGAACATGGAGCAGCTCGATCCCGATGACTTTATGGATATGCTCAACAGCCAAGGTCTGCCCTGGCAGGTCCATGAGTTGGACGGACCGGTAAGCTTCTGATCCTACTCTACTTTGTTCCATAAATATCCCGGGGGTGCGGGGGCCGCGCCCCCGCTCTTTCTTTGTCACGCGGAGCGCTACCATGGCAGAAATGATGCAAACCCAAGCCGGCGAGGCCGGTGCTTTCGCTTCTTTTGACCTGAGCCGCGTGCCCAGCCCCTGTTTCGTCGTCGATGAGGCCGCCCTGCGCCGCAATTTACAGATCCTCGCGGATCTGGGTCAGCAGTCCGGTGCCCATGTGCTTTCGGCCCTAAAGGCCTTTTCGATGTTTTCCGTCGCCCCTGTGCTGCGCGAATATCTGGGCGGCACCTGCGCCAGTGGTCTTTATGAGGCCCGCCTTGCCCGCGAAGAATACGGCGGTGAACTTGCCACTTTCTGTGCCGGCTATAAAGCCAGCGAAATCGACGAGATCATCGCCCTGTCGGACCATATGATTTTCAATTCACCGGCTCAAAAAGACCGGTTTCTTGCACAATGTCGGACGGGGGGCGTTGATGTTGGACTGCGGATCAACCCCGAGCATTCCGAAGGTGAAATCCCGAAATACGACCCCTGTGCGCCGTGCTCGCGCCTCGGTATGCCGGTCTCGCAATTGACTGCGGAAATCCTGAACGGGGTAGATGGCATCCATATGCATACGCTCTGCGAGCAGGGTTTTGCCCCCTTGAAACGCACATGGGACAGCGTCGCGCCCAAGCTTGCGCCCTATTTCGAGCAATTGAAATGGATCAACTTTGGTGGCGGCCACCATATCACCCGCGCCGATTATGACCGCAACGGGTTGATTCCTTTTATCAAAGAGGTGCGCGCCCAAACCGGCTGCGAGATCTATCTGGAACCGGGCGAGGCTGTGGCCTTGGATGCGGGTATTCTGATCGGTGAAATCCTGGATCTGCCGGTCAATGACATGGCGCTGGCGATCACCGATATTTCGGCCACTTGTCATATGCCCGATGTGATCGAGGCCCCGTATCGCCCGGCCTTGTTGGGCGAGTCCGAGACCGGCCACACCTATCGCCTTGGCGGGCCGTCCTGCCTCGCAGGGGATGTGATTGGCGATTACACTTGGGACAAACCTCTGAGCATCGGGCAGCGTTTCGCCTTTCTGGATCAGGCACATTATTCGATGGTTAAGACCAATACGTTTAATGGCGTGGCCTTGCCTGCTATCGCGCTATGGAACAGTGACACCGATAGCCTGCGGATGATCCGTGAATTTGGCTACGAAGACTTTAAGGACCGCCTGTCATGAGCATTTTTCTGGAAAGCGAATTGAGTACTGCGGAGCGCGCGGTAACGTCAAAGTTTCACATCATCCCGATGCCGCTGGAAAAAACGGTTTCTTACGGGGCAGGCACCGCGATGGGCCCCGCCGCGATCCTTGAGGCCTCTAATGAATTGGAGCGGATTTGCGTTGGCAAAGAACCCTGTCTTGCCGGTATTTTTACCGAGGAACCTGTGTCCTGTGACGGCAGCCTGCCAGACATTATGGAAAGATTGGCCCAACGGACAGAGGCTTCGGTGCGGGCAGGGCAAATCCCTGTGACCCTTGGCGGCGAGCATTCGCTGACCTACGGCGCGGTGACAGGGGTGCAGCGGGCCTTGGGGCAGAAAGTCGGTATTATCCAGATCGATGCCCATGCCGATCTGCGCATCGCCTATCAGGGAGAAAAACACTCCCATGCATCGGTGATGAACCTGCTGACCGAAGAGGGCACTGCGCTCGCGCAATTCGGTATCCGTGCGCTGTGTCAGCAAGAGGCCGACCTGCGGAATGAACGCAATGTCTTTTATGTCGACGCCGAGGAATTGGTCGTCGGCGGTAGGATGGCAGTGGATCTGCCGGAAGATTTTCCCGACCTTGTTTATGTGAGTTTTGATGTCGACGGGCTCGACCCCTCGATTATGCCCGCCACCGGCACCCCGGTTCCCGGCGGTCTTGGATATTATCAAGCCCTACATCTGGTGGAACACGCGCTGAAAGGGCGGCGCTGCGTTGGGTTGGACGTGGTCGAGCTTGCCCCTGATGGCAATGCGGCGTGGGATTTCACCGCCGCCCAAATTGTTTACCGATTGATGGCAGCCTGTAGCTGAAGCTCTTGCTGCAATCGCATCGCGAGACCGAAGAGATCCTCTTGTTCACCACTGAAAAATAGGAATTCCTTTGGCTACATTGAAAAGTTAACCCTACGTCATCCTTTTAGGCTTCCGGTGCGAAGTAAAGAGTGAAAGTGCTAAACTGCATTAGATCTTCGGTAAATATTCAGAACATTTATTTAATAATTAAAGGGTGTTGCGGCTTGTTGTTAAAGTAAACTCCTTGCGGATTTTTTTTATTGGGCGAGTGTTGGATATGAAAACCCGCTTAGGATGAAAAAATATAGTTTGATTGAACTGCCTATCCGTCGCACCCTGAAATTCAGAATTTTGATTTTCTGAATATTTAAGCTCTGATGCGGATTGCCTTTCTAAGGCCCGTAGAATGCAGCGGGTGCAGCGCAAGGTTTTTGTAATGACGATATCGGATATCGGAATTGCAGGTTGGGGGATATTTTATGGCTTTTACGAACACGTCGCTGACATTCAGTGCCGAGAACCAATCCCTTTGGGGTCCTGGTAATGCCACCGAGCTCTATATTGATACCGGCGATGCGCTGATTTTTGATCCCGATGAAGTATCTAAACATTGGGGCATTGATATCTGGGTGATGGAAGCCGGATTTGAAACCTATCTTGATTTTGAATTCGGTCTTGTCGCATGGGCAAATCTCGGGACCACGGGGTTGTGGGAGGCTACCTATGAAATTGACGTTCTAGTAAAACACCCCAACGCCGTCGAAGGCGGCGATCCTATGGTGTTCGACTTTTCTAGATATAATGTGCGGTCCGCCGAGATATCCAGTTTGGGATTTGGACCGGGTGAAGACGGGATTTCTGCCGGATTGGATCTGATTGTCGGAATCGAAGCCGGGGTGCGGGACATTTATGTTGATTGGCCATGGCCATTTGGGGATGACAACTTTGGTGGCTTCAAACTTATTGATCTGCAGACCGAAATACCCCTGATCAAAGTCAGCCTAAAGCTTCCTGAATATGAACTGCAACTTACAGATGATGTAACCTTGACAGCGCGTCTGCCGCTTGGGGCAGATACAGACGGCGAGTCCGAAAACTCTGGGGTTGTTTCAGGCGACGGCACCTCTGACACAAGTTTCATTGAACTGGCCGCTGACCTCGATGCGTTGTTGCTAGAGCTGTTGGGTAAAATTCCTGAACCGACCACGCAAGCAACTGTTAAGTTTTTAGGGGAAACAGTATTTGCAGAATTTGAATATGATCTTGGCGATTATGTTAGTTTTATTCCTGATGGCAAAATCAAACTCGAATTCACCTTTGTTGATATTGAATTTACCGCGGGATTGGCCTTGACCGAAGAGGTCACGCTTGACATCCGCCCAGACATTAAGCCTCCAAACTTGACGCCTGAACAAGAGCTAAATCTTGCCGATGTTTTGGTGCGATTGGAAAGCGATAATGGCACACCGGATAATCCTTTAGATGATTTGCGCGCCACAACCAGACTTGGCTATTCGACTTCACTGGCGTCTCCGCGCACGATTTTTGATGCTTTCGGGGGCGATACCGGAGAGATTCCGACCTATGGTACGACCACTGTCACTGCGGAATACTCTATTGATAATGCGCGGTTTGAACACGATATCGGACTGGCGCTGACTTTTGGTATCGAGATTAGCATTCTAAAGGGCGCGCTTGCAGGGTCGTGGGTGCCCGGTTTCCTCGAAGTTGAATTTGGCCCCCTTGTGTCGATCGAATTCCCCGATCCCGAAGGCGATGAGGATTGGGATGTCGGATTGGGCACAATCTTTAGCCACGGCTATGATGTGCCATTGGAGTCTTTCAACACTGAAACAGCCACTTACGAGGTTTTCTTCGTTCAGCCTGAACTTGCCCCCACCGGTTGGGAGCCAAGCTTGCCAGGAGCAGAAGAGGCGATCTACGGCTACTTTGAGGCGATCTACGCGCAGAACGCCTTGGTTTTTGCAGAGTTCTCTGACGATACTTTTGAAAATTTCCCTAAACCCGATGCGCTGACGGTTGGCACGATCTTCTTTAGTGATGCTTCTAAATACGACCAGTCGCAAAAGATCTTTTACAGTTGGACGGGGGCTACCGACAATAAGATCTACATTAACAATAATAACGGCAGTGTCATTATGGTGGCGCCATCCGTGCGGGATACGCCAACATCGCCGCTGATCAAGGATAACCTACGGTTTTCAGCCGATGACAGCGCGGGCGTATACGAGACCTTTGTTCAGTATAATTCCGATTTAAGGGATCTACTTTATCACGCCTCGGTGAGCGGTAGCACCTCCGAAGTTGCATACGAATACAATGGTAAAACGATCACCATTGCCAATCGCGGCGACACCAATGTGCGTGGTGGGGCTCTTGGTGATGTTGCTGCCCTCTATGAGGGGGGGACCTATTATGACGGGGCTGCGAATGAATCAGGTCAGCACGATGTTTTTATTGGTAACTTTGCCTATTTTGACACCGAAATTCAATGGGATCTGGCTGAATCCATAAATACCGGCGAGGGCGTTCGCATTGCGGATGCCGTTGATGTTTACAATTTTGAAGCCATGGCGATCGTTACCGGCAATAAGAATGATTATCTGGTCGGCGGGGCCAAAGGCGATGTCATGGTGACATTGGGTGGCGATGACATCGTTAAAAACCGGTATTACGTAACCCAGAACAACCAATTTATTGTGGATGTCTCGGACGATTATATTTCTCTCGGGGCCGGGAATGATACGGCGCTGATGGAATTGGGAAATATCCCAACGCCGCAAGCAGAGATTTTCATCGATTGGGTGATAGGTGGCACGGGCGAAGACAGTGTCTTTATCCGCTCCGGCCTTCAAGGGTTGCGCTGGAATGCCAAGTTGGCATTTACCACCTCAAATGGCGACACGATCTATTCTCCCGTCGCTGGTCCGGATGGGGTCGGGTCAGAAGCCAGCCATGGTACGCTGGCCCGATTCCTTGGGTTTGCCATGCAGGGCATTGAAGAAAACTATCTGGACGGTGATGATTCAAGTCAAAGTGCCTTTGACCTTCTTGAGCCGAATACCTGGATTTCTATTCAAAACGGCAATTCTAAACAGGGCGAAATTCGGGTGGCCAGAGATGTTGAAAACATTTCTGTCATCATTGATGAAGGCTCGCCTGATCAGGGACTCGGTGACGATCTTTTGGTGTTCATGGGGGGCACCAGATATGACGGCGGCGTCGATGGCACCGACACGCTTTTAGCCGATTTTGAAGCCTATGAATTTAGATTAGGGACGCGTAACGGTGTTCAGATCGACTTAACCGATCCTGATGCGCCGAGCTATTTCGGTCAAACTGTTTTTACCCGCATCGACCGGCTGCATGTGCATGGCACCAGTGATGGGGATGTCATCATTGGCGGCCTGTTTGAAGATGAGATTTACGGCGGTGGCGGCGATGACTTTTTGTCCGGTGGGCTCGATCAAAGTGACGATAAAGTCTGGGGAGAGGCGGGTGATGACCGCTTTTTCTGGACGGACAACGGCAACGATACTTTTGATGGCGGTTCAGGCAACGATATCCTTTCCATCATGGCTGACGAAGTTCTGGATGATCCGTCGCTGCCGGCCACTTCTCCCGATTACAAACATGGTGGCAATCATGCCTATGAGTTCTTCGATAGCGCGGGCAATTCGCTTGGCGGCATTGTGTCCTCAACCTCCGGTGAAAACGTCATTCGGATTCTGGATGCGCTTCGGGATGGGGATGTGGCCTTCCAACAATCGAGTTTCAACTCCAATAGGCTAACTTATTCGGACATTGAACATATCAACATCAAAGCCTCTACAGAGGGCAGTGACGCGGCTATCTATCAAGGGGGGCTGGCCTATGATCTTGGGGAAAGACAGCTTGGCAATGATCGCGATCTGTTTGTAGCCGATTTTAGAGGGCAATTGGCGGGCATCGAGTTTCAGATCGGTGGGCGGTATGAAACCGAAACCGGTCAGGTTCTGGCTAATGGTGTGTATCTGTCGGGGATGGAGCGTGCGGTTATTCTTGCCGGAGATGGCAATGACATAATGGGTGGCGGCTGGCTGGACGATACGTTTTATGGCGGCGATGGTAACGACATACTTTCCGGCAACGGGGGCAACGATGTTCTCAATGGGGGACTGGGTAATGACCGTTTCTATTATGACGGGCAAGGCTACGATGAGATCGACGGCGGCACCAACCCCGGCGACTCCGAGTTTGACCATCTGATCATTGGTGGCTTCCGCGGCTATGCACGCGTTGTCCTTGAGGATAATGCTGGCAATGATCTACTCACGGCTGATCGCGGTATGGTCCGGTGGGATAATTCTTCCCAAGATCTTATAAATCTGGCGGAAGAATCTCTGACAGCGGATGTTGTCAAATATTACGTTTCCACACCGGGGAACCCTAGAAACTGGTATGACCAGTCTTTGACGCACGTCGAATATACCAATATCGAAGCTGTTGATATTGCCGGGTCTAGTGAGTTTGACGACGTTATTCTGTATCAGAATGGCGTTGGCTACGTTGGTGGGGAACGGGACGGAGATGCGGATGTCTTTGTTGCCGACCTTAGGGGCGAAACAGAAGATCTGACCTTCATTGTCGATATCGGATCTGGCATTGGATATGATATCGGCCAAGGTACAGAAATCGCCGACTTCGAGCGTATGGTCATTTTGATGGGCGACGGTTCCAACCTCTTTGAGGGGGGCGCGCTTGACGATGCGGTTATCGGGGGCGCTGGTCAGGATGAATTGTCCGGCGGGCTTGGGGATGATTTCCTTGTCGGAGGCGCTGGCGAAGACATTTTCAATCATATTGGTGGCCATGATATTATTTCTGGCGGGGAAGACAGTGACGTTCTCAACCTAGGGAATATCCTAAGTCCGTTTTCGGTCAGCTTTTTCGACCCTGCAATGGTGCAGCTAGGAAAGACGCTGGATCTTGCGATCAGCTCGCTAACGATTGCAGATTTCCAATCGGTTTACGGCATTGTGGATAATGATCTTGTTGAAGAAACAACTGTGATTACCCACGGGACAAGCTCTGTTTCATTCAAGGGAATCGAAGAAATCGTCGCTTCGGGCAGTGCGGGTGATGATGTTCTAATTTCCGGCAGTACGCAGGGGGTGATCTTTGCCGGTGATGGTAAAGACGTTCTGATTGGTCGGAGTGGCAATGATTTTCTCTCGGGCGGAGATGGCAACGACACCTATGCGATGGGGGCCGATTTTGGTCAGGATATTATCTTCGGCGAAATTGGTGGGATTAATCGCGTTGTTTTTGCGGCCCATACCCGCGCAGAGCTTACGTTTGTTGTCGATGCACAGGATCTTCTGATTACGGTTGGCGATAATTCCTTGCGCATTCTGGGCTATTTTGTTGCGGACCAGACTTCAGGTCTCAATTTCACTTTCGAGACAACCGACGAAGTATTCACCGAGACCTTTGTCGATAACACGATGATGGTTGCGGCCTCTGCACTGGCGCCGAACTTCGGGGGCGATGGCATCGTCCGGCTTGGGACCGACGATGATGATGACTTCTATGAACACACCGATCGGGCAGATGTGCTGCGCGGTTTTGCCGGCGATGATTTTTTCCAATCCAGTAAAGGAGCGGATCTACTGGATGGGGGGGCAGGGCGTGATGCTGTCTCTTATCTGAGGTCAGATGCTGCCGTGCAGGTCGATCTGGCAACCTTCCGGGGCTTTGGCGGGGATGCAGACGGCGATCTTCTTGTGTCGATTGAACATGTGGACGGATCGTTGTTTGATGATGATCTCAAAGGCACTGCATTCCGCAATAATCTGTTTGGCAATGATGGCGACGACACGCTTGAAGGCCGGGGCGGGGATGATCACCTGACCGGAGACGAAGGTGACGACACGCTTCTTGGCGGCTCCGGTAATGATTTGCTGTATGGGGGCCAAGGCGATGACAGCCTTTCTGGTGGATCGGGAATTGATTACCTGTCGGGCGGCGCAGGCAAAGACTTCCTCTCTGGGGGGGATGATGCCGATATTCTGGACGACGGTTTAGGGGATGACGTTGCTGAAGGCGGAAACGGCGACGATATCTTTATCTATTCGGGGGGACAGGATTCTTGGTCTGGCGATGCAGGCAAGGATACGGCGGATTTTGATCTTTACGAATATGCCGTCTATGCTGACATCAGTGCACCCGGGCTTTATGTTCAAAGCCGCGGTACCAGCACGTTGGATGACAGCGGTCCGGCGTTATTTAATCTGGTCCGCCTGACCGGATTTGAAAACCTACGCGGTAGTCTTGCCGACGACGAACTCATTGGATCTGTGTTTGAAAACCGGATCGAAGGCAATTTGGGCAATGACCTGATTGTCGGCGGTGACGGCATTGATCTGATCTCCGGCGGTGCCGGTTATGACGTGGTTGATTACGGGCGTGAAAACGGGACATTCGGAATTGATGTCCGCATGTCCGCGAGTTTCAACTCCTATGGGATTGATACTTTTGGCAAGCGTGATGTGCTTTCTGGGATTGAGGGCATTGGCGGCACGGAATTCGAAGATCGAATTGTTGGCAGCAACGAGGACAATCGTTTGTTCGGTCGAGGGGCGGATGACTACCTCAACGGTGTTGATGGCGATGATTATATTGATGGTGGCGTTGGCGAGGACTCTATTTTCGGCGGCAATGGCAACGATACATTGCTGGGCGGTGCGGATCGCGATGTTGTGCGCGGGAACGATGGCGATGATCTGTTCATCGAAGGCGAAGGATCCGGTTCTGATACCTATTATGGCGGTATCGGCTTTGACACTGTGTCATATGCCACGGTCACCGTTGGTATCAACGTTGATCTGGAAGATAGCCAGCAAGAGGTCAAAGGCGACACGATCGAAACTGATGCGCTGTATGATGTTGAAAATATCATTGGCGGTCAGGGTGATGACATCATGAAAGGCAACAACCGGGACAACTGGTTTTCCTATGTCAGCGGATTTGACACATTTGATGGCCGCGATGGAACTGACACAGCGGTGTTCAAATACTTCGACTCTGCAGTGGAGGTTGATCTCGGACGTGCCATTCAGGCGCGCACCCGTGGAGGAGAAGATGTTCTCACCGGCGACTGGACGGATATTGCGACTTTTACCAGCATCGAAAGTGTTATCGGCAGCGGGTTTGCAGATCATTTGATCGGAACAGCGGCTGACGAAAGCTTCTTTGGCGATGAGGGCAGCGATTTGATCGAAGCGGGTGCTGGGAGCGACAAAGTCTTCGGCGGCGACGGTAGCGATCGCATCCTTGCTTTTGAAGGAGATGGGATCAATCTGTATGATGGCGGTGACGGTGTTGATATCCTCGACTATTCCGGCGCATCTCTTGGAGTTACGGCCAATCTGCTGACTGGCGATGGCGACGATATTGTATCCAGTGTTGAATGGATCATCGGCACCGACCATGGCGATACGCTAGTCGGCAACGCGGCAAATAACATTCTGCAATCCGGTATCGGGGACTATGACCTTCTGGAAGGCGGCGCCGGGGATGATCTGCTGATTTATACCGGTGGCAATGAAGATTATTTCTATGGGCAGGATGGAGTCGACACGGCTGATTATTCGCCCTTCGGATTTGCGATCGACGCCGATTTAGGCGAACAGAATGCGGTATACACAACAGATACGGCTGATTGGGATGTGGGCAACCGCCGCTTGATCACTGTTTTCTTCGATCAAGACATCGAAAATCTAATCGGAACATCCTTCAATGACCGCCTCGTGGGGAATGATGAAGCAAACGCCTTTAATGACGGTTTGGGCGATGACATTGTTATGGGCAAAGGTGGCAAGGATAGTTTCACCTATGTTGATGGTTTGGATGATTGGAATGGCGGGGATGGCGAAGATATTGCCAGCTTTGCCAGTTACCGATTTGCCACCCATATTGATTTGACGGCGGGAACTGCTGAAACCAACCAGACAACCGAATTGACCAATGCCCCGCGTACGACATTTGTGACCTTGGCATCGATCGAGAATGTTATCGGAACTTCCTTCGGAGATGTCCTGATCGGGGATGGCGCGAATAATATGCTTTCGGGCTTGGGCGGAAATGATCGCTTGGACGGCGGCAACGGCGATGACGGCCTTGCAGGCGGGAGTGGCGATGATCTCCTGCTTGGCGGGTTGGGTGCAGATTATAACGACGGTGGCGAAGGGATAGATGTTCTTGATTACAGCGCATCTACCACAGGTGTGAATGTTGACCTGAAGAGCAATACCGGCTCCGGCGGCTTAGCCGAAGGTGATACTTTTGCGCAAATTGAGAACTTGATCGGCTCCGATCATGCAGACGTCCTGACTGGTGATAGCGAAGCCAATACTCTGTGGGGCGGGCTGGGCGATGATACGTATGACGGCGGCGCTGGAGGTGATTTGTTCATCTATGGCGGTGGCATGGACACGTGGAACGGCGGCGATGGTCAGGATACCGGCGATTTCTCGGCCTATGATTTTGCCATCGACATTGATCTGAGCGGTGCAACAGATTTTGTACGCACCAAAGAAGCGGCCACTCTTGCCACGGGCGACTGGGTGAGCTTGGTAGACCTGAGCCATACCGAACACTTTATCGGTACGGAATTTGACGATTCCATCACCGGTGACTCTCTGGCCAATTTCCTGATTGCTGGCGGCGGGAATGACCGCATCGCAGGCGGTTACTCAAATGACCGTCTGGAAGGCGGAGATGGCGACGATCTGCTAATCGGTGGTCGTGGCGATGACATACTGATGGGCGGCGCTGGTCGGGATACTGCCAGTTATGAAGATGCTGAAGTGGGTATCATTGCCTCGATGCTGGATTCTTCCATCAATACGCGTGACGCAGAAGGCGATGTCTATATTGATATCGAGGATCTGACGGGCTCTGCCTTTGGTGACATTCTGACGGCAGATAATTTCAACAACACCATTCGCGGTGAAGGCGGGCATGACGAACTCTTTGGTGCCGGTGGGGACGATACACTGATTGGCGGAATCGGGCATGATACGCTGCACGGCGGAGCGGGCGATGATGTCGCCGTCATTGCCGCCCTGAGCACCGAAGTCGTTGTTGTGGAAAACAACGGCGTTCTGACCATCTCTGGCGCGGACGGTATCGACATCCTGCACAGTGATATCGAACGGATCGCTTTCTCTGATCGAACCATAAGCTTTGCTGAAGCGCTAACGCTCGGGGGACCGGCTAAAGGCACTGAAGGCCCTGATGTTATTGTTGGCACAGAGGGAAATGACGAAATTGACGGTCTGGGCGGTGATGACATTATCTCTGGGCTTGCAGGAGAAGATGCCCTGTTCGGCGGGGCCGGTAACGACACACTGAACGGCGATCGGGATGATGACTCGCTTGATGGTGGTGCGGGTGATGACACGTTGAATGGTGGTCTTGGCGAAGACAGACTTCGCGGCGGACCCGGAGCGGATCGCATGGTCGGCGGCCAAAACAGTGACTTCTACTACGTGGATCATGTCGGCGATGTTGTCGTCGAGCTTGCCGGAGATGTCGGGATTGATCGGGTTGCCTCTGGTGTCAATTTCGACATGAACGGCTCTGATCTGGAAACGCTTATTCTGGGCGGCTCGGCCAATACCAATGGGACTGGCAACGACAAGAACAACTACATTCTTGGTAGTCTCGGAAATAACATCATTCGCGGCGGTGGCGGAAATGACCGTATCGAAGCCGCTGGCGGGGATGATACTCTTTATGGTGATGGCGGAAATGACATCCTGAACGGGGGCCCCGGGAGCGATGTATTTTATATTACCGATATCGGCGATAAGGTTGCGGAAAGCCGCCGCTGGGAGGGCACGGATCACGTGATCTCTACGGTCGATTTCAGAATGGGCAGTGCGCATATTGAAACGTTGAAACTCGAAGGAACAGCGCGATTGGGGGCCGGTAATGGCCTGATGAATACGATTACGGGCAATGATTCCGCCAACATTCTGGATGGCGGAAAAAATGTCGATACGCTGATTGGCGGCCTGGGAGATGATATCTATCTGTTGCGCTCTCCGGGAGATACGGCAGTAGAATTAGAAAATGGCGGGATCGATACGGTGCGTGCATTCCGGTCCATCGCCTTGGGTGATAATATCGAAAACCTTTATATCCAGACGTTGCGCAATGCGGACGGCGATGGCGTCCCCGGAGTCAACGGAATCGGGAATGCATTGGACAATATTATCGTAGGTAACCCTTTTGATAACTTCATTACCGGACGGGAAGGGCAAGACGTCCTGCGCGGTCAGGCGGGGGCGGATACTTTTGTATTTGACCGTGCGCTTGGTCCTGACAATGTTGACCGTATTGTTGATTTCAACACAGGTGCTTCGGACGAAGGCGACAGGCTGTTTATGAAATCTACCGTGTTTACGGGCATCGCTAAAGGTGGCCTCGGAGAGGCTTTGTTTGTCGCGGGGACAGATGCAGCTGACGGTAATGACCGGTTTGTCTTTGATCAGGCGTCCGGTCAGTTGTGGTTTGATGTTGATGGGGTCGGCGGTGCAGATAAGGCCCTGATCGCAACCTTCGACAGAGGCGCTACAGTAGATGCCAGCGATATCTTTATCGTTTAAAGGCGCGGTGAATACCTTTTCTCTGAAACAGGAAAGGCCAAGAAGGGGTGTTGGATCGGGGGCGGAACGGCAATTGCAATGACCCCAAAATTTGCAAACGGACGTCCCTGAACTGCGGCAATGCTTCGGGGTCGTTCGGCCTAGGCACGCCCAATGGACCGAGTGAACAGGCAGTTCCGCGCCGCGATGCCCAACCAGCTCTGGCTGTCCGACTTCACGGATGTCTCGACGTGGCAGGTCCAGGCTCCAGAGTCACCTGATATAGGGTAGCATTTCGGACCATGTCATTGCCCGTGGTAGCAAGCCCGTGCGGTCGGACGTTGCATTCAAGCTCGTAGAGCGCGCTGCATGCCAGTGCTGCCCAACGCCAGCGGTCTTCTTCGGGTTTGTTGTTGAAGCAAAGGTATCCTTTTGCCTGATCCACGATTTTGAGGAGGCGCTCGTTACCTTCGTCCTGATGAAAGACAGGGAGTATGTGATCGTCAAATTCAGATTGAAGCGTTGCAAGGTTGCGGTCTGAATGCTCCGTCGCTTGAGCCAATTCAGCCTGCGAGGTTTTATTTACCTTTTTCTCCAGGGATGACGTCTAGGTTGACCAGCCATACCTCGTCGAACAGTCCGTCCGATTCCGTCAAAAACAGCGTGTAGGCGGAGCGAACCTCATCTAGCGTGACCATTGCGCCTTTGTTCCACGCCGTGAATACACCAGAATCCAATATGATCTTCTTAGGATAGCCCGGCGCTAGACGATCGCATGCGGCGCTCAACGATTCAAAGTACCCTGGCCATCTTCGAACACATCAATGGCTTCTACAATCCGCGCCGCCGACACTCAGCATTGGGTGGGAAAAGCCCGGTCGATTTCGAACGCAGGGTGGCTTAAACGAGCACTTGGGGCGGCACTAAAGCGTGACAGGTCCAATCTAAAGAACAACGTCACGTCTTGGTTTCGGATTTTAAAGCAACTTGGACGCATTAAAATAAAGTTTAAACGGGGCACGCCAGCGCGCCCCGTTCATTGTTCAAGGAGCTCTGACGAGTTCTACGCGTCGGTTTAGCGCACGCCCCTCTTCGGTTTCGTTGCTTGCGATAGGCGCAAGGAAGCTCGCACCAGCGGCAAACAAACGTGCGTTGTCGATACCGTAAGTGTTGACCAGATCGGCAACGACGGCGTCGGCACGCTGTTTGGACAGTTCAAGATTTCTGTCGTAACCACCGACATGGTCAGTATGACCCACCACTGCGATTTTGAGATCTGGCAACTGAGCCATCATATCGGCAATTGCAGCCAAAGTTTCCTTAGAGCCCGGTAAGATTGAAGTGGAGCCTGTATCAAACTGAACACCATACACCGCCACGCGCCCGTCGACCGTTATGCGCAGTGTGATATCTTCAGCGGTTTCGGCATTTGATGACGCTTCCGAGGAAGCGTATTCAACCAGTTCAATATCCCCTGGACGCCATGTCTGGTCGAACCATGATTCAAGTGGACCATAAAGACGGAAGATTGTGTTCCAGCCTTTGCCCGGCACTGTTTGAACCCAATTGCTCTCTTTGCCTTCAGGAGCCTCAGGCGCAAAGTAGATGTCGAAGGATCCGTCCTCGTTCTGAACGACTCCTGTGTCGTTGCTGCCAATGGCCGGAAACTGAGCATCAGTTTGAAGCATCGAGCGCGTCTGGTTGTCGTACAATGTAAACGACCAGAAGTCTTTCGCTGGCACGTCTGCAGGTACGTTTACCTTATAGGTCTTGCTGCCATCCAGAGGATTGCCATTGGAATCCACGTAGGTAAAAGCGTATTGCGACCCTTTTCCGACTTTCTTCAAAGCCATCGCAGGTGTGACCCCTGTCGCGTAGAAGTGGAATGCCGCACGGATATCCTGAATTGTCACGCCGTCCAGTTCCCAAGTGTAAGCGCCACCGGGAAAGGCTGTTTGCCAGTAGCTTTCACCCGGATACCAATAGAACCGCTCATCTTTTGGTTTGGAGATGATCGTTTTGACCGTAACCGAGCCTGCTTTGGCGGCAGCTTCCAAGATGGCTTGCATTCTCTCATCGGGCTCAAAGGGCTGGCCCTTCACGATACCAATTGCAGCGAGGTGACCAAGCAGCTCGGGGTTTTCGCCCATCAGTGGCTCGGCTTGAACCACATCATTGATTTCGTTGAAAATCTCTGCGTCCATCCGATGGATCGTGTTCATCTCTTGTCCTGATGCATTCACGAAAGTCATTTCGGGCGGATTGTCCTTTTGAGACAGCGGGTACATGCGGAACATTTCTTTGGTCTGGTTGATTGCCAAATCGGTCGTTCCGTCTTTTTGATATCCGCGCCATATCACCCAGTTCCCAAAGGTGTTCGTGCGCGCAACGTGATACCCCTCAGGCACTTCACCTTCATAGCCTGGTGGTAGCACAAGAAACTTTCCACCTTGCCCTTCGTCAGGTCCAAGGTTGCCGAAGTCGATCACATATTTGAACCAGTGATCATTGATAAACCCAAGCACATTCGGTGGTGTTTCGATCACCATCGGTTCGTCGCCGAGTTCCAACCACGAGAACATGTACACGCTGGTTGTATTGGCCGTCAGGAACAGCGCTTTTGAATCCATCAACCCCTCAAACAAAACAGCTGTGGTGTTTGCTGGCCCAAATTCAAGAATGCCCTTTCGAATTGCGTCCATCGAGGCAATTTTGGTGCCGTCCAGAAAGGCTTGATACGCATGAGTAAAGTCCAGAAGGTTATAAACTTTCTGAGCGGATTCCACATCTGGCACACCATCGAAAAAATTGAGCTCGCCAACCCGCGTCTGGACATTGTCCGGTGTTGTGATCCCGTCCGGGAAAACGGTCTCCATCTTCATTTCTGGCACCTCTTGTGCCACAGCAGATATTGGGCTCGTTCCTCCCATTATTGCGAAAAGGCAAGCAACGCCTATAAACCGGCTACTGAATCTCATATTTCTCTCTCCCTTGTATTGTGTCGTCGTGAACTGAAGTCCTGAAGCTGACCCCAGAATATTTTTTACGTACTTCCTTTGCTTTTGTTTCTGACAACATGTTGCGCATCGAACGGATAAAGCGTGGCCAGCCAAATTCGTGTGATGGCCGATAAAACTTCCTCTTTCTCAGCTTTTGGATGCGCACCAAACGCATTGATCAAAATGCCCGCATCCATTCGGTTCAACGCACGGGCAACTGGAAGAGGATCAAACTCAGGAGTGACTCCGATAGCTTGATCCTGCTCAATGCGTGCTGAAACAACCTCGTCAAATGAACTCAGGAAGGTTTCCCAGACGTTTTCCAGTCTTGCATCACGTGGCGCGGCATCCGAAACTGCTTTAAGAATGGTCCCATGCTCATATCCAACATCGACGAGTGACCTCAGGCTCTTTTGCAAACCTGGTACCCCGTCACTTTCGTTTGACAGCCAGGCTTGAGCACCTTCGACAATGCCCCCCTTAACTTCGTCCAAAAGTGTTTCCAGCAAACCATGTAGATCATTGAAATAAAGGTAGAACGTCGGGCGGCTATACTCTGTAGCTGCCATAAGGATACCAACATTCAAATCTCGAAACGGACGGGTCTCCAAAAACGCGCTTCCGGCGTCAAGTATCGCCGACCGAGTCAATGCGGCCTTGCTAGGCAGCATATGACGCGAAGATGGATGTGTTACGGAAACGGGCTTGGCACTTTTTGACATCCTGTCAGTAAATATGACATGACGTCAGGAGTCCAGAAAATCTGCGGTTTCTAGTATTGCCTCACCGCATACGGCGATATGGTTTTCGAGCGATGGCAAAGTCCGCGGTGCAGGCATTCCGGCGCTGATGCCTTGCGTTCCTGCGGCGAAGGTCCGGTTCGACGGACTACGCCGCAGCATTCTAGGTGCGCAGATATGGGCCGTTCTGTGACGGGGTGGAATCATCCTGAAGGTGAACATGCTGCAACCGATCTAGTAGCGATTCTGCGCCCGAGGCGGCCGTCGTTTCGCGGTCCAGCGATGGATACTGAGGGCAGTATTGCTGACTTTCGATGCAGCATTAGCAGGTAAATGCGCAGCTCTCGAAAGCAGACCTTCATGATTAGTTGGCGGGGCGAAATGGTGCGGGACTGGCTTTCCAAATTTCAATTCCTTTACGAAATTCAAAACGAAGATGAAAATTTCACAATTTTATCATATGTTTACGGACCGTTTCCTAGTAAGTTAAGCTAACTCATCTATGCCCCTGATCTAATGATTGAACACTACCATGGTAGTATGCAATAGTCTGTACGAGGACGATTCGTGGGGGACGTTATGTGCATCGTGATTACTGGCGCGGCAAAAGGGATCGGTGAGGCTGTTGCGCGGCTTCTCTGCGATGATGGCGTTCCATTGGTGCTTGTTGATGTAGATGAAGATGCGCTGCGCAAGACCGCGGCCACGCTGTCGGGATCGCCGGTTTGCATCGTTGGATCTGTCGCCGACCAAGCGATAGCGGAACATGTCGCTGCTGCGGCCGCCGACTTGGGGGGCGCGACGGGGCTCTCTTATAATGCGGGTATCCAGCGTTATGGATCGGCTCTGGAAACAGCGCCTGATCTTTGGGATGAAGTCATGGATGTGAACCTGCGTGGGGCCTATCTTATGGCGCGAGCGTTGTTGCCGCAGCTGGTTAGAACCCGAGGTGCCTGTGTGTTTATGGCATCGGTTCAAGGGATGGCAACACAGCAAAATGTCGCCGCTTACACTGCCTCCAAACATGGGTTGATTGGGCTGGCAAAATCCATCGCTGTTGATTTTGCCGCTGCGGGTGTGCGCTCGAATGCTGTCGCACCGGGGTCCGTCAAGACGCCGATGCTGGATTGGGCCGTCGACCAAGCTGACGACCCCAAGGCCGTCTGGGCCGAGATTAACAATATGCATCCGCTGGGGCGTCCGGCGGAGGCCACAGAAGTGGCACAGGTCGTCGCCTTTTTACTGTCGGACAAAGCCTCCTTCATCACAGGTGAGGTTATCAAGGTCGATGGTGGGCTCATGGCGCGCCTTGGGGGGTCACCAAAATGAAAGGTCAGAATTCGTGACGATTGCAGACATCAAGGTGACGACTGTCGCGGTGCCGTTAGAAGCGCCTTTGCGGCATTCCGCTGGCGCGCATTGGGGCCGGTTTATCAGAACAATCGTTGAGGTGATTGGGAATGACGGTTTGTCCGGTTGGGGCGAGCTGGGCGGTGGCGGCGAGGGCGCAGAGGGCGCCGTGATGTCCTTGTTGCCGTACTTGAAAGGACATGACCCGCTCAACTTGGAACAGTTGCGCTGGAAAATTATGAACCCAACCGCGACCCTGTATAACAACCGGTTGCAATTGCATGCTGCCATAGAAATGGCTTGCCTAGATCTTGCCGGCAAGCGACTGGGCGTTCCGGCCCATGGGCTGCTTGGCGGTGCTATCCGGTCCTCAGTCGAATTCGCTTCCTATCTGTTCTACCGCTACGAAACGGACGGGGCAGGCGGCGAAACGATGCCCGACGAAATCGTGGCCCACGCAAAGAAATTGCGGGATGCACATGGGTTTCGCACACATAAATTAAAAGGCGGCCATTTCGCCCCCGACCATGATGTTGAAGTATTCACCGCTCTGGCAGATGCCTTTCCGCAGGACCGCGTGCGGCTTGATCCCAACGGTGTGTGGTCTGTCGAGGAGGCGATCCGCGTCGGGCGCGCTATCTCTCACCTCAATAACGATTATTTTGAAGATCCAACCTGGGGTCTGGACGGGATGCGTCGGACCCGCGATTGCCAGCCGATTCCGACGGCCACAAACATGGTCGTCGTAAACTTCGAACAGCTTTCCCAATGTATCCGTCACGACTTGGTCGATGTCATTCTTCTGGACACCACGTTCTGGGGCGGGTTGCGGCAATCAGTGAAAGCGGGGCAAGTGCTAGAGACTTTCCAAAGGTCTGCAGCCGTTCATTCTTCGGGCGAGTTGGGCATCCAACTGGCGTCGATGCTGCATCTGGGAGCAGTGCTGCCAAATCTGAATTTTGCTGCCGATGCGCATTATCACCACCTAAAGGATGACATTCTTGAAGGCGGCAAAATGACCTATAACAATGGCCATATCGACGTGCCGACCGGCCCCGGATTGGGGGTCGAGGTAAGCCGCGAGAAGCTGGCGCAATATGCTGAATATTTCCGTGAGACGGGCGGCTATACCTACGATCGCGATCCTGCGCGGCCTAGTTGGTATTCGATCTGGCCGGAACGGAACTACGCTGATCCATCCGTTAAATCTGCTCCGGAGGCGTTCTGATGGCCGGGGTGCAGGTTCGTGATCTGGTCAAAGTCTACGGGCGTCAGTTGGCGGTGCGTGGCATTGATCTTGATATTCCTGACGGGGCGTTTGTGGTTCTTGTTGGACCGTCGGGGTGCGGAAAATCGACAACATTGCGCATGATTGCAGGGCTGGAAAGCATCTCTCACGGCGAATTGCTGATTGATGGTATGCGTGCCAATGATCTGCCGTCGCGTGACCGTGGCGTTGCAATGGTGTTCCAAACTTATGCGCTTTACCCGCATTTGAGCGTCCGGGAAAATTTGGCGTTTTCGCTCAAGTTGGCAAAGGTTGATCCTGCTGACATGGACCGCCGGATTGACGGCGCAATCGAGGCGTTGGAGCTACAACCCTATCTGGACCGCCGCCCATCTGAATTGTCTGGCGGTCAACGCCAGCGGGTTGCGATGGGCCGTGCGATCGTACGTGAACCGGATGTTTTCCTGTTCGACGAACCCCTGTCCAATCTAGACGCAAAGCTTCGCAACCAGATGCGTGTCGAAATCAAACGCTTGCAACACCGGTTGGGCGTCACAACCATTTATGTCACGCACGATCAGATCGAAGCGATGACGTTGGCCGACGTAATTGTCGTCATGAAAGACGGCGAGATCGCCCAACAGGGCACACCGCTTGAGGTTTTCGAAAGCCCTGCCAACAAGTTTGTCGCGAGCTTTATCGGGTCTCCTCAGATGAATTTCTTTGATGGGGTAATCCAACAGAATGGCAACGACTTCGCCTTTGTGAATGCGGAGATGACCATTCCGCTGGACGATAACAAGTACCATGCTGCCCTGCACGATGGGCAGCGCGTGATCGGCGGGCTTCGCCCTGAGGACATCATCCCCGATGGCCATGGGCTGCAGCCCACGGGTGGCATAAAAATCAATGGTGAGGTGTCTCTGACAGAGCTTCTGGGCAACGAAAGTCTGTTGTTTGCCCGGTGCGGGGCGATGGATTTTGTCGCACGTATGCAGCAGCCACGCGTCGTCAAAGACGGGGAAACGCTTGAATTTCATATCGCAGGGTCTCGGTTGCACCTGTTCGATTCAGATACGGAAATGTCTTTAAAAATGATCTGAGATGACGACTTAAACGAGGAGGAAAGTAAATGAGACTTAAAGGAAAACTACTGGGAACGGCTGTGGGGATCTTGCTTGCTGCAACACCAGCTTTTGCGCAGGAAGTTCAGTTGTTTCACGACAAAGGCTTCTGGTCCGAACAACTTCAAACAGTCGGGGATGCCGCCGGAGAGGAGACCGGCGTTACCATCACAGAGACCCCTTATGCGAATGCCGAGCAATACAAGGCGTTTGTGCAGGCTTCAATTGCATCGGGCGAAACCCCCGACATGTTCACATGGTGGACCGGTGCCACTTTCGCCGAGCTTGTCAGCAGCGGCCAGATCGCACCGCTGGATGATCTATGGGATGAGATGATCAGTTCTGGTGGCTACGGAGAAGCCTCCAAGGAATTGTTTGTGGTGGATGGACAGGCCTATGCTGTGCCGCTTTTGCTGGCGCGTTGGGTCGTGCTTTACAACAAACCTCTCTATGCGGAATTAGGGCTCGAAGAGCCACAAACATGGGATGAATTGATGTCCAACGCGGACGCCATCGTGGCAGCCGGTGAAACGCCGTTTCTGGCCACTGTCCACGAGGGTTGGCGCGGCTTTATCTGGTTTCAAGAACTCTTGTTGCGCATGCATCCTGCGGCCTACAACGGTTTGAACGACGGGTCGGTCGCCTATGACGGACCGGAAGTGCGGGCCGTTTTTGAGGCATGGTCGGATATGTATGCCAAGGGCTACTTTTCGGACCCACGATCGACCGAGGAGTTCAACGACTATGTGCGAGGCGCTGGTGCCATGTATCTGATCGGTGAATGGGCCGCAGGTCTGGTCGTCGAAGCTGGTGTTCCCGCCGATGATCTGGGCGTGTTTATTATGCCGAATGCCGTAGAAGGCGCACCTGCTTCGGTCATCGTCGAAGGCTCGCCGCTGGTGGTGTCTGTTGACGGTGCCCAGGATGAAAACGTGATGGAAGCATTGCGTTTTTGGGTGTCGGATGCAGGGGCGAACGCGTGGGGCGAGGCAACTGGTAACTACATCGGCAACAATTCCGCCGAGGCACCAAATGCGATCGTTGAACAAGTTAACGCAGATATCGCAGAGACAGGTGCTGCCGCATACCTGCGCTGGTGGGAAGCTGTCCCGCCTGATCTTCAGGGTGAACTGGTCGCAGAAATGAACCGCTTTATGCTCGATCCAACAATGGATACGGCAGAGGATGTCATGGCGACGATGCAATCGTTAAATGCTGCCTACTGGGCCGACCAATAACTAAAGGTTGATGAAAATGGACCGCGCCGCCAAGGACAAAGCACTGCTCGACCGGATCGGGATAGATCAGATCACCGAAAACGCACGGGCGCGGCGGCGCGGCCAACTTGGGCTTGGGCTGGTATTTATGGCCCCCGCCTTGATTTTGGTGCTTGGCGTATTGCTGGCGCCGGTTATGTTTAATATCTGGCTTAGCTTCACAAAGTGGCGCAAATTCAAGGGCTTCGGAGAATACGCGGGCCTTGCAAACTATGAACGCATGCCATCCAACCCGTTCTTTAACGAAGCGCTGATCAATACCGCAATCTGGGTTGGTGCATCGGTTGTGTTTCCAATCGCGCTGGGGCTTGGCATGGCAATGTTCTTCCGAAACATGCGCGGTGCTGAAACATTCAAGAACATCATCTTTATTCCACGCATATTGGCCCCCACTGCGGTTGGGGTCTTGTGGTTCTACGTCTACGCGCCGGACGGGCTGCTTAATCGTGGGCTCGGACTATTGTCGGGGCGGGATGTCGATATCGGTTGGCTTTATAACGACGCCACTGTCACGCCAGCTATTATTGCGACGTTCGTGTGGCAGACTGCCGGCCTGGTCATGGTGCTGCTGCTTCTGGGTCTGGCCGCGATCCCGAAGGACCCGATAGAAGCCGCCCACATTGATGGTGCAAGCCGATGGCAGATATTCCGTTACATCACTCTGCCGCTGTTGATGCCAACCCTGTTGATGGTGACGATCCTGTCCGTACTTGCCGGCTTTACAGTGTTCGATCTGCTTTGGGTCATGGGAGCGAATTATCCTGGTCAGCGTAGCCTTGCCCTTGCTGTGTTCATGTATTTCGAGGCATTCCAGAAAGGCAGTTGGGCTTTTGGATCGGCCGTCGCGGTTGTTATCGGTCTGGTCGTACTTTGCGTGACATGGGTCCAGACGGTGCTTCAGTCACGTGTAGATAGGATGACTCGCTAATGGCTTTTGATGTCTCAACGCTTGATCTCGACGCTATCGAACGGCGCGAAGCTGCAAAAAACAAGGGCAGCGCGCTAAAGCTGGTCGCGGCCATCGGGTTTGCCTTGCTCTGGATTGTTCCGTTCTACTTTCTGGCGATCTCGATCTTCAAATCCAGCAACGAATATTCGCGCAACCCGCCTTTGGCCCTACCCGAAGGCTTGGCGCCTTTCTGGGACAACGTTGCCCGCGCTTGGGAACTGGGGAGTATGGGGCAAGCCATGATGAACTCGGCATTCTATGGCACAGTCGGGGCATCACTGGCGGTGTTCTTTGCCGCAATGGCAGCCTTTGCCATTACGCGTCTGGATATCCCGTTCCGCAACGGCTGGTTCATGCTGATTTTCGCAGGAACCGTGTTTCCGTTCCAAATGTATCTTATCCCGCTTTTCTTTGGATACCAGAAACTGGGTCTACTCAATTCGCACATGGGAATGCTGTTGTTCTACACCGCGATTTGCGTCCCATTTCCGACACTTGTGCTGCGCAATTTCATGTCCGGTCTGTCGCGTGAAATGGACGAAGCTGCACGCATGGATGGCGCCAATGAATTCACGGTCTTTTTCCGCATCATTTTGCCCAACACAATTGGGCCAATGACAGCGGTTTTCTTGCTGCAATTCACTTGGATTTGGAATGATATGTTGTTTTCCACTGTATTGGGCAACAGACTGGAAACGCGATCTATCATGAATGCTTTGTTGGTCTTCCAAGGCAGCTATTCATCGATCGGTCCAAACATCGTCCTGACGGCGGCCCTCTTGGCCTCGCTGCCCAGTATCGTGCTGTTCTTTCTGCTCAGAAAGCATTTTATGCAGGGACTGCAGGTTCAACAATCATGAACGGGGAAAATATGGCATACTTAAAGAAGGCAAAGTCAGATCGTCCGATGCCATTGGCGCGACAGGTTTATGATGAACTCCACCAGAGAATCCTAAAGTTTGAGTTGAAGCCCTATCAGGTTTTATCTGAGGCATCGGTATCGGAAATGTTGGGGGTCAGTCGTACACCGGCCCGCCAAGCGCTCACCAAACTCGCTGAAAACAAGTTTGTTGATGTGGTTCCACAGCGTGGATCACAAGTTGCACCTTTGCGTGTTGAGGATCTTAACCGGTCGCAATTCATGCGCGAAGCCCTTGAGGTTGCATTGCTGCGACGCGCCATGGCGTCGGGCGACGGGGCCGCGATGGTCAAGGGGCTGCGCAAGGAGATTACCTTGCAACGCACATACGTGACATTCGAAGACACCGAGAGCTTTTACGCGTCAGATGAAACATTTCACGGCCTTATCGCCGAGTATGCCAAACAGCCCAGCGTGCTGCCTGAAATCTTGCGTCTCAAGGATCACATGGACAGATTCCGGCATTTGATGGTCTCGGGTGTTGAAGATCTCAACACGATTATCGTGCAGCATGTGGCCTTGGCGGACGCAATAGAAGCCGGTGATGCCACCCTTGCCGAAGACCGCATGATCAAGCATTTGCGCCGCATCTTTGATTATGTCGATGAGGCCCGCGAGAAATTCCCTGAATATTTTGAGGCTGGCGCAGAAAACCTCAGGGCGACGCGATGACCATGCGCATTCTCGGGAACCTCCGTGACGGCGTCGGTGAAAGCCCGTTTTGGAACCCGAGAGATACCAAGGTCTGGTCGGTGGATATTACGGGCAAAGTTGTTATCACCCGCGATCTTGAAGATGGGGTGACCACATGTTTTCCGACCGATGATTTACCAACTGCCCTTGCGCTTGACCCGGGTGGGGGCGCGATCGTTTCATTTGCCAAAGGCGTGGCGCGATGGACCGACGGCAAAGCTGGTTCGTTAATCAAAGCTGAAGCCGACCCAATGATGCGATTGAATGAAGGGGCGTGTGATCCGTCAGGCCGCATGTGGGTTGCAAGCATGGAAAACAATCTGTCAGAAGATATGCAGCCCCGCGAACAGACGCGCGCATGCGGGCGGCTTTTCCGGATAGACACGGATCGTGCCGTGCCGGTCACCGAACCTGAATTCGGTATTCCTAATACTATGGTATGGTCGCCTGAACGCGATCGGTTTTACCTTGGTGATAGTCTACGCAACACGATCTGGGTTTGGGACTATGATGACGCAACGGGTGATATTTCGAACCGTCGCATCCATGTGTCAGGCGGCCCCGGTGTCCCGGACGGATCCTGTATCGACGCAGAAGGGTTTTTGTGGACCGCGCGGTTCGGCGCAGGGCGCGTGATCCGGTATAATCCGAGTGGTCAACAGGACCGTGAAATCCTATTGCCCGTGCAAAATCCGACGGCCACCACATTTGCGGGGTCGGATATGTCGACCCTCATTGTAACATCTGCCCGTTTTGGGATGGAAGATCCGACGGATGAGGACGGGGCCATGATGGCGGTCGAAACCAATGTCACTGGGCATCCAGAAAATTGGTTTGCGCCATGATCACCAATTTTGAAGCCCGCTGTAAGGCCTTGGTGGTCGAACTTGGGCTGGGAACGGCAGATGACGTCCGCTCGATCGTATCGCTGACGGGGGGGGTAGCGTCAGATATCGGCAAGGTCGTCTTGGCCGACAAAACGATCTGTATCAAGTTTGCATTGCCCAAACTCAAAGTGGCACAAGACTGGCGTGCGCCTGTCCATCGCAACACGGCTGAATACCATTGGCTGCAGACCGCATTACAGATCGCTCCGACTGCAGCGCCGCGGCTTTACGGACGATCTGAAACGCAACACGGATTCGCGATGGAATTTCTGGATGGTCCAGATGTCTATCTATGGAAATCGGCGCTGTTGCAGGGCCAGCCCCCGCGCGGTGAAGCTGAGCGCGTTGCGGATTTGTTAGGCCAGATACACGCCGCCTCGGCGCTGCCGGATTTTGACCGCAGCCCGTTTCAGAACCGAGATGACTTTGAAGAACTGCGGATTGATCCCTATTTGCGCTTTACCGCAACACGTCACCCAGAGGTCGCGCGCCAGATTACAGCTGTCGTAGATGCAATATACGCTAACGACACGGTTTTGGTGCATGGTGATGTCAGCCCCAAGAATATTATGATCCGTGGCGATGTGCCCGTCATTTTGGATGCAGAATGCGCAACTATGGGTGACCCGAGTTTCGACGTCGCATTTTGTCTCAACCATCTTGTTCTCAAGGCGTTTCATGTGCCGCAGATGCGCGCTGCCCTTCGGGCCGAAATGACCGCGTTCTGGGCGGCCTATGTGCGTCATATCACTTGGCAAAATGCAGATGAGTTAGACTGCAAAGTCGCGACTCTGTTGCCGATGCTGATGCTCGCACGGATAGATGGGAAATCCCCGGTCGAGTATCTTGATCCGGAAACTGCCAAATGTGTGCGGATCAAAGCGCTGAATCTCATCTCAAGACCTCCAGCGACGCTAGACGAGGTTTTTGACGAAATTTACCAAACATTCAAAGGATAAGCGACGTGTCAAACATCACATCCGTTCAGGGCCGCCGTGTGTGGGATTCCCGCGGCAACCCAACCATTGAGGTTGAAGTGGGTCTTGCCTGTGGCCATGTCGGGCGCGGCATCGCACCAGCGGGCGCGTCCCGCGGCACACGCGAAGCGATTGATTTACGCGACGGCGGAAAAGCATTGCGCGGTATGGATGTGCAGCGCGCGCTCAAGTCCCTACAAGATAGGATTGCGCCCGTGCTGCTGGGACAAGACGCAACCGATCAGGCAGGGATCGACGCATCCATTCTCGCGCTTGATCCTTCACCCTTGAAAGATGTGCTCGGCGGGAATGCGACCGTAGCGACGTCTATCGCCGTTTTGCACGCGGCCGCCGCTACGGCCGCAAAACCCTTGTGGCGCCATATCGCGGATTACTACGGGCAAACACCAACACTGCCCTTGCCGGAAATTCAGATCTTCGGCGGCGGCGCACATGCAGGGCGGCGTGTCGATATTCAGGATTTCATGGTCATGGTTCCAGGTGCCAAAACCTTTGACGAGGTAATGGAAGTCACCTCTGAGGTTTATTTTGCGGCTGGCGATATCATGAAACAAAAGGGGAGATTGGCTGGCGTGGCTGATGAGGGTGGTTGGTGGCCGATCTTTGACAGCAACGAGGAGGCATTGGAAACGCTGACACTGGCGATCGAAAAGGCCGGCGAAAAACCAGGCGACCGCGTCGTTATCTCTCTTGATGTGGCCGCGTCCGAATTTTGCACCGATGGGCGTTACCGCCTTGCGCTTGAAGATCGTGACATGGATGCGCACGGCCTGATCGACCTGCTGGGTACTTGGATCGAGAGCTATCCGATCGCGTCGATTGAAGACCCTGTCAGCGAAGATGATCCTGCAGGCATGGCTGAATTCACCCGCCGATTTGGTGCGCAGGTTCAGATTATAGGTGATGATTATCTGGTAACAAATGCTAAGCTTGTCTGCGAAGCCGCAGCGCAGAAAGCCTGCAACGCGGTGCTGATCAAAGTGAACCAAGCCGGGACGATCACCGAAAGCGTTGATGCGTTCAAGGCCGCAACTACCGCCGGATATCGCAGCGTGGTTTCCGCCAGATCGGGCGAAACCGAGGACGTCACGATAAGCCATCTCGCAACGGGCCTTGGGGCCGGGCAGCTCAAGGTCGGGTCGTTCACGCGGTCTGAACGTATGGCGAAATGGAACGAATGCCTGCGCATCCAAGATACACTTGGACGCGAAGCCTTCGTGGGCGGCGCACCACTTGCAAGCACATGGTGGGGTCGACAAAATAATGGAGAACAAAGATGAAATTTCTGAGACTTGGGCCTGTCGGGACTGAAGTTCCCTGCGTTTTGGATGCCGGTAATCGGGCGCGCGACCTATCCAGCATCATCCATGATTTTACACCCGAGACCATACCGGCAATCGGCGCGTTATTGGCGGAGGTGGACCTTTCCACTTTGCCTATCATCGAACAAGACGGTGCGCGTATCGGGGCGCCCATGTCCCAGCCGCGCAACGTCTATTGCATCGGCCTGAACTATTCCGATCACGCCGCCGAGGCCGGCATGGATATCCCCGCTGAGCCAATATTATTCAACAAATCTTCAGCGACATTTTGCGCACCCAATGCGCCCATTTTGTATTCGCCGAAGATGACGAAACTCGATTGGGAGGTCGAACTGGGGATCGTGATCGGCAAGCGGGCGTTGAACATCAGCAAAGCCGACGCGCTTGACCACATTCTGGGGTTTACAGTCGTCAATGATCTGTCCGAGCGTGCTTGGCAGTTAGAGCGCGGTGGGCAATGGGCCAAAGGCAAAAGTTTTCCAAATTTCTGCCCGACCGGTCCATGGATCGTTACTCCGGACGAGGTCGGCAATGCCGCCGCTTTGTCCATGTGGCTGGACGTGAATGCTGGGCGGATGCAGACCGGGAATACAAATACGATGATTTTCGATCCCGCGACAATCGTCAGTTACCTATCAGAATTCTTGGTGTTGGAACCGGGGGATTTGATCTGTACGGGCACGCCGCCCGGTGTCGGAGCGGGGATGAAGCCCCCTCAATATCTCAAAATTGGCGACACCTTGAGCCTTGGAATTGAAGGGTTGGGGTCACAAAATCAAACTGTAGTTGCATTGGAGGGATCATCATGGACCTGAAACAACGTCTGCAAGGCAAGACCGTCGTGGTGACCGCAGCCGGCCAAGGTATCGGGCGGGCAATCGCAGAGCGACTTCTGGCGGAGGGGGCGCAGGTCCATGCGTCCGATTTGAATCCGGATCTATTATCGGACCTTAAAGGCGCGCACGTCGCAGGTCTGGACGCGACAAATGCCGCTGATGTCACAGAATACTTCGGGACATTCGATCAGATTGACGTTCTGGTTCACGGGGTTGGCTATGTGCACCAAGGCACGATCGAGGAATGTAGTCTTGAGGATTGGCGCCGGTCTTGTGCCATCACCCTGGACAGTGCCTTTTTAGTCTTGGGGGCGGGTATACCGAAAATGAAGGCGCAGGGTGGCAGCATCATTACAATTGGGTCGGTTGCCAGTTCCATTAAAGGTTTCCCAAAACGCGCGGCCTATTGCGCGACCAAGGGCGGGGTCTTGGGGCTGACCAAATCTGTCGCCTCTGACTATTTACCTTTTGGTATCCGGTGCAACGCGATATGTCCTGGCACCGTTGATAGCCCAAGCCTGCAAGGTCGTATTGCCGAGCTGGCGACGCAGCTAGGCAGTCACGATGCTGCAATGAAATTCTTTATCGACCGCCAGCCTGCAGGACGTTTTGGCCAGCCCAGCGAAATTGCGGGTCTCTGCGCGTTTCTGGCCTCTGACGACGGAGCGTTTGTGACAGGTCAGGCAATCAACATTGATGGTGGCATAACAATTTGACGGAAACGGTCTGGACTTTTGATTGGGGCAGCATTCGCGGTGAAGTTGCCGCACTTGGCGGGATGCTTGGCCCCGTCTGGTTCACGCTTCCGAGCGGTCGCGACGTCCAGCCCTTTGCCGTGGCGCCATGGTCCGACGATCCGCCTGGGAAACGCGACGCGCTTCCACCGATCCTGCGTCAGTTACGCGGAGAATTCCCTTGCGTTCCATTTGGGGTCTCTGACACGCGCACGGACCTTCCAGATCATTGGATGGGTGGAGTTGATCTGACAAGTCCGCCTGTAGATGAATTTGCCCACGGGTATAGCGCGAACGCATGTTGGCATCTTGTCGATCAGACCCATACAGCGATTACAATTGCGATTGACTACCCTCGCGGACATGTCGTGGAACGGGTGCGGCGGCGTATTTCGCATGATGGTGATCTTCGGCTTAGGATCGATCTTCAAATCGAAATGCGGCAGAGCGCTGCGTTGCCGATAGGGCTGCACCCTATTTTTGCGTTGCCGACACAGGTGGGCGCGGCGCACCTGTCTATCCCGTCGCTGCAAAGTGTGAGATCTTTCCCGATGCCAGTTGATGCATCTTCGCAGTTCATGCCGGACCAGACTGCAGAATTATTAACACAGATACCCACCCAAGAGGGGGCAACGGTTGACGTCACGCAGCTTCCGCTGGCGATAGAAACAGAAGAATTATTGGCGGTGTCTCTGACGGAGGGAAGAGTCCGCATGTCGGACGCATTCAATAGCTATGCGGTTGCACTCTCTTGGAATATCGAGGTGTTTCCTCAATGCTTGCTATGGATATCAAACCGCGGCCGCAAAGCCTATCCGTGGAACGGCAGGTTCTGTGCCATCGGCATTGAACCTATTGCAGCGGCATTTGATCTGGGTGTCGCGCATTCTGCAAATTCTTACGGGCCGTTATCGCAGTCCGGCACGATCACCCAAGCGCAGCTTTTATCGGATGAACCATTTAATACCAGTTACTGGATACAACTAAGTCCACTTTGATCAGGCTGGGTTGAAGATAGCGCAAAGGCCAAAACAGCGGTCACTTCAAAATCTAAGGATTTGAAACAAAACGAGAAAAGAGTGAGGGTATTAAATGGATGATTCAATTATGGGGCACCGAAAATCGTCGGGGATATTGCAAGCCCAACAAGTCGCTGATCTATCCTAAAGTCTTCCTATGTCAAACGCCGTCCGTTGCGCGGATGCAAACCCTAAGCGTGGTTTGGGTGATGCTTGTTTTATTGCGCAATTATGTTTTGAATCTTGCTGTGGTCGGCCTGTTGCACGTGTGGCTCTATAGGAACTGAAGACTTTTCAAACGGATGACCCTTGCATCGTCCAGAGGGTGGGGGCGCAGTTCATCGAACTGGTGATCAAGTCCATGGCACATGCAAAAGCGTCTGGAAAAACGATCTGACCACTGACGATCTCGCTGGTTCATGTCGCCGGTGGACTGCGTTGCTAATGGCGGCAAAGTCTTCTTGATCGGGAATCCATATCGGGTCCAAGTGGATAAACTACATCAGTCGTAAGCGACATCACACCGAAAATTGATCATGATACCCGCGTTGCTCTTCATCGCGGGTTCTCTTTTGCCCGTCGAAAAAAAAAGGCATCATATTGAAATTTGGCTTGGGTGCATCGAAATTTCGAATTTAAAGCATTGATACTAAGTAATAATGTGTCCGGTCGTGCTGTTTTGCGTAACAAATATCGATCTTCTAGAACTGGGGCGCTGCCCCGGACCCCGGGATATTTTTGTCAAAATGAATAGGAGAGGGCGGGATTGTCTTTAAAATCCAACCAACGCGGTGGATTCGTGGAAAAAGCAGGGGATAATCCGGGTTCTGGCCTTGCCCCTGTCGGCGCGAGCAGGCATGATTTGGCAAAATAATAACCAGTAGAGCGCTTGAAAAAGGGTCAAAGAAACCCAGTTTATAAGCCTGACCGGAGAGGAAAAGGTCGCCGCGAACGGGGCCTTTATCTCTTGCCAAGAAAAGGAATGAGAATGCCCGAGCAACTCAATCAGACCTATCCTGTTTTACCCCTGCGCGACATCGTCGTGTTCCCGCATATGATCGTGCCGCTTTTTGTCGGGCGAGAGAAATCTGTGCGCGCGTTGGAAGAGGTGATGCAGGACGACAAGCAAATTCTGCTATCCAGCCAGGTGGATCCTTCCGAGGATGATCCTGAAACCGATGGCATTTACCGCGTTGGCGTTTTGGCCAATGTGCTGCAACTGCTGAAACTGCCCGATGGGACCGTCAAAGTTCTGGTGGAGGGGCGTTCCCGTGTGCGCATCACCGATTTTGTCGACAACCCCGATTTTTTTGAAGCCGGCGCCGAAGTGCTGGGCGAAGAGATTGGCGATGAGACCACGATCGAGGCTTTGATCCGCTCGGTTGCCGAAGAATTTGAGCGCTATGCAAAAGTGCGCAAAAACATCCCCGAAGAGGCTTTGGCCGCGATTGCCGAGACTCGTGAAAGCGACAAGCTGGCGGATCTGGTGTCCGGTCATCTGGGTATTGAGGTGGATCAGAAGCAAGAGCTTTTGGAAACACTCTCCGTGGCGGAACGGCTGGAAAAGGTCTTTGGCCTGATGCAGGGCGAGATGAGCGTGTTGCAGGTCGAGAAAAAGATCAAAACCCGCGTCAAATCGCAGATGGAACGCACCCAGCGGGAATATTATCTGAATGAGCAGATGAAGGCCATTCAGAAGGAACTTGGCGATGGCGAAGAAGGCCAGAACGAAGTGGCCGAGCTGGAAGCCAAGATCGCTGAGACCAAACTGTCCAAAGAAGCCCGCGATAAGGCCGAGGCCGAGCTGAAAAAGCTCAAGTCGATGTCGCCGATGTCGGCAGAGGCCACGGTTGTGCGCAACTATCTGGACTGGATGCTGGGCATTCCGTGGGGCACAAAATCCCGCGTGAAGAAAGACTTGGGCCGTGCAGAGCGTATTCTGGACGCCGATCATTATGGTCTGGAAAAGGTCAAGGAACGCATTGTCGAATACCTGGCAGTGCAGCAGCGCTCCAAGAAACTGAAAGGCCCGATCCTGTGTCTTGTTGGCCCGCCCGGTGTTGGTAAAACCTCGCTCGGGAAATCTGTGGCCAAGGCGACAGGGCGTGAATTTATCCGCATTTCGCTGGGCGGCGTGCGTGATGAAAGCGAGATTCGCGGTCACCGTCGGACTTATATCGGGTCTATGCCCGGTAAGATCATTCAGGCGCTGAAGAAAGCGAAAACCAACAACCCGCTGATCTTGCTCGATGAAATCGACAAGATGGGTCAGGATTTTCGTGGTGATCCGGCCTCGGCGATGCTTGAGGTACTTGATCCAGAGCAAAACGGCACCTTTGTCGATCACTATCTTGAGGTTGAATACGACCTGTCCAATGTGATGTTCCTGACCACGGCAAATAGCTACAATATGCCGGGTCCGTTGTTGGACCGGATGGAGATTATTTCACTGGCCGGTTACACCGAGGATGAAAAGCGCGAGATTGCCAAGCAGCACCTGATTTCCAAACAGGTGAAAAACCACGGTCTGAAAAAATCCGAGTTCGAGATTTCGGATGAAGCACTTCAGGAAATCATTCGCACCTATACTCGCGAAGCTGGGGTGCGGAATCTGGAGCGCGAGCTGGCCAAGCTGGCGCGGAAGGCCGTGACCAAGATCGTGCGCAAGGATGCCGAGAAAGTATCGGTGGATGAAGAAAACCTTGAGGATTTCCTTGGGGTAAAACGTCATCGTTACGGGTTGGCGGAACGCGAAGATCAGGTTGGTGTTGTCACTGGGCTGGCTTGGACATCGGTCGGCGGTGATCTGCTCTCGATCGAGGCGCTGCGTCTGCCCGGCAAGGGGCGGATGAAAACCACCGGTAAGCTTGGCGATGTGATGAAGGAATCCATCGATGCGGCCAGCAGCTATGTGCGCTCCATTAGTCCTGAAATCGGTGTGAAACCACCGGAATTCGAAAAGATGGACATTCACGTGCACGTGCCGGATGGTGCGACGCCTAAAGATGGCCCCTCGGCCGGTTTGGCGATGGTCACCTCTATCGTATCGGTGCTGACAGGTATTCCGGTTCGCAAGGACATCGCGATGACCGGAGAGGTTTCATTGCGCGGTAATGCAATGCCGATTGGTGGCTTGAAAGAGAAGCTTTTGGCAGCGCTGCGTGGCGGCATTAAAACGGTGTTGATCCCGCAGGAAAACGAAAAGGATCTGTCAGAGATTCCGGATAATGTGAAAGAAGGGCTGACGATCATCCCAGTGTCCCATGTCTCCGAAGTTTTGAAACAGGCGCTTGTCTCGGAACCTGTGGCGATTGAATGGGATGAAGAGGCAGAAGCGGCCAAGGCTGCCGCGTTAACTGCGGGCCATAGCGGCAGCGCCGCGACAACCCATTAAGCTTATAATTTCACGTCTGTGAGGTTTAAAATGGCGCTTTCGGGCGCCATTTTGCATTTCTGCCCTATGAACGCAGCCAAACGTGTTCAATATGCATCGTATCAAAAGACCTTTGCCGATAAGGCCGCTGCGTTGAGTCTGATGTGTTAAAGTTTGGGCGAACGTCCCAAAAGGAGTTTCAAATGACTGAAGATAATACTGTAGAGATTGACGTGTCCGAAGATACCGTCGTGCGTCGCAAGCAATTGCTGGATCGCGTGGCAGAGATGTCAGGCACCCGGAAGCAAATCGCTAAACCTGTGATCGAAGCAACCCTTGCGGTGATTGGAGAGGCCTTGGCGAATGGTGAAGAAGTCAACCTTCAACCGCTGGGCAACATCAAAATCAAACGCGCCACCGAGAATGAAAGCGCGAATGTGATTCACGCCAGAATCCGCCAGTCGAAATCGTACGATGCACAGGGCGACACAACAGAGGATGAAGCAGAGGCCTAAGCCTTCCACCTTCTGACAGATGGCCAAGCTGGAGAAATCCAGCTTGGCTTTTTTTTGGGTAAGTGGCTGACAACAGGAGCATATTTTTAGCCGGTTGGTCCAAAATCCGCTTTGTCGCAAAAAATACAAAATTTCTCGAAAAAATCTCGAATACCATCTTGCGCCCGCCAAGCGCTCGGATTAAACAGCGCTCATCGGGTCGTTAGCTCAGTTGGTAGAGCGCTTCGTTTACACCGAAGATGTCGGGAGTTCGAGCCTCTCACGACCCACCATTCTTCCCCCGTTTAAATGTTTATGGTTGCTGGCCCGGCACCAGCAAATTCGCACCCGTTGGGCCAAGGTTCGGCGCGGCTTCGGCTTCGGCGGCGGGCACATAACGCATGCCGCTGTGGGGGGCAGTCTGAACGGCGGCTCTGTTGTCATACATGTTTATCGCCCCCTGTGAGGCCGGAACCGTCAACGAGGAAGTGGCGCAGGCCGCAAGGAGCGGTAAAAGGACCAATGGCCCAAATCGATTTACAAGTTGCAACATTTAACAAAACCTTATGGCAAAAAGCAGATGGGGTAACCTAGGGCCTGCTTCTGATTTCTGTCAATATTTTGCCGTATTTACGCCCCATTTGCCGATGTGAGCCCCTGCTTTGATCGGAATGTGGAAACAATAATACTTGGATTGACTTATTGTTGGGGTGTACTGTCGCAAGGCTTGTGCGTCAGCGCAGAGTCTCTGTGGGATGTGGCCTCTTTGGTGCATATGGGTTTCGGGCTATATCTAGGGTAATCAACAGGAGATCCGTGATGAGCTGGAACCCGCTTCTTGATCCCGATACCCCGACAGGGGCTGATGTGGATGCCATTGAAACCCTGATCGTGCCGCGTGCGCGTGATCTTGGCGGGTTTGAGGTCCGCCGTGCCTTACCTGCGCCTAAGCGCCAGATGGTCGGGCCGTTTATCTTTTTTGATCAGATGGGACCGGCGGAGTTTGTCACGGGGCAGGGGATCGATGTGCGCCCGCATCCGCATATCGGGCTGGCGACGGTGACCTATCTGTTCTCGGGCAAAATCCACCATCGCGATTCCCTTGGGACCAATCAGTGGATCGAGGAAGGAGAGCTGAACTGGATGGTGGCGGGCAATGGCATCACCCATTCCGAACGTATCGATGAAGAGGTGCGTCAACAGCCGCAGAAACTGTTCGGCATCCAGACCTGGGTGGCCTTGCCCGAGAAGAACGAAGAGGATGCAGCAGACTTTACCCACACCCCCAAAGAGGCGCTGCCCCTGCTTGAGGGGGAAGGCAAAGAGGTGCGCTTGATCCTTGGCAACGCTTGGGGCGAACGCGCACCCGTGCCGACGGCATCCGAAATGTTCTATGCCGATGTGGTGCTGCAGGCCGGTGCCGCCATCCCGCTGCCGGACAATCACGAGGATCGCGGCGTTTACGTGGTAGAGGGCAGTGTCACCCAAGCGGGCCAGCGCTATGGCGCCGGGCAGATGATGGTCTTTCGCCCAGGTGATGCCATTAGTCTGAAAGCCGGTAGCGCGGGGGCGCGGTTGATGCTCTTGGGCGGCGAAACCCTGAACGGGCCGCGTTATATCTGGTGGAATTTTGTCGCCTCGTCTGAAGAAAAAATTCAGGCTGCCAAAGAAGCATGGCGTGCAGGGGATTGGGAAAACGGGCGTTTTCAACTGCCGCCGGATGATCAGGATGAATTCATTCCGCTGCCCGATCAGGTCGGTAAAATTCGGGGTAGATAAAAAAATCAAAAAGGCGGTGTTTTTCGGTCAAAGGCCGCTTGACGCGGTCAGCTACCGAGCCTAAAACCCCCCTCACGCCGAGCGACGCTCGGGGCACTAAGAGGGCGGTTGTAGCTCAGTTGGTTAGAGTACCGGCCTGTCACGCCGGGGGTCGCGGGTTCGAGTCCCGTCAACCGCGCCA
>CANMJD010000011.1 GCA_947498155.1 uncultured Pseudoruegeria sp.
GTTTCCGTTTTTCAAGAACAACGTCGGGGCGGATAAGGCGGAGTTCGGGCTGTTGTTGCTTTGCCTTGGGGTCGGGTCGATCCTGGCGATGCCGCTGACCGGTGTGTTGGCGGCGCGGCGTGGGGCCCGTCCGATGGTCGTTCTGGGGGGATTTGGCCTGATCGCTATGCTGCCCCTGCTGGCGCTGGCCCATACGCCGCTGGTGCTGGGGGCGGGCTTGTTTGTGTTTGGCGCAAGTCTGGGGACGATGGATGTGGCAATGAATGTGCATGGGGCCGAGATCGAAGGTCTTGAGGAACGCCCCTTGATGTCAAATTTTCATGCCCAGTTCAGCATTGGCGGTTTTTTTGGTGCGGGGTTTGTCACCCTGTTGCTGGCGATTTCGGTGCCGGTGCCGCTTTGTGCGCTGCTGGGGGCGGCTGTGGCGCTGGCGGCGATGATCCTGCTGCGCCCGCGCCTGTTGGCGGTGCGGGGCAGTGATCCCGAGCCCTTTGCCCTGCCCCGCGGCATCGTCTTGTTGCTGGCGGTGCTGACGGGCATCACCTTTCTGGTTGAAGGCGCGGTGCTGGATTGGGGGGCCTTGCTGCTGATTGATCAAGAGCTTGCCACAGCGCAGCTGGCTGGCTTGGGCTATATCCTGTTTTCGGTGGCGATGGTCGCGGCGCGGCTTAGCGGCGATTGGATCGTGCGCGGGCTTGGCCGTTTTCGGGTGCTGGTGCTGGGCGGGCTTTTGGCGATTGGCGGCATCGCGGTGATCCTGATCGCGCCGGGGTTGCCGGTGGCACTGCTGGGCTTTGTGATGATCGGGCTAGGGGCGGCCAATCTGGTACCGATCCTGTTCAGTGCGGCCGGACGCCAGACCGTCATGCCGCCGGGGATTGCCATCGCCTCGGTGACCACCACGGGCTATGCGGGTATTTTGCTGGGGCCGGCGCTGATCGGGTATGTTTCCGATCTGACCTCGTTGATTACCGCCTTTTGGTTGATTGCGCTGTTGTTGCTGGCGCTGCCACTATGCGCAGCGCGGGTGGTGCGGGTCTAAGCCTGCGGAAGGCGCGGCAAAAGATATGCTCTCTAGGAAAGGCGGGGCGGTTCGCCTATCCTTTTGGTATCGGCGATCATAGCCCCAGCAGCCCACGGAGCGTAGCCCCATGACACAGCGAGACCCCCATAGCGGAAAAGTCATTATCACCTGCGCCATAACCGGCGCGATCCACACGCCCTCTATGTCGCCGCATCTGCCGATCACGCCAGAGCAGATCACCCAAGAGGCCATTGCCGCCGCCGAAGCTGGCGCTGCGATCCTGCATCTACACGCCCGCAACCCCGAAACCGGTCAGCCGGACCAGACACCACAGGGTTTTGCCGGATTTCTGCCGCGCATCAAACAGGGCACCAACGCGGTGATCAATATCACCACCGGCGGCAGCCCCTATATGAGCGTTGAAGAGCGCGTGGCACCGGCGGCGAGGTTCCAGCCCGAGGTGGCCTCGTTGAATATGGGGTCGATGAATTTTGGGCTTTATCCGATGCTGGACCGCTACAAGGATTTCCAGCACGACTGGGAGCGCGCGCATCTGGAAGGCTCGCGCGATCTGGTGTTTCGCAATTCCTTTCAGGACATCGAATATGTGCTGAAAACCTGCTATGGCAACGGCACGCGGTTTGAATTTGAATGCTACGACATCTCGCATCTGTATAATCTGGCGCATTTTGCCGAACGGGGCTTGGTCAAGCCGCCGTTCTTTGTGCAATCGGTGTTTGGGCTGCTGGGTGGCATTGGTCCGCATCCCGAAGATGTGCAGCATATGAAACGCACCGCCGACCGGCTGTTTGGCGCAGAGTACCGCTGGTCGGTGCTGGGGGCGGGGTCCAACCAGTTCCGTATCGCCGCCCAAGCCGCCGCCCTTGGGGGTAATCTCCGTGTCGGGCTGGAAGACAGCCTGTGGATCGGGCGCGGGGAACTGGCCAAATCCAATGCCGATCAGGTCACCAAGATGCGCCAGATCATCGAAGGACTTGGCCTGTCAGTCGCCACGCCGGATGAGGCGCGGGATATTCTTTCGCTGAAAGGCGGGGATCAGGTCGGTTTTTGATCCGGGGGGTTTAGGTGCGGGCTTTTTCAAAGGCGGCCCATGCGGCCTCAAAGGCGGCGAAGTCAAAGCCTTCTTGTCGGGCCGGTTCCAGCACCAGTTTTTCGGTTTCCAGCAGCTTGTGAATGGCGGCCTCTAGACTGTCGATCACATCCGCAGGGATCACCACCGCGCCGTGGCGGTCGGCGTGGATCAGATCGCCATCGGCCACCTGCATCCCGAAGATCGTCACCGGTGTGGCGACTTCTGTGACATGGACGAACCCGTGGCTTGGACCGACAGAGCCCGCCACCACGGGAAAGCCGTCCGGCACATCCCCCAGATCGCGCATCACCCCGTTGGTCAGCGCGCCGGACATGCCAAATCCTTTGTGCACCATGGTGTTGATCTCGCCCCAATAGGCACCGATGCAGTTGGGGAAATCCACGTCTTCGACCACCACAACCGAAGGGCTGGGGGCGTCGGCCATGTGGCGGTAATAGGCCATGCGGCGGGCGCGGATTTCATCGGCGGGTTCCTCGGGCGGGGCAAGGGCGGCGATTTTGGCGGTGCGGGCATAGCCGACCATCGCGCCCGCTTCGGGATGTGAGGCCAGCATGGTGCCGCGGGTGAATTGATTAAACCCGCGCTGGCCTTGGGCGACCTCTATCGCGTTGCAAACGGTGGGGGTGTCTACCTGTTTCAACAGGGTTAACAGGGAATCGTTCATGCGGCCTCCAGCCAGCGGCGCAGGGCCTCTGTGGTTTCTTCGGGTTGTTCTAACGTCGGTAAATGACCGGCGTTTTGCACGATGTGCAGGGTGGATCGGGGCATAAGACTTTGCATGAATTCATGGCGGAAGACCGGACAGAGTTTATCCTCAGCCCCGCAGAGGATCAGGGCCGGAATATCGGCAGCGCGCAGGGTGTCGGTTTGATCGGGGCGGGTCATCAGGGCGCGGGATTGGCGTTCAAAAACAGCCGGCCCCAGCCCCAAGGCCATTTCCATGCACAGTTCCAGATGGGCGGCATTATGCGGCCCATCGGCCAGATAATTCGGCGTCATCTCATCGCGCATCACCGCGTGTAACTGCCCGTCTTGCACCTTTTTGATCTGCGGCAGGCGGCGGGTTTTTATCGCGTCTTTTTCGGCCAGCGGATTGGTGTCGAGCAAGGCAATTTTGGCCACACGCTCCGGCGCTTGACGCAAAATTTCCATCGCGACGATGCCGCCCATCGACAAGCCCGCGAGCGCAAAGACCGGCGGGGCATTGGCCAAAATCTCTGCCGCCAGGGCGGGCACCGTATCAGTGCGGTTAATCGGGGCCAGATGTAAGGGGATGTCGCCGGACAAAGCCGCAATCTGCGGCGTAAACAGCCGCGCGTCGCACATCATGCCGGGGATCAGGACAAGGGGGATCATATCGCCAGACCCGCTGGCGGGTGGCACGGGCTGTCGCCGTCAACGTCGCGGGCAAAGATGAAATCAACCACCTGTTGTAGGTGCGGCAAAGCGCCGACATGGGTTGTTTGAATTTTGGTCATACTATCCCTTTCGCGTCTGTGATCGCGGGGGCCGGTTCATGTGCCAGCCACCCAAGTTGCGCCAGCGGCATCTTCGGTTGTTGTGATCCGGTAGAGGCTGGCCTCACCGGTCATCGAAGGTGTCAGCTCATAGGGCTGATGCGGATCGATCAGGGCCGTGTCCCCGGGGTTCAGGATCGTTTCTGTTCCGTCGCAGTGCAAGGCCCAATGGCCGCGCACCGGCATCAGAACCGTATGACGGTTGTGGGTCTGAATGGCCCCGCCCAGAGAGCCGCGGGTCAGGAAATCCACCTCAAAGCCGGGGCGGTCTTGCAAGAGCGCATCGGCACCGATGACCTTGGCCGGTTGCTTTGCCGCCAGCGCCATCAAATCCCAATAGCGCGCGACATATCCGGGGACGACATCCTCGATTGGCACTTCGGGGAAGGCCTGCATCTGTTCCGCGCTCAGCACTGGCATCAACCCGACGTTATGCGGCAGTGTTTCGCCCTTTTTGCTGTCATAAAGCACGCCGTTTTCCCCTAGCATCAAGCCATGATCACGGGCGTCCTCGATCACCTGCGGAGCCCATGTAACCCCACCGCCGGCATCGTCGCCGCCAAGGATTGCCATGATCATCCCGTAATCGGTGCCGATGTTTTCAAACCCGCGAAAAATACCGGTGGGAATGTTGAAAATATCGCCTTCTTCAGCGACGAACTCACCGGCATCGCCATTGCGACCCCAAAAGAACCGCCAGCGCCCCTTGAGCACAAAGAACACTTCGGCCGTGGTGTGGGAATGCAGGGAATTGCGGCATTTGGGCGGTTGCCCTGCGGCGCCGATATTGAACCCGATCTTGTCAGAAATATGCACATGCTGATCAGGGCTTTCAGAGACGCCGCCCCCGATGATGGTGAAATTCTCTTTCTGATCGCTCCCCGGTGTATGGGCGTCGATGAATGCCGTTTTGCAAGGACGCAATTCGCCGTAGCGCACAATCCGCGGGGCCGTTGTCTGGGACATCATGGGTTTATTTCTCTTTATTTTGGGTCGCAAGGGAGGTCAGATCACGACAGTATCTGTTTCCAGATGGCGATTTCATCATAGAGTGCAAATTCGCGGCGCAGGCCCCACGGCCCGAATTCGGCATGGCACATGCCAAAGACATGCACGCGTTTTCCCGTGGGTCTGCCAAAGCTGCCCCAACCGTCATGGGGGCCATCCAGCGACCAGCGCAGGGCCGCGCGCGGGCTGAGCATATCGGCGTCCATACCGATCTGATGGTGGATTTTGAACGTGGCGGACGGGAAAGACGATCGTAGGCCGAGCCAGAACCCGACGCTGCCCTCCGCCCCCAGTGTTTGCTGTGCTCCGGCGTATTCGCCGATCACGGCACGGTCATAGCTTTGATGGATATGGGTAAAATCATCGGCCATAATGCGGCTGAGAGTGTCGGCGTACTTGTCACCCCATTCATTGTCATTGCCGCGCCCGTGATAGCCGCCATCGACGTCATGTTCCGGCAGATACACCGGATTGGCCCCCGCTTCGGCCTCGAGCAGCCGCGCGGCGTATTCGGCGGGGTCCATGCCCAACTGCCGCACAATGCCGCCGTAATCGCGCACCAGCCATTCATCATAGATGGTTTCATCCCTGGCCGCACAATCGGCGATGACCCGCACCCTCCAGGGCTTGCCCGTAGCAGGACCGAATTGCCCGTCGCGGGTATGGGTGGCTGTGGTGATCAACCGATGTGAGGAAAGATGGCCATGGGTGGGGTCATTGGACCAGATCACATCCTCGCCGAACAGTTGGCGGTCCGGAAATTCATGAATGGTCGCCATGGTCGCGGCCATTACCCCTTGATTGCCGCGCTGAATGCCCATCGGACTACGTACCGGAATATCGTCGGCATAATAGCGGTTCAGGGTTTCAACACCGCGATCTTCCCAGATTTCCTTGGTGATACCGATAATATAGTCGGGAAAATCTTTCCAGCGACCCGCGTATTGCGTCATGTTTTCCATCCTTTAGGTATTCGTGCGGACCTGCGCACGATGAGCGGCCCGTCTATGGCAATCCGGCGGGCCGAGGCCGCAGGGTCCTCGATCTGCGCCAGCAGGGTTTTTATGGTTTCATTGACCATTTGATTGGCCGGTTGGCGGACCGTGGTCAGGTTATAGGCGGGCCAGCCTGCGGTCGGCACATCGTCATAGCCCACCACCGAGACATCGTCGGGCACCGACAGGCCCATCTCAAAGCGCAGGGTGTCCATCACCGCAAAGGCCATATGATCATTGGCAACAAACACCGCGTCGGGGCGTTCGGGGCCGGAAAACAGTCTGCGTGTTGCTTCGCACGCGCTTTCTGTGTGGAAATTACCAACCTCGTGGGCAAACAGCGTGCGCCCTGCCCCTTCTAGGGCATCGTTAAAGCCAAGCTCGCGATCACGCTGGGTCGAGGCCCCTTCCCAACCGGCAAGATAGGCGATGCGCTCATGGCCGCCCGCAAGCAGAAACTGGGCAACCTTACGCCCGCCGGCATAGTTGTCAGAGGTCACGGCAGACAGGTCATCATCATCCTGACTGCGGTTAAACAGCACCACAGGCACACCGGCGGACCGGCAGCGCCCCAGCAGCACCGAGGACATGGAAACAGAGGCCGCAACGATGCCATCTACCTGATAATCAAGGATTTCATCGAGCACCTCATCCATGTTGTCGGTCTCGGTATTGGCCATGAAAATCAGCAGGTGATAGCCCTGATCCTGCAAGGCGCTGGAGAGCTTTTCCAGCGCTTCGGGATAAAACTGGTTGTTCAGATAGGCCACAACCAAGCCAATCATCCGGCTTTTGCCGCTGACCATGGCGCGGGCGATATTGTTCGGGCGATAGCCAAGGTCTTCGGCGGCTTTGCGCACTTTCTCGGCGGTTTTGGCAGAGGCAGAGGCGCCGGGGGTAAAGACCCGGCTGACAGCGGATTGGCTGACACCGGCGCGGCGGGCCACATCCAGAGAAGTTACTTTGACAATGCTCATCAGTCTGCCGTCCAGCCTCCGTCAATCAACAAAGACGTGCCGGTCACCAGCGCGGCGGCATCGGAGGCCAGATAGGCCACCGCGCCCATGATGTCCTCGACCTCGCCGGGGCGGCCGAGTTTGATCTTGTCCATTATCCACGCCTTTTTGGCCGGATCGGCAAAGGTCGGGCGGCTGAGCTCGGTCAGGATGAAAGTCGGGCAAATCGTGTTCACGCGGATTTTTGCCGCGCCGAATTCCAGTGCCATAGCTTTGGTAAAGCCCTCAACCGCGAATTTGGAGGCGCAATAGACCGCCCTTTCCTGTCCGCCGACATGGCCCATCTGGCTTGAGATATTGATCAGCGACCCGCCTTTGCCCGCCGCAATCAGGCCCTTGGCCACGGCTTGCGTCAGAAAATAAGCCCCGCGCAGGTTGATGCCCATCACCACGTCAAAATCTTCGGGCGTTGTGTCCACGGCTTTGGAATGGCGCGCAAGACCCGCCGAGTTCAGCAGAATATCAAACGGACCCGCCGCCGCGACAGACGCCGCCGTTGCCGCCACATCGGTGACATCCATCACCATGGTTTTGGCCTGCCAGCCTTCTGCCGCCATCTGATCGGCGATCTGCTGCAAAACATCGGCCCGTCGCGCCGCCAGCGTGACTTCGGCCCCGCGTTCGGCCAAAGCCACCGCACAGGCCAGCCCAATTCCGGCGGAGGCCCCGCTTATGAGGGCGCGTTTGCCGGTTAAATCAAAACTAGGGGTCTTGGGAAAATTCATGCGTTATATCCGTCCTTAAGGTCAATTCGGCCCATTGGCCGCACCTTATTGAACTCCCGCAGACGTGCAAACACATCCACCCCCAACTGGCGGTACACATCCAGAAGATCGACCAACACCCAGTTTTCACGGATCAATCCGTTTTCGACGCGCCAGAAATCAAGGCTGCGCATCAGAATTTCCGTGTTCGACGGGGCAATCCCCATCCAGCCATCCCCCGACAGGGTCAGGCGCATGTTCGGCCAGCCGGTTTCACAGACGTAATCGCCCTCGGCCACCCAATGGGACATCAGATCGCCCATGGCATCGAGCTTTCGGTCCGGCATCCCGCGCAGGAAAGGCGCTTGGTGCCAGTGGCGAAAACCGGCAATGCCGCGCGCGGTGCCGATACCGGCGGGGCCGTACCAGTTTACCTGTGGGTGCCAATGGCTTTGCAGGTTCATGATCTCGGGGCCGCCTTCGGCCGGATGCCGGCAGAGATCGGTGAGCATACCAACAACCCGATGCATCGCGGCACTGCCGTCGCCCTGCACAGCCAACCCGTCTTGGGTCATTGGCGCAGGGGTGCAGATTAAACCGCCAAGCTGCGGGGCCATTGGCCAGGCTTTAGCCTGCATCATAACTTCGGGAATATCCCAGATCGCCTGCATTTCGGTGATCTTGCCGTCTTTGATGCAGTAGAACTCGTGATAGCGCATATGGACCAACTGGCCGGTCGGCGGAATATCGAGATAGGGCGCGAGAAAGCTGCCCATGTAATTGCCCATGCAGCCGACCCAATCCGCCCCCTCTGGCGTGGTGCCCGCCATCACGATCATATCGCGGCGTTCGAGATCGGGCAGCGCGTCAATCAGCGGCGCATAACAGGCATCATAAAGCGCTACTGGCCCGACCAGATCGCCAAAAGGATGACACAGGCGCAATTGCGCCTCTGCGGTAAAACAGCTTTCCAAAGCCTGCCGCACGGGGGTTTCGGCAAATTCCGACATCGCCCGCTGGATCGGAGCGATCACCTGTTTCAACGTCTGCGGGTTCATTCGGCGGCTTCTCCGTAACCGACGTTTTTACCACCATAGCGGCGCACACGGATGTTGCATTGCTCGGCATGGCCGACAAAGCCTTCGAGCATACACAACCGTGAGCCGTATTCACCCACCAAAGCCGCAGCCTCATCGGTTTCAATGCGTTGATAGGAATGGGTTTTCAGGAATTTCCCCACCCATAGTCCGCCGGTATAGCGTCCGGCTTTTTTGGTCGGTAGCGTGTGATTGGTGCCGATGACCTTATCGCCATTGGCGACATTGGTGCGCGGCCCCAGAAACAGCGCCCCATAGGAATGCATGTTTTCCAGAAACCAGTCGTCGCGGTCGGTCATCACCTGCACATGTTCATAGGCCATGTCATTGGCCACTTGCAGCATTTCATCGTAGCTGTCGCAGAGGATCATATCACCGTAGCTCTGCCAGCTGACCGAAGCGGTTTCCCGTGTCGGCAGAATGTCCAGCAAGCGGTCGATTTCGGCCAAGGTCTCTTTGGCCAGTTTCGCAGAATTGGTGATCAGACAGGCGGGGGAATTATAGCCATGCTCTGCCTGCCCCAGCAGATCGGTGGCGCAAAGTTCGGCATCTACGGTTTCATCGGCGATCACCATGGTTTCGGTGGGTCCGGCAAAAAGATCAATGCCAACGCGGCCATAAAGCTGGCGTTTGGCTTCGGCGACAAAAGCATTGCCCGGCCCGACCAGCATATGCACCGGCTCTATTGTTTCGGTGCCGATTGCCATGGCCCCCACCGCCTGAATGCCGCCAAGGCAGTAAATCTCATGGGCGCCGCCCAGATGCATCGCCGCCACAATCGCCGGATGCGGTGCGCCGTTCACCGGCGGGGCCGAAGCCACAATCCGCGGCACGCCTGCTACCGATGCCGTTAACACCGACATATGTGCCGAGGCCACCATGGGGAATTTACCGCCGGGCACGTAGCAGCCCACCGATTGCACCGGGATGTTCTTATGGCCCAGAAACACACCGGGCAGGGTTTCAACTTCAATATCCGTCATCGACGCCCGTTGCGCTTGGGCAAAGCGGCGGATCTGGTCCTGCGCAAATTTGATGTCTGCCATATCGCGGGTCGACACATTCTGTAGGGCGGCCTCGATTTCACTTTCGCTCAGGCGGAAATGCTTGGGATCATAGCCGTCGAATTTCACCGACAAATCACGTACCGCCGCATCGCCGCGCGCACCGATATCCGCCAGAGTTTGCTCCACAACCGCGCGCACCTTTGCGTCATCTTCAGCGCGCTCGGAGTCTGGTTTGCTTTGCTTAAGATACTGGATGGCCATTGTATTTCCTTAGAATGCCGCCCCTACCGCCAAAGGCGGCAGCGGGCCAGAGAGAGAAGAGATCGTTGGCGCGGGGGTCATCCTTTTACCGCCCCTGCGGTCAGGCCCGACACAATCTGGCGCTGGAAGAACATCACAAGGACGAACAAAGGCGCGGTCGAAGAGACCACAGCGGCCACGGCAAACATCACATTGCCTTCCTCAAAAGTGGAGCCAAGATAGCCATAGATTGCGGGCACCATCGTCTGGTTTTCGCGCGACAGCAGCATAGAGGTCACGGCAAAGTCGTTATAGGCCAAAAGAAAGCTGAACAGCCCCGTGGTAATCACCCCCGGCCACATCACCGGAATGATCACATGGCGGAAGGCCTGAAACTGGGTACAGCCATCCACTCGGGCGCTTTCATCCAGATCCTTGGGGATATTGAGGAAAAACGAATGCAGCATCCACAGGGTAAACGGCTGGTTTATCGCCACCAGCACAATGATCGCTGTTGGCAGGTGCCCCCAGACGTTCCACTGGAAAAACGGCAGCAGATAGCCCGAGACCAGCGTGATATGCGGCATGGCGCGGAACACCAGCGCCACCATCAGCAGCCAGAAGGAATAATTATGCCCCGAGCGCGCCAGCGCATAGCCGCCCAGCGTGCCGAAGGTCAGCGAAATGATCACCGTGAAGAAAACAATGATGCCGGTGTTCAGGGTGGCGCGCCAGAATTCCTGTTCGATCCAAGCGCCCTCATAGCCCGCGCCGGTAAAGGGCCCGCCGGTCTCGATGATCGTGCGGGTGCCGGTCAGCGCATACCGCCAATCCGCCTTGGAAAAGAAGTCCCCCTGCACTTTGAAAGAGCCCCATAGGGTCCAGAGAAAGGGAAAGGACGCGATCACGATCCATGCCAGCACAAAGGCGGTGGAGGCGATCATCAGCCCTTTGGGGGTTTTACGAGCGCTGGCCATCAGACTGCCTTTCCTTTGAAGTCGCGCCACGTCCGGATCAGGACGGGAGTCAGCAGAATGATGACCCCCAGAACCGTCAACACAGAGGTTGCCGCAGCAGAGTTAAAGCGCATGGTATCGCCGCGCAGATCGTTAAAGATGATAAAAGAGAGCGAGGTTGCATTGGCCTGTGCCGAGAAGCCGACAATCGGTTCAAAGACGCGGAAGTTGTCCATCAGCTGGATCAGCGAGATAAACACCACCAGCGGCATCAGATGCGGGATCACCACATAGCGGATTTGCTGCCAGCGCGAGGCCCCGTCGATCTGCGCGGCCTCCAGTGAATCGGTATTCACGGTTTGCAGACCGGCATAGAACACCACAAAGGCAAAGGGCGCAGAGCTCCAGACGCCATAGGTGATCAGGGTGATCCAAGTCAGCGCCGGAGACGCCTTGAGCGACAGGTCCGGATCGTCAAATATCCATTGCAGAGATTTGCCGATAATCCCTTGGGAATCGATCATCCAGAACAACACCAACGAGCCGATCAGCGGTGTCACGATCATCGGCAGCAGAGAGACAAAAATCGTCGGCCCCTTCAGGATCGGGGTCACACGGTTCACCCCCAGCGCGATCAAAAGGCCCAGCACAATGGTCAGCGGCGTGACCACAAAGGTATAGGTCAGGGTAAAGGCAATCGCCTTATAAAGCGGCAGGTTATACAGATCCGACAGGAACCCGCCAAAGGACTCGCGCTCTTTCCAGGCCTGTGCGACCTCGGCACTGGCCAGATGGCCGCGATCAAAATAGGTGCCCAGACCGTTAAACCGCCCCATGGGTTTTTCATCGATCAGCCGTTGCGTGGCCTCGGCATCGACGGTGGTTTCCATCGTGCAGCCAAAGGGTCCACAGTTTTCGGTCTCTGTCAGTACTTGCTCATGTTCGATGTGCATCGATTGGGTGACGACCGACACCAGCGGCAGGGCAATGAACAGGATCATCGCCACAAGCGAGGGCAGGATAAACATCAAAAAGGTGCGGTGCGACATGGGAGATCATCCGGCATGGGAGGAAAGGCGTGCAGCCAGCGAACCGGCTGCACGGTTGGTTTTATTGCAAAAAGCCCTGCTCTTTGGCGGCTGCTGTATAGGCGGCCTCGACATCGGCCAGCGCTTGTTCGGCAGATTCAGAACCTTGCAGGAATTCGGTGATTTCTTCCCCCAGAGCCGAATGCAACAAGCCCATATAAGGCAGCATCGGATAGGGCACTGCTCCGGCGTTGGCGGTTGCCGCAACCCCCATGGATGCCGCTGTTGGCGCGTAGGCTTTGCTCAGCCATACAGCTTCTGTGTTGTTGGCTTTGACCACCTCATCGCTCAGACCATTGACCATCGCGACAAAGGTTGCCTCGGCATCCTCATCACTGATGTTGGCCGCGATGGTGATCCCGTCCCACCACAGGGTGGAGGCCGGACGATCCCCGCTCAGCATCGGTGCGGCCGCCAGAACCGTATTGTTGACGATTTCTTCGGTGGAGCCTTCGCCATCCAGTATCGGCCCCCCGCGCGAACCCCACATGATCGCCATCGCCAGCTTGCCGCCTTCCCACAATGAACCGGTGGCGTTTGAATCAAAGGTCAGGAAATCGGGGTTGGAATAGTCGGTGAGCGATTTCAACATATTCAGCGCTTCAACACCGCTTTCGTTGTTGATCGCGACTTCCGCTGTGCCCGGATTAAAGAAGGGTGCCCCGGTGCCCATATACATGTTGACGAATTCTTCACCCAGATTCCAACCGGTCTTGGTGTTCAGCGCCACCGGATCATCCATCAATCCCATGGATTCGATCTTTTCAGCCGCAGCCACCATCTCTGCATAGGTTGTGGGCGGCGCAACGCCAGCGGCTTCCAGAATGTCCTTGCGGTAAAACAGATGCTGCGCGTTGGCCATAAAGGCTACGGCCATGATCTTGCCGTCGATGGTGATCATCTGCCCCGGATGCAGCGATGCCCCGTGTTTGGCAACCAGATCATCGAGAGGCCGGATCAGCCCGTCATTCAGCAGCGGCACAATAGAGCTATTGGCTACAATCGCGCTGGTATATTGCGCCGGATTGGCAGTCAGGGCGGCGACCTGCAAATCGCGGTGCTCGGTGGTCAGGTTGGATTCAACCGTCACCCCGTCACCGGCGCATTCCTTAGCCCCGGCCACAATCGCCTGAATGGCGGCAAATTCATTGCCTAGAATATTGACGTTGCCGCCGGAGAGGCCACAACCGGCATAAGAAGCGGTGCTGGCCAGCATCGACATCGTGCCGACAAGTGCTAGTTCTTTCAGAAACATATCGTTCTCCCTGTTTCTTGTCTGGATGCGCCTTGCAACCGCGCATCGCTTATAATCCCCGCTCCTGTTGAGGGTGGGGTATGCTTAGGCTCGACCGTCAGCGCGGGCGCCGGTCTGGGCATTAAAAATATGACAAATCTCGGCAGGCACGCGAATGGACACCCTGTCGCCGATCTCGGCGCGAAAGCTTTTGTCTGCCTTCACGCTGACCAGCGTGCCGCCGATGCGCACGGTCACCATGGTCGCGTCCCCGAGCAGCTCCAGCGTATAAATCGGTGCGTTGATCTGGCCGCTCCCATCCTCGGCCAGCGAGGCATCTTCGGCCCGAAACCCCAGTGTGACCGCCTGATCGCCCACCGGCAGCCCCGAAATTTCGGCTTTGGGCGCGCGAAACACCCCGCCGGCGATGTCCCCATCAACAAGGTTCATCGCCGGATTGCCGATAAAGCTGGCAACAAAAGTATTGGCCGGCGTGTCGTAAATCTCTGTCGGGCTGCCGACCTGTTGCACAACACCCTGTTTCATCACCACCACCCGATCCGCCAAGGTCATGGCCTCGATCTGGTCATGGGTCACATAGACGGTGGTCACCGCCAGTTCGTGGCTCAGGTTTTTGATCTGCGCACGGGTCGAGACCCGCAGCTTGGCATCCAGATTGGACAGCGGCTCATCCATCAGAAAGACATTGGGTTCCCGCACAATCGCACGCGCCAGTGCCACCCGCTGCCGTTGTCCCCCCGACAGCGCCGCCGGTTTGCGGTGCAGGAAATCATCCAACTCGACCATCGCCGACGCGCGGCGCACTTTTTCATCATGCAGGGCCTGATCCACCCCCCGCACTTTCAAAGGAAAGCGGATGTTGTCGTAGACATTCATATTCGGATAGAGCGCGTAGGACTGGAACACCATCGCCACATCGCGGTCTTTGGGGTCCAGATCATTGACCACCTTGCCGTCGATCAGAATCTCGCCCTCGGTGATGTCCTCAAGCCCGGCAATCATCCGCATGGTGGTGGTCTTGCCACAGCCCGACGGACCCAGCAGCACCAGAAATTCCTTATCCGCAATGGTCAGGTCAAAATTGTCAACCCCGACAAAACTACCCCAGCGCTTGGAAAGATTACGCAGCTGAATTTCCGCCATTCGATGCCGTCCCCCTGTATCGTGCAGCTTTGTCAGTAAGTTTTGCACGCGTATGCAAAAAGACTAGACAGCCGCCCCGTTGTTTGGCAAGACTTTTTTACACACGTATGCAAAAAGGGTTCTTTCAGGTGGGTTTTCAGGCTGAAAAACAGATAGTTAGGGATTTTTACACCGCATTGGACGGCGCTGAGGATTCAGACATTGAAGGCGTATTGACCCGATTCTGTTCTGACAATCTCTTGTGGCGCGGGTTTTACCCGTTCAACGAAATCACCGGCCCTGCCGCGGTCTCGACTCAGTTCTGGCGGCCTCTGCGCGCGGCCCTCTCCAAGATGCAGCGCCGGATGGATATCTTTATGGCAGGGGCCAATGCCAAGGATAACGGCCAGAGTGTCTGGGTCGCCTCTATGGGCCATCTGATGGGCCTGTTTGATGCGCCGTGGCTGGGCATTCCCCCCACCGGCAAAATGGTCATGCTGCGCTATTGCGCCTTTCATCGGATCGAACACGGCAAGATCACCCAAGAAGCGATGTTCTTTGATATTCCCCATCTGATGATGCAGGCGGGCCTGCAGCCTTTCCCGCCGCAAACCGCCGCCCATATGGTGCAACCCGGACCGCTGACCCATGACGGTTTGCTGTTTGATCCGCAGCCGCCCGAAGAAGGTGCAAAAACGCTGATCGCCATCGACAATATGGTCAATGATCTAAAGGTCTGGCAGGACGGTGAGGAAGAAAGCCTAGAGGACGAGCTGCGCCGCAGTTGGACAGAGGACATGCTCTGGTGGGGACCGGCGGGCATCGGCGCGACCTATACGATTGAACGCTATGCCAAGCAGCATTCCGGCCCGTTCCGCGAAAGTTTTAAGGACCGCGTCTTCAACGGCCATATCGCCAAAATCAGCGAAGGCCATTATGGCGGGTTTTTCGGCTGGCCGAACCTGACCCTGACCGCCACCGGCGGCTTTATGGGCCTGCCCGCCAGCAATCTGCCCGCCGATATGCGGGTGATCGACATCTATCGCCGTGACGGCGACAAGCTGGCCGAAAACTGGATTTTCATCGATCTGCTGTATTTCTGGAAACAGCAAGGTCTGGACGTTTTGGGCCGGATGCAAACCGTGCCCTACAGATAGCAACGGCCCAACGCGGGTCAGTCGTTGAACTCGCTGGCCAGCGGGGCGGCCAACCGTTCTGCCAGATTTTGCCCCGCAGCCGGTGTGCTTAAGACGTGATGCATCTTGGCATAGGCGGCCTCTACCGTCATATCACGCCCGTCCACCACGCCGGTGCGTTTCAACACCGCCCCGGCAGCATAGGTGCCCAACGTGATCCCGCCTTCGGGGCATTGGCTCACCGCGAGCACCGGAACGTCGCGTGATTGCGCCAGCAGCAGCGCGGTCTCCAGCTTGGCCGAGTTGGGCACGGTGCCGGAGCCGTAACAGCGCAGGATCACCCCGTCGCAATGGCGGGCGGCAAAGGCAAATACATCCATCGAGATCGCCGGAGCCACCGGCAGAATGGCCACTTCCCTGGGCTGATAGACATGGCGGATCAAACCCGCCCCGTCCCGTCGCGGTGCCCGCGCGGTGGGTTCTGCGGCAAAAGCATCAAAGGCGCGGGAATGAGATTTGCGCACCCGCCCGCCGTTCAGCAATTTATCGGCGAATTGCACCCAGATGCCTGCCTCTGCCGTCAGCGCCGCCCCAAGGGCCGCGCGCAAATTCGCCGCCCCGTCGTTCTCCGGCTCGCTGAGCGGCAGCATCGATCCGGTCAGGATCACCGGCCGGTCCAACCCCTGCAGGGCAAAGCAAAGCGCCGCCGCGCTATAGGCCATGGTATCGGTCCCATGGGTCACCACAAAAGCGTCATAGGTCTCCGCCTGCTGCGCAATGTTCTGCGACAGGCGGTTCCAGTCCTCCGGCGTGGCGTTGGCGCTATCGATCAGCGGATCAAGCACGCGCAGGTCTATCTGTGCCGCAAGGCGGTCTTCGGCGATGATCCGCGCCAGTTCGGCCTCGACCACGCCAGTCTGCGGCGCAAAGCCGGAAGCACTGCGCACCATGCCAATGGTTCCGCCCGTGTGGATCACCAAGATTTTCATATCCGCCCCGCAAAACATCTGATTGCCCCTGCCTGACCGCCGCCATGGCAATTGTCCAGCCTTTCCGTCCGTTCGATACGGGTGCAATCACGGACATCCTTCCGGCCAATGCCGCCGCCTGATGTCACAAAAGCTTCACCTGCAGGGGGTAAAAACCGCTTTGCAACTGCCTATAATTTAAATATTCATGAAATATGGAAACACTGCTCACAGACCGACTCGCAACCCTTAGCCATCCGCAGCGCATGGCCCTGTTCCGGCTGTTGATGCGGCGCTATCCCGATCAGCTTTCTGCCGGAGAAATTTCATCCGTCCTGGCCCTGAAAGCCAGCACAACCTCTGTTTATCTCTCGGCCCTAAAGACTTCGGGCCTCATTACGCAACAACGCGACGGCACTCATCTGCGTTATGCAGTGGATCTGCCGGCAGCCCGCGCGGTGGTGTCGGATTTGTTTCTGGACTGCTGCAAAGGGCGCGCTGATCTCTGCCCGCCCGTCAGCGAATTCCAGCCAAAGGTCCTTTCCGTGGACAAAAAACTGAATGTCCTTTTCATCTGCACCGGCAACTCTGCCCGTTCTATTATCGCCGAAACCCTGCTGCGCGACATCGCCGGGGATCGTTTCAACGTCTATTCCGCCGGTACACTACCGCGCTCCGAGCTGAATCTGATTGCAACCGCAATGCTGGCCGAAAAAGGCCATGACACCTCTGATCTGACCGCCAAAAATGTCTCGGTGTTTCAAACCGCCGACGCGCCAGTGATGGATTTTGTCTTTACCGTCTGCGACCTTGCCGCCAACGAGGAATGCCCGCCCTGGCCCGGTCAGCCAATCTCCGGCCATTGGGGCATGCCTGATCCGGTCAAAGCCACCGGCACATTGGCCGAACGCCGCCTTGCCTTTCAGCAAACCTATGGCGCGCTGCGCAATCGGATGACAGCCTTTACCGCCCTGCCGCTTGACCAACTCGATCGTGCATCCCTGCAACATCGCATTGATGACATCGCCAAAGAAACCGAAACAGGAATTCAAACCACATGACCGTATACGCATTGAATGGCCTTGGCCGGATGGGCAAACTCGCCCTGCGCCCGCTGATCGAATCCGGCGCTGACATCGCCTTTATCAACGACGCCGTGGGCGATCCGGCGATGCATGCGCATCTGCTGGAGTTTGACTCGGTCCATGGCCGCTGGCCTGCCGAATTTTCCGCCGATGACAACAGCATCACCGTTGACGGCAAAGCCATCCCCTGCACCAAAACCCGCAACATTGCCGATCTGCCGCTGGACGGCGTCGATGTCGTGATCGACTGTACCGGCGTGTTCAAAACAGAATCCGCACTGGCCCCCTATTTCGCCGCCGGTGTGAAAAAAGTCGTGGTCTCGGCACCGGTTAAAGACGGTCCCACCGCCAATATCGTTTATGGGGTGAACAACAGCGAATATGATCCGGCCAAACACAGCATCATCACCGCCGCCAGCTGCACCACCAACTGCATCGCGCCGGTGGTCAAGGTGCTGCTCGATGGCATCGGCATCAAACACGGCTCGATCACCACGATCCACGATGTGACCAATACCCAAACCATCGTCGACCGCCCCGCCAAAGACCTGCGCCGCGCCCGTTCAGCCCTGACCAACCTGATCCCCACCACCACCGGTTCGGCCACCGCGATCACCCTGATCTACCCCGAGCTGACCGGCAAATTGAACGGCCACGCCGTGCGCGTGCCGCTGCTCAATGCCTCGATCACCGATTGCGTCTTTGAAATGGCCCGCGAAACCACAGTTGAAGAGGTCAACGCCCTGTTCAAAGCCGCCGCCGAAGGCCCGCTTCTGGGCATTCTGGGCTATGAACCGCGCCCGCTGGTGTCTTCGGATTATACCAATGACAAACGTAGCAGCATCATTGATGCGCTCTCGACCATGGTGGTCAACGGCACGCAACTGAAAATCTATGCGTGGTATGACAACGAATACGGTTATGCCCACCGGCTGGTTGATGTCGCCAAAATGGTCGGAGACTCCCTGTGACACGCCCCGCCGGTTTTGGCGCCTATGTGACCGTCACGGCGGCCTATTGGGCGTTCATGCTCACCGATGGGGCCTTGCGGATGCTGGTGCTGTTGCACTTTCACACGCTGGGGTTTTCACCGGTGCAGCTGGCCTATCTCTTTGTACTCTATGAAATCGCTGGCGTCGTCACCAACCTCTCGGCAGGCTGGGTCGCGGCGCGGTTTGGCCTGACCTCAACGCTTTATGTCGGGCTCGGGTTGCAGGTCATTGCCCTGCTGGCGCTTGCGCAACTGGACCCAAGCTGGGGCATCGGGTTTTCGGTGGCTTTTGTGATGCTGGTGCAGGGCCTGTCCGGCGTGGCCAAGGACCTTGCCAAGATGAGCAGCAAAAGTGCGGTCAAACTGCTGGCCCCGTCTGATGCAGGCGGGTTGTTTAAATGGGTCGCCCTGCTGACCGGATCGAAAAACGCCGTCAAAGGCGCGGGTTTTCTGCTGGGTGCGGTGCTGCTGGCGGTCTTTGGGTTTGTGCCCTCGGTGCTGGCTATGGCGGCGATACTGGCGGTGATCCTTGTGGCCGTGGTGATTTTGATGCCCTCGGGCCTGCCGGTCGGACGCAAGGACGCCAAATTCTCCGAGGTGTTCTCAACGAACCGCAATATCAACTGGCTGTCCTTTGCCCGGATGTTCCTGTTTGGCGCGCGTGATGTCTGGTTTGTGGTCGGCATTCCGATCTATTTCTACGCCGTTCTGTCGGACGGTTCCGAAGCCGGAAACCGCGCCGCCTTTTTCACCATTGGCAGCTTTATGGCGGTCTGGACGATCCTTTACGGTTTTGTGCAAGGCAGCGCCCCGCGCCTGCTGCGCGCCAAATCCCGCAGCGCGTCTGAACTGATCTTGCAGGCCCGCCATTGGGTTGCTGCCCTTTGTGTTGTGCCCTTTGGGCTGGCGGCGCTGGTCTTTGTCACAGGTGATCCTGCCCCTTGGCTCACCGCCACGATCATCCTGGGCCTGCTGGTTTTTGGCGCGATCTTCGCGGTGAACTCGGCCCTGCATTCCTATCTGATCCTTGCCTTTACCGATGCAAAGCGGGTGACGATGGATGTCGGATTCTACTATATGGCCAATGCCGCAGGGCGCTTGATGGGGACGGTGCTTTCGGGGCTGACCTATCAGCTTGGCGGGTTGCCGCTGTGTCTTGGCACCGCCGGGGTGATGGTGCTGATCAGCTATCTCGGGGTGCGCCGGATCGGGCAGGCCCCTGCCCCGCACCTCGCCTGAACCGGGGCTGGCTTTCCACAGGCCGCGCCCTAGGCTATGACGGAAGAAATCGCGGCCGTCCCACGGCCGCCCGCCCAAAACCAGAGGTCCCCGATGCGCACACTCAACGATCCGTCCCTGTTAAAACAAGCCGCCATGGTCGGGAATGGCTGGATGGCACCCGAAGCCTCGAACCATCTGAAAGTCACGAATCCCGCCACCGGCGAGGTGATCGGCATCGTGCCCAACCTGGGGGCCGAGGAAACCAAAGCCGCAATCCGCGACGCGGCCAAAGCGCAAAAGGCATGGGCCAAAGAGACCGCCAAAACCCGCAGCGACATTCTGCGCCGCTGGTTTGATCTGATGATGGAAAACCAAGATGATCTTGCCAACATCCTGACAGCAGAACAGGGCAAACCCTTCGCCGAAGCCAAGGGCGAAATTGCCTATGGGGCCAGCTTTGTCGAATGGTTCGCCGAAGAGGCCCGCCGCGCCTATGGTGACATCACGCCGGGCCATGCGGATGACAAACGTATCCTGACGATCAAGCAACCCGTCGGGGTCGTCGCCGCCATCACCCCGTGGAATTTTCCCAATGCGATGATCACCCGCAAAGCCGGACCGGCCTTTGCCGCTGGTTGTGCGATGGTGCTGAAACCCGCCAGCCAAACCCCGTTTTCCGCCATCGCCTTGGCGGTGCTTGCCGAACGCGCCGGCCTGCCCAACGGGCTGTTTTCGGTGCTCACCGGATCGGCCCGCGAAATCGGCGGTGAAATGACCGCCAGCAAGACCGTGCGCAAACTGACCTTTACCGGCTCTACCGAGATCGGCGCAAAACTCTATGAACAATGCGCCCCGACGATCAAAAAGCTTGGGCTGGAACTGGGCGGCAACGCGCCCTTTATCGTCTTTGACGACGCCGATCTGGACGCCGCTGTCGACGGCGCGGTAATCGCAAAATTCCGCAACAACGGCCAGACCTGCGTCTGCGCCAACCGCATCTATGTGCAAGCCGGTATCTATGACGCTTTCGCCGAAAAGCTTGCCGCCAAGGTTAAATCCTTGCGCACCGGCAACGGCTTTGAGGACGGCGTGACCTTTGGGCCGCTGATTGATGCTGCGGCAGTGAAAAAGGTGCAGGAGCACATCAAGGATGCCACCGATAAGGGTGCTCAACTTGTCTTGGGCGGCAGCAAACACAGCCTTGGCGGCACCTTCTTTGAACCGACGATCCTGACAGATGTGACCCGCGACATGGCCGTCACCCGCGAAGAAACCTTCGGCCCCGTCGCGCCGCTGTTTCGTTTTGATACAGAGGATGAGGTGATCGCGGCGGCCAATGACACCGATTTTGGGCTGGCCTCTTATTTCTACAGCCGCGATATGGCGCGCAGCTGGCGGGTCTCCGAAGCGCTGGACTATGGCATGGTCGGGGTGAACACCGGCTTGATTTCAACCGCCGAAGCGCCCTTTGGCGGGGTCAAAATGTCAGGGCTGGGCCGCGAAGGATCGCGCCATGGGCTCGATGATTTCATGGAGATGAAATATATCTGCATGGGCGGCATCAACCCTGCCTGACCACCCGCGCCAAGACCGGTTGTACGCATAAAAAAGGGGGCCAGTCCGGCCCCCGATTTTTCGTTCTTAAACGATACCGCCACCGGCACCGCTGACCTTGGGGCGCGCTGCCGCGACCTTGGCCCGATAACCCGAGGCCCGATAGGCCGCCACCGGATCAATCGCGCCGCCGTCCAACACCCGCGCTTTGGCCAGGATCGCATCCACATCGGTGCGGAACGCCTGGCGCAACGTGGCCGAAGCCATCAGCGCGTCATTGGCATCCTGATAGCCCGCAAGGGCGACCCGATCGACCAAAGACGCCTGCACAAAGGCCCGCTGGATTTCAACACAGGAAATCATCAGGCTTTCAATCGGATCGGTCACGTTATGGGACTGATCAATCATATGCGAAAGGTCCAGACCCGGCGTGTTTTCAGCGTCCACCAACTCGTTCCAGACGAGGAACAACCGGTACGGATCGATTGTGCCGCTATCCAGATCATCGTCGCCATATTTGCTGTCGTTAAAGTGGAAACCACCCAGCTTACCGGCATGAATCAAGCGCGAGACGATCATCTCGATGTTCACATTCGGCGCGTGATGGCCCAGATCCACCAGACACATGGCCTTGTCGCCGAGCTCTTGCGCGGTCAGCAGGGACGTGCCCCAATCCTGAACCACGGTCGAATAGAACGCCGGTTCATAAATCTTATGCTCTGAAAACAGACGCCAGTCGTCGGGCAGACCGGCATAGATGTCTTTCATAGAGCCCAGATAACGGTCGAACTGACGGCCCATATGGGTCTGACCAGGGAAGTTCGCGCCATCGCCAATCCAGACGGTCAACGCCTTAGAGCCGATCTTCTGACCAATCTCGATACATTCCAGATTGTGATCTACCGCCTGCGCACGGGTGGCGGCGTCGGTGTGCGACAAAGACCCGAACTTATAGGAATGATCCTGATCCGGCTGGTCCTGAAACGAATTGGAATTCATCGCATCAAAGGACAAACCGTATTGCGCCGCCTTGGCGGTCAGATCTGCCGGATCGGCTTTGTCCCACGGAATATGTAAGGACACCGACGGTGCCGCACAGGTCAATGTATGGATCACACCGCAATCGTCGAGCTTGTCGAAAATATTGGCAGGCTCGCCTTCACCGGGGAAACGGGCGAACCGCGTGCCACCGGTCCCGGTACCCCAGGATGGCACAGCCACCCCGAACCCACGGGCGCGTTCAACGATGGCGTTAATATCAATGCCTGCGCGGTCCAGTTTTTCGCCCAAAGCGGCAAAATCGGTGTCCAACGCTGTGGCGCGCGCGGCGTTTTCAGCCTCGATCAGAGTCGTATCAATCATGGTCTTCTCCCTACAGAATTCCGCGCCTGTACCAAAGCACAGGCGCGGTTTCTGGCTTAGCGTGTAAAGGCCTGCACGTTGCCCGCGTCGACATTCACGATGTTACCCGTGGATTTTGCCGATTTATCGGAGGCAAAGAAATAGGCCGCTTCGGCAATGTCTTCTGGCAGAACGGACCGCTTCAGCATCGAGCGCTGACGATACATTTCTTCCAGACCCTCTTTGTCGGTGCCATAGGTGCCCGCACGCTGGTCCAGCCAATCGCCTTCCCAGATTTTGGACCCGCGCAACACCGCGTCAGGGTTCACAACATTGACCCGAATACCGGCCTCGGCACCTTCCAGCGCCAGACAGCGCGCCAGATGGATTTCAGAGGCTTTCGCCGTGCAATAGGCCGCCGCATTCGGCGAGGCCGCCAAACCGTTTTTCGAGGCAACAAAGACCACCGAACCGCCCATTTGCTGAACCCGCATCATCTTAAAGGCTTCGCGGGACACAAGGAAATAACCGGTGGACAGGATGTCCATGTTCTTATTCCACAGCGCCAGCGTGGTTTCTTCGATCGGGGCAGAGGAGGCAATACCGGCGTTGGAGACCAGAATATCAACACCACCGAATTCAACAGCTGTTTTCGCATAGGCGGCGGCAACGGCATCTTCGTCGGTGACATTCATGATCACACTGCGCACAACATCGGCCCCGAACTGGCTCACCAGTTGGTTCTGAGTCGCCGTCAGGCTTTCTTCGTTGATATCGGCCAGCATCACGCAGGCACCTTCAGACAGGTACCGTGCCGCTGTGGCTGAACCGATCCCGCCAGCACCACCGGTGACAAGCGCAACCTGACCGGCAAGGCTTTTGGGTTTCGGCATCCGCTGAAGCTTGGCTTCTTCAAGCAGCCAATATTCGATGTCGAAAGCTTCCTGCTCGGGCAGGCCGCAATATTCGGACACCGCATCGGCGCCGCGCATCACGTTGATCGCGTTGACGTAGAATTCGCCGGAAATCCGGGCCGTTGCACGGTCCTTGGCAAAAGTAATCATGCCAACACCGGGGATCAGATACACAACCGCATTCGGGTCGCGCAGCGCCGGGCTGTCGTCATGTTTGCAACGGTCATAATAGGCGCCATAGCCTTCACGGTAGGTGGCGATTTGTGCCTCCAGACCTTCAAGTACTTCGTCGATGTTGTTTTTGGCCGGATCAAAATCCACCACCAGCGGGCAGATTTTTGTGCGCAGGAAGTGGTCAGGGCAGGAGGTCCCCAGCGCCGCCAGTGCGCGCATGTCTTTGGCGTTCACAAATTCCAGCACCGTGTCGCTGTCGACAAAATTGCCAACCATATGCTGCTGACCGGAAACAAAGCCGCGAATCGCGGGCATCAGTTGCGCCGCTACTGCAGCGCGCTCATCTGCGGGCAGGCTTTCGTGGATCGCGCCACCAAAGGACGGAATATCCGCCGTTTTTTCTTCAAAATAGGCGATCGCCTTATTAATGATGTCCAGCGTCAGCTCGTAGCAGGTTTTGGCGTCATCATCCCACGTGAACAAACCGTGGGATTCCAGAACCACACCTTTGGCATCGGGGTTATCAAGGCAGAATTTCTCCAGCCACAGACCCAATTCATAACCGGGTTTTTTCCACGGCAGCCAGCCAATCGAATCCCCAAAAATCTCTTGGGTCATCGCCTTGCTGTCTTTGGAGGCCGCGATGGCGATAATCGCATCGGGGTGCATGTGGTCCACATGGGCTTTGGGGACATAGGCGTGCAGCGGCGTATCAATAGAGGCCGCGCGCGGGTTCAGATTAAAGGTACAATGGGGCAGATAGCCAACCATTTCATCTTCGAATTCCAGACCGCGGTACATGCCCTTCAGGGCGCGCAGCTTGTCCATATAAAGCGTTGAAAAGCCGTCCATCTTAATGGAACCAACATCGCCACCAGAACCTTTGACCCAAAGCACTTCGACTTCTTCGCCGGACAGAGGATCTTTTTGAAAGACTTTCGCAGAGGTGTTGCCACCGCCATAGTTCGTTACACGCTTGTCCGACCCCAGCAAATTGGAGCGGTACAAAAGCTTTTCAGGCTCACTCATAGTGGCCGCTTTGCTCTCGTCCCACAGGGAAACAAGCCGATTGGCTCCGGTTGTCATTGTGATCTCCTCCCGATCCTCGGATACTTGATTGAATTTGGTCAGAGATTGAGCGAAGCGCGACGTATTGTCAATCGTAAACAATCACAAATGATCAACTTTGGTCTAAAAATGACGGTTTATGACAATTAGTGATTGACAATGAATAGGCGGTTACGGCACATTCAGCGCCAACGGGAGGAAGTAATGCACGAAAAAGAACGCCATAGGATCATTCTGTCCGCAGTTCAGGAGCGTCCAGTTGCGACGATTCTAGAGCTCTGCAGCATGACTGGTGCGTCCGAAGCCACGATTCGCAGGGATGTCTCTGCACTGGACGAAGACAAAAAGCTGCGCCGTGTGCGCGGCGGTGTCGAAGCATTGCACCCCAATCAGTTTCCCAGCCTCGCCGGTCGCCCTTTTGCGATCAACGAAGCAATCAACATCACTCAAAAGCAAGCAATTGCCCGCAGGGCCGTCGAACTTTGCGACGATGGCGAGCCGATTATCATCAACGGCGGCACCACCACCTTTCAAATGGTGCACCCGCTGGCCACCCGCCGCTGTCAGGTCTTCACCAACTCGTTCCCGATCGCGGAACATTTGCTGAAGAACTCCAAAAACACCGTGCTGATGTCGGGTGGCGTAATCTATCGCGAGCAAAACATCGTGCTCTCGCCTTTTGATAATGACGTGACCCGCAACTTCTACGCCCGCCGCATGTTTATGGGCGCGCAAGGGGTCGGGCCATTGGGCGTGATGGAAGCAGACCCGCTGATCATTCAAGCGGAACAAAAACTCATCGGACAGGCAGACGAACTGGTGCTGCTTGTGGATTCGGGGAAATTCGAGTCCCGCTCCAGCCTCGTGCTCTGTCCGTTGAACGGCATTGATGTGCTGATCACCGATGACGGGATCAGCGACCGCGCCGCCGCCATGGTGGAATCCGCGGACATCAAATTGATCGTGGTGCCAGCCGGTGCCGCGAAGGAAGAGGCGGCATCGTAACGACCAAAATGGAACGGCGAGCCGCAAAAGTTTAGGAAAACCAGGGAGGAAACCTAATGAAACTTACGAAACTCATGACATCCGTGGCTGTTGCCGCTGGTCTTTTTGCGGGCCCCGTTGCTGCCGACGACATGCGTATTGCGCTTGTTGTTAAGGCTCTGGGCATTGGCTTCTTTGAAGCTGCCGCCAAAGGTGCCGAAGAAGCGGCTGCTGAAATCGGTGGTGTAGAAATCATCTATACCGGTCCAACCGACACCACAGCCGAAGGCCAGATCGAAGTGCTGAACGCGCTGATCGCTCAGAAAGTTGACGCCATCGCCGTGTCCTCCAACGACACAGACGCGCTGGTCCCAACCCTGAAAAAAGCCATGGATCGCGGCATTACTGTTGTGTCCTGGGACTCCGGTGTTGCCCCTGACGGTCGTCAGGCCCACCTGAACCCCTCGTCCAACGCGCTGATCGGTAACATGATCATCAAGATGGCCGCAGACAACCTGCCAGACGGCGGCGAAGTTGCTGTTCTCTCCGCGACAACAACCTCTACGAACCAGAACATCTGGATCGAAGAAATGACCAAAGTGCTGCCGAACTACGCTGGCATCGAAGTTGTTGCGACTGTTTACGGTGATGACCTTGCCGATAAATCCTACCGTGAGGCCACTGGCCTGATGCAATCCCACCCAGATCTTGACGCCATCATCGCGCCGACATCCGTGGGCATTGTTGCGGCTGCCCAAGCGGTTGCCGACGCTGGTAAAATCGGTGAAGTCAACGTCACCGGTCTGGGTCTGCCATCCGAAATGGCTGGTGCCATCGAAAGCGGCGCATCCAAATCCTTTGCGATCTGGAACCCGATCGATCTGGGTTACTCGGCCACCATGCTGGCACACCAGCTGGCAACCGAAGCCGCCACTGCCGAGCCAGGTGCCGAAATCAGCATCGGTCGCATGGGCACAATCACACTGGATGACACAAACTCTGCCGCTATGGCCGACCCGTTTGTCTATGACTCCAGCAACATCGATGCCTTCAAAGACATCTTCTAAACAAAGCTAAGTCTTATTGCAGGGGCGGCGCAGTTCTTTTGCCGCCCCTGTGCACCTTCAATCGTGCCTCTCGGGGCATTGCAATAGGGTTGCGCCAATGCAAAATCTCTCCACATCATCAGAGCAGAACACAGGGAAATCACCCGTGCTATCGCTCGACAAAATCACCAAGATTTTTCCAGGTGTCAAAGCGCTCGATGGCGTGCAGCTGGATCTTTATGCCGGTGAAGTCACGGCCCTGATTGGTGAAAACGGCGCTGGTAAATCCACTGTTGTGAAAACCCTGACCGGTATCTACCAACCCGACGGCGGGGACATCCTGCTTAACGGTAAATCGATCCGCTTTGCCACACCCCAAGACGCCTCAGACGCCGGTGTCACCGCGATCCATCAGGAAACCGTCCTGTTTGATGAGCTGACCGTCGCTGAAAACGTCTTTATCGGCCATGCGCCGAAAGCCAAATTCGGCCTGATCGACACCAAAGCCGCCTATGACAAAACCACCGAAATTCTGAACTCCATCGGCGCAAAAATCGACGCTGGTGTGAAACTCAAAGACCTCGGCATCGCCAGCCGCCACCTTGTTGCCATCGCCCGTGCCCTCTCGGTCGAAGCGCAGGTGGTGATCATGGATGAACCCACCGCCGCCCTGAGCCAGACCGAGATCGAAGAGCTGTACGAGCTGGTCGATACGCTGAAAGCCCAAGGCAAGGCGATCCTGTTTATTTCCCATAAATTCGACGAGATTTTCCGCATCGCCGACCGCTTTACCGTGTTCCGCGACGGTCAATTCGTCGGCGCGGGCAAAATGGCCGATGTCGCCGAATCCGATCTTGTTCAAATGATGGTAGGCCGTGCGGTCGAGCAATTGTTCCCCAAGCGCCACGCCGAGATCGGTGAAGATGTGCTTAAGGTCACCGGCTACAGCCACCCCACCGAATTCGAAAACATCAACTTCACCCTGCGCAAGGGCGAGATTCTGGGCTTTTACGGTCTGGTCGGGGCGGGTCGCTCCGAATTTATGCAATCGTTGATCGGCATCACCAAACCCTCGGCTGGCACCGTCGAAATCGGCGGCGACTCTATCACCATGCGTTCGCCCGCTGACTCCATTGAAGCCGGCATCGTTTATGTGCCCGAAGATCGTGGCCGTCAGGGTGCCATTCTGGATATGCCGATTTTCCAGAACGTCACCCTGCCCTCACTCAATAAAACCTCGCGCGACGGCTTTATCCGTCTGGCCGAAGAATTTGCCCTGGCGCGCAAATATACCGAACGTCTGGACCTGCGGGCTGCCTCTTTGGACACCCATGTTGTGGCGCTCTCCGGCGGTAACCAGCAAAAAGTTGTTATCGCCAAATGGCTGGCCACCCAGCCCCGCGTGATCATCCTTGATGAACCCACAAAAGGCATCGACATCGGCTCCAAGGCTGCGGTGCATGACTTCATGTCCGAATTGGCCGGCGAAGGCCTCTCGGTGATCATGGTCAGTTCCGAAATCCCTGAAATTCTTGGCATGTCCGACCGTGTCATCGTCATGCGCGAGGGCCGCATGGTCGCAGAGCTGGAAGGCGATGAAATGACGCCCGAAACTCTTGTGCGCCACGCTGTTGGCATTCGCAACGAAGGAGACGTAGCATGAAGCTGCTCAAATCCCGTGAGGCCATTCTTTTTGGCGCGATCGTGGTGCTCACAACCCTGATCGCCACACGCTTTCCGGCCTTTGTCGCCCCTGATAATCTGGTGGCGGTGTTTACCGATACCGCCCCGCTGATGATCCTTGCCATGGGGCAAATGGTGGTCATCCTGACCCGTTGTATTGATCTGTCTGTGGCGGCCAATCTGGCCTTGACCGGTATGGTCTGTGCGATGATCAACGTCGCTTTCCCCGGTTTGCCGGTGCCTGTTATCATCGCCGTTGCCCTGGTGATGGGGGCCTTTCTGGGGGCGATCAACGGTATTCTGGTCTGGAAACTCGGCATTCCGCCGATTGTTGTGACCCTTGGCACCATGACCATTTTCCGTGGTGTGATCTTCTTGCTGACTGAAGGCAAATGGATCAACGCCCATGAAATGAGCGAGAGCTTTACCGCCGTTCCCCGTGCCGAGATCTTTGGCATGCCTATTCTGGGCTGGATCGGTGTCGTTGTCGCCATCATCATGGTGGTGGTCATGGCCCGCACCACGTTGGGCCGCGCGATCTATGCGGTGGGTGGTAACCCTCATGCGGCGGTTTATACCGGCATTAACGTGGGTCGCACGCAGTTTGTTGCCTTTGTGATTTCCGGCATGCTGGCCGGTCTGACCGGCTATCTCTGGATCGCCCGTTACGCGGTGGCCTATGTCGATATTGCCGGTGGCTTTGAATTGGATGTGGTTGCGGCCTGTGTGATCGGCGGGGTTTCCATCGCTGGCGGTGCGGGCACGGTCATCGGCACCCTGCTGGGCGCGCTGTTCCTTGGGGTGGTGAAAAACGCCCTGCCAGTGATCGACATCTCTCCTTTCTGGCAGCTGGCCATTTCCGGCGCCGCCATCATCATCGCTGTTGCCTTTAATGCGCAATCCGGACGCTCCAAAGGTCGCGTCATTCTCAAATCTGCGGAGCATGCACAATGAGCCTGACCGAAAACACCCCCCGTCACATCCCCGACCGCCTGCGCTCGCCGCTTCAGACCAAATTGGTCAGCTGGGAAAGCCTGCTTCTGGCTGTTGCGATCAGTATCTTTATCGTCAACACCTTTGCGTCGCCCTATTTCCTGAATGCGTGGAACCTGTCGGACGCGACCTTCAACTTTACCGAAAAGGCCATGATCGCCTTTGCCATGGCGCTGTTGATCATTGCCGGTGAGATCGACCTCTCTGTGGCCGCGATTATCGCATTGGCCTCGACGGCCATGGGCGTGGCAATGGAAATGGGAGCGGGCACACCGGTTCTGGTGCTGGTCGGCCTTGGCACCGGCCTGTTCTGCGGCGCTTTCAACGGCCTTCTGGTCACCAAACTGGGCCTGCCCTCGATTGTTGTGACCATCGGTACCATGAGCCTGTTTCGCGGGATCAGCTATATCATTCTGGGCGACGGCGCATTCCGCGGCTACCCCAGCAGCTTTTCATGGTTCGGACAGGGCTATGTTTTCTGGGTCATCTCGGTGGAACTGGTGATCTTTACCATTCTGGCCATCGTCTTTGGTGTCACCCTGCATAAAACCAACTTCGGCCGCATGGTTTATGCCATCGGCAACAACCCCACCGGCGCGCTTTTCTCCGGTATCCGCGTGGCACGGGTCAAAATGATCCTGTTCCTGCTGACCGGCCTGATGTCCGGCCTTGCGGCGGTCTGCCTGACCTCGCGTCTTGGCTCTACGCGGCCCTCCATTGCCACCGGCATGGAACTCGAAGTCGTCACCATGGTGGTGCTGGGCGGCGTGAACATTCTAGGCGGCTCCGGCTCTATTCCGGGCGTTATCATCGCTGCCTTTGTCATGGGACTTGTGACCTTTGGCCTTGGCCTGCTGAACGTGCCCGGCATCGTTATGTCGATCTTCATCGGCCTCTTGCTGATCGGCGTCATCGCCCTGCCCCGTCTCTGGACCATGTGGCGTCAAAAGAAATGAGCCCCGCGATGAATGACATGGAAAAAGTTGCCTTTTGCATGCAGCTGAATCCCGGCCAGATGGCAGAGTATCAAAAGCGCCACGATGAAATCTGGCCCGAACTCTCTGCCCTGCTGAGCGATGCCGGTGTGGTCGATTATTCGATCCACCTGCATCCCCAAACACACCAACTCTTTGCGGTGCTCTGGCGCCGCAAAGACCACGGGATGGACGCCCTGCCCGACCATCCGGTGGTGAAACGCTGGTGGGCCTTTATGGCCGACATCATGCAAACCAACCCCGACAATAGCCCGGTTGAAACCCCTCTGACTACGGTGTTCCACCAGCCATGACCCAAAACCAGCGCCCCTCTCATATTGCAGTCATCGATGTCGGCAAAACCAACGCCAAACTGGCGCTGGTCGATGCCACGACGCTGACCGAAATCGCCGTCATCACCCGCCCCAATACGGTGCTGACCGACGGCCCCTATCCGCATTTCGACCTGCAGGGGCACTGGCAGTTCTTCCTTGAAAACCTGCGCGGCTTTCACCAAAGCCACGGCATTGACGCCATCTCGGTGACCACCCATGGCGCCGCAGTTGTACTGCTCGATCAAAACGGTGATCTGGCCACCCCGATGCTGGACTATGAACATGAGGGTCCCGACAGCCTGTCGGAGACCTATGACGCCCTGCGCCCCCCCTTTGCACAAACCGGTGCCCCCCGCCTGCCCGGCGGGCTGAACGTCGGGGCCCAGCTGCATTGGCTGTTTGACAGGGACCCGACGCTGCACGCCCGCACCGCACAGATCCTGACCTACCCGCAATATTGGGGCACCCGCCTGACCGGACAATCCGCCTGCGATGTGACCTCGTTGGGCTGTCATACCGACCTCTGGAACCCCTGGAGCGGCGCGCCTTCTGCCCTTGTCGATACCCTTGATATCGCCGACAAACTGGCCCCCGCCCTGACCTCTGCCGAAACCCTCGGCACCATCACCGCCGAGATCGCCGCCGACACCGGCCTGCCCGCCGATACCCCCGTGGCGGTCGGCATCCATGATAGCAACGCCTCCCTGATGCCGCATCTGAACGGCACAAAACAGCCGTTTAGTGTCGTTTCCACCGGAACCTGGGTGATCTGCATGGCCATGGGCGGCGACACGCCGGATCTCGATGCCAGCCGCGATCTGCTGGTCAACGTCAATGCCCTTGGCAACCCCGTGCCCTCGGCACGCTTTATGGGCGGGCGCGAATACGAGCTGATCCGCGACGGATCTACGGCACAGCCCAGCGAGGCAGACCGCGCCGCCGTCCATGGCAACGGCATCATGCTGATGCCCGCTGTGGTGCCCCATTGCGGCCCCTATCCGGATCACACCGCGCGCTGGACCCAAGAGCCGCAAACCGACGGAGAGCGCATCTACGCCCTGTCGCTTTACCTCGCACTGATGAGCCAGACCTGCCTTGATCTGATCGGGGCCAAGGGCATCACCGTGATCGAAGGCCCCTTTGCCCGCAATACCGATTTTCTCGACATGCTTACCGTGTTGCGCGACGATGAGGTTCATATCGCCGCCTCGGCCACCGGCACCAGCATCGGCGCGGCCCTGTTGCTCACCGATCCAAAACCCAGCGCAACAACCCCCGTCGCGGCCCCCAAGACAGCCGAAACGCTTCGGGCCTATGCGAAAGCTTGGTCTCAAGAACTGGCGGGTTAGGCGAAAGCGCCAATACACATGATGGGGCGCAAAATGGCCACCCCTGGTCAAGAACTGTGTGCTGGACTGGTTTAACTACGGTCCGCCCCCCCAAAAAAATTTTTTGTTCTATGAACAAAAACGGCCCGCTCGGGCAAGAGCGGGCCGTTTATCGGCGGTCAGGGTGATCAGCAGATCAGGCTTGAACAACCTTCTGGTGCTGCTCTCCCAGACCTTCGATACCAAGGCGCATTTCGTCTCCGGCCTTCAGGTAAAGCTCTGGCCGTTGGCCAAAACCCACCCCGGGAGGTGTGCCGGTGGAAATCACGTCACCCGATTGCAGGCTCATGAATTGCGACAGATGCGAGATCAGCTCGGCGATACCAAAGACCATGGTTTTGGTGGAGCCGTCCTGAAAACGCTTGCCGTTAACCTCAAGCCACATGCCCAGATTAGCCGGATCGCCCGCCTCATCCGGTGTCACCAGCCAGGGGCCGGTGGGGCCGAAAGTATCGGCGGATTTGCCTTTGACCCATTGGCCACCGCGCTCCAGCTGAAAGGCGCGCTCGGAGACGTCATTAATCACGCAATAGCCCGCCACATGGTCCAGCGCTTCGGCCTCAGACACATATTTCGCCGGTTTGCCGATAACGACACCCAGTTCAACCTCCCAGTCGGTCTTTTCAGACCCTTTGGGGATTTCAACCGTATCATTCGGCCCGACGATGGCAGAGGTGGCCTTCATAAAGATCACCGGCTCTTTGGGCACTTCCATACCGCTTTCGGCGGCGTGATCGGCGTAGTTCAGGCCGATACAGATGAATTTACCCACAGCGCCCACACAGGCACCGATGCGGCTGTCGGCGGGCAGAACCGGCAGGCTGTCGGCGTCTGCGGCACGCAGCGTGTCGATCTGTGCGGGCAACAGCGCGTCACCGGCAATATCAGCCACAATGCCAGAGACATCGCGATAGGTGCCATCGCTGTGCAGCAGGGCAGGTTTTTCTTGGCCGACGGGGCCAACGCGGAGAAGTTTCATGGGACGTCCTTTAGGTTTTCTTTACTGTTCGATCCGGTCCAGAAGCCGGGCCACTTCGCGCTGTGTCACCGCCCCGATCGCAGAGGTCGGCGGACGCACATGGGTGGTTTTAAAGATATGGCGCCGGTGTAAAAGCGATTTATGCACATGATAGAACAAGTCGCCAGACTGGAAGCCCAACCGGCTGACCGGCAGAATGCGGTTTTCGATCACCGCTTCGGCGGCGGCATCGTCACCTGCGTTCAGCAGGGACCAGACCTTCATAAAGTCTTCGGCCTGACTGGCAAAAGGCATGGTGCCCTGTGCGCCACGGCGGAATTCTTCGACCAGCGTGCCGCCCCCTGCCCCGCCCAGAACGGTCAGCTTGCCCTCTAGGGCCGATACCATGGTTTCGACCTGCCCGACGGTGGGCTGGGTTTCAACCTTGATCGTATCGACCAGCGGCACGGCCTCACTGATGCGCAGGGCCAGCGCCGGAGAAATCGGCGATTGCGGCACATCTTGCAAAACGATCGGCAGACCGGTGGCAGAGGCGATGGCGTCCAGATGGGCCAGGATCGCATCAGGGCTGCTGGGAAAGAAATCCGGCGGCCAGATCATCAGCCGTGTCGCGCCCTGTTCGGCGGCCTCGCAGGCCAGTTCAACAGCGACATGGGTGCCCGGTGCCGAGGTGTTCATGATCACCGGCACTTCGCCCGCCACCTGATCGGCTACCGCGCGTAAAATCTCGCGGCGTTCTTGGGTGGTGAGTTTGAAAATCTCGCTGCCAATGGCAATGCCAATACCGTGCACACCGGCCTTTAGCGTGGCGTCGATCTGCACCCGCAGGCTGGCATAATCAATGGTGTAATCCTCCCGAAACGGGGTCAGCAGGATCGGGACAATGCCCTTTATACCGCTCATTCTGTGTTCTCCAGTGTCGTATCCAGCGCAAAAACTTCGCGCAGTTCTGTATGGACGGGTCGGCCATCCGCATGGGTGACCATCAAGGGTTCCATCGCCGCCCACCAACGCCGGCTGATCTCGCTGGGCGGCAGGCTGCTTTGGCCAAAGGGGGTGTCGCGTTCCTGAAAGGCGTAAATCGTGCGCCCGGTGCGATGCAGAAAAAACCGGCGCACGCCGCTTTCGCGCATCTGGGCCAACAGCTCTGGCCAGACTTCGGCATGGGCTTTTTCATAGGCCGCTTCGGCCCCGTCCAACAGCTCCATGGTCCAGACGCGGCGATGAACGGTCATGCTGTCACCTGATTTTCAGTGATATAATCCCAGATGATTTCATAGCCCATGCCCGGCGCGGTGGGCATGGCGATATTGCCCTCGGCATCCATCGGATCGCAATTGTGTTCCAGATAGGGATGCGGCGCATCATAATTCACGCCCGGCGCCAAAAGCCCCTTTTCATACCATTCGCTGGTGTCTTCAGAAGTGGCCCCCATCACCTGCAGGTTGCCCCATCCGGCCATGTGGATTTCACAGCGCTGCCCGTATGCTTCGCAGACAATCGCGGTTTTGCGGCAGCCGGTAATCCCGCCGCGACGGATGTCCATGCGGCTCATGTCAGAGGCGCCACGCAAAATCCATTCGGCCCGCGTAAACACGCCACCGGCGGCAATTTCAGGGGCCAAAATCGGGATCGAGAGCTCTCTGCACAGGCGCACATAGCTGTCGACGCGGTATTCCGGCATCGGGTGTTCGTACCAGTAGAAATCGTTGCGCTCCAGCTCGCGCCCGACTTTGATGGTTTCCTCGATGGTGTGATAGGTGCCCCAGACATCATACATCAGCACCATGTCCGGCCCGACGGCCTCGCGCACCAGATTGATGGTTTCAATATCGGCGCGAATGTTGGAAGGGCGTCCCTTAGTCGGCAGACGGGTGTCTGGGTTCCAGAAATAATGCGGATGGATTTTATAGGCTTTGTAGCCTTCTTTCTGGCAGGCAATCGCATGCTCGGCATAATCGGCAGGCTGGCCGATATTGGGATAGGTCGAGGCATAGGCCGGCACTTTATCCCGCGCCGCGCCCATCAATTTATAGACCGGCAGGTTCGCCGCGCGCCCCGCCAGATCCCACAGGGCGCAATCAATCACGCTTTGGGCGACCTCGGGCAGGTTGGCGACCCACATCCATTTCCAGATCAATTCCCGATCAAACGGATCGACGCCCAGCAGCAAATCCCGCACGCGCCCCTCGATCAGAGCCTGCTCGTCCGGCATCATCCCGTCCTGATCGCCATGCTTGCCGCCGCCAAAGAAATAGCCGCTTAGGCCTTCGTCGGTGTCGATGCAGGTGACCGTGGCGCTGACTTCTGCATTGGGCAGAAGCCGCGCTTCGCGGATGTTCCAGCGATCAGCATGGGTTTTGAACCGGATGACTCTGACGTCGGTGATCTTCATGCGTCTAGACCGGCTTTCAGGGTCAGTTCAGACTGTGCATCAAAGCAATGCAACTTGCCCGGTGCGACCTGAAAATGCACCGTATCGCCCGGAGACTGATGCACGCGGTCGCGCGTTGTCATGATGATCGAATCCGTTCCGGTCCGCAGGGTCAACTGGGTTTCGGCACCAGTGGGTTCGATCAAGGCAACCGTGGCGGCAATACCCTGATCTGACAGGATAATGTCTTCGGGACGGAACCCTGCAATCACCGATTGGCCTTCTTGACCACCAGCATTCACCGCCCCCAAAGGCGCGCCTGCGTCGGTTTGCATCCCGTCGCCGATCTTTTTAGCCGAGATGAAGTTCATCGACGGAGAGCCGATAAAGCCCGCCACAAAAACACTTGCCGGATTGTCGTACAGCTCCAGCGGAGAGCCGATTTGCTCGACATGGCCACCGCGCATAACAACGATCTTATCGGCCATGGTCATGGCTTCGATCTGATCGTGGGTCACATAGATCGTGGTGGTTTTCAGACGCTGGTGCAATTCCTTGATCTCCGAACGCATCTGCACCCGCAGTTTGGCATCCAGATTGGACAAAGGTTCGTCAAACAGAAACACTTTGGGATCGCGTACAATCGCGCGGCCCATGGCGACCCGTTGACGCTGACCACCGGACAATTGGCGCGGGTAACGATCCAGCAGCGCGGTGAGGTCCAGCACCTCTGCGGCGGCGTTCACCTTGCGGTCGATTTCCTCTTTGCTTTCCTTGGACAGGCGCAACGAGAAGCCCATATTCTTGGCCACGGTCATATGCGGGTAAAGCGCATAGTTCTGGAACACCATCGCAATGTCGCGTTCCTTTGGGGCCAACGTGTTGATCACTGTATCATCCACGGCGATCTCGCCGCCGGAAATGGTTTCCAGACCGGCAATCGAACGCAACAGCGTGGATTTCCCACAGCCGGAGGGGCCAACAAGCACGGTGAATTCACCGTCTTCAATGTCCAGATTGATACCGTGCAGCACTTGGACCGCGCCGTAAGACTTTGTAATATTTCTGAGAACCACGGAACCCATTGGCCTAGTCTCCCTTATTTGTGTGTTGTGCGGCCTCAAAGGCTGCAAGTGCATACTCCGGCGGGGTATTCCCGTCCGGTGAAGTTGGAACGGCAACGCGGCCATCGGTGATGACGGCCTGCGCGCCCGACAGGCTGTAAAGCGGCGAGGCGTCGCCCCGATCGACGAATTCGACCAGCGGATCGACCTGTTTCGCCGCCGCCATGGCCAGTGCCCAAGGCTGTTCGCAGGTATTGTGCAGGATCACCTGCGTGCCGCTTTGGGCGGCGTGATCCATGACCGGCAGCATTTCACTGATGCCCCCTGCCCAAGCCACATCCGGCTGCAAAACCCCGACCACGCCACTGCGCATCAAATCGGCGCAATCGGCGGCCGAAAAGGCAAAGTTCCCCAGTGCCAGTGCGATCGACGGGTCCATTTCACGGCGCAGCCGTTGCAGGCCCTCGATGTCCTGCGGCGCAATCGGATCTTCGATCCACAGCAGGCCCAGATCCGCCGTCGCTTCGGCAAAACGCAGGGTGTACTCCACATCCCACGCCAGAAAAGCGTCGATCATGATCGGCACATCCGGCCCTGCGGCCTCTTTGAAGCGCCGCATCAAGGCAACGTTCTCTGCCAGCCCTTCTTTGCCCGATTCCGGACCATAGGGGGCTGCCGCTTTCATCCCGTGCCAGGGTTTGCCCGTGTGGGCCTCTGGCTGCGGGGTGGTGGCATAGGTGCGCAGGCTGTCCGCCTTGGCCCCGCCCAGCAGATCGACCAGCGCTTTGCCTTGGGTCTTGGCCTGCAAATCCCAAAGCGCGATGTCGATACCGGCCACCGCCATCATCGCAAAGCCGGACCGGTCAAACGGCAGCAACGCGTTGATAAGCTGCTTGTTCAGATCGTCGATATCGTCAAAGCTTTCGCCTTGCAGCAAGCCCGCCAGATGGCCGTTGATGATCAGGGCAACGACTTCGCCGCAGTTTGTGCAACTCCAACCGACCACGCCATCCGTGCTTTCGATGCGGACAAAGACCTTTTTGGTCGGCCACATCCAGCTGGCGCGATGGGCCGCGAACCGTGGAAACTGTGACATCGGCGAAGCAATACGGCTGGTTTGCAGCGCTTGCTTCTGAAAGCCACAGTCCACGGCCCGCGCAGAGATCGAGGCGATCTTCATCCCTTAACCGCTCCGGCCAGAAGACCACGGGTAAAGTAGCGCTGCCCAAAGAGGAAGATCAGCATGATCGGCATCGCAACGATGGTTGCAGCGGCCCCGACATATTGGAATTCCAGAGTAAACAATTCGACAAAGCTGGCCAGACCAATGGTCACGGTCTTGTTTTCGTTGGATTCCAGCAGGATCGAGGCAAAGGCAAATTCGGACCATGCGCCAACAAAGTGCCACATCGCAGCGGTGATCAGCGCCGGTGTTGCCAAGGGCAGCACCACCATCACCATGCTTTGCAACCGGCTGGCCCCGTCCATCATCGCGCTTTCTTCCAGCTCTTTCGGAATTTCACGCAACGACGACGCAATGATCCATGTCGCAAAGGGCAGTCCGAAGGCACTGTACAAAAGCACCAGACCCAAGCGGCTGTCCTGCATGCCGATCATGCTCATCAAACGGTAGGTCGGCAGAAGGAGCGCCGCGCCCTGGAACATCCGGCTGATCAGCAGCCCGCCCAGGATCAAATCGCGCCCCGGGAACTGGAGCCGGGCAAAGGCGTAGCCCGCAAGGGTGCCAAAGACCAGCACCAGAACCGTGGAGGAGACCGCGATAAAGAAGCTGTTGCCAATCAGGCGGGGCCAATCCAGCAGCTGACCCTTTTGGTGGGTCGGAGAGAACAGCGCCTTATAGGCATCCAGCGTTGGCGCTTCGGGCCAGAAGGAGATCGGCAGTTGCACCAGTTCGGATTCGGTGCGGAAAGATGCCAGAAACAGCCAGAACACCGGAAACAGGATATAGGTGGCGATTACGATGCCCGCGAGGCTGAGCATAATCCAGTAGAGAGTACGGGGTTGCTGGTTCATTTTGATCCCTCCGAAGCCCAGGAACGGCGGTTCACGTAAAGGTAAAGCGCAACAATAGAGACCAGCATCACAAGGTTCACCACGGACATGGCCGATGCGACGCCCCAGTTGAAGAATTCAAAGCTCTGCTGGTAGATATAGGTCGACATGATTTGGCTGGCGTTGGCGGGTCCGCCCCCTGTCATGATCCATGGCAGCGCGAATTCAGCTGTAATCCAGATCATCGAAATCACCGTGACCGCGGTCAGCGAGAACGCGATATTAGGCAAGGTGACAAAGCGGAACCGTTCAACAGCATTGGCGCCATCGATACGGGCGGCTTCCATCTGATCATCCGGCACCGAGCGGATCGCGGCACAAAGGATCAGCGCCACCAGCGGCATCTTGCGCCAGATCAGCACAACCACCAGCACCCACATGACCTTGTCCGGGTCCCCCAGAAAGGAAACCGTCTCATTGGTGAGGCCCGACGATTGCAGGGTTTGCCCGACAATGCCGACTTGGCCATGCAGCATCCATTTCCACGCCATCGCGGTCACCACATCAGGCAACACCCACGGCAGCAGGATCAAGGCGCGCAGCCAGCCGGTCAGTTTGGAATCGACCGCCAGAAAGGTCCCTACGGCCAGACCCACGGTAACGCACATCAGCGTGCCACCGAGAATCCAGATCGCGGTGTTTTTCAGAACAAGGCCGAAAACAGGGTCTGCGGCCAAGGTTTTAAAGTTGATTAACGTGCCGAAGCCACGCTCCTGCCCCATCACAACCTGTGTGAGACTGAGCGTCGCGACGTTGTAGGTTGGCCCGACAACAAATGCGACAACAGCGGCCACCACCGGAAGAATTAAGGCGTACGCTAGCAGACGATCGCTTTTAAGCATCGTCGGGCCCTCCTTTTTTAGTTCAGTTTATGCGGGTGTTTAGCCGCGGATCAGATCGATTTGGGTTTGTGCCGCTTTATTGGCTTCATCCAGTGCTTCCTGCGCTGTTTTCTGCCCCAGAACCGCCTGTTGGATGGCTGTGCCAAGCGCGGATTCAATGGCGGAAACACCAATGAAACGTGGCATAGGCTCTGCACCTTCAAACAGTTTACCGGCATTATAAGCAGACACCCAATTCGGCCATGCTTCTTCCAGCTCCGGATTGTCCCACGCGGCTTTGCCCGATGGGATACGCGCGATCTCAGGCTGACCACCCCAGATTTCAAGCTGCTCGTTCTGCGACCAGAAATCGATGTACTCTGCAGCGGCTTCTGGGTTTTCAGAACGCGAAGACACCATCAGCATGGCGGTCGCATCCATGATCGCGCTGACCGGCTCGAAACGACCAGACGCCGTGTCGGGACGTGGCAGCGGGACACCCGTCCAACGCACACCTTCGCTTACACCCCATGGGGTATTCAGCCAGGACAGGCCGATCCACATGGCGCTACGGCCTTGGCCGAACAGCTGGGCAGTGTCGCGGAAGAAGGTTTCAGTCAAAGAGGTCGGCGCCGGTGTGGAGCCATCGGCAATCAGGTCCAGATAGAACTGCAGCGCATCAACAACGCCGGGCTCGTTCAGGGTCACTTTACCGGTTTCTTCGTCAAAGATCCGCCCGCCGTTGGCATAGACCAGACCTTCGAAAATATTGATGTCCACAGGCGCGGTGGTCACGGGGAAAGCAATGCCCGGACGGTCCGGTTTTGTCATCGCTTTGGCGTATTCACGCAGCTCGCTCCAGGTTTCTGGCGGACGGTCGAAACCGGCCTCTTCCAGCGCATCCAGATTGATCGCAAGGAAGCTGGCCATGTCGACATAGGTCGGCAGACCATAGAGTTTGCCGTCGTGCATACCGGATTCCAGAACCTCGGGCACGATGCGCTCTTTCCAGCCGTCCATCTTGTCGCCAGCGATGTCATCCAAGGGCTGCAACATGCCAAAGCCGACAAACTCCGGCAAATCCTGACCAAAGGCCACGATCACATCGGCCAAACGGTTGGTTTGGAAACCGGCAAGAATTTTTTGACGGCGAATCTGACCATTGAAATAGGAATATTTCAGATCAACATCGGGGTTTGCGGCAAGAAACGCATCGTTGCGCAGCGCCCATTGCTCGACTTCCTGTGGTGTGCCGCCGAATTTCCAGACCGATACAGACCCCTGTGCAGCCTGCGCAGACATCGGCAGCATAGACGCTGCACCTACGGCTGCGGTCGTTCCCAAAAATCTTCTGCGACTCATTGAATTAGACATTTTATTCCTCCCTGAATTGCCAACATGGCACTCCGCTAATTGCGAATACCGACAATGATACACGAGCATCATTAGGTATTGACGGAAGTTATGACCAATGATACTCGTATGTCAACGAAAAATTTGAACCTTGTCTCACACCGGTTCATGCATCACAACCGATGCATTGAATCATCGTAATAAGAAGAAAGTGAAAAAGGCATGGCACAGGATCAGCATAAGAAAGCAACTCTAAAGGACGTCTCAAAGGCGGCCGGTCTTTCGCTGATCACGGTGTCGCGGGCCCTGCGCAAGCCCGAAACCGTTCATGCCGACACCCGCGCCAAGGTCCAGCGCACCATCGAAGAAATCGGCTATGTGCCAAATCTCGCGGCGCGCTCGTTGAAATCGCAGAAATCCGACATGATCGGCGTGGTTGTTCCGATCCTCGCCAGCTCTTTGTTTGCCGATTTTGCTCAGGGCGTTAACGGCATTCTGGAACCACGCGGCCAGCAAATGCTTTTGGCGGTCAGCGACTGGAGCCCGCAAAAAGAAGAAGAAGCCGTACGCACCTTTATCGCCCGTCAGGCCGATGCGATCATCGTGACCGGTTTTTCCCACAGCAAAGGCACCAAACGTCTGCTAGAGCAATTCAACGGCCCGGTCGTAGAAGCCTGGAACCTGCGCGACGAAGCCATCGATATTGCCGTGGGGTTTGACAATTACAACGCCTCCGCCGACATGACCCGCTACCTGATTGACAGCGGCTATCAGAACATCGTGCTGGCCGGCGGCGCCTCTAATAACAACGATCAGTCAGACGACCGGACCCGTGGTTTCACCGAAACCATGCGCAACGCACAGCGCGAGATCGCCGCCGATACCATCGTTACCTACGACACACCCGCGTCGCTGGAATCCGGCCAACGGCTGATTCGCGATCTGCTGGCACGCGACCACAAACCGGATGTGGTGTTCTTTACCGCTGAACTACCTGCACAAGGGGCCGCGCTTTGGTGTCTGTCCCAAGGCATCCGCGTCCCCGAAGACATTGCCATCGCCGGTTTCGGTGACCTGAGCCATTCCGCCCTGATGCCCACGCCCCTGACCACGGTGCGTATCAAGGGCCGCGCTTTGGGCGAATGCGCCGCAACACAAGTCGTTGAACGTCTAGAAACCGACATCACCCCAAGCCGTATCCACGATCTCGGGTATGAATTAATGATTAGGAAAACAACATGACCCATGCTCCGCAGTCCTCTACCACACTGTTTCAGGCGGTTTTGTCATGATTCGGGCGGCGGTGATCGGCGCAGGGCATTTCGCCTACCGTATGCATATTCCCCAACTGGCCGCCCGCAAAGAGGTGATTCTAGACAGTGTCTGTCGCCTTGGAGAGAAAGAGCTCACCCTGATCAAGGATGAATTCGGCTTTGAATTTGCCACCGAAGACTGGCGCGAGGTGCTGGACCGCGACATCGACATCGCGGTGATCGCCTCTCCGCATCATCTGCATTTCGATCAGGCCAAGGCGTTTCTCGAAAAGGGCTGTCATGTGCTGGTTGAAAAACCCATGTGCCTTGATCCGGCCCAAGCCTGGGAGCTGACCCGCATCGCCGACGCCGTTGGCCGCGAAATGCTGGTGGCTTACGGCTGGAATTACAAACCCGGACTGGATGCGGCCCGCGATATGATCGCCCAGATCGGCCCGATCGAACATGTGGTCTGTCACATGGCCTCCTTTACCCGCAGCATCTTTTCCGGTGGCAGTCTGGCCCGCTGGGAACATATCGCGATCCAGCCCGATCGCAGCACATGGGAATCGCCCGATCAGGGCGGCGGCTATGCCTATGGGCAGCTGTCCCATGCTTTGGGCATTCTTTACTGGCTGACCGATCTGCGGGCCGAAAACGTGCGGGCAATGGTGTTCAATTCCGACAAAGGCATCGATCTGCATGACGCCGCAGCGGTGCGTTTTGAAAGTGGTGCCACCGGCGTGCTTTCGGGCAGCTGCGGGATTTCCCATGGCCACGGCTTTGAAGTCGACATTCGCATTTATGGCACAGAGGGCTCTGTTGTGCTGGATATTGAAACCGAACGGCTAGAGCTGAAACTGCCGGATGGCGTTTCCGAGGTCGCGCAGGTTCCCGCGGGCGCATGGACCTATAATTGCGAAGATCCGCCCAACATGCTGGTCGATATCGCCCTTGGCAAAGGCCACAACGAAAGCCCCGGCCATGTCGGTGCCCGTGCGGTCGAAACCCTCGATGCGCTGCTACGCTCTGCCGAGGCGGGCGGGCAAGCATTCAACATCAATCTAAACCAGAAGGCATCTACCTCATGAGCCAATTTGAAAATCAGACCGCGATCATCACCGGTGGCGCACAAGGCATTGGCCGCGCCGTTGCCGAACGGCTGGCCAAAGAAGGTGCCCGCATTGTCATCTGGGACCGCGATGCCGAACTTGCACAGGCAACCGCCAAAGAACTCGGCGGCGGTGCCTTTAGCTGTGCGGTGGACATTTCCAGCTGGGATAGTGTCGAATCTGCTCTCAAAGAGACCCTCGCCCAGTCCCCCCGCATCGACATTCTGGTAAATTCTGCCGGTATCGCCGGTAGCAACGCCCCTGTGGATGAATATCCGGTGGCGGAATTCCAGTCGATCATCAACATCAACCTGATGGGGGCCTTTCACGTCAACCGCGCGGTGGTGCCGACGATGAAAGCGCAGAACTATGGCCGCATCGTCAATATCGCCTCGGTCGCAGGGAAAGAAGGCAATCCCAATGCCTCGGCCTATTCGGCCTCTAAGGCCGGTGTTATCGGGCTGACCAAATCCTTGGGCAAAGAGCTTGCCGGAATGGATATCGCGGTTAACTGTGTGACGCCCGCCGCCGCGCGCACCCGGATTTTCGATCAGATGGCGCAGGAGCATATCGATTACATGCTGTCCAAAATCCCACGGGGTCGTTTCCTGGAACTGGACGAGGCCGCGGCGATGATCACCTGGCTCTGCACCGCTGAAAACAGCTTTACCACTGCCTCGACCTTCGATCTTTCCGGCGGTCGCGCCACCTACTAACCCAGCCATAGGGGAACCAGATGCACCCAACCTTTCTTGACGGTCTCGAGGTCGTGGACTCCCACCACCACTTCTGGGATTTGCACCGGTTCCCCTATTCTTGGCTAGCACCCAACGCCCCCCCTGCCCGCTTTGGCAGTAAGGCCAGCATCGCAAAAAACTATCTCCCGCCGGACTATCTGGCGGATATGGCTCCGATAAACCTTGTCGGGTCGGTCCATGTGCAGGCCAATTGCGGCGCGGCTGATCCGGTCGCCGAAACCCGCTGGCTGCAAGAACTTTCCGATTCCACCGGCTGGCCCTCTGCGATCATCGCCGAGGTCGATCTTTGTGATCCCAACGCCGAAACCATCATCAAAGCTCATGCCGCATACCCGGCCCTGCGCGGTATCCGCACACCGGTGGCTTGGGATGAGGCAGGCCGTTGGCGTGTGGCAAAATACCCGCAGGTACTGCACAGCCCGCAGTTTCGCGCACAGATGCCGCTGCTGGCTGAACTAGGGCTCTGTCTGGAGATGGTGGTTGTCCCCGCCCAGCTAGGCGAGCTGGCCGATCTGGCGCAAAGCCATCCCGACGTGTGCATTGTGGTCAATCATTTCGCCACGCTGGAACCCGATCAGCCCGAGAATGCCGACGACTGGTATCGCGGGATCACAGGGCTGGCGGAACGGCCGAATGTCCAGATGAAACTTTCGGGGCTCTGGACTGCGGATAAGGGCTGGTCTGCCGACCTGCTGCGCCCCTTTGTCGATCACCTGATCAGCCACTTCGGCGCGGATCGTATCCTGTATGGCTCCAACCTGCCGGTCGAAGGGGTCAACTGCCCGCTGCCCCAACAAATCGCCCAGTTAGCTAAGATTCTGGCCGATCAGCCAAAAGACGTGGTGCAGAAGATCTTCGCCCAGAGTGCACGGCGCGTATACAGGCTCTAATCCGGCCTCTAGAGCCTGTATTGGCCCCAAAGCCTAGGCCTCAGGCCAGAGCACAACCACATCGCTTATCCCACGGTCCACGGTCTGACAGGCCGCCAGAAGGCGCGGCAGGAAATGGGTGGAAATATATTCCGCATGAAACCGGCTGGGCGCTTGCAGGGTCAGCCGTCCACCGGCCCGCTGGCGTCGGGTCAGGGCGCGAAACCACGCCCCGTAATTGCCCGCATCCTCGCGGTGGAGGACCGCCTGCGCCAAGGCCCAATCTTCGCCGCTTTGCACATCCGGCGGCGGCACATGGCTGGTCACAGACAAGGGCACGACCTCAGCCCCCGTCGCCGCAGGGGCGTCCTTGCGCGACAGGCGTTGATCAAAATCCGGCCCCACATCCGGCCAATGCGGTTGCGTATCGCGCAGGATCAGATCAATCGCCAGCCCGTATTCGGTCACCCTGCCCCGCACGCCCTGACGTTTCACCACCAGCCAGCCCATCGCCCGCAGCTTGGCCATTTCACGTTTCACCGTGCGTTCATCGACCTGCCACATCCGCGCAATTTCACGCTGCCCCACCGCAAGCTCATCGCGCGCCCAGTTATAGCGGGCAGTGATCAGGGTCATCAGGCGCAGAATAAGCCGTTGCGTGCCTTTGGAACTGCCAAGCGCGAGGGTCCCCATGGCCGTTAACAGGTCATACTTGAGCGCGGAAGCTCCCTGCCCTATTGGTTTCTTGGCAATCATTCTTGCTCTCTGCTTTATCCGTCCTTTAATCCCGTGACCAAAGGTGTGCCTCATGACGTTGGGTCTTGGCCCCAATCTGTCGGAAGAATGCTGAAGAAAGGCTTAACTCAGCGTTTATCCGTTGTTGAGAGCAATTTGCGTCCAGCTGGTCGATTCTGTCAAGCATTGAATCAAACCCAGCCTCTTCCCTTATCAATTCATATTAAGAATTTTGGTATTAAAGGTATTGGGGGACGTTTAGGCTGTCCCCTAATTGGGCGAAAATGTCCCCCTATATGCGGTGGGGGATGAAAGTCTGTCCCCCTAAAAGGGGTGTGTTTTTCCCGATGTGGCCGTTGCTGCACGCAAGGGGCGATTCGGGCTGCGGGTCGCCTATTCTATGAAGGCAGCGTAAAATCCTGCTTTTCTGGAATCTACAATATTTCCTTTTGCACAAAAGGCAAATTCCGCGTAAATGACAAGAGATCGCGTATTTACGTCCCCGCGGGGACAGGAGGCAAAATGTTCACTCATGAAGACCTGGCGCAGATGCAGGCTCAGTCGTTAAAGATGCAGGGCTGGATTCGTCAGCAGACCTTTTCCCCGCAGATGGAAAAATCCCTGCGACGGTTTTCAAGCTGGGAGGTGGGTGAGCTGATCTTTAAGGTCAATCAATCCACCCTGCGCGGTCGGCTTGCCGCTGACCCGTCCCTGCCCCAAGGCCATGTCGAAGAAGACGGCCGCCAGCGCTGGTATTCGCTGGAAGAGATCAACGAGATCCGTCGTCGCCTGAAAATCAACCGTAAATCGCTGATGCCCAAGCGCCCCGAAAACAAACGCGCCATGCGGGTGGCGATTGCCAATTTCAAAGGCGGTGCGGGCAAATCCACCACGGCGCTGCATTTCGCCCATGCTGCTGCCCTTGATGGCTATCGCGTGCTTTGCGTCGATTTTGATCCACAGGCCACGCTGTCCCATTCCATGGGGCTCTCGGACATCACCGAGGAATATACCGTCTGGGGCATCATGGCGCGCGATCTGATCCGCGAAACAGAGCGCATGAACAACGCCACCCAAGGGGCTGAATCCGGTGCTGCCTTGCCCCAACGCCGCCTGCCTGTCTCGATCACCGGCATGGGGCTGCATGATTTGCGCATCTCCGATTTCATCAAACCGACCTGTTGGTCCACCATCGATCTGGTGCCCAGCTGTGCCAATGCCGCCTTTGTCGAATTTGCCTCGGCCCAATATCGCCACCTCAATCCGGAGTGGAGCTTCTTCGCGGCGATGAAGCGCTATCTGGATTCGATTCCCTCGGATGCCTATGACCTGGTGATTTTCGACTGCCCCCCAGCGATTGGCTATCAGTCGATGAACGCGGTTTTCGCCGCTGATATGCTGTATATCCCGTCGGGTCCGGGCTATTGGGAATATGATTCCACCACCTCTTTCATTGGTCAGCTGTCCGAAGCGCTTGAGGATTTGTCGGGTTTTCACGGGACTGTCCCCGCGGGGACACTGGATTTACCCAAGGCGTTTCTCGACGTCCGGTTTTTGCTGACCCGTTATGAGCCGGGCAATGAATTGCACCGCGCGATGCGTTCGGCCTTTCAAAAGGTCTTTGGCGACAGGGTGGCAGAACACAGCATTGAAATGACCCGCGCAGTGGAGCAATCCGGCCGCTTCTTAAGCTCGATCTATGAAATTGATTACCGTGATATGACCCGCGAAACATGGCGGCGCGCGCGCGGTTCTTTTGATCAAGCCTATGAAGAATTCAGGGATAATATCCTTATCGCATGGGACAAACTGGAGGATGAGGCATGAGCAAACGACGTATGTTCGACATTGATTTCCCCGACACACCAGCGGCAGATGTGCCTGTCCCCACGGGGACAACGCCGGATAGGGCCGCCGAAACACGGCGCGGGCCGATGGCGGCGGCGATCACCGAAAACGCCGATGCCTTGCGCCAGCGGGCCGAGGCCGAGCAAGCCATTCGGGCGGAAAACGACAAGCTGGCCCATGAACATGTGCGGCTGAAAAAGCTGGGGCTGGTCACAGACCTGATTGATATTGCGGCCATCCAGACCAGCAAGCTGACCCGTGATCGCAGCGCCTCGGTTGATCCGGAACTGGACGAGCTGAAGGACTCGATCCGCGCCATCGGCTTGTCCAATCCCATTCGGGTCGAACCGGACGGGCAGGGGTACCAGTTGGTGCAAGGGTTCCGGCGGCTATCCGCGTTTCGGGCGCTTTATGCCGAAACCGGTGATGAAAAATATGCCCGCATTCCCGCCGGGCTGGTCGCCACCGGAGAGGCGCTTGACGGGCTTTACCGGCGCATGGTCGACGAAAATCTTGTGCGCAAGGATTTGTCTTTTGCCGAAATGGCGCAGTTGGCCATGGCCTATGCGCAGGATGGTGGCACCGCCGTCAGCACCGTAGAAGAGGCGGTGGCCACGCTCTATGCCTCTGCGGGGCGTCAGAAGCGCGCCTATATCCGCAACTTCGCCAACCTGCTAGAGATGATCGGCCCACGGCTGAAATTCCCCGAAGCGGTTTCGCGCGCTCTTGGATTGCAGCTTGAAAAACGTCTTTCGACAGAGGAGGGGGCCAGCGCCAAATTGCGCACGGCCTTGGGCGCGGCAATGCCAACCACCGCCGAGGCAGAGCTTGCCGTGCTGCGCGATTTTGCGGCAGAGCAGGGCAGGGGGAAGACCCCCAAATCTGCCACCCCCAGCGCGAAAACTACCCTGCGCTGTACTGTCCCCGCGGGGACGGTGCGCTGTTCGGCCCGTAATGGGAAGGTTGAACTGGCGATGGATCGGGATTTTTCAAGCATCGACCGGCACCGTCTGGAGGAAGCCGTTGCCGCTTTTATGGCCGCGCTGGAAGAATGATCCGACCCTCGTCACCCCGATAATCCCGGGGTGATAGGGCAGAGCAGGGTGCGCGCCAAGCTCGTGACGCTCTGCCGGGGCAGGGGAGGGCAGGGCGATCTGCCGCCCCCTGATGCCATAGCGCCTTTGCTGTAGTCCTTACGCCGCGTTTTGAAATCCTTTCCCCGATAAAAATACATAGCCTGGCCCATGGTTTCGGGGACTGATGTGCCGCAACCACCTGCTGTTGCAGACAGGGATTTGCAGCCTGTAATCCGCATAGAGCTTTACCCGCAGGTGCAGCGATCAGGACACGCAGGTCAGCGCGCCAGAAGTCTAGACCCACCGTGCAGCCGTGAGGTCCCAATCTCGGGCCGTTTAGGATGCGTAAACAGGTTAATATAATACATAACCATGATTATCCGCATATCTGTAACGGCATTGCCCTACCGGCAATGTTAGATCACAGCTTTTTCGACAGCATCCTGAGCGCCAAGCAGGCGATCAAAGTGAAACGGTGATAAATCAAGTGTTTGATAGGCACCTTGCAGGATCAATTCGGCAGTGCCGCGCCCCATGGCGGGGGCTTGTTGCAACCCGTGACCGGAGAATCCGTTGAGGAAATAGAAATTTTCCACCTCGGGGTGGGGTCCAAGGATGGCGTTGTGATCAAAGCGGTTGAACGCATAATGTCCGGCCCATTCTGCCGTCACCTTTATGGCCTCAAACTGCGGAATGCGGGTGGCCAGAACCGGCCAGATGTGGTCCATCCACATGCCATGGTCCATGGTGAAATCATCATAATCCACCGCTGGATCATCCGCGCTATGGCCGCCGCATTGGTAGGTGCCCCCGCCGTTTTCGCGTACATGCACGCCAGAAGGGTCAATCGTGAGCGGCAGCGGGCGATCCAGTGGCTTTTCTGCCTTGAAAATCCATGAATAACGTTTGCGCGGCTCTACCGGAATGTCGATGCCCGCCATGCGAGCGGTGCGATCGGCGCGCGGACCAGAGGCGTTGAGCACCAGACCGCAGGCGATCACCTCGCCCGATTTCAGCGTGACCGTTTGCACCGCAGAGCCAGCGGCGTTTTTGCCAAGGGCGATGACCTCGTTTTCGATGGTTTCCACGCCGCGATCCCTGGCGGCGTACCGCAACCCTTCAAACATTGCCATCGCGTCCCAATAGCCCTCATCCTGGAGGTTGATCGAACCCAACAGGATGTCATCAAGATTATAAAACGGATAGGCGGCTTTGATTTCTGCGGTAGTGAGCAGCTGCGTTTTTGCCCCCTCGGCCTGTTGCATTTTTTGATTGTCGCGCAGGGTTTGGGCGAATTCCGGGGTGTCGGCGAGATACATATAGCCAAAGGAATTAATCGTCAGATCGCGGCTGCGGGGGTGGTTTTGCATATGCTGGCGCATGTTTTTGACGAAATCGGCGGCGAACTGGCTGATGCGCACGTTGAGCGCGCCAGAAAACTGTTGCCGCATGCAGCTGGTGGTATGCATGGTCGAGGTATCGGCGAAGCTGAGATCGCGGTCGATCACCAGAATGCGCCCGTCAAAGGCCGGATTGCTAGCCAGAAACCACGCCGCCGAGGCCCCCATGATCGCGCCACCGATGATTACGATGTCATAGCTGTTGTGCTGGGGGGCCGATGGATTCATGCGCGTGTTCCTGTGAGGGGTGGCCCTTTAGTGAGACCCCTGTTTTGCCGGTATTCTGATCGGTATCGCGGCGCAATGGCAAGCGGTTTGAAGGCGGTTTAGGCCCGAAAGTAAAAATTATCGGGCGGTTTGTTGATCTTGGGGGCCGCCGCTGTTGAAACGCAAAAGGCCCCCTGAAATCAGGAGGCCTTTCATGTGGTTTTGGGGTCGTTCAGCGCTTATTTCAGATCACCCATGGGGATCATGTCCATGTCGGTGAAGTCCATATTGTCGCCGGCCATGACCCAGGCTGAGATTAGAGATTGTAGGTGACGCAATTGGTATTCGTTAACGTTCAACAGTTCACGGCCTATGCCAATCAGGAATTGATGGGAGACGCTAATTGCTTGGTAGGGATTATGTGGGTGGTGAACAGTCAGTCGTGTATCGAACGTCCACCTAAATGGTACCGCTTTCTACTATTGCTTTGCGTAAGTAGTCGTTCTCCACAAAAATAGGGTGCCCGTCCGTAGCGGGTGCTTCTGTCGCGTGTAGCCTAAGCATAATGCGATGTTCATTTTCGTAACAATAGAATGGTGGTTTGGTAAAAACCGACTTTAGAAATTCATTTGGAGAGAACTTCGGTGATTGGTATCCGAAGCTGGCATTAAGAACTGGGTTTTCTTCGCGGGCTTTTTCCTTATAGGAGATGGCGCCGTATACGACGTTCAATTTTCCAGGGACTAAGGTGTACTCAGCATTATTTCGGGTTTCATGCACCAGTCCTGCGATCAGCCTACGTAGATCAAAAACTAAATAATGCCGGACGTCAGAATTCTTTTCCAACATCACCTTGTGATGTTCGGTGTCGTAAGGTCCAATACTTGAGCAAAATACACGCTCATCAAACTCTTTTGAGTAGCCACAGTTTTTAATAGTTACGCCAAGGTTACCAAAAGTCTCTATTATTGGCGTTTTAAAGTGTGACACTGGTCCTTCAGTCTGGAAATTGATTACCCTTTCTACCATGCCTTCGCTTTGGTCGGTAAAGCGAGTCTCTTCTCCCTTGCGGTATCCAATGAGGGATCCAAATTTCAAGCTCCCATTCAGCAGGCATTGCCGAGCGTCGTCATCGCAGTATTTAGTCACGTATCGCGGCTGACTGACACCCCAATAGTTCATTGAGATCGGGTTAAACTGGGTACTCAAAGTTCATTCTCCCTATGGGTTTTCGCAAACCAGAGTGCAGGCGGTCCACAAACAACCCAGCCCATGCAGCCAACACTTTACTAAGACTGCACCGATGAAACGTTTCGCATTTTTGGATAACTCACGCTTTGGTTGTAGGATCCTATGCGGAAGGCAGCATTAAATTCAATGCCCTCGGGATGGCTTTCTAAACAATCTATACTCCCTTTGGTCGCGCTTTGATAAGATAAGGCCCAATCCACATTCTTAGTCGCAGAGACTTGAGGCTTTGTTGCGTCCACAAAAGACAAGGGGTTTCGGAACAGGTTTAGAACTTTCAGTGGTTTGACGGCGTCATTTACTATTATGCGGTTCTTCACTTTAGCCATAAGCGCATAATTTCTTGGCACATTGTTGTCCGGGTAGAGTGGGAAATGTTAAAGACTTTCAAGTGGTGCAAGTGAAAACCAAACGTGGGGCGCTAGGCAAAGGTCCTACAATACAAACGGCCCCCGTTGTCAGGGGGCCGCTGTCGTTTTCGGCGAAACAAGCGGGATAGCTTATTTCAGATCACCCATGGGGATCATGTCCATGTCGGTGAAGTCCATATTGTCGCCGGCCATGACCCAGCAGAACGTATAGGAGCCTGTACCGGCACCGGAGTGGATCGACCAGGGCGGGGAGACCGCGATGTCTTCGTTGCGCACAACCAGATGACGGGTTTCTGTCGGCTGGCCCATAAAGTGGAAAACGCACTGCTCGTCGGCCACGTCAAAATAGAGATAGGCCTCCATGCGGCGGTCATGCACATGGGAGGGCATGGTGTTCCAGACCGAACCGTTGTGCAATTGCGTGTAACCCATCACCAGCTGGCAGCTTTGCACGCCATTGGGGTGAATGGCTTTGCAGATCGAGCGGTGGTTGGAGGTTTCGACGGCCCCAAGCGTCACGCGCTCTGCGTCTTCGGGGCGGATCAGCACATTGGGGTGGGTTGCATGGGCCGGGCAGGAGGCGATGTAGAAACGGCCTTCGCCGTCAAAGCTGATCGGGCCCGCGCCTTTGCCAAGATAAAGCAGATCGCCCTTGTTCAGGGTCCAGCTTTCGCCACCGGCTGATACAGTGCCGGTGCCGCCGACGTTCAGGATGCCGACTTCGCGGCGGTCCAGAAAGCTGGCAGTGCCGGTTTCAGCGACATGATCCAGCGTCAGCGCGGCCCCGGCGGGCACAACACCGCCGACGATCATACGGTCGTAATGGGTATAGGTCAGGCGAATTTCGCCGGAGACAAACGCGCCTTCGACCAGAAAATTGTCGCGCAGCTCTGTGGTGTCATAGCCTTTGGCGGTTTCTGGATCGATGGCATAGCGGGTAGTTACGGTACTCATGTCGGGTCCTTTCAGAGAAAATCGTCGCGGCGGGGGGTGAAGCAATCCACAAGCAGACCGGCTTCGATGCAGGTGCAGCCGTGGACGACGTTAGAGGGGATGACAAAGCAGTCACCGGCTTTGATTCGGGTGGTTTCCCCATCCATGATAAAATCGAATACACCTTCTTTGACGTAGGTGGATTGTGTGTGCGGATGATTGTGCAATGCGCCGACTCCGCCGGTCTGAAAGCGGAATTCCACCACCATCAGGTCCTGATTCTCTGCACGAACACGGCGTTCCACCCCGTCGCCGGAATCAACCCAGCCTGCGTCGGTTGTATTGTTATCACTCATCTTTTTCGCTCCCTGCGCTATTTACTGATCAGCGTCTTACAGATTCCTGTTGACCGACGCTACCCGGCTGGAATAGTAATTTTTCAACTGATACGTCAATTGGAACTTTAGAATGTCTGTTTCGCCGATTAATAACCCGACACCGAAAGCTGCGATGCCGGTGAGCCAGCAGGTCTATGAGCGCATCCGCGAAATGATCATTGCGCTGGAGTGGAAGCCGGGGGAGCGGGTCTCTGAAAAAGAGGTTTCGGCCAATCTGGGCGTGTCCAAAACACCGGTCCGAGAAGCCTTTATCCGCCTGTCGGAAGAAGGTCTGATGGAAATCCGCCCGCAAAGCGGCAGCTATGTCTCTGCCATCAGCTTTGAACGGGTCTATGAAAGCCTGATGTTGCGGCGCGCCATTGAAATGGCGGTGGCCGCGCAGGCCGCAGAGCAACGCAGCGCCTTTGATCTGGTGCGCTTACAAGAAATGATCGAACAACAAGTTGCTGCATCCGAAGCCGGTGACAAGCCGCGCTTTTTCGAATTGGACAGCGAATTCCACCGCGCTCTGGCCGAGGTTGCGAAGATGCCATCGGCCTTGCGGATGATCCGCATGGTGCGAGGCACGGTGGATCGGGTGCAACGCCTGCGCATCTCGCGCGGGGAATCGCGGCACGGGCAGGTCATCGACGCGCACCGTGCCATCGTCAAAGCCATACAGGATCGCGACCCGCGTGCGGCCTCTATGGCGATGGACCGTCATCTGAATTGCTTGGAGCTATTCGAACAAATCATTCGGAGCCCCGAAGTTCGGGAATTTGCGGCACCGCAGGCGCTGTAGGAAAAACTAAAATTGGGAGGGGAGCAGATGACGAATGTCACGCTGCAGAAAGTCGTAAAACGGTACGGCGCCGTAGAAGTTGTGCATGGCGTTGATCTGGAGGTCAAAGCCGGAGAGTTTGTTGTATTGGTCGGGCCATCGGGCTGTGGCAAGTCGACAATCCTGCGGATGATCGCCGGGCTGGAAGAAGTGTCCGGCGGGCGTATTTCGATTGGGGATCGGGTGGTTAACCGCGTTGCGCCCAAGGATCGGGACGTGGCGATGGTGTTCCAGAACTACGCGCTTTATCCGCATCTATCGGTCGAGCAGAACATCGGTTTCGGTCTGAAGCTGCGCGGTTACAATAAGGATGACCGTCATAAACTGGTGCAGGATGCCGCCGATATTCTGGGGCTGACCGATTATCTGGACCGCCGTCCGGCGGATCTGTCGGGCGGGCAACGCCAGCGGGTCGCCATGGGCCGTGCGATTGTGCGTGATCCCTCTGTGTTCCTGTTTGACGAACCTCTGTCCAATCTGGATGCCAAGCTGCGCAACAAAATGCGCGCCGAGATCAAACGCCTGCATAGCCGTCTGGGCACCACCTCGGTCTATGTGACCCATGATCAGGTCGAAGCCATGACCCTGGCCGACCGCATCGCCATTCTTCGGGATGGGGAAATCGAACAGGTCGGCACGCCGATCGAGATTTTCACTAATCCGGTCAATGCCTTTGTCGCAGGCTTTATGGGTTCTCCGCCGATGAACCTGATCCCCGGCCATCTGGCGGGCACTGCCAAAGCGCCGGCAATCGTGCTGGATGAGGAAACCTCTATCGCGCTGCCAGCCCTGAAAGAAGACAGCTTTGCTGCTCAGATCGGCGCGCAACTGGGTCTGCGCCCTGAAATCATCCAGCTGGTCGCCGCTGGCGATACAGAGGCCCCGTTGGCCTATATCGACGTTGATCTTGTAGAGCCTTTGGGCATGGAGAGCCTTGTGCACGCCCGTCTGTGTGGCCATGAGATCGTCATCAAGGCCCCCGGTGTGGTGTCCTTTGATACCAATGCGCGGGCAGGCATCACCTTTGCCCCGCAGGATTGCCACCTGTTTGACGGCGACAAGGGCGCGCGGCTCGATTTTGAGGCGACGTCATGAGTTCCGCCGAGCATCTGAAACGTCACACGGTGACGGAGTTCGACCTGCCGCCGCTGACGGTTGGGCAGCGCTTTGTCGAAAGCATCAAGCGCAACTGGCAGATTTATCTGCTGCTGGCTCCGATGGTGATCTACTTTCTGGTCTTTGCCTATCGCCCGATGCTGGGCCTTGTCATCGCCTTTAAGGATTTCTCTTTGTTCAAAGGGATCTGGGGCAGCCCTTGGGTCGGGTTGGAACATTTCCACACCCTGTTTGACGATCCGTATTTCTGGCGGGCGGTGAAAAACACCGTGATCGTTTCGGGCTTTAGCCTGATCTTTGCCTTCCCCGCACCGATCATCCTTGCGCTAATGTTCAATGAAATCCGCCATCAGGGCTTTAAGCGGGTCGCCCAGACCATCGCCTATCTGCCGCATTTTATCTCTATTGTGATCGTGGCGGGGATCGTGGTGAACTTCTTTGCCCCCTCGGGCATCGTCAACCTGATCCTGACCAAGCTGGGCATGGCAGAGCCGACCTATTTCCTGACCAAACCGGAATGGTTCCGCACGATCTTTATCGGGTCCAATATCTGGAAAGAAGCCGGTTTTGAATCGATCATCTATCTGGCCGCCATCACCGGTGTCAGCCCGTCGCTGTATGAAAGCGCCAAGGTCGACGGGGCGACGCGCTTCCAGATGATGTATCTGATCACCCTGCCCTGCATCCTGCCGACGATCCTGATCATGTTGATCATCCGCATCGGCAACTTGCTGGAAGTAAGCTTTGAATATGTGATCCTGCTTTATCAGCCTGCCACCTATGAAACGGCGGATGTGATCACCACCTGGATCTATCGTCAGGGTTTGCAGAACAGCAACTATGACGTGGCAACCGCCGCCGGTGTGTTCAATGCGGTCGTGGCCTTTGTTCTGGTGATCACTGCGAACCAGCTGTCAAAACGCTTGTCCAAAACGTCGCTCTGGTAAGGAACCGATCATGCGTACATCTTTCGATCTTTATAGCCGGGGCGACAAATTCTTTGGCTGGTCTGTCACCATTCTGTTGGGCCTGTTTGTTGCCTCCACGCTCTATCCTTTCATCTATGTGCTGGCGACGTCGATTTCGTCAGGGGCAGCGGTGCAACGCGGCGACGTGATGCTCTTTCCAAAGGAAATCAACTTTGACGCTTTTGCCTATGTCATGGCGGACCGACAGTTCTGGGTCTCTTACGGCAACACGTTTTTCTACACCATCGTCGGCACGATCACCTCTTTGGCGGTGATCATCCCCGGGGCCTATGCGCTGAGCCGTCCGCAACTGCCGTTCCGGTCCAGCTTTAACCTGTTCGTGGCTTTTACCATGTGGTTTCACGCAGGCATGATCCCGGTGTTTCTAAACATCCGCGATCTGGGCTTGCTGGACACGCGGACCGCTATCATCGTGGCCTTTGCGGTGAATGCCTTTAACGCCATCTTGATGCGCAACTTCTTTGAGAATGTCCCGCATTCCTTTGAAGAAGCTGCCCGCATGGATGGGGCCAATGATTTCCAGATCCTCTGGCGCGTCTATATCCCGCTGTCCAAACCGGCGATCATCACGGTTGCGCTGTTCTGCGCGGTGCTGCGCTGGAACGGGTATTTCTGGGCCATGGTGATCCTGCGTGATCAGGACAAGCTGCCGCTGCAGGTCTATCTGAAGGAAATCATTGTCGAGCTGAACATGAGCGATGAATTCGCCACCGATCTGCTGTCGTCCAGCTATTCGTTTGAAACCATGATTGCGGCGATCATCGTGCTGTCGATCATTCCGGTGATCATCATCTACCCCTACATCCAGAAGTACTTCCAGAAGGGGGTCATGCTGGGCGGGGTCAAAGAATAAGCAGACCTCAGAAACTGAAATAACCCCAACTTTTCAACGTCATATCCAGGGAGGATATTATATGACTACCAAGACCCTACTATTGGGGGCCGTGGCTTCGGCTGCCCTCACGCTCGGCGGGGCCATCGCGCCCGCCACTGCAGAACCGATCGTATCAGAGCCGCTCGAGCTAGATATTTTCTTTCACTTCCGTGACAAATACGGCTGGGATGAAGAGTGGGCCGTTGCAAAAGAGCTGACCAACAAGACCGGCATCACGCTGAAGGGCACCGCCCCGGTTTCCGCAGGTAACACCCGCGAGCTGTTTAACCTGATGATCGCATCGGGTGATCTTCCGGATATCGTAGGCGGTGAATTCCGTGGCTCCGGTATGAAAGAGGCCTTTGACCAATACGGTATGGAAGGGGCCTTCCAGCCGCTGAACGATCTGATCGCGGAACATGCGCCGGAAATCCAGAAGATGCTGGACGAAAATCCGGTGGTTAAAGCTGCGATTTCGGCACCGGATGGCAACATCTATTATGTGCCTTATATGCCGGATGGCGATGTCGCCCGTGTCTGGTACATCCGTCAGGACTGGCTCGACAAACTTGGTCTGGAGCAGCCCAAAACCGTCGACGAGCTTTATGACGTTCTGGTGGCCTTCCGTGATCAGGATCCGAACGGCAACGGCGAAGCCGACGAAGTACCCTACTTTGTCCGTCACACCGAAGAAGCGTTGCGTCTGGTGACCCTTTGGGGCGCGCGGTCGACCGGTTCTGACACCTATCATCAGTTCTACATCGATGAAGGCACCGTGGCGCATCCCTATGCCCATGAAAACTTCCGCACCGGTATCGCCAATGTGGCGAAATGGTATGACGAAGGTCTGATCGACAAAGAAGTCTTTACCCGCAAATCCCGTGCACGGGACGAATTGCTCGGTGGCAACACCGGCGGTGTGACCCATGACTGGGTGGCCTCGACAGCCGGTTATAACTCCAAGCTGCAAGACCAGATCGAAGGGTTCTCGTTCCTGCCGATGGCACCGCCTGCCGACATCAACGGCAAGGTCTGGGAAGAGCATGGACGCATCGCGGTGAAACCTTCTGGCTGGGCGATTGGCTTCAGCAACGAGCATCCCGAAGAAACCATCAAGCTGTTCAACTATTACTTCACCGAAGAAGGCCGCCGCATGGCAAACTTCGGCGTTGAAGGGCTGACCTATGACATGGTCGACGGCAAACCGATGTTCAAGGACTCTGTCCTGAATGGCGACGGTGCGGTTGTGGGCCAAATGTGGGAGATTGGCGCGCAGATCCCTGTCGGGTTCCAACAGGACTATGAATACGAGCGTCAGTGGACCAATGAGATCGCCCTGAAAGGCATCGAGATGTATTCCCAAGGCGACTATGTGGTCGATCAGTTCCTTGGCTTTGCGATGAATGCCGAGGAAAAGGAGGTCTACGACAAATACTGGCCCAACCTTCTGTCTTTCATGCAGGAAAGCTATGAAAAATGGATCTTGGGTGCATCGGATGTCGAAGCCGATTGGGAGGGCTATCAGGCCCAGCTGGAACGCCTTGGCTATGCCGAAGTGCTGGCTGCGCTTCAGAGCTCTTATGATCGCCAGTACGGCAACTAAGGTCACTTGAAACCAATGCAACGGGCGATTTCGCGCCCGTTGCAGCATTATATAAAACAAATAGAGGCAAAGATGGCGCGCTCCCAACCCAATTCAGACACGACTGCTCAGCGTCCCTTGCTTCAGCCCGACGAAAGTCTGCTGACGATTTCCTATCTGCCGACTGCAGGCCAGCCTGTCGCCGAAAACCCGCCGCGTTTCCAATGGATTCCGCCGCAGATCGGGGCCCATAACTATGAGCTGGAACTGCGCCGCCATACCGATGACGGCGATCCGGGCACGGCCGAGATTTTTACCGGCATCGCTTTTCCGTTTTTCACCCCGCCGGCGGCTTTTGCCACCGGAGAATATTCCTGGCGTTACCGCACTTGCAGCCCGCAAAACGGCCAGAGTGCATGGAGTATCGCCCGCCGCTTTTGTGTCACCGAGGATAGTGCGGTTTCGCCGTCGGTCTTTGATCTGGACAAGGTGCTTGCCGCGCGCCCGCGATTGGCGATTGCGCCCAATCAGCATCAGGAATTGCGCAAGGACGCCGCCGCCCTGCCGGAATGGCAACATTTTGTCGACACCAGCGTGCGTAAGTGGATGGACGTAGCGCCCCTGCCCGAACCTGCGGCTTATCCCGATGATATCCGCACCGCCGCGCTATGGCGCGAATCCTATATTGCCTGTCAGGAAATGTTTTATGCGATCCGCAATCTGGCGATTTTTGGTACGCTGAGCGAGGATCAGGCACAGATTGAGGCGGCGAAAAACTGGCTGCTGGCGCTGGCCAGCTGGGACCCTGATGGCCCGACCTCGCGGTCGTATAATGACGAAGCCGCCTTTCGCTGTGCCACCGCATTGGCCTGGGGCTATGACTGGCTGCACGGGCATTTGACAGAGGCCGAACGCGAAGCGGTGCGCCATGCGCTGCTGGAGCGCGGCCGTCAGGTGGCCCGCCATGTAATGCACTCTTCGCGCATTGATACTTTTCCCTATGACAGCCACGCGGTGCGGGCGGTTTCGGCGGTGTTGATCCCTGTCGGTCTGGCCCTGGCCGGAGAAGAGCGCGAAGGCGATGAATGGCTGCAATTCGCGGTGAATTATCTGATTGGCCCCTTTAGCGGTTGGGGCGATCGCGCCGGTGGTTGGGCCGAGGGCATGCATTACTGGACCACGGCCATGTGCTATGCGCTGGAGGCCATTACCGTGCTGCGCAATGCCGGGGGCATCGATCTGTACCAGCGCCCGTTTTTCCGCAAGACCGGCAATTTCCCTTTGTATTGCCGCCCGGCCTGGACCAAACGCGCCACTTTTGGCGATGACTCCACCTTGGGCGATGTGCCCAGCCCGAAAATCGCCCGCAATATGCGGCTGCTGGCATTGGCCACGCAAACGCCGGAATTTGAAGGCTATGCCGAGCAAATCCTCAGCTCGACGACCAGCGATCCGATGGCGTTTTATAACTATGGCTGGTGGGATTTTGCCTTTGACGATCTGCTGGCAGCGGCCAGTTTCGGGCGGATGACCGGCAAAGCCGGACCGGAACAGCCGACCATGCGGATTTTCCCTGATGTCGGCTGGGCCGCCCTGCAAGCGCGGATGGATGATCCGGCGGCGCAGATTCACTGTGTGTTCAAATCCAGCCCCTTTGGGTCGATCAGCCATTCCCATGCCGATCAGAATGCCTTTTGCCTGTCGGCCTACGGGCAAGACCTTTTGGTCCAGAGCGGTTATTACGTGGCGCATAATTCCACCATGCACCGCAACTGGCGGCGGCAGACCCTGTCGAAAAACGCTCTGTTGATTGACGGTCAGGGGCAATATGCGGGGGATGACAAACTGCTGGCGCGCAAATCCTCGGGCCGTTTGATCGGCCATGGTGCGGCGGCGGGTCATCAATGGGTCGTTGGTGATGCAACGGCGGCCTATCAGGCGCTGACGCCACAGGTTACGTCGGTGCAGCGGCACATGCATATGGTCTTTGGTGCGACGATTATCGTGGTGGATGTGGTGACGGCAGCCGAGCCTGTGCCGCTGACATGGCTGGGCCACAGCTATGGCGATATCACACTGGGAGAGCTGGCGGCGACGATCCATACGCCGAGTGCCGATCTGGGCATCGAAGTGATCCACAGCAATGCGCCGGTGCGGGCGGTGCAGGCGGTAACAGGGTTCGACAATGTTGACCCCAATGACTACGCCGGTCTGCCAGCCTCGACGCGGGTGGAAATTTCTTTGGAACCGAGCCGCACCCATATTCTGGCAACGATGCTGTCGCCGATCAAAAAGGGCGAGACCCCCAAGGTGCATTGCTTTGTGGATGATCAGGGCTTTGGCAAAATCCTCTATTGCCTGAACAACGACAACGCCCCTGTGCGCATCCCGCTTAAGGCTTATTAAGCGGCTCTGATCTAGTAGAACCCGTCTTTGGCCGGTGCGCGAAAGGCGGGTTTTTTGAGGTTATGCGCTTTGGCTATCTTGCCCGTCCGCCGCTGGTTTTGGCGGTTGGCGCAGTGGTTTCATCCCCCGCGCGGCCCTGCCGGTGGGCAAGTTATGCGGTCACCGGACCAAGGGCGGCTTTGAGCCGGTTCAGGGTCGCGGTTTGCGCCGCTGCATCGCCCGCTCCGTGGGCCACGGTGACCCCACCCACCAGTGCGGCCAGCAGGGCGGTTCCGTCTTGCAAACGTGCGGTTTCGCAGCCCGCAAGCAGCTGATCCAACAGTGCGGTCAACCGCGCCACACCGGCCTGAAATGCCTGCTGCACAGGGGTGTCTTGTCGGGCAATTTCCCCCCCTAAAGCGGCCACCGGGCAGCCTTTGGCAGGATTGTTCAAATGCGGCTCAGAGAGGTAGCGATCCACGAAGCGCGACAGGGTTTGCGCAGGTGGCACGCGGTTGGCGTCATCGATAATGGCTTGTTCGAACTGCTGAAATGCAGAGGTAATCGCCGCGCAGACCAAAGCGTTTTTATCGGTGAAGTGGCGATAAAACCCGCCATGGGTCAGGCCTGCGGCCTGCATGGCGGCGGTGATATTCAGCCCTTCAATCCCGTTTTCACGGATCATTTCCGATGCGGCGGTGACGATTTTATCGTGGCTGGCCTGCTTTGCGGCCTTGGTTGCGCGGGCCATCTGACTCTCCTGCACTTGCAATTTAAGATGATTCGTATCATCTATAATTTTAGATTACAATAATCATCTAAATGGAGAGTCTGATGAATGCCCAATCCCCCCGTCTGCAGACGGATGCCGCCCTTACCGATGCGGGGCTGACCCAAACTGTTGCCTTAAACCCGAAGATCGCTCTCATGATGCCAAAGACGGCGGACCGCTCTTATCAGTCGTCTTTGCTGATGTTTGAAACGCTGTTGTCCTATGGCAAGGCGCGTGATCCGAGGGGGGTGTTGCTGGCGTTGAACGCCTATCTGAATGCCAATCAGAAAGCCCATGGCATTGCCCTGTTTGAGGGGGTCCTGAACCAATACCGCCGCGAGATGGCGCCCGAGACTCAGGCGCTTTATCTGTCCTGTCTGGCGATTTTGCGGGCCACCTATGCCGATGAGATCCCGTTGATGCGGCGCATTGGCTGGGTCAAAGACAGTTTTGCCCTGCTGCAAGAGGCGCTTGATCTGACCGGCAGCGCCCATCCGATCCCCCATTGGGCGGCGGGTATGGTTTTTGCGCAGGTGCCGGGGTTCTTTGGCAAACGCAAAGCCGCCTATACCCATCTGAACCGGCTGGCGGCGCGCCCTGAAAGCGAACCGGTCTATGGTTTTTACCGCGAGGTCTACCGCCAGTTGGAGCTGCTGAACCGCGCCGATAAAAACACCGCTGCCGCCGACCATTTCCAGCGCTTGTCGGGGTTTGCTGCGTATAAACCCAATGCGATGATGATGGGCTGGTTTGTGAATGGTCCCGAAGGCACGGCCATGGCTCCGCGTCCGGTGCTGGAACAGATCGTGCCGGATCGGGTCTTTGCGCTCTATGGGTTCGGGTTTTCCGACATCTTTTTTGTGCTCTCCGAGGATGGCAAAGAGCTGATCGCGGTGGATGCGGGCACCCATCCGCGCAGCCTGCAGGAAGCCCATGAATATCTGCTGCTCCAGCACCCCGGCCTGCCGCAGGTTAGCACGGTGCTTGTGACCCATTCTCATTGGGATCATATCGGCGGCATGGGGTATTTTCGCGCCCTGAACCCTGATCTGAAAATCTATGGCAGCGATAAATACGCGCCAGTGGTTCAGCGGGTGATGCGGACCCACAGCTACAGCTATTTTCGGGGGGCGGATTTTGATCACGCCTGGGTCCAGTCCTATGCGCCGACCCACCCCGTCGCCGAGGCCCAAAGCCTGACCATTGGCGGCACCGATATCACCCTGACGCCGGTAACGGGCGGGGAGACCGAAGACGCGATGCTGATCCATTTTCCGGCACTGAGCACGGTTTTTGTCGGTGATATGGTTATGCCATGGTACGGGGAGCCTTGGGTCAACGAAGGGTTTGTTGCCGAGGCCTATGTGTCCATTGATCGGGTGCTTGATCTGAAGGCCACGCATATTCTGCATGGTCACCACCCGCTGACGATGATGTTTCCCGACGCCAATCTGCGGGTGTTTCGCGATGTGCTGCGCTGGTTGGTAGAGACCACGCAAGCCCATATTTCCCAAGGCTATTCCGGTAAGGACATCGTGCGGCTGAACCTGATCCCCGAGACGGTTGTTGCCCATCCTGATCTGTATCTTGCCTATGTCGCGGCGCGGGATTCGATCATTTTGCGGGTGGCGGATTCTATGGTCGGGATCTGGCGCGAAGATCACTCTGGCCAGTCGCCGGAAGGGCTTGATCTGATCACCGCGCAGGAACAGGGACGATTACTGCAGAAATACATGGGTCTGTCGGCAGTGGCCGCGGCGCGGCTGATTTCCAAGATGATTGCCAATGGCGATAATGAACTGGCGCTGCAATTCGCCATTGCCGCTGAGCAACGTTATGGCGCCGCCGCAGAGATTATTGCCGTAAAGCAAAAGGCCGCCGACCGGCTGCGCAGCAACGCGCAATATACCGACCCTTTCAAATTCACCACCTATTCCGAAATCATCGCCCGTCCGCAGCCGCCGCTGCCGACGCCCCTGCCCCTGTCGACAAAGGACACAGATAAATGAGTGCCAAACACTGGGCTATTCTGCTTTTGACCGCGACCCTTTTCGGGTCTTCTTTCCTGTTTCTGAATATCGCGGTTGCCGTCATTCCGCCGCTGACGCTCTCGGCGCTGCGCGTCGGTATTGCTGCGGTTTTTATGGGGGGCGTGCTGCTGGCCACGGGCAACCGGCTGCCTGCTTTGGGGCGCCAATGGGGGCCGTTGCTGGTGCTGGGCATCCTGACCGCCGCGATCCCCTATTTCGCCATCGCTTGGGGGCAGACCCGAATTTCCAGTAGCCTTGGCGGTATCCTCTTTGCCACGATTCCGATTTTTACCATCGTGATTGTTCCCTTTGTCACCCGAGATACCGAGCTAAACCTTTCGCGCATCATTGGTGTGGCGATTGCTTTTGCCGGTGTGCTGGCCGCCGTGGGGCCAAGTGTTTCTGGCGGGTTGGCCGAGCAGTTGGCCGGAGCGCTGGTGACCTTGTTGGCGGCGTTTTGTTATGCGATCGGCAATATCTATGCCCGTCGCCAGACCGGTATTTCACCGCTGGTGATGACCGCCGGACAATTGATCATGGGCAGCGTGATCCTTGTGCCGCTGGCGGTGGGGTTTGATCCGGCGATCAGCCTGAAGATGTCGCCGCTGATCTGGGCCTGTGTTCTGGCGGTTGCCATCGCCAGCACCGCCGCGCCGGTGCTTTTGATGTTCTGGCTGGTGCGCAATGCCGGTCCGGCGAATACTTCGAATCTGGCGTTTTTCATCCCGATTGCTGCCGTCGTTCTGGGGACATTTGTCATGCAGGACGCTATTGCGGGCAGCACTTGGATCGGATTTGCCATGATCCTGCTGGGGGCTTTGCTGGCCACTGGCACGCTTGCCCCGCGCAAAAGCCAGCCGGCTTAGGTGGTTGAATGCGGGCGGAGCGGCCGGAATGCGGCTGCCTCGCCCGCTGTTCCTATAGGCTCTGCGTGCCCCCTTGACCGCGTGTTTATGCAGCTTTATGCATGATCTTGCAGCTTTATGCAGGATTCTTGATGGACTTGAACATTCCCGACACCCGACAGCGCGCTTTGGCCGACCGGCTGCGCCGCGGGCACCATATCGTCGCCACCGAGATGGCGCAGGAATTTGGTGTGTCGCTGGATACCATCCGACGCGATATTCTTGCGCTTGCCGCCGCAGGCATTGCCCACCGTGTGCGCGGTGGCGCGGTGCCGATGGCCGAACCTGCCGCCCCGCTGCAAGAGCGGCTCAGCAGTAAAACCCCGCTTTCGCCCGCGCTGATCAGCGCCGCCATAGCGGACATTGGCGATGCAAAAACCCTGATGATTGATGGCGGCACCAGCACTTTGGCGCTGATTGAGCAATTGCCGTTTTGTGCTGATCGGTTGGTGATGACCCCCTCGCCCTGGGTTGCGATTGCCTGCCAGAACCACGGGATCGCGGTGTATCTGATTGGTGGCAGCCTGCGGGCGCAGGGCGGGATTGCCACCGGTGAGATGACCCAAGACCGTCTTGGCCAGCTGGCCGCCGATATTGCCATTCTGGGGGCTTGCGGGCTTGAGGCGACATTCGGGCTAAGCTCGGATGATGCCGATGAATCCAGAACCAAACAGGCCATGCACAAGGCCGCCGCCCGCACGATTGTTTTGACCGATCAGCGCAAGATCGGGCGGCGTGCGCGCCACCAGACCCTGCCGCTTTCGGCCATAGATACGGTGATCAGCGATGCCTCTGCTGCCCAATCCCGCGCCCTGAGTAAGGCCGGTTGCACCGTGATTTCCTGCTGATGGAGCAAAACACACCCATGGATTATGCCACCACCGCCGCCGCCCGCCTTGCCACGCGGCTGTCGTTTTTTGTTGCCGGGTTCACCATGGCCTGCTGCGCCCCGCTGTTTCCGTTTTTCAAGAACAACGTCGGGGCGGATAAGGCGGAGTTCGGGCTGTTGTTGCTTTGCCTTGGGGTCGGGT
>CANMJD010000012.1:0-2500 GCA_947498155.1 uncultured Pseudoruegeria sp.
GTAAGTGTCATGTCTGACTATTACTGGATCAAATCAAGCCTATCGGGCAATTAGTACCAGTCAACTGAACGCATTGCTGCGCTTACATCTCTGGCCTATCGACGAGGTGGTCTACCTCGGCCCTCAGGGAGATCTTGTTTTGAAGGGGGCTTCCCGCTTAGATGCCTTCAGCGGTTATCCTTTCCGATCATAGCTACCCAGCACTGCTATTGGCATAACAACTGGTCCACCAGTGGATCGTTCACCCCGGTCCTCTCGTACTAGGGGCAACTCTTCTCAAATCTCCTACACCCACGGCAGATAGGGACCGAACTGTCTCACGACGTTCTAAACCCAGCTCACGTACCTCTTTAAACGGCGAACAGCCGTACCCTTGGGACCTGCTCCAGCCCCAGGATGAGATGAGCCGACATCGAGGTGCCAAACGGTGCCGTCGATATGGACTCTTGGGCACCATCAGCCTGTTATCCCCGGCGTACCTTTTATCCGTTGAGCGATGGCCCTTCCACTCGGGACCACCGGATCACTATGGCCGTCTTTCGACTCTGCTCGACTTGTCAGTCTCGCAGTCAGGCTGGCTTCTGCCATTGCACTCAACGAGCGATTTCCGACCGCTCTGAGCCAACCTTCGCGCGCCTCCGTTACGCTTTGGGAGGCGACCGCCCCAGTCAAACTACCCGCCACACAGGGTCCCGGATCCGGATAACGGACCGCGGTTAGACATCAAGCAAAGCAAGGGTGGTATCTCAAGGGAGGCTCCACGGAAACTGGCGTTTCCGCTTCAAAGCCCACCACCTATCCTGCACATGCTTGGCCTGATGCCAGTGTGAAGCTGTAGTAAAGGTGCACGGGGTCTTTCCGTCTAACCGCGGGAAGCCTGCATCTTGACAGGCAATTCAATTTCGCTGAGTCTATGTTGGAGACAGCGGGGAAGTCGTTACGCCATTCGTGCAGGTCGGAACTTACCCGACAAGGAATTTCGCTACCTTAGGACCGTTATAGTTACGGCCGCCGTTTACCTGGGCTTCAATTCGGAGCTTGCACTCCTCCTTTTAACCTTCAGGCACCGGGCAGGCGTCAGACCCTATACGTCGTCTTACGACTTCGCAGAGCCCTGTGTTTTTAGTAAACAGTCGCCACCCCCTGGTTTGTGCCCCCGGAATATACTTGCGTACACGCCGGGCCTCCTTCTCGCGAACTTACGGAGGTATTTTGCCGAGTTCCTTCAACATAGTTCTCTCAAGCGCCTTGGTATTCTCTACCAGTCCACCTGTGTCGGTTTAGGGTACGATCTTATAGGAGGGCTATTTCCAGGAACCTCTCAGCAGCCCATTCAATCCGATAAGGATGAACTACCTTCGAGATCCGTCACCACTCCACGGCCCAGGAATATTAACCTGGTTCCCATCGACTACGCCTTTCGGCCTCGCCTTAGGGGTCGGCTTACCCTGCTCAGATTAGCTTTAAGCAGGAACCCTTGGACTTTCGGCGAGAGTGTCTCTCACACTCTTTGTCGCTACTCATGTCATCATTCTCGCTAGTGATCTCTCCACCGGATGGCTCACGCCCCGGCTTCATCGAAAGCTCCTTGCGTCCAAGACCTTCCGGAAGGAAGGTTAAAGACGCATGGAACTATGTCACACTACGCTCTGCTACCATGCAATAAATGCATCCTAAGCTTCGGCTCATGGCTTGAGCCCCGTTACATCTTCGCCGCAGGACAACTTATTTAGACCAGTGAGCTGTTACGCTATCTTTAAAGGATGGCTGCTTCTAAGCCAACCTCCTGGTTGTTTTGGTCGTCCCACCTGCTTTCCCACTTAGCCATGAATTAGGGGCCTTAGCTGTAGGTCAGGGTTGTTTCCCTTTTCACAACGGACGTTAGCACCCGCTGTGTGTCTGCCGGATAGTACTCCTCGGTATTCGGAGTTTGATTAGGATCAGTAAGGCTGTAGGCCCCCATTACCCATTCAGTGCTCTACCCCCGAGGGTATTCGTCCGACGCTCTACCTAAATAGATTTCGCAGAGAACCAGCTATCTCCGAGTTTGATTGGCCTTTCACCCCTAGGCACAGCTCATCCCGATCTTTTTCAACAGATGTGGGTTCGGTCCTCCAGTGCATGTTACTGCACCTTCAACCTGGCCATGCCTAGATCACTCGGTTTCGGGTCTAATGCATCTAACTCAGTCGCCCTATTAAGACTCGCTTTCGCTGCGCCTACACCTAACGGCTTAAGCTTGCTAGATACACTAAGTCGATGACCCATTATACAAAAGGTACGCCGTCACCTCTCAAGGAGGCTCCGACTGATTGTAGGCGTCCGGTTTCAGGAACTGTTTCACTCCCCTTGTCGGGGTGCTTTTCACCTTTCCCTCACGGTACTAGTGCGCTATCGGTCAGTAAGGAGTACTTAGCCTTCGAGGGTGGTCCCCCGATGTTCAGACAGAATTTCACGTGTTCCGCCCTACTTAATACGTCGAATTGTGCTTCCAATACGG
>CANMJD010000013.1 GCA_947498155.1 uncultured Pseudoruegeria sp.
GCGAATGACCGGATCATTTATGATCAGACCACCGGTCAGCTCTGGCATGACGGCGATGGTGTCGGCGGGGCCGATGCCACACTCTTTGCGACGCTGGCCAACAAAGCCACGCTGGAAGCGGATGATTTCAGTATTTTCTGAATACCGTCCTCGTGGGACTTGCCCGTCGTTATAATAGAAAATAGTGCTAGGACGGCCCGCCCAAAAGGGGCGGTTCGGTGTCTTCAATAGCGGTGATTATTACGCGCTGCTGGGTCCGGATTGTATAAAATGACAACGTATAACTTAACCGGTTTTCAAATTGATTACGATTCAACCGGCGCATTCGTCTCGGTCTCTCCGAGTACGTTAAGCTTTCTCCATCTCAACGAAAACCCTGCCACCTTCAGCTATGGGCTCAGCAGTCGGATCTCACTGCCGGATGACTTTGCAAACGTCAATTTATTCTTCCCCGATGTGACGGACATCAGAATTACGAATTTTGGACGGGTTTATTCTTCTCCGAGTGTATTCGTGGATTACCAGGTCGGCGCACTCAAATGGGCAGGAAAAACATCCTATGTTCTGCGTGTCTTACTGGAAAATAACAGCATCGAGACACATACCTTTGTGTTGGGAGGCGATGCTTTGCCTGACTTCGAAACGGCGCAGGATATCAAGCGGTTTGATGCCCGGAACCCAAGGGCGAATCCGATCGCAGAAGGGGATGCGTTTGGCCCCTCCCAGCCCATAGATATCACGAGTCTTTCCGGGATTACCGTGACAGAAAACGACGTTATTCATCTGACGGATGGCCAGACCGTGGATGCCGGTGTCGGAGATGATCTTATCTATTATTACGACGGGCTGGCTACCATCGAAGGGGGCAGCGGGCAGGACACCCTGAATATTTATTCCAACCATTATCACGAAGTCACAACGATGACCGTGTTGCCGGACGGCATAGAAATCGGTTTTTTTCTGCCGAAGTTCTCCACGGTGCGGGTGACCGGTGTTGAAACATTCATTTTTCAGGGCGGTGAGACATGGAGCTTGGCGGCCCTACAACAGCGTGCCACCGCAATCATTGGAACCTATTGGAATGATCTTCTGGAGGGGGATGAGGGTGCCAATACTTTCTTTGGAGAGGGTGGCGACGACCGCATCCTTGGCGCCGGGGGCGACGATTGGATCGACGGCGGTTCCGGTGCGGAT
>CANMJD010000014.1 GCA_947498155.1 uncultured Pseudoruegeria sp.
ATCAAGCGTTCCAGCTGGGCGATGGTAAAGTCGGATGCGTCGACACCGGCTTCGGCGGCAAGTTGAGCTTTGCCTGCGTTAACAGAGGCGCCGTCCAGCGTGTTGGTGTCCAGATCAGCGCCTTGGGACAGGATGAAGTTGACGGTTTCCAGATTGCTATCGCGCTGAGCGTCGATCAGGCGGGACAGCTGGCTTGCATCATAGATGCCGGGGGTGACGCCAGCCTGCGCCGAAAGCTGCAGAGCGCCTGCGGAGTTTGGGTTGCCTGCGAAAGCAGGAACGGCGAGGGAAGCGACGATGGCGGTGATTGCTACTGTTTTAAACATTTCTAGTTCTCCTTTGATCGTATGGGGTTACGACCGTTTTTCTTGGGTTTAAGTTTCGGTGGGCTTGGGGCCCGTCGTTGCGATGAGATTGATTTAGGGGTGCCGAACAGAAAGGAAAAGGGCAGGCCAGATCACAAGGCTTCGCCAAAATGTGAGCAATCCGCTCTGCGCAGCACCTGTGCATTTATTCACAGACGGAAGGGGTTGGCAAAAGATCGTGCGAAAAAGCCGTAAAACCCTTTAAAACATAGGGATCGCGACAAAGCGCTGTGCAACGGTGCGGGCGATATGGGGCTGGATCACCTTAAGTTGCCCC
>CANMJD010000015.1 GCA_947498155.1 uncultured Pseudoruegeria sp.
TCATCGCCATTGCCGAAATCAATCAGCCGGTCGACGTTCGTGGCTTCATCCAGGGCGCGGTCAAAGACAAAAGTATCCGCCCCGCCTTGCCCCTTGAGCGTGTCATTGCCCTCACGGCCGACGATCGTGTTGGCATAGGGGGTGCCGATGATGGTGTTATCCAGCCCGTTGCCGATGCCGTTCAGGTTCGCCGGATTGCCGTCCTTGGTAAAGACGTTCTGCATGTAGAGTTTTTCCACATGGGCCTCCAGAGCGTAAGAACGATAGGCTTTCACCGCATCATTACCTTCGCCGGCCTGTTCCACGGCGGTGTCACCGGGCGCGCGGATCAGATAGGT
>CANMJD010000016.1 GCA_947498155.1 uncultured Pseudoruegeria sp.
GTCTTTTGCGAAATGTGCTACAGCATTAAAAAGTTTCATTGTATGTCCCTCCAAAGGATCAGATAAAGTTGTGTTTGCTCACCGTGTCAGACCCTATGTCCGCCGTGGTATGATCCTATATAGCCGCCTGAATGGGGCACGAATTGGGCGTCTCTGGGGAGATGTTCGGTCCATTTCAAAGAGTTTTTGCGTCACTGATAGAAAAGATTGGCGCGCTGGAGAGGGGCCGCAAACGACAATGGCCACCCCGAAGGATGGCCATTTAAATCTGTGTGATCTTCAGATCAGATCAGCTTAGTCACCGATTGTGGTGCTTGTGACGGTGTC
>CANMJD010000017.1 GCA_947498155.1 uncultured Pseudoruegeria sp.
GCGTTGTGTCCAAAATCATCGAGTAACTTTATGGCTTGGGCGTCTGCCCAAACATAAAGGACGGCAGGGGAATTGCCGAAGGCAACTCCCCGAGAGCCACCTCATAGAACTTCTCTGATAAAAGGCCGTCCCTTGGGGCGGCCTTTTTGCATTTGGCTGCCTTAGGAAGTGGGGGCGCTGCCCCCGGCGCGAAGGCGCCTCCCCCGGGATATTTGGGAACAAAGTTGTGCGGGATGCTGACCGGCTG